>NZ_JAGSHT010000008.1 GCF_019947135.1 Occultella gossypii | reverse complement strand
GCGGCGGGGGGGGGGGGGCGGGCCCCCGGGGCCCCCGCCCGGGCCGGGGGGGCGGGGGGGGGCCCCGGGGCCCGCCACCTCGGCTACCAGGTGCTCACCAGATCCGGACGCGCTCGGACTCCTCGAGCCACATCCCGTCCCCGGGACGCACCCCGAACGTCGTGTGGAACTCGTCGATGTTGCGCACCACCGCGTTGCAGCGGACCTCGTCGGGGGAGTGCGGGTCGATCGACAGCAACCGGATCATCTCCTCGTCGCGGGCCTTCAGACGCCAACCGCGCGCCCACGAGAAGAACAGCCGCTCCAGGTCGCTCTCCCCGTCGATGACCTCGCCCTCGGTGCGGCCCTGTCGTTCGAGGGCGATCCGGTAGGCCTTGATGGCGATGCCGAGCCCGCCGATGTCCCCGATGTTCTCTCCGATGGTCAGGGCGCCGTTCACGTGGTGCGATCCGTTCAGTTGCGCGGGGGAGATGGCGCCGTACTGGTTGATGAGGACCTTGGTGCGCTTCTCGAACTCCTCGCGGTCGCTCGCCTCCCACCAGTCGTGCAGGCGGCCCTCGCCGTCGTAACGGCTGCCCTGGTCGTCGAAGCCATGCCCGATCTCGTGGCCGATGACCGCACCGATGGCGCCGTAGTTGGTGGCGGCATCAGCGTCGGCGTCGAAGAACGGCGGCTGCAGGATGGCCGCCGGGAACACGATCTCGTTCATCGCGGGGTTGTAGTAGGCGTTCACCATCTGCGGCGGCATGAACCATTCGTCCCGGTCGATCGGCTTGCCGATCTTGCCGAGCTCGTAGTCCGTCTCGAACGCGCTCGCCGCCCGGACGTTGCCGATCAGGTCCGTCTCGTCCACGACCAGGGCCGAGTAGTCCCGCCATTTCGCCGGGTAGCCGATCTTGGGCGTGAACGCGTCCAGCTTGGCCAGCGCCCGCTCCCGGGTGGCCGGGCTCATCCAGTCCAGGTTCGTGATCGAGCGGCGGTAGGCCTCGATCAGGTCCGCCACGAGGGTGTCCATGGCGTCCTTGTGGGACGGCGGGAAGTGGCGGGAGACGTAGATCTTGCCGATCGCCTCCCCGAGCACGCCCTCGACCAGGGAGACGCCCCGCTTCCAGCGCTCACGGACCTCCTGGGCGCCGGTGAGGGTGCGCCCGTAGAAGTCGAAGTTCTCCTCGACGAAGGCCTCCGGCAGGTACGCCGCCCGGGACCGGATCACCCGCCAGGTCAGCCACAGCCGCCACAGGTCGACGTCCTCGGTGGCCCAGGCCTGCGCGAACGCCGCCAGGTAGGACGGCTGGCGCACGATCAGGTCCGTCATCGCGCCCTCCGGTGCACCGAGGGCGCCGGCCCAGAGGGCCCAGTCGAAGCCGGGTGCCTGCTCGGCGAGCGCGGCCAGGGTGCTCGGGTTGTGCGTGGCCTGGGCATCCCGGCTGCGCACGTTGTCCCAGTGGCCGGCCGCGAGCTTCGTCTCCAGCGCCATGATGCGCTCGGCGGCACCGTGCGCCTCCGCCTCGGTGACCACGCCGGCCAGGGCCAGCATCGCCGCGACGTGTGCCACGTAGGCCGTGCGCACCTGCGCGTGCGAGTCGTCGCGGTAGTAGGCCTCGTCGGGCAGACCGAGCCCGGACTGGGTCAGGTAGACGATGTAGCGGGTCGGGTCGTCGGCGTCGTTCTCGACGAAGAGCCCGACGCCGCCGCCCACCCCGGTGCGCTGCAGGCTGCCGAGGGCGCGGGTGAGCTGTTCGCGGGTGTGCGCCGCGGTGACCGGCTCGAGGTCCGGCGCCAACGGGTTCGTGCCAAGGGCCTCGATCCGGTCGGTGGCCATGAAGGAGGCGAACACGGCGGCGATCTTCGCGGCCTCATCGGCGGCGGGATCGTCGGCGGGAACGCTCGCAGCCTCGGTGATGATGGTGCGGACGTCCTGCTCGGCCTGGTCGTGGAGCAGGTGGAAGGTGCCGTCCCGTCCGCGGTCCGCGGGAATGGTGTGGGACGCGAGCCAGGAACCGTTCACGTGTCGGTAGAGGTCATCCTGGGGGCGGACGTCGGTGTCCATGGCGGCGCGGTTGGCCTCGTGGGACGTGGCGTCGGCTATTGAGATCGTCATGGAACGAATCTAGTTCACGCCGCCGACGCCTCGCACGGGTGGGTGGGCGGTGCGGCATGATGACCTCCATGCGCATCCACATCGCCGCCGACCACGCCGGTTTCGAACTCAAGTCCGCACTGATCGCCCACCTCGCCGGTGCCGGTCACGACGTGGTGGACCACGGCGCCGAGGCCTACGACGCCCTCGACGACTACCCGTCGTTCTGCTTCGCCGCCGGTGAGGCCGTCGTGGCCGAGCCCGGCACGCTGGGCATCGTCATCGGCGGCAGCGGCAACGGCGAGCAGATCGCCGCGAACAAGGTCACCGGGGTGCGCGCGGCGCTCGCCTGGAGCACCGAGACCGCGAAGCTGGGCCGCCAGCACAACGACGCGAACGTCGTAGCCGTCGGGGCCCGCCAGCACAGCGAGGCCGAGTCGATCGCGATCGTCGAGGCGTTCCTCGCCGAACCGTTCTCGAACGACGAGCGGCACCAACGCCGGATCGACCAGCTCGCCGCCTACGAAGCCGCCCGCTGACGCCGACCCGTGTCGATGGGCTCGCGCGGCGATCGCTCGCGCGGTGAGGTAGAAACCTGGGCCTGAGGTAGTGCGTTATAACGTCCTGTCTCAGGCTTGGGGTTCTGCCTCACGGGCGCCGGCGGGGCGCCATCCTTGCGCGGGTCCTCGCGCGGGCGTGATCAGTCCTCGCGCAGGCGGCGGGACAGCACCACCAGGACCACGTGCAGGGGCATCAGCACGACCACGAGCACGGGCAGGAACTGGCACGCGAACACCCAGAGGCCGAACACCAGGGCGCTGGCCAGGGTCCAGAACAGGTCCCGCAGCGGGTGCACGGACTCGCGGGTACGTACCGCGACGTCCCGCGCCGCCTCGCCGGCGCGGGACTCCTGCAGGAGCAGATGACGCAGGCTGATGGTGCCCACCACCTCGGACCCGGCCGCGCCGAGGTACCAGCCGAGGGCACCGGCCAGTGTCACCGCCGTCGCGGCACCGAGGGTGAGGGCGTCGGAACCGCCTGCGCCGGCCAGTCCGGACCGCGCGGCCAGGGCCACGCCGAGCGCGGCGAGCGGCGTCACGGCGGCACCGGCGAGCACCGCCGTCAGTACGAAGGCGCCCTCGCGCCGGTTGCCGGTGCGGGCGGCCCGGACCGAGGCGACCAGTAGACCGAGCGCCGTGGTGAGCGCCCACGCGGCCAGACCCGCGAAGACGTAGGCGAGGGCCGCCGTCGGCGGGGTGAGAACGAGCAGCGCCACCAGGGCGAGCACGCCGATGCCGACCCGCAGCCACGCGAACCGCGCCAGCGAGGCCAGCCGGGCCAGCACCACGGCATGCTCATCGACGTGGTCGTGCTCGTGGGTGGCGTCGCAGTGCGGGCACACGTAGCCGACGGACTCGTCGGGGGCGGGCGCGGGTTCGGAATGGGTACTCATCGACATCTCATGGGTGATCATAGGCGGGTGAGAGACGTCGCCGAGGATTACGTCGAGGCTGTGCTCGACCTGGTCGCCCAGATCCCGCCGGGCCGCGCGAGCACCTACGGGGTGATCGCGGAGGCAGCCCGCGAGCGAACCGGCAAGGGCAGTGCCCGAACCGTCGGCAGGGTCATGGCGCTCTACGGGTCCGACGTGCCGTGGTGGCGGGTGGTCACCGCGAGCGGGGCCGCCGCCGAGCGGGTGGCCGGGCGGGCCCTCGAGGCGTTGCGCGCCGAGGGCGTCCCGCTCACCGCGCACAACCCGCCGCGGGTGGACCTGCGCGAGGCCGGCTGGGAGCCCGGCGAGGAGGCCGAGCCGGCTCAGATGTAGATCGCCGGGTCGATCAGGTCCTCTGGCGAGGACTCGGCCGGCCGGGGGCGCGGCCGGCCGGGCACACCCACCACCACGTCGCCGTCGGCCACGTCCTTGACGACCACGGCGTTCGCGCCGATCTGCACGTCGCTGCCGATGGTGACCGGGCCAAGGACCTTCGCCCCGGCCCCGATCACCACGTTGTTCCCGACGGTCGGGTGGCGCTTGCCGTGCGACATGGTCCGCCCGCCGAGGGTGGACCCGTGGAACATCAGCACGTCCTCGCCGACCTCGGCGGTCTCACCGATCACCACCCCCATCCCGTGGTCGATGAAGAACCGCCGGCCGATCACCGCGCCGGGGTGGATCTCCACCCCGGTGAGCGCGCGCGCCAACTGCGAGATGATCCGCGCCGGCAGCCGCAGCAGCGGCGAGACGTGCCAGACCTTGTGCGCGATCCGGTGCAGCCACAGGGCATGCACACCGGAATAGGTCAGCGCGACCTCGACCCGGGTGCGCGCCGCCGGGTCCCGACGGCGCGCGGTGGCCAGGTCCTCCGCGATCAGTGCGCGCAGTGGCAGATGGTGCACGTTATTCGACGAGGTCCGCGAACAGGATCGTGGACAGGTAACGCTCGCCGAAGGACGGGATCACGACCACGATCGTCTTGCCGGCGTTCTCCGGGCGGGCGGCCACCTGCAGGGCGGCGTCGATCGCGGCGCCGGAGGAGATGCCCACGAGCAGACCCTCCTCGGTGGCGGCGCGGCGGGCCACCTTGACGGCGGTCTCGGCGTTGACGTCGATGACCTCGTCGTAGATCGAGGTATCCAGGATCTCCGGGACGAAGTTCGCGCCGAGGCCCTGGATCTTGTGCGGACCGGGCTGGCCGCCGTTGAGGATCGGGGACTCGGCAGGCTCGACCGCGATGATCTGCACCCCGGGCTTGCGCTCCTTGAGGACCTGCCCGACCCCGGTGATCGTGCCGCCGGTCCCGATGCCGGCCACCACGATGTCGACGGCGCCGTCGGTGTCGTTCCAGATCTCCTCGGCCGTGGTGCGGCGGTGGATCTCCGGGTTGGCCTCGTTCGCGAACTGGCGTGCCAGGATCGATCCGGGCCGTTCGGCGGCGATGGCCTCGGCGCGGGCGACCGCCCCCTTCATGCCCTCCGAACCCGGAGTCAGGATCAACTCCGCGCCGTAGGCCTTGAGCAGCATCTTGCGCTCGTTCGACATCGTCTCGGGCATGGTCAGCACCACGTTGTAGCCGCGGGCGGCGCCGACGAACGCCAGCGCGATGCCGGTGTTGCCGCTGGTCGCCTCGATGATCGTGCCGCCCGGCTGGAGTTCGCCGGAGGCCTCGGCAGCGTCCACGATGGCCACACCGATCCGGTCCTTGACGCTGTTCGCCGGGTTGTAGAACTCGAGCTTGGCGAGCACGGTGGCGTCGATGCCCTCGGTGAGGCGGTTCAGCCGCACCAGGGGAGTGTTTCCGATGAGTGCGGTCGCGTTGTCGTAGATGCGGGCCATGGTTCCTCCGGGTGGCTTCGTCTGCATGGGCGGTCAGCCGCTCGACCGGAGGTCCTCACCGACCGATTGGTTGAACGGACGACTTTCGTTACGCCGTCATCCTTCCACCACCCGGACGCACCGCGCACCCCGTCCCGTGGTCGGGAGTGCGGCGGGGCCCGACGGCGGCCGGGCGGCTCGTGTGCGTCACGTCACCTAATCTTGTCAAACTAGTTTTTCCAAACTAGTCTGATGGGCATGACCCGACGAATGACGAACCTGCTCGGCCTCGCCGTGCTCGTCTACCTCGAAGAGCGACCGATGCATGCCTACGAGCTGCATCGCCAGTTGATCGACAGGGACGCCGCGCAGACCTTCCGGCTGAGTTACGGCGCGCTCTACAGCGTGGTCCGGCAACTCGATGCGGCCGGCCTCATCAGGCCATCGGGCACCGACCGCACCGGCAGGCTGCCCGAGCGCACCACCTACGCGGTGACCGACGAGGGCCGAGCCGAGACCCGCCGGTGGCTCAGTCGCCTCATCGCCGAGCCGCAGCACGAGTATCCGGCCTTCGCGGCCGCGCTCTCGCTCATCATCGTGCTGCCCCCGGACGACGCGCGGGCACTGCTGGAGGCCCGGCTGGGGCGTCTCAAGGGCGACGTCGCGGCCATCGCCGAGCGGCGCACCGCGATCGTCGACGGCGGGCTGCACCCGATCTTCGTCATCGAGGACGAGTACCGCGAGCGCGTGCTCGGCGCCGAGGCCGACTTCATCCACGTCCTGCTCGACCGCTTCGACGACCCGGACGCCGGCTGGGCCGAGCCTTGGCGTGCCTACCACCAGGGGGCGCCGGCCACCGGCGCTCGGGAGAACACCACGGACACCAGAGGAGAACCGTCATGACCGCTGCACGAACCGCACTCGTCATCGGTGGTGGCGTCGCGGGCTCGGCGGCCGCCGTCGCCCTGACCCGGGCCGGGATCGACGTGACCGTGGTCGAGACCCGGGACCGCACCGAGCCTGACCGCGGCTCGTTCCTGACGCTCGCGACCAACGGCATCGACGCCCTCCGTGCGATCGGGGCCGACGGGCGGGTGCTCGAGGCGGGCTTCCCGACGGCGGCGATGACCCTGCGCAGCCATACCGGCAAGCGGCTCGGCACCACCAGCACCGGCAGCGCGCTCGCCGACGGCACGGTCAGCCAGACGCTCCGCCGCGCCGATCTGGTCCGGGCGCTCCGGGCCGAGGTCGAGGCACGGGGGATCGAGATCCGGTACGGGCGCCGTCTGGTCGGGCTGGACGCCGGTCCGGCGCGGGTGCGCGCCGAGTTCGACGACGGAACCGTTGCGGAGGCCGACCTCCTGGTGGGCGCGGATGGCATCTACTCCACGGTGCGTCGGCTCGCGCTCCCTGGGTCGCCCGAGCCCGCCTACTCCGGCCTGGTGACCACGGGTGGGTACGCTCCAGGACTCACGCTGGCTTCGCCGCCCGGCGACTACGAGATGATCTTCGGCAAGCGCGCGTTCTTCGGCTTCGCGGTGGCGCCGGGCGACGAGGTGTGGTGGTTCGTGAACCTGCCCCGGCGCCGCGAGCCGGCGCGCGGCGAGCTGGCCGCGGTCGGCGAGGCGCAGTGGCGCGCACGGTTCGCCGAGCTGTACGCCGACGACGCCGGGCCGGCGCTCGAGATCATCGCCGCCACCCCCGACTTCGCGCCGATGACGCCGATCCAGACGATTCCTCGGCTGCGCCCCTGGTCCTCGGGCCGGGTCATCGTGATCGGCGACGCCGCCCACGCGCCGTCGCCGACGTCCGGCCAGGGCGCCTCGCTCGCCATCGAGGACGCGGTGGTGCTCGCCATGTCGTTGCGCGACCGCGACGGTGTCGAGGAGGCGTTCGCCCAGACCGAGACGGTCCGCCGGCCGCGCGTCGAGGCGATCATCCGCACGGCCGCCCGGATCAACAACAACAAGGCGCCCGGGCCCGTCGGCAGGCTCGTCCGGGATGCGGTCCTGCCCCGGATCCTCGGCTCGGCGATGGCTCAGAACAGCGCCAACCAGGCCTCCGAACACCACCTGGACTGGGCGGCGGGGGTCACCGAGAAGACTCGCTGACCCACCCCCGCGGTCAGGTGAGCGACCTACCCGAGGAGGATCCGCCGTCGGGCATCGGAGCGGTCCGTGCCCGGGCGGCCACCGTGTTCAACAGGGCGGCGCCACGCTCGGCGTCGGGGACCGTCACCACGACCACACGCCCGCCGGTGCGCTGGATGCTGATCGCCGAGCCCTTGCGGACGACGAGGCCGGTACGGCCGCGCACGTCCGTGCGCAGGCCCCAGCCGCCGAACTCTGCGAACGGGGAGATGGTGATCGCGTCCGCGCGTTCCACCTCGTCAGCCGGCACCTGGATCCGGGGCCACCCGTACACACCGCGGGCGGAGAGGCCGCGCGCGTCCACCCGCACCGTCCAGGAGGCGGTCGCCGCGACCAGGGCCGCCGTCGCGGCCAGGACCGGGATCAGCCACCACTGGCCGGTGAGCGCGCCCAGGACCGCACTGCCGGCGAGCACCACGACCACGAGCGTCCAGAGCAACCAGGGGCGCGCCGTCGTCACCGTGCGGATCCAGACGGCGGTCTCGGTCGGCCCGAGCGCGAGCCGGGCCGCGTCGGCCGCGACGTCGCCCGTCGCCGCCTGCGGAGGATCGGACCCGGCCAGGGCGCCGGCGACCACGCCGACACCGGCCAGCGCGAGCAGGCTCAGGGCGATCACGAACCCCGGATCTCCGGCCTGCTCGGCGGTCGGAACATCCAGCTGCACCCAGCACATGCCTGCGAACATCACCGCGTACATCGCCGCCATGCCCGCCGAGAGCCCGACGGTCATCCGGCGGGTCAGGCCGCTGCGGCCGGTGACGACCGACAGGGTCGCGGTCACGGCGAGGGTGGCCAGGCCGAGGATCAGCATCGGCGCGACCAGTTCGGCGAACGAGCCGGTCCGGTCCACGCCGGAGACGCCCCAGTGCACGGCGACCGGGTCGGGCAGCCGGTCGCGCCAGGCCAGCACGAGGGCGCAGGCACTGCCCAGGAGCAGAGCGGGCAGCACCGCGCCGAGCGCGATCCTCCGGGCGCGGTGGGGCACTGGGATCCGCGGTTCGTGGGTGGCGGCGGTCATCGGGTCTCCTCGTGGGTCAGCAGGCCGACGAGGGCCTGACGGGTCAGTCCGAGCCGGTCGCTCTCGGCCACCAGCGTGTCCAGGGCCGTGCGCAGGTCCTGGTAGTCCCGCCCGGCGCTCGCCGAGATCGTCGCGCCGCGGCCGCGGCGGACCTCGAGCAGGCCCTCCTCGCGCAGGGTGCGGTAGGCATGCAGGACCGTGTGCACGTTCAGGTCGAGCGAGTCGGCGAGTTCGCGGGCGCTCGGAAGTCGCTCGCCGGCGCTCACCTCGCCGCGCACCACCGCGAGCCGGACCGCCGTGGCGATCTGGTCGAACAGCGGCGCGGCGCTGGTGGGGTCGACGGTGATGAGCACGAGTTCAGCATATTGCTCTAGTTGAACTAGAACAACTCTCAGGCTGGAGGTCGGCGGCAGGGTGAGGGATCCGTCACACCCCGCACGCCTGGGTGGGTGGCGGCAGGTGGCGAGGTGTCCCGCGAGCGGAATCTTGGGTATCATCTCTGAGGCGCATCGTGACCTCGAAGGTCCCGTGTGCCCACGGGTGGCACGCCCGCGACCGGGATTCCGGCGCGGACGTTGACAGCCAGGTTAGTGGGGAAGCGCCCTTCACCGGGATGGCGACCTCGCCCTCACCGACATGAGCGCCGGGGTGACCCGGGGGTCGGGCGTGTGGGGGAGCAGGAGCAAGGTGCCACTAGAGCGCACACCGCAATCGCAAGGAGCAGAGGACACGCATGGCGAAGAAGTCCAAGATCGCCCGCGACGCACAGCGTCGCGTGATCGTGGCACGGTACGCCGAGCGCCGCGCCGAGCTGAAGACGACGTCGGTCAACCCGAACGTCCCCGAGGCCGAGCGGGACGCGGCCCTGGCCGCTCTGCACGCCCTGCCCCGGAACGCGAGCCCCACGCGTGTGCGCAACCGGGACGCAGCGGACGGACGCCCCCGCGGCTACCTCCGCAAGTTCGGACTCTCGCGGGTCAAGCTCCGTGACATGGCACTGCGCGGCGAGTTGCCGGGCGTGACGAAGTCCAGCTGGTAATCACCGCACAACCCCCCATGCAGCGAACTAGGTAGGAAGCAGACATGAAGAACGACATCCACCCGGATTACCACCCGATCGTGTTCCGGGACATCTCGGCGAACTTCTCGATCCTGACGAAGTCGACCCTGACGTCGGACACCACGGTCGAGTGGGAGGACGGCAACACCTACCCGGTGGTCGACGTCGACATCTCCGCGGCCTCGCACCCGTTCTACACGGGCAAGCAGAAGATCATGGACACCGCCGGCCGCGTCGAGAAGTTCCGTCGCCGCTACGCGAAGTCCGGCGACCAGGCCTGATTTCTCCGGCGGGACCCATCTCGGGTCGCCGACGGTCTATGCATCACGCATCGGCGTGAGGCAGTTTCACGACGATGCTCCATCGAGGACGGAAGGGGAGGTAGAGCCATGGCAGTTCCGAAGCGGAAGATGTCGCGCAGCAACACGCGTGCGCGTCGCTCACAGTGGAAGATGACGGCGGCGGACCTCGTACCTGTCCGCGCCGGCGGGCGCGAGGTCAAGGTGCCGCGGCGCCTGGCCCGCGCCGTCGAGCGTGGCCTGGTCGACGCCGACGACTGATCCACCAGCGCAGCCTGGCGATGGCCGCTCCCTCCTCGTGGGGGGCGGCCATCGTCGTGTCTGCGTTCGTGCCTGCCCGACGGCGGAGCCCGGCGTCCATGGCCGGGCGGCGGCCCCGTAGGGCGTGTGCAAGTACGAACGCCCGGGCCGCGAGGCGGCCCGGGCGTTCGGGGTTCTGGAGCGGGTGACCGGGATCGAACCGGCACCATCTGCTTGGAAGGCAGAGGCTCTACCATTGAGCTACACCCGCAATGACTCGCCCATAAGGATACTGGGTCTTCAGGGGTGCTCGGTCATCGCTAGACTCGGACCATCAGCGGGGTGTGGCGCAGCTTGGTAGCGCATTGCGTTTGGGACGCAAGGGTCGCAGGTTCAAATCCTGTCACCCCGACGAAGAGGAAGGCTAGACGGCGCCAGCCGTTCTGGCCTTTCTTCCTCGTCGCGGTGACACGATGTCGGGCTCCTGTCACCCCGACCGGCGACCTCATCTCCTACCCGCGACCAGCCCCCCGGGTGCCAGCTACGTCAGATCCCGGCGCATGAGCCATCGCGTCAACCCGCCCGAGGTCGAGGTGGTCCGGGCGACGCGCTCGAACCCGGCGGCCTCGAACAGCCCGGTCGTGCCGACGTAGGCGAAGGTCGAGCTGATCCGCGCGCCCTCCGGGTCGATCGGGTACGCCTCGAGCGCCGGAGCCGCCCGGCTGGCAGCGTAGGCGACGGCGCCTTCGAGCAGATGGGCGGCCAGCCCGTGACGTCGGAACTGTGGCCGGATCACGAAACAGATGACGCTCCACACGGGGACGTCATCCACTGTCGGGATCGTGCGTGAGTGAGTGAGGCGGTGATGGCTCGCCCGCGGGCTGACCGAGCACCAGCCCGCGGCCTCACCGTCGACGTAGGCAACCACCCCCGGCGGGGTGCCCTCCTCGGCGTACCTGCGCAGTCGAGCTGCCCGGTCACGTCCGGCGAGACTCCGGTTCTCCCGATTCGGCAGCCGGTAACTCAAACACCAGCACACCGGGGCGTCCGGGTCCTTCGGCGCGAGGATCGTGACGACATCGTCGAAACGTTGGGCCGTTGCCGGGTGTACCTCGATCATGTCCGCGCGTCCGCCGTTCATCCGCCACCGATCGGCCGGCCGACCACCATCGCCTCGAGTGCCTCGGGCCCGAACTTCGCCGCCGTCTGCGGGTCGAGGTGGGCGCCGAGGCCGTCGAGCACGGTCGTGAAGAACATTCGCGCCCCCACGGCGAGCACGACGTCCGCGATCTCGGCGTCCGTGAGCCCGACGCCCCGGACCGCATCGACGTCGTCGGCCTCTATCGTGGACGCGTCCCGCGCGACCTTCGCCGCGAACGCGAAGACGGCGGCGTCGCGGTCCGAGAGGGTCTGCCCGTCCGGGGCCAGGCCGAGTGCCTCGACCGTGCCGCCGTCGCCGCAGACGTCCCGTAGGAACAGGCTGTGGGCCACCGTGCAGTAGGTCGAGCGCCGGGCGCGCGCGGCGGCGATGGTCACGAGCTCGAACAGGCGCCGGTCCATGCCACCGCGGATCGTCAGGTTGAGATTGGCCCAAGCGGCCGCCACGTCCGGCCGGGTCGAGAAGCAGCCGGCGTAGTCGGGCACGAAACCCCAACTGCTCCGCTGGGACTGGTACCACTCGGCGAGTGCACCTTCCGCCGCGCTCTCCGGGGTCGTGTTGATGAACATGGCCAATCGTCCCGCCGCGTCATCGTCTGCGCACCTGGAGCCGGCGCCCGGTGCCCTCGGGTTCCCCTGACCCGAAGTGTCGGTCCTTTGTGCGTGACCCGCACCTTGCGTCAGGGGAACGAAACCCGGGGCCGGCCTGCTGGCCACTTCCCGTCCGGTGCCCTGGTCGGGACAGGTCCGGGGGTCGGGGGGTGGCCGGGATCGGGATCGGTAGGGGAAAGCAGGTGCGAGCGGGAACAGGCGAGGGGCAGGCGCGCGCCGACGGGACATGACTGGACAGGCATATAACCAGACAGGTATGTTCACGAGATGATGTCGATGTGGGCGGCGGTGGGTGATCCGAACAGGCGAGCTGTGCTCGAGCTCCTGCGGGTCCGCCCGCACACCGTGACTGAGCTTGTGGACGAGCTCGGGCTCAGCCAGCCGGGCGTCTCCAAGCACCTGCGGGTGCTGAAGGAGGCGGGTCTGGTCTCGGCGCGGCCGGAGGGCGCCCGGCGGCACTACCGCCTGGAGCCGGAGCCGCTGCGCGAGCTCGAGGACTGGCTCGGCCCGTTCCGCGCGTTCTGGAACACGAGCCTCGATGCCCTTCAGGACCACCTCGACGCACAGGCGGAGGCGCCCGACCGGGTTCCGACCGCACCCGAACACAGGACCGAGAGCAACCGACGGAAGGGCCCCGGATGACCAGCGAACGCGGAACCTACGAGCAGATCGACGGGCAGGCCGCCCTGCGATTCGTGCGCGACCTCGCCCACCCCATCGACCGGGTGTGGAACGCAGTGACCACGCCCGAAGGACTGGCAGCGTGGTTCCCGTGCCGGATCGAGGGCGACCTGCTGAGCGTCGGCGCCGCACTGCGGTTCGTCTTCGACGATGACCACCCGGAGGTCGAGGGCACCGCCGGCGGCACCGTGCTGCAGGTGGAGCCGCCGACCACACTCCGGTTCAGCTGGGAGGCCGAGGAGATCCGCCTGGTGCTCGAGCCGCACGGGCAGACGGGCTGTCGCCTCACGTTCATCGACCTGATGCCCGAGGACTACGTCCCGGGCGCGGCGCGGACCGCCGCGGGTTGGCACGTCTGCCTCGACGGGCTCACCGAACGCCTCCGCACTGGTGCCGGCACGGCGCCCAGCGCCGAGCCGACGCCTCGGTGGCGCGAACTGTACGAGGAGTACGTGGCGGCCGGCGTGCCCCACGGTGCGCCGATGCCGGGCGCCGGGTAGGCCCCTCGGCGCTACCACACGAGGGCGCCGAACTGACCGGCGCCCTGCGTCCGGATGTCCATCTGTGCGAACACTGCTGCGCCCCCGCGCACCACGAGGTGGCAGCGGTAGTCAGACCCCCCAGGGCTGATCCGAGAGGCATCCTGGATCTCGAAGCTGAGCCGTGGAGCATCTCGGAAGCGGAGGCCGGCGGTGAAGAACGGATTGGTGATCGCTCGCCCCGCCGGATGATCCAGGACGAGGTAGGGAGTGAAGACCTCGTGACGCTTGATGCCGTTGTCCGCGGCGAATGCCACGTCCGAGGCGGACGGGAAGATCTTCTGCATCTCGGCGGTCTCCACCCGGCCGGCCAGGTCGGACCATAGGACGGCGCCCGTGACCCTCTGGTCGCCGAACTGGTGGTCGGCGATCTCCTTGGTCGCGGTCGAGACGCCCCCGCGCCGGTTTCGCGCCGGTCCTGCCTCGAAGTAGGGGTGGGAGTGGGCCACCGGGGTCAGACACGCGCGCACTGCTGCGTCCCAGGTGACGCCGGTGGCATCGCCGATCACAAAGATCGCCTCGCCGGTGCCCGTCCGTGCGATGCCGAGGCCCCATTCGTGCTCGACCGCGTCCTCCGGACGCTCCTGGAGCGCGTTGTCGGCACTTACCAGCCCGGCGAGCGCTTGCGGGTCCCTGCGTTCGATCAGCCCCAGTCGCGTGCGGCCCTCGGCAGCGTCGAGCGCCGGGTTGCCGTAGGCGATCGTGTGGCGGGCGCGCAACTGGTCGACTTCTGCCCGAATGAGCGCATCGGCGTCGGCGAGTCCCGCGAGCGCCTGGGGGTCAGGAGCCACGAGTCGTCGCATGCGGAGATAGGTCGTGGGCCCGTCCTGGGCGGTGCGGAGGTTCCGTAGCGCTCGTGCCTGGTAGGAGGTGCGCACGTCGCGTTGGACGAACGCGCTCTGGCGTTGCGCGACCGGGTCGGCGACGCTCGCGACGGGAGTCGACGACCTCAGGAGTGCCGCCACCGCCCGATTGCCGGCATCGTGCTGGTCACGCAGGATCGCCGCGTGGCCGGGGGTGAGGCCGAGCGGATCCTGAGGATCCGTTCCGCCGTCGTCGCCGCGACGATGGGGGTGGCGGCGGAGCCGATCCTCGGTCATGTCCGAGGTTCCCGTTCGCGCACCGAGCGCGGCAAGTGCCGTTCGGGCAGACGTCCGGGCACCGGGCATCTCTCGATCAGCAGGGGCCGGATCGGGCCTCGGCCGCCGATCAGAGCCGCGCGAGGGCCTCTCGCGCCAGCGTGCGGGTGAGCTCGGCGGCCCCCAGGCCCGCGTACCTGGCGCTGAGCGCTCCCGCCTGCCCCGACCACAGCGACATGAAATCGGTGGATCCGGCCGGCTCCGTCGCCGCCCGCAACGGCGCGAGCGCCCCGCCGGCCCGCGGGAACGGCGGCGTCGCCTCGCTCATCGGCCCGAGTTCGCGCATGGCCCGGTTCACGATGCCGCGTGCGGGGCGGCCGGTGAACACGTTCGTGAGCGCCGTCGCGTCGTCCGCGTTCTGCTCCAGCAGGGCCTTTCGGTGCCCGACGGCGATGCTCGCCTCGGGCGTGTAGAGGTACGCCGTGCCGATCTGCACAGCCGCGGCGCCGAGCGCGAGGGCGGCCACGATGGCGCGCGGGTCGCCGATGCCGCCGGCTGCGATCACCGGAACGTCGACGGCATCGACCACCTGTGGCACGAGCGCGAACGTGCCGACCTGGGTGCCCACGTCCGTGGACAGGAACATGCCGCGGTGCCCGCCGGCCTCCGCGCCCTGCGCGATGATCACGTCGGCGCCGCGGTCGGCGAGCCAACGCGCCTCGGCCACCGTGGTGGCGCACCCGAGCACCTTGGTGCCGGTGGCACGGACGCGCTCAAGGAGCGCCGGCTCGGGGAGCCCGAAATGGAAGCTGACCGCCTCGGGACGGAACTCCTCGATGATCTCGCACGCTGCGCCGTCGAACGGGTTCCGGTTCGAAGCCGCCGGCGTGACGGACGGGTCCAGACCGGCCTCGACGTAGTACGGCGCCAGCCGGACCCGCCACGCGAGGTCCGCCACCGGGTCCGGCTCGGGCGTGGTGTGGCAGAAGAAGTTGAGGTTGATCGCCGCGTTGGTGCGCGAGCGGATCGTCGCGAGCTCGGCGCGGACGCGGTCCGCGGGCAGCAGTGCGCACGGCAGCGAACCCAAGGCCCCGGCCTGCGCGACGGCGACGGTCAGGTCGGCCAGGACCGGCCCCGCCATGGGTGCCAGCACGATCGGTGCGGAGATCCCGAACATGTCCAGGATCCGGGTGTCCGGCCACGACGTCATGGCAGTGATCGTAGTCACGCCGGCCGAGATGTCGCCGAGGGCTTGCACCTCACGTGACGTGAGGGCCTACCGTCGTCACACCAGCGAGGTCGCCCCTCGCATCGGACGAAGGAGACCGAGATGACCCGTCTGATCCCATACCTGACCGTGCACGACGGCGCCGCCGCCGTGGCCTTCTACGCCGCCGCGTTCGGGGCGCGGGAGACGGGGGAGCGCTTCGACGACGAGGGGAAGATCGGTCATGTGACCCTCGCCATCGGGGACGACGTGTTCTACCTCTCCGACGAGTACCACGACTACGGCGCGTACGCCCCTGCGACCCTGGGGCACAGCACGGCGGCGATCGTGCTGGGCGTCGACGATGTCGACACGGCCTACGCCACCGCCGTGGCGGCCGGAGCGACCGTGGACCGTGAGCCGAGCGACTCCGGCGACGAGCGCCGCGGCTGGCTGGTGGACCCGTTCGGGCACCGGTGGGCGCTGCACTCCTCGAAGGGCTGACCCGTGGCCGGGGGCGGCCCGCCGGACGGCTGGCGGGTGGGTGAGCTCGCCGAACTCTCCGGGCTCACGGTCCGCACGCTGCACCACTACGACGACGTCGGCCTGCTGCGCCCCGAACGCACGCCCGCCGGGCACCGGATCTACCGGCGCGAGCAGGTCGAACGGCTCTACCGCATCAGCGTGCTGCGCCGGTTCGGCACACATCTCGACGAGATCGCCCGCGCCCTCGATGACCCGTCCTGGACCCTCGACGACGCGCTGCGTGGGCACCTCGCGGCACTTGAGGACCAGGTGCTGCGCACCGAGCGGATGCTGCACCGGCTCTCCGGTGTCCGCGCCGCACAGGCGCCGGCGGCCGGCGCGATGGCGCACGAGCGCGACGGCGGAGCTGACGTCGACGTCTGCCGCCGGCTGCTCGCGGTGCTCGAGGACACCGCCGTCGCCCGGACCGAACCCCTGCGCCGGATCGCCGTCCTCGTCTACGACGATCTCGAGCGGGCCCACGAGCACCTCGTGCGGGTGTTCGGGCTCGAACCCGGACCGGTACGCCGGGACGCGCACGGGGCGGTCGTCCAGGCGGAGGTCCGGACGGTAGACGGGCTCGTCATGCTGCACCCGGTCGCGCCCCGGTGGCGGCTCGCCTCACCCGCGGCGCTCGGGGCCGCGACGGGCATGCTCGTGGTCACCGTGCAGGACGTGGACGCCCACCACGAGGGCGTCGTCGCCCGTGGTGGGACGATCACGTTCGAGCCCACGGACCAGCCCTACGGCGTCCGCGAGTACGGGGCGCTCGGACCTGAGGGCGAACCATGGTCCTTCTGGACCCCGCTCGGATCCTGAGGCTGGATCCGCGGTCCTTGTGTGCCCCGCCGGGGGCTGCCAGAATCCACACCCATGAGCTCGGACGGTCCACTGACCCTGTGCTGCCTGCTCTGGGCGCGGCCCGGGAACGAGGCGGACCTGTCCGCCTACGAGGACACGGTGCTCGCGCTGCTCGTCGACCACGGCGCGCAGATCGTCCACCGGGCCGTCGCCGGCGGCGCGGGCGGTCAGCCCCATGAGGTGCAGGTCTACCGGTTCGGCAGCCAGGCCGACCTCGACGGCTACCTCGCGGACCCGCGCCGCACGGCCCTGGCCGCCGAGCGGGAGCGCGTGGTCGAGCGGACCGAGCTGTTCCCGGTCACCCTGCGCGAGGGATAGCGGGTCCGCGTGCGGCTGCGTGTCTAGGCTAGGTCCCGTCACCGGCGCGCCGGGCGCCGGCCCACCCTCTCCAGGAGCGCGAAGCCATGGCTATCGACCCGAGCACCACCGCCGTCGTCCTGATCGAGTACCAGAACGACTTCACGTCCCCGGGCGGCGCCCTGCACGACGCCGTCGCCGAGGTGATGTCCGCCACGGACATGCTGGAGAAGACCAAGCGGGTCGTGGCCGCGGCACGGGACGCCGGAGTGACCGTGATGCACGCCCCGATCACGTTCGCCGCGGGCTACAACGAGATCAGCCGGCACCCCTACGGGATCCTCAAGGGCGTCGTGGATGGGCAGGCGTTCGTCAAGGACACCTGGGGCGCGGCGATCGTCGACGACCTGGAACCGCAGCCAGGGGACATCGTCATCGAGGGCAAGCGCGGACTGGACACGTTCGCCAGCACGAACCTCGACTTCATCCTGCGCAGCAAGGGCATCTCCACGATCGTGCTCGGCGGATTCCTGACGAACTGCTGTGTCGAGTCGACCATGCGCAGCGGCTACGAGAACGGGTACCAGGTCATCACGCTGAACGACTGCGCGGCGGCCACGTCCGTGCCCGAGCACGAGAACGCGCTCGCCTACGACTACCCGATGTTCTCCAAGCCCATGTCCGCGGAGCAGTTCCTCGGCGAACTCGCCTGATCCGGGGCCGAGATCGGCCCGCCGGACGTGGCCCGCGGGCGGGGTAGACTGGGGGCCGCTGTTCGCTTCGCCGTGCCCTCACGTGTCTGCGGACGCCAATGACGAACGAAGAGGTGGCGACGCCGCCGAGTGCGTTCGCGCGACCTGCCCGACAGACACCCATGAGTGGAGAACACGTAGTGAAGAGCGCCGTCGAGAACCTCGAGCCGACCCGGGTCAAGCTGACCGTTGAGGTCACGCCGGAGGAACTCAAGCCGAGCATGGACCACGCCTACTCCCACATCGCCGAGCAGGTGAACATCCCCGGCTTCCGTAAGGGCAAGGTGCCGCCACGCATCATCGACCAGCGGGTCGGCCGTGGTGCCGTCGTCGAGCACGCCGTCAACGACGCGCTCCCGGGCCTGTACCGCCAGGCCGTCACCGAGGCCGAGGTGCGTCCGCTGGGCCAGCCGAGCATCGAGGTGACCTCCGTGCCGGGCGTCGCCACCGACGGTGCGGACGAGGACGCACTGGTCTTCACCGCCGAGGTGGACATCCGCCCTGAGATCGTCCTGCCGGAGCTCGACGGCGTGACCCTCACGGTCGAGGACGCTGAGGTCACCGACTCCGACGTCGAGGAGCGCCTGACCACGCTGCGTCAGCGTTTCGCGACCCTGGTCTCCGTGGACCGCGCCGCCAAGACCGGTGACTTCGCCACGATCGACCTGCGGGCCACCATCGGCGACGAGGAGATCGACTCGGTCTCCGGCGTCTCCTACGAGATCGGCTCGGGCAACATGCTCGAGGGCCTCGACGAGGCACTGACCGGCCTGACGGCGGGGGAGACCACCACGTTCACCGCGCCGCTGGCCGGTGGCGAGCGCTCCGGCGAGGAGGCCGAGGTCACCGTGACCCCGACCGCCGTCAAGGAGCAGGAGCTGCCGGAGGTTGACGACGACTTCGCCCAGACCGCGTCCGAGTTCGACACCGTGGACGAGCTGCGCGCGAACCTGCGCGAGCAGGTCGCCGACGCCAAGTCCAACAACCGCGCAGTGCAGGCCCGCGACCAGCTGCTCGAGCACCTGCTCGCGAACACCGACTTCCCGCTGCCCAACGGTGTGATCGAGGACGAGATCCACCGTCACCTCGAGAACGAGGGCCGGCTCGAGGACGACACCCACCGCGAGGAGGTGCGCGTCGAGGCCACGGACACGCTCCGCCGTCAGCTCCTGCTCGACACCCTCGCCGAGAAGGTCGACGTGAAGGTCGGCCAGAACGAGCTCATCGAGTTCCTGCTCCGGACCGCCCAGCAGTACGGGACGGACCCGAACGAGTTCATCCAGCAGGCGGACTCCAACGGGCAGATCCCGACGTTCGTGGCCGAGTTGTCCCGGAACAAGTCGCTCGCGGTCGCGCTGCGCCAGGTGAAGGTCGTCGACGGCGCCGGTGCGGAGGTCGACCTGACCGACTACATCGGCTCCGACGAGGAGGACGCCGTCCAGGCCGCCGTCGCCGCCGCGCAGGCCGCTGCGGACGGGGCCGTCGAAGCCGGTGGCATCGAGACCGTCGAGGTCGACGTCGACGACCTCGAGTCCGCCGACAGCGCAGAGTCTGCCGACAGCGCAGAGTCTGCCGACAGTGCAGAGTCGGCCGACTCCGCGGACAGCGCCGACTCGGCCGAGGACGCCGACGAGGCCGACGACGCGAAGGGACGCCGACGAGGCCGACGACGCGAAGGCCTGAGCCTCACCTCACCCGCCGCGCAGGAGGTCCCGCACCCATTGGGTGCGGGACCTCCGCCGTCCCCCGCCGGGCCGGGCGTGCGCCAACAGCGAAACCAGCGATCTGCGGGCAGATACCGACCGCACTCGGCGTTAGTGTCATGCGCAGGGACAACAACCGACGATCAGGAGCACGAACCGTGAGCGAGATTCCCAAGGCCGCACAGTCGGACCAGCCGGGACTGGGTCTGGGCGACCACATCTTCAACCGCCTCCTCAAGGAGCGGATCATCTGGCTCGGATCCGAGGTCCGCGACGAGAACGCGAACCAGATCTGCGCGCAGATGCTGCTGCTCGCGGCGGAGGACCCCGAGAAGGACATCTGGCTCTACATCAACTCCCCAGGTGGCTCGGTCACCGCGGGCATGGCGATCTACGACACCATGCAGTATGTGCAGCCGGACGTCGCCACCGTGGCGATGGGTATGGCCGCGTCGATGGGGCAGTTCCTCCTCGCCTCGGGCACCAAGGGCAAGCGCTACGCGACCCCACACGCCCGCGTGATGATGCACCAGCCCTCCGGCGGCATCGGCGGAACGGCGACGGACATCAAGATCAACGCCGAGCTGATCCTCCACATGAAGAAGGTCATGGCCGAACTGACCGCCGAGCAGACCGGCAAGACCGTCGAGGAGATCGACCGCGACGCCGACCGCGACCGCTGGTTCACCGCGGCGCAGGCCCTCGAGTACGGCTTCATCGACCACGTCGTCACCGATGCCGCGTCCGTCACCGGTGGTGGCGGGACCACCGACTGACGCCCGCCGATCATCGATTCGTAGGAGAACACTTGTGAACCTTTCCCAGCAGGCGGCGAACTTCGGCGGCCGGGCCCTGCCCGCGCCCACGTCCCGCTACGTGCTCCCGCAGTTCGAGGAGCGGACCGCGTACGGCTTCAAACGGCAGGACCCGTACACCAAACTGTTCGAGGACCGCATCATCTTCCTCGGCGTGCAGGTCGACGACGCGTCGGCGGACGACATCATGGCCCAGCTCCTCGTCCTGGAGAGCCAGGACCCGGACGGCCTGATCACCCTGTACATCAACTCACCGGGTGGCTCGTTCACCGCGATGACGGCGATCTACGACACGATGCAGTACATCAAGCCGCAGATCCAGACGGTCTGCCTCGGGCAGGCTGCCTCCGCGGCCGCCGTACTCCTCGCCGCCGGTTCGCCCGGCAAGCGGCTCGCGCTGCCGAACGCCCGCGTGCTGATCCACCAGCCCTCCCTCGAGGGTGGCGGCTACGCGCAGGCCTCGGACATCGAGATCCACGCGGCCGAGGTGCTCCGCATGCGCGAGTGGCTCGAGGACACCCTGGCCATGCACTCCGGCAAGCCGGTGGAGGACGTCCGCAGGGACATCGAGCGGGACAAGATCCTCTCCGCCGCGGGCGCACTCGAGTACGGCCTGGTCGACCAGGTGCTGGAGAGTCGCAAGGCTCCGCAGCTGCCGGCCGGCAAGTGACCCGGACGGACTGACCGCCGAACGGCCCGACGCGTGACGACACGCGGCGGGCCGTTCGTGCAACAAAAGACGTGGCGCACGTAGTGTGAAATGGTTGTTGTCGAGGATCGATGACGCACAATGGATCGACGGCGGATCGCCGGGCGGCCAGGTTGACCAGCAGATCGGAGAGGTGAGGCGCATGGCTCGGATAGGAGAGGGCGCCGACCTGTTGAAGTGCTCGTTCTGCGGAAAGAGTCAGAAGCAGGTCATCAAGCTGATCGCCGGCCCCGGCGTGTACATCTGCGACGAGTGCATCGACCTCTGCAACGAGATCATCGAGGAGGAGCTCGCCGAGGCGAACGAACTCGGCCTGGTGGACCTGCCGAAGCCGCGGGACATCTTCGAGTTCCTCGAGCAGTACATCATCGGCCAGGAGAGCGCCAAGAAGTCGCTCGCCGTGGCCGTCTACAACCACTACAAGCGGGTCCAGGCCGGCCCGTCCGCGGCCTCCAGCACCGGCGACGACGCCGACGTGGAACTCGCCAAGTCCAACATCCTGCTCATCGGCCCGACGGGCTGCGGCAAGACCTATCTCGCCCAGACCCTCGCGAAGATGCTGAACGTGCCGTTCGCGATCGCCGACGCCACCGCGCTGACGGAGGCCGGCTACGTGGGCGAGGACGTCGAGAACATTCTGCTCAAGCTGATCCAGGCGGCCGACTTCGACGTGAAGAAGGCCGAGACCGGGATCATCTACATCGACGAGATCGACAAGATCGCCCGCAAGAGCGAGAACCCCTCGATCACCCGGGACGTCTCCGGCGAGGGTGTGCAGCAGGCCCTGCTGAAGATCCTCGAGGGCACGCAGGCGTCGGTGCCACCGCAGGGCGGGCGCAAGCACCCGCACCAGGAATTCATCACGATCGACACCACCAACGTCCTGTTCATCGTGGCCGGGGCGTTCGCGGGTCTCGACGAGATCATCTCCGCCCGGGCCGGCCGCCGCGGCATCGGTTTCGGCGCCCCGCTGCACAGCGCCGACGACGTCGACGTGATCGACGACGTCATGCCGGAGGACCTGCTGAAGTTCGGGCTGATCCCCGAGTTCATCGGCCGGGTACCGGTGATCAGCACCGTCTCCCCGCTCGACAGCCCCGCCCTGGCGCAGATCCTCACCGAGCCGAAGAACGCGCTGATCAGGCAGTACCAGCGGATGTTCGAGATGGACGGCGTCGAGCTCGAGTTCACCCCGGACGCGATCGAGGCGGTCGCGGACCAGGCGATCCTGCGCGGCACCGGCGCCCGTGGCCTGCGGGCCATCATGGAGGAGGTGCTCCAGTCGGTGATGTTCGACGTGCCCAGCCGTGAGGACATCGCCCGCGTCGTGATCACCCGTGAGGTCGTGCTCGAGAACGTGAACCCGACCCTGGTGCCCCGTGAGGCGCCCCGGTCCAAGCGGACACCCCGCGAGAAGAGCGCCTGAGCGCACCCGACGATGACGCCGCGGTAGCGGTCCAACACCACCCGATCCCGGCGGAACCGCCGGGGCCGGGTGGTGTTCTCGTTGGACGTCCGCTACCGATAAGAATCCGCTATCGGCTGGTCGGCGAATCGTTGTTGGACGCCGGCGATGGGCCCCTGCGAGCATCGACGTCATGACTCGGAGCACCCAGAACCGGCCCGCCACGCGGCGTGGGCCCCGGGCTGCCCGGATGCGGTGTCGGGAGTGTCCCTGCGGGCGCGCCCGAATGTCCTGCTGTCGGCCCTGACGCCGACCCGCCGGGCACACGTGCCCGCCCCTGCGGTCCGACCAGGCCGACCCAGGCCCCCTCGGTTGCCGACCTGACGCCGCTGCCGGTGAGCCACCGGCCATCCGCCCACCGTGCCCCCGCACACCTCCCTCCGCACCACACAGGACGCCCCATGACTTCACGCAGACGCCCCGTACGCGCGCTCATACCCCTGCTCCTGCTCGCCCTCCTGGCGGCCTGCTCCGGCGGCGCCGGCGGGAACAGCTCCTCCGACGGCACCCCGGACCCGGACGGCACGCTCATCTGGGGCTGGCACCTGCCGACGTCCTGGGACCCGGTCGCCTCGACCGCCGGCCAGGACGTGCACGCCCTCGCGCTCGCCTACGACGCGCTCGTGCAGCAGGAGGACGACGGCGACGCCCGTCCCGGGCTGGCCGAGTCCTGGTCCTACAACGAGGCCGGTGACCAGATCACCTTCACCCTCCGCCCCGACCTGACGTTCAGCGACGGCACCCCGGTGGACGCCGAGGCGGTCAGGGCGAACATCGAGCGTGGTCAGACCCAGTCGAACTCCACGATCGCCGCGCAGCTCGCCGTGATCACGGGCGTCACCGTGGTCGACGAGCTGAACGTCACCTTCCAACTGGACCAGCCCGACTACCAGATCCCGCTGCTGATGTCCGGAAAGACCGGCATGCTCGTGAGCCCGACGGCGGCCGCCGCCGACGTCGATGCCCTCGCCATCGCCCCGGTCGGGTCGGGCCCGTTCGTCCTCACCGAGTACGTGCCGGACTCACGCGCCGTCTTCGAGCGCAACGCCGACTACTGGAACGCCGAGAACATCCTGCTCGGCGGGGTGGAGCTCAAGCCGCCGCCCGACCCGACGGTCGCGGTCGCCGGGCTCACCTCCGGTCAGTTCGACATCGCCGTGGTGCCGCCCGCGCAGGTCGCCGCCGCCGAGGCGGCGCAACTGACGGTCGAGGAGCAGCGCGTGTTCACCGTGCGCACCCTGGACGTGAACAACACGGTCGCCCCTTACGACAACCCGCTCGTGCTCCAGGCGCTGAGCCACGCGATCGACCGCCAGGCCCTCGTCGACGTCGCGTACTTCGGCCACGGGGAGCCGAACTGGCAGCCGTTCCCGGAGGGCTACCTCGCCTACGACGAGTCCCTGGACGATCTGTACGCCTACGACCCCGACACGGCCGCCGACCTGTTGACCGAGGCCGGACACCCGGACGGCATCGACCTGACGCTGACCATCGGTAGCGCCGCCGACCAGGCACTTGCCGAGCAGATCCAGGCGCAGGTCGCCGAGGCCGGCATCACCATCACCATCGAGGTGGCCACGCCCGGCGTGAGCAACTACATCTCCCGCCAGTACCCGCTCTACCTGGACAGCTTCTCCGGACGGGAGTCGCCGCTGCAGGCCCTCGAGGTGTTGTTCGGCCCGGAGGGCCTGATGAACCTCGGCCGCAACAGCCCGCCCGAGCTCGACGCCGCGATCGACGCGGCCCGCCAGGTCCCGCTGGACGACCCCGCCTACGCCGAGACACTGCAGACGGCCGTGCACACGGCCGTGACCACGATGCCGAACACGTTCCTGTTCACCTGGCCGCGGCTGTACGTCCACGGCGACAACGTGCACGACTGGCAGCACCAGATCGGCACGGTGCGATTCGAAGGCGTGTGGGTCGAATGACGGCGGTCGCGACCCCCGAGGTGCAGGCCCCGGCCGAGGAAGTGCTCGCCCCTCTCGACGAGGTCGCCGACCTCGCCCCGCACTCCCCGGCGCGCGGTGTCCTGATCGCGCTCGGCAAGGGCCTGGCCATCGCGGTCCCGGTGCTGTTCCTGACCACCCTGATCACGTTCGCGCTCGGTGCGTTCAGCGACCAGGACCCGGCGGCGGCGGTGCTCGGTGAGGTCGCCACCCCCGCCGACGTGGAGCGGATGCGCCACGAGTTCGGGCTGGACCGGCCGTTCTACTCCCAGTACGGCAGCTGGGTCTGGAACGCGCTGCACGGCGACCTCGGCTCCTCGTGGTTCACGAACATCCCGGTCGCCGACTCGATCGTCGAGCGTCTCCCGGTCAGCCTGTCCGTGGCCGGGCTCGCCCTGGCGATCGCGCTGGTTCTCGGCGCCGGCGGCGGCATCGTCGCGGCGCTGAACCGGGGCCGGTTCGTCGACCGGGCGATCACCGCCGTGTCCGCGGCGATCACCACTGTGCCGGCGTTCGTGGCCGGCATCGGCCTCATCATCGTGTTCGCGGTGCTCATCCCGGTGTTCCCGACCGGCGGCTACGTGCCGATCTCAGCAGGCATCGGCCTCTGGGCCTCGTTCCTGGTGCTGCCTGCGTTCGCCCTCGGCCTCGACGCGTCCGCGGACCTGGCCCGGCAGTTGCGCACCGGTCTGGTCGGCTCGCTCGACGAGAACTACGTCCTCGGTGCCCAGGTGCGCGGCCTGCCGTGGCGCCGGGTGGTGCTCGTGCACGCCCTGCGCAACGGGGCTGCCCCGGCGATCGCGGTCGTCGGTCTGCACATCCCGCGGCTGGTCGGGGGCGCCGTCATCACCGAGGCGGTCTTCCAGATGCCCGGCATCGGGCAACTCACCCGGGACGCGGCCCTGCGCGGGGACGTGCCGGTGATCCAGGGTGCGCTCCTGGTGGCCGTGCTGCTCGTGCTGGTCTCCTCGCTCGTGGTGAACGTGGTGCTGGCCCGGCTGCTGCCCGCCTCGGGGCGTGCGGCATGATCCGCCGGGCGCTGCGGGCGCGAACCGCCCAGGTGGCCGTGGCGTTCCTCGGCCTCGTCCTCCTTCTCGTCATCACCGGTGACCTGTTCGCCCCGCAGGACCCGCTGGCGCAGGACACCGGTGCCGTGCTGCAGGGCTCCAGTGCCGCGCACTGGCTCGGCACCGACTACCTGGGCCGGGACGTGCTCTCCCGGCTCATCGCGGGCACCCGGGTCTCGGTGTTCGCCGCGCTGACCGCCGTCGTGATCGGCGCCGTGCTCGGGATCGTGCCGGGCATGCTCAGTGCGTTCAGCGGCAAGGTCGCGACCTGGACCAGCCTGCGGGTCGCGGACGCGTTCTTGGCACTGCCGTTCATCATCTTCGCGATCGCCGTCGCCGGCCTGTTCGGCAACGGCCTGTTCCAGGCGATGGTGGCCGTCGGGATACTCATCGCCCCGGTCTACTTCCGGATCATCCGGGCCGCGGCCCTCAGCCACGCCGGCGCGCAGTACGTCGAGGCGGCGACCCTGCTCGGCGCGCCCTGGTGGCACGTGCTGGCGGTACACATCTGGCCCAAGGTGCTGCCCGCCGTCGTCGTCACCACGGCGAACCTCGCCGCCGGCGGCCTGCTCGTGGTCTCCTCGCTGACGTTCCTCGGCATCGGGATCCAGCCGCCGGAGCCCACCTGGGGTGGCATGCTCGCCAGCGACCTCGGCTACCTCACCCAGCGTCCGTTCGGCCCGGTGGCCCCGGCGCTGGCGATCATGGGCACGGTCGCGGCCCTGAACCTGCTCGCCGACGCGATCCGCGACGCCAGCGGGGACGCCGGCCGCGCGGCCGAGGCCCTGCGCAACCCACTCAAGCGGGAGGTGGCCGATGTCCGCTGACGCCAGCATCGGCGCGACCGTCCCTGCGACGGCGAACACCGACCTGGTCCAGGTCGAGGACCTGTGGATCGCGGCCCCGGACGGCCGCGACCTCGTCGCCGGGGTGTCGTTCGGCCTCGCCCGGGGTGGCTCGCTCGGGATCGTCGGGGAGTCCGGTTCCGGCAAGACCCTCACCACCCGGGCGCTGCTCGGGCTGCTGCCCCACGGGATCTCAGTGACCAGCGGGAGTGTCGGCTTCGACGGTCTCGACCTTCGCACCCTGCGACGCAAGGAGTGGGAGCAGGTGCGGGGCTCCCGCATCGGCGCAGTGTTCCAGGACCCGGCCTCCTACCTGAACCCCTCGATCGCCGTCGGCAAGCAACTCACCGAGGTGCTCCGGGTGCGCGGCGGGCTGACGCGGTCCGCAGCCAGGGAACGGGCCGCCGAACTGCTCGAGTCCCTGGGGCTGCACCGGGTGGACCTGGTTCTGACCCAGTACCCGCACGAACTCTCCGGCGGGATGCTGCAACGGGTCCTGCTCGCGATCGCCATCTGCCTCGGTCCCGAGCTGCTCATCGCGGACGAGGCCACGACGGCCCTCGACGTGACCGTCCAGGCGGACGTGCTCGACCTGTTCGACACGGTCCGCGCCCGGGCGGGACTGGCCCTGGTGCTGGTCTCGCACGACCTCGCCGTGGTGGCCCGAAGCACGGAGAACCTGCTCGTGATGCGCAACGGCGAGGTCGTCGAGTCCGGGCCGACGACGCAGGTCCTTGCGAACCCCCAGCACCCCTACACCCAGCTGCTGGTGGAGCACCACGACGCGTACTCGCTCGCCGGGTACCTGGAGAAGGAGACCGCCGATGTCTGAGTCCGTCGTGACTGCGTCCCGACCAGGCACCGCTGCCGGCCCGGTCGGCGCTGCCGGCCCGGTCCTGCTGACCGCCACCGGGATCAGGGTGCGCCTCGGGCGCCGGGAGATCCTGCACGGAGTGGACCTGTCGGTGCGCTCCGGAGAGGTCGTCGGCCTGATCGGGGAGACCGGATCCGGCAAGACCACCTTCGCCCGGGCGGCGCTCGGTCTGGTACCGACCACCGACGGGTCGATCACGGTCGGCCGGGAGGGCACCCAGGTGACCGGCCTGCACGGCTCCAGGCTACGAGCATTCCGCCGCACCGGCACCGTGCAGTACGTCTTCCAGGACCCGCTGCGATCCCTCGACCCGGACCTGACCGTGGGCCGCTCGGTGGCCCAGGGGTTGGTCCTGCGCGGCGGACTCGGCGCCGCGCAGATCGAGACGGGCGTGACCGAGGCGCTGCACGCCGTCGGGCTCGAACCCGAGCTGACCGGTCGCACGCCGGGACAGCTCTCCGGTGGCCAGCGCCAGCGGGTCGCGATCGCCCGCGCGCTCGCGGTCTCGCCGCAGGTGCTCATCTGCGACGAGCCGGTCAGCGCGCTCGACGCCGCGCACCGCAACCACGTGCTGCAGCTGCTGAACGGGCTGCGCCGCGACCGGGACCTCGGCCTTCTGCTCATCTCCCACGACCTCGGCTCGGTGGCCGCCGTCAGCGACCGGGTCGCCGTGCTCTACCGCGGCTCGATCGTGGAGGAGGGTCCGACGGCGCAGGTGCTCGCCCAGCCGGAGCACCCGTACACCCGGATGCTGCTCGCGTCCGCGGCATCGCTGCACGCCGGTGACGCCGGGGCGGCACAACGCCAGGCTCTGCGCCGGGAGGTGCTCGCCAGCACCTGAGCAGTCCGGTCGCCTGCCCAACCCATCTGCCAGAACATCCCGACTTGACCCGACCTCATCGTCACCCAAGGAGTTCCCATGAGCATCCAGATCCTCGGCATGGTCGCCACCCAGAACGGCTCCGAGTCCCTCGGCTGGGCCAACAGCAAGGTCGTCGACCCCGCCTTCCTGCGTGCGTTCGCCCGCGCCCACGACGCGGCCGGCTTCGACCGCACCCTGATCGGCTACAGCGCCGCCTCCCCGGACGGCTTCGCGATCGCCTCCGACATCCTCGCCACCACCGAGCGACTCGGCGTGCTGATCGCGCACCGGCCCGGCTTCACTGAGCCCGTGCTCGTGGCGCGCAAGCTCGCCACCCTCGAGAACCTCTACGGTGAGGGCCGCGTGGCGATCCACCACATCTCCGGCGGCAGCGACACCGACCAGCAGCGCGAGGGCGACTTCTCCGACAAGCCTGCCCGCTACCGCCGCACCGCGGAGTTCATCGACGTCCTGCGTCGCACCCTCACCAGTGCCGAGCCGTTCGACCACGAGGGCGAGTTCTACAAGTACGTGGGCGCGTTCAGCGCGGTCAAGCCCAGCGGCCAGATCCCGATCTTCTTCGGCGGCCAGTCCGGCGACGCCGTCGCGATCGGCGCCCAGCACACGGACACGTTCATGCTGTTCGGAGAGCCACTGGCGCCCACGGCCGAGCGGATCGCACTGATCCGGGCCGAGGCCGCCAAGCACGGCCGCAACGTCGAGTTCTCCGTCTCGCTGCGCCCGATCGTCGCGGACACAGAGGACGCCGCGTGGGAGAAGGCCGCGGCCATCTACGACGCTGCCGCGGAGCGTCTCGGCAACCACCAGGCCGGGTGGCGTTTCGGCAGGCGGCAGGGGGACCAGACCTCGACTTCCGCGCAGCGCCTGCAGGACGCCGCCGCCGAGTCCGAGATCCACGACGAGCGGCTCTGGACCGGCATCACCAAGCTGGTCGGCCCGGCCGGTAACTCGACGGCGCCCGTGGGCACCCCGGCGCAGGTGGCCGAGGCGATCCTGCGGTACTACGACCTCGGCGTCACCCGGGTGCTGATCCGCGGCTTCGACCCGCTGAACGACGTGCGCCGGTGGGGCGAGGAGCTCGTCCCGCTGCTGCGCTCCGGTGCGCAGGCGCGCGACGCCGCTGCGTCCGACGGCTCCGGCGAACCGGCCCTGGTCGGCGCAGGTGGGACGGCATGAGCACCCTGATCGAGAACGCGGTCGACGCCGTCCGCTGGGACCCGCCGGCCGCCGTCCGCGGCACGATCGTCCTCGTGCCCGGCCGCGGCGAGCGCCCCGAGCACTACGCGCGGTTCGGGCGCCGGATCAGCGCCGACGGGTACGCCGTCGAGGTCCTGCCGCACCTGGCCTCCGCCGGGAACGAGCTCGCGCACGCCTGGGACGCCCTGGCCCTGGCCGGGCGGCTCGGCGACGCACCCCGGGTGCTCGTCGCCACCGACGTGTCCGCCGCGGCTGCCGTGCAGGCGCTCTCCCCGGCCACCATCGACGCGAACGCGCTCGTGCTGGCCGGCACCACCCTCGAGGTGGGCGTGGCGCCGACCGACGTCGAGGAGGCGCTGGCCGCCCGCACCGCCTGCCCCCTGCACCGCGGGCTGCTCGCCGCCGACCCGACCACGGTGACCGCGCTCGCGGACAGCACCCCCGCCGTCGGGCAGTGGCGGGCAGCGCTCGACGGCGCCGCCATCGAGGGCGGCGAGGCCTGGCAGGTCGCCGTCCCCACGCTCGTCCTGCACGGCGAGGCGGACCTGCTCGCGCCCTGGGACCGGGTGCGCGACGCCGTCGGGCACTGGCCCGGCGTGGAACTCGTCACCGTGCGCGGCGGCGTCCACGACGTGCTCAACGATGCCAACCACCGCAGCGTGGCCGCCGTCATCGTGCAGTTCCTCGAGCAGCTGCGCGCAGGCGGCCAGATCCTCAACCACGGCGGCCGCCCGGCCTGAACCGGCCCCCGCGCCCGACCACCACCCCCACACCCTGAAGGAGACCAGCGATGCGACTGGGCTATTGGACCCCGATCTACGGCGGATTCCTCCGCAACATCGACGACGAGCAGATGCCGGCCACGTTCGCCTACGTGCGGCGCGTGTCCGAGATCGCCGACCGGCTCGGCTATGACATCACGCTCATCCCGGAGCTGTACCTGAACGACCGCAAGGGCCCGTCGGCGCCGAGCCTCGAGGCCTGGGAACTCGCCGCCGCGGTCGCCGCGGTCACGGAGCAGGTCGAGATCATGGTCGCCGTGCGGCCCGGGTTCCACTCGCCGCAGGTGCTCGCCAAGCGGGCCGCGACGCTGGACGACATCAGCGGCGGCCGGCTCGCCCTGAACGTGGTCTCCGCGTGGTGGGCCGAAGAGGCCAAGCAGTACGGCGGGGTGTTCGGCGAGCACGACGAGCGGTACGTGCGCACCGAGGAGTGGATGGACGTGGTGTCCGGGCTCTGGCGCGAGACGCCGTTCAACTTCGCCGGCCAGTTCTACACGGCGGAGGGCACGATCCTGGAACCCAAGCCGCAGCGGATCCCGCCGATCTGGGCCGGCGGTGAGAGCGAGGGCGGCAAGGCCTCGATCGCGAGGTTCGCGGACTCCTACGTGATGCACGGCGGCACGGTCGACGAGATCGGCACGAAGGTCGCCGAGATGCGTCGGCGCCGCGAGGAGCTCGGCAAGGAGAGCTTCGGCGAGTTCGGCATGGCCGCCTACGTGATCGTGCGGGACACGGAGGAGCAGGCGCAGGCGGAGCTGGAGCGCATCACCGCCGCGCCGTCCGCGGACAGTCCGAGCTTCGCGTCCTACCAGGAGTTCATCTCGCACTCCCAGCTGGAGCAGAAGGTCAGCCTGCGCGACTACTCGGTCGGCACCCGTGGGCTGCGCCCGAATCTGGTGGGCACCCCGGAGCAGGTCGCGGAGAAGCTGCTCGCCTACGCCGACGCCGGCCTCGACCTCGTCCTGATCCAGTCCTCGCCGCTGCACGAGGAGCTGGAGCGGATCGCCGAACAGGTGTTCCCGCTGGTGGGGCACCGCCTCGGCACGGGTGCTGGTGCGGGCCTCGCCGGCGTCGCCGCGCCCTGAGGCGCGACTGGTTGAGTCAGAGGGTCCCGGGTGAGCCGGCGCGTCAGGACCCGCTGACTCACCCGGAACCCTCTGAGCCTCGGCGTGCCCGGGAGGGTTTCGGGTCAGTTCGCCGTGGCGAAGGTGCGGACCTGGGCGTCCGACTCCGAGCGCAGGTGGTCGCGAATGGCCCGCGCGGCCACCCGGCCGAGGTCGATCGCGCCGACCCGGGCGCGGACGCGCAGCGGGATCGGCTCCAGGTCGGGTAGGTCCGGGCGGAGCACGAGGCCGGGGACGGCGTCCTGCAGGGGTAGGGCGGTGACACCGAGGCCGGACCGGACCGCCACCAGGACTCCGGACAAGGAAGTGCAGTCGACCGTGACCTCGCCCGGGCGGCCGTCCTCGGCGAGGCCACGCAGGGCCCGGTCCCGGATCCGGCAGGGGGCGTCGAAGGCGACCACGGGGATCGCGCCGTGCTCGGGAGCGCGCCAGCCGGGCGCCGCGAACCAGCTCAGCGGCAGGGGAGCGGCGGGCAGATCACCTGGCGTCGCGTCGTCGGTGCCGAGCAGCAGTGCCACGTCGACGGTGCCCTGCTCGACCTCCTCCGCCAGCCGGGCGCCGCGGTCCACGCGGAACCGTACGGTGGCGCCGGGGTTCGCGGCACGCAAGGCGTCGGCGACGACGGGGAGCAGATCCTCGGCGCCGTGCTCGGTGGAGCCGACCATGATCGTGGTCGGCAGGGCCTGTAGCCGACCGAGGCCGCCGTCGTGGGCGCTCAGGATCAGGCGGGCCTCGTCGAGCAGCTGGGTGCCGGCCTCGGTGAACACGCTGACCCGGCCGCGCTTGGTGACCAGGTCCCGCCCGACGGCCTTCTCGAGCTTGCGGATGTGCTGGCTCACCGCGGGCTGGGTCAGGTGCAGCGCCTCGGCGGCCCGTGCGAAGCCGCCGTGGTCAGCGACCGCGACGAGGCTGCGCAGCGGGGTGATGTCGAGGGTGGCCTGCATGCCGTGAGTCTAGGAATCCGCTGGTGCGTCCAGCGGGTGCACCTGATTCGTCTCACCAGATGGGAACGAGGCTCACGGGCCGTCGAGCTGGAACTCCCCGATCGGTGTGGTCCCGTCCGACTCGTAGACGGGCAGCACAATAGTGGTGCCGGCGTTCTCCTCCTGCCAGGCGAGCGCCTCCTCAGGGTCGGCGACGTGGCCACCCGAGGCCGTCTCGAGCGACTCCTGGGACACGTAGCCGGTCCGTCCGTTGGTCGCGATCACGGCGATCAGGTCGGGTTCACCCTGCGGGCCCCCGGACGTGCCGAACGTCTGCCCGCTTGGGTTGACGCCCAGCCGCGTGGGGACGTGCGTGACGAACTGCACGGTGACGGTCCCGGTGAAACCGGACGGCACCAGGTAGAGCGCGTCGACCGAGGCGTCGAGCGGGAAGTCGTAGGAGGCTGCGGGGGTGAGGTCCCCGCCGATCTCCGACGGCGACCAGGCGGCGGACGGGTTGTTGCCACCGGGGTCGGTGCCGAAGGACAGCGACCCGGTGCCGGTCGGGGACACGATCACCCGCGCGTGTGTTGCCTCGTCGGGCCGCTCGGTCAGCGGCACCACGGTGTCGGCGGCGACGGTGACGGCCAGGGGATCGGCGAGTGCGGAGACCAGCGGCGTGCCGGGTGTCACCCCGGCCGGGGCCACGACGGCGTCCGGCAGGTCCGGTGTCGGCTCGCCCTGCGGCGCGGCCGTGGCCCCGGTGACGGCGGGCGGCGTCGTGTCGGTGGCGGCGAAGGCACTGGCGGTGGCACCCGCCCCCACGAGGGCACCGGACACCAGGAGCGCGATCGTCCGGGACACGTGGCGCCCTCGGCCGGGGTGACGCGACACATGCTCGATGAGCGCCTGCTCGATCGCCTGGGAGCGCTCGGGGGTGAAGTCAGCAGCCATCATGACCCTCCTTCGGTGAGTGGTTGTTCGCCGATCAGAGCGCGCAGGGAACTGCGCAAGCGGGACAGGCGCATCTTGGCCGCGGACTCCGAGAGGCCCAGGGCGGCGGCCGACTCCCGGACGGTGAAGCCCTCCAGCGCGGTCATCGCGAGTAGCCGTGCGTCGGCCGGGCGGGCCGCGGCCAGTGCCTCGCGGACGGCGCGGAGCCGTTCGTCGTGTGCGTCGGTCACGCCGTCGGCATGATCGGGAATCTCGGCGGGTGGGGGAAGGGCGGCCAGGAACCGGTGGTAGCGGCGACGGGCGCGCGCGGCGTTGCGGGACACGTTGTGGGCCGTCACGATCAGCCACGGCAGCAGCGAGTGATCGACGAAGCGCACGTCGTCGCGGCGCCGCCACAGCTCCAGGAATGTCGTCGCGGTCAGGTCCTCCGCGTCCGGGGCCGGGGTGCCGCAGGCCAGGTGATGACGGAAGACCCGATCCCGGTGGCGACGCCAGATCGTGCCGTAGGCGGAGGCGTCCCCCGAAAGCACCCGTTGCCACACGGCCTCATCGGAATCGTCGGTCACACCCAGTAGTGTCCGCGCGCCACCGGATGGTCACAATCGTGGTGACGCGCGGGACGCTCCGGGCCGCCGGACGCGTCAGCCGAGCCGGTCCAGCGCGTCGTCCAGGTCCGCGATCAGGTCACTGACGTCCTCGATGCCCACGGACAGGCGCACCACGTTCTCCGGTACCGCCAGCTCGGTGCCTCGTACCGAGGCGTGCGTCATCTCCGGCGGGTATCCGATCAGCGACTCGACGCCACCGAGCGACTCGGCCAGCTGGAACAGGTGGGTGCTCTCCGCGAGGGTGCGGGCCGCCGTCGGGCCCGCCGTCAGCCCGAGCGAGACCATGCCGCCGAACCGGGACATCTGGCTGGAGGCGGTGTCGTGCCCCGGGTGGTCCGGCAGCCCGGGGTAGTAGACGCGCTCGATGGCCGCGTGCCCGGCGAGGTGCTCGGCGATGGCCTGGGCGTTCTCGCTGTGCCGCTGCATCCGGACCGAGAGGGTCTTGATGCCGCGGGTGGTGAGCCAGGCGTCCAGCGGGGCGGAGACCGCGCCGGCCGCGAACTGGATGAAACCGACCTTCTCGGCCAGTTCGTCGTCGTTGAGCAGCACGGCGCCACCGAGGACGTCGGAGTGGCCGCCGAGGTACTTCGTCGTCGAGTGCACCACCACGTCCGCGCCCAGGGCGAGCGGCGTCTGCAGGGCCGGGGTGGCGAACGTGTTGTCCACGACCACGAGCAGACCCCGGTCGTGACCGAGTTGCGCCAGGCTGGCGATGTCGGTGATCTTCATCAGCGGGTTGGACGGGGTCTCCACCCAGAGCACCTTCGTGCTGGGCCGGATCGCGGCGCCGACCGCGTCGAGGTCGCCCATCTCCACGGTGGTGATCTCGATGCCCCACTCGCCGAGGATCTTCGAGATCAGCCGGTGGGTGCCGCCGTAGACGTCATTGCCGAGCACCACGTGGTCGCCGGGGCGCATCGCGGCACGCAGCAGAGCGTCCTCCGCGGCGAGCCCGGAGGCGAACGAGTACCCGTGTGCGGCGCCCTCGAGCGAGGCGAGCTGGGTCTGCAGCGCGGTGCGGGTCGGGTTGGCGCTCCGGTTGTACTCGTAGCCGCCGCGCAGCCCACCGATTCCATCCTGGACGAACGTGGAGGTCTGGTAGATCGGGGGGATGACGGCACCCGTGGTCGGGTCGAATTCCTGGCCGGCGTGGATGGCCCGGGTGTCGAAAGCGCCGTGGGTTCTGCCGGGGCCGTCCGCGTTGCTCGCGCTCATGGTGGTTCCTCTCCTCAGACGCCCGCGTAGGCGAGCAGGTCGTGCCGGGTCAGGACACCGACGGGTTTACCCGACTCGGTGACCAGCAGGGCGTCGGCGCCGGCGAGGGCCGCGCGGGCGGCCCGGACCGACTCGTTGGCACCGATCAGCGGCAGCGGCGGGCCGATCGCCTTCGAGACCGGGTCGGTCAGCTCGACGTCACGCGAGAACACGAGGTCGACGAGCGTGCGCTCGCTGATCGAGCCGGCCACCTCGCCCATCACCACCGGGGGTTCCGCGGACAGGATCGGCACCTGGGAGACGCCGTACTCGTTGAGGATGTCGATGGCCTCGCGCACGGTGTCGGCCGGGTGCACGTGCACGAGGTCGGGCAGGTGCCCGGTCTTGGCGCTGATCACGTCGGCGACGGTGCGCTCCTCGGAGTCGGGTGCGAAACCGTACGAGCGCATCCAGCCGTCGTTGAAGATCTTGCCGAGGTAGCCGCGACCGCCGTCGGGCAGCAGGACGACCATGACGGCGTCGGGGCCGAGGTCCTTCGCGGCTCGCAGGGCAGCCACCACGGCCATGCCGCTGGAGCCACCGACGAGGATGCCCTCCTCCTGCGCGAGCCGCCGGGTCATCTCGAAAGACTCCGCGTCGGAAACGGCGATGATCTCGTCCACCACGGACGGGTCGTAGGCACCCGGCCAGAAGTCCTCGCCGACGCCCTCCACCAGGTACGGGCGGCCGGTCCCGCCGGAGTAGACCGAGCCCTCCGGGTCGGCACCGACGACGGTGACGGCGCCCTCGGAGACCTCCTTGAGGTAACGGCCGGTGCCGCTGATCGTGCCGCCGGTACCGACCCCGGCCACGAAGTGCGTGATCCGCGAGTCGGTGTCCCGCCAGATCTCCGGCCCGGTGCTCTCGTAGTGGGAGAGGGGGCCGTTCTGGTTCTCGTACTGGTTCGGCTTGAAGGCCCCGGGGATCTCTGCGGTGAGCCGGTCGGAGACGGAGTAGTAGGACTCCGGGCTGTCCGGTGCCACGGACGTGGGCGTCACGACTACCTCGGCCCCGTAGGCACGCAGCACGGCGCGCTTGTCCTCGCCGACCTTGTCCGGCACCACGAAGACGCACCGGTATCCGCGCTGCTGCGCCACCAGGGCCAGCCCGACGCCGGTGTTCCCGGAGGTCGGCTCCACGATCGTGCCACCCGGACCGAGCTTCCCCTCGGCCTCGGCGGCCTCGATGATCTTGGTCGCGATCCGGTCCTTGCTCGACCCGCCCGGGTTGAAGTACTCCACCTTGACCAGCACCGTGGCAGCGATCCCGGCGGTGACGCGGTTGAGTTTGACCAGCGGGGTGTTCCCGACGAGGTCGACGATGGTCTCTGCGTACTTCATCTCAGTGTCCTTGCGTGGGGCTAGGTGAGGTGGTGGGCCGGGAACGGTCTGTGATCGCCGAGCGCTTGATCGGCTGAGGCGGGCCCGTCGTCGGGCCGTGAGGTCATGCGGGGTGCAGCGGCGGTCGGGATGCGAACGCGCCGCGCGGCGAGGGTCGGAGCTCGGCTCAACAACAACACAGGCGGGTGCACAGGACCATGGCTTGACTGTAGCCGACGCCGCGCCCCGCGTCGGCTCCGGCCCCGCGCCCCGCGACCGCCACACCTGAGCGGACCCGGGTTCGGTCAGGGCGGGCGTAAGCAGTGGCGCGCACAGTGCCGTTGATGCAAGGTTGGGGGACAGTCTCACCAGCGGGATCCGAGCAACGTTGCGGAGGAGCAAATGCGCCTGAATGTCCCCGATCTGCCGGCCGGTGAGCCGGTGGTGACCGTGATCATGGACGCCACGCGAACCAGCGAGAGTGGCGACCAGACGGTACTCGGCCGGTGGGCCGATCTTCGCCGTCAGCTGCACAAGCAGGGCGCCGACGGCGTGCTGCTCGAGGCCATCGACGACGCCGTGTCCCGGCCCACCTGGCTCAGTGGTCCGCACGGCCGGGTGGTGGTCGCCGCGGGGACGCGGGTGTACCTGGACCGTTCCCTGGCCGCGCCGCCCGGTGTCGATCGGGCCGTCGTCGGGGACGCCCCGCATGCGTTCGCGCTCGCTCGTGTGGCGGACTGCGGTGTGCGGTACCTGCTGGTCACGGTGGACAGGGCGGGGGCGGACCTGAGCCTGCACGACACCACCGACCTCCAGGCCACCCGTGAGCAGCACAGCGTCGAAGGCGATCACGACGAGCTCGCCAAGCCGCAGCTCGGGCCCCTCGCGCACAAGCGGATCGAGAACCGCGCCGAGGACTCCTGGGAGCGTAACGCCGAGGTGGTGGCCACCGAGATCGACCGCGTCGTGGCCGAGCGGCGCCCCGAGCTGGTGCTGCTCACCGGGGACCTGCGCGCGGTGTCCCTCGTGCGGGCGGACCTGGGCCAGTCCGCGCGGGAGCTCCTCACGGAGGTGGAGGGTGGCGCCCGAACCGAGGGCGTGAACAACCGTGCGTTCGACGCCGCCATCGGCCAGGCGCTCGGCGAGTTCCGGGACCGACGGCGCGAAGCCGCCCTCGATCACCTGCGCCAGGAGCAGGGTCGGGACGGTGCGGCCGTGTCCGGCGTCGAGGACGTGGTGGAGGTGCTGCGCCGAGGCCAGGTCGCCGAACTGGTGATCACCGAGGAGGTGGCCGGGCCGCCGTCGGCGATCGCGCAACGGACACTCTGGGTGGGCCCGGGCGCGCTCGAGCTCGCCCTGACGCGCTCCGACCTGACCGACCTCGGGGTCAGCGAGCCGACCGAGCTGCGGGCCGACCTCGCGATCGGTCGGGCGGCCTTGGAACAGGGCGCGGGCATCACGGTGGCGGACGCCGAATCGGTCACACTCGTCGACGGTGTGGGTGCGATCCTGCGCTGGAACGACGCGTCCACGCCGGGGGAGACCGCGTACACGCGCAGCACGGACCGCAGCCGCGCCTGAGACACCCCGGGCCGGGTCAGCGCCTGAGGTACCCGGCCCGGGTCAGGCGCGCCAGTCGGGATCTCGGCCGAGCAGCCGCAGGAAGGTTACGAGCAGGTCCGCGTCCGGGTCCGCGGTCGGCAGGCGCGGCGCGAACGCGGCGCCCGGGGCGAGCCGCGCGGGACCGTCGGGGACCTGCTCCGCGATCCGCACGGCCGTCGTGAGCACCTCGTCGTCGAACACCGGGTCCGTCCCGATCGCGCGAGCCACGTCCCAGCCGTGGGCCACATAGTCGATCAGATGGAAGCCGAGCGCGACCTGCCCGGGGAAGTCCTGCCGCGGTGAGAACTCCGCCAGGTGCCATGTTCGTTCGGTGGCACCCTCGGCGGCGACGGCGGCCAGCACCCGGTCCACCGACGCCGAGTAGATACCCGCCGGGTCCGCGGCCACGTTCCGCGGCTCGAAGTCCCCGGTGGTGGTGCTCGGACCGTCCGCGGCCGCGGCGAAGCCGTGGTTCTGGCCGGCCATGTGCGCGAGCAGCTCACCCAGGTCCCAGTCGGCGCACGGCGTGGCCGCCCCGAGTACGTCCGGCGCCACCCGGCGCACCAGGTCACGGCTCACGGTCAGGGTCCGGTGGTGCAGTTCCAGCAGCGTCGCCATGTCAGAACGGTAGCGCGGGGCGTCGGCGTTCGGTCCGTGGGACTGCACTCCCGTGACGCGGACGTCTGCCTAGGATGGGCGTCCATGAGCGAGGGAACAGACGTGGACCTTCCGGCCGAGCTGGTCCGGATCCGCGGCAGCATCGACAACATCGACGCCGCGCTCGTGCACATGCTGGCCGAGCGGTTCAAGTACACCCAGACGGTGGGCCGGCTGAAGGCACGCACCGGGCTGCCGCCGTCGGACCCGGCACGCGAGGAACGGCAGATCAAGCGGCTGCGCGCACTCGCGGAGGAGGCCGGGCTGGACCCGGTGTTCGCGGAGAAGTTCCTGAACTTCATCGTCGCCGAGGTGATCCGGCACCACGAGGACATCGCCGGCTCGCAGGGCTGATCGCCCGCCCCGGGCCACTGACTCAAGCCCAGCAGCGTTCCTCTCACAGCCACCCCGGCCGGCCTGTGCGGAAATGATTACGGGCGGGTAACCACCCGCGCAGCCCGGTGAAACACGCGGTTCCTACCGTCCTCGGTACTGACACCGAGCGCGTGAGGAGCCGCCATGTCTGCGCCTGCGACACCGTCGAGCACCACCGAGGAGACCACGGACTCCGACGCCGCGCCCGCGGCGGCGACCACCGCCGTCGGGCACGTCACCCACCGCGGTGGGCGGTGGATCGACCACTGGGACCCTGAGGACCCGACGTTCTGGCGTGACGGCGGCGCGAAGGTCGCCGGGCGGAACCTGCGGATCTCGATCTTCGCCGAGTTCCTCGGGTTCTCCGTGTGGGCGCTGTGGTCGATCGTGGTGCCGCAGCTGGGCGCGGCCGGGTTCGCACTCACCGTGGACCAGCAGTTCTGGCTGATCGCGGTGCCGTCACTGGTGGGGGCGACCCTGCGGATCCCGTACACCTTCGCGGTACCGGTCCTCGGCGGCCGGAACTGGACGGTGGCGAGTGCGCTGCTGCTCCTGCTGCCGACCGCCGCCCTGGCCATCGCCGTGCAGCACCCGCAGATCCCGTTCGGGGCGCTGCTGGCGATCGCGGCACTCGCGGGCGTCGGCGGCGGCAACTTCGCCTCCTCGATGGCGAACATCTCGTTCTTCTTCCCCGAGCGGGAGAAGGGCCGGGCGCTCGGGCTGAACGCCGCCGGCGGGAACCTCGGCACGGCCGCCGTGCAGTTCGCGGTGCCGCTCGTGATCGTCACCGGTGCCGGCATCGCCCTGGAGCGGGCCGGGTTGATGCTGATCCCGTTCATCCTGCTGGCCGCGTTCCTTGCCTGGCGCCGGATGGACAACCTGTCCACCGCGAGGGCGGACCTGCGCTCGTTCGCGGCCGCGACCCGCAACCGGCACACCTGGATCATCTCGTTCCTGTACATCGGCACCTTCGGGTCCTTCATCGGCTACGCCGGGGTGTTCCCGACGCTGCTGCGCGCGGAGTTCCCGACCGTGACGCTCTCGATCGCGTTCCTCGGGGCGCTCGTCGGCTCGGTGTCGCGCCCGCTCGGCGGCATCATCGCCGACCGGGTCGGCGGCGCGCGGGTCACCATCGCCTCGTTCGTGGTGATGGGGCTCGGCGCGGCCGGTGCGATCGCGGCCCTGGACCGGGGCAGCTTCGGCCTGTTCTTCGCCTCGTTCCTCGTGCTGTTCGTCGCGACCGGGGTCGGCAACGGGTCGACGTACCGGATGATCCCGGCCGTCTTCCAGGTCGACGGCGGTGGGCCGGCCTCGGTGAAGGCCGCCGCCGGGTGCATCGGCATCGCGGGCGCGATCGGCGCGTTCGGCGGGTTCGGAATCCCGCGTGGGTTCGCCGCGTCGAGCTCGATGGCGGGCTCGCTCGCGCCGGCGCTGTGGATCTTCATCGCGGTCTACGCGGTGATGGCCGTGGTGACCTGGGCCGTCTACGCGCGGCGCGGGTCCGCCATGGCCGCGGCCGGGATCTGAGGAGCGGATGAGCGTCGGCACGCAGTCCCACTGCCCGTACTGCGCGCTGCAGTGCGCGATGACCCTGACCCGTCCCGAGGCCGCGACCGCGCCGACGCCGGTCACCATCACGCCCCGGCAGTTCCCGACCAACCTCGGCGGCCTGTGCCAGAAGGGCTGGACGAGCGCAGAAGTGCTGACCACCCCGGACCGGATCACCACCCCGCTGCTGCGCGGCGCGGACGGTGACCTGCACCCCGCCGGCTGGGACGAGGCACTCACGGTGATCGCGAGCAGGGTCCGGGCCATCCAGGCCGAGCACGGCCGGGAGGCGATCGCGGTGTTCGGCGGCGGCGGGCTCACGAACGAGAAGGCCTACGCCCTCGGGAAGTTCGCCCGGACCGTCCTGCGCACGCCGAACATCGACTACAACGGCCGGTTCTGCATGGCCAGCGCCGCGGCCGGGGCGAACCGAAGCCTCGGCGCGGACCGCGGGCTGCCGTTCCCACTCGCCGACCTCGCCGGGGCCGGCGCCGTGATGCTGCTCGGGTCCAACCTCGCCGAGACGATGCCGCCGTCCGTGCAGCACCTGGCCGGTGTGCGTGAACGCGGCGGTCTCGTGGTGGTGGACCCGCGCCGGAGTACGACGGCGGCCCTCACCGGGGCCGACGGCGAGGGTGGCGTGCATCTGCAGCCGGTGCCCGGCACGGACCTGGTGGTCCTGCTCGCGCTCACGCACGTGGTGCTCACCGAAGGGCTCGCCGACCAGGCCTACCTCGCCGGCCGCACCACCGGCGCGGCCGATGTGCAGCGCTCGGTGGCGGCCTGGTGGCCCGAACGCGCGGAGGGCGTATGCGGGGTGCCGGCGGCGCACCTGCGGGCCACGGCCCGGCTCCTCGCGGCCGCCGCCACGGTGCACGGGGGACCGGGCGCCTACGTCCTCACCGGCCGCGGGGTGGAGCAGTCCACCCAGGGCACCGCGACCGTCACCGCCGCCATCAACCTCGCCCTGGCGCTCGGGCTGCCCGGCCGGGTCGGGTCCGGCTACGGCGCCATCACCGGGCAGGGCAACGGGCAGGGCGGACGCGAGCACGGCCAGAAGTCCGACCAGCTACCCGGCTACCGCAAGATCGACGACCCGGCCGCCCGCGCCCACGTCGCGCGGGTCTGGGGCGTGGACCCGGCCACGATCCCCGGGCCCGGCAAGCCCGCCGTGCAGCTACTGAACTCGCTCGGCACCCCCGGCGGCCCTCGGGCCCTGTTCGTGCACGGCTCGAACGTGCTCGTCAGCGCCCCGAACGCCGACCGGGTCGCGGACCGGCTGCGTGCCCTCGACCTGCTCGTGGTGTGCGACTTCGTCCCCTCGGAGACCGCACTGGGCGCGGACGTGGTGCTGCCGGTCACCCAATGGGCGGAGGAGGAGGGCACCATGACCTCCCTCGAGGGTCGCGTGATCCGGCGCCGCCGCGCCGTCGACGCCCCCGGGCAGGCCCGCTCGGAACTGTGGATCCTCGCCGAGTTGGCTCGCCGGCTCGGCTCCGACGTCCACTTCGAGACCGACCCCGCCGACGTCTTCGACGAACTCGCCGCGGCCTCCGCCGGCGGGATCGCCGACTACGCCGGCCTGAGTCACGCCCGCCTCGACGCCGACGAGGCCGACGGCGGCCCCGGCCTGTTCTGGCCGGTCCCCGCCCCGGAGCACCCGGGCACTCCGCGGCTGTTCCTGGACGCCTTCCCCACCCCGGACGGGCGGGCCCGGATGATCGCTGTCGACCACGTCGGCCCCAGCGACGACGTCCGCCCGGACGCGCCCATCTACCTCGTCACCGGCCGGGTCCTGCAGCACTACCAGTCCGGCGCGCAGACCCACCGGGTGCCCGAGCTCGAACGGCTCAGCAGCGAACCGTTCGTGGAGCTGCACCCGATCCTGGGCTTTCGGCTCGGCATCGCCGACGGCGACCGGGTCCGGCTCACCTCCGCACGCGGCACGATCCAGGCACCCGCCCGCTGGACCGACCGGATCCGCCCGGACACCGTGTTCATGCCGTTCCACTGGAGCGGCGCCGGCAGCGTCAACCGGATCACCACCGACGCGACCGACCCGATCTCGCACATGCCCGAGTTCAAGGTCTGCGCCGTCTCGGTGACCCCGCTGATCCCCGCCGCCGCCGAGCCGATGGCCGCGCAAGGGGTCGCCCCGTGACCACACGCACCCGGATCGTGGTGGTCGGCAACGGCATGGTCGGCTCCCGGTTCGTCGCCGACCTGACCACCCGGGACGCCGACGCCGAGTTCGACGTGACCCTGCTCGGCGAGGAGGAGTACCACCCCTACAACCGGGTGCTGCTCTCCGAGGTGGTGGCCGGCAAGGCGGACCTCTCCGCCCTCGCACTGCCCGAGGCCGACGGCGACCGGGTGCGCGTCGAGCGCGGTACCCCGGTGATCGCGATCGACCGCGCCTCGCGGACCGTGCTCACCAGCTCCGGGTCGCACCGCTACGACCGGGTGGTGCTCGCCACCGGCTCGGTCGCCCGGATCCCGGACCTGCCCGGGCTCGAGGGCGACCTGCCCGCCGGCGTGCACGCGCTGCGCACCCTCGACGACGCCCGCGAGATCGTCGCGGTGACCGCGAACGCCGGCCGCGCCGTCGTCATCGGCGCCGGGGTGCTCGGCATCGAGGCCGCCTGCGGGCTGGCCCGGCGCGGGCTCGACGTGGCCGTGATCCACTCCGCAGACACGGTGATGGACCGCCAGCTCGACCCCGACGCCGGCCGCGTGGCGCAGGCGACCCTCGCCGGCCTCGGCATCGCCACCTGGACCCGGGCCAGGACCCGGCGGGTCGTCGTCGAGGACGGCCGGGTCACCGGAGTCGACGTCGACGCGGGGGAGCGGCCGGTCACCCTGACCGCCGACCTGGTGGTCCTCGCCTGCGGCACCACCCCGGAGGTCGCGCTGGCCCGCTCCGCGGGGCTCGCCGTCGACCGCGGTGTGCTGGTGGGCGCGGACCTGGCCAGCCCCGACGACCCCAGGATCTTCGCGATCGGGGACTGCGCCCAGCCGCCCGAGGGTGGGGCCGGCCTGATCGCCCAGGGCTGGGACCAGGCCCGCCGGCTCGCCGGCCGGCTCACCCGGCCGGCGCAAGGGCCGCCCACCGCGGCCCGGCCCGAGCAGCCGAGCATGGCGCTGCGGCTGAGCCTCAGCGCCGGTGTGGTGTCCCGCCCGGCGGATTCCGTTTCGGCGGGGCCCACCACCCCGGCGCTCGCCGCCGGGACCGACGTGGTCCGCCTCAAGGCAGCCGGCCTCGAGGTGGTGACCATGGGCGTCAGCGGTACCCGGCGCAGGCGGGACCCCACGCACCGGTCGGTGCGGCTGTCCGACCCGGCCTCCGGCCGGCACGTCGAGGTGGTCGTCGCCGACGGACTCGTCGTCGGGGCCACCTGCGTGGGCGCCCCCGAGGTGGCCGCGGACCTGAGCGCCGCCTACGTCCGCCGCACCCCGGTTCCGGCGGACCCGGCGCACCTGCTGATCCGGCCGCTCGCGACCGCCGCCGCCCCCGCAGCCACCCCGGAGCGGATGCCGGAGGGGGCCACCGTGTGCCTGTGCAACGGCGTCACCAAGAAGGACATCGTGGACGCCTGCCGCGCCGGCGCCCATACCGCTGCGGACCTCGCGAGCGCCACCCGCGCCACCACCGGGTGCGGTGGCTGCAAGGAGACCGTCTGCGGACTGCTGGAGTGGCTCGCCGAGGCCGAGGGGCCGGCCCGGCCCACGCCGTCGGGCGGGAGCGACGCGACCTCTCAGCGCGCCCGGGCGACGAGTGAGAACAACGTTACGACCGGGCAACGGGCGGGGCACTGACAGGAAACCGCCACCGCATAGCGTCGCCGACATCGCCCCACCACTGCCGATCGGCAGCCGGCCGTCGATCACCCGGGAGAGTCCAGATGAGCCAGACCGAGAACGAGCCCAAGCACCTGGTGGTCGTCGGCGGCGGCATGGTGGCCCAGCGCCTCGTCGAGGCCCTGCGCGCCCGGGACGGCGCCGGCGCCTGGCGGATCAGCGTGTTCGCCGAGGAGGCCGCCAAGCCCTACGACCGGGTGGCCCTGACCTCCTACTTCTCCGCCCGCGACCCCGAGGAACTCACCCTGGGCGACCCGGCACTGTGGGAGGACCCGCTGGTCACCCTGCACCGGGACTGCGCGGTCACCTCGATCGACACCGGCAGCCGCCTGGTCACCGACCGGCTCGGGCGAATCCACCACTATGACGAGCTCGTGCTCGCGACCGGTTCCAGCGCGGCGATGCCGCCGATCCCCGGCAACGACCTGCCCGGCGTGTTCGTCTACCGGACTATCGACGACGTCGCCGCACTGCGCGGCTGGGTCGAGGAGAAGCGTGCCGCCGGCAGGGGAAGGTCCACCGACTTCGAGCGCCCCGTGCGCGGCGCCGTCATCGGTGGTGGCCTGCTCGGCCTCGAGGCCGCCGGTGCGCTCAAGGCCCTCGGCGCGCAGGCCACCGTGATCCAGTTCGGCACGCACATGATGGACGCCCAGATCGACCTCGGCGGCGGGCAGGCGCTCAAACGCCTCATCAACGACATGGGCATTGCCGTGCGCACGGACACCGCCACCGCGCAGATGCGCCCGTCCCGCCGCAACGGGCACGTGGGCCGGCTCGACTTCGTCGATGGCGGCCGGCTCGACGTCGACGTCGTGGTCGTCGCCACGGGCGTGCGTCCCCGCGACGAGCTGGCCCGCGCCGCCGGGCTGGACATCGGGAACCGCGGCGGCGCCGTGGTGGACCTCGGCTGCCGCACGCAGGACCCGCACGTCTGGGCGGTCGGTGAGGTCGCGTGCATCGAGGGCCGCTGCATCGGGCTCGTCGCCCCCGGGTACGCGATGGCCGAGGTGGTCGCGGACCGCCTCCTCGGCGGCGAGGCCACGTTCCCCGGCGCGGACACCGCCACGAAGCTCAAGCTGCAGGGCGTGGACGTGGCCAGCTTCGGGGACGCGTTCGCCCGCACCGAGGGCGCCATGGAACTCGTCTGGGCGGACCCGGTGGCCGGCGTCTACAAGAAGCTGGTGCTCTCCGACGACGCCCGCACCCTGCTCGGCGGCGTGTTCGTCGGGGACGCCACCCCGTACGCGTCGCTGCGTCCGATGGTCGGCAGCGAGCTGCCCGGGGACCCCGGCGCCTTCCTGCTCCCGGAGTCCACCGGCGGCGCGGCGAGCCTGGAACTGCCCGACGCCGCCACCGTGTGCTCCTGCAACAACGTCACGGCCGGCACCATCCGCGCGGCGGTCACCGAGCACGAGTGCACCGATGTCGCCGGTGTGAAGGCCTGTACCAGGGCCGGCACCTCCTGCGGATCCTGCCTGCCGCTGGTGAAGAAGCTCACCACCACCGAGCTCGAACGGGCCGGCGTGGAGGTCTCCAACGCCCTCTGCGAACACTTCGACCTGTCCCGGGCGCAGCTCTTCGATGCCGTCCGGGTCGCGGACCTGCACACGTTCAGCGAGATCATCGACCGGTTCGGCACCGTCGGGACCCTCGCGGCCGCTACCGCGGAGATGCCGGACGGCGTGGGGGCGGGTCGCGGGTGCGACATCTGCAAGCCGGTGGTGGCCTCGATCCTGGCGTCCCTGGGCAACGGGCACATCCTCGACGGGGAGCAGGCCACCCTGCAGGACACGAACGACCACGTCATGGCGAACCTGCAGAAGGACGGCACCTACTCCGTGGTGCCGCGGATCCCCGGCGGCGAGATCACCCCGGACGGGCTGCTCGTCATCGGTCAGGTCGCCAAGGATTTCGGCCTCTACACGAAGATCACCGGCGGGCAGCGCATCGACATGTTCGGCGCTCGGATCGAGCAGCTGCCGCAGATCTGGCGCCGGCTCGTGGAGCACGGGTTCGAGTCCGGGCATGCCTACGGCAAGTCGCTGCGGACCGTGAAGTCGTGCGTCGGTTCCACCTGGTGCCGCTACGGCGTGCAGGACTCGGTCGGCATGGCCGTCGAGCTGGAACTGCGCTACCGGGGCCTGCGGTCCCCGCACAAGATCAAGCTCGGCGTCTCCGGGTGCGCCCGGGAGTGCGCCGAAGCCCGCGGCAAGGACGTCGGCGTGATCGCCACGGACAAGGGCTGGAACGTCTACGTCGGCGGCAACGGCGGGTTCACCCCGCGGCACGCGCAGCTGCTCGCCGAGGACCTCGACTCCGAAGCCCTGATCCGCACCATCGACCGGTTCCTCATGTACTACATCCGCACCGCGGACCGGCTGCAGCGCACCGCGCCCTGGATCGAGGACGTCGAGGGCGGACTCGACGGCGTCCGGGAGGTCATCATGAACGACTCCCTCGGCATCGCCGCGGACCTCGACGCCGCGATGGCCGCCCACGTCGGCAACTACGAGGACGAGTGGCGGGCCGTGCTCGAGGATCCGGAGAAACTGCGTCGGTTCGGCTCCTTCGTCAACGCCCCGGCCACCCCCGACCCCGATCTGGCCTACGTGCCCGAGCGTGGTCAGATCCGCCCGGCCACCTCGGCCGAACGCGAGGCGGCCGCCGAGACCGGCGTCCCGGTCCTGATCGCCGGCGCCACCCTGGAGGTCCGCTCGTGAGCACCGCAACCACTGCCTCAACGGCCGCGGTCCCGGATGAGGCGAGCACCGCCGTCGGGCGTTGGGTGCGCGTCTGCCTGCTGCACGACCTCGCCGTCGAGCGCGGGGCCGCCGCGCTCGTGGACGGCACCCAGATCGCCCTGTTCCGGCTCCCGGACGACTCCGTGCGGGCCGTGCAGCAGCGCGACCCGTACAGCGGCGCGAACGTCATGTCCCGTGGCATCGTCGGCACCAGGCGGGGCCTGCCCACGGTCGCCGCGCCGATGTACAAGCAGGTGTTCAGCCTCGAGACCGGCGTCTGCCTCGACCCGGTCGGGTACACCCCGCTCGACCCCGCGCACGCACACCTGGTCACCTTCCCCGTGCGGGTCACCGACGGTGTGGTGCAGGTGGGCCCGCCCGACGGCGCAGCGGAGCCGGGCGCGTGAGCGCGCCCCGGGCTCGCGGTGCAGCACGTGGCGGCACCGCCTCCGGCGGCGCCGGCCGGGTGATCCTGGTCGGCGGCGGCCCGGGGGCGCTGGACCTGCTCACCCTGCGGGCGTGGCGGGCGCTGCAGACGGCGGACGTCGTGGTGGTCGACCGGCTGGCCCCGACCGAGGTACTCGACGACCTGCCGCCGCACGTCGAGGTCATCGACGTGGGAAAGGTGCCCGGCCACCACCGGGTGCCGCAGGAGGAGATCAACGAGATCCTGCTCGAGCAGGCCCGGCGGGGCCGCGTGGTGGTGCGTCTCAAGGGCGGCGACCCATTCGTGTTTGGCCGTGGCGGCGAGGAGGCGATCGCGTGCCGGGAGGCCGGCATCGCCGTCGAGATCATCCCCGGGGTGAGCAGCGCCCTGTCGGTGCCCGCGCTCGCGGACATCCCGGTGACCCATCGCGGCACCGTGGCCGCGTTCCACGTGCTCAGCGGCCATGACGGGCTGGACGAGGCGGCCGTCACCTGCCTGAAACACCGCAGCGCTACCGTCGTCATCCTGATGGGAGTCGCGATGCTGGAGCGGATCGTGGACCAGGCGCTGGCCGCCGGGTCCGACCCCGCGCTGCCCGCGGCCATCGTGGAGAACGGCTCGACGCGGGCCCAGAGGGTCACCCGTGCGGCGCTCGGTGATCTGGTCGCCCGCGCCGAGCAGGTCGGGGTGCGCAACCCCGCCGTAATCGTGCTCGGGGACGTGGCGGCGCCGGGACTGCTCACACCGGTGCCCTTGGGGCCGGAAGAGCCGGCGAGCCGTCCGACGCGGGTACGTTCCGGGTTCGGCCCGGAGCATGTTGGTCACGACGTGGCGGCGCCGGGCGCCCGGGTGCTCCTCGCGTGAACCGAGAGGACCTGCCACCGGGCAGGCCCGCCCTCGGCCAGGTGATGGCCGGGTGCACCGTGCTGATCACCGCGGACCGCCGCTCCGCCGAACTGGCCGCGGCACTGACCCGGCGGGGCGCGCAGGTGCGGCACGCGCCCGCGCTGAGCATCCTCTCCAACGTCGACGACGAGCAGCTCATCGCCGACACCCGGGAGCTGATCGAACGCGCCCCGGACGTGGTGGTCGTCACCACCGGCATCGGGTTCCGCGGCTGGATCGAGGCCGCGGACGCGCACGGCATCGCAGATGACCTGATGACCGTGCTGGCCGGTTCGCGGATCGTGGCCCGCGGCCCGAAGGCGCGCGGCGCCATCCAGGCCGCCGGGCTCCAGGCCGACTGGGTCGCCGAGTCCGAGACGTCCGGGGAGATCGCCGACGTGCTGCTCGGCGAGGGCGTGGCCGGGCTGCGGGTGGCCGTGCAGCATCACGGCGCCGGGGCCGACGGGCTGGACGCCGTGTTCGCGAAGGCCGGCGCCGACGTGCAGAGCCTGATCGTCTACCGCTGGGGCCCTGCCCCGGATCCCGACGCGGTGCGCGCCTCCGCCCGCGCCGCCGCGACCGGGGATATCGACGCGGTCGTGTTCACCTCCGCGCCCGGCGCCGAGGCGTGGCTGTGCGCCGCCGAGGCGGACGGGGTCGGACCCCAGGTCGTGGCACGGTTCACCTCGGGGGCGATGATCGCGGCGGCGGTCGGGCCGATCACGGCCAAGCCGCTGGAGCACCGGGGGATCACCACACTGCAACCCGAGCGCGGTCGCCTCGGCGCGCTCGTGCGCGCCCTGGTGAGCCACTACGAACAGGCCGAGACCCTCGCGCTGTGCACCGCCGTCGGGACCCTGCAGATCCGCTCCCGGGTAGCCGTGCTGGACGGGCAGGTGCTGCCGCTCTCGCCCACCGGGGTGGAGGTGCTGCGGCTGCTCGCCGGCGGCGGTGTGGTGTCCCGGGAGGCAGTGCTGGCCGTGCTGCCGGGGGACTCCACCGACCCGCACGCCGCCGAGGTGGCGATCGCCCGGCTGCGGGAGGCCGCCGGGCGCGGCCTGATCAAGACGGTGGTCAAGCGGGGGTACCGGCTCGAACTCGCCTGATGGCGGCTGCTCAGACAGCACCGAGAGTGACATCGTGCGGCTGATGGCGCCGTTGCGCCGCAGGAGCGCACGTTCGGTGACGTCAGACCAGGACGACCTTGCCCGTCGTGGCGCGGGACTCGAGGTCGTGGTGGGCGCGGGCGGCGTCGGCGAACGGGACCTCGTGGAGCAGCGGACGCCAGGTCCCGGCGGCCGCGAGGGCCAGGGCCCGCTGCTGGCGTTCGTAGATGTCGGTGATCGGCTTCGCACCGGGTCCGACGATCGGCACCACGGTGTAGAGCGCGTCGGACGGGACGTCGGTCGCGGTGCCGGAGGCCCAGCCGTAGCTGACCAGGCGGCCGCCGGCACTGAGCAGGGACGCCGCAGCAGTGCCCGAATCGCCGCCGACGCCGTCGAACGCCACGGTCGCACCGCCGTCGCCGAGCGCCGTGCGGGCCTCGTCGAGCCAGCCGTCGGCGCGGTAGTCGATGACGGTGAGGGCGGCCGTGTCGATGTCGGCGAGTGCCCCGGCCAGTTGGTCCGCCTTCGACCGGCCGCCGACGAGGGCGACCACCCGGGCGCCGGCCCGGAGCGCGGCCTGCACGAACAGGCTGCCCAACCCGCCCGCGGCTGCGGTGATGACCACCTGGTCGTCGGGGCCGAGCCGGGCGGCGTCGAGCACGATCGTGGCCATCCGGCCGGTGCCGATCATGGCGACGGCCGCCGCCTCCGAGAGTCCGTCGGGGATCGGGTGCAGCACCTCGAGCGGTGCCACGACGAGCCTGGCGTAACCTCCGCCGTCGGGCACTGCGCCCAGGTGCGCGGCGACCCGGCGACCGACCCAGCCCGGATCCACCCCGGGCCCGACAGCGGCGACGGAGCCGGCGACCTCGCGGCCCGGGATCGTCGGCAGGGCCGGCAGCGGTAGCGGGCCGGGCTCGCCGCGACGCAGCGTCGTGTCGAGCAGGTGCACGCCGTGCGCGCGGCCGGCGATCAGCACCTCCCCAGCGCCCGGCTCGGGGTCGGGCACCTCGTCCAGGACGAGGTTCTCGGGCGGGCCGAAGGCGTGCAGGCGGATGGCGTCCATCAGTGGTCTCCCTTGTGGTCGGTCGGTCAGGACTCGATCCAACGACATCAACAATGGTTGAGGTCAAGACCCGGGAGGTCGGGTCAGCCGCCGACCCGGACCACGTCTCCGAGCACGATGACGGCGGGGGAGCAGACCCCGGCGAGAGTAGCCCCGGCGACGGCGTCCCCGACCGTGCTGACCGTGCTCGCCTGGTCCGGCGTGTACCCGCGCTCGATCGCCGCGACCGGGGTCTCGGGACCGAGGCCGTTGCGGAGCAGCCCGGCGAGCAGATGCGGCAGGGTGGCGACGCCCATCAGGACCACGACGGTCCCGCCGAGGGTGAGTGCGCGGGTCAGATGGGCGTGCTCGTCGTCCGAGAGGGGGTGGTGGCCCGAGATCACGGTGAAGTGGTGCGAGAGGTCCCGGTAGGTCACCGGGATCCCCGCCGCGGCCGGCACGGCGATCGCCGCGCTGATCCCAGGGACCACCCGCGCCGTGACCCCGGCGGCGCGCGCGGCGGCGAGTTCCTCCGCGCCGCGGCCGAACACGAACGGGTCCCCGCCCTTGAGCCGGACCACCCGCTCCCCGGCGGCGGCCCGGGTGAGCATCAGCTCCTCGATCTCGGCCTGCCCCAGCGGGTGATGGCCGGGCCGCTTGCCGACGTCGATCAGCTCCGCGCCGGGGGCGAGGTCGGCCAGGTGATCGGTGGGGGCGAGCCGGTCGTAGAGGATCACGTCCGCGGCTGCGAGGGCCCGGAGGGCGGCGAGGGTGAGCAGGTCGTCGGCACCCGGACCGCCTCCGACGAGGGTCACCTGCCCGGCCGGAGCGCCGGGCTCGCGGCTGATCAGGTGCGTGCGTCCAACCCCGGCGAGCGCCTGCTCCCAGTCCGCCGAGACCTCGGCCGGGCCCAGCCCGACCACCACGAGCGCGACGCCGTCGAGCGCGGCGGGCGTGACGCCGTCGGGCATCGACGCGGTGCGCACCCGCGCGCCCGCAGCGGCGTAGCGGCGCTCGAGGCGCGCGGCCTGCTCGCCCGAGCCCAGCACGAGCACGGGCAGGCCGTCGACCCGGGTCTCGATCAGCATCCGGCGTGCTCCCCTCATCGCTTGGTGGACAACATTGTCGACTACGTTTGGAGGACCGCATCGCACCACGGAGGAACGTCTCATGCTGCCCCTGAAACTCGGATACAAGGCCTCGGCCGAACAGTTCGCCCCGCGGGAGCTGGTGGAGATCGCGGTCGCCGCGGAGGCGCACGGGATGGAGAGCGTCGCCGTCAGCGACCACTTCCAGCCGTGGCGCCACGACGGCGGGCACGCCCCGTTCTCGCTCGCGTGGATGGCGGCCGTGGGTGAGCGGACCTCGCGGGTGCAGATCGGCACCTCCGTGCTGACCCCGACGTTCCGGTACAACCCCGCCGTGATCGCCCAGGCGTTCGCGACGATGGGAGTGCTCTACCCCGGCCGGATCATGCTCGGGGTCGGCACGGGGGAGGCGTTGAACGAGATCGCCACCGGCTTCCGCGGCGCCGGCGAGCAGGACTGGCCGGAGTTCAAGGAGCGGTTCGCCCGCTTGCGCGAGGCAGTCCGCCTGATGCGTGAGCTGTGGACCTCCGACCGGGTCGACTTCGAGGGCGAGTACTACTCCACGCACGGCGCGAGCATCTATGACCGGCCCGACGTGGGTATCCCCGTCTACATCGCGGCCGGCGGCCCGATGGTGGCCCGGTACGCAGGGCGCGCCGGGGACGGGTTCATCTGCACCTCCGGCAAGGGCTGGGACCTGTACACCGAGAAGCTCATCCCGGCGGTCGCCGAGGGTGCGGCGAAGGCAGAGCGGGACCCGGAGACGATCGACCGGATGATCGAGATCAAGATCTCCTACGACACCGACCCCGAGGCAGCGCTGGAGAACACCCGGTTCTGGTCCCCGTTGTCGCTGACGGCGGAGCAGAAGCACTCGATCCACGACCCGATCGAGATGGAGCGGGCCGCGGACGCGCTGCCGATCGAGACCATCGCCGGGCGGTGGATCGTCGCCGCCGATCCGGACGAGGCCGCCGAGAAGGTGCTCGAGTACCGCCGGGCCGGGTTCAACCACCTCGTCTTCCACGCGCCGGGGCACGACCAGCGCCGGTTCCTGGACCTGTTCGAGCGGGACCTCGCGCCGCGGTTGCGTGCGCACGGCTGACCAGAGTGTCCGGGTCAATGCGTCCTCGTTGCGGTCGTCGCTGAGGTACCCGCCGGCCACGGCGTATCATGTAATACATCAGCAACGTGTCAGGAGGCGCAGTGAAGCTCAACAGCAAGGGCCAAGTGACCATCCCGGCCGAGTTGCGGCACCGGCACGGATTCGACGAGGGCGATGAGGTGGACGTTGTCGAAGACGGCAACACGCTACGCATCGTGCACCTCACGCCCGGTCGGACCAGGGGTGAGCGGGTCGTCAGCAGGATGCGCAATCAGGCTTCCACGACGCAGACAACCGACGAGCTGATGATGTTGCTGCGTGGCGAGTGACAGGGAGCGGATGATCACGCTGGTCGACTCCAACGTGCTCCTCGACATCGCCACCGATGATCCAGCATGGTCAGGGTGGTCGAGCCAGGCCCTCGCACATGTCCTCGACGACGGCGAAGCGGTCCTGAACCCTCTTGTCTACGCCGAGGTGTCCGTCGGCTTCGACCGGATCGAGGATCTCGACGCTGTGTTACCGGCGACCGCGTTCCGGCGCGAACCACTCCCGTATCCGGCCGGTTTCCTCGCCGGGAAGGCCTTCCTGCGGTATCGCCGCCACGGCGGCTCGAGGTCGTCACCGCTGCCGGACTTCTACATCGGGGCACACGCCGCGGTTGCCGGCTACCGGCTGCTCACCCGCGACGCGCGCCGATATCGGACGTATTTCCCGGGCGTGGCTCTGCTGACCCCGACGGAGGGCTAGGTACGCACCGCGCGCCGCGCCCGGTGTGAGCCACAGGCCCGTCGGCGGGGCGTGCGGAAGTCTTAACCGCCCCGAAACGCATCGGCGCGGCTGGGCGTAACAGCGCCTCCGTAGCGTCGGGGCATGACAGCGATCCTCGCCGGTGCCCCGCACACCCGCCACGGCCGGGCCCCGCTCACCCCCGCCACCCGGACGATGCCGGCCCTGCTCGCGTGCTCGCACGGCACCTCCTCGCCCGCCGGCCAGCGGGCCGTCGCCGAGCTCGTGCGGGCGGTGGCGGATCGTCGCCCGGACGTGCCCGTGGCCGGCTCGTTCGTGGACGTACAGCAGCCCGACGTGCCGACGTCGCTGACCGGGCTGGGCCGCGGGGCGGTGCGGATCGTGCCGCTGCTGCTCTCGGCCGGCTACCACGTGCACGTGGACCTCACCGAGGCCGCCGCCACGAATCCCGACACTCGCGTGATGCGGGCGCTCGGCCCGGACCCGCGGCTCGTCCGCCAACTCCAGCACCGGCTCACGCAGGCGGGCTTGGCACCCGGGGACGCGGTGGTCCTGGCGGCCGCCGGCTCCTCGGACGCGGGCGCCGTCGCCCACTGCGAGCAGACCGGCGAGATGCTTGCGGCCGCGCTGCGCCGCGACGTCATCACCGGCTTCATCTCCGCGGCCGGCCCGCGCCTGGGGGACGCCGTGGCGACCGCGCGGGCAGGCCTGCGGGCCCGGGGCGACGGCGGAGGTCACGTCGTGGTAGCGACGTACCTGCTCGCGCCGGGCTACTTCGCCGACCTCGCCGCGGTCTGCGGCGCCGACGTGGTCACCGCGCCGCTACTCGTCGACGGTGAGGAGCCCGCCGCCGAGTTGGTGGATCTGGTGCTGGACCGCTACCTGGCCTGCTGAAGGTCCGCCGCGTCACCGGATCGTGGCTCCGTCGACTCCGTCAACCGTCATCGCGTGCGAATCCATGTCGATGAACAGTTGTCGGCGCAAACGGTTGCGGCAATCATCCATAGGTGGGTAGCCTGAATCCTGAAGTTGTCATCCGTATTACGGATGAGGCAACCGCGTCGGCGTGTCGATCTGCACGCTGTGGCGCGCCAGCATCGCGGCTGGTCAGCGAGATGGGATACCCGCATGGTCGACATGACACGACGAACCGTTCTCCGCGGCGCCGCCGCCGCGGTTGTGATCGCCGGAGCAGGAGGTGCGAGCAGCGGTTCGCGCGCACAGGCCGCTGACCCCACGTTGCAGCCGTCGGGTCAGCAGGAGTATCAGCTCGCGTGGTCCGACGAGTTCACCGGCACCGCGCTGGACACCTCGAACTGGTTCTACCGGCAGGACACGAAGGGGCTGTCCGCCTGTCGCCCAGAGAACGTGAGCGTCGACCAGGGGTGTCTGCGCATCGCCCTCAAGAAGGAGGCAGCTGCCGGCATGGAGTACACCACCGGCGGCGTGGTCACGCGGCAACTCTTCGGCTACGGCTACTACGAGGTCACCGCGAAGCTCTGGCACGGTGCCGGCTTCCACCCCTCCTTCTGGCAGTTGGGCCTGAGCGCCTACAGTGCCCATGTGCCGGACTACGTCGGTCCGAGCAACGCGATCAACGAACTCGATGGCTTCGAGGTCAACACCCACGAGCCGTCGCACGTGATGCACAACCTGCACTGGTACACGCCGGCGTACGACGTCATCAGCGTTGCCGCCTACGACCAGGTGGATACCAGCGACGGGTTCCATGTGTACGGCTACGAATGGACGCCGACGCACGTGAGGTTCTTCGTCGACGGCGTCCAGACGGGTGAAGCGGCCTATCACGGGCCCCACGCGATGCAGAACGTCTGGCTGAGTTCAATCGGGCTCACGCCACCGGTCGACGAGTCGGACCTGCCCGGTCAAGACCTCTACCAGTACTTCCGGTACTACCGCCCGGTATGGAACCCCCTCGATGGTGTCGACGGGACGATCGTCGTCGACAACGACGAGCCGGGCTACGCCGAGACTGGCACCTGGGTCCCCTCGCCGGGTCCGTACGGCTTTCAGGACAAGGAGACCAAGGTCGCCCGGACCGTGGCCGCCACCGCCACCTGGACTCCCGTCCTGCCTGTCGACGCCGAGGCCTATCAGGTGGCGGTCTGGAACCCGAGTTACCCCGCGGCGGCCACGTCGGCGCGGTACGAGGTGACCCACGACGCCGGCGCCACCGCCGTCGACGTCGACCTCAGCACGGCTGGCCAGCAGTGGGTGGATCTTGGCACCTTCGAGATGAGCCCGGGCGCGAGCCACGGTGTCACGGCGTCGCAGGGCCCTGGGAATGCTGGCAGCCTTCGCGTCGACGCGACACGATTCGTCCCGACGACGCTGCTCACGTCCGTATCGGCCGGCTATCGCGAGATCGGCAACGGCTGGATCACGGAGGCCGGCACCGGCCCGAACGGCAGGGACCTTCGCCTCACGTCCGGTGGTGCGGGCGCCCGTGTGATGTGGACCGCCCAACCCCAGACCGGCCTCGCGCACCTGCGCGTCTGGATGCCAGCGAACACCGGCGGCCTGCGGTTGACGATGCGAAACGGCTGGCATCACGTCGTCAAGGAGATCGAGGAACCAGTTGCGGCCGGGTGGGTCGATGTCGGCACGGTCACGCTGACGACCCTTCGGCCCTGCACACTCGAGCTCCGGCCGCTGGAAGATGACGGCGTCTGGGCCGGGCCGGTGAGCTTGACCCCGATCGCGTCGCCGTCCACCCCACCCCCCTCCACACCGGCAGCACCGTCCTTCACGCTGCAGTCGCACCCTGACACGGGCCGGATAGACCTCGACTACACCTGGGACGTCGACCCGAGCGTCGCCGGGTACCACGTCTTCCTCGACGGAGCCCAGCTGACCTGGCAACCAGTCGTACGTGGCAGGTTCAGCATCAGTTCCTTGACCTTCGGCCTCTCCTACGACCTTTCGGTGCAGGCCGTCGGGCGCAATGGAGAACGGACGATGTCACCTGTGACAGTCGCGACGATGCCGACCGACGCCGCAGCGCCGGCGACACCGACCTCGCTCAGCGTGGAGCCTGGGGGACGCTCCGCTGCGGTGAAGTGGGCCCGCAACACCGAGTACGACGTCGCCGGCTATCACATCTACGTCGACGGAGTCAGGCGCACCACCGAACCTCAGGCCTGGTCGCGGGGTGGCACAGTGGTCGAGGGCCTCCCTCCCGGCACCGTGCAGACGGTCGGGGTGACGGCCATCGATCGTTCCGGAAACGAGTCGGGTGCGGCCACTGCCAGCGTCACGCCCGTGGACGCGTTCGACGTGAGGGTCGGTGATGACGGCTACGTGGAGTCGGGGTTGTGGGAGGCCTCTGGTCTCGCGGGGTGGGCCGGGACCACGTGCCGTGCGACCGAGGATCCCAACGGTGCGGCGGGATGGCAGGCGCAACTCGACTCCGCCGGAGCGTATGCGGTCGCGGTCTGGTACCCGGCCCACACGACCAGCACGGTCGCGGCCGAATACAGCGTCGAACACCAGGACGGCATGGCCACCTTCACCGTTGATCAGACCGCGGGTGGCAACGAATGGCTGGCCCTTGGCACGTACTCGTTCGCTACGACGGCCGAGGTCAGGGTGCGCAACACTGCCGGCGAGGGCTGGCTGCGGAGCAACGCGGTCCGATTCCAGCCCTAGCCGCGATCGGTGGACCTGGTGACGGCCCGTGCCGGGGCTGGTTGAACGCGGGTAGCCGCGTCAGCGGATCTTCGCCCCGTACACACGCGCCACGGTCATCGTCATCAGCACCCGGCGATCGGAGACCATGACCGCGCGGTACTCCTCCCAGTCCGGATGCTCCCCGGCGGCACGCCGGTAGTAGTCCACGAGCGCCTCGACTTCGGGCCCGTTCGGCTCGGTGCCCGGCCCGGTCAGCGTCACCGAGCCCTCGGCGGTCGCCCATTCCCAGCCGTTCTCGCTGGTCACCTCGAGCGCGGCCCGGGGATCGCGGCGCAGGTTGGTCGTCTTGGCGCGGCCCTCGGTCATCGAGACGAGCAGCTGCTCGGTGTCGCGGTCGTAGAACGGCGTCACCGGTGAGAGTTGGGGCAGGCCGTTCGCCTTGATCGTGGCGAGGACGCCGATCTTGGCGTTGGCGAGCACGCCGCGGGGATCGAATGTGGTGTCGGTCATGCTCGGGCCAACCCCGCGTGTGGGCACGACTATTCCGCGGTTGCTCTCCCTGAGACCAACGGAGGGGAACTCCTCGGGGTCCCGGAGCCGACGCGCGGCTCTCACCTGGATCAACGGCACCTCTGCCGCTCAGGTCACCAGACCGCTGCGGTAGGCGTGGACCACCGCCTGTACGCGGTCCCGCAGGCCGAGCTTGGCCAGGATGCGCGACACGTACGTCTTGACGGTCTCCTGGCTGAGCACCAGCGTTGCGGCGATCTCACTGTTCGACAGGCCATTGGCGATGAGGCGCAGCACCTCGAGCTCGCGCGGCGTCAGCACGGTGTCGGCAGTTGGGCTCTCGGAGGGGCGGATCCGCGCCGCGTACCTGCCGACGAGCTGCCGTGTCACCTCGGGCGCGAGCAGTGCGGCCCCGGCCGCGACCGTGCGGATGCCGTGCAGCAACTGCGCCGCGGGGGCGTCCTTGAGCAGGAACCCACTGGCCCCGGCGCGGAGCGCCTCGTAGACGTACTCGTCGAGGTTGAACGTCGTCACCACGAGCACTTTGACGGGGTGCGCCACGCCAGCACCGGCGAGCAGGCGGGTCGCCTCGATGCCGTCGAGCACCGGCATCCGGACGTCCATCACCACGATGTCCGGGTCCAGCCGCCCAGCGAGTTCGACGGCGGCCCGTCCGTCCCCGCACTCGCCGACCACCTCGAGGTCGGGCTGGGCGTCGATGATCGTCGCGAACCCGGTGCGGATCAGCGCCTGGTCGTCGCACACCAGGACCCGGATCGGCGCTTTCATGCCGGGCTCCTGGTGGGGATGCGGGCCCGGACGACGAATCCGCCGTCGGCCCGACGATCCGTGCCGAACTCGCCACCCAAGGCGTCCACCCGGTCGCGGAGCCCGACGAGACCCCGACCACTCCCGTCCGGTGGCCGAAGGCGGGCGCCGACCCCGACCCGCTCGGCGGCCGGCCCGGATATCGGCCCGGCAGTGCTGACCTCCACGGTGATCTCCCTTTCGTCGTAGCGCACGCCGACCGCCGTCGGGCTGCCCTGTGCATGCTTGAGGGCGTTCGTCAGGGCCTCCTGCACCACCCGGTACGCGACCAGCTCGGCACTCCCGGCCGACTCCGACGGCGTGCCCTCCTCGGTGAGCTCGACCGGCTGCCCGGCCCGACGGGCCTGCTCGACGAGCGTGTGCAACTCGCGGAGGGACGGCGTCCGGGCGGCGACGTCGTGGCCCGGATCGAGCAGGTCCAGGAGCTGCCGGAGGTCGCCGATGGCCCGCCGGCCCGTGTCGGTGATCGCGTTCAGGGTCTCGTCGAGACGGTCGGGGGCTCCCGTCAGGTACCGGGCGGCCTCTGTCTGCACGACCATCGCGGTCACGTGGTGGGTCACGACGTCGTGCAGCTCGCGGGCGATCCGGGTGCGTTCGGCGGTGCGGGTGTCCTCGGCGACCCGGAGCCGACGTTCGGCCTCGGCGGCCCGGGTGGACCGTAGCCAGGAGCCGACGCCCCATATGAGAGCCAGCGCCAGATAGAACGTCAGGTACCCGACCGCCCGCTCGGTCCCGCCGACCCGTGCGATCGCAACCGCCAGCGCCACGTATGCCCCCGAGAGGAGGATCGCGACCGTGCGGCGACGGCGTTCCAGGTGGGCCCCCGCGCTCAGCAGCGCGATCGCGAGCCCGGTGCCCGCGAACGTGTGGTAACCCCGGAGCTGGTCGAGGGCGAAGCCCAGCGCCACCAGGACGAGGCAGGCGGCCGGCCACCGCCGGCGCACGGCGAGCGGGAAGGACTGGAGGATGATCGCCACGACGGTCAACGCGTCGAAGGGGCGGGTCGGCAGCTTGCCGACCTCCGTTCCAATCCCGTGGAACGTGGGCACGAACGGTGAGACGGCCAGCAGCAATGCGAGAGGCAGGTCCCGGATCGTGACGTCGAGCTGTCGCCACCGGTCCAGGACCTGCCGGAGATCGTTCACCGGGTGAGCGTAGTGGCCTGGTTCGTTCGGGCCGAGCGGCGGCGGGGGATCACGTGGCCGCGCCGGTAGGCGAGCCACATGAACGCGCCGGTGGCCAGCATGCCGAAGGCGATTGCGTACAAGCTGCCCTCGGGTCCGAAGGTGCCGCCGGTGATCAGGGTGGGGCCCGTCATCGTGGCGTCCAGCAGGCCCTGCGGGGTGTTGCTTCCGGAGACCTCGGTGCTGAAGATGGCGCTGGCGGCGAAGTTCCAGCCGAAGTGCAGGCCGATCGGTACCCAGAGTTTGCGGGTGGCGACGTAGGCGGCGGTCAGCATTCCGCCGGCCTCGATCGCGATCGCGATGGCGCCCCAGAGGCTGGCGTTGGGGTTGAGCAGGTGTACCAGGCCGAACAGCAGGCCGACCAGCGTGAGCGCGATCCAGGTGCCGGTCCGTTCCTCGACGATCCGGAACAGGATGCCGCGGAAGACCAGTTCCTCGGTCACGGCGGCGCCGGCCATGAAGCCGAGCAGCCCGATGGCGCCCGCCGGGGTGCCGAGGCCGTTGACCGTGTAGTGGCCCTGGAGTGCGATGATCGCGATGACGGCACCGAACAGGCCGATGCCGAGCAGCGTGCCCCAGGCCATCGCGGGGCCGGCGCCCTTCACGGCGACCTCCACCGGCGCCCGGTGCTCGGTGCGCTGGACCACCCGGGCGTAGACGACGATCGACAGCACCCCCGTCGCCAGGCCGATCACGAGCGTCAGCCACGCGTTGCCCTGCACCGCGACGCTGCTCAGACGGCCGATAACCGCGATCGCGACCACGGCCAGTAGTTGCCAAACCAATCGCACGATGACTCCCTCGCTGAAGCCGCGGCCGACCGCCGCGGACTACTCCGAACGCTATGGAATCCCCGAGCCGGAAACGTCACCGCACGGCGGACACTTGCGTGTAGTCCGCACGGGGGACAGCGGGGACAGACCCAGGGCTCCGGCAGAGGCCCGGTTGGGCTAATCCTCGCTGGACCCACCGAACGCGAAACGGTCGCGCTCGACCCACCGGACGCCGTCGAACTCGTGCAGCACGAGAGCCGTGGCCCAGAACGTGACCGGCAGCAAGGTCGACACCTCGGCCGCCACGGCGGTGAGGACCTCCTCCGGTTGCTCGTGGGCGACCGTCAGGTGGGGGACCACCGTCTCGAACTCGCCGTCGTAGGGCTGCGCCTGCGGCCACCGTCGCGCGACCGCCTCGGTCAGCACTCGGAACGGGTCCGCCGGAGTCGGTTCCAGCCAGAGCGTGCGCGGGAACCGCGCCGTGCGGGCCAGTACCGATTCGAACGAGGCGGTCGCGCGAGCGAGCGAGCTGACTGCTTCGAGGTCGCCGGTACCCAGTGTCTCGCGCGGTAGCCACGGGTAGAGCACCGTCACGTGGGCGGGCATCCCGAACTGGGCCGCGACGTCATACCGGGAGCGCGGACCGGCGACGATCGGTTCCGCCTCCGGAACCAGGACGGTCAGGCCCGTCGCACCGAGGGGAAAGCGAGCCACCCTCGGAGCATACGGACACCCACCGCCCGAGCGAGGATGGTCCGGAAGAAACGGGGGCGGGGGGCGGATAGTCTCGCCCTGTGCGCGACGACTCCATCACCGAGACCGTCGGGGACGAGTTGAGCTTCCGCCTCGCCGACCCCGACGCCCGCTACCGGCGCGTCCGCGTGGACGCCGATCTCGGTACCACCGACGCTCCCCGGGACCTGACCCGGACCGACGGTGTCTGGGAGTTGCGCATCCCGCGCCCACCGCTGGGCCGGGTGGAGTACCGGTTCGAGGTCACCAGCACGATCCTTGACCCGACCAACCCGCGCACGGTGCCAGGCGGCTTCGGCGACAGGTCCGTGCTCGAACTACCCGGCTACGCCACGCCCGAGTGGGTCGCCGCCGAAGCCATCGCGAGCCGGCTCGCGGACGTCTCCTTCACCGACACCCCGGTCGGAGACATCGACGCCACTCTCTGGGTCCCCGAACGGCTCGACCCGGACGAGCCTGCGCCGCTACTGATCGCCCATGACGGGCCCGACTACAGCGCGATGGGGCACCTGACCGACTTCATCGGGTCCCGGATCGGCGCCGGAGTCCTCGCGCCGCTGCGGGTGCTGCTGCTCGGCTCACCCGACCGGATGTCCTGGTACGCCGCCAACGACGACTACGCCGACGCCCTCGTGCTGCACGTCCTGGACGCCGCGCGCGACCAGTGGCCAACGACCGCCACCATCGCCGCGGGCGTCAGCCTCGGCGCCCTCGCCGCGCTGCACGCCCAGTGGCGCCACCCCGGCACGTTCGACGGCCTGTTCCTGCAGTCCGGCTCGTTCTTCACCCCCGGCACCGACGCCCAGGAATCGTGGTTCAGCAGGTTCGACGACATCACCTCGTTCGTGGCCGAGATCGCCGGAGCCCCGGCAGCACCGACGGCGGAGCCTGGCCCGGTCGTGACGCTCACCTGTGGCGCGACGGAGGAGAACGTCGTGAACAACCGGCTGATGGCCGCCCACCTGAGCCGGCTCGGCTGGGACGTGCGCCACGCGGAGACCGACGACCTGCACAACTTCGTCTCCTGGCGCGATGCCCTGGAACCGCACCTGGAACGGCTGCTGACCTCCGCCGTCGGACACCCGGTGGCCGGAGGCCACGATGCGACGTGACCAGATCGAACTGGACGCCCCCGGCCTGGACCGGCCCGGCACGCTGATCCGGTACGGGCACTGGGGCCGCCCGGTCGTGGTGTTCCCCACGGAGCTGGGACGGGCCTGGGAGTACGAGGAGAACGGGATGGTCGGCGCGCTCGCGCCGCTGATCGACGACGGTCGGATCAAGCTCTACTGCGTGGACTCCTTCGACCACCTGACCTGGTCGGACACCTCGATCTCCCACGAGGAGCGGGCCCGACGGTACCGGGACTACGAGCGCTGGGTGACCGACGCCGTGGTGTCGGTGATCCGCGACGACTCCCCGGGAGCGGGGGACCTGATCACCACCGGCGCGAGCCTCGGCGCCTACCACGCCCTGCACGTGATGCTCTCGCGGGCGGACCTGTTCACGGTCGCGATCTGCCAGTCGGGTAACTACGACCCGTCGTTCTGGCGCACCTGGGGCGAGCGCGGCGATGACGCCTACTTCACCAACCCGATGGACTACCTGCGTGGTGCAGCCGGCGACCACCTGGACTGGCTGCGCTCGCGGGTGTACCCGGTGCTGGTGGTGGGGCAGGGCGAGTTCGAGGTGGACCCGACGGGGGCGCTGCCCGCCACGCTCGCGATGGACCGGCTGCTCACCGAGAAGGGCATCGGCCACGAGCTGGACGTCTGGGGCCACGACGTGTCCCATCAGTGGCCGTGGTGGCGCGAGCAGATCGCACATCATCTGCCGCGGTTCTGCTGAACCGATACGTTTGCCGCGAGCGCGATCCTCGGAGGGCACATGAGCGACATCTCCCGGCACCTGATCGGCCTGCTGCTCGGGCAGGAGGAGGACTGGCCGCGTGCGTTCGAGGCGATCGTCTCCCGGCTCGGGCCGGTCACCGATGCCGCCGGCCGCTCCCACGAGATCACCACGAAGCGGCTCACCGTGGCCCCGTTCGAACTCACCGATCCGGTGGCCTCGGACCTCGTCATCGACCGGCTCGCGTACTGGTACTACGTGCCTCGGGAGTGGCTGAAGAAGGCCGCCCTGATGGACGGCACGTACCTGCTGAACTCGCCGTTCACGTTCCAGGCCATGGAGAAGCACAGCGCCTACTGCGCGATGCTGCGACTCGGGCTGAATATCCCGCGCACCGTGCTGGTGCCGTACAAGAACCCGGTGGACAACGCCCGCTGGGCGTACACGTCGGCGAAGTACAACGAGCAGTTCGACCTCGAAGCGATCGCCGCGGACCTGGGCTACCCGCTGTACATGAAGCCGTTCGACGGCGGTGGCTGGCGGGGCGTGTCCCGCATCGACAACCCCGAGGACCTGCGCAGCGCGTACGACTCCTCGGGTCAGATGCTCATGCACCTGCAGGCGACCGTGGACTACGAGCACTTCGCCCGCGCCCTGTCGATCGGGCCGGAGACCATGGTGATGGACTTCCGCCCGGACCAGCCCATGCACAACCGGTACGCCGTCACGCACGACTTCCTGTCGCCGTCGGCGGGGGACCAGGCGGTCACCATCTCCCGGCTGGTCAACGCGTTCTTCAGGTGGGAGTTCAACTCCGCGGAGATGCTCGTCACCGGGGACGAGGTCTACCCGATCGACTACGCGAACGCGTGCCCCGACGTGGCCGTGACGTCGCTGCACTACTACTTCCCGTGGGCGATCACGGCGTTGGTGCGCTGGAGCACGTACGCGCTGGTGACCGGGCGCCGGGTGTCGGTGGACACGGACACCGCTGCCTACTACGCGATCGCCGACGACCCCGAGCTGGACTACGCGGGCAGACTCACCGCGTACCGCCGGCTCGCCGACGACCATTTCGAGACCGACCGGTACTGGGACTGGTGCGCGAAGCACCTGGCCGACCTGCCCGGTCGGGTCCTCGACTGGGTCACCTCACCCGACTTCGACCGCATGCTGGTGGACACCGTGCGCGCCACCTACCCGCCGCACGAGCACGAGCAGTTCCTCGCCCACTTCCGAGGGCTGATCGGGCTGTGGACCTCCGACGAGCAGGCCCGGCTGGCGGGCGGCGCGGCAGGCTGAGGGGCTGAGCCGTCCTGGACCGCGCGTCCGTTTCAGCGTGCCGGGAGAGCCTACGAGGAGAACAATGGACGCCGCCGGAGCCACTGGCCCGGAGCGGATCGGCGCCCCGCCGATCCGGTGAGATGGGAGAGTGCCATGGCGTTCAAGATCGGCTACTTCGTCGGGAGCCTGGCAACGGCCTCGATCAACCGGACCCTGTCCAAGGCGCTGATCCGCCTGGCGCCGGCGGAGCTCGAGTTCACCGAGATCGGCATCAGGGACCTGCCCCTGTACAGCTACGACTACGACGACAACTACCCACCGCAGGGCCGTGCGCTGAAGGAGGCCATCGAGGCATCGGACGGCATCCTGTTCGTCTCCCCGGAATACAACCGCTCGATCCCGGGCGCGCTGAAGAACGCGATCGACTGGGGTTCGCGGCCGTGGGGCACGAACTCGTTCGCGCGTAAGCCCAGCGGGATCATCGGCGCCTCGATCGGCGGCATCGGGACCGCCGTCATGCAGTCCTCGATGCGCAGCGTGCTGAGCTTCCTCGACGCCCCGCAGCTGAACGCCCCCGAGGCGTACATCACCTTCGTGCCGGAGGCGTTCGGCGACGACGGCGAGTGCAAGGACGAGTCCACCGCCGGCTTCCTGCGGCACTACATGGAGGAGTACAGCGGGTTCGTCCAGAGGGTGCTCGCCGTGAACGCCCCTGGCCACATCGGGGACGCGGAGGCAACGGGGCGTCCCTGAGGTCAGCGCGTCCCGAACCGTTCGAGCAGGGCGTCGAGGTCGTCGACCGTGAAGGTGCCGCTCATCCCCATCAGCGGCACCTTGACCAGCGGCATCGCGGTCAGGAACGCGGCGGTCGACGGCTCCGGGCTGTCCGGGCCGAACATGGCCCCGAACGCTCCCATCGCCTCGAGCAGCGCGGGCCCGGCGGCGGGGTCGGCGACCCACTCGCCGATCGTCGAGTAGGCGGTCAGGGGCACCCGGCGCGCGGGCGCCTCGAGTGGCACCGTCGCGGTCAGCGGCAGGTCCCGCGAGGACGCACCGACCGAGATCTCGAGGGTCCCCGGCTCGACCGACCAACCGCCGGTGACCGTGTCCCAGTGGCTGAGGTCGCGTCGGGTCAGGGCGAACTCCACGGTCCGGGACTCACCGGGCGCGAGGTCGACCCGAGCGAAGGCACGGAGTTCGCGCGGTGCCCGCGCGATCTGTGAGGCCGGCCGCCCGACGTACAGCTGCGGCACGGCGACGCCGGGCCGAGCACCGGTGTTCGTGACGACCGCAGTGACTGCGACCACGCCGTCGCCCTCGCCGGTGTGCTCCGTGACCGGCGTGGCGTCAACGGCGAGGTCGGAGTACGCGAACGTGGTGTAGGTCAGGCCGTGCCCGAACGGGTAGGACACCGGCGCGGCCGTGGCGTCCAGCCCGCGGTAGCCGATGAAGATGCCCTCGCCGTAGCGCACGACCCCGTTCTCACCGGGGAAGTTCAGCTGCGCGGGCACGTCGGCCAACTGCTCCGGCATCGACTCGGCCAAGCGGCCCGACGGCGCGGCGTCGCCGAGGAGGAGGTCGACGGCGGCGCTCCCGCCCGCCTGACCGCCGAGCCAGAGCTCGAGGATCGCGTCGGCCTGCTCCTGCCAGTCGGCGACCGTCACGGCGGACCCGTTGGCCAGCAGGACGACCGTGCGGTCGGCCACGGCCGCGACCTCACGCAGCAGTGCCGTGTGAGACTCGGGCAGGTCCATGTGCTCGCGGTCGTAGCCCTCGGACTCGTCGATCGCGGGCAGGCCGAGGAACAGCACCGCGGTCCTGCCGGTGGCCAGGTCGACCGCCTCGCGGCGCAGCTCGCTGTCGCTGCGCTCCTGCCCGACGGCGCCCGCGGCCTCCGCGAGCGGGTAACCCGGGGCGAAGGGGACGTCGAGGCCATGCTCGCGCAGGGCGTCGAGCGCGCTCACCAGCCGGGTCGGGTTCACCTGAGAGGAGCCCGCGCCCTGGTAGCGCGGCGTGCGCGCCATCTCACCGATCATGACCACGGTCGAGGAGAGCGTCTCGCGCTCCAGCGGGAGCACGCCGTCGTTGTTCTTCAACAGCACCGCGGCCCGGGTCGCGGCCTCGCGGGCGAGCGCGTGGTTCGCCTCGAGGTCCGTGGTGCCCGGCTCGGCGAGTGCCGCCTGGGACCGTGCGATCAGGGTGAGCACCCGCGTGACGGCGCGGTCGAGGTCTGCCTCGGTGAGCGCGCCGGAGCGGACCGCCTCGACCACCCGGGCGTCGTTGATCCCGTCGGAGGCGGGCATCTCCAGGTCGAGGCCCGCGGCCACCCCGGCGACCCGGTCGTCCACGGCGCCCCAGTCGGAGACCACGAGCCCTTCGAAGCCCCACTCGGTGCGGAGCACACCGGTGAGCAGCCACGGGTCCTGCGAGGCGTAGGTGCCGTTGATCCTGTTGTACGAGCACATCACGGTCCAGGGCTGCGCCCGGGTGACGACCTTCTCGAACGCGGGCAGGTAGATCTCCCGCAGGGTGCGCTCGTCGACCTCGGCCGAGACCCGCATCCGGTCGGTCTCCTGGTTGTTCACGGCGAAATGCTTCAGCGAGGTGCCGACACCCTTGGACTGGATGCCCTGCACCAGCGGCGTCGCGAGCTCGCCGGCCAGGTGTGGGTCCTCGGAGAAGTACTCGAAGTTGCGCCCACACAGCGGGCTGCGCTTCATGTTGATGCCGGGGCCGAGGAGCACGGCCACCGCGTTCGCTCGGGTCTCCTCGCCGAGCGCCTCCCCGACCCGCCGGAGCAGGTCGGGGTCCCAGGAGGAGCCGAGCCCCGCGGCCGACGGGAAGCACGTGGCCGGCACCGAGTCGTTGAGCCCGAGGTGGTCCGTCGCCCCCGCCTGCTTGCGCAGCCCGTGCGGGCCGTCCGTGACCATCACGGCGCCGATGCCCAGCCGCTCGATGGCCTGGGTGTGCCAGAAGTCCGAGCCGGACAGCAGCGAGGCCTTCTCCTCGAGCGTGAGCTCGTCGAGGAAGCGGGAAATGTCGGAAGCGGTGACGCCCATGTCTGCGGATCCTTCGGATGGAGGGGGTTGCCGGCGGATGCCGTCGAGCGCCGGGCTCAGCCCTACGCCGTCGGGCCCAGGAAGAGTTCCACGACGGGAACCGCCACGTCCGGACGACGGATCGGCAGCGTCAGCGTCAGCGTGCCGGGCGCCGGCCCGTCCGGGGTGGTGTTCCAGCCGGCCTGGTCCGGGTCGATCTCGGAGTAGGCGACCTCGGAGGCGTCGTGCAGGAACTGGGCGTAGGTCACCTTGCCGGCGAGCCCGGGCAGCTGGACGTGCCCGAACGGCCACGCGAACAGGTGTAGGTACAGCCGGTCGCCGGCGCGGGTGTAGCGGGCGTCCGGCGGGGGCGCGAAGTCGGTGGCTCCGGCGCCCCGGATCGAGCGGGCGTGCCGGTCCATCCAGGCGCCGATCCCGGCGAGCGACTCGACGGCTCGCGGGTCCAGATCGCCGCGGCCGGTCGGCCCGACGTTCAGGAGCAGGTTGCCGTCCTTGGCGACGCCGTCGATGAGCATCCGGACGAGCAGGTCCGGGGACTTGTAGTCGTCGTTGTCCCGGTCATACCCCCAGGAGCCGTTCAGGGTCTGGCACGCCTCCCAGACCACGGGTACGCCGTCGCGCTCCATCGGGCCGTCCGGCTGGTACTGCTCGGGGGTGATGAGGTCACCGGGGATGCCGAGACGGTCGTTGACGATGATGCCGGGCTGCAGCTCGCGCACCATGGCGAGCAGGTTCTCGGAGTCCCAGTCCGCGGCGCCCTTGCCGGCCAGGTCTGCGTGGTGGTCGCGACCGTCGGGGTAGGAGAAGTCGAAGAACAGGTAGTCGATCTGACCGTAGCCGGTGAGCAGTTCGCGGACCTGGCCGTGCAGGTACTCGCGGTAGCGCGCCATGTCCCGGCCGGCGTTCTGCTCGGCGATGTCCGCGTCGTCGCGGCGGGGGTGCAGGGCGTCGATGGTGAAGTCCGGGTGGTGCCAGTCGATCACGGAGTGGTAGAACCCGACCCGTAGTCCTTCGGCCCGGACCGCTTCGACGAACTCGGCGACGGCGTCCCGACCGAACGGCGTGTTCGTCGCCTTGTAGTCGGTGAGGGCGGAGTCCCACAGGCAGAAGCCCTCGTGGTGCTTGGTGGTGAGCACGACGTACTCCATGCCGGCCGCCTTCGCGGCCTTCGCCCAGGCGCGCGGGTCGTAGCGGTCCGCCTCGAAGTGGGTGGCATACCGCTCGTAGTCGGCAACCGAGGTGAACTCGCGGCTCATCACCCACTCGTGCCGGGCGGCCAGGGAGTACAGGCCCCAGTGGACGAACATGCCGAGACGGGCGTGGGTCAGCCACGCGTGCGCAGGATTCACGGGCGCCATTCAACCCGATCCAGCGCACCCGGCGCTACGAGGGCGCGGTTGTGCGGCGCAAGAGTTGGTTGCGCCGCATGATGACGCTCTCGCGGGGGTGGCGGCTGTCCGGCTCCGGGTTGCCCCGGGCGAGCGTGCGGTCGTGCGGCGCACCGGCCCGACCGGCCGCAGGATCACCCGCTCGAGGTCCTGGGAGGATGTGGCATGGACACCGAGGGGCTCGTCGGCCGGGTGGACCATGTGCTGTCTGCCGGGCGTGTACAGGCGGTGGCGGTCGGCGTCGTCGTCGATGATGCGATGGAGGTCATCTGCCGAGGTGGCGTCGACGGTCGGGCCGTCACCGCACGGACCTCGTTCTACGCGGCCTCGGTGACGAAGCAGGTCATCGGCCTGCTGCTCGCGCGGGCCGCCGGCGTCGATGATCCCGTGCGTCGCTGGCTACCGGAGCTGCCCGACTGGGTCGAGCCGGTCCGGCTTCGCCATCTCGTTCACCACACGTCGGATCTCCCGGACGTCACGACCCCACCCGCTCGGTACCGGCCGGCAACGCCGAGGTCATCGAACGCATCCAGGGCTGGACGCCGGTCCAGCCGCCCGAGCCCGGGGCACGCTACGCCTACAACAACGCCGGCTACGTCCTCCTGGCCGAGGCGCTGGGCCGGATGTCGGGGCGACCGGTCGACGAGCTGGCCGCGGCCGAGCTGTTCCGGCCACTCGCACTGCGGGAGACCAGGCTCGGGAGCCCTATCGTCCGGGTTCCCGGAGTGCCGGACCCGCCGGGCACGATCGGTGACGGCGGCCTGTGGACCTCGGTCGCGGATCTGACCACCTGGCTGGATGCCTGCAACCGGGACCGCTTCGGGGAGCGTGCCCAACGCATGGCCGAGACGCCGGGTGGGCTCGACGCCGGGAACGCTTCCGGATACGCGTGGGGTGTTCGCGTGCGCGCCCGACCGCACGGCTCCCTCGTCACCCACGGGGGTTCCTGGGGTGCCTGGCTGGCGAAGACCGCTCGGGTCCCGGCACGACGGATCGCGGTTGCCGTCCTCAGCGTGGGTGGCACCGAACAGGCCATCAGCGATCTCGGCACCGAGCTCGCGGAAACCCTCGCAGCCCGGTAGCCAACTGCTGCGGGGGTGCGATCCTGCGGCGCAACGGCCGGTTGCGCCGCAGGATCGCACCC
>NZ_JAGSHT010000007.1 GCF_019947135.1 Occultella gossypii | reverse complement strand
TTGCCGTCCTCAGCGTGGGTGGCACCGAACAGGCCATCAGCGATCTCGGCACCGAGCTCGCGGAAACCCTCGCACCCCCGCGAGCGGAACTACTGCTTGGGTTCGGCGGGTAGGAGGTCGCCGGCGACGGTGACGCCGTCGGTGCCGTCGCCCGCGGCTGCGAGGGTGAGGTCGCCGGCCACGCCGCCCGCGGCGCGCAGGTCCGAAAGCACGGCGAGCACCCGGTCGTGGTTCGCCGGGTCAAGGGTCAGCTCGGCCGAGGCGAACTTGGTCCGCTGGGAGACCTTGGCCTCGGACTTCACCTTGCGCAGCGCGGCCAGGGCGGTGCCGGCCACAGCGACCAGCTCGGGGTCGCCGTCGCCCGCGGCTTCGCGGAGCACGTCGGAGGTGGGCCAGGCGGCGCGGTGCACCGAGCCCTCCCGCCACCAGGACCAGACCTCCTCGGTGGCGTACGGCAACACCGGGGCGAACAGGCGCAGGATCGTGTCCAGGGCGAGCGAGAGCGCCGCCCGGGCCGAGGCCACCGCGGCCGGGTCCAAGCCCTCACGACCGTAGGCCCGGTCCTTGACGAGCTCCAGGTAGTCGTCGCAGAACGTCCAGAAGAACGTCTCCGCCACCTCCAGCGCCTGGGTGTGGTCGTAGGCGTCCAGCGCCGCCGTGGCCGTGTCCACCACATCGGCGAGGCCGCGCAGGATGGCCCGGTCGATCGGTTCGGTCACGGCGTCCGGATCGAGCCGGACGGGGGAGTCCCCGGCGAACGAGAGCGCGAACTTCGAGGCGTTCAGCACCTTGATCGCGAGTCGGCGCCCGATCTTGATCTGGGTCGGCCGCTGCGGGTCGAACGAGGCGTCCGTGCCGAGGCGGGCCGAGGTCGCCCAGTACCGGACCGCGTCCGAACCGTGCTCCTCGAGCATCGCGAGCGGGGTCACCACGTTGCCCTTGGACTTGGACATCTTCTTGCGGTCCGGGTCCAGGATCCACCCGGAGATGGCGGCGTGCGCCCACGGCAGGGCGCCGTGCTCCAGATGTGAGCGCACGATCGTGGAGAACAGCCAGGTGCGGATGATGTCCTGCCCCTGCGCTCGCAGGTCCATCGGGAACACCCGGGAGAACAGGTCGGAGTCCACCAGCCAGCCGCCGGCGATCTGCGGGGTCAGCGAGGACGTCGCCCAGGTGTCCATGATGTCCGGGTCGGCCACGAAACCGCCCGGGACGCCGCGCTGGTCCTCGGTGAACCCGTGCGGCACGTGCGAGGACGGGTCGATCGGCAGGCTGGCCTCGTCCGGGACGATCGGGTGGGCGTGGTCGATCTCGCCGTCCGCCGTCACCGGGTACCAGAGCGGGATCGCCACGCCGAAGAACCGCTGACGGGAGATCAGCCAGTCGCCGTTCAGCCCGCCGACCCAGTTCGCGTACCGGACGGCCATGAACTCGGGGTGGAAGTCGAGCTCATCGCCGCGGGCGAGCAGCTCGGCGCGCAGGTCACGGCCCGGGACCTCACGGCCGCCGTTGCGGATGTACCACTGCCGGGACGTGACGATCTCGAGCGGCTTGTCACCCTTCTCGTAGAAGTTCGCCTTGCGCTGGGTGGCCACCGGCTCGCCGAGCAGGTCGCCGCTCTCGCGCAACGCGTCGACGACGGCGGCCCGCGCCGAGAACGTCGTCTTGCCGCCGATCTCGGCGTACGTCGCGCGGCCGGCCTCGGTGGTCAGCCAGTCCGGGGTGTCCCGCAGCAGCCGCCCGTCCCGGGCGATCACCGAACGCGTGGGCAGCTGGAGCTCACGCCACCAGGTGACGTCGGTGAGGTCGCCGAACGTGCAGCACATCGCGATGCCGGCGCCCTTGTCGGGCTCCGCCAGCGGGTGTGCGAGCACCGGCAGTTCCACCCCGAACAACGGCGACGTGACGGTGGTGCCGAACAGGTGGGCGTACCGCTCGTCGTCCGGGTGCGCGATCAGCGCCACACACGCCGGGAGCAGCTCGGGGCGGGTGGTCTCGATGACCACGCTCTCGCCGTCGGGCGTATGGAAGGTGATCTTGTGGAAGTGGCCTGGATAGTCGCGGGCCTCGAGCTCGGCCTGGGCGACCGCGGTCTGGAACGTGACGTCCCACAGCCCCGGGGCCTCGGCCTGATAGGCCTCGCCGCGGGCCAGGTTGCGCAGGAACGCGGTCTGCGCCACCTGCTGGGCCCGGTCGCCGATGGTCTGGTAGTGCTGGGACCAGTCCACACTGAGGCCGAGGTAGCGCCATAGGTGCTCGAACTGTTGTTCGTCCTCGGCGGTGAGGCGCTGGCACAGCTCAACGAAGTTGCGCCGGGAGATGGGCTGCTGGTCCCCGGCCTTGACGGACTTGCCGTCGCCGCCGTCGTGCGGGGGGGTGTAGTCCGCCACGTACGGCAGCGACGGGTCGCAGCGCACCCCGTAGTAGTTCTGCACCCGGCGCTCGGTGGGCAGGCCGTTGTCGTCCCAGCCCATCGGGTAGAACACCTCGCGCCCGCGCATCCGCTGGAACCGGGCCACCACGTCGGTGTGCGTGTAGGAGAACACGTGGCCCACGTGCAGCGAGCCGGACACCGTGGGCGGCGGGGTGTCGATGGAGTAGACCTGCTCGCGGGTGGCGCTGCGGTCGAAGGCGTAGGTCTGCTCCTGCGCCCAGGCCGCGCCCCAGCGCTCCTCCAGGCCCTCCAGGGAGGGCTTGTCCGGTACCTGCGCGACCGGGCGGATGGCCTCGGTCGGAGCGGGTGCGGGACGGGTGGAGGATGCACTGGAAGTCATGGTTCTAGATCATCCCAGATCACCGGGGTGCGGCCGAACCGTTATCCGGTCGGCGTCAGCCCCGCCGGCTCACCCGGCCGGCCTGGCGCTCTGGTACAACCCGATCAGGTTGCCTTCGGAGTCGGTCACGTAGGCGGTGAAGCCCATGCCCTCGCCGATCTCGTTCTTGCCGACCACGACGGCACCGCCCGCAGCGGTCACCTTCTCCAGCGTGGCGTCGATGTCCGCGGTGTCGATCGTGATCACCGGTTTGTCGATCGGGGCCTGGCGCTGCATCATGCCGCCGCCGATGTAGCCGGGCTCCGTGGGGCCCTGCTCGGGCGCGCTCGGGCCGGTGCTGACGAACGAGTAGTCGAAGCCGGGCATCGAGTCGATCTGCCAGCCGAAGATGTCACGGTAGAAACTGCGGGCCCGGTCGCCGTCGTCGAACGGGACCTCGAAATGCACCACTCGACCAGTCATCGCCAGCCACCTCCACGTCGAGGCCGCGCCGCTCGCGGCCGCGGGTCCCAGCCTACGGCCGCTACTCCCGCACGGCACCCTCCAGCATGCCGCGGATGAAGGACCGCTGCGCGAACAGGTACAGGATCACCACCGGAAGGGCCACCAGCACCGCGGCAGCGGCCAGCAGCGCAGTCGCCTGTACGTGCTGTCCCTTGAAGATCGCCAGCGCGAGCGGGGCGGTGCGGAACTCCCCGTTCGGGCTCATCACCAGCGGGATCAGGAACTCGTTCCAGGTCCACATGAACGCCAGCACGGTCAGGGTCATGACCGCCGGCCGACCGATCGGCACGAGGATCGACCACAGCACGCGGCGTGGGCTGGCGCCGTCGAGGGTGGCGGCCTCGATCAGCGACGGCGGACTGGTCCGGAAGTACGCGCGCATCCAGTAGGTGCCGAACGCGACCGACTGGGCGATCTGCGGCAGTGCCACGGCCCACAGCGTGTTTGTCAGCCCGAGGTCGCGCAGGTCGTAGAACAGTGGCACCACGATCGCCTCGGTCGGCACCATGATGCCGAGCAGGAACAGGTAGAACAGTGCCCGCGAGCCGGCGAACCTCATCGTGCCGAACGCGAACCCGGACAGGATGGACGCGACCACGGCCACCGACACCACGGTCACCGACACCAGCAGCGACGTGCGCAGGTATCGCGAGAACTCGCCCTCGGTCCAGGCGTCGACGAAGTTCTCCGGGTGCAGCCCGAGGATCCCGGGTGAGGCGGCGGCGGACTGCGGTGAGAGCGCCGCGGCCAGCACCGTGACGATCGGGGCGAGCGCGAACGCCGCGAACACGATCAGGATCACGTAGTTCAGGGCGCGTTCTGTGCCGGAGGTGATCATTCCTCACGCCCCTCGGCGATCCGGTTCACGATCACGTTCAGCACGAAGATGATCGCCGTGAGGGCGACGGCGATCGCGGCCGCCGAGCCCACCGCGCCCTCCCGGAACGCCCGTTGGAACACCTCGTAGGCGGGCACCGTGGTGGAGTTGCCGGGGCCGCCGCCGGTGGTCACGTAGACGAGGTCGAACGTCTTCAGCGCGGCCACGATCGTGAGGGTCAGGGCCACCGCGATCTCCCCGCGCACGCTCGGCAGTGTGATCGCGAAGAACTCCCGGATCGCCCCGGCGCCGTCGAGCCGGGCCGCCTCGAACAGCTCCCGCGGCACCCGCCCCATCCCGGCCAGCAGCAGCACCGTGACGAGCCCGGTCTGCACCCAGGTGCCGACGATCCCCACCGCCGGCAGCGTCCACGTGTAGTCACCGAGCCAGGTCCGGGTGAGCGCATCGAGGCCGAGGGCGCGCAGCGCGGTGTTGAGGCTGCCGTCGGGGGCGTAGATCTGCCGCCACGCCACCGCCACGACCACCATGGCCAGGACCTGCGGCAGGAACACCACGGTCCGGAACAGACCGAGGCCGCGCACCTGCGCCCGGTTCAGGATCGCCGCGACCACCAGGCCGAGCACCAGCGGCAGCACGCTGAAGAAGAAGATCAGCACGAGGGCGTGCCCGAACGCGGCCCGGAGCACCTCGTCGGTGAACAGTTCCACGTAGTTGTCGAACCCGACGAACTCCGACGCCCCGAGACCGTCCCAGGAGAACAGGGAGAACTGCACCGACCGGATCAGCGGGTAGATCAGGAACCCGCCGAACAGCAGCAGGGCGGGGGCCAGGTACAGGTACGGCAGGTAGCGGCGCTGGTGCCTCATCGTGCGCCCGCAGTCTGTGCCCGGCCCGTCGCGTCGTGCACCCTCGCTCAGCCTTCAGCGACGAACGCGCTGTAGTCGTCCTCCAGGACCTGCGTGAACTGCGCCGGGTCCGTCTGGGCGGCGATCAGGTCCTGCAGTGCCGCGCCGATCGTGTCACCCATGGTCGGGGTCGCCCAGTCCAGGTACGGCAGCAGGTGCCCGTTCTCGCTGACATCGCCGAACGCCGCGAAGATGTCCGCGTTCACCCCGGACTCCGGGGCCAGCTCGGCGGTCCGGTTCACCGGCATGTTGCCGGTCTCGGCGAGGACCGCCATCGCGTCGTCGCTGGTGATGAAGTCGATGTACCCGGCCGCGGCGTCCGCGTTCGGGCTCTGCGCCGTGACGGCGAACGGGAGTCCCGTCGCACCGGTGGTGGCGCGCTGTCCGCCGGCCTCCGCGGGCGGCGGCGCCATGAAGCCGACGTCCTCGCCCATGGCCGCCTCGAGGTCCGCGGCGAGCCAGGAACCACCGATCAGGAACGTGCCGGTGCCCTCCCCGAAGGAGGCCCAGGCGGCGTCGTAGTCGGTGCCGTTCGGGCCCTCGTTGAAGTAGCCGGACTCCACCCAGCCCTGCAGCTCGGCGGCCGCGGCCTCGTTCTCGGGGGTGAGCCAGGAGGCGCCCGCGTTGCCCTGCCCGAGGGCGGCGATCTGGTCCGCGGGCACGTGCTGGCCCTGGATCGGGCCGAACACGTGCACGGCCGGCCAGCCGTCCAGATTGCCGAGCTGGATCGGCACCTGACCGGCGGCCTGCGCGCTCGCCAGCGCGGCGGTGAAGTCCGCCCAGGTGCCGCCCGTCAGCGCCGCCTCGTCGATGCCCGCGGCGCTCAGCGCGGCCCGGGAGTAGAAGATCCCAACGATCTCACCGACCTGCGGCAGCCCGTAGATGTTGCCCTCGCCGAACGTCACGCCGTCCGCGGAGTAGGTCGAGGCCGCCAGCACCGATTCCGAGTACCGGTCGGTCCAGCCGTAGGCGTCCGCGTACGGGGTCAGGTCCAGCAGCAGGTCGGCGCCGACGAACGCGCCCATGGTGCCGCGGGAGTTGTTGGCCTGCACCACGTCTGGGGCGTCGTCCCCGGTGAGGGCACCGCGCAGGGTCGTCTCGAGGTCGTCGAAGGACTGCGAGAGCCGCTCGATGGTGATGTTCGGGTAGGCCTCCATGAACGCGTCGTTCAACTGCGTCATCTGCTCGTCCTGGCCGCCGCGGGTCTCCTGGTCCCACACGGTCAGCGTGATATCCCCGAGGGCGGCGAGGTCGGTCGAGATCTCCCGGTCCTCGGACTCCGGGGGATCCTCCGAGCCCGAGCCGGGGGCGCAGGCGGCGAGCAGCACGCCGGCGGCGAGCACCGCCGTCGAGATCTTCAAAGCATTGCGGTTCATGATCGTCCTTGCGTTTCGGGGATGGGTCAGCGGGTCGACGGCGGCCCGTCAGGTCGCGGGGGCGGCGGCGGATAGCGCAGCGCAGGTTGGGCGACGGGCTCGTCGGTGGCGACGTCCGCGTCCGAGAACCGGGCGATCGTGGCCTCGGCCCGTCGCACCCGGCGGGTGTCCACACCCTTCAGGCACTCCTCCATGAAGCCGTAGTGGGTCACGGTCTCACGGGCATCGGGCTTGCCGGCGGCCGCGTGCTCCTTCGTCAGGCGCCACCAGTCGGCGAGGTCGCCCCACCCGGGCGCGGCCAGCGAGCCGCCGAACTGCTGCACGGCCAGCGCCGAGCAGAGCACGCCGAACCGGAGCCGCTTCTGCAGCGGCCAGCCGCGCAGGGTGCCCAGCACCAGGGCCGCGGCGAACACGTCGCCGGCGCCGGTCGGGTCGATCGCACCGACCCGCAGCGAAGGCGCCGCCGCCCGCTCCCCGGTGGAGGAGTCGATGGCGATCACGCCCTTGTGTCCGCGGGTGACCACCGCGAGTGGCACGTGATCGGCGAGTGCCACCAGGGCCGCCTCGGGGGTCGTGGTGCGGGTGTAGCCCATCGCCTCCTCGGCGTTCGGGGTGAACGCGTGGCAGTCGGCGAGATCGGTGAGGATCCGCCGGTCCCACTGCTGCTCGGGATCCCAGCCGGCGTCGGCGAAGATGAGCGCGCCGTCCCTGGCGGCCTCGCGCCACCAGGATGCCTCCCGCAACTCCGGGTCGCCGAGGTCGGCGAGCACCGCGCGGGTGCGCGGCGGCGGCGAGAGCAGGTCGGTGATCGGCTCGGGCGCGGGGTGCCCGTGAGTCACCATCGACCGGTCGTCGTCCAGCGCGAGGGAGACGGTGACCGGGGTGTGCCAGTCGTGGAAGCGCCGGGACCGGCTCAGGTCCACGTGCTCCTGGTCGCGCAGCACCGACCACATCCAGTCGCCGTACAGGTCGTCGCCGAAGCCGGCCGCCAGGCCGGTGCGCAGGCCGAGGCGTGCGGTCGCCACGGCCAGGTTCGCGATGCCGCCGGGGGAGGAGCCCATGCCCTCGGTCCAGACCTCCGTTCCCGGTGCCGGCGGGACCGGGAACCCGGTGAAGACCAGGTCGAAGAAGACGGTCCCGGCCAGCAGCACGTCGAGCGTGGGTGGGACAGGGGCGGCGGCGGGCGGCCTGGCGGGGTAGATCATGGTGAGTAGGGAGTCTGCCATGGTGGGCTACGTTGCGGACATGAGAATTGCCATCCTCGGCGGCGGCGGGTTCCGGGTGCCGCTGGTCTACTCGGCGCTGGCCCGCGCCAACGACCGCGTGGGCACCACCGAGGTCGTGCTGCAGGACACCGACCCGGCCAGGCTGCGGACCATGGCGGCCGTCCTCGACGGCATGGCCGCCGACCTGCCGCACCCGCCCACGGTGACCATTGCCGCGGACCTGGACTCCGCCGTCGCCGGCATCGACGTCGTGTTCAGCGCGATCAGGGTGGGCGGCACGCACGGGCGCACCGTCGACGAACGGGTCGCCCTCGGCCTCGGCCTGCTCGGCCAGGAGACGATCGGCGCGGGCGGTCTGGCCTACGCCCTGCGCACCGTGCCCGTCATGGACCACGTCGCCGCCCGCATCGCGGCGCTCGCACCGCAGGCCTGGACCATCAACTTCACCAACCCCGCGGGCATCATCACCGAGGTGATGCGGACCCACCTGGGGGACCGGGTGGTCGGCATCTGCGACACCCCGATCGGCCTGGTCCGGCGGGTCGCCCGGACCCTCGGCGTGGACCTCGCCGACGCCGTCGTCGACTACGTGGGGCTGAACCACCTCGGGTGGTTGCACTCAATGCGGGTCGACGGCGTCGATCGCCTTCCCGAGCTGCTCGCCGACGACGGGCTGCTCGCCTCGATCGAGGAGGCGCGCACCCTGGGACCGGCGTGGGTCCGGACGCTGGGGGCCATCCCGAACGAGTACCTGTACTACTACTACTTCGCGCGGGAGGCGGCGGCCCGGATCTCCGGTGCCGAGCGGACCCGTGGTGAGTTCCTCGACGCCCAGCAGTCGGCGTTCTACGCGCGCGCGGGCACCAGCGCTGGCGCCCGAGCCGCGTGGGACGAGACCCTGCACGAGCGGGAGGCCACCTACATGGCCGAGGCTCGCGAGGGCGAGCGGGAGCAGGATGACGTCGAGGGCGGCGGTTACCACGAGGTGGCCGTCGACCTGATGGCGGCCCTGCTCGCGGGCGAGCGCGCGTCGATGATCCTGGACGTCGCGAACAACGGCATCATCCCGACGCTGCCGGACGACGCGGTGATCGAGGTGCCCTGCCGCGTGGACTCCTCGGGGGTGGTGCCGATGGTGCCGCTGTCGCCGCTGAGCCTGGACGAGCTGGGCCTGGTCACGGCGGTCAAGGCCGCGGACCGGCTGCTCATCGAGGCCGCTCGGACCGGCTCGCGCGACCTCGCCTGGCGGGCGTTCGCGGTGCACCCGTTGGTGGATTCGGTGGACCTGGCCCGGCGTCTCCTGGACGGTTACACGGCCGCCAGCCCTCAGATCGCGGCGGTCCTGCACGCCGAGTGAGTTATCTCACGCCACGGGTGCCATTCGCGATTCGGCGTGGCACACTCGGATCGCCGGGGGGCGTAGGGGGAGGATCCGAGGACGAGGGGAAGTCTATGGCGGGAGTGTTGCGGATGCGCCGCGCCATCGTCGGGCTGACCCTGGCGAGCATCGTGGCGCTCGCGGGCTGCGCCGCCGAGCAGACCCTCCCACCGGAGGAACCGATCACGCCCGCGGCACCCCAGCAGACCGACCCCACGCCCGAGGAGAGCCAGGGCGACGGACCGGGGGACACGCCGTCGTCCACCACGCCGGGCAGCACCGGCACCCCGGCTCCGGGAGCGACGTCCGCAGACCCCGGCACGCCGGAGCCGAGCGAGCCGGCCACGACGCCCACGCCGGACCCGACCACCTCCGACCCGGGCGCCGAGACGCCCACGTCGGGCCCGACCACGTCCGATCCGACGACGTCACCCTCCCCGGAGCCGACCGACGCACCCACCGACCCGGGGGCCACGCCGGCGCCGACACCGCCCACACTGCTGCGGCCGCCGCCGGGCTATACCCGGGGCGATGGTGCCGTGACGGCGGACGGATGGGCCGAGATCCTGGTCGGCCGGTGCACCTACTTGACCCGCGCGAGCGCGGGGGAGGATCCGGTGAACCCGCGCGAGGCCGGCAACGCCCGTGAGCTGTCCGCGACGACCCTCACCGGGCACCAGGCTGCGGACGGCGGCGCCGGTGCCTCGGCGGCGACCGACCTCGCCCTGTTCAACGGCGCCGCTGCGGACGCCGACCCGCAGGACCGGACCAACCTGCTCACCTCCGACTGGACGAACACCGAGGGTGCCGTGGTGCGCGGCGCCGCCCGCACCGAAGTGATGCTCGACTACTGGGGCACCGCCTACCTGGACACCACCGAACTGCGGTTCGAGTGCCCGGACGGAACCTTCGACGAGGACGGCTGGGCCGAACTCTGGCCGCAGGTGCGGGTCGCGAACCCGGCCCACGAGCGCCCGGGCGAGTGGACGTCGGCGCCCGCCGCCGACTGAGCCCGGCCGTCAGCACTGCCGGAGGCGGGCGTCGACGCCCGCCACCGGAGCAGCAGCGCGGTCAGCGCGCCTCGCGGAACTCCACGTGCCGGCGCACCCGCGGGTCGAACTTGGTCAGCACGAGCCGGTCGGGATCGTTGCGGCGGCTCTTGGTGGACACGTACTCGTAGCCGGTGCCCGCGGTGGACCGCAGGGTGATCTTCGGTCGCAGGGTCTTGCTGGTCGAGGCCATCGACGCTTCTCCTTCTGCGCGGGGCTGCCCGCGCGCTGGCATCCGGCACTGCGCCGGACACCCGTTCAACGGCGCGCAGGTGGGAATCATTCCCGACAGTGGCTGGCATCCGCGAGACCTACGTCCATCGACCGATGGACAACGAGACGGTCGCCGACCGTGACCTAGGCTCGCTTCATGACGTTGACCATCGGCTACGCGGCGATGCTCGAGCAGTTCCATCCCACGGACGTGCTCGCCCACGCGGCCCACGCGGAGGCGCACGGGTTCTCCGGGGTGATGGCGGCTGACCACTACCAGCCGTGGGTGCCCGCGCAGGGTCAGGCGTCCTTCGTGTGGAACGTGCTGGCCGCGCTCGGGGAGCGCACCTCCGGCGACATCGGTCCGGGCGTGAGTACCCCGACGTTCCGGTGGCACCCGGCCATGGTCGCGCAGGCGAGCGCGACCCTGGCGGCGATGTACCCGGGCCGGCACTGGCTCGGGATCGGCTCGGGTGAGGCGATCAACGAGCACATCGTCGGTGGGTACTGGCCGGAGGCGCCGGAGCGGATCAACCGGATGTTCGAAGCGGTGGACATCATCGGCCGGCTGTTCTCGAACTCCCTCGCAGGACGGGACTACAAGCACAGCGGGGAGTACTTCAAGCTCGAATCGACCCGGTTGTGGACGATGCCCGAGGTGGCGCCGGAGATCCTCATCGCGACCGCGGGGCCGGTGACCGCGCGCCGCGCGGGCAAGCACGCCGACGGCCTGATCACCATCGGCGCCCCGGTGGACAAGGTGGCCACCCTGCTCGACCGGTTCGCGGCCGGCGCGAAGGAGGCCGGCCGGGAGCCGGACTCGATGACGAGGGTGGTGCGGCTGCACCTGTCCTGGGCGCCGACCGACGCCGAGGCGCTGACGAACGCGATGACCCAGTGGCCGAACGGCGCGATGCGGTTCCCGAAGGCGGACATCCGGTCGCCGTTCGAGTTCGCCCAGGTGGCGAAGATGGTCCGTCCGGAGGACTTCGAGGGCAGGCTCGTGATCTCCGCGGACCCGGACGTGCACCTGCGCGCGATCCAGGCCTACGCGGACCTAGGATTCGACCGTATCTATCTGCACAACGTCGGCCGTAACCAGACGGACTGGATCGAGACCTTCGGCCGCGACGTCCTCCCGAAGGTGGTCCGCTGAATGCTGCTCGTCCAAGCGCCCGATGGTGTTGGTGAGGTCACGTCCGGGACGGACCTGGCCGCGCTGCTCACCCCGCTCCTGGCCACCTTGACCTGGCCCGACGGCTCGACCGGGCTTGCCGAGGGGGACATCATCGTGATCGCCTCCAAGGTCGTGGCCAAGTCCGAGGGCCGGCTCGTGGCAGGCAAGGACCGCGAAGCCGCGATCACCGCCGAGACGGTGCGCGTGGTCGCGACCCGCGAGTACCCGGACGGCTCCACGCTGCGGATCGTGGAGAACAGGCAGGGCTTGGTGATGGCCGCCGCCGGCGTGGACGCCTCCAACGTGCTGCCCGGGACCGTGCTGCTGCTCCCGGAGGACCCGGACGCCTCGGCCCGGCGGATCCGGCGCGGCCTGAACGCCCGGCTCGGACTGCGCCCCGGCGTGCTGATCACCGACACCGTGGGCCGCCCGTGGCGTCGCGGCATCGCCGACATCTCCATCGGCGCGGCCGGCATCGACGTCCTGGAGGACCTGCGCGGCCAGAAGGACATGCAGGGCCGGGACCTGCGCGCCAGCGTGATTGCGGTCGCCGACGAGATCGCCGGCGCCGCGGACCTCGTGCGCGGCAAGGCGAAGGGTCGCCCGTTCGCCGTCGTCCGGGGGCTCGGCCACCTGGTCACCCACGAGGACGGCGACGGCGCGGCCGTCGCGATCCGCCCCCCCGAGGAGGACATGTTCCGGACCGGCAGTTGAATGTTCCACCAGCCGCGGGCCTCGCGACCAGCCACGGGTCGGGTCCGCCGACCCGCTTAGGATCAGCAACATATGAGTGCCAGAGTCGATTCGGTCCACGTCAGCCCGACCCACACCTTCAGCAAGTCCTCGACCCCAGTGATCGAACTGGTGGAGGGGGTCGGCGTCCGGGGGGATGCTCATGCCGGTGCCACGGTGAAGCACCGGAGCCGGGTGGCCGCCAACCCCAGTCAGCCGAACCTGCGCCAGGTGCATCTGATCCATGCCGAACTCCTCGAGGACCTCGGCGAGGCGGGTCACCGGGTGGCCCCCGGACAGCTGGGCGAGAACATCACCACCGTGGGTGTCCCGTTGCTCGAACTGCCCGTCGGCACCCGGCTGCACATCGCCGACGCGGTCATCATCGTGACCGGCCTGCGGAATCCGTGCCAGCAGATCAACGACTTCCAGCCCGGACTGCTCAAGAAGGTGCTCCGCAAGGACGACTCCGGGCAGGTGCACAAGCTCGCGGGGGTCATGGGTGTCGTGGCGCGCAGCGGCACGGTCCGGCCCGGGGAATCGATCTCCGTCGAACTGCCACCGGAGCCCCACTACGCCCTCACGGGCGTCTAGGGTCGAGGCCATGCTGTTCGAGGCACGGTTCCGCGACGGGGTGCAGTCGGGTGCGGTGACGCTCACGTTCCGCCGGTGGAAGCGCCACCAGGTCCTTGCCGGGAACAGGTACCGGACCGTCGTCGGACGCCTCGCCGTGGACGAGGTGTCTGTCGTGGATTCCGCGCAGATCACCGACTCCGAGGCCGTCCGGGCCGGCTACCCGGATGCGGCGACCCTCGTCGCGGACCTGCGTGGCACCCCGGACCTGCCGACCTATCGCGTCCGGTTCCACCTGGACGACGGCCCGGACGAGCGCGCCGACCTGGCCGCCTCCGACCGGCTCGGACCCGACGACGTGTCCGCCATCACCGCGCGGCTGGACCGACTGGACCGGGCCAGCAGCCACGGCCCGTGGACGGCGCAGACCCTGGCCCTGATCCGCGACCACCCGGCCCGCCGCGCCCCGGACCTGGCCGGCATGGTCGGCCGGGAGCGGGACCCGTTCAAGCTGGACGTGCGCAAGCTCAAGAACCTCGGCCTCACCCTGAGCCTGCCGGTCGGGTACGAGCTCTCGCCCCGCGGCCGGGCCTACCTGGCCGCCCGAGCGGCCGAGTCCGGCTAGAGGAGCGGCCCGAACGGCCTGATCAGGTACTCCAGGAGCCGGGTCACCGGGCCGCGCTCGTTCCATTCCTGCGGCGTCAGCTGCCGTGCGTTGGTCAGGTCCGTCTTGAACACGTGCTCCATCTGCGCGGCGAGCTCGTCGTCGTAGAACTCGAGGTTCACCTCGAAGTTCCCGGTCATCGACATCCGGTCGATGTTGGTGGTGCCGATGGTGGACCAGCGGCCGTCGACGGTCATGGTCTTGGCGTGCACCATGGCGTCCTTGAACAGCCAGAGGGTCACGCCGGCTTCGAGGAGACGGGTGTAGTAGGACCGCGCGGCCCAGTCCGCCAGCACGTGGTTGGAGACCTCCGGGATGAGGACCCGGACGTCCACGCCGCGGCGAGCGGCCGCGATGAGGGTGGCAAGGATCTCCCGGTCCGGGATGAAGTACGCCTGCGTGATGTACACGTGGGACTCGGCCCGGTCGATCGCCTCCAGGTACAGGCCGCGCACGGGGAACAGCAGCCGGCTCGGCGCATTCTGTGCCGCACGGATCCGAGGCTCCCAACCATGCGCACCGGTGTCCGGGAGTTCGGGGAGGTCCGCCTTCCGGTGGTCGTTCCAGAAGTCGACGAAGGCGTTCTCCAGCTCCCACACCGACGGGCCCTCGACGCGCACGTGGGTGTCGCGCCATTGGGTCCGGTACAAGGATCCGATGTTGTACCCGCCGACGTAGCCGACGTTGCCGTCCACGACGAGCACCTTGCGGTGATCGAGCCCGGTCTTGCGTACGTTCATGGTGAGCATGCCGCCCCGGAACAGCGGGAAACGGAGCGCGTGCAACGTGGGCAGATCGGGCATCCGGTAGAAACGGGGGTCGACCACCAGGTTCCCGAACGTGTCCCAGATCAGGTAGACGTTCACCCCCCGGCGGGCGGCGGCGATCAATGCCTCCTTGAACTGGTGCCCGACCTCGTCGGCCTTCCAGATGTAGGTCTCGAACAGGATGGTGTGCTTGGCGTTGTTGATCGAGTCGAGCATCGCGTCGAAGACGTCCGCCCCGTAGGTGAACGTCGTCACCTCCGAGTCCGCCACCGGCATGGTGCGCGGGGCGGTGCGCGGGAACTCCCCGGTCAGCGGGGTGCGCCGCTTGCGCATGTGGTCCACGGTCATCACGGTCACGGCCGCACCGAGGTGCACCGTCACGGTGGCCGCGATCCACCAGCGCGCCGCCCTGATGAAGGTCTTGATGCTCGGCCGGGGGATGTCCAGGCGCCAGCGTCGTCCGTCCTCGGTCACAGGCATGCGCCCCAACCTACAGTCGGAAGGCCTCCGCCGACATCGTACGTTCCTGACGAGCCGAGCCGCCGCCGAGCAGGGGTGAGAACACCAGCGCGGACCCGTGTTCGCCGTCGACCCATTCGGCCCGCACACCATAGACGGCGGCGATCAGGTCCGGGGTGAGGACCTCCCGCGGTGGTCCGGCGGCCGCCACCACGCCGGCGTCCAGGACGAGCACGTCGTCGCACACCGTGGCGGCGTGGGCGAGGTCGTGGATGGCCATCAGCACGCCGGTGCCGGCCGCCGCGACCTCCCGCACCAGTGCGAGCACCTGCAGCTGGGCGGCGACGTCGAGATGGTTCGTGGGCTCGTCCAGCAGCAGCACCCGCGGGGTCTGGGCCAGGGCCCGGGCCATCTGCACCCGCTGCTTCTCCCCGCCCGAGAGGGTCGCGAACTCCCGGTCCGCCAGGTCCAGGGCGCCGGTCCGCCGGAGTGAGGCTTCGACCAGATCGAGGTCGGCGGCGCTGTCCCCGGAGAAGGCCGGCCGGTGCGGCGTTCGCCCGAGGAGCACCACGTCCCGGACCCGCAGGTCCACCTCGGCGTGTGCCTCCTGCTCCACGAAGGCCACCCGACGGGCCCGCTCGCGCCGGCTCAGTCGGGCGACGTCCCGGCCCATCAGATGCACGTGACCGCTCGAAGGCGGCAGGGCGCCCACGATCAGCCGCAGCAGGGTCGACTTCCCGGATCCGTTCGGGCCGAGCACCCCGGTCACCCGTCCGGACCGGACACTGACGTCAACGCCGCCGAGGATCTGCGTCGCGTTGATCCGGTACCGCAGCTCGCTCGTCCACAGGTCCGCGACCGTCACGGCCGGCTCCGTCGCCCCGCTCATGCCGCCCTCCTCGAGCGCACCAGAAGCCAGGCGAACACCGGGGCGCCGATCGCGGCGGTGAGGATGCCCACCGGGACCTCCTGCGGCGCGAACACGGTCCGTGCCGCGGTGTCCGCCCAGATGAGGAAGGTGGCGCCGCCGAACGCCGCGACCGGGAGCAGGCGCAGGTGCCGCCCGCCGATCAGGAGCCGCACCACGTGGGGGAGCACGAGGCCGACGAAGCCGATCGCGCCGCTGACGCTGACGAGCGCCCCGGTGAGCAACGCCGTCAGCGTCAGCAGCACCCACCGGGTGCGGGTGACGTGGACGCCGAGGGAGGCCGCCGCGGCGTCACCGAACGCGAACGCGTCGAGCGTGCGCCCGAACGCGAGCACGATGAACCCGATCAGGACCGTCGCGATGCCCGCGATCGCGACCCAGGCCCAGGTGCGGCCCGCCAGCGACCCCATCAGCCAGTTGATGATCTCCCGGTAGGCGTCCCCGCGGGCGCTCGCGAAGATCGTGAACGACACCAGCGCGGAGCAGGCCTGGGCCACCGCGATCCCGGCCAGGATGGTCCGGTTCGGCGTGAGGGCGCCGCCGATCCCGGCCAGCGCGAGGGTGGCGCCGAGCGCAAGCAGCGCCCCACCGAAGGCGGCGACGGGCAGCGCCACGCCGAGCCCGAGGAGCAGGACCGCGACCGCCCCGAGGGCCGCGCCCGAGGACACCCCCAGCAGGTACGGGTCCGCGAGCGGGTTGCGCGTGATCGCCTGCATGACCCCGCCGCACAGGGCCAGCCCCGCACCCACGAACGCGCCGGTCGCCAACCGGGGCGCGCGCCCGGCCCAGACGATCCCGTCCCGGATCTGGGTGAGCGGGTTCGGTGGCACGTCGACGCCGATTCCGAGTCCGTGCAGCCAGGCCAGGAGGTGGTGCCACGCGGACCCCGCGATCTCGGCGACGGTGATCTGCGCCGGCCCGATCGTGAGCGACACCAGCAGCGATGCGACCAGGACCCCGACCGCCACAGGTAGCCAGAGCAGCACCGACCGGGACATCGCCGCTCGGGTGCGACCGGGGCTGCTCAGCGCCGGCTTGCGAGCGCCGGCGGGGTACGGGCCGGGGTCCGCAGTGCCGGGCGCCGGGCCACCGTCGAGGTCGGTCCGAGTCATGATCCGGAGCCCTCCTGCTCCAGCTGTGCCAGTTGCGCGGCGAGCTCGGTCGCCGCGGGCACGCTGCGCACCCCGGCCTCGGTGGCCGGGAAGTCCACGATCAGGTACCGGCCCTCCTGGACCGCGGGCAGCAGTGCCGTCGTCGGGTTCGCCTCGAGCTGGCCGATCTTGTACTCGGCCGTGTTCCAGGCCGAGTCGACCAGGATGATCACGTCCGGCTCGGCGTCGGCGATCGCCTCCCAGGACAGCGACGACCAGGAGTCGTGGACGTCCGCGGCGATGTTCTCCACCCCGATCGCGTCCATCAGCATCTGCGGCGCCCCGATCCCGGCGCCGACGTACGGGGTGTCCGAGCCCGAGGAGTACCAGAGCGCGGTCAGCCCGGCCTCGGACGGCGTCACCTGGGCCAGTTCGGCCTGCTGGGCGGCCACCAGGTCCGCGGCCGCGCCCGGGGCGCCGAGCAGGTCACCGGCCTCGATGATGTCGGCGAACACGCCCTCGAACGTGAGCGGGTCTGGCTGGTAGCCCTCCTCCAGACAGGCCGATGGGTTCACGTAGGTGGCGACGCCGAGGTCGGCCAGGGCAGCCCGGTCCCCGGCCGTCTCGGCGCTCAGGTTCGACTCCCACCCGGCGTAGACGAGGTCGGGCTCGGTGCTCAGCACCACTTCGGACGACGGCGCCTGCTCGGCGAGCACGGGCACGCCGGCTCCGGCGTCGGCCAGGTCGTCCGGCAGCGGGCCGTCGGCGAAGCCGGTCCCGACGAGCCGCTCGCCGAGGCCGAGCGCCAGCACCATCTCCGTCGCTGCCGACTTGATGGTGACGATCCGCTGCGGGGGAGCGTCCAGGGTCACCTCGGTGCCGCAGTTGTCCACCGTGATCGGGTACCCGGCCACGGCCTGGTCGGTGGTCGCCGAGGAGTCGTCGTCAGGCGCGCCACCGGCGCCGGCCGAGCAGGCGACCAGCGTGAGGACGAGCGGAACCGTCGCAACGAGGCGCACGGCGGAGGGTCGAGCAGAGGACATGGGCAGGCTCCAGCGCGGGGTGGGCGTTCGGGATTGCGCATTGGACCTGCCGGCCAGATCGGGCCGGGCTGGCACGGGGCACAGTCAGCCCCGGTGTCCGTCATCTCCCACCTTACAACGGGAGCCGACCGCGCCCCCGCGCGGCCGGCTCCCTGTGGCGCCGGATGGCCCTCCCCACTCCGGTGCCCGGACCTGCTCGATCCCATGTCGACCGAGCCGTCCAAGTTCTGTTCGGTTCTGTGCTCCGCCTCAGTCGGTGTCCTCCGGGTCGGCGGTGTCGTCCGAGGTGCTCGGCACCGCGGCCACCTCCCGGGTGGTGCCGTCGCTCGTGGTCACCGTGAGATCGGTGGTCAGGTCCACGTCGCCCGGGAACCAGACGGCCCACCAGCCGTCTGCGAGCGAGGCGTGCGCGAAGCTGCCCGAGTCGGTGTGCACATCGACGGCCGTCACGTCCGTTCCGGCGGTGCCGAACACATAGGTGATCGCGTCCTCCTCCGAGGTCACGCTCCAGTCGACGCTGTCGTTGAAGACCTCCACCCCGTCGGCCGAGGACGGAGCCACCGCGGAGTCGGCCGGCAGGATGGCACCTTGTGCGGTGGTGATACCGCTGTTCGCGTCGACGAGGCACACGCTGTATGCGGGCTCACCGTCCTCACTCACGCCGGAGGAGACGGCGAACGTGTAGTCGCCGCGCTGCTCGGCCAGATGCAAGGTCAGCGGAATGTCGGTCATGTCGGTGGGGTCCTCGGGTGGACCCTGCATGACCTCCACCGTCGGGCACTCGGCGGCGCGTTCGGCCGCCACCGGGGCGGTGAGCTCCGTGGGGGTCGGTGTCCAGGAGGCGTATGCGGGCGGCTGGCCCGGATTCGCGACCGTGTACACGGCGGCGCCGAGGAGGATCGCCGCTGCCGCTCCGACCACGACCCGTCGGGTGGTGCGCGGGACCTGGCGCGGTGCGAGGTCCGGCATCTCCGCCGGCGCGTCCGCGATCGCCAGCCGCACTCGCGCCAGCAGTGCCTCGCTGTCCACCGGATCCGGATTGGCCTGCGGGTCCAGCTGCTGCACCGCCCGCAGCAGCGTCGAGTTGCGATCGGTCATGACTGGCTCCCCTGCGCCTGACGCCGCGGGCCCGACCCTGAGGATCCGGTTCCGGTGCGTTCCAATAGATGAAGGAGACGACGGCGGGCCCGGAACAGTCGCACGGCGAACGCGCTCTTGGTGCACCCCAGCACCGCGGCGGCCTCGTTGTTGCTGAGGTCATCCCATGCGGTGAGCGCGATGACCTCCTGCTCGGAGTCGGTCAGCAGGTTCCACGCCCGCACCAGGTCCGCACGGCTGGCGATCGACACCGAGAGGTCGTGCTGCGCCTCCGGCGGCTCCTGCTCGAGCCGGATTCGGAGTGCCTGTTGTCGGTTGTCCGTCCGCACGTAGTTCCGGATCGAATTCCGGGCGACGCCGAACAGCCACGGTCGCGCTTCCATCGGCACCTCCTCGATCCGTCGCCACGTGACCACGAACGTCTCGGCCAGAATGTCTTCCGCGACGTTCGGCGAGGTGCGACGGCGGATGAAGGCCAACAGCTCGTGGTGGTGAGTCCAGTACAAGGACTCGAACCGTTCCTCCGGCGTGGCCTTCATCCACCCTCTCCCCGTCCCCTACACCTTGATATGTCCGGCACCCCTGGAGTGATTACATACGTGATGTGTGTCACGATCGTGCGGGTAAGGCTTTAACCGAACTGACCCCGGTCGACCGACCGGCGAAAGGGGAGTACGTGAGTACCTCACGAATGAGGGCGGCCGTGACCGCAGTGGCCGCCGCGGCAGCACTGTTGGCCGGCGCGGTCATGGTGGCGCCGGCCTCGGCAGACGTCCAGGTTCTGGAGCCGGAGGTCGGCAACCAGCCGGCCGCCGACGCGACCGACGCGCAGTGGTACGCGTGGGCAGAGGCGGAGCGCAACGCCGCGCGCGCCACCGATTGGGCAGCGGATGCGGCCCAGCGCGGCTGCACGCTGGTCTCGGTGGAGATCACCGACACCACCATGCCAGACGTCGCCGCCCAGATCGGCGCACCGGCGGACGTGTTGCTGCCGGTGGTCGACCGTCAGGAGAACTGCGCCGCAGCGACGGCCACAACCTTCAGCGACTCCGCCAGCCAGGGGCTCGCCAGCGCCGAGGCACACACCCAGCAGTTCGGCGTGGCCGCCGCCGACTGCTCCACCACGAGCGGGCCCGGTTCGATCTGCGTGAGTCGCAGCGGCAACTATGTGGTGAGCAGCTTCGCCTACTACGGCAGCGGCAACATCTCCGGCTACATCAGCATCTACAAGAGCTGCGGGACGTCCCCGAGGCTCGTCAGCGGCAGCGTCGCGAGCTACTCCTATGGGACGCAGCGCAGCGTCAGCGTCTACTCGGGGGCCGGCACGAACTACAGTGCCCGGTTCTGGCGGCACGTCGGGCTGGGTCACTACACGAACTGGGGCACCGCCTGCGGCTACCTGTGAGCCTCCGCTGACGTCGGTGGGCGTCGTCGACCGACGTCCACCGACCAGTGGCGTGTGTCCCGCCCCGTGGACGGGGCTACCCCAGCAGCCACGGCGGCGGGCACGATGACGGCATGAGCCAGCCACCGGCCACCCGGCCCGACACACCGACCGCACCGCGCGCCGTCGTCACCGGCGCCTCCACCGGCATCGGTGCGGCAACGGTACGCGCGCTACGGGCGGCGGGCTACGCCGTCGTCGCCACCGCCCGACGTGAGGACCGCCTGGCCGCGCTGGCCGCGGAGACCGGCGCCGAGTACGTCGTCGCCGACCTCACCCGGGAGTCGGACGTGGCCGCGCTGGCGGAGGCGGTCGCGGCGGGCGGCCGGCTCGACGCCCTCGTGAACAACGCCGGCGGCGCCCGCGGCGCCGACCGGGTCGAGTCCGCCTCCGTTGCGGACTGGGAGGAGATGTTCCGGATCAACGTCTCCGCGACCCTGCGCGTCACCCAGGCGCTGCTCCCGCACCTTCGCGCCGACGGCGGCGGGGACATCCTGCTGCTCACGTCCACGGCGGCGCACGGCACCTATCCCGGCGGCGCCGGGTACGTCGCGGCCAAGCACGCCGAGCGGGTCATCGGCAACACGCTCCGCCTGGAGCTGAACGGTGAACCGATCCGGGTGATCGAGATCGCCCCCGGCATGGTGCGCACGGAGGAGTTCGCGCTGAACCGGCTCGGCGACCCGGCGCGGGCCGCCGCGGTGTACGACGGCGTCACGCACCCGCTGCTCGCCGAGGATGTCGCCGACGCCATCACCTGGACCCTGACCCGGCCGCGGCACGTGAACATCGACTCGCTCACCATCCGCCCGGTCGCGCAGGCCTCGAACACCCAGGTGGCCCGCGGCGTCGGACTCTGACGCGCCCCCGGGTAGGGCACCAATCGTTGAAGACGGTGCCAGACTGCCCGCCGTTCGATTACGTTGGGACGGACACGAGGGCGTGTCACCCGTGTGACACCGAGTGAAACGTCGTCGTAACACGCACGCCGAAGAATGACCAACCACGAGCCGGGTGTGGGTCGATCGGGCACACATCCGCCGGTAGACGGGAGCCACAGCATGACCGTTGTACGCGCCGCGATCACCCAGACGACCTGGACCGGGGACAAGGAGTCGATGCTCGACAAGCACGAGCAGTTCGCCCGGGACGCGAAGGAGCAGGGGGCGCAGATCATCTGCTTCCAGGAGTTGTTCTACGGCCCGTACTTCGGCATCACCGAGGACCCGAAGTACTACGACTACGCCGAGCCGGCGGACGGGCCGATCGTGCAGCGCTTCGCCGCCCTCGCCAAGGAGCTCGGCCTGGTGATGATCCTGCCCATCTACGAGGAGGACCAGCCCGGCGTCTACTACAACACCGCCGTCGTGGTCGACGCGGACGGCGCCATCCTCGGCTCCTACCGCAAGCACCACATCCCGAACCTCGACAAGTTCTGGGAGAAGTTCTACTTCCGTCCCGGCAACCTCGGCTACCCGGTGTTCAAGACCGCGGTGGGCCCCGTGGGGGTGTACATCTGTTACGACCGGCACTTCCCCGAGGGGTGGCGCGAGCTCGGCCTGAACGGCGCGCAGATCGTGTTCAACCCGAACGCCACCAAGCCCGGGCTGTCCAACCGGCTGTGGGAGATCGAGCAGCCCGCTGCGGCGGCCGCCAACGGGTACTTCGTCGCCGCGCCGAACCGGGTGGGCACCGAGGACAACGAGTACGGGGACCTGGCCGTCACGTTCTACGGCTCCAGCCAGTTCGTGGACCCCCGTGGCAACCACATCGGCGACCTGGGTTCGTCCGAGCACGAGGAGATCGTGGTCCGCGACCTCGACCTGGGCCTGATCCGGCAGGTGCGCAACGAGTGGCAGTTCTACCGGGATCGCCGCCCGGACTCCTACACCTCGATCCCCAAGCCCTGACCGCGATCAGAGAGGAGCACACCATGGCCACCACCCTGATCAGCGGAGGCACCGTCGTCTCCAGCACCGGCCGGCGCGAGGTCGACGTCCTCGTCGACGGCGAACGGATCGCCGCCCTCCTCGAGCCCGGTTCCACCGTGCTCGGCTCGGACCTGCGGTCCACCGTGGACTCGGTGATCGACGCGTCCGGCAAGTACGTGATCCCCGGCGGCATCGACGCGCACACCCACATGGAGATGCCGTTCGGTGGCACCTTCGCCTCGGACACGTTCGAGACCGGTACCCGCGCCGCGGCCTGGGGCGGCACAACCTCGATCGTGGACTTCGTGGTGCAGTACCCGGACCAGGGCGTCCTGGACCAGTACCACGCCTGGCACGAGAAGGCCGCCGGCAACTGCGCCATCGACTACGGCTTCCACCAGATCCTCTCCGACGTGCAGGACTCCTCCCTGAGTGCCATGGACGAACTCGTCAACGAGGGCGTCACCAGCTTCAAGCTGTTCATGGCCTACAAGGGCGTGTTCCTCTCCGACGACGGGCAGATTCTGCGGGCGTTCCAGAAGGGCGCCAGCAACGGCGCCATGATGATGATGCACGCCGAGAACGGCGCCATGATCGACGTCCTCGTGCAGCAGTTGATCGCCGAGGGTAAGACCGACCCGTACTACCACGGGATCTCGCGCCCGTGGCAGGCGGAGGAGGAGGCCACCCACCGGGCGATCATGATCGCCGACCTCACCGGCGCGCCCCTGTACGTGGTGCACGTGTCCGCGAAGCAGGCCGTGGAGCAGATCACCGCCGCCCGGGACCGTGGCATGAACGTCTTCGGCGAGACCTGCCCGCAGTACCTGTACCTCTCCCTCGAGGAGCAGCTGGGTGCGCCCGGTTTCGAGGGCGCCAAGTGGGTCTGCTCCACACCGCTGCGGTCCCGGGCCGAGGGCCACCAGGACCACATGTGGCGCAGCCTTCGCACGAACGACATCCAGATGGTCTCCACCGACCACTGCCCGTTCTGTATGAAGGACCAGAAGGACATGGGCATTGGGGACTTCTCCAAGATCCCGAACGGCATCGGCTCGGTGGAGCACCGGATGGACCTGCTCTACCAGGGCGTCGTCGAGGGTCGGCTCAGCCTGGAGCGGTGGGTCGAGATCACGTCCACCACCCCGGCGCGGATGTTCGGCATGTACGGGCGCAAGGGCGTCATCGAGCCGGGGGCGGACGCGGACGTGGTGGTCTACGACCCGAACGGGCACACGTCCATCGGGCTCGGCAAGACCCACCACATGAACATGGACTACTCCGCGTGGGAGGGGTTCGAGATCGACGGGCACGTGGACACGGTGCTCTCCCGGGGCACCGTGGTGGTCGATGACGGCGAGTACCGCGGGCGGGCGGGTCACGGTCGCTACATCAAGCGCGGCCTGTCCCAGTACCTCGTCTGAGCCCGACCCCGAAGGAGCGCACATGGATCTCGGCATCGTCCTGCAGACCAACCCGCCCGCCTCGCGCGTGGTCGATCTCACCGTGGCCGCGGAGGAGGCCGGTTTCTCCCACGTGTGGACGTTCGACTCGCACGTGCTCTGGGAGGAACCGTTCGTCATCTACTCCGCGATGCTCGCCCGCACGCAGCGGGTGATCGTCGGCCCGATGGTGACGAACCCGGCCACCCGGGACTGGAGCGTCCTGGCGTCGATGTTCGCGACCCTGAACGAGATGTACGGCAACCGCACCATCTGCGGGATCGGGCGCGGGGACTCGGCCGTGCGGGTGCAGGGCGGCAGGCCGACCACCCTCGCCAGCCTGCGGGAGTCGGTCGGGGTGATCCGCGAGCTCGCGAACGGCCGCGAGGCGACCGTTGGCGAGACGACGATACGGATCCCGTGGATCACCTCCTCCGAGCTCGAAGTGTGGGTGGCCGCGTACGGGCCGAAGGCGCTCGCCCTGGCCGGGGAGGTCGGGGACGGGTTCATCCTGCAGCTGGCCGATCCGGAGATCGCGTCGTGGATGATCACGGCGGTCCGGGCCGCCGCCGAGGCGGTGGGCCGGGACCCCGCGGCCATCACGTTCTGCGTGGCTGCGCCGGCGTACGTGGTGCCCGACGGCGGCGCCGAGGCTCGGGCGCATGCGCTGGAGCAGTGCCGGTGGTTCGGTGGGATGGTCGGTAACCACGTCGCCGACATCGTCGCTCGCTACGGCGCCGTGCCGGCCGGCGATGGTAGTGCGGGGGTGGTGCCGCAGGCGCTCACCGACTACATCAAGGGCCGGGAGGGCTACGACTACGCCGAGCACGGCCGGGCCGGGAACACGCACACGCAGTTCGTGCCGGACGAGATCGTGGAACGGTTCTGCATCATCGGCACCCCCGACGAGCACATCGCCAAGCTCCAGGCGCTCGCCGATCTCGGTGTGGACCAGTTCAGCGCCTACCTGCAGCACGATGCCATCGACGCCACGCTGGCCGCCTACGGCGAGCACGTGATCGACACCTTCACCACCGCATGAGGGCACCGGTCGCGATCGGGCGGGGCCGCCGATGAGCGAGCACACCACGGCCACGGCGATCGCCGAGCACAGCGCAGGCCCTGCGGCGGCCCTGACCACACCCACCCGGGAGGGTTCCGGCCGGGCGCGGCGCCTGCTGATGGGCCTGCTCGGGGTCCTGGCCGTCGGCGTGCTGTGGGAGGCGTACAAGTTCCTCGGCCCGGACGACGGGGTCGTCGTGGCTGGGGTGCGGATCCTGCCGCGGACCACGGACATCGCGATGCCGCACCTGTGGGACATGGCCATCCGGATGACCGAACCGGTGACCCGGGCCGAGGGCGCGGACCTGCTCTGGGTGGCCACCGCCAAGGCCGCGGCCTTCAGCCTCGGGGTCGCCGCGCTGAGCTGGGTCATCGGTGTCACGGTCGGCCTGGCGCTGGCCCTGCTGATGCAGCGGCTGCGCACCGCCGAGTCCGCGATCCTGCCCTGGGTGGTGCTGTCCCAGACGGTGCCGCTGATCGCGCTGGCACCACTGGTACGGAACTGGGGCTCGAAGCTGTCCCTCGGCCCGATCTCCTGGGAGAACTGGATGTCGGTGGCGGTCATCGCGTCCTACCTGGCCTTCTTCCCCGTGGCGGTCGGTGCGCTGCGCGGCCTGAAGTCCCCGGACGCGATCCACGCGGACCTGCTGCGCTCCTACGCCGCGTCCTGGTGGCAGACCCTGATCAGGCTGCGGCTGCCGGCGAGCGTGCCGTACCTGCTGCCGGCGCTGCGCCTGGCCGCCGCGAACGCCGTCATCGGCACCGTGGTGGCGGAGGTGTCCATCGGCCTTCGTGGCGGCATCGGCCGGATGATCCTCGAGTTCGCGCAGTCCGCGGCCGGGGACCCACCGAAGTCCTGGGCGCCGATCTTCGGCGCCATCTGCCTCGGCCTGCTCGCCGCCGGTGCAGTCGCGCTGCTCGGCCTGGCGCTGCGCCGCTACCGACGAGGAGAGGAACCAGCATGAGCACCATCGAGACGACCGCGCCGCCCGAACGTGCCGGCGCCGGCGCCCCGGCGGTCGCCGTCACCGGCCTGGACAAGACGTTCACCACCTCCGACGGCCCGACCCAGGCCCTCAAGGGCATCGACCTGGAGGTGGCGGCCGGGGAGTTCGTGTCCCTGATCGGACCGTCCGGATGCGGCAAGAGCACCCTGCTGCGGATCATCGCCGACCTCGAGCGGCCCACCACGGGCGAGGTGCGGGTGTTCGGGACCTCGGCGCCGCAGGCCCGCCTCGACCAGGCCTACGGCATCGCGTTCCAACAGGCCGGGCTGCTCGGCTGGCGCACGGTGGCCGCGAACGTCGAACTGCCCCTCGAACTGCACGGCGTGGGTAGGGCCGCGCGGCGCGCCCGGTCCACGGAACTGCTCGAACTGGTCGGCCTGAGCGACTTCGCGGCCCGGTTCCCCGACCAGCTCTCCGGGGGCATGCAGCAGCGGGTGGCGATCGCCCGGGCACTCGCGGAGCGACCTCGGCTGCTGCTCATGGACGAACCGTTCGGTGCCCTGGACGAGATGACCCGGGAGCGGATGCAGACGGAGCTGGCGCGGATCAGTGCCGAGACCGGCGCGGCCGTCGTGTTCGTCACGCACTCCATCTCGGAAGCCGCCTTCCTCTCCGACCGCGTCGTCGTGATGTCACCTCGGCCCGGCCGGATCACCACCACGGTGACCACCGGACTCGGGCCGGTCGGGGAGCGCACCGACGCCCTGCGCGAGGATCCGCGCTTCTTCGAGGCGGTCACCGCGGTCCGCGAGGGTCTGCACGCGGGCAGCGCCGGCGTGGCGGGCACCGGCGGCGGGTCCGGCGGCACCGGAGCGGCGACATGAACGTCATCGCCCGCCGGATACTGCCACCAGTGCTCCTCGGGATCGTGGTGCTCGCGGCGTGGCAGATCCTGGTCACGGCGCTCGCGATCCCGCAGATCGTGCTGCCGAGCCCGGCGGCCATCCTCGCCGAGACCCTCGCCTACATCCCGGTGCTCTTCTCGGCGGCGCTGGTGACCGGCTGGAACGCACTCGTCGGTCTCGTGGTGGGCAGCCTGCTCGGGATCGGGTTCGCCCTCGTGGCGGCGAGCATCCGGGTCTTCGACGAGCTGACGACGCCGCTGGTCGCCGCGCTCGCCGTGATCCCGATCGTGGCCCTCGCGCCGGTGCTCTACACGATGTACGGCGCGGACGTGCAGTCCGCCCGGCAGGCCGTGGCCGGCATCAGCGTGTTCGTGCCGGTGTTCCTGAACACCCTGCGCGGGCTGCGCCAGACCCGGCCCGTGCACCGCGACCTGATGCGCGCCTATGCCGCCACGCGGTGGCAGGCGATGCGCACCGTGACCCTTCCGACCGCCCGTCCGTTCATCTTCACCGGTCTGCGGATCGCATCCTCCCTGTCCGTGATCGCCGCCCTCGTGGCCGAGTACTTCGGCGGACCACGCGGTGGCCTTGGCACCTTCATCACGGCCTCCGTGGCCGGCAGCGACTACGCGCGCGCCTGGTCCTACGTGCTCGCCTCGATCGTGCTCGGCCTCCTGTTCTACCTGGCCGCGCTCGCCGTCGAGACCCTCGCGGTGCGGCACCGCCCCGCCTGAGGCGACCATCGCCGTCGACCCCTACCCAGGAGCCACCCCGGAACGAACACCCCGACGCACCGCACCACCAACCGGAAGGAACCACGATGAGGCACTCCAGACGACTGGCCATCGGCGCCAGCGCGATCGCGGCGGCGCTGCTGCTGGCCGCCTGCACCGTCGACGACGGCGGTGACGACGGCACCGGCTCGGGCGCGACCGGCGGAGGGGACGACGGTGAGCTGACCCAGGTCCGGCTGCAGCTGCAGTGGCTCACCCAGGGCCAGTTCGCGGGCTACTTCGCCGCCCAGGACCAGGGCTACTTCGCCGACGAGGGCCTCGAGGTGGAGATCGTCGAGAGCGGCGGCGACATCGTGCCGCAGGACGCACTGGTCAACGGGGACGTCGACTACGCGATCGCCTGGGTGCCGAAGGTGCTCGGCTCCATCGAGCAGGGCGCGAACATCACCAACATCGCCCAGATCTTCGAGCGGTCCGGGACCCTGCAGGTGTCCATGGCCGACTCCGGGATCGAGACGATCGCCGACTTCGAGGGCCGCCGGATCGGGTCCTGGGGCTTCGGCAACGAGTGGGAGATCTTCGCCGCGCTCTCCCAGGAGGACCTGACCGTCGACGACATCGAGCTCGTCACCCAGGGCTTCGACATGCTCGGCTTCCTCTCCGGCGACATCGAGGCCGCGCAGGCGATGACCTACAACGAGTACGCGCAGGTGCTCGAGACCCTCAACCCGGACACCGGTGAGTTGTACCAGCCGGAGGATCTGAACGTCATCGACTACAACGAGGTCGGGTCCGCGATGCTGCAGGACGCCATCTGGGCGGACACCGAGCGGCTCGCGAACGAGGATGGCTTCGCCGAGACCACCGTCGCGTTCCTGCGCGCGGTGATCCGCGGGTGGGTCTACGCGCGGGACAACCCGGCCGAGACCGCCACGATCGTCACGAGCGCCGGGTCCACCCTCGGTGAGAGCCACCAGCTCTGGATGACGAACGAGACGAACCGGCTCATCTGGCCGTCCACGAACGGCATCGGGCTCGTGGACCAGGCCACCTGGGACAACACCGTGGACATGGCCCTGCAGACCCAGAACGAGACCGGGTCCACGCTGATCACCACTGCGCCGCCCGACACCGCGCTGGACATGCAGTACATCGAGCAGGCGCTCGAGGACGTGGAGGCGGAGGGCCTGGACGTGATGGGCGCCGACTTCCAGCCGATCGAGGTGGAACTGGTCGAGGGCGGTAACTAGCGGCCACCTGCCAACCTCTCCCACGCGGGCCGTACCCGGCGATAGCCTCACCGGGTACGGCCCACTCCAGAACAGAAGGTCATCGATGACGGAATCCGATCTCGGCGCCGAGGCATTGGCGCTGGACAAGCAGGTCTTCCACTCCTGGTCCGCGCAGGCGCACCTGAACCCGATCGCGATCGCCCGCGGCCAGGGCTCGCGGCTCTGGGACCACGCCGGTCGGGAGTACCTGGACTTCTCCTCCCAGATGGTCAACGTCAACATCGGGCACAGTCACCCGAAGGTGGTCGCCGCGATCGCCGAACAGGCCGCCGAGCTGGCCACCATCGCGCCGCCGACGGCGAACCTGGTGCGGGGCCGCGCCGTCGCCGAGATCCTGCGGCACGCACCGGAGGGCTTCACGAAGGTGTTCCTCACCAACGGGGGGGCGGACGCCGTCGAGAACGCGATCCGGATGGCGCGCCTGCACACCGGACGGGACAAGGTGTTGTCCACCTACCGCAGCTACCACGGGAACACGGGCGCCGCCGTCGTCGCCACCGGGGACTGGCGGCGGATCCCGAACGAGTACGCCCGCGGGCACGTGCACTTCTTCGGGCCGTTCCCGTACCGCTCGGAGTTCTGGTCGGACTCCGCGGAGCAGGAGACCGAGCGCGCCCTGCACCACCTCGAGCGGGTCATCCTCAGTGAGGGCCCGAACTCGATCGCGGCGATCCTGCTCGAGACCGTGCCCGGCACCGCCGGCGTGATCGTGCCGCCGCCCGGGTACCTCACCGGCGTCCGGGAACTGGCCACCCGGCACGGCATCATGCTCATCCTGGACGAGGTCATGGCCGGGTTCGGCCGCACCGGTCACTGGCTCGCCCTGGACGGGGTCGACGGCGGCACCGTGGCCCCGGACCTGGTCACCTTCGCGAAGGGTGTCAACTCCGGCTACGTGCCCGTCGGCGGGGTGATGATCTCCGAGCCGATCACCAAGACCTTCGATGACACGGTGTTCCCCGGTGGGCTCACCTACTCGGGGCACCCGTTGGCCGCGGCGTCCATCCTCGCGGCCCTGCAGGCCATGGAGTCCGAGGGCATCGTGGCCAACGCCAACCGGATCGGGACCGACGTGCTCGGGCCGGGTCTGCGCGCGCTCGCCGCCAAGCACCCGATCATCGGCGAGGTGCGGGGGATGGGCGTGTTCTGGGCCCTCGACCTGGTCACCGATCCCGAGGCACGCACCCCGGTGCCGCCGGCCACGATCGGCGCGATCAAGGCCGCGTGCGCCGACCGTGGCCTGCTCGTGTTCGCCGCGGAGAACCGGATCCACGTGGTGCCGCCGTGCATCGTGACCGACGACGAGGTGGCCCAGGCGCTCGCGATCTACGACGAGGTGTTCGGTGTGATCAGCGTCTGAGTGACCTCTCGTTAGGGTGCAGGAGTGCTGGAGCATCCCATCGAGTCCGACCACGAGACCACCACGCAGGACGCGGAGCCGAGTGCAACCGTCCCATGGCCGTTCCCGGACCTCTCGGCGCGCTCGGGCGGCCTCGAACTGCGCTACCCCGACGACGAACTACTGGTAGCGGTCGCGACCGTGGCCGCCGCCGGCCTGCACGCCGAGCACCTACTCCCGTTCAACAGCCCATGGACGCGTGGGACCCCGGTGGAGGTGGCTCGCAGGGTGCTCGCCTACGCGTGGGGCAAACGAGCCGCGATGTCACCCGCGGACTGGACGATCGACCTGGCTGTCCTCGTCGACGGCGTCCCGGCCGGGCTCCAGGGAATGACCGCACGGGACTTCGCGGTGGCGCGCACGGTCAAGACCGGTTCTTGGCTGGGCCGTGCCCATCAGGGCCGTGGCCTGGGCACTCGGATGCGCGCGCTGATGCTGCACCTGGCGTTCGCCGGGCTCGGGGCCGAGGTCGCCAGCACCGCCGCCTGGGCGGACAACGGCCCCTCCATCGGGGTCACCCGCAAGCTCGGCTATATGCCGAACGGCCGGCAGGTGGAGTCCCGGGACGGCAGAGCCGCCGAGAAGCTGCAGTACCGGCTCACCCGCGCCGACTGGGAGGAGAACGCGGCTGTTCGGCTTCCGGACGTCACCCTCACCGGAACGGAGCAGGTGCGGGAGTTCCTGCGGATTCGCTGAACCTCTGCTCGGCGTCGGGGTCGGCTCAGCCGCGGCCGGCGTCCAGTTGCGCCTTGGTCAGCACCCGGCGCACCTCGAGGCCGACGTCGGCCAGCGGGTTCAGTCCGGCGGCCGAACGGTCGATCGCGCAGACCACCACGGTCACGACCGCGCCTCGTTCTCGCAGTGCCGTCGTCGCGGCACGGACCGCCCCACCGGTGGTCAGGACGTCCTCGATCAGCGTCACCCGGCGGCCGGCCACGTCCGGACCCTCGGCCAGCTTGCGGGTGCCGTACTCCTTGGCCTCCTTGCGGACGAAGAGCGCGGGTAGGCCGGTCTTCGCCGACACCATGGTCGCGATCGGCACGCCGCCGAGCTCGAGTCCACCGAGGAGGTCCGTGCCTTCGGGCAGCAGGTCGACCATCTGGAGGGCGACCCGGTCCAGCAGCCGTGGGTCGGCCTCGAAGAGATACTTGTCGAAGTACTCGTCCGACACCTGACCGGACCGGAGCGTGAACTCGCCGCTCAGGCGGCAGACGGCGTCGATGTCAGCGGCGAGGGTCTGATCAGCGGCCATGCGCCAGAGGCTACCGGTGCGCGGGCAACCGACGGTCGCCGGCACCACGGGCAGGCGCGAATTCAGCGTGATCGAGGCTAAGGGACGCCGTTAGGGTGGCGCCCATGCCCGCTCCGATCGAACCCGAGACCGCCGACGAACCGGACCTGAGCCCTGCGGCACTCTGGCCCTTCACACGCCTGTCCGCGCGGTCGGGCGACCTCGAGTTGCGCTACATCGACGACGAACTGCTGGCCGCGGTCGCCGCAGTGGCCGCGCGAGGGGTGCACGCCGAGGACTTCATGCCCTTCGACTTCCCGTGGACGCGAGGCACCCCGGTGGAGGTGGCTCGCAGCGTGCTCGCCTACGAGTGGGGCAAGCGGGCCGCGATGTCACCGGATGCGTGGACCATCGAGCTCGCGGTCCTCGTCGACGGTGTCCCCGCGGGCATCCAGGCGATCGACGCCCGTGACTTCGCGGTGGCGCGCACGGTCGAGACCGGCTCCTGGCTGGGCCGCGCCCATCAGGGCCGGGGCATCGGCACCCGGATGCGCACGCTGATGCTGCACCTGGCGTTCGCCGGGCTCGGGGCCGAGGTCGCCACCACCAGCGCCTGGGCGGACAACGGCCCCTCCAACGGGGTCACCCGCAAGCTCGGCTATTCCCCGAACGGGGTGCGGCTGGAGTCCCGCGAGGGCAACCCGGCCGAGAAGCTGCTCTACCGTCTCGCCCGCGCCGACTGGGAGGCGAACGAGGCTGCCCGGCTTCCGGACGTCACCCTCACGGGCACCGAGCAGGCGCGGGAGTTCTTGCGGATCTCCTGAGCGCACCGGTCCCACCGGAACTGCCCGGAGTCCCGGGACAGCATGCCCTGCCGGCCGGGACAGTGGGCCGTTCAGCATGACTCCGAAGGGCCCGCACGCCTCGGTCACGGTGACCGACCCCGTCGGGTCGAAGGAGAACGATCATGTCCACACACGCCGTTGCGCCCCGCACAGTTCCGCCTGGAGGTCCGGTATCGGAGCCACCGTCTCGCAGTTGGGCCCTCGCCGGCATCGGCGCCGGCCTTGCGGGGATGCTGAGCATCTACCTGTCGCTGTCACTCAGCCCGGCGTACGACCCCGCGGCACCGCCCACCCCGGAGTCGATCACCGAGCACCTGTCCACCCAGGTGCCGCAGTTGCTCGGCTTCCACGTCGCGACCATCGTGGCGGCACTCCTGCTGATCCCGTTCGCGGTCGGCCTGCACCGTCACCTGGCCCGCCGGTCCCCGGCCGGATCGCTGCTGCCGGGCGTCGCCGCGGCGGGACTCGTGGTGCTCGCCACCGTGCTGGTCCTGGGGTCGGGCCTGAACACCGAGTTCGTCTTCGGGTTGACCGAGCCGGAGCTGCTGATCGCGACCGACGTGTCGTTCTACTCGCACTGGGTCGCGACGATCCCCTGGCTCTGGGTCACGGCCGGCGTCACCGGCCTCGCGCTGGGTCTGGCGGCCGTCCGGCACCGCGCCTACCCACGCGGGATCGGCGTCGTCAGCCTGGTGCTCGGCGCCCTGATCGTCCTGGTCGGGGTGTCGCCGCTGCAGTACATGGCGGGCTTCGTCGGACCGGTCTGGCTGTTCGTCGTCGCGCTCGCCGCGCTGCGCACGCAATCCCGGCCCGATACGACCACGCCGGGACGCTGACCGTCCCTACAGTTTGCTCATGTCAGAGCCAACCGAGCTCGGGCGCGGCGGTCACGGACTGCCGCGCCTGGCCGTCCTCCTGGGCGGGACAGCGTGGCTGCTCGCCCTCGCCGGGCTGCTGCTGTTCCTGTCCTCCCGGCCGGCCGGCACCGTCGACGACCTGTTCCTGATCGTGGACGTCATGGTCGGGCTCGTCTACGGGACGGTCGCCACCGTGGTGCTGCTGCGCCGCAGCCACGTGGTCGGCTACCTCGCGGCGCTCACGGCGGTCGGTGGTGGGCTGTCCGCGCTCGGCGGCGGCTGGCGCATGTTCGCCGAAAGCCGGGGCCTGACGCCCGGCCCGCTCGCCGACACGTTCGGCTGGGCGTGGGTCCCGGGCACCCTCGCGCTGTTCCTGGTGGTGCCGTGGCTGGTCCGGGAGCGGCCGCTCGGCCGCGCCTGGTGGGGACCTGCGACCGGCGGCCTGATCGCCGCGGCCGCCCTGGTGGCGAGCCTGGCCGGCAACTACGCGGTGCTCGCCGGGGTGCTCGTCGTCGCCGTGGTCTTCGGGCTGACCACCGCTGTCGCGGTCGAGGCCCGACGGCGCAGGTCGCCCGAGTCCGAGGCCGTCGGCCTGGGCTGGCTCGGCCTGGGCACGCTGGTGCTGGCCGTGTCCTTCGTGCCGCTCCTGCTCCCGGTGGGAACGGTGCCGGACTGGCTCACACCGGCGCTGCACCTCGCGAGCCAGGCGCTCTTCCCGGCAGCGATCCTCACGGTGGTGCTGCGCCAGCGGTTGTGGGGGATGGAGCTCGCGGTGTCCCGGGCACTCCTGGCCGGGGTCCTGACGGCGGCGCTCGCGGGCATCTACCTCCTGGCGGCGCTGCTCGCCGGGGTCCTGATCCCGGGACAGGGCATCGCCCAGGCGGTTGCCGCCGCCGCCGTCGTTATCGCGGTCGGCCCCACCCGGCTGTGGTTCGCGGCACGGATCCGGCGGCTCGTCTACGGTGTCGCCCACGACCCCTGGCGCGTGGCTAGCTCGATGGGGACCCGGATCGGGCGAGGCGGCACGGACGACGGCCTGCTCACCTCCCTCGTGGAGAGCGTCGGGACCGCGCTCCGGCTCGAGTCGGTCACGGTCCGCGGCACAGACCCGGCCGAGACCTCCACCGGCGGCGACCTCAACCCGGAGGTGGCCCCGGTGCTGGCCGCCTGGGGCCTGCCGACCGGCGGCCCCGTCGCCGTTCCACTGATCTCCGGGGACCGGACGATCGGCACCCTGGAGGCCACGCCTCGACCCGGCGAGACCCTCGACGCCACCACTCGCCGCGCATTGGACGAGCTCGCCGCCGTCGTCACCGCCGGCCTTGTGCTGATCCGCACGGCCGACGAGCTCACGCGGACCCGTCGCCGGCTGACCGACGCGCGGCTCCAGGAACGCCGGGTGATCCGACGCGAGCTCCACGACGGGCTCGGCCCCTGGCTCGCGGGCCTGCGCCTGGGCCTGCAGGGCGTGGCCAACACGATCCGAACCGACCCGGACGGCGCCACGAAGATGCTCCGGGCGCTGCAGGGCGAACTCGATCAGCGGATCGAGGATGTCCGCACCATCGCCCGCACCCTGCTGCCGCCGGTGCTCGAGGAGCTCGGACTCGAGCCCGCGCTCGCGGAACTGGCGGCGCGGCACCGGCGCAGCGGCTTCGACGTGCGCCTGCGCTTCGCCGTCGACGCCGACCTCCCCGACCCCGTCGCCGCGGCCTGTTACGGGATCGCCGCCGAGGCCGTGTTGAACGCGGCCCGGCACAGCGGCGCCGCCGAGTGCGAGCTGGAGGTGTGCGAGGTCGAGGCCGCGGTGCGCGTGTCCTGCCGGGACGGCGGCGTCGGCTATCGCGAGGACGCGCGCGTCGGCGTCGGCACCCTTTCGATGCGTGAGCGGGCCGAGGAGCTGGGTGGGGCGGTCGAGGTCCGCCACCTGGCCCCACACGGCACCGCGGTCGAGGCCACGATCCCGGTTCGCCCGCCGGGCATGGCCCTGCCCGACTCGCAGGTCGGTACGGGCGCCGGTGCCGGGGTGAACGCGGCAGGCACACTCGGAACCGCGGGCTCCACATGACCGGGCCGATCCGCGTCGCCATCGTCGACGACCACCCGGTCTTCCGGCTCGGCATGACCGGGCTGCTCGACTCGCTGCCCGGGGTCACGGTCGTGGGTCAGGCGGCCGACGCCGCCCAGGCCCGGGTGGCGATCACCCCCGAGGTGGATGTGGTGCTGATGGACCTGCACCTCGGGGACGACTCCGGCATCGAGCTCACCCGGGAGATCGTCCGCGAGCACCCGGGTCTCGGGGTCCTGGTGATCACCATGAGCGACGACGACGAGGCCGTCGTCGCGGCCATGCGCTGCGGCGCGCGTGGCTACCTCCTCAAGACGGCCGGCCCGGACGAGGTGGAACGTGCGATCCGCGCGGTCGCCAACGGGGAGATGATCCTCGGCCCGCAGGTCGCGGCCCGGGCGATGTCCACGCTCGTGTCCGGGCGCACCGCCGTCCGGTTGCCGTTCCCGGAACTGTCCGCCCGGGAACGGGAGGTCCTCGATCTGGTCGCACGCGGCCATGACAACGCGGCCATCGCTCGCCGGCTGGTGCTCAGCCCGAAGACCGTCCGCAACCATGTGACGACCATCCTGACGAAGCTGTCGGTATCGAGCAGGCCAACACTGATCGTGCGCGCCCGGGAAGGCGGTCTCGGCGGCACGGATCCCACAGCTGTGACGGATCCGGCCTGAGACCGGCCCAAGCCGCGCACACCGTCAGCGCGAGTCGGCCCACGCCCGCAGCCGGCGGTGGCGGTGCGCGAAGAGGGCGTCGATCAGCGCGTGCACGGCACGCCCGGGCAGCGGGAATCGGGGGATCATCGTCACCTCGTCGGTGACCCGGGTGAGCCCATCGGCGAGGCTGACGAGTTCGCGCCGGTGCTCCCAGACGCGGGCCGTGAGCATCTCCGAACGCTCATGGAACATGGTCGGGGCCGACACCGCGACGAGGAACAGGTCGTCGTACTCGACCGGGATCAGGCCGGCCAACCGGAGGTGGGCCTTGCCCAGGTGTTGGCCGACCGGCGCGGTCGCGATCGTCCCGGCCTGCCAGCGCGCAGGCATGGTCATGGTGAGGAACGGCGCGAGTTCGTCGTTGATGCCGGCAGGGGTGGTGACCCGGTGCCACACCTCGGCCAGCGGTGCGGCGACGCCGACGCCGCGGGTCACGTGCACGGGTGGGCTCACCCTGTCGATGGTAGGTGCCGGGTGCCTTTCCCGGCCCACCGGGCGGTGCCGCCGGTAGACTCGGGCCCGGACGCCGTCGTCGAGGAATTGCTCTGGCGGAGCACCGGTCAGAGGTGACCGGGCGCCGCGGACCGGTCGATCGCCGTCGACGCCCCCCGGGACCGACCCACAAGGTCACCACCCGGGCCACGATCCACAAGATCCGACGAGGGAGTCATGAGCATGTCCTATGGGTTCACGCCGCAGCAGCAGGAACTGATCGAGCAGGTCCGCGAGTTCGCCGACACGGTGGTCCGGCCGGCCTCCTACGAGTACGACACCAAGCGCGAACTGCCGTACGGCATCATCAAGCAGATGGGGGACCTGGGCCTGTTCGGCCTGCCGTTCCCCACCGAGTACGGCGGCAGTGGCGGTGACTACGTCTCCTTCTGCCTGGCCGTGGAGCAGATCAGCCGGATGGACCAGAGCCTCGGGGTGACCCTGGAGGCCGGCGTCGGGCTCGGCGCCATGCCGATCATGCGGTTCGGCACGGAGGAGCAACGGCGCGAGTGGATCCCGCGGTTCGCGTCCGGTGAGGCACTCGGCGCGTTCGGGCTCACGGAGGCCGCGGCCGGCTCCGATGCGGGCGGCACCTGCACGACGGCGGAACTCGTCGACGGCGAATGGGTCATCAACGGCTCGAAGCAGTTCATCACGAACTCCGGCACGGACATCACCCGCCTCATCACGATCACGGCGGTCACGGGCCGGACCACCCGGGCCGACGGCACGGTCAAGAAGGAACTCTCCGCGATCCTGGTGCCGGTCCCGGCCGAGGGGCTGACGGTCGGGCCCGCCTACGACAAGGTCGGTTGGCACACGTCCGACACCCACCCGCTGACGCTGACGAACGTGCGCGTGCCCGAGGCGAACCTGCTCGGCGAGCGCGGGCGCGGGTACGCGAACTTCCTGGAGTCCCTCGACGAGGGCCGGATCGCGTTCGCGGCCTTGTGCACCGGTGCGGCGCAGGGGTGCCTTGAGGAGGCGATCCGCTACGCCCAGGAGCGTGAGGTGTTCGGACGGGCGCTTGCCGAGAACCAGCACACCGCGTTCATGATCGCCAGGATGCAGGCGCGGGTGCATGCCGCCCGGCTCACCTGGCTGAACGCCGCCCGGCAGATGGCGGCGGGGGAGCCGTTCAAGATGCAGGCGTCCATCGCGAAGCTCACCGGCAGCGAGGCGGCGATGGCGAACGCCCGGGACGCGTCCCAGATCTTCGGTGGCTACGGTTATCTCAACGAGAACCTCGTGGCCCGGCACTACCGTGACTCGAAGGTGCTGGAGATCGGCGAGGGCACCACGGAGGTGCAACTGATGGTGATCGCCCGCGGACTGGGCCTGGCCGGCGCCGGGCTCTGAGTCGGCGCGAGGGTCGCGTCGCGGGCGAGGAAAGGAACCATGACCGATCGACCGAGTCTGACGCTGACCACGATCAACATCGGCTCGCCCGACCCGGCGGCGCTCGCGCACTTCTATGCGGAGCTGTTGGACTGGGAGGTGGCCCGGGTGGAGGAGACCGACGCCTACCTGCGCAATCCTGCCGGCGGGATCTCGGTGGCGTTCCAGCTCGAGGACGTCTTCACGCCACCGGTGTGGCCCAACACGGCCGACCACCAGCAGATGATGATGCACCTCGACATCATGGTCACCGACCTGGACACCTCGGTCGAGTTCGCGCTCAGGTGCGGTGCCACGCTCGCGCAGTACCAGCCGCAGGAGGACGTGCGTGTCTGCGTCGACCCGCACGGCCACCCGTTCTGCCTCTGGCTCGGCTGACACGGCCCGGGCATCAGGGCCCGGACGCGCCGACCCCATCCCCGCATGGGCCGCCGCCGAGCGCCTCGGCGATGAACACGTCCCTCCGGTCGGGGTGCACCAGCGGGTGGTAGAACGAGGCGATCTCGGTGCTGGCCTCCGGGACGTAGTGGAAGATCAGAGACCGGCGGAACCGGTCCGGCGAGGTGTTCGCGAGCGACCCGTGCACCACGCTGCCGTGGAAGAACAGCACGTCGCCGGCCCTCATCACGGTCTGCACCTTCGACATGCCCTCCGGGATCGGCACCTCGGCGTTCGTGAACGACTGGGTCATGTCGGCAGGTTCGGGACAGACCAGCTCGGTCCGGTGCGAGCCCGGCACCACGGCCAGCCCGCCGTTCGCAGCGTCCACGTCGTCGACGGCGATCCACGCGGCCAAGCAGGTCTCCGGGTGGGTCCGCAGGAACAAGTTGTCCTGGTGCATCGCCTGGCCCCGGGCGGTGGGCGGCTTGAAGTAGAACATGGACTGGGCGCCGAGCGCCGGCCCGATCAGTCCGGTGACCACGTCGAGTAGGCGCCGGTCCAACATGACATCAAGGGCCAACCGGCCCACCGCGAGGTCCGGGCGCCGGTGGGGATGGATGAACCGTGGGAAGCGGGCCAGCACGTCGTCGTCCGGCACGCGGTCGTCGATGGCCAGCGAACGGTCCGCGTCGACCTGGGCCATGAAGGCTGCGCGGATCCGCTCAACCTCCGCGTCGCTGAACACGGCGGGGACCTGCTGCACGCCGTCGCGATCGTAGTCGGAGAACTCTGTCCTGGCCGGGGCGCACACTGCGACCGGGGTACTCGTTACGGTAGACATACCGTCGAGTCTGCCGCCGCGTTGCGTCGGGAATAAGAGGTGATGCGCTTGTGACCCTTCAAGATTCTGCTGCCCGACCGGAGTCGCACACGCCCATCGTGCGCCGCGTGGTGGCCGGCGAGTTCGACGAGGATCCCCGGTACGCCACCTACCGGGAGCGGGGCACCACAGACTGGCTTCTGGTACACACCCTCGAGGGTGCCGGCCGGTTCGGTGCCCGCAGCACGGATGTGCCGGCCGTCCCCGGACGCACGCTGCTGGTACGGCCCGGCACCCTGCACGACTACGGCACCGCCGTCGGGCAGGAGCGCTGGCACTTCCTGTACGCCCACTTCCACCCGCGCGACGACTGGCTGCCGTTGCTGTCCTGGCCGCAGGCGGCGGCGGGCATCGGCGCCATCGAGGCGACCGGTGAGGTGCGGCGCGGCATCGAGGTGGCTCTGCGCGCCGCAGTCGGCGGGCGGGGCACCGCCGGTCGCAACGGCGAGCTCGCCGCCGTGAACGCACTGGAGTCGGCGTTGCTGTGGTGCGACCGGGTGAACCTCTCCCGGGAGTTGGCGGGCACCGACGAACGGCTGCTCCGGGCGGTCGCCCTGATCGATGCGGACCTGCGGGCCGCTCTGCGGGTGGCCAACCTGGCGCGGGCGAGCTCGCTCTCCCCATCCCGCTTCGCCCACCTGTTCGTCAGCCAGTTCGGGGTGAGCCCGCAGCGGTTCGTGGAACGCCGCCGGCTGGCGGAGGCCGCCCGGTCGCTGGAGCTGACCAGCCGCACCGTCACGTCCATCGCCGCGTCGTGCGGGTTCGAGAGTCCGATGTACTTCGCCTCCCGGTTCCGGGCCCGGTACGGGATGAGCCCCAGCGAGTTCCGGGGCCGGAGGGAGCTCTGACGACGCCGTCGGGCGCTAGTCCCCGGCCCCGCCGGTGCCCAGCGTGCGGTCGACCGCCGCAACGAGCTGGGCGTCGGCCGCGGCGAGCGCACGGAGCGCGTCGGTGTCCAGGCCGGCGAGGATCTCCCGGCCGAGCCGGGATCGGGAGTCCTCGAGGTCCCGGAACAGCCGCCTGCCCTCAGTGGCCAGGCCGATCAGCCGCACCCGGCGATCGGTCGGGTCCTCGCGGCGGCTCACCAGGCCGCGCTCCACGAGTCGGTCGACGGCGGCGGAGACCGTGGGCGGCGAGAGTCGCATCGCGTCGGCGAGCGCCGTCATCGTCTGTTCGCCATGGAAGTGCACGACGGCGAGCAGCCTGAACTGCTGCATCGTCAGCGTGCTGTCCAGCAGTGGCTCGAGCTGCGAGGCCAGGCTCGCGCGCATCATGGCGTGCTGGGCCTGGAAGATCTCCTCGACCAACCGGTCGCGCTCACTGGTGGAGGGTCGCAAGGAGCGACGGGCGACCCCCGGGCCGGGACCGATCAGCGCGCCGGCGCCGGCGCGGACTCCGGACCGGACGGGTCGGGTTCCCGGGGCAAACACGCGGCGGACAATTCGTCCGATGTGGAAGTCGCGACCGCGCCCGTCGACCGATGCGGGTCGCCGCGCCGGCCCGAGTGGGGCCGGCCGCCGACCGTGATCACCACGGCACCGAGGAGCACGAAGACGATCGGCACTCCGATCGCCGTACGGATCGCGTCCAGCCCTGCTTCCGGTCCGGTCGCCGCCCCGAGCGCCGCGACCTGAACCGCGGTGGCGGCGGAGATCCCCAGCGCCGCCCCGAACTGCAGGGACGTGTTGAGCAGCCCTCCGGCGACCCCTTGCTCAGACCCGGCCACCCCGTCGGTCGCGGCGATCGCGAGCGGGCCGTAGACGAGAGCGAACATGAAGCCGATACCGACCATGGTCGGCACCATCGCGGCATAGGCCCAATCGAGGTCCGCACGGAGGAACAGGGTGTAGGCGACCAGGCCCGCGAGGAGCCCGCCCGCGATCACCCGACGCACCCCGAACCGCTGCACCAGCCGGGGCGCGAGCGTCGGTGCGAGGACCACGTCGAGCGCCATCAGCAGCATCGCGAGCCCGGTCTGCAGCGCGGTCCAGCCGCGCAGCTCCTGCAGGTACAGGGTGGTCAGGAACTGGAACCCGTAGAACGAGCCGGCGAACAGCAGCGCGGTCACGTTCGCGGCGGCCAGGCCCGGTGCGCGCAGCAGTCCCGGCCGGATCAGCGGGTCCGCGGCTCGGCGTTGGCCGAATGCGAAGACGACCAGCAGCGCGGTGGCCAGGAGCAGCGTGCCGACGGCCTGCACACCCATCTCGTGGACTCGCTCGAGGAGGGTCAGCCCGTACGCGAACAGCACCATCGAGGCCGTCAGCGTGAGCGCCGCGGGCACGCCCAGCCGGCCACGCCGCCCGCCGTCGGGCGGTTCGGTGAGCAGCGGGATCGCCAGTGCGAGCAGCACCGCGGCGATCAGCACCGGGGCGAAGAACACCCATCGCCAGCCGATCGCGGTGAGCAGACCGCCCGCCACGAGACCCAGCGAGAACCCGGCGGCGCCGGCCGCGCCGTAGATGATCAGGGCACGGTTGCGCGCCGGCCCTTCCGCGAACGAGGTCGTGATGAGCGAGATCCCGGCCGGCGTGAGGAAGCCCGCGGCGATCCCGGTCACGAACCGGGCGAGGAGCAGCATCCAGCCCTCGGTGGCGAACCCGCCGAGACCGGAGAACAGGAGGAACACCACCAGCCAGGTCAGGAACATCCGGCGCCGTCCGAACACATCGGCTGCGCGTCCACCGAGCAGCATGAAGCCGCCGTAGCCCACCACGTAGGCGGTGATCACGCCGCTCAGTTCGGTGGTGGTCAGACCCAGGTCCGTGCGGATCGCAGGAAGGGCCACGTTCAGCATCGCGACGTCGCTGCCCTCAAGGAAGATCGCCCCACACAGGACCACCAGCACCCCGAGGTCCCGCGCGCTCATCCTGGTGGCTGCCGGCTGTTCCATGCCACGTCCTTCCCTTCGCCCCGGGGTCTGTGGTTCCCCGATTGCTGGTCGGTTACTTCTTGTAACCTCGCCAAGCGTGCGGCACGATGGGCGACTATGGAAGAAGGCACTTCTCAGTCACTCGGTTCTCCCGCGGATACCGCAGGCCATCGCTCCGACTACGACGTCTGGCAGTGGGACGCCCGCGAGGACTGTGAGGTGCGCCAGATCCTGGATCGGGTCGCGGACAAGTGGTCGCTGCTCGCCATCGCGCTGCTCGACCGGCGCAGCCTGCGGTTCACCGAACTGAAGCGTGAGATCGACGGGATCAGCCAGCGGATGCTGACCCGCACGCTGCGCCACCTCGAGCGGGACGGACTGGTGGAGCGCACCGTCCACCCGGTCGTGCCACCCCGAGTCGACTATGCCCTCACGCCGCTCGGGCGCACCCTGCACGCGACGATCAAGTCGCTCGTGGTGTGGACCGAGGCTCACCAGGAGGAGATCGCCCGGGCCCGCGCCGACTACGACAAGCGTGAGGCGGATCTGCGCGAAACCTCCGCGGCCGGCGCGGCGGACTAGACCGGGAGTCGACGAAGCCCCAGGACGGGCAGCGGACCTCTGCGCGATCGGCGCGGAGCGGGTGTGGACAACTCCATACGTCACCGGCGCCTGGTGCGTGCCGCTCAGGCCGCGTGCCGGCCCGGCCCCCGCGGGCGCCAGGTGTGCACCACGTAGCCGTAACTGAGTCCGAGCCGGTGCCGGTGCGCGCGCAGCCACGGGTCGGCGACGGCTGGCGGGAACTCCAGCCGGAGCACCGTTTCGAGGTCGGCCCGGGACTCGAAGCTCCAGCTGCTCAGCACCGCTTCGCTCGTGGCTCCGTGCTCGCGCCACCAGTCGAGGATGTAGGTCCCGGTGCCCTGCTCGGCGGCCCAGGGGCTGACCGCGAGCAGTTCGGCGAACTCGCCGTCGTCGTGGTCGTTGTCTATCACCACGAGCGCGCCGCCGGGGGCGAGGACCCGTTGGACCTCGAGGAGGCCGGGGGTGGCATCGAAGTCCGGGCCGGGGAAGAAATAGGCGAAGCGGGCGTGCACCACGTCCACGGAGTCGTCCGGGAGCGGGATGTGCTCGGCGGAGCCGTGCCGCACCTCGGCACCGCCGGGCCGCGACTGCGCGAGCGGCAGCAGGGCGGGATCGGGTTCCACCCCGATCACCTGGGCCGCGTCGGCGTAGCGGGGCAGCCAGAATCCGCTGCCGCAGCCGAGGTCGAGGAGCCTGCGCCCGGCCCACGGCGCGACCGTCTCCAGGCGCGCCCAGAGCGTGCCGTCCGGGTCGATGGCCGCGTTCTCGATCTCGTAGGCGGCAGGGTCCATGCCCTGGTTGCCCGCCCTGACGAAATCGCTCAACTCGGTCATGGTGCCTCACCCTGCCACACGCCGCCGACCCCGCCATCCGGCCCTGGGTCGGCGCACTCGGCGGGACCCCCATAGGCTGGCGGGTATGGATTCCGAAGAGCGCCTCGCCGTATTCCTCGACTACGAGAACCTTGCGCTCGGCGCGCGTGAGCACCTGGGCGGGATGACCTTCGACTTCGGTCCGATCGCGGACGCCCTGGCTGTGCGCGGACGGGTGGTGGTGCGCCGCGCCTACGCGGACTGGTCCTACTTCGACGAGGACCGTCGCTCGCTCACCCGGCACCAGGTGGAGCTGATCGAGATGCCCCAGCGCATGGGCGCCTCCCGTAAGAACGCCGCCGACATCAAGATGGTGGTGGACGCGATCGAGATGGCGTTCGAGCGCGACTACATCTCCACCTTCGTCATGTGCACCGGGGACAGCGACTTCTCCCCACTGGTGCACAAGCTCCGGGAACTGAACAAGCGCGTCATCGGCGTGGGCGTGGAGAAGTCGACGTCCCGGCTGCTGCCGCCCGCCTGCGACGAGTTCCTGTTCTACGACCGACTCGAGGGTGTGGAGGTCCCGGAGCCCACGCCGGCCAGGCGCGCCGAAGCTGCCCCCGCCACCCGCCGGGAGACGCGGCTCAAGGCGGCCCCGGATCCGGCGCCGACCCCCGAGACCCTGGACGAGGACGAGAGCGACGAGGAAATCGCCGACGACACGACCGCGCTGGACGTCCTCGTCGCGCAGACGCTCGCGGGGTTGCAGTCCTCCACGAGTGCGACGGTGACGGCCTCGGTCCTCAAGCGCACCCTGCTCCGCAAGGACCCGACCTTCAGTGAGTCCGACCACGGCTACCGCACGTTCGGGGAGGTGCTCCGCAACCTGGCCGAGCGCGGCATCGTCGAGTTGGGCACGGGCCCGGCCGCAGGCGACCCGGAGGTGTCCCTGCCCGAGCGCGACGAACGGGAAGATGCGTTCGCGCTGGTCGCCGCCGTGGTCTCCGAGTCGGACGGGCCGTCGGCTCTGTCCGGCCTCAAGAACCACCTGCGCAAGCGTCGCCCGGACTTCTCCGAGAAGGCGCTCGGCTACCGCAACTTCCTTCAGTTCTGCCGGGCCGCGGCGGAGGCCGGTGCGGTGACGTTGCGCTGGGACGACGACACCGAGGACTATCTGGTCAGCACCTGACCGCTCACCTCACCCGGGCGGGCTCAGCAGGCCCCGCGCCGCGGCGACGTAGCGCCGGCCCAGTTCACGTTGGCCCACGGCGTCGTGGTGGAGCGGGTCCACCTCGGAGTTGTAGGCGCCGAGCGGGCCGGGCACGAAGGCCGTGTTCGGCACCCGGTCCAGGGTCTGCGCGATTCAGAACAGGGTCGATCCCCGGGACTCCAGGTCCAGGAGGAACTTCTTGGCGTCGATGCCGCCGCCGTAGCCGGTCAGGTTGCCGCCGGCGCCGATCACCCGATGGCACGGCACGATGATCGAGATCGGGTTGCGGTTGTTCGCGAGGCCGACCGCGCGGGCCGCGCCGGGCTGCCCGAGCGCGTCCGCGATCTGGCCATACGTGCGGGTCTCGCCGAACGGGATCAGCAGCAGCTGTTCCCACGCCGCCTTCTGGAAGGTCGTTCCCACCGGGGCGAGGGGCACATCGAACACCGTCCGCCCACCCGCGAAGTACTCCTCGAGCTGGGTCTGCACGTCCCGGAACGGCGCTGGGTCTGCGATGGCGCCGTCGGCGAGGGTGATGGTCCGGTGCCCCGGGTAGAGCAGCCCGGTGAGCGCGCCGTCGGCGTCGGCGAGCAGTACGAGCGTCCCGATGGGGGAGTCGAGGTCGTGGCGGTAGGTGGTGCCGGCCCTGCTCATCCCGGCCTTGGCGATCTCGGTCATGTTGCCTCCAGTTGGGCGTACCGCCACAGGTGGTGGGCGGCATAGGTGCGCCACGGCGAGAACTCCGTGCCGATCGGGTCCACCGTCGCGCCCGCGAGCCGCTCCGCCGCCCGCCGGAGCACCAGGTCGGTGCCACAGTAGGCGTCCGGGTCGCCGAGAGCGCGCATACGTACGTACTGCGTCGTCCACGGCCCGATCCCGGGAAGCGCGAGCAGGCGCCGCTCGGCCTCGTCCGCGTCGAGTCCGCCGTCAAGGTCGAGTCCGTCGTCGGCGGCCCGGGCGAGCGCGATCAGGGCCCGACGGCGCCCGGCTGGCATCGCGAGCGTCTCACCGTCGTCCGGGTCGACCCGGGCGAGCTGCGCCGGGGTCGGGAACATGTGGGTGAGCGCGCCGCTCGGTGCGGCCAGCGGAGTCCCGATCGCCCGGGCGAGGCGGGAGGTGTGCGTACACGCGGCAGCGAGTGAGACCTGCTGGCCCAGGACCGCCCGCACCGCGATCTCGAACCCGTCCGCCTGTCCCGGTGCGCGCACTCCGGGCCGCGCACGCACGAGAGGTCCGAGCCACGGATGCTCACCCAGCCCGGCGACGATCGCGGCCGGATCGGCACCCAGATCTGCGATCCGGCCGGCCGCGGCGGCCGCGGCATCGAGGTCCCCGGCATGTGCGCAAACCTCCAGGCTCAGGCTGGACGCACCCGGTGCCGGCCGCGCGATCGTGATCACGCCGGGACCGTGCGGCAGCGCCAGCGTGCGCCGGTAGGTGTGCGCGTCGATCTCCTCGACGCCGGCGATGATGCGCGCGGCGAGGTAGTCCCACATCGCGTCACCGTCGAGCGGGGGGGTGAACGGGAGCGCAACGGTCGTCAACGGCATGCGGCCCATCGTGTCACTCACCTCCGACACCGCCTCGGCACGTCGACACCGGCAGTGCTAGCCCGTTAGGGTGGTTCCGCATCTAGAAACGCAGTTCACAATAGAGAACGAGGCACCGATGCCCACGACCGTCCCCGCACAGATGCGCGCACTCGTGCTCGCCGACTTCGGCACCCTCCTCCTTGAGGATCGACCCACCCCCCTCCCGGCGCCGGGGGAGGTGCTCGTGCGCATCGTGGCGACCGGGATCTGCGGCTCCGACCTGCACGGCTACACCGGCGAGAACGGGCGTCGCCAGCCCGGTCAGGTCATGGGGCACGAGACGGTCGGCATCGTCGCGGCGCTCGGTGACGGCGCCACCGGCCACGCGCTCGGTGACGTCGTGGTACTGAATCCCAACCTCGCCTGCGGCACGTGCGCGCGCTGCCTCGAGGGCAACGCCCACATCTGCGCCCGGCGCCGCGTGATCGGCGTCGACCCCGCCATCTCGAGCGCGTTCGCCGACTACCTCGCGGCCCCCGCGGCCAACCTCGTACCGTTCGCCGGCGATGTCGCCGTCGGCGCCCTCGTCGAGCCCCTCGCGGTCGGCTACCACGCGGCATTGCGCGGCGGCGTCGACTCGGACTCGCGGGTGCTCGTTCTCGGAGGCGGCCCGATCGGGCAGGCCGTCGCGATCGCCTGCCGCCGGCTCGGCGCGGCGTCCGTCCTCGTCTCGGAGCCCCACCCCGCCCGCCGGACGCTCGTCGCCCGGCTCGGGTTCGCCGTCGTCGATCCCGGCGCCGACGACGTGCACGAGTCGGCCGGCGAGATCGACGTCACCATCGACGCCGTCGGCGTGAGCGCGACCCTGGCGACCGCACTCGCCGCGACGGCGGCCGGCGGCACCGTGGTGCTCGTCGGCATGGGCGCACCGACCGTCGAGCTACCCGCCTACGCGATCTCGACGGCGGAACGCACCCTGGTCGGCGCGTTCTGCTACGCACCTGTCCACTTCGCGGACACCGCCGCATGGGCTGCCGGGGCGAGCGCGGAGCTGGCGCCGCTCATCTCGCGCACCGTCGGCCCCGAACAGGCGCAGGCCGCGTTCGCCGGCCTGGCCGACGGCTCGGACCCCGCGAGCAAGATCCTCGTCGCGTTCGCGCCGGATCGACTCCGGTCATGAGGGACACGGCGGCGGGCCTTCGACGGGCACCGGTTCGACGCCTGGGCCGATCCACCTGAACGGGGTCACCGGAGCTGTCGTCATGAGCCGGTGCTAACGTGGGTTCACCTGAACAAACTGCAGTTCAACATATGGAACGCCACCGATGGTGTTCCGTTCGGCCCGGAATCCGAGCCGGAACCACATCTCGCATCAATGGAGGGCGTTATGTCTCGTCGGTCCCGCTCGCGCGGACTCTTTCCCGTGGTTGCGCTGGCGCTCGCCGGCACGCTCGTCGCGTGCGGGTCAAGCACTGGACCAGGCTCCGATCCCGACGGATCGGGAGACGGGGAGATCGGTGGTGAGCTCACGCTCGCGACGAGCCCCGAGCAGAACCGCGGCCTGGAACTCTTCTACGACCAGTTCGAGGAGGAGACCGGGGCGACCATCGACGCCGAGTTCCAGCAGGTCGACTCCCTGAACGAGCAGCTGCGGATCCAGATCACGTCCGGGACCGCGCCGGACATGTTCCGTTCGGCGCCGGGTTCGTCGGTACCGTCGGCCGTCCTCTCGCTGGCCGGCGAGGGCAACGTCATGGACCTGTCCGACCAGCCGTGGGTCGAGCAGGTGCCGGACTCGTTCCTGCCCCTGATGAGCAACGACGACGGCCTGTTCGCGTACCCGATGAGCGGCCAGGGGCTCCTGATGTTCTACAACCGGAGCGTCTTCGAGGAGGTCGGCGTCGAGGTGCCGACCACGTGGACCGAGTTCCTCGACGTCTGCGAACAGATCAAGGCCGCGGGCACGACGCCGATCGCGCTCGGGCTGGGCACACCCGCGTACATCCAGTTCATCCCGTACATGCTCTCGGCGTCGCTCGTGGCGAACCTCGACCCCGACTTCATCGAGCAGCGTGCGGCCGGCGAGACGACGTTCGCGGAGTCGGAGGGGTGGCATGAGACCTGGGAGAAGTTCCTCTCCCTGATCGAGCTCGGCTACACCACCGACCAGCCGCTCGGCGTCGCGAGCGACCAAACGATCCAGCAGGTCGGAACCGGGGATGCCGCGATGATCGCGCTCACCTCCGGGTCGGCTGCGGTGCTCGCGGACTACGCGCCCGGTGGGCTCGACGACATCGGCATCTTCGCCCTCCCGGCCACCGACGACCCGGCCGAGACCTGGACCCCGTTCTCGCCCGACTACCTCGTGGTGAACGCCAATGCTGAGAACGCCCCGACTGCGCTGGCCTTCCTGGAGTACCTCTCCGACCCGGCCCGTGCGGCGCAGTATGCGGAGGAGACCGCGATGGTGCCCGCGCTCGCGAACGCGGACCCGGTCGACAACGACCTGAACGACGTGCTGCAGGTGTTCCGGGACGAGGACCGGACCACGCCGTTCGCCAATCACCTCTGGCCGAACGGTGAGGTGCAACAGGTGCTGATGGCGACCGGCCAACAGGTGGTCGAGGGAACCAAGACCATCGATGAGCTGCTGGCCGAGATGGATGCGGCCTTCGGGGACGGCGCGTGACGTCAGTCCAGACTGCGCCGCTGGGTGGCCTGGCACGTCAGCCGGAGCGGCGGCGCCGACCACGGACCAGGGTCTCGTGGTGGTTCATCGTGCCCGCCCTGGTCGCCTACGGCGTCGTGGTCGTCTACCCGAGCCTGTCCGGTGCTTACTACGCGTTCACCGACTGGAACGGTGGGCCCTACCCCTCGTTCATCGGCGGCGCGAACTTCGCCGAGCTCGTCCAGGACGAGCGCGCACTCGCCTCGCTGCGAAACACGCTCGTACTGTCCGTGGCGGTGGTGATCGGACAGAGCCTGCTCGGGCTCGTGCTGGCACTGGCACTGAACACCGCCATCCGCTCGCGGAACCTGCTGCGCACCCTGTTCTTCGCCCCGATGCTGTTGCCCCCGATCGCGATCGGCGTGCTCTGGCAGTTCATGTACTCGCGAGGCGGGCCGATCGACACGGTGCTATCCGGTATCGGGCTCGATGCCCTGGTCCAGAACTGGCTGGGGGACTCGTCGGTCGCGCTGTGGTCGGTCATCGTGACCGTCGTGTGGCAGCACGTGGGGCTGTCCATGGTGATCTTCCTCGCCGGCCTGCAGGGGGTGCCGGAGGAACTGTACGAGGCTGCCTCGCTCAACGGGGCCGGCCGGTGGCGCCGGTTCTGGAGCATCACCAGGCCGATGATCGGGCAGGCCACCACGATCGTGCTGGCGCTGACCATGATCGGCGGACTGAAGCTCTTCGACCAGGTCTTCGTGATGACCAGCGGTGGGCCCGGATACGCCACCGAGACCCTCTCCCTGCTGATGTACCGCGAGGTGTTCGTGCTCGGCCACTACGGCTACGGCACCGCGATCGCACTCGTGCTGACGATGATCGTGGCGATGATCGCCTTCGTGCAGATCTCGGCGACTCGACGCGGCGAGGTGGAGGCGTGATGTCCCGGATTCGGTACGGAGCGAGCAACATCTGGCTCGAGATCGTCATGATCGCGGCCGTCGTCGCGTTCATCTTCCCCGTCTATGTGATGGTGACGATGGCGTTCAAGTCCTCGGCGGAGGTGGCTGAGTCCGCGATCGCGCTGCCGCAGTCGCTGAACCTCGAGAACTTCACCAACGCCTGGGCCGAGGGAGAGTTGGGCCGCGCCCTGGCCAACTCGGTGGTGGTCACCTCGCTCAGCATCGTGCTGCTGGTCCTCATCGGCTCGGCGGCCGCGTTCACCATCGTCCGGGGAGGCCGTCGCATCCATGGGGTGCTGCTCATGCTGTTCCTGCTCGGGATGATGATCCCCTTGCAACTGGGCATGGTGCCGCTCTACACGTTGATGCGCGACCTCGGTCTGCTGCAGACCTACACCTCGCTGATCGTGTTCCACGTCGGGTCGCTGCTGCCGATCACGATTTTCCTGTACACCGGCTTCCTGCGCGCTCAGTCACCGACCTACGAGGAGGCGGCTCGGGTGGACGGCGCCTCGCAGTGGCAGGTTTACTCGAGGATCGCGTTCCCGCTGTTGCGGCCGGTGACCGGCACGGTGATCATCATCAACGCCATCAATATCTGGAACGACTTCCTGACCCCGCTGCTCTACCTCGGCGGCTCGGACAAGCGAACCCTGACCGTGGCGATCTACGCGTTCCGCGGTGAGTACGCGACGAACTGGGGCATGACGTTCGCGGGCATCGTGATGGCGATCCTGCCGGTGCTGATCGTCTACTTCCTGCTGCAGAAGTACATCATCAAGGGCTTCGCGAGCGGCTTGAAGGGCTGACGGGTACCCCGTTCCTGCAATCCAGGCGGCGCGCGCGACATAAGCCCGGTAGGACGAGGGAGGCTCGGCATGGGGCGACGGTGGGTGGGAGCGGCACTGGGCGTGGTCGCGGGGCTGGTGCTTGCGGCGTGCGGTGGGCTCGGCGGTTCACCGGGCAGCGGCGGCCCGTCGGACGGTGGTCCGACGATCAGTGGCACCAACTCCGACCCGGCCGGCGAGGTCCTGGTCGGCGTCGGCACGATCATGCAGGTCGATGGTGAGCCGGCCGAGATCTGTCTCGGCGGCATCCTGACGTCGTACCCGCCCCAGTGCGCTGGACCCGAACTGATCGGCTTCGAGCGCTGGGACACGCTGGACCACGAATCGGCCTCTGGACGGACCTGGGGCGACGCCTGGGTAGTCGGCACCTACGACGGGACCTCCTTCACGTTGACCGAGCCGCCGACCTCCGAGCCGCCGGCCGGGTGGGTGGCGCCGACGCCCGAACCCCTCGAGTTCCCGGAGCTGTGTGACGACGAGACCCAGGCCGGCGGTGGGCCCGAGGGCACCGACCTGCTCACCCAGCAGTCGGACCTGATGATGCTCCTCGAGGCCTACGACGGGTACGTGCTCAGTTACGTCTCCGGCGGTGGCGACGTGATGAACGTGCTCGTCTCCGGCGACGCGACCGAGGCCCGGGAGGATTTCCGCGAGGTCTACGCCGGGCCGCTGTGCGTGCAGACCAGCGACCTGCCGCTGCAGTCCGAGATCCGCGCGGCGCAGGACGCTCTCAACGCCGTCTGGGAGGAGTTGGACCTGCTGTCGACCGGCAGCGGCGTCAGCGGACTGCTCGAGGTGCAGCTCGTGGTCGCCGACTCAACGCATGTCGAGGCCGTGACCGAGGTCGTGGCCCAGTGGCTCGAGCCGGACGAACTGGACTTCAGCGGCGCGCTGGAGCCCTTCTCAAGCTGACCTCAGCCGAGCCCGAGCAGCCCCGCCATGGTGCCGCCGAGTACGGCGGCCGAGGATCCGCCGTCGAGCCCTGAATGCGCCCGGACTGCCTCCAGGGTCTGCCGATAGGTCAGGTGCGGACGGGAGACCGGGAAGTCCGATCCCCACGCCAGCCGCTGCGGCCCGAAGTGCTCCAGCAGATCCGCCAGCACGCGCCGGTCGGGGTAGGGGAAGTCCCACGTGCGCTCGGTGAGGTAGTGGAACCCGCTGACCTTCACGTACACGTTCGCCACCGTTGCGAGGTCACGCAGGGCCGCGACCTCGCCCGGTGCATCGGCATCGACGTGGCCCTGATGGTGGATCAGCACCGCCACGTCCGGGTGCGCTCGCGCCGCCGCGGCGACGGCCCCGAACCACGCCGGCCGCGCGTGCAGCGAGAGGAGCAGACCATGTGCGGCGAGCGTGGAGAGGAAGCCGTCAGCGTCGTCGCTTCCGAACCAGTCGTCGGTCTCGTCCGTGAGGTAGTGGGTCACCCCGACCACCTGCCCGACGGCGTCGCCCGCCTCCGCGAGCGCCCTCGCCAGCCGCTGGGGCGCGCCGGGAAGGTGGTACTCGGGTGTCCATCGCGAGTCCACGTCGAGGGCGACACTCAGGCGATCCGGGTGCTCGGCCGCGGCGGTCAGGACGTAGTCGTTGTTGCGGGTGTTGTCAGTGCGGTCCTCACCGCCGCCGATCCCGGCGCAGACCACCAGCGCCCGGTCCACGCCGGCCGCGTCCATCTCGTACAGCAGCGAGCCGACGCTGCCGCGGGTGAGCGGGTCCGGCACGGCGGCCGGATAGGGCCAGCGCGCCCAAGCGTGGGCGTGCGCGTCGATGATCACGGGACGACTCCTCGGGCCGGCGGGGCGTGCGCGGAAAGCCTAGCGAGCCGGCCCTTCGCGATACCACGGGGCTGCGTGGCGACGGGGCGGCCAGGTTGTCCATGGTGAAGTATCGTTCGACAGAGTGAACGACAGGGGATCAGTAGTGGACACCGAACGACGCACCGGCGCACCTGCGCTCGCCCGCGGCCTGCGGGTGCTGGAGCTGCTTGCCGACTCCGAGAGCCTGAGTCTCACCGAGGTGGCGGTGGCGCTCGATCTGCCGAAGTCGAGCGCGCATCACCTGATCGGCGCACTGGTCGAAGCCGGCTGGGCCGAGCGCGATCCCGTCACCATGCGGGTGACCCTTGGCCTGCGCGCCTGGGAGGTCGGCCAGGCCTACGACGGCGCACAGAGCCTGAGCCAACGGGCGCGCCCGTTCATGGACGCCGTGCGGGACTCGACGGGCGAGACGGTCCGGCTCGCGATCCGGTCCGGCGCGGACCAGGTCTGCCTCGCCAAGAGTCACGGCACCCACAAACTCGTGTTCGACCAGCGCATCGGAGCGCGCCTGCCCTGCCACGCCACCGGCCTCGGCAAGGCGCTGCTCACGGCCCTGGACGATGCCGGCCTGACCGAGCTCTACGGGAACGGCGGGCTCGAGGTCTTCACCGAGCACACCCGGCCCGACGTCGCGTCGTTGCGGGCGGACGTCGCGGCGGCCCGGGAGCGGGGCTGGGCCGAGGACGACGGCGAGTACATCCTCGGCGTCCGCTGCGTCGCCGTGCCGGTGTTCGACCGCGACGGCGAGGTGGTCGCGGCGCTCTCCGTGAGCGGCACCACCGCGCGGTTCTCCGCGGAGCAGGCGGACCGGTGTCGTCACGAGCTGCAGCAGGCGGCCGGGGAGCTCGCACAGCGTCTCGGCGAGCACACGCTACCTGCGTAGGACGAGCGTGTTCACCAACGAGACATCGACGTCGAGGGAGACGATGAGTGGGTACCGCACCTGACCTGGCCGAGCCGTACGACGTGGTGGTCATCGGAGGAGGCCCGGCCGGATACCCGGCTGCGGTCCAGGCGGCCCGGATGGGGGCGCGCACGCTCCTGGTGGAGAAGAACGGCGCCCTCGGCGGCACCACCACCGTGGCCGGCGTGTTCACGACGTCGCTCTTCCACGCGTGGGGCCGGCAGGTCATCGCAGGCATCGGCTGGGACGCCGTGACACGAGCGGTGTCGCTCGCGGGAGACGCGCTGCCGGACTTCACCGACTGGGATCGTCCGCACTGGAAGCTGTCCGTGCGGGTGACGCCGGTGATCTACTCCGCGGTCCTCGACGAGCTGGTGACAGACGCCGGGGTGGACGTCCTCATGCACACGATGCTCGGGGACATAGCGCAGGATCCGGACGGCTGCGACCTGACCCTGTGCACCAAGGAGGGGCTGGTCCGGGTGCGCGCCGCGATGGTCGTCGACGCCACCGGCGACGCGAATGTGGTGGGTCAGGCCGGTCTGCCCCGCCGCCAGCACGAGGAGCTGCAGCCGGGCACGCTGATGGTCCGCCTCGGTGGGTATGACTTCGAGGCCCTCGACCTGGACGCCCTGGACGTGGAGTACACCCGGGCCGTCGCCGACGGGCGACTGCGGGCGCAGGACTTCAGCAGCGCCGATGCGCCGCTGCGGACGCTGCTGCGCAACAGGGGCCTCAACGCGATCCACGTGACCGGCATCAAGGGCGCCACCAGCGCCGAACGAACGGACGCGGAGATGGCCGGCCGGGCCGCGCTCCTGCGGATCCTCACGTTCCTCAAGGGCCAGCCGCGTCTCGGCGCCACCACGGTCGACTGGGCTGCCCTCGAGACCGGTATCCGCGAGACCTCGATGATCGAGGGTCTGGTCACCGTCACCGGCGAGGACTACGCGTCCGGCCGGCTGTGGGAGGACGCCGTGAGCTACAGCTACTTCCCGATCGACATCCACCGCGCGGACGGCGCCGGGGTGGACTTCCGGATGCTCGAGGTCGGCACGTTCCCGACCATCCCGCTGCGGGCGCTGATCCCCGCGGGCAGCGAGCGGATCGTCGTGGCCGGCCGCTCGCTCAGCGCGGACCGGGTCGCGAACTCCGCGGCCCGGGTGCAGGCTTCCTGCATGGCGATGGGACAGGCCGTGGGTGCGCTCGCGGCCCTTGCCGGGCCGGCCGGGGGAGCCACCCGGGTGGGCGTGGCGGAGGTCCGGAACGCCATCCGCGCGCAGGGTGCGATCGTGCCAGGTGACCCCGGGACGCCGCATGCCCCGCAGGCGTCCGGGCCGGCCGTCACCGGTGCGGCCCTGCGACCTTGAGCACGCCGTCGGCCGCGTCCAGCGCGTGGCCCCAGTCCTCGGCGGTGAGGTCGTGGCCGCCGGATCGCACGTGATAGGAGAGGCGGCCCTCGACCCGCTCACCCAGGGCCGGTAGTGACACGGGCTCCTCGCCATCGACCCGGGTGCCCGTGAGATCGAACGATTCGTAGGCCGGCGAGGCGGCCACGGTGGCCAGGTACTCGCCGAGCGGGTCCGCCCACGCGTCCTCGACCGCGCTCGCCACATGCAGGGCGCGGGGTGCGATGAGCGCGAGCAGCTGGTGGGCATCCACCGGCAGGTCGTCCTCACGGTCGGCGTAGCGGGCGAAGCCGGGCGCGAACCAGTGCGGGAAGCTCGTGGTGATGGCGGCGATGGTCTCCTTGCCTGGCCCGCGGTGCCGGTGCAGGGCCGCTCCGCCGCAGCCGGAGTCGTTGGACACCACGACGGCGAACCGCTCGTCCTGCGCGCCCGCCCAGAGGGCCGCCTTGCCGAGCCGGGAGTGCCCGATCGCCACGGCCGCGGCCGGGTCGATCCCGGGGACCTCGGCGACGGCGTCGAGGATCCGGCTGAGCCCCCACGCCCACGCACCGATCGTGCCCCAGCCCGCGGGGTCGGCCGGGTCGCCGGGGAACAGGCCCCGCACGCCGTCGTCCGCGTGACCGGGAGCATCGACCTCGAGGTCGTCGCAGTGCGCGGTGGCGACCGCGTAGCCCCGACGCAGGATCTCCTCGTACGGCCACCGGGACGCCCGCGCGCCCCGCTCGGTCCCGGCGTTGCGGTGGATCCGCACGCCCGGTGCCGGTGTCGTGGTGTGGTTGCCGGCGAAGTTCAGGCCGATGACCACGGGGACTGGGCCCGTTGCCCCCTCGGGCACGTGCACGAGGACCGGCACGACGCGTTCCCCGAGCGGGCCGGTGACGGTGACGTCCAGGTCCGACCGGCGCCCGCCCCGCACCGCCACGGAGCCGCGATCCTCGACTCCTGCGGTGGTCCCGCCGGTGGGTGTCCGCCCGTACACGTGCCGCGCGAACGCGTCGACGAGCTCCGCGCGGCGGTCGGGCCACTCGCCGGAATGCGTCAAGGGCAGGGGCGGCAGTTCGCGCATGCGTGGCACTGGCATCTCCTCGACGGTCGGATCGGGTCGAGCGTAGTTGACCTCGCGTGGCGGTTAGGCTCGCGGGCATGCGGGGGAACCAGGGGTGGCCGGTGGCCGTGCGCGCGCTTCTCGGCATGGCCGGCTTCGGGCCCGGGCCGGACGCGGTACGCGAGGTCGTGACGGGGCGAACCGTGCTGATCACCGGCGCGTCGCGGGGCGTCGGCGAACGGATCGCGATCCGCCTCGGGGCCGTCGGCGCGCACGTGGTGCTGCTCGCCCGCGGCGAGGAGGTCGAGGACGTCGCCGGGAGGGTCCGGACCCTCGGCGGACGCGCCGACACCTACCGCGTCGACCTGCGCGACACCGACGCCGCCCGCACCACCGCCGAGGCGGCCCTGCGCGAGCACGGCACCCCCGCCGTCGTCATCTCCAACGCCGGGCACAGCATCCGCCGCAGCCTCGCGGACTACACCGACCGCTTCCACGACGTGCAGCGCCTCGCCGGCGTCAACGCGCTGGGTCCGATCGCCCTGCTGCTGCCGCTGCTGCGGGAGATGACGGCCGACGGCGCCGGTCACCTGATCTCCGTGGCGTCCGCGAGCGTGGACGTGCCCAGCCCGGGCTACTCCGCGTACGCGGCGAGCAAGTCCGCGTTCGAGGCCTGGCTGCGGGCCGTGGCACCCGAACTGGCGGCCGACGGCGTGGCCACCACGTCCATCCACCTACCTCTTGTGCACACCGCCATGAGTGCCCCGACCGCGCGGTACGCCACGGCGCCGGGCCTCGGTGCCGACGACGCGGCCGCGCTCGTCTGCCGGGCGATCGTGGACCGGCCTCGGCTGATCTCACCCTGGTGGGCCCGGCTCGGCGGCGCGGTCAGTGCGCTCGCTCCCGCGACCTCCGACCTGCTCCTGCGCACCGCGCTGCGGAACCGGTGGTGAGCCACCGGTCCGGTTGGCACGCCGTCACCGAGGCCGCCGCGGTGCTGAGCGCGATGGCACCGCGGGTTGCGGAGCTGCCCGCAGTGGGCCCACTGTGGCGCTACGGCACCACCCTGCCCGGCGCGGCCCTCGCGGCAGCACGCCGGAGCCCGCACGGCCCGGTCCTCGTCGATCACCTGGGCCCGCTCGACGGCGAGGGGTTGGCCCGCGCGGTCGACGTCGCCGCCGCGCGGCTCACCGAGGCGCTGCGCTCGGCCCGCGCCGCCCGGCGCGCGGCCGGCGGCGATCCTGCGCCACGGATCGCCGTGCACGCCCGCGACCACCGCGGCCAGGTCGCGACCATGATCGCCGCGGGGGCCCTCGGCGTGGACGCCGTGCTCATCGGCCCGAGCATCGGCACCGATCGGCTGCGGTCGATCCTTGACCAGGCCCGCCCCGACCTCCTGGTCCATGACGACGCAACTGCCCCCGGCCTCGCCTCGGCCTTCGGTCCGGGCGCCGCCCTCGCCTCCGTGATCCGCCGCTACGACTGCTCGCCGCGGCCCGACCAGGGCACCGTTCGTGCGAGCCTCGCCCATCCGGCCGATCGGTGGCGACGGCGGCGGGTCGGGACGCTGCACCTGCTCACCTCCGGGACCACGGACACCCCACACGCGACCGCCCGGCCGGGGGTGCGACGCGCGCAGCTCGGCACCGTGCTCAGCCTGCTCGCGGCGCTCGGACTGCGCCGCGGCGAGCCGGTGCTCGTCACCGCGCCGCTGTCGCACGGGCATGGGCTCAGCGTGTTCTCGGCCGCCCTGGTGATCGGGGCGCCGGTCGTGCTCGGCCACGGCCAGACCCCCGAACGCTGGGCCGAGCTCATCCACACCCACCGGGTCGGGGCAGTGCTCGGTGTTCCGGCGCAGCTCCTGGGGCTCACGGAGGTGCTCGAGGCGCACGCGCCACGCCCACCGCTGCGTCGGATCGCGGCAGGCTCCGCGCCGCTGCCCGTCGACCTCGCCACCCGGATCGAGGCGCTCTACCCGGGCGCTCTCGTTGACTTCTTCGGTACCAGTGAGACCGGCACCGCCACGATCGCCACGGCCGCCGACCTCCGGGACGCCCCGGGCACGGTGGGCCGGCCGGCCACCGGGGTCCGCCTGCGGATCCGCGACGACGACGGTGACGACGTGCCCGACGGTGTCACCGGACGACTGTGGCTCCGCTCGCCGTGGCGGGCCGCCGACACCCCGGGCGGCTTCGTGGCCACCGGGGACGTCGGCCACCTGGACGCCAAGGGCCGCCTGTTCCTGGCCGGGCGCGCGGACGACGTCGTCGTGGTCGGTGGCCACAACGTCCACCTGGGTGAGGTGCGGGACTGGTTCCTGGGCCAGCACGAGGTGAGCGACGCCGTCGTCCACGCGGTGCCCGACGAGCGGCTCGGGCAGGTGATGCACGTGGAGGTCAGCGGCGTCGACGTCGACGCCGCGGCCCTGCTCGGGCGGGCCCGGGACGAACTGGGCTCGGCCCGCGCACCGCGGCGCGTTGATACGGTGGGTGCGGGGCAGTCACACACAACGCCCGGGCATCGAGGCCCGGGGCCATCACGTCACGAGGGGAAGTCACGGGTGAGCCAGACCGAGGTACCGACGATCGTCCGCAACGACGCGGAGGGGCAGTACGAGATCTGGGTCGGAGGGACCAGGGCCGGGATCGCCGCCTTCCATACCGAGGCCGCCGGCACCGCGTTCAGCCACACGGTCGTCGACGACGAGTTCGCCGGCCAGGGGCTCGGTAGCGCACTCGCGCGCGGTGCCCTCGACGACACCGTCGCCCGGGGCGAGACGATCGTGCCGTACTGCCCGTTCATCGTCGCCTACCTGCGCCGCCACCACGACTACGACGACTCGGTGCACTGGCCGGACCCCGACCAGGGGCGGTGACCCACGCCGTCGGTGGGTGAGGCGGCGGCTCGTGGAGCTACGCGGGGGCTGGTGCGCCGGGCGGCCCGTCGAGCACCGTCGGCCGGTACTCGAGCATCTGAAGCCGGCCGTCGAACACCTTCTGGTCCAGCAGGTCGAGCCGCACGTCGGGCCAGTCTGCGTAGATGTTGTCGTAACCGGTCGCCCCGTTCACCACCGGGAACACCACGACCCGGAACCGGTCGACCAGCCCAGCGGTGAGCAGCGCGCGGCACAGCGAGAGGCTCCCGAGGGTACGCAGCGTGGCCCCGTCCTGCTTCATCGCCCGGACCGCCTCGACGGCGTCTCCGCTGACCAGCCGAGTGTTCCGCCAGCCCAGCGGCTCCGAGAGCGTCGATGAGAACACGACCTTCGGCAGGCTGTCCAGCGGTCCGACGTCCTCCGCGCCACTACTGGCGAACCCGGACATCAGCTCGTAGGTCTTGCGACCCATCAGCACTGTGTAGTCGGTCGGTTCACTCGCCATCCACTCGAAGTACTCGGGGCCCTCCATGCCCCAGAACCCCGGCCAGCCCTCAGCGGCTCCATAACCGTCGAGCGAGGTGATCACGTCCACCGTCAGTTCAGACATCGTCGTCGCCCTCCATGGGTCTCGGTGACCATTCACGCTAGTGCGGGCGGTGATGCCGGTAAAGGGAACTTCCGGGTCGCTGGGATCTCGGTCCAACCCGCTGGAAATCGGGCGCGGCACCGACCGGGCGTGACTCTGAGCCGTCGGGCGATGATTGTGCGGACGCAGGCGATGTCGGTCAGCGGGACGCCGGGTCCGGTCCTGGCTGCGGGCTGCTTACGAATCAGCGTGACGTCGGCGCTAGACTCGCACACAGAGGCATTGACCCGGCCATCACCGGTGAGCCTTCCGGAAGAACGGTCGACCCGCCCGCGGGCCGGCTCAGTAGAACCGGAACGGGTGGGCCCGTCATAGCCTTCAAGGAGCGGTCGGGTGTCCTCGGGCACGCGGCAAGCGAGGTGGTACCGCGGTACGTCCCGAACCCGGGCGCGCATCGTCCTCGTGCGGCAGGCAACCCGTACCCACGAAGGATCCGCGCAGATGGCCACCCAGCCGAGCGAGCAGCACTACCCCCGCCACACCCAGGCCGACGGCGTAGCACCCTCCCCGAGTTTCCCCGCGCTCGAGCAGGAGGTGCTCGCGTACTGGAAATCCGACGGGACCTTCCAGGCCTCGATCGACAACCGGCCGGCCGGGGAGAACGGGTCCAACGAGTTCGTCTTCTACGACGGGCCGCCGTTCGCGAACGGGTTGCCGCACCCCGGGCACCTCCTCACCGGGTACGTCAAGGACGTCGTGCCCCGGTTCCAGACCATGCTGGGCAAGCGGGTGGAGCGCCGGTTCGGCTGGGACACCCACGGGTTGCCCGCCGAGCTGGAGGCCGAGCGGATCCTCGGCATCACGGACAAGTCGCAGATCGAAGAGATGGGCATCGAGGCCTTCAACGCCGTCTGCCGTGAGTCCGTGCTCCGCTACACCAAGGAGTGGGAGGAGTACGTCACCCGGCAGGCCCGGTGGGTGGACTTCGAGAACGACTACAAGACCCTCGACCCCTCCTACATGGAGTCGGTGATCTGGGCGTTCAAGCAGCTCCACGACAAGGGCCTGGCCTACGAGGGCTACCGAGTCCTGCCGTACTGCTGGCATGACCAGACCCCGTTGTCCAACCATGAACTGAGCATGGACGACGACGTCTACCAGATGCGCCAGGACCCGGCGCTGACCGTGGGCCTGCGCCTGGAGACCGGGGAGCTGGCGCTCATCTGGACCACCACCCCGTGGACGCTGCCCTCGAACCTGGCGATCGCCGTCGGGCCGGAGATCACGTATCTGGTGGTCACGCCGACCGAGGGAGCATTGGCGGGGGAGCGGGTCCTGCTCGCCTCCACCCGGCTCGAGGCCTACGCCCGCGAACTCGGCGAGGAGCCCGAGGTGGTGGCCACGCTCACCGGCGCCGAGTTGGCCGGACGGACCTACACCCCGCCGTTCCCGTACTTCGCCGGCCGTGAGAACGCGCACCAGATCCTGCTCGCCGACTTCGTCACCACCGAGGACGGCACCGGCCTGGTGCACCTGGCCCCCGCTTTCGGCGAAGACGACATGACGGTCTGCGGCGACGCCGGGATCACGCCCGTGGTGCCGGTGGACGATGCCGGCAAGTTCACCGCCGAGGTGCCCGACTACGAGGGCCTGCAGGTGTTCGAGGCGAACCCGAGGGCGATCGCCGACCTCAAGGCCGGAACCGGCGCCGTCGGGACCTTCGCGCCGGCCGTGCGCCCCGTGGTGGTGCGGCACGAGACCTACGACCACTCCTACCCGCACTGCTGGCGGTGCCGGAACCCCCTGATCTACAAGGCCGTCTCCTCCTGGTTCGTGCGGGTCACGCAGTTCCGGGACCGGATGGTGGAGCTCAACGAGCAGATCACCTGGGTGCCCGAGCACATCAAGCACGGGCAGTTCGGCAAGTGGCTCGCGAACGCCCGGGACTGGTCGATCTCCCGGAACCGGTACTGGGGCACACCCATCCCGGTGTGGGTCAGCGACAACCCGGAGTATCCGCGCACCGACGTCTACGGCTCGATCGCGGACCTGGAGGCGGACTTCGGCGTGCCGGTGCCGGACCTGCACCGCCCGTTCATCGACGAGCTCACCAGGCCGAACCCCGACGACCCCACCGGGGCGTCCACGATGCGCCGGATCCCGGAGGTGCTGGACGTCTGGTTCGACTCCGGGTCCATGCCGTTCGCCCAGGTGCACTACCCGTTCGAGAACGCCGACTGGTTCGAGCACCACTACCCGGGCGACTTCATCGTGGAGTACATCCCCCAGACCCGCGGCTGGTTCTACCTGCTGCACGTGTTGGCCACCGCGTTGTTCGACCGGCCCGCGTTCCGCACCGTGGTGGTGCACGGCATCGTGCTCGGCAACGACGGGCGCAAGGCGAGTAAGTCGCTGCGCAACTACCCGGACGTGAGCGAGGTGTTCGATCGTGACGGCTCGGACGCGATGCGATGGTTCGAGATGGCCTCGCCGATCCTGCGCGGCGGCAACCTCGTGGTCACCGAGGAAGGCATCCGGGACGCCGTGCGGCAGATCCTGCTGCCGCTGTGGAACACCTGGTACTTCTTCGGCCTGTACGCGAACACCACGAACGACGGTGCGGGCCTGGATGCTCGCGCCCCGCGCCCCGACGAGGTGCCCGAGCTGGACGACATGGACCGGTACCTGCTGGCCCGCACGCGCACCCTGGTGGCGGTGGTGCGCGCCGACATGGAGGTGTACGACATCTCCGGCGCGTGCGCCCGGGTGCGCGAGTACCTGGACCTGCTCACGAACTGGTACGTACGGACCTCCCGGCAACGGTTCTGGGACGAGGACGCCGACGCGTACAACACGTTGTACACGGCCCTGGAGGTACTCACCCGGGTGATGGCACCGCTGGCGCCGATGGTCACCGAGGAGGTCTGGCGTGGGCTGACCGGCGGACGCTCGGTGCACCTCAGCGACTATCCGGACCCGGAGAACCCGGCCGACCACACGGCCTCGGCACTGCTCGCCGCCGACGACCTGGTGGCGGCAATGGACGCGGTCCGCGAGGTTGTCTCCACCACGCACGGCCTGCGCAAGGCGAACAAGCTCCGGGTGCGGCAGCCCTTGCGCAAGGTCCGCGTGGTGGTGGAGGACACCGCCGCACTGGGCCCGTTCACGGACCTGATCGCCGAGGAGGTCAACGTCAAGGAGGTCCAGGTGATCGACCTGGCCGACGGAGCCGCCTCCGACTACGGCGTGTACACGAAGCTCACCGTGAACGCCCGCGCCGCCGGCCCACGGCTCGGCAAGGACGTGCAGAAGGTCATCCAGGGCGCCCGGACCGGAGCGTGGGCGCAGTCCACCGACGGCGCGGTGACGGTCTCCGGGATCGCTCTGGAGGAGGGGGAGTACTCGCTGAGCACCGAGATCGAGGACCGGTTCGGCGACTCGATCGCCGCCGGGGTGTTGGACGGTGGTGGGTTCGTGGTGCTCGACCTCGAACTGGACGACGAGCTGATCGGTGAGGGCTACGCCCGGGACGTGGTCCGTCAGGTGCAGGACGCCCGAAAGGCGGCCGACCTGCACGTCGCAGACCGGATCTCGCTGCGACTGTCCGTGCCCGGCCAGTGGGTGCAGGCCGTGACGGACCGTCAGGAATTCATCGCCGCCGAGACGCTCGCGCTCTCGGTCGCCGTCGACGTGTCGCCGATCGTCTCCGAGGACGGCGACCACGGCGTCGGCATCGATCTGGAGAAGGTCAGCCTGTGAACGTCACCAGCCACCGGTACGGATTCGGTGAAGAGGACAAGCCGAAGGTCTCGCCGGCCGAGCGTGCCGCGGAGGCGGCCGCCGAGGCCGAGGCCAAGGCGATCTACTCGGCGATCCTGACGCGAGCGCCCGAGCACGACATCGATCCGACGATCGACCGCGTCGCGGCGCTGGTCGAGCTGCTCGGCGACCCGCAGAAGTCCTTCCGGGCGATCCACCTGACCGGCACGAACGGAAAGACCTCCACCTCGCGGATGGTGGAACGGCTGCTGCGCGAGCTCGGGCTGCGCACCGGACGGTTCACCTCTCCGCACCTGCACACGGTCCGGGAGCGGATCGCGATCGATGGCCAACCGATCTCCGCCGTCCGGTTCGTCGAGGTCTGGCGCGACATCGAGCCGTACGTGGCGATGGTGGATGCCCAGCTCGAGGAGAAGGGGCAGTCCCGGCTGAGCTTCTTCGAGGTGCTGGCCGGGTTCGCGTTCGCGGCCTTCGCCGATACCCCCGTGGACGTGGCCGTGGTCGAGGTGGGGCTCGGCGGGGAGTGGGACTCCACGAACGTCGTGGATGGCGAGGTGGCGGTGTTCACCCCGATCTCGCGGGACCACGAGCGCTGGCTCGGGCACACCATCACCGAGATCGCGACCGTGAAGTCCGGCATCATCAAGGCGCTCGACCCAGCCGCCATCGTGGTGACTGCCGAACAGCCCGAGGACGCGGCCGTCATCATCGCGGGGGCGGCGCACGCGCGTGGGGCACGGGTGGTGGCCCAGGGCTACGACATCGAGGTGGTCAACCGGACCGTCGCGGTCGGCGGGCAACTCATCGACCTGCGCGGCACCGGCGGGCTCTACACCGAGATCTTCCTGCCGCTGCACGGAGCCCACCAGGCGCAGAACGCTCTGCTGGCGCTGGTCGCCGTCGAACAGTTCACCGGCGGGGGAGCCCTCGACGGCGGTGTGGTCGAGGCCGCGTTCGCGGACGTCGACTCGCCCGGCCGCCTCGAGGTGGTCCGGCGCAGCCCCACCGTGCTCGTCGACGCCGCGCACAACCCGGCCGGCGCCCAGGTGCTCGTCGACGCGCTCGGCGAGGCGTTCGCGTTCCATCGGCTCGTCGGCGTCGTCGGGATCATGGCGGACAAGGACGCCGAGGGCATCCTGAGCGTCCTCGAGCCAGCCCTGGACGAGATCGTCATCACCCGCTCGTCCTCGATGCGGTCCATGGACATCGACGACCTGGCCGATATCGCCAGGGACATCTTCGACGAGGACCGGGTGCACACGGCCGAGCACGTCGGGGAGGCCGTGGCACTGGCCGCGGACCTGACCGAGCAGGGCGACTCCGACCAGATCGCGTCCGGCACGGGCGTGCTGGTGGCGGGATCGGTGATCCTGGCCGCCGAGGCACGGGCGCTGTTCCGGCGGGACTAGGGGGCGAGTTCCATGGAGTGGACGGTGGAGGACCATCTGCGGGACAAGCCGGCCGACGCCGTCGCGCTCTACGAGCGGTTCGTCGAGCTGGTCGCCGCGTGCGGCCCGTTCACGTACGCCGTCGCCAAGACGACCATCACGGTCAAGGGCACGCGGCGCGGGTTCGCGGGCGCCCGGCCCACCGAGAAGGGCCACCTGGTCGGCTACCTGGACCTGCAGCGTGTGGTCTCCGACCCGCGGATCCGCAGCGCCGCGCCGTACACCAAGCGACTGTTCGTGCATCACTTCCGGGTCAGCGACCTGGCGGAGCTCGACGAGGTGTTCGCCGGCTGGGTCGCGGAGGCGTATCAGGTGGGCGCGGGGGCACACCTGGACCGACCGGTCTAGGTGACGGTCAGCCGCCGGGCACGATGACGACCGGTGCTCCGGCGCCGCCGATGATCTGACGGCGGGTCGCTCGGGACGACGCGTGCGGCGGCCCCTGGAGCCGCGGCCCGACGACGACCAGTGCCGCGCGAAGGCTCTCCTTGGCGACGGATGCCGCGAGCGGGGTGCGGACGAGGCGCCCGCGGACGTCGACCTCCGGGAACGTGGCGAGGTAGGGCTGCAGGATGTCGGCCAGGAGGTCCGGCCCCGGTCCGCCCACGTCCCACGTGTGCAGCACGGTGAGCCCGGCGCCGCGATGAAGCGCCGCCCGGAACGCTACCTCGAGCACACCGTCGGGCTGGTCACGTGGGTCGAGCGCGACGACCACCCGGCCGGTCGCACGCAGGGCCGAGCGCGGGGACGGCGGCGCGTCCGCGAGGCGGACGACCACCATCGCACTCTGCAACCTCTTGGCCGTCCACATCGCCATCGGGCTCGGCGCGCGGCCGGGTCCGAGCCGGCGACCGGCGACCACGAGCGCGGTGTCCCCGATCGCCGCGCCGGGTGCGGAGTCCGGGCCGAACGTGTTCATGTGCGTCGAGATCGCCAGATGCGGCTCGTGGTCATGCGCGCGCTGGGCCGTCGCCGCCAGAGCGTCGAGCGCCTCGGCGTAGCTCGCCTCCGCTCCTTGGCCACCGGTGGCCAGCAGCCAGGGGTCGAAGACCACCGACAGCAAGGGGATCGCCTGGACGATACGGAGTCGGGTGCCACGTGCCGCCGCCTCGGCCGTGGCCCAGTCGACCGCGTTCAGGTCGGTGTTGGCGCCGTCCAGCGTCAGCAGGATCCCGCCGGGCGGGTCATCTCTGGATGGAGTCGTGGTCCGGGGCTGACGGAGCGGGCGGGGGTCGAACATCGATGGTGTCCGACCGCGGGCGGGGGAGTGCCTGGCGTCGGCGCTCATTGGGCCCACCCGGCGGCGGCGAGGATGCTCTCGGCGACGTGCTGCGGGTGCGAGACGGCGACCGCGTGCGAGGCGCCACGGATCTCGCGGACGTCGTTCGCCTCGGCGCGTGAGGCCATGAACCGGATCGCCTCCGCCGGGATGTTCCGGTCGTCCCCGGCGAGGACGAACCACGACGGGGCGTGCTGCCATGCGGGGATGTCCGTCGGCAGGCCCTCGGTGAGGGCGGACTCGGCGACCGGCCGCTGCGCGACTGCCATGAGGGCCGCGAGGCCGGGCTCGACATCGGCCGCGAACTGCTGCGGGAACAGGTCCTGGCGGATGGTCAGTTCCGGTCCGTCGGCCGAGGTCGGGTAGTTCGTGAGCGTGCCGCCCAGCGTGCTGCCCGGGTAGGAGCCGGAGAGGGTCAGGGCGCTCTCGCCCGTCATCGGGGCGAATGCAGCGACGTAGACGAGCGCGACGACCTCGGGATTCCGCGAGGCTGCCTCCGTGATCACGCTGCCGCCGTGGGAGTGCCCGACGAGGACGATCGGACCCTCGATGGTGGCGAGCACGTCCCGCACGTAACTGGCGTCGCCGGAGAGTGAGCGGAGCGGATTGGCGACGGCGACGACGGACAGATCCGCTCGCCGCAGGTGGGGGATGGCCCCGTTCCAACTGGAGGAATCGGCGAAAGCGCCGTGGACGAGGACGATCGTGGGACCGGGCATGGGAGTCTCCTTGGGTGATGTCGAGTGGTGTCGGGGGGCCGCCGGTGGCGGCGCGGGCAGGCCAGGAGGTTCACCTGGCCGGACCGCGCGGTGCACGAGTTCGTGCTGGAGTGCCGGGCCGGTGCGCGGTCAGCGCCTCGATCGGATGGCTCGGGTCGTTCCTGATCGCGTGCATGAGCGACCCGAGCGCGGCGATGTAGATCTCCGAGAACGTGAGGAACGGCTGGATGGTGTCCGCCAGCAGGTCGAGAGGGACCCGCGCACGGATCGCCAGGGTCGCCTGCTGGAGCCACTCGCCGGCCTCAGGGCCGACGCCGTACGCGCCCGTCAGCCGCGAGCCGTCGCTGAGCAGGGTGAGGAAGCCGCTGGAGGTCGCGTACTCACGGGTGTATGTGGCGAGCCTCGGGACGCCGGCGAGATCGGCCGTGCCACTGAACCAGTCCTCCGTCGCGCCGACGGCGGCCGCCTGCGGGTCGGTGAACACCACCCGTGGCACCGCCGTGTAGGACGCCGAGCGGTACCCACCGAGGATGTTCGCCACGGCGACGTCCGCCTGGTACTTGCCCACGTGGGTCAGCTGGGCGATCCCGGTCACGTCGCCCACCGCCCAGAGCCCGTCCCCTGCCCGGAGCCGGTGATCGACCTGGATGCCGCGCGGATCGGGCTCGACGCCGACGCGCTCGAGGCCGATCCCGCGAACCCGGGGCCGGCGTCCGGTCGCGACGAGGAGGCGGTCCCCGCGCACCTCGCGTCCGCCGTCGAGGTCCAGCACGACGTCCGGACCGGACCTCCGGGCGCCCGTGACGCGCGCCCCGAGGACCAGCTCGACGCCGTCACGGGTGAGAGCGTCGCCGACGGCGGCGCCGAGGCGTGCCGGCTCGCGGGGAAGGACCCGTGGATCGTTGCCGACCACGACGACCTCCCCGCCGAGTCGACGCACCGCCTGAGCCAGTTCGACCCCGACCGGCCCGGCACCGAGCACGACGAGACGGCGAGGGACGCTCGTCATGGAGGTCGCCTCACGATTGGTCCAGACGCCCTCCAGGTCCGCCAGGCCGGGGATCGGCGGGACGAACACCTCGGATCCCGTCGCGATGACGACGTGCTCCGCGGTGTGGTGCTCGCCGCCGACCTGCACGGACCCCGGGCCGGTGAGGACGCCGTCACCGCGTACCAGCGAGACGCCGGCGTCGGCGAGCCAGCGCTCCTGTCCGGCATCGGACCCGCCGGAGACCATGAAGTCGCGCCAGGCCAGGGCAGCTTCGACGTCGACCTGCGCGTGCGCGCCGGCTGCCCTCGCGGCGTGCACGGCCTCGCCCGCCCGGAGCAGGGTCTTGGACGGAACGCACGCCCAGTACGAACACTCGCCCCCGACGAGCTCGCGCTCGACCAGGAGCACGTTGGCGCCGTGCCCCGCCAGGGCGCCCGCGCAGTGTTCGCCGGCCGCGCCACCCCCGAGGACGATGACGTCGGTGCGGCTCATGATGGGAGCTCCGCGCCGGCGCGCTCGCGGGCCATGTGGAGCGCGTACCAGGCGGGCCAGTCAGGATCGGGCACGCCGGTCCGCTCCTCGTGCTCGCCGTGCGCGGCCGCGGCGCGGCGCAGTGCCGCCTCCAGATCGTCCACGGACTCGTAGGTGGTCTCAGCCATCGGGGTCACCGGCCCGGTCCGCGGGACTGGATCTCCTGCAGGTACCAGGTGTTGCCGTCCGGATCCGCGAACGATGCGAACGATGCGTAGTCCGGCGCCTGTGGGCTGCGCCCCGGGACACGGGCGGATGTGCCGGAGTGGTGGAAGACTCCGCCCGCGTCATGGAAGACGGGACTGACCACGGCTCCGCGGGAGATGAGTTCCGCTCGGGCGGCGTCGATGTCACGCACGGCGAGCAGCAGGCTGTCGATCGAGCCCGCAACTGCCGCCGTGACCTTGTCACCGAAGATGATCGACGCACCGGAACCAGGCGGGGTGACCTGGACGACCCGGAGCCCGTCGTCGACCGTGAAGTCGGCATCCACGCGCCAGCCGAGCGCCCCGGCGTAGAACTGCAGCGCGCGGTCGACGGAGACGACCGGGATGACGACGACCTCGAGCCGGAAGTCGCCGGCGTTCGGAGCGGGTGTCCTGGCTTGATCTGTGGCTGGGGTGGTGGTCATGGTGACTCCTCTTCCTCGTAGTGGCGTCCCTTCGTGGGGACATCCCTACGGTCCTGCCCACGCCCGGACGGGCGCGCCCGTCGGAGCCACTGGTCTCGACACACCCGTGCCCCCCGGGCCCACTGGTCTCGACACACCCGTGCACCCCCGGGCCAACTGGTCACCCCCTCAAGGACGGCCCTGCCCTCACCGCCCGCCGGTCGCCGAACTCCGCCGCGGACCGCCCACTAGGCTGGCGTGCGTGAAGGTACTGGTCACCGGCGGCGCCGGCTACATCGGGTCGGTGACCGCGACGGCGCTCGAGCAGGCCGGGCACACCCCGGTGATCCTGGACTCGCTGCTCAGCGGCCCGCGCACGTTCACGACGGGCCGGATCTTCTACGAGGGCGACGTCGCCGACCGGGACCTGCTGCGCCGGGTCGTCGCGGAGCACCCCGACATCGAGGCCACCATCCACATGGCGGCCCGGATCGTGGTCCCGGAGTCGGTGGCGCAGCCCTACCTCTACTACCGGGACAACGTCGCCAAGTCGTTGGAGCTCTTCGACGAGCTGACCGCGCTCGGCAAGCCACGGGTGCTGTTCTCCTCCTCGGCCTCGCTGTACGCGCCGAAGGAGGGGTTCGAGGTCACCGAGGCGGACCCGCTGGACCCGACGTCCCCGTACGCGCGCACCAAGCGGATCATCGAGCAGATCCTGCAGGACCTGGCCGTCGCCACCGATCTGCGCGCGGTGATCCTGCGCTACTTCAACCCGATCGGCTCGGATCCGGACCTGACCAGCGGGATCTACGACAAGGAACCTTCACACGTGCTCGGCCAGCTCGTCCTCGCCGCCCGCGGGGAGCAGGCGGCGTTCACGATCACCGGCACCGACCTGCCCACCCGGGACGGCACCGGGCTCCGCGACTACATCCACGTGTGGGACCTGGCCCGCGCCCATGTGCGCGCGATCGAGACGTTCGACGACGTCCTCGCGCGAGTCGACGCCCCGAGCGTGATCATCAACATCGGCACCGGCTCGGGGGTGACGGTGCGGGAGCTGATCACCGCGTTCGAGCGGGTCGTCGGTGCCGAGGTACCCACGGTGACGGCGCCGCCGAGGCCGGGGGACGCCGTCGGGGCCTTCGCGAACGCCGACCGGGCGACCGCGTTGCTCGACTGGCGGGCCGAACTCAGCCTCGAGGACGCGATCGCGTCCGCGTTGGCGTGGGCGGATAGACGCGCACAGGTGCTCGGCCAGGGGTGAGCCCGCGAGCAGACAGCGGCGCACCCTCAGTCCGGTAGCAGCGCAGCCAGCTCAACGGCGACGGCCCGGGCGGTCTTCCCGTCGGTGTGCAGGACATGGTCCGACGGCGTCCGTTGCGCCTCGTCGTAACGGCGCCGATAGAAGTCGCCCAGTTCGGGACGACCGGGGTCGGCCTCGAACCGGCGTCGCCAGGTCGCGGGCTCGGCGTGCAGCTGCACGCTGACCGTAGCGAGCCCGGTCGGCGCGAGCGAGCGGACCAGGTCCTGCATCCGGGCGTCCTGGAACACCCAGGTGACCAGGACGAGTTCCATCCCGGCTGCGTCGGCATTGGCGATGACGGCTCGTAGGTTCGCCTGCACCATCGCGGTCGTCCGATCGCTCACCTCCCAGGGTTGGTGCGCCCAGAGAGCGTCCACATCCACCCATTGGGTGAGGCGGGCGCCGGCGGCGGCGAGGCCCAGGCACTCGCGGGCCACGGCGGACTTCCCGATGCCTGGCGCGCCCCCGAGAAGGACCATGCACATCGGAGCGGCCCGCTTCTGGCTGGGATCTGGCGTCGTGACCGGATCTGGCATGCCTGCACGGTGGCAGTCATTCGGGCACGGATCAACCGGATTGCTTTCGAGGGATCCGTCCACAAAATCAAGTCTCTACGGAACGAGGGGATTGCCACCACCCTTCTGATGTGGGCCGATGATGTCGGCCTGCTCCCGGCCGCGAGCAGCGGCAAACTAGGACCCATGCGATACACGACGACGATCCATCAGACCGGAAACAACACTGGCGTTCCTGTTCCGGAGGAGGTCATGACGGCCCTGGGGCCCGCGAAACGGCACCTCGTCGTCGTGACCATCAACGGACACACCTACCGCAGCTCGGCCGTCTCCTATGAGGGCCAGTTCATGATCTCTCTGAGCGCCGCGAACCGTGCGGCGGCGGGCGTCGCCGGCGGCGACACGGTCGAGGTGGACGTCGTGCTCGACACCGAACCCCGCGTGGCCGAGGTTGCACCGGAGCTCGCGGCGGCACTCGCCGAGGACCCCGCAGCCAAGTCCTTCTACGAGTCGCTCTCGGCCAGCAAGCAGAAGCGCTTCACGCTGCCGGTCGCCGACGCGAAGACCGACGAGACCCGGACCAGGCGGGTCGAGAAGGCCATCACCGCGTTGCGCGAGGGTCGGGTGCTCTGACCCCGGACCGATACGGATCGAGGCGATACCAATCGCCGATCACTTGCGTCTGACAAGGGCAATCGGACCTACCATCACCAGATGGCTTCCAACATCGTCTCCGTCAACGGCACCGTCGGGATCCGGGAGCGCATCGCGCTGCCGGAGGGCTCGGTCTTCACGGTCAAACTGGTCGCCCACGACGGCGAGGTGCTCGCCGGGGCGGCCTTCGATGCGGGCGTGGGGGACGCGGACTTCACCCTCACCGTGGACGCGGCCGACGCTCCGAACCGGAAGAAGCTCGGCCTGTGGGCGAAGCTGACCTCATCGGCGGGCACGTGGGGCACCCCGGAGCTCGTCCACGTGTACGAGCCGCTGACCGACCTGCTCCTGGTCCGCGTGGAGAACTGACGAGTCCGCGCGGAGAGTTGACCGCCGCGGGAGTGCGAGTCTGCGGCTCACCCGGGGGATGCGCCGCAAGATCGCACGCTCACGGGCCTGATCAGCCGGGGATCCGGTTCCGCAGTCGGTGCTCCAGGTTCGCTCGGACCGCCGGCCACTCCGAGCGCAGGATCGAGTAGAGGACCGCGTCCAGCAGGGCGCCGTTGCGGTAGCGCCGGTTCGCGCGCAGCACGCCGTCCTGCTTCGCACCGAGACGTTCGATCGCGGCACGCGACTGGTGGTTCACCCACTGCGTCCGCAGGCCCACACACTCACACCCCAGGGTCTCGAACGCGTGCGTGAGCAGCAGCAGCTTCGACTCCGCGTTCGTGCCGCTCCCGTGGGCCGAGGCCCGGTTCCAGGTGTATCCGATCTCCAGGCGCGGCACCGCGGGGTCCCAGTCGTAGTAGGTGGTCATCCCGAGCACGGTGTCGTCAGGCCGGATCGCGGTGAACGCCAGCATCTCGCCGCGAGCCTGACGCTCCAGCCGGCTCCCGATCTCACCAGCCATGTCCTCCGGCCGGGGGATCGAGGTGTACCAGCGGTCCCACATCTGCCCGTCCTGCACCGCGTCCACGAGGCCGTCGTGGTGCGCGGGGGAGAGTGGCTCGAGCCGGACCAGGTGGCCGGTCAGGGTGACTTGTTCGAGCGGATTCGACATGCGCCAAGGGGATCACGGCCGGCCGGAGCCGCTCCACTCGCCACGCCCGGCGAGACAACGGCCAGTCCTGCACCCACCCAGGACTCAGGCCCGGGCGGCGGCCACGTCGGCCATGCGCATCCGCCCGAGCCAGCCCGGGATCGCCTGCCTGACGTCCGCGGGCCCGTCGACGGTGACGTCCCCGGAGCGCAGTGCGCCCTCCCATCGGGCCTCCCCGCGCCACAACCGGACCAGGGTACGCAGCGTCGTCCGGACCGTGGCGACCGTCTCGAACCCGGGGTCGTAGTCGCAGACGTCCACGTCGTCACCGGTGACCACCAGCCACCACCCGCCGACCCGGTGGGGTAGGTCGGAGAGCCGGAACTCCAGCACCGTGCGCGTGCGTGGCCACGCCGCCACCGGGATGGTCCGGCGCATGTCCCAGAACAGCAGGTGCGGGTCGAGGTCGTCCTCGCCGAGGTCACCGACCCACCGCAGGCCCCAGACCCCGAGTGCCTCGACCACCTCCTGCAGGTCCAGCCCGGACTCGGTCAGGGCGTAGCTGACCTTGCCGCCCACCTCCACCCGGCGCACCAGGCCGGCCCGGTCGAGGGTGCGCAGGCGCTTGGAGAGCAGCGCCGGTGACATCTTCGGCAGCCCGCGCCGCAGTTCGTTGAAGTGGCTGCTCCCGGAGATCAGTTCCCGGATGATCAGCAGCGTCCAGCGCTCGTCGAGCACCTCCATCGCCTTCGCGACAGGGCAGAACTGACCGTACGTCGCCATCGTGACCTCCTCGTCCTGCGCCAATTAGACGCCTGTCGCGTCCCGCGGACCAGTACAGATCGTGAACCGCCTCCGGTTCAGAGATGGCACTGGAGGCGCGGGCCCGCCGGCCGCACGCTGGGAACCCCTAACGAAGGAGCGCCGAACCATGGCACAGCCGATCACCACCGACCCTGTCGACCGCGAACTCAAGGCGAAGCACCGCACCATGTGGGGCCTCGGCGCCTACGACCGGGTGGCCGCCGAGATCATCCCCTCCCTCGGACCCGTGCTCGTCGAGGCCGCCGGCATCACCCCGGGACAGCGGGTCCTGGACGTCGCGGCCGGCACCGGCAACGCCGCCATCCCTGCGGCGCGCGCAGGCGCACACGTGGTCGCGAGCGACCTCACCCCCGCCCTCCTCGAGATCGGCGAGCGGACCGTCGCCGGCACCGGCCTGCACCTGGACTGGCAGGAGGCGGACGCCGAGGCGCTGCCGTTCGACGACGGCGCCTTCGACGTCGTCGTGTCCTGCGTCGGCGTCATGTTCGCGCCGCACCACCAGGAGGCCGCCGACGAACTCGTCCGGGTCACCCGGCCGGGCGGAACCATCGGGCTGCTGTCCTGGACGCCCGAGGGGTTCATCGGCCAGATGTTCGCCACCATGAAGCCGTTCGCCCCACCGCCCCCGCCCGGAGCCCAGCCCCCACCGCTGTGGGGTCGGGAGGACCACGTCCGCGCGCTGCTCGGAGACGGCGCCGAGATCCGCTCGGCGCAGCGGCGCAGCCTCGTGGTCGACGCCTTCGCGGACGGCGAGGCGTTCCGCGACTACTTCAAGGAGACGTACGGGCCGACGATCGCGATCTACCGCGCCATCGCCGCCGACCCTGAGAAGGTCGCCGCCCTGGACACCGCGCTGGCCGATCTCGGCGAGCAGTACGGGCGTGACGCCGGCGGGTCGTTCGGAATGGAGTGGGAGTACCTCCTGCTCACGGCGACCCGAACCTAGCGAGCAGGTGCCAGACCCGCTTGAGGTCCTGCTCGTCGTAGTGCCCGCCGTGGGCGGCGGTGCCGATCATGGTCGCGTCCAGAACGCCGTCGACGGCGAGGCGCAGTCCGAGGTCCACGAACCGCCGCCCGCGGTACTCCGGGTGCGCCGCCAGCACGTCGGCGGTGATCCGGAACCCGGGATGCCACTCGACCACGCAGCCGAGCCGGGCCGCGCCGGTCTCCACGGTGGTCCCCCGGAAGCACGGGTCGAGCACCAGCGCCTCGACGTCGTCGGGGATCCGGACCGGCCCGTGCACGTGCGCCTCGATGCAGTCGTCGAGCAGGTCGACCGAGTCCGCCTCGGCAATCTCGATCAGGGGCATCCGCTCGGCCACCCCGAAGTCCACCGGCTCGAGCACGCTGTCCGGGTAGCAGAACGTGGTGCGGGCGTTGACGTCGGCGGTCAGCCGGAGGTGGGCGGAGCCGAAGCGCTGCGCGCCTCCCACGGCCCGACGGCGGTGGTTCAGCGCGCCGTACACCGGTCGCTGGTCCGGCGGTGCGTCGTCGTACGCACTGCCGAACAGGCGGCTCTCCCAAGCCCAGCGGTCGCCGCCCGGGTGGGCGGTCAGCCCGCCGTTGCTCGTGCCGGTCTCGAACTGCGAGCGGTACCGGCCGTCGTCGGCCATCGCCGCCAGGATCGGACGGCCGCCCGCGAGCCGGTCCGGGTGGAACTGCAGGGTCACCCGCTCCTGCGCCCCGAGCGGCGGCCCGGCACACTGCGCGGCCACGTGCGCAAGCGCACGTTGCTGTGCCGGGGTGAGCGGGGGGCCATCGCGCAACGATTATGCCGCCGGGGGCGGCCACGTGTGCGCGCGGCCGCGTGACGCGCGCACGTTGGCCCAATCGCTAGGCAAATCCGTGCCGTGGGGTACAGAGTTGGCAAGGCAGTGTCGGTCCTCACGCCGTCGGCCCATCGCCGGGGCGCAGATGCGAAGGAGCAGTCATGAAGAAGTTGATCAACGACCCGCAGAACGTGGTCGCCGAGAGTGTCGAAGGTTTCGTGGCCGCCCATGCGGACCTCGTCATCGCCAGCGACAGTCCCGAGGAACTGTTCGTGTCCCGGGCCGGTGGGGCGGTCCAGGGCAAGGTGGGTCTGGTCAGCGGCGGCGGTAGCGGGCACGAACCGCTGCACGCGGGCTTCGTCGGTGTCGGCATGCTCGACGCGGCGGTGCCCGGCCCGGTGTTCACCTCGCCCACCCCGGACCCGATCCTGGCCGCCACGAAGGCGGCCGACGGCGGCGCCGGCGTGCTGCACATCGTGAAGAACTACACCGGCGACGTGCTCAACTTCGAGACCGCCGCCGAGCTGGCCGACGCCGAGGGGATCAACGTCAGGGCCGTGGTCACCGATGACGACGTGGCCGTGCAGGACTCCCTGTACACGGCCGGCCGCCGCGGTGTGGCGGGCACCGTGCTCGTCGAGAAGATCGCCGGCGCCTCCGCCGAGCGTGGCGACGACCTGGACACCGTGGCCGAGATCGCCACCCGGGTGAACGCCGGAGCCCGCTCGATGGGCGTCGCACTGACCGCCTGCACCGTGCCGCACGCCGGCAAGCCCTCCTTCGACCTCGGCGAGGACGAGATCGAGATCGGCATCGGCATCCACGGCGAGCCGGGCCGACGTCGCATCCCGCTCGCCGGCGCCGACGAGATCACCGACCTGCTCCTGGACCCGATCGTCGAGGACCTCGCCGTCACGAGCGGCGACCAGGTGCTCCTGTTCGTCAACGGCATGGGCGGGACACCGTCCTCGGAGCTCTACATCGTCTACCGCCACGCCCGCGCCCAGCTCGAGGCCAAGGGTGTCACCGTGGCCCGCTCCCTGGTCGGCAACTACATCACCTCCCTGGAGATGCAGGGCGCGTCCATCACCGTGCTGCGCCTCGACGACGAGCTCACGGCCCTCTACGACGCGCCCGTGCACACCCCGGCGCTGCGTTGGGGCATCTGATGGCGGACGTTCTGGACGTCGCCTGGGCGACCGAATGGGTCCGCCGCAGCGCCGCCGTCGTCGGTGAGCACCGGATGGAGCTGATCGATCTGGACCGCGCCATCGGCGACGGCGACCACGGCGAGAACCTCGACCGCGGCTTCAAGGCGGTCCTGGTCAAGCTGGACAATCCGGACACCCCGGAGCCGGAGTCGGTCGGCGACGTGCTCAAGCTGGTCGCGACCACGCTGATGTCCACGGTCGGCGGGGCGGCCGGCCCGCTGTACGGGACGGCGTACCTGCGTGCCGCCAAGGTCGCCGACGGCGCCACGGTCGATGCCGCCGGCGTCGCGGCACTGCTCGACGCCGCCGTCGGTGGCATCGTCGCGCGCGGCAAGGCCGAGGTGGGCGACAAGACCATGGTCGACGCGTGGACCCCCGCCGCCGCGGCCGCTCTGGAGGTCGCCGACGGCGGTGGGACGGCCACGCAGGCGCTGCGCGCGGCGGCGACGGCGGCCCGCACCGGTGCCGAGTCGACCGATCCGTTGGTGGCGCGCAAGGGCCGGGCCAGCTATCTGGGGGAGCGGGCCATCGGGCACCGCGACCCAGGTGCGGAGTCCTCCGCCCTGCTGCTCGCGGTGGCCGCCGACGTGGCCGAGGGGGCGGAGTGAGCGCCGCCACGGCGCTCGTGCTCGTCTCCCACTCCGCGCAGCTGGCTGCGGGCGCCGTCGAGGTGGCCCAGCAGATGGCACCGGACGTCGCCATCAGGGCGGCCGGGGGGACCGAGGACGGCCGGATCGGGACGAGTTATGACCTGGTCGAGCGGGCGGTCACGGCACTGCTCGACGGCGGCGCTGCCGCGGTCGCGATCCTCACCGACCTGGGGTCGGCCGCGCTCACGGCGGAGTCCGTCGTGGACGTGCTCGACGACGACCGCGTGGTCATGGTCGACGCCCCGTTCGTCGAGGGGGCGGTCGCGGCCGCGGTCGCCGCCCAGTCCGGCGGCGATGCTTCCGCGGTGGGCACCGCCGCCCGCACGGCGATCGACTCGTTCGGCGGTTCGACGGCGGTCGGGGCGAGCACCACGGCGGGCGACGTCGCCGCGGAGGCCGCGGACGCCGTCGAGCGCTCCGTGGTGCTGCGCAACCGGCTCGGGCTGCATGCCCGGCCGGCGGCAACCCTGGCCCGCAAGGCGGCGGACTTCGACGCCGAGGTGACGCTGAACGGGGTGGACGCGGCCAGCGTGCTGGCGCTGATGGGCCTTGGCCTGACCGGCGGTGCCGAACTGCGCCTGCGCGCCACCGGGCCGCAGGCCGCGCAGGCCCTGGAGGCGATCGTCGCGGACGTGGAGGCCGGTTTCGGCGAGGAGTGAGGCATGGCGACGGGGCTGATGTGGTGAACGCCACATCGGCCCCGTCGGCCTGCGAGGCCCGGCGAACCGCGTCGTCTCCACCCCAGGACGGACCCTGGTGGGGCACATTTCCCCACTGGGGACGATTCACGCGCCGTCGGCATCCCGCACCATTGATCTGATCGGTGCGCCCTGCCCAGCAGCTCCGCACGAGAACCGAACGCCGAGGAATCCATGGCACACGCCCCCACGCTGACCGACGACAAGCCGAAGATCGTCCTGAACCAACGCATGGTCTGGCTCATCTTCGGTGCACTGATGGCCGGGATGTTCATGTCCTCGCTGGACCAGTCGATCATCGGCACCGCGATGCCGACGATCGTCGGCGAGCTCAGCGGCGTGGAGCACCAGGGCTGGCTCGTCACGATCTACATCCTGTCGCTCGCGGTCGTGATGCCGCTGTACGGGAAGTTCGGTGACCTCTGGGGCCGGCGGTGGCCGTTCCTGATCGCCATCGCGCTGTTCACGATCGCCTCGGCGGGTGCCGGGTTCGCCCAGGACTTCAACCAGCTGGTGATCTGGCGGGGTGTCCAGGGCCTCGGCGGTGGTGGCCTGATGATCCTCTCGCAGGCGATCATCGCGGACATCGTCCCGGCCCGGGACCGGGGCAAGTACATGGGTCCGATGGGCGCGCTGTTCGGCATCTCCGCGGTGATCGGCCCGCTCCTCGGCGGCCTCTTCACCGAGAACGCGGACTGGCGGTGGTGCTTCTGGATCAACATCCCGATCGGGCTCATCGCGTTCGCGATCGGCTGGTTCACGCTGAAGCTGCCGAGCCACCGCTCGGGCCGGCGGATCGACGTCGGCGGCATCGTCTTCATGGTGCTGGCCACGTCCGGGCTGGTCCTGGCCACGAGCTGGGAGAGCTGGAGCGGCTCGCGGGGCTACGACTGGAGCGACCCGATGCTGCTCGGCCTGGTGGTCGGCACCGTCGTCTCGGTGGTGGCGTTCGTGATCGTCGAGAACCGGGTCGCGGACCCGCTGCTGCCGATGCACCTGTTCAAGAACCGCACGTTCTCGATCTCCACGGCAGTCGGGCTCATCATCGGGGCCGGCATGTTCGCCGCCCTCGGCTTCCTGCCGACGTTCCTGCAGATGTCCACCGGCGCCGGGGTCACAGAGTCCGGATTCCTGCTGCTGCCGATGATGGTCGGAGTCATGGTCACCGCGATCGGTTCCGGTCTCGCGATCACGAAGATCGGCCGGTACCGGATGTTCCCGATCGCCGGCATGGCGATCGCGACCCTCGGCCTGATCTGGCTGACCCGGATCACCGGGGACATGTCGATGGTCCTGTTCGGGGCGATGATCTTCACGCTCGGTGCCGGCCTCGGCCTGGTGATGCAGACGATCGTGCTCGCGGTGCAGAACTCGGTGGATCCGCACGAGATCGGGACGGCCACCAGCGCCAACAACTTCTTCCGGGAGATCGGCGCCGCCGTCGGCGCCGCCCTGTTCAGCACGATCTTCACGACCCGCCTCGTGGACAACCTCAACGAAGGGCTCGCCACGATCCCACCGGACGAGCTGCCCGCGGACGGGCTCGGCATCGAGACGCTCACGCCCGGGGTGGTGAACCAGCTGCCCGACGCACTGAAGGAACTCGTCGTGAACAGTTACGCCGAGTCGCTGGCGCCGTCGTTCTGGGCGTTCGTGCCGCTGCTCGCGTTCGGGTTCGTCCTCACCCTGTTCCTGCGTGAGGTGAAACTGTCCGACACCGCCGGGATGGTCGCCCGGGGAGAGGCCGTGGTGGAGGGGCCGCCGCACGACCACGGGCACTGGCACGGCCGGCACGTGGCCGATCACGAGGACGAACCGGCTCCGGACGGCACGGTGGGCGCACCGGGACCTGCCGACGGGGAGCCGGTCGCGGAGGATGCTGGCTCCCGGGCCGGCTGAGCCGCATTAGCCTGGGATCGTGACCACGCCCCCCAACCCAGAGCCCGAGGCGCGCCGCGCCGGTGAGGCGAGTTCCGCCGTCGAGGGTTCGGCGCCTGTGCGACCGGCCCGGCGTCCGCAGCGTTCGGCGCGCCTGATCTTCTGCCTGACCGTGCTCTCGCTCGAGGTGTTCGTGGTCTTCTTCGCCACCCTCGTCGCGTTCGGGCTGGAGCTCTCCGAGCCGGGGGTGACCTGGGTCGTCGGTGGCGTCGGCATGCTCCTGTGCATCGTGGCCGCCTACCTGCAGAAGTACCCGATCGCTCTGGTGGCCGGGTACGTGGTCCAGGCGCTGCTCCTGCTCAGCGGGATCCTGGTCCCGATGATGCTCGTGATCGGCATCGTGTTCGCCGCCATCTGGGTCACGGGTGTCTGGCTCGGCGGGAAGATCGACGCCGAACGCCTCGAGCGGCTGCGGGCCGAGCGGGCCGCCGCAGCATCCTGACGCCAGTACTGTGAGTGCCATGACGACCAGCACCGAGCGCACCCTGATCCTGATCAAGCCCGACGGCGTCCGGCGCGGTCTCGTCGGCGAGATCCTCCGGCGGGTGGAGGCGAAGGGGTACACCCTCACCTCCGTCGAGCTCCGGACCGCCGACGACGACCTCCTGGCTGCGCACTACGCCGAGCACGAGGGCAAGCCGTTCTACGCCCCGCTCGTGGAGTTCATGGGCTCCGGCCCGGTGCTCGCCGCGATCGCCGAGGGCAACCGGGTGATCGAGGGTTTCCGCGCGCTCGCCGGGGCCACCGACCCCACCGCGGCGCTGCCCGGCACCGTCCGCGGCGACCTCGGTCGCGACTGGGGCTTGAAGGTACAGCAGAACCTGGTGCACGGCTCGGACTCCGTGGAGTCCGCCGAGCGTGAGATCGGGCTCTGGTTCCCGGGTCGCTGACGGCTCGAAAGGGGTGACGCGGGGCCTCGCGACGGGTAGAACTGTGGGATACCCCAACGAGGAGGACCCCATGGGCGCACCCACTGTGGAGCACGTGATCAACGGCCGGCGGCGCAGCACCGGCGGCGATCCCATCGACGTCACCGATCCCGCCACCGGCAGTGTGATCGCCGTGATCCCGGCGGCCGGTCAGGCCGAGCTGGACGAGGCCGTCGCCGCGGCACAGGCCGCGTTCGACCAGTGGTCCCAGACGTCGCTCACCAAGCGGGCCGGGGTGCTGTTCGCGTTCCGGGAACAGGTTGCGACCCGGCGCGCGGAGATCGAGGAGATCATCTCCCGCGAGCACGGCAAGACCCGCCCGGACGCCGCGGGGGAGATCACCCGCGGGCTGGAGATCATCGAGTTCGCCTGTGGACTGCCGCAGCTGCTCCAGGGGTCCTACGCCGACCAGCTCTCCACCGGGGTGGACACCTACGCCTACCGGGAGCCGCTCGGGGTGTGCGCCGGGATCACGCCGTTCAACTTTCCGGCCATGGTGCCGCTGTGGATGGCCCCGATCGCGATCGCGGCCGGGAACTCGTTCATCCTCAAGCCGTCCGAGCGGGACCCCAGTGCGTCGCTGAAGCTCGCCGAGCTCTGGGCCGCGGCAGGACTGCCCGACGGCGTGTTCTCGGTCCTGCAGGGCGGGCCGGCTCTGGTGGACGCGATCCTCGCGCACCCCGGCATCGAGGCCGTCTCGTTCGTGGGCTCCACCCCGATCGCCAAGCACGTCTACGAGCGCGGCTCCGCGCACGGCAAGCGGGTGCAGGCCCTCGGCGGCGCCAAGAACCACGCCGTCGTGATGCCGGACGCCGACATCGACGAGGCCGCCGACCACCTCGTCGCGGCCGGCTACGGGTCCGCCGGGCAGCGGTGCATGGCAATCTCCGCCGTCGTCGCCGTGGGCACCGAGGAGGAGACCGGGCCGCTGATCAAGGCGATCGCCGAGAAGGGCAAGGCCGTGGTGGTCGGGCCCTCGACGAGCGAGGACTCCGAGATGGGACCGGTCATCACGGCCGCGTCCCGGGACCGGATCCTCTCGATCATCACCGAGACCGAGGCCGAGGGCGCCCAGGTGGTGCTCGACGGCCGGGGCCTGACCGTCCCCGGCCACCCGGAGGGCTACTTCGTGGGTCCCACGCTGATCACCGGGATCGACCGGTCCTCGCGGGCGTACACCGAGGAGGTGTTCGGGCCCGTGCTCGTGGTGCTGCGCGCGGCGGACGTCGACGAGGCCATCCGGATCGTGAACGAGGGCCCCTACGGCAATGGGGCGGCCATCTTCACCTCCTCCGGTGCGGCGGCGCGCAAGTTCCAGCGGGAGGTGCAGGCCGGCATGGTCGGCATCAACGTGCCGATCCCGGTGCCGGCCGGCTCCTTCTCGTTCGGTGGGCGCAAGGCGTCCCTGTTCGGTGACACCCACATCTACGGCCGTGAGGGGCTGAACTTCTACACCCGCGCCAAGGCCGTCACGAGCCGGTGGCCGGACAGCGCACTGCGGCCGGCGGCCTCGCTCGCGTTCCCGTCCGAGCCCCGGCACTGAGCCCGGGTGGGGGAGAGCATGAACCGGGTCCTGGCCTGGGAGCCGCGGACCGTGCCCGCGCGGATCGCCGTGACCGCGGCGATCATGTTCGCGGGCGGGATCATGCTGAGTCTGATGAACGGCGAGACCTGGTACGGCCGGAGCACCTGGTTGATGTTGGTGCTCGGGACGGTCGTGGCGGGGATCCGGGAGACGGTCCGGTACTGGTTCGGCGCGCGACGGCGACGCACCTCGACGACCTGAGCGCCGCCGTCGGGCCTCGACGGCGACCCGCGCACCTACGCGGGTGCGCCGACGTGGGAAACTGCCTGTCGTGAGCAAGGGACGTATCGCGTATCAGGGCGAGCCGGGCGCCAACTCGGACATCGTGTGCAAGCAGCACTATCCGGAGTGGGAGGCCGTGGCGTGCGCGTCCTTCGAGGACGTGTTCGCGGCTGTCGAGCACGGCGACGCCGATCTGGCGCTGATTCCGATCGACAACTCACTCGCCGGGCGGGTCGCGGACATCCACCACTTCCTGCCCACATCCGGGCTGCACATCATCGCCGAGCACTTCCTGCGGATCCGGTTCAACCTGATGGCGATCCCCGGGGCGTCCCTGGACACGATCCGGACCGTGCACAGCCACGTGCACGCGCTCGGGCAGTGCCGCAACGTGATCCGGGCGCTGAACCTGACGCCGGTGATCTCCGGTGACACGGCCGGCGCCGCCCGGGAGGTGGCCGAGGCCGCCGATCCCACCATGGCCGCCATCTCACCACCGCTGGCGGCCGAGATCTACGGGCTGGAGATCCTCGCCACGGACGTGGAGGACGAGGACCACAACACCACCCGGTTCGTGGTGCTGTCCCCGGACCTGGTCCGGGCGCCGGCGGGGAACGGGCCGGTGGTGACGAGTTTCATCTTCAACGTGCGCAACCTCCCGGCCGCCCTCTACAAGGCGCTCGGTGGGTTCGCCACGAACGGCGTCAACATGACGAAGCTGGAGAGCTACATGGTGGGCGGGGAGTTCGCCGCCACCCAGTTCCTCGCGGAGGTCGACGGCCACCCCGACGAGATCGGGCTGCGGCGCGCGCTGGAGGAACTGGAGTTCTTCACCACCGAGGTGAAGATCCTCGGCGTCTACCCCGCGGACGAATACCGCCAGCACCAGCCCAGGAGGTGACGGCGGGCGTGGGCGCGCGGCGCCGGACCGCTGGCCCGGGAGCCGCCGGTGCCCGGGGGTGGGCCGCCCCGACCCGGTTCGACGCCGTGCTGCGGGCCCTCGGGCTCTCGACCGCGGCATTCCTCGCGACGGGCATCTTCCTGACGTTCGTCGGCGTCCCGATCGGCCGGGACGTGCTGTATCTCGGATGTGAGGTCTCCGGTGCCCCGGGCCACCAGGACTCAGTGTGCCCGGACGGGATCGGTTACGCGGCGGGCGGTCTACTCATCCGCGCCGCAGTGGCCCTGGTCGTGTTCGCAGTCGTCCTCATCCGGGAGTTGCGAACCGGCTCGGGCGTGGGTGGCGGCGCGGCCACGGACGGTCCACTATGGGCAGACCCGAGTCGAGGAGGAGTCATGAGCACGCTTCCCGGTCACGAGTCCTGGCGCGACGCCGGTCTCGTGGAGGACGACGAGACGGACCCGAAGAACCTCGTCGAGGAGATCGCGCACCCGGACCCGACCGGCGTGGGGGAGGACTACCACCCCGGGACCGCGCGTCCCGACCTCGACGACCTCGCCGAGGAGGCGGACGTGGTCGACCAGTCGGTCGTGGTGCCCGACGAGGACGCGGACGCCGAGGGCGACTGAGTCACCGAGTGCCGGGTCGCCGAGCGCGGCCGGCAACCCTGACGCGGAACCCCCGATCGAGTCCTGGTCACGATCAGGGGAGGTTCAGGGGCACCACCGATACCGGCGGGCACCCTGGGCCGCTTGGCTTGAGACATGAACCCGAGCCAGGGGCAGGTCCTGAGCCAGCTCACTCGAAACGCCATCCGGCGCAACCCGACGACCGCCGTCGTCCTGGTGCTGTTCGTGGCGCTGTCCGCCGCACTCGCGAGTTCGGCGGGCGCGCTGATCGTCACCGTCACCGGCGCCAGTGCCGCGCTCATGCAGCGAGCACAGACGCCGCACTTCCTGCAGATGCACGCCGGGTCCGTCGATGAGGGGCGGATCGCCGCGTTCGCCGCCGGCAACCCCCTGGTGGACGCCCACGACGTGGTCCCGATGCTGAACGTGGACTCCTCCGCCATCCGGGTCACCGGCGAGGGCACCGACACCACCCTGGCCCCCGGGCTGCAGGACGACGCGTTCGTGACCCAGAACGAGCAGTTCGACCTGCTCCTGGACACCGACGGCGCAGTCATCGACCCCGAGCCCGGCACCGTCTGGCTGCCGCTGTTCTACCAGCAGCTGCTTGGCCTGGCGGAGGGTCAGGTTCTCACCGTGTCCGGCCCGGGCGGGCACGTGGAGCTGGCCGTGGCCGGGTTCCTGCGGGACTCCCAGATGAACTCCTCCTACGCCTCGTCCAAGCGGCTGCTCGTCTCCGCCACCGACCTCGAGGAGCTGACGACCGCCGTCGGCCCGGCCGGTGCCATCGAGTACCTGATCCAGTTCCGCCTCACCGACGCCGACGCCGTCGGGCAGTTCGAGACCGAGTACCAGGCCGCGGGGCTGGAGGCGAACGGGCCGACGATCACCTGGACCCTCTTCGTCCTGGTCAACTCCCTGTCCGGGGGGATCATCTCGGTGATCATCACCTTGGTCACGGTGCTCCTGGTCGCGATCGCCCTGCTCTGCGTGCGGTTCACCCTGCTCACCACGCTCGACCGTGACTACCGGGAGATCGGGGTCCTCAAGGCGATCGGCGTCCGCGACCGGGACCTGCGCCGGCTCTACACGCGCCGGTACCTCGTCCTCGCCGCGGCCGGTGCCGTGGTCGGCCTGATCGGCTCGCTCGCGCTGAACCAGCTGCTCCTGGCCGACGTGCTGCTCTACTTCGGGCCGGCCGGCCGCGCCCTGCCCGCCTTCCTCGTCGGCGCCGGGCTGAGTGCCCTGATCGTCGCCGTGGTCGCGCTCGCGGTCCGGAGCACGCTCCGGCGCCTGCAGACCGTCTCCCCGGTCCAGGCGATCCGCACCGGTGAACCCGCTGCCTCGGCCTCGCGCCGCCGCCCGGCGCGGTTGCTCTCCGCGCTCGGCGACCGCCCCGGGGCCCCGGTCCGGCTCGGTCTGCGGGACCTGCTCCGGCGCCCCGCCCTGTACCTGGTCCCGCTCGTGGTCTACGCCCTCGGCGCGTTCATCCTGATCCTCCCGCAGAACCTGCACACCACGGTGACCGCCCCGACGTTCGTCACCTACATGGGCGCCGGCGTCAGCGACCTCCGGGTCGATGCCCAGGGCGGCGCGACCACCGGCCGGATCGCCGACCTAGACCGCGATCTGGCGCAGGACCCGCAGGTGACCGGCCATGCCATGTTCACCACGGCTTCCTACACGGCCCTCGATGCCGATGGCGTGCCCGCCATCGTGAAGATCGAGTCCGGGGACCTGGCCGCGTTCCCGCTCACCTACTCCGAGGGCGTCGCTCCGACCGCCGACACCCAGATCGCCCTCTCCCGGCTGCAGGCTGACGCGCTCGGTGCCGCGGTGGGGGACCGGATCGCCGTGACCCCGGTCGCGCCCGTCCCGGAGTCATCGGGCGCGCTCGAACTGACCGTCACCGGGATCTACCAGGACATCACCAACGGCGGGCGGACCGCGAAGATGGTCGGCCCGCACACCAGTGCCGACCTCTTGGGGAGCACCGTCTACGCCGACGTCGACCGTGGCGTCGACGTGCCCACGACGATCGCGAGGTACGCCGCGGCGTACCCCGAGCTCGAGGTCAGTTCGGTGCGTGACTTCGTCGACGCCAGCATGGGCGGCACCATCGACTCCCTGCGCACCGTCGCCATCGCGGCGCTCGCCATCGGGTTCGCCGTGGCCGCGCTGATCACGGCCCTGTTCATGAGGCTGCTGATCGTTCGTGACGCCTTCGGGATCGGCGTGATGAGGGCGCTCGGCTTCCGTGACCGCCAGGTGCAGATCCAGTACGTGGTCCGGTCCGCGGCGGTGCTCGCCGCCGGCGTGCTCGTCGGTGCGGTCGGTGCGAAGGTGCTCGGCGGCGGCCTCGCCGGAGTGTTCCTCTCGGGCATCGGCCTGTCCGAGCTGCACCTGGTCGCGGATCCCTGGCTCGCCTACGCCGCCTCCCCGCTCGTGCTCCTCGCCGTCGTCGCCGTCGCCACCGTGGCGAGCACGCGGCCGGACGCCCGCCTCGCCATCTCCGCCACCATCAAGAACCAGTGAGGACTCCGCCGATGATCACCACCGTTTCGCCGACCGACACCGGCACGGCACTGCTGAGTGCCCGCGGCCTCAGGAAGAGCTTCACCCTCGACGGCCAGGACGTCGAGGTGCTGCACGGTGTCGACCTGACCATCGCCGAGGGCGAGTTCGTGACCGTGATGGGCGCCTCGGGCTCGGGCAAGTCCACCCTGCTCCACAGCCTCTCCGGGATGGACCCGGTCGACGCCGGGACCGTGCGGCTCGACGACGTCGAACTCACCGCGCTGAGCCCCGACGAGCTCGCCGACCATCGCCGGGAACACATGGGGTTCGTGTTCCAGCAGCCCACCCTGCTCAGGGATCTCGGCCTGCTCGAGAACATCGTCCTGACCAGCTCCCTCGACCGGGTCGGCACCCCCGCGGACCGCGTCGCCAGGGCCAAGGAGCTCATGACCAGGGCCGGGATCTGGGACCTGCGGGCCAGGATGCCGGCCCAGGTCTCCGGGGGTCAGCTGCAGCGGGCCGGGATCTGCCGGGCCCTGATGCGCCGACCCCGGATCGTCTTCGGCGACGAGCCCACCGGGGCGCTCAACCGCGACTCCGCCGAGCAGATCCTGGCCCTGCTCGCCGAACTCAACCGCGAGGGCACCACCATGCTGGTCGTCACCCATGACGTGCGCGTGGCCGCGCGCGCCGACCGGGTGGTCTTCATGATCGACGGCCGGATCGCCGACGAGCTCACCCTCGACGATCGCGGCCCGGTCGCCGGTCCCGCCCGGGTGGACGCGGTCATCGCCCGGATGCGGCGCCTCGGGATCTGACCTGGCACCTGAGTGGGCTCGCTCAGCCGCACTCCGGCTGCGCCACCCTGACCTCGGTGTCGATGAGGACCGTGACCGACTCCGCGGAGCAGGTCAGGGTGCCCACCACCTCGGAATCGAGCAGGACCAACGTGCCGCCGGGGGCCAGTGCACCGACCGGCCCCCGAACCGTGCTGGCCTCCACCCACATCGAGGAGGAGTCCCCGGACAGCTGCACCGGACCGTTGATCGTCGTGTCCGTCACGATCACGGCGCCAGCGCTGGGCACGGTCACCGGGCCCGCGATCGTGGACCCATCGATCCGGACGGACGTGCCGTCCGCGGCGGTCACCGGCCCGCGCACATCGGCGTCGACGATGCACGCCATCGACCCCGTCAGGGCGATCGCGCCGGAGAGCGGTCCGGTCACCGTGGACGTGCACGCCGTCGCCTCGGCCCAGTGCAGGACGAGCGTGGGGCCGCCCGCGCCGCGCTCGCGGGACCACACGGAGGTGCCGAAGGCCTGTCTGTCCTGAGCGTTCTGGAGCAGCGCGAAGCCGAGGCTCGCCTCGCCTTCGCCGAGCGCCGCCGCCGCGGCGCCGGTCACGTCGATGGTCACCGGGGCCACCGCGCTGCCTGCCGTGAACTGCGCGATCGGGGTGCCGACGGCGGGGCGTGAGTTCCAGGTCAGCGTCGCCTCGGTCCAGTCCGCGGCCGCGGTGCTCACGTCGACCACCATGGTGCGGTCCGTGGTGACTCCCGCCGTCAGGACGAGTTCGGCACCGACGAGCTCCCGCCCGTCGGCTGGCTCCAGGTCGAACGCCAGGTACGTCTCCCGGTTGAAGCCGGCGTTGTTGCCGCTCGGGTCGCGCTTGACCGTCATCGAGGCGGCCGAGCCGAAGGAGGTGTCGGCATAGGTGCCGTCGCGCACATAGCCGTCGCGGGCCGCGGTCAGCATGGTCGTCGCCGGATCGGTCACCGCCACGGTGGCCCGCCCACCCACCAGAGTTCCGGTCGGTGAGCGCCAGAGCGCCGTCAGGACGGCGCTGCCGAGCGCCCGGGCCACGACCACGCCATCGCCGGTGAGTTCGGCGACCGCGGGATCGGAGGACCGCAGGGTCGCCGTCGTCGGATCCAGCGCGGTCGTCGAGCCGTCTGTCATCGATACGCTCAGGTCCGGGGTCTGCACGGTCTGTGGGTGTATCCCCAGGGCGCCGGATCCGATCGTGATCGCGGCCGGCTCCGGAGCAGGCCGTTCGATCTGCGGCCACTCGCCCGCGGTGGTGACGACGCGTAGCTCCGTCAGGCTCATCCACATGTTGGCGTTGTTGCCGTGCGCGAGGATCCGGACGTGAGCCGCCTGGACGGGGTCGAACGTGACGTCCTCGAGCTGCAGCGTGGTGCCGGAACTGGCGCCGGACCACACCGTCGACCACTGTTCGCCGTCCAGCGAGGTCTGGACGTCGTAGGTGTACACCCGCGAGGCGCCCTGGCTCCACGCCACGCGGACCCCGTCCACGGTCCTCACCTCGGGGAGGTTGGCGCGCAGCCACTGGCCGTCGCCCTGGGCCGACCAGAAGGTGCCGAGATCGTCGTCGATCGCATACGACGTCGGGTTCGTGCCGACGATGCTCCCCGTGAGCGGGCCGGTGTACGGGCGGGTCAGATGGACCTGGTACCGGGTCTGGCAGTCCTCACCCGCGGGGCCGACGCAGACGACGGCGGTCCCGGGCAGTGCGGTCGGCATCTGGACGTCCACCTGGTCGGTGCCCGTCGCCGGGACCGCCTGGATGGCGCCGAGGTCGGCGGTCTCGAGCACGAACGTGCGGGCGTCGGTGGAGAAGCCCGGGATCGTGACGCCGTCGTGGGTCAGGTCGCTCAGCGTCGCGGCGCCGGAGGCCGGCACGGTCCAGTCGGCCAGGTCGGTCACCGCCGGAACCGGCTCGCCCGTGCCACCGACCGGTAGGGGCTCCAGCAGGATGGACAGGCGCAGGTCGGTGACCCCGGGCAGGTGCACGGTCAGCTTGGACTGGCCGTTCGCCGCCTGCCCGTCCGGGTTCGGCGACGTGGGCAGCGGCTGCGCGGCCATCACCGAGAACTGCGCCTGCGCCGGGGCGTCGACCAGCCGGGCGAGCAGTTGCCGGCCCTCGATGGTCAGCACCGCGCTGCGTCCGTCCTCGGCGATCTCGACGTCCGCCGACGTGTGCATGAACCACCACGCCTCGACCGGGGTGGTCGAGCTCAGCTCGTCCTGGACGACCACCCGGGAGCGGTCGTCGATCATCGCGACGCCCCGCTGCCAGGAGGTCACGTCCTGGTCGGCGTAGGCCTCGGTCAGGTCCGCCACGGCGAACGAGCCGGCGGGGGAGTACCCCTGGTCGATGATGTGCCCGGTCGCCGCGACTGACTGATCCGCTCCCGACCCGGGGTTGATGACGAGGGTGTTCTGGCCCTCCGCGCGCTTGCGGTAGTAGGTCCAGCGCTCTCCGTCGGGCCCGGTGCTGAAATAGCCCGGCAGGCTGTAGGAATCGGCGCCGAGCTCGTCCGCCCAGCGGGTGCCGAGGGCGTCGAGGACGAACGTGCCCATGTCCAGGTCGCCGTGGTTGCTGGAGTTGTCGCCTGCCTTGAACCCGGTGAACAGCGCCGTCGGGGCATCCCACGCCGAACGCGACAGGACGGTCTCGGTGCCGCTGAAGTACCGGTCCAGGGGCATCGCGCTCTCTGCCGGCGTGGCCCGTTCGGACAGGCCGTACCAGAGCAGGTCCTGGGGGTTGGCCGGCGTGGTCAGCCCTTCGTCGCCCCACCACGCGTACCCGGGCTGGTCGTAGCGGTCGGCCATCCAGTAGGTGGCGGGGGAGCCGCCGTAGCTCGAGGACGCGTCGGCGTAGTTGAACGTCCGCCCGGACGGCCCGGCCATGTACATGGAGAAGTCCGCGGTCCGGTCCAGACCCGGCGCGTCCGAGAGCCCGAAGTCGTCCCCGACGGCGGTGCCGAGGCTGGCCAGGTACGGCACCAGGTAGCGGGTGGCGTAGTCCCAGTACGTCGCGCCCTCGGGGTAGCCGCCGTCCGGTGCGAACTCGTCGAGCGCGATCCCGACGTGCGACAGGCCGGCCTGCAGCAGCGACTCGGCCCGGTCGGGTTCGACGTCCGCGAGGGCGAGCGCGGCGATCCCGATACCACTCGTGCACACGACGTTCCAGTTGCTGTTCGTGGTCGTCCAGGACGCACCGGCGTCGTAGCCCGCCTGGGCGGGCTCGAAGCCGAGGGTGACCATGGCGTTCTCGAGCACGCCGCGCTGCTGCGTGGTCAGGGCCGGATACAGCCAGTCGTATCCGATCGCGAACGCATGCAGCATCTCGGCCACGGACAGGAAGCTCTCCGGATTCCAGTCCGGGAACTGCGCCGCCGCCTCGAGCTCCGCGTACGCCCGGTCCAGGAACCGGGTGTCCTCGGTCAGCCGGTAGGACAGGGACAGCACGTAGGTCCGGTTGAGGATGACCCGGACGGGTGTGAGCAGGCTGCGCCCGTCCGGGAAGTCGTAGATCGTGACCGGTGCGGTCAGGAGTGCCTCGGCCTGCCCGAGCACATCGGTGGCCAGCCCCGCGGCCGTGTCGTCGGTCGCGATCCACTGCTCGACCTGGCTGAGGGCCGTGTCGTCGAGGATCAGTCTCGGGTGGTCGGTGCGGACCAGATCGACGATGTTGTCCGGTGCCTCCGGCGTGAAACCGGGGTCCGCGGCCACGGGCGCGGCCACGGCCAGCGACGTCGCGACCATCGCCACCGCGGTCGCGACGGACGTCACGACTCTCGCTCGAACTGTCCTCACTCGAAGCCTCCGTTGCTCCAGACGATGCGTCGTTACATCGAACGGCGCTCAGCGTCGCCCCGCATGATCGGCCCGGTCCAGCAGTTGCGGAGAAGCGATCAGAACCGGTCACGTTGCGCGGGGGCCCCCGACCCGCTATTCCTGGGGGGTGCTCACCGAGGAACGCCGTGCCCGCATCGCTGCGGAACTCATTGCCAGCGGCGCCGTGGAGGTTCGCGAGCTCGCCGCGAGGTTCGACGTCAGCGTGATCACGATCCGGCGCGACCTGGCCTCGGTGGTCGCCTCCTCGCCGCCATCACGCCGGGTGCGTGGTGGTGCGATTCGCGAGCCTGCCCGGGCCGCTCCGACACGGTCGCGTGCTCGCAGCGCTCGCAGTGCGCGCGAGACGGCTCACGACGGCGAGGGTGCCCTGGTCGGGATCGTCGTGCCCGCGCGGGACTACTACTACCGTGCTGTCGTGGACGGCGCCCACGACGAGGCGGACCGGCTCGGGCTCCGGCTCCTGCTCGGGGTGTCCGACTACTCCAGGGATGACGAGGTGACCCTGGTCGAGCGGATGCTCGCGCGCGGCGTGGACGCCCTGCTCGTCACGCCGGCACGGACGCAGTCCGCGGACGCCCGCATCTATCGCCTGCTCGCCGACGCCCGGATGCCGGTGGTGCTGATCGAGCGCGAGGTGCCCGATCCGTTCTCCGGCATCGAGTCCGTGCATACCGACCACGCACTCGGGATGGCCGCGGCCATGCGTCACCTGATCGCCCTCGGGCACCGCAGGATCGGGCTCGCCATGCGCAGACACAATCCCACCGGACCGTGGCTGCGCGCCGGGATGGCGCTCGCTCGCGAGGAGGCGGGTCCGTCGGTGCTGACGTTCGAACACACCGTCGGCCCGGGCACCGGCGCGGAGTACGCCCGGAGCCTGCGCGACGTCCTGGACTCGGTTCGCGCGGCCGGCGTGAGCGCCGTCGTGGTGCTCTCCGACCACGAGGCCGTCGACCTCGCCGACGCCGCGCCGGCGGCGGGACTGCGGGTGCCGGAGGACCTGGCGATCGTCGCCTATGACGACGAGCGCGCCGCGGACGCCGCCGTTCCGCTCACGGCCGTCGCGCCGCCCAAGCGCGATCTCGGACGCCTCGCCGTGCGCATGTGCGCCGACCGGTTCGCGGAGCGGGACGCACCGGGGGAGCAGGCCCTGAGCCCGCGCCGGCAGGTGCTGCTGCCGACGCTGCGGATACGTGCGTCCACGACGATCTGAGCGACGCTCAGGCGCAGATCGCCAGCACCCGCCGGTCGGGGTCCTCGAGGCGGTACGGCCCGGTACCCCAGGATGAGGCGACCGTGACCGACGGACCGGTGATCCGCCGTCGGGCCCCGTCGATGTCCACGAGCACGGAACCCTCGGCCGCCAGCGCGACCAGGTCCTCACCGAGTCGCAGCAGCATCGGGGTGTGCAGCGGGTCCGGTGTGGCGTCCGGGCGCACCCCGACGCTGATCGAGGTCCGGCCGGCCTGCACGCCCGCGAGGATCGACTCCGGCGTGTTCTCCTGCGCGGCCACCCATGTGGTCGGCGTGCCGAGCGTCCAGCCCTGGCCGGGCTTGTGGAAGTCCGAGCCGCCGATCGGAACCACCTCGCCCCAGCGCGCCCAGAACGCCCACGGGAATGAGGCGGTCAGATCCCGGAACCACGAGATGTGCCACAGTTCCAGGGCCCGCGGCAGGGTGGTGAGCGGGTGCTGCCAGGCGCAGTCGCCGTCGACGGCGTGGTTCACCGAGAGCACCCCACCGCGGGCGGCGACCTCGTGCACCCACCGCTGCGCGCTCTCGCGGAAGTCGATCCAGCCGATGTCCCCGAACGCGTTCGCATGCCCGCGCGCGGTGGTGACCTCCTGGCCCGGGAGCAGGTTGACCGAGTGCCGGGCGCCGGCGCCGGGCAGATGTGGGTGGTGGCTGGTCGTGTTGTGGTCGGTGACCGCGAGGAAGTCGAGCCCCGCGGCGGCCGCCCGGGCGGCGAGCTGGTCGATGCTCTCCGCGCCGTCGGAGTGCAGGGTGTGGGCGTGGAAGTCGCCCGCGAACCAGGTCAGGCCGTCCGGTGCGGGTAGGTCTCGGGTGGACCCGCGCGGTGCGCCCTGCCCGACGGCGGCGGCCGGTTCGGTCTCGACGGCACCGGTCGCGGGGACGTCGACCTCGAGCACGACGTCCAGCCCCACGCCGGGCAGCTGGTGCAGGCCGAGGATCACGTGCCACGTGCCGGCCTCGAGCTCGCCGGGCAGGTACCCGGGCGTGGCCGCGGTGGGCGTGATCACGAACCGGGTGCGTGCGCCGCCGGACCAGCCGCGCCACCCGGCCGGGCCCTCGCAGCCGAGGTCCAGCACGCCGGCGGAGGTGTCGTAGGACAACCGGACCTCCACCGAGTCCGACCCCGGCGGCACCTCGAAGGCGACCGGCAGGTACCGGTTCTCGATCTGGTCGTCGATGGTCACGTGCAGCCGGTGGGTGAGGGTCATGCTCAGCCGATCAGGTCGGTGGTCTCGGAGTCGAACAGCAGGCTACGGCGGGGCGTGGGCAGGACCCAGCCCCGGTCACCGGGTGCCGGCTCGTCATCCTCGTCCAGGACGAGCTGCAGCCGGGTCTCGCCGCGGTGCGCCGAGACCAGCACCGACGCGCCGAGGTTCTCGATCACGCTCACCTCGGCCTCGATGCCGCCCTCGACCGGGGTGGTCGACCATTTCAGGTACTCCGGACGTGCGCCCCAGACCACCTTGGCGCCGTCGCCGACCCGGCCCTGCGCGCCGGCCGGCAGCGGCACCGGTGCTCCGGCGACCCGGACCGCGCCGTCGGCCGTCTCGGACTCGACGAGGTTCATCGGCGTGGACCCGATGAACCCCGCGACGAACGTGTTCACCGGGCGGGAGAACACCTCCCGTGGCGTGCCCACCTGTTGCAGGCGGCCAGCCTTCATGACCGCGATCCGGTCGGCGAGGGCGAGCGCCTCCGCCTGGTCGTGGGTCACGAACACCGTGGTGACGCCGAGCTCGCGCTGGAGCTCCTTCAGGAAGGTGCGTGCCTCGAGGCGCAACCGGGCGTCCAGGTTGGACAGGGGCTCGTCCAGGAGCAGCACCTCCGGGCGGGTGGCGACGGCCCGGGCGAGCGCGACCCGTTGCTGCTGTCCGCCGGAGAGCTGAGCCGGGCGTCGCTGCATCAGCCCGTCCAGCGACAGCCCGTCGCCCACCTCGGTGGCCGTCTGGCGGCGGGGCCCCTTGCCGACCCTCTTGATCTTCAGGGGGTAGGCGATGTTGTCCGCGACGTCCATGTGCGGGAAGAGCGCGTAGTCCTGGAACACCATGGCCACGCCCCGCTCACCGGGCTCGAGGTCGGTGACGTCCCGGTCGCCGATCTGGAGGGCGCCCTCGGTGATCGACTCGAGACCCGCGATCGAGCGGAGCAGGGTGGTCTTGCCGCAGCCGGATGGGCCGAGCAGTGCGAAGAACTCGCCGTCGGCGATGGTGACGTCGACGCCGTCGACCCCGCGGACGCCGCCCGGGTACTCCTTGACCAGAGCGGTGGTGGTGATGACTGCCATCAGGACTTGATCCCTCCGTGGAACCGGAATCCGTACCGGCGGTTGACGAGGAAGTACATCGCGATCACCGGGACGGAGAACACGAGCGAGAAGGCCGAGAGCAGGCGCAGGTCAGGCTGCCCGCCCTCGGTGTAGAAGGTGTACATCAGCACGGCCGCCGGCTGGGACTCCGGGGTCCGCAACAGCAGGAACGGCACCAGGAAGTTGCCCCAGACCTGAACCACGGTCCACACCGCCACGAACGCCAGCCCCGGGCGCGCCGTCGGCACCACCACATGGGTCAGGATCTGCAGCGGGCTCGCCCCGTACAGTCGGGCGGACTCCTCGTAGGACTTCGGGATCGAGTCCATGAAGTCCTTGAGGATGAAGATGACGGTCGGCAGCACGCCGCCGGCGAGCACGAGGATCACCCCGATCTGGGTGTTGATCAGCCCGATCTGGGTGATCAGCTGGAACGTCGGCACCATCGCCGCGGTGCCGGTGACGATCGAGGAGAGCAGCAGCAGCGCGTACAGCAGCCCGTCCCGGCCCGGGATCCGGACCCGGGACAGCGCGTACGCGGCGAGCGAGCCGAGGGTGAGTACCAGAGCCATGGTGCCCAGGCCGAGGACGAGCGAGTTCCGCAGCGAACCGAGGGCATACCGGTTCTCGGCGATCCGGGCGAAGTTCGCCAGGGTCCAGTCCGGCCAGCCGACCGTGAGGGACGGATCGGCGTCGAACGGGGCGGTCACCAGCCACAGCATCGGCAGCGCGAAGAACGCGAGCACCAGGCCCATCGCCACCACGAACAGCACCCGGGACAGGTAGTGCCGCACCATCCGGCGGCCCAGCGACGGTGGGGGAGCGGCCGTGCGGGGACCCGGCGCGTCGGCCGCCTGCGGCAGCAGGGGCTCGCCGGTCACTTCGAACCTCCCGAGGCGGCCCGGGCCACGCGCAGGTAGCCGAGCGCGATGACGAGGTTGATGCCCAGCATGATCAGCGAGATCGCGGCGCCCATGCCCAGCTGCCCGCCGGGGATCGCGGTCGTGTAGATGTAGACCGCGAGGATCGAGGACTCGTCGCGCGGGCCACCTGCGGTGAGCAGGTACGGCGTGAACGTGTTGAACGTCCACAACGTGATGAGCAGCGTGTTCGTCAGGATGTGCCCACGGATGTTCGGCAGCACCACGTCCCGCAGCTGCTGCCAGGAGCCGGCGCCGACCATCCGGGCGCTCTCCATCTGCGAGGGCGGCACCGCGGCGAGCGCGGAGGAGAACAGCAGCATCGAGAACGCCGTGCCCACCCACACGTTGAACACGATGATGCTGACCATCGGGTACTCGATCAGCCAGGCGGTGCCCTCGGTGCCGAGCAGCGCGTTCAGCGTGCCGGTACGCCGGTCGAGCAGTGCCAGCCACAGGAACGACGCGACCGACGCCGGGACCACCCAGGCGGCGAGCACCAACGTCTCGATGACCGACTTCGCCCACCCGCGCACGTGCCGCAGCGCCCACGCGATCGAGAACCCGAGCAGGGTCTGCCCGATCACCCCGGAGACCAGCACGAAGATCAGGGTCAGCCAGAGCGAGTGCCAGAACGCGTCGTCGGTGAGTGCGCTGGCGAAGTTGTCCAGACCCACGAACTCCGGGTTCGCCGCCGCGAGGCCGGTGAGCCGGTAGTTCGTCATGCCCAGATAGATGGTCCAGACCGCCGGGAAGACCAGGAACAGGCCGATCAGGGCCAGTGCCGGCGCCACGAACACGCCGGCGCGCACCCGCCCGAGCCCGGCGACGTCGTCCGCGCGCCGGCCGCGGCGGCGGAGCCGTGGCCCCGCCGCCGCGTCGATCGCGCTCACCGCGCCGGCCGGTGTCGGCCTCGGTGGTGAGCGTCAGCCATTGTCGACGTTCTCCTCCCCGACGATCCCGGCGACGGCGTCCGCGTAGTTCGCGAGCGCGTCGTCCACCGGGTCTCCGGCCACCACGGCCTCGGTGGCCTCCTGCAGTGCCAGCGAGACCTCCGGGTAGGCGGCCAGGCCGGGCCGGTAGGCCGTGATCGGCAGCACCTCGTCGCTGACGAACGTCAGCATCGGGTCGCTGGCGAGCAGCTCGGCGTTGACGTCCGCGCGCGGGGTGATGTTCAGCCCGTCCACGGCGCGGGCCTCGTAGGCCTCCGCGGAGTTCATGAACGCGAGCAGCTCCCAGGCGAGCTCGGGGTTGTCGCTGTTCGGGTTCAGCACCCGACCGGTCCCACCGGACATCGACACGAAGTCCTGCCCGTTGATACCGCTGCCCGGCTCCTGCGCCGGGATCCGCGTGTACCCGACGACCTCGTCGCGGTTCGTCATCGGTGCGGTCCCGACGCCCTCGGCCGGGTTGATCACCGAGCGCCAGAAGTAGTCGCCCTCGAGCAGGATCCCGATCTCCCCGGCGGCGAACTGTGCGAACGAGGTGTCCCGGCCCGCGGCCTCCTGCTGGAGCACGGCGTCACCGAGCTGCTCGTCGACGTAGATCGTGCGGTAGAACTCGAGCACGTCGCGCAGTTCGTCGGTGCCGCCGATCCACTGGTCGTCGCGGTACACCTCGGCCCCGGTGCCGACCAGCAACGGCAGCAGCCCCTGCATGGTGGTGGCCTCGCCCATGGCCGTGCCCGCGTTGATCTGCAGCGGGATCGCCACGCCCGACTCCGCCAGCGCCCGGCCCGCGTCGAGCACCTCCTCCCAGCTGGTCGGCTGCCAGTCCTCGGGCAGCCCGGCCGCGGCGAACAGGTCCTTGTTGAAGTAGAGCACCCGCCCGTCCGCACCCTGGGGGATGCCGTACCGCTCGCCGTTGAAGGAGAGGGCGTTCTGCACCGCGTCGGAGATCTGGTCCCAGCCCTCCCACTCCTCCACGGCCGAGCCGCCGACGGCGCTGAGCGGCTGGATGTAGCCGGCCTCGGCGAACTCGCCGACCCAGATCCCGTCCATGCCGATGATGTCGGCGCCGCCGCCGGACTGCAGGTCGAGCGAGATCTTCGTCTTGTAGTCCTCGTCGTCGACGCCCTGCGGCTCGAACACCACGGTGACGTCCGTGCCGTCGGCGGCCATGGCCGCCTCGAACTCCGGGATCACCCAGTCCTCGATCCAGGCCGCCTCGGCGGCGTTCTTGCCGCCCGCGATGGCGTTCAGGGTGATGGTGAGGGTGACCGGGCCGTCACTGCCCTCGCTACCGCCGTCGGTCGGATCGTCCGAGCCGTCGTTGCCACAGGCGCCGAGCAACAGGGCCGCCGTGGCCGTGCCGGCGATGATCGCTGCCAACTTCCTTCTCATGCTGGATCCTCCGGGAATCGACCACGAGGCGCGCGCATCGTGGGACGGACGTGGATGATGTCGTTCGGTGACGGGCGAATCCCGCGTCGGCATGACGATGCCGCCCCTGTGGGTTCCCCTGGTGACGCATGGTGCGTTTCGGTCCTCCCCGACCGTGGTATGTCCATATGTCCGGACGAACTCGACTCTAGGGCGTCGGCTGCCCCGGGGTCTAGGGGGCGCCTCCACGGCGCGGGCCGGCCCCGGCGCTAGGCTGCGGGGGTGCACCTGAAGACGCTGACCCTGCGAGGATTCAAGTCCTTCGCGTCGGCGACCACGCTCCACCTCGAACCCGGCATCACCTGCGTGGTCGGGCCCAACGGTTCGGGCAAGTCCAATGTGGTGGACGCCCTGTCCTGGGTGATGGGGGAGCAGGGCGCGAAGACCCTGCGGGGCGGCAACATGGCGGACGTCATCTTCGCCGGCACCTCCTCCCGTCCGCCGCTGGGCCGCGCCGAGGTGTCCCTGACCATCGACAACGCCGACGGCGCCCTGCCGATCGAGTACTCCGAGGTCACCATCTCGCGGACCCTGTTCCGCAACGGCGGCTCCGAGTACGCCATCAACGGATCGAGCTGCCGGCTCCTGGACATCCAGGACCTGCTCTCCGACTCCGGCCTCGGCCGCGAGATGCACGTGATCGTCGGGCAGGGCCGCCTCGACTCCGTGCTCTCCGCCAGCCCCGAGGAGCGCCGCGGCTTCATCGAGGAGGCGGCTGGGGTCCTCAAGCACCGCAAGCGCAAGGAGAAGGCGCTCCGCAAGCTCGAGGCGATGGCCGCGAACCTGGCCCGGGTGAGCGACCTCTCCACCGAGATCCGCCGTCAGCTCGGACCGCTGGCGAAGCAGGCCGACGTGGCCCGCCGGGCCCAGGTGGTCCAGGTGGACCTGCGCGACGCCCGCGCCCGCCTGCTCGCCGACGACCTCGTCCAGCTCACCTCCACCCTCGCGCAGGAGGTCGCCGACGAGACCGCGCTGCGGGCCAAGCGGGCCGAGGTGGAGACCGCGCAGCAGCAGGCTCGGGCCCGGCTCACGGACCTGGAGGCCGCCGCGGCCGCCGCCGCCCCGCACCTGTCCGACGCCACCGAGCAGTGGTACCGGCTGTCCAGCCTGCGCGAGCGGTTGCGCGGCACGCACACGCTCGCCGCCGAGCGCTGCCGCCTCCTCGGCGGACCTGTCGAGTCCGAGCAGTCCCGCCGGGACCCGGACGATCTCGACGCCCAGGCCCGCCGGGCCCGGCAGGCCGAGGCGGATCTGGACACCGAGATCGGCAAAGCGCGCGCAGACCTCGAGGCCGCGACCACCGAACGCCGGTTCGCGGAGGAGAAGGCGGCCGAGGGCGAACGGGCGCTCGCGGCCGTTCACCGCGGCGTCGCGGACCGCCGGGAGGGCCTCGCTCAACTCACCGGCCAGGTCGGCGCCCGGCGCAGCCGCCTCGAGGCGACCGAGGCGGAACTGCAACGCCTGCGCGCGAACCTGGACTCCGCCGTCGAGCGGGCCGAGACCGCACAGCAGGCGTTCGCCGCCCTGGAACAACAGGCCGTCGGCGCCCAGGAGGGTGAGGAGGGCCTCGATGAGGCCCACGAGGCTGCCCTCGCCACGCTCGAGGCCGCCACCGAGAAGGTTCGCGAGCTGCAGGAGGCGGAGCGGGAGGCTGAGGGAGCCCGCGCCACCTGGACCGCGCGACGCGATGCCCTCGACCTGTCCCTGGCCCGCAAGGACGGCACCGGCTCGCTGCTCGAGGGGAACCCGGTCCCGGGTGTGCTCGGCTCGCTCGCCGACGTGCTCACCGTCGAACCCGGTTTCGAGAACGCGATCGCCGCGGCGCTCGGGCCGCTCGCCGACGCGGCCGCCGTCGAGTCCGTCGAGGTCGCCGTCGACGCGCTCCGGCACGTTCGCGAGCAGGACGCGGGGCAGGCCCGGCTGGCGATCGCGGCGGAGCCCGACGGCGCCGGCTCGCTCGGCGAGGCGCCCGCCGGTGGTCGGTGGGCGCGTGACCTCGTTCGGGTCGAGGGTCCGATGGCGCCGACCGTGGCCCGGCTGTTGCGCGGGGTCGTGGTCGTCGAGGACCTGCGCTCGGCGCGGGCGGCCCTGGCCGGCGCCCCGGCGGCCGACGGCGCCGGACTCGTCGTGGTCACCAGTGACGGCGACGTGCTCAGCCACACCGACGCCCGCGGCGGCAGCCCCGGTGGTCCGAGCGTGCTCGAGGTGCACGCCGCCCGCGAGGAGGCACAGACCGAGCTCACGGCCGCGATCGCCCGGGCCGAGCAGACCCGGTTCGCGCTCGGCCCGGCGAAGCAGGCGCAGGCGGACGCGAAGGCCGAGGCGGACCTCACCCTGACCGCGCTGCACGACTCCGACGCGCAGCTCGCCGCGGTCTCGGAGAAGCTCGGCCAGCATGGGTCCGCGCTGCGGGCCGCCACCGCCGAGGCCGAGCGGGTCCGGCCGGCCATCGAGGCCGCCGAGGCCAAGCGGACCACGTACGCCGCCGAGCTGGCGGAGATCGCCGAACGGCTCCAGCATGCCCAGCGCGAGCCGGACCAGGCCGCGACGGATCTGGAGGGCGCCACCGCCGCGCGGGACGCGACCGCGGCCGCGGCGACCGCCACCCGTGCGAAGGAGACCGACGCCCGGCTCGTGCTGCGCACCGTGGAGGAGCGGGTCCGGGCGATCTCCGGTCGCGCCGAGTCCCTCGAACGGGCCGCGAAGGCGGAGCGGCACGCGCGTGAGGTGGCCGCCCAGCGCGCCCGCCGCCGCGCCGAACAGTCCCGGGTGGCGGCCGCCGTCCGGGCCGGTGCCGCCCGCGCGCTCGAGCAGATCGAGTCATCCCTTGCCCTCGCCCACACCCAGCGGCAGCAGGCCGAGGACGCCCGCGCCCAGCGGGATGCGGAGCTGACCACGGTGCGGGCGGACCTGGACGAACTGTCCAAGCAGTATTCCGAGCTCACCGACGTGGTGCACCGCGACGAGGTGGCGCGGGCCCAGCAGAAGCTGCGGATCGAGCAGTACGAGCAGCGCGCCGTCGAGGAGCTGGGGCTGGACCCGCAGGTGCTCGTCGCCGAGTACGGGCCGGACCAACTGGTGCCCGCCGTGCCCGCACCGGGCACGCCCGAGGACGAGGTGCCCGAGCCGCGCCCGTACGTACGCGCGGAGCAGGAGAAGCGACTGCGCTCGGCCGAGCGGGCGCTGTCCCTGCTCGGGCGGGTGAACCCGCTCGCCCTCGAGGAGCACGCCGCGCTCGAGGAGCGGCACCGGTTCCTCACCGAGCAGCTGAACGACCTGAAGAAGTCCCGCGCGGACCTCCTGGAGATCGTCAAGCAGATCGACGAGCGGGTCGAGCGGGTGTTCACCGAGGCCTATCGGGACACGGCCGAACAGTTCGAGGGGGTCTTCTCGCGGCTGTTCCCCGGCGGGGACGGCCGGCTCATCCTCACCGACCCGGAGAACATGCTCACCACCGGCATCGAGGTGGAGGCCCGCCCGCCCGGGAAGAAGGTCAAGCGGCTCTCGCTGCTCTCCGGTGGCGAGCGCTCGCTCACCGCGGTGGCCCTCCTGGTCGCGATCTTCAAGGCCCGGCCGAGCCCGTTCTACGTGATGGACGAGGTGGAGGCCGCGCTCGACGACGTGAACCTCGGCCGCCTGCTGGATATCTTCCGCGAGCTGCAGGAGGACTCCCAGCTCATCGTGGTCACCCACCAGAAGCGCACCATGGAGATCGCGGACGCCCTGTACGGGGTCACCATGCGCGGCGACGGCGTCACGACCCTGATCAGTCAGCGGCTGCACGAGAACGTGGGCTGAACATCCAGCGACCAGTGAGTGAGGTCATGGTCACGATCCGATGACGACTCGGCGAGTCCGGACCGACCCGGTCCCTGCGCGGGTGATACTCACGTGGTGATGGATGCAGTGGTCGTGGTCGCCATCGGCGTGTTGCTCGCCGTCGTCGTGGCGGCTGTCCTCGTGCGCCGGCACGTCCCGGCCGAGGGTGTGTTCTCGTGGCTCGGCGAGTCGCTGCGGTCCGTTCGCACCCGCACCGAACCCGCCGCCCAGGGGGAGTTCCTGGAGCGGGCCGCCGTCGATGCCCAGCGGTCACTGACGGTGGCCGACATCCTCGATCTCGCCGAGGACGGACCGGCCTACCACACCCCGGTGGACCTGCGTGAGGTCATGGACCGGGCCCGCCCCGGCCGCTGACGCCTGACCCCACGCCGGGAGTGGCTCCGAACCGGCGGTGTGGGCCACACTGAGGTCGTGCTCGAAGACATCTGGATCTACCTCGTCCTGGCCGTCGTCGTCATCGGTGGCGGCGCCGTCGCCCTGTTCCGGGGGCGCGGCGGCAAGCCGCGCGACCTGCCGCCGGGGTCGGGTGACAGCGGCGGTGCCCGTTCGGGGACCGCCACGCTCGAGGTGGACGCCGACGCTGCCGCCGGTCCGGTCGCCCCGCCCGAGGCGGACACGGACACGACGGCGCAACCCACCGCCGTCGAGCCGGCCGAACCCGAGGCGCCCGCGCTCGAGCACCCCGAGCCGGCCGCCGGCCGCCTGGTCCGCCTCCGGGAGCGGCTGGCCCGCTCCGGTGCGCTCGGCTCGACGCTGCTGCGGCTGCTCTCCCGCGGGGACATCTCCGAGGCGGACTGGGAGGAGATCGAGGAGACCCTGCTCCTCGCCGACATCGGCGCCGGTCCCACCGACGAGCTCATGCAGGCGCTGCGCACCCGGGTCAAGGTGCTCGGCACCACCGATCCGGAGCAGGTCCGCGACGTCCTCCGGGAGGAGCTGCTCACCCTCGTGGACCCGGGCATGGACCGCCGCCTGGCCGCCAGCCCCGTGATCGGCGACGACGGCGAACCGCACCCCGCCACCATCCTCATGGTCGGCGTCAACGGCACCGGGAAGACCACCACGGTCGGCAAGCTCGCCCGGCTGCTCGTGGCCGAGGACCGGGACGTGCTGCTCGGCGCGGCGGACACCTTTCGCGCCGCCGCCGCGGACCAGCTCGCCACCTGGGGTGAGCGCGTGGGCGTGCCCGTGGTCCGCTCGGACCGGGATGGCGCCGACCCCGCCGCGGTGGCCTTCGACGCCGTCAAGGCGGGTCGCGAGGCCGGCGTGGACGTGGTCCTGATCGACACGGCCGGCCGCCTGCAGAACAAGGCCGGACTGATGGACGAGCTCGGCAAGATCAAGCGGGTCGTCGCCCGCCAGGCACCCGTGGCCGAGGTGCTGCTCGTCCTGGACGCGACCACCGGGCAGAACGGGATGCGGCAGGCGCAGGTGTTCGCGGACGTCGTCGACGTCACCGGGATCGTCCTGACCAAGCTCGACGGGACCGCCAAGGGCGGCATCGTGGTGGCCGTCCAGCGCGAGCTCGGGGTGCCGGTGAAGTTCGTCGGACTGGGGGAGGGGCCGGACGACCTGGCGCCGTTCGACCCGAAGGGCTTCGTCGACGCGCTCGTCGCCTGACCCGCCGGCGCTCCTGCCGGAGCCTCGTCGGCGTCTCAGGATCCGGGATCAAGGTCTCGCGAAACCTGACGTTCACATCGATCGGGAATCTGTCACACGCCCGTAACACCAGGGGTGGGGCAGTGAAACGCCGCTCCAAGAGTCTTCTCCACAGACCGGCCGCCCGGCCGGCGTGTGGAAAGGCGAGCGAATGGAAGAGCTCAACTACGGAGCCACGGCCTGGATGCTGACGTCGGCGTCCCTCGTGCTCCTGATGACACCCGGCCTGGCGTTGTTCTACGGCGGCATGACGCGGAGCAAGTCCGTCCTGAACATGATGATGATGTCGTTCGGCGCCATGGGCGTCATCGGCGTGATCTACGTGCTCTGGGGCTGGTCGATGTCCTACGGAGCGGACGTCGGCGGAATCTTCGGGAACCCGTTCGACCAGTTCGGGCTGGTCGGCACGATCTACGACGAGAGCGGCGAGTTCATCATCGATGGCTTCGGCGTGCCGGCCATCGTCGGCGTCGCCTTCCAGGTGACGTTCGCGATCATCACGACCGCCCTGATCAGCGGCGCGATCGCGGACCGCACCAAGTTCTCCTCCTGGATGGTCTTCGTGGCCCTCTGGGTCACCCTCTCCTACTTCCCGATGGCGCACATGGTCTGGGGCGGCGGGCTGCTCTCCGGTGATGGACCGTTCGCCGGGATCGCGCCACCGATCGACTTCGCCGGTGGCACCGTGGTGCACATCAACGCCGGTGTGGCGGGCCTCGTGCTCGCGCTGATCATCGGCAGGCGCAAGGGCTTCGGCACGGACCCGATGCGTCCGCACAACCTGCCGCTGGTGATGCTCGGTGCGGCGCTGCTCTGGTTCGGCTGGTTCGGCTTCAACGCGGGCTCGGCGTTCACCGCCGACGGCACCGCGGGCCTGGCCTGGGTGAACACGACGTCGGCGACGGCGGCCGCCATGTTGGGCTGGCTGCTCACCGAGCGCATCAAGTACGGCAAGGGCACGTCGCTGGGCGCCGCGTCCGGGGTCGTCGCCGGTCTGGTCGCGATCACGCCGGCCGCCGGTGCGCTGAACCCGGTCACCTCGATCGCGCTCGGCGCCATCGCCGGGGTGCTGTGCGCGCTGGCCGTGGGACTCAAGCACAAGCTCGGCTACGACGACTCGCTCGACGTGGTCGGCGTGCACCTGGTCGGTGGGCTGGTCGGCACCGTCCTGATCGGGGTCTTCGCCACCGACGGGGGCCTCATCTTCGGCGGCGGCCTCAACCAGCTCGCCGTGCAGATCATCATCGCCCTGGTCGCGATCATCTTCTCCGGAGTCATCACCGCCGTCATCGGGCTCGCCATCAAGGCCACCATGGGCTGGCGGGTGCCGGAGGAGGATGAGGTCCGGGGCATCGACCTGGCCGAGCACGCCGAGACCGCCTACGAGGAGATCAACTCATGAAGCTCATCACCGCAGTGATCCAGCCGCACAAGCTGGACGACGTCAAGTCCGCCCTCGAGGCCGCGGGTGTCCGTGGCATGACGGTCAGCGAGGCCAGCGGCTACGGCCGCCAGAAGGGTCACACCGAGGTCTACCGCGGTGCCGAGTACACCGTGGACCTGGTGCCGAAGGTGCGCGTCGAGGTGCTCGTCGAGGACGGCGACGCCACCACCCTCGCCGGGGTCGTGGTCAACGCGGCCCAGTCCGGCAAGATCGGCGACGGCAAGGTCTGGGTCAGCCCCGTCGAGGACGTCATCCGGGTCCGCACCGGAGCCAGCGGGCCGGACGCCCTGTAGACGTGATGTCCGCGTCCCCAACCGGGCAGGAGGAGGCCCCGCAGCCCTTGTTGCGGGGCCTCCGCCGGGCTCGGCTCGAGCACCCCACCAGCCCCGCGGGCGCCCGCTACCGACAGGCGCTCGCCGACCTCGTCGACGGCGCGCTGGTCGACCTCTGGCACGACGCCGCGGAGCGCAGCGGCGTGGACGTGAGCACCGGCGTGGCGCTCAGCGCCGTCGGTTCCCACGGGCGCCGCGACGCCGGCCCCACCAGCGACCTCGACCTCATGCTCGTCCATGACGGACAGACCCACGCGCCCGAGCAGGTCGCGGCCCTGGCCGAGGCGCTCTGGTACCCGATCTGGGACTCCGGGCTGGATCTGGACCACTCGGTACGGAGCCTGGCCCAATGCCGACACGTCGCGTCCGCGGACCTGCCGGCCGCCGTCGGGCTCCTCGACGTGCGCTGCCTCGCCGGTGACGCAGGGGTGCTGCACCGGGCCCGCTCGTCCGTCCTCGCGGACTGGCGCTCGGCGGCCCGTCGCCGGCTGCCCGAGCTCCTGAACTCGACCCGTGCCCGCGCCGAACGACACGGCGAGCTCGCGTATCTGACCGAGCCGGATCTGAAGGAGGCCCGCGGGGGGATCCGGGACGCCATCGTGACCTGGGCGCTCGCCGCGACGTGGCTGACCGACCGGCCGCACGGGGACGTCGACGGCGCCTATGAGCACCTGCTCGACGTGCGCGACGCGCTCGCGTCGGTCACGGGCCGGCCCGCGTTTCGGCTGCTGCGGGTCCACCAGGACGACGTGGCGGCGCGGCTGGGCCACGCGGACGCCGACGAACTGCTCGCCGGGATCGCGCATTCCGCCCGGGTGGTCGCGTACTCCCTCGACACCACGGTGCGCCACGCGAAGCAGGCCCTGCGGCGGCCCCCGCTGCGGCTGCGCCCAGCGCTCGTCCGGGGGCGGCGGGTGCCGCCCCGGCTGCGGACCGTGGCCGACAACCTTGTGGAGCACGACGGCGAACTCGTCCTCGGCATCGACGCGAGACCCGAGGTGGACGCGGAACTGGCGCTGCGCGCCGCGGCGATGGCCGCCCGCACCAGGCTCCCGCTGTCGCCGGTGACGATCGCCTCGCTGCAGCGGACGGTGGACCTGCCGACGCCCTGGTCGGCGTCGGCGACCGAACACCTGCTCTCGCTGCTGCGCAGCGGCGAGGCCCAGATCCCGATCTGGGAGGTGCTCGACCTGGCCGGCTTGGTCACGCGGTGGTTCCCCGAGTGGGCCGCCGTCCGGAACCGGCCGCAGCGCAGCCCGGTGCACATCTACACCGTGGACCGGCACCTGGTGCAGACGGTCGCGAACGTGCACGGTGCCACCCGCCGCGGCGAGCTCGACGGCGGCGGCGACCCGGCCGACCGCGACACCGTCCTGTGGGCCGCCCTGTTCCACGACATCGGCAAGGTCGCGGGAGCGCAGGACCACAGCGAGGTGGGGGAGCGGACCGTCGGCCCGATCCTCGAACGGCTCGGCCTGCCCGAGCAGACCCGCCACGACGTCGGGCTCCTGGTGCGCCACCACCTGGTGCTGGCCGAGACCGCCACCAGAGCGGATCTGGAGGACCCCGCCGTCGCCGCACGCGTGGCCACCACCATGGAGGACCGCCCGGCCATGGTGCGGCTGCTGCGAGTGCTCACCGAGGCCGACGCCCGCGCCGCCGGCCCCAAGGCGTGGACGGCCTGGCGGGCGCAGCTCGTGGACACCCTGACCACGCGGGTGCTGGCGCAGCTGGCCGCGACGCCCCGGCCCTGACCGCACCGCAGCAGACCGCGGCCGGGCCGCGGCCGGGGCCGCGGGCCGAAGCCGGGCGCCGGGAAGATATCCTGGAAGGTAGTCCCGCCCACTCGCTTAAGGAATCCGCGTGTTCGCCAGCCTCTCCGATCGGCTCTCCGCCACCTTCAAGTCGCTACGTGGCAAGGGGCGGTTGTCCGAAGCGGACATCGAGACCACGGTCTCGCAGATCCGCCGAGCCCTGCTCGACGCCGACGTCGCCGTCCCGGCGGTCCGCGCGTTCACCTCCGCCGTGCGCGAGCGGGCCACCTCGGCCGAGGTGTCCCAGGCGCTGAACCCGGCGCAGCAGATCGTCAAGATCGTCAACGAGCAGCTCATCGAGATCCTCGGTGGCGAGAGCCGCGAGCTGGCCTTCGCCAAGCACCCGCCGACCGTGATCATGCTGGCCGGTCTGCAGGGTGCCGGTAAGACGACGCTCGCCGGGAAGCTCGGGAAGTGGCTGAAGGCGGAGGGCCACACCCCGTTGCTGGTGGCCTCGGACCTGCAGCGACCCAACGCCGTCACCCAGCTGGAGGTGGTCGGTGGCCAGGCCGGCGTGCCCGTCTGGGCGCCCGAGCCGGGCAACGGGGTCGGGAACCCGATCGAGGTCGCGCGCAGCGGTGTGGCGCATGCCCGGGAGAAGTACTACGACGTCGTGGTCGTGGACACCGCCGGCCGCCTCGGCGTCGACGCCGAGCTGATGCAGCAGGCCGCGGACATCCGCGATGCCGTGAACCCGGACGAGATCCTGTTCGTGGTCGACGCCATGATCGGTCAGGACGCGGTCACCACCGCCCAGGCGTTCGCGGACGGCGTCGGCTTCACCGGGGTGGTGCTCTCCAAGCTCGACGGCGACGCCCGAGGTGGTGCGGCGCTGTCCATCCGGACCGTCACCGGCAAGCCGGTGCTGTTCGCGTCGACCGGTGAGAAGCTCACCGACTTCGAGCGCTTCCACCCGGACCGGATGGCCTCGCGCATCCTCGACATGGGTGACGTCCTGACCCTCATCGAGCAGGCCGAGAAGGCCTTCGACGAGGGCCAGGCCGAGGAGATGGCGAACAAGATCGCCGGCGACGGCGACTTCACGCTGCAGGACTTCCTCGGCTACATGCAGCAGATGAAGCAGCTCGGCTCGATGAAGAAGATGCTCGGCATGCTGCCGGGCATGGGCCAGATGCGCGAGCAGCTGGAGAACTTCGACGAGCGTGAGGTCGTGCGGGTCGAGGCCATGGTCCAGTCCATGACCCCGGCCGAGCGGCAGAACCCGAAGATCATCAACGGCTCCCGCCGGTCCCGGATCGCCAAGGGGTCCGGCTCCACAGTGAGCGAGATCAACGGGCTCCTGGACCGGTTCGAGCAGGCGAAGACGATGATGCGCTCGATGGCCCGGGGCGGGATGAAGGGCGGTCTGCCTGGACAGGGGGGTATGGGCGGACTGTTTGGACAGGGTGGGATGCCCGGCGGCGGGAAGAAGTCCCGTGGCCGGATGGCCCCGCCGCCCAAGCGTGGCAAGAAGGGCAAGTCCGGGAACCCCGCCAAGCGCGCGCAGCAGGAGCGGGAGGCCGCCGAGCGTGCGTCCGCCCCGGCGAACGCGCCCGCAGGGTCCGCGTTCGGGATGGGCTCGGCGGACCCGACCACGGTGGATCCCTCGGCGCTCGAGCTGCCGAAGGGCTTCGAGAAGTTCCTCGGTCGCTGACGCCCGGCCGTCATGACCTCCTCCGGCGACGTGATCGCGCTCAGCGGCACGATCGTCGCCGATGGCGAGCGCGAGTACGGGCGCGCCTGGGTTCGTGACGGGCGGCTCACCCTCGGTGAGCCCGGTTCGAGCCCGACGGCGGAGGTCACCATCTCCGGGTGGGTGCTGCCGGGACTGGTGGACATGCACTGCCACCTCGGGCTGGGGCCGGATGGCGCCGTCGACGAGGCGTCCACCCTGGCCCAGGCCGCGGCCGACCTCGCCGCCGGGACCCTGCTCGTGCGTGACGCCGGCTCTCCGATCGACTCCCGCTGGCTGCAGCATGCCCCTGCCCGGACTCCGTCGCGAGCGAGCGGCTCCGCGGCGCAACCGCCGGCTTCCGCCGAGGGATCGCGCCCTCGTGTGGACGCGCCGGAGCTGATCCGGGCCGGCCACCACCTCGCCCGGCCGAAGCGTTACCTGCGCCACTACGCGACCGAGCTCGACGACGTCGCGGACCTGCCCGCCGCGATGGCCGAGCAGGCCCGCTTCGGCGATGGCTGGGTCAAGATCGTCGGGGACTGGATCGACCGGGCCCGCGGGGCCGACAGCGACCTCGAGCCGCTCTGGCCGGCGGACGTGGTGACCGCGGGCATCGCCGCCGCGCACGACGCCGGCGCGCGCGTCACGGTGCACACGTTCGCGACCGAGACCATCGACCCGCTGCTGGACGCGGGCGTGGACTGCCTCGAACACGGCACCGGGCTGACCCCTGTCCAGATCGAGCGTGCGGCCGCCGCGGGCGTCGCGGTGGTGCCGACCATGCTGCAGATCGACCGGTTCGAGGCGATCGCGGCCCAGGGCGAGGCGAAGTACCCGCGCTATGCGGCGCGGATGCGGGCCATGTACGCGCGGCGGTACGCCCAGGTCCGCGACCTCCACGACGCCGGGGTGCGACTGTTCCTCGGCACCGACGCCGGCGGCACCATCGGCCACGGCCGGATCGCCGACGAGGCCGCCGAACTGGTCCGGGCCGGCCTGCCGGTCGCCGCGGTGGTGGCCGCGGCAAGCTGGCTCGCCCGTGACTACCTCGGCCGCCCGGGCATCGCCGACGGTGCGCCGGCCGACGTGGTCGTCTACCCGGCCGACCCCCGCGAGGACATCGCCGTCCTCGCCCACCCGAGCGCCGTCATCCGCGCCGGGCACCTGCTCCGGCGCTGACCCCGGGCACCTGCTCCCGCGCTGACCCCGGGCACCTGCTCCCGCGCTGACCCGCCCGCTTTCCCCACACCGGCGCGCCCCAGCCCCTCGCACCCACCGCCCAGCCCCTCGCACCCACCGCCCCGCCCCTCGCGCCCACCGGCCCGCCCTCGCTCGGGCGCCGGCCGGCCGAAGGCTGCCGAGTCAGTCGCCAACGCCTCGAGGTAGTCCTGAGTTTCCGGCTGACTCGAGGTGTTGGCGACTGGGTCGACGAGGCTGCGCGCTGGTCGGGACTCATGCCGGATCACTTCTTGACACCTCTTCGGTTCTATGGTTCATTAGTCGAGTAATGAACCAGAGAACGGAGGTAGTCGTGTTCGACGGTCGTGAACCCATCTACATCCAGATCGCGGACCAGATCCGCGGCGACATCCTCGCGGGACATCTCGCGGAGGGAGAACAGGTGATGTCGACCACCCAGTACGCGACGACGTACCGCATCAACCCGGCCACCGCGGCCAAGGCCTTCGCCCAGCTCGTGGACGAGGGCGTGCTCTACAAGCAGCGAGGAGTCGGCATGTTCGTCGCCGAAGGTGCGCCCGCCCAGCTGCGGGCGGCCCGCCGCGAGACGTTCCTTGAGGAACTGCTCGAGCCGGTCCTGGCCGAAGCCCGGGTGCTGGGGATCACCACCTCGGAACTGACCCGCTGGATCGAGCGCTCCAGCGCCGAATCCGACCTGACCGCCACCAACACCACCACTGAAGGAGAGCAGCGATGAGCGGCTACGCCGTCTCCGTCCGCGACCTGACCGTCCGCTACGGTCGCACCATCGCCGTCGACAACGTCTCGTTCGATCTCGAACCGGACGGCATCTACGGCCTGCTCGGCCGCAACGGCTCGGGTAAGACGAGCACCCTCTCGGTGCTCGCGTCGATGCGCAGGCCGGCCGCGGGTTCCGTGCTCATCGACGGCGTCGAGCCGTTCGAGAACGAACGCATCATGGCCGGCGTCAGCCTGATCCGCGAGAGCGGCGACGTCCTGACGAACGAGAAGATCGCGGCGAGCCTGTCCTACTACGAACAGGCCCGCCCCACGTGGGACGCGGCGTTCGCGGACGAGCTCGTGGACGCGTTCGGGCTGAACCGGAAGAAGCCGATCAGCACGTTCTCCCGGGGTCAGCGCTCCGCGTTCGGCGCGGTGATCGGCCTCGCCGGTCGGGCACCGCTGACGATGTTCGACGAGGTGTACCTCGGCATGGACGCGCCGTCGCGGTACCGGTTCTACGACCTGCTGCTGGCCGACTACGCCGAGCACCCGCGCACGATCATCCTGTCCAGCCACCTGATCAGCGAGATCGAACGGCTGTTCTCGGGCGTGGTCATCATCGACGGGGGCCGGCTCCTGCTGAACGAGGAGGTGGAGGACTTCCGCACCCGCGGCGCCACCCTCACCGGCCCAGCCGCGCAGGTCGACGCCGTCACCACGGGCCTGCGGGTCGTCGCGAGCCGCTCGCTCGGCCCCACCAAGGAGGTCACCGTGTACGGCGACCTCGACGGCGCGGCCCTTGATGCCGCCCGTGCCGCGGGCGTCGCCATCGGCGGCGTCGGCGTGCAGGACCTGTTCGTCCACCTCACCGAGAAGGAGTCCCGATGACCTCCGCCGCACCGCTGTGGGCCCGCACCGCCGGGCGGATGACACGTGCCTCGCTGGTATCCCTGGCCTGGTTCTGGGCCGTCTGCGTGATCGCCGGAACCGCGGTGACACTCGTGCTCGACTGGCGGCTGGGAGAGCCGCCGTTCTCGATCATGTCGACCATCCGCTACGGCGGGATCTGGTACCCGTTCTCCGTCGCCCTGATCGTGGTGAGCGCCACGATCAACGTGCACGTGGCGGCAGGGCTGACCCGCCGGTCCTTCGTGATCGGGGCGGTGATCAGCAACGTCGTGATCGGAGTGGTCAACGGCGTCGCGATGACCGCCGTCCTGGTCATCGAACGCGGGATCTACCTCGACCAGGGCTGGTCCCACGCCGCCACGTCCGCCGCGCCGATCCCCGAGGCGTGGGGAGTCTCGCTGGTGTTCCACTGCGTCATGTTCCTGGCCGGCGGCCTCTCCGGTCTGCTCGTCGGGCTGACCTACTACCGGTGGGGCGTCTGGGCCACCGCGGCGCTACCACTGACCGTCCTGCCACCCATCATCGCGAGCGGCCTCGACCCTGCCGCCCTCACGGTCGCCGTGATCGCGGCGACCACGGCCGCCACCGCCGTGGCCAGCTACGCCCTCGCCCGCACCATTCCGATCCGCAAGCCACTGGAGATTTCATGAGCATCGTCGTGCAGGTCGAGAACCTGCAGAAGTCCTACGGAACCAAGACCGCCGTGGCGGACGTCAGCTTCGCCGTCGAACGGGGAGAGATCTTCGGGATCCTCGGCCGCAACGGCGCCGGCAAGACCACCACCGTGGAGACCCTGGCCGGCCTGCGCCGCGCCGACGCCGGGTCGCTGTCCGTGCTCGGCATCGACCCCAGGAAGGACCCCCAGGCCATTCGGGCCGTGCTCGGCGTGCAACTGCAGGAGGCTCGCCTGCCCGCGAAGATCACGGTCATCGAGGCCCTCGAACTGTTCGCGTCGTTCTACCCGGACCCTGCGGACCCCGAGGTGCTGATCGGCATGCTCGGCCTCACCGAGCACCGTGGCAAGCAGTTCGCGAAGCTGTCCGGGGGTCTCAAGCAGCGACTGTCCATCGCCCTGGCGCTCGTGGGCAATCCGCAGGTCGCCGTCCTGGACGAGCTGACCACGGGCCTGGACCCACAGGCCCGGCGCGACGTCTGGGACCTGGTGGAGCGGGTCCGGGACTCCGGCGTCACGATCATCCTCGTCACACACTTCATGGACGAGGCCGAGCGGCTCTGCGACCGGCTCGTCGTGATCGACGAGGGGCGGGTCGTGGCCGCCGGCTCCCCGAAGGAGCTGATCCGGGGCGGGAGCGACGAACGCACGTTCCGGATGCGGCTGCCCGAGAGCACGGCGGACCCGATCGACCTGATCGAGTCCCTCACCGACGTCCACACGGTCGCCATCGTCGATGACGAGGTGGAGGTGACCGGCACCACCCATGTGCTGCCCGCCGTCATCCTCGCGCTCGCCGAGGCCGGCGTCGTCCCGGACGAGATCCGCACCATGACCAGAACGCTCGAGGACGTCTTCGTGGACGTGACCGGGCACCCGGCAGAAGAGGAGTTGGCAGCATGAGCGCCACGACCGCAGTACGCACCACGCCCGCAGCGCACCGGATGCGCGGCCTCGGCGCCCTGATCGCCTCCGAGTTCCGCCTCTTCCTTCGCGAAGCCGGCAGCGTGGTGTTCGCACTGCTGTTCCCGGCCGTGCTCGTGGTCGGCGTCGGGTACGCGCTGCCCGGGATGCGGGACCCGATCGAGGGGATGGGGCAGCCCTGGGACGGCCACCTGGCCATCCACCTGTACATCCCGATCGCGCTGTCCTTGGCGGTCGCGACGGTCGCCCTGAGCACACTGCCGACGCAGATCGTCACGGCACGCGAGCTCGGCGTCCTCCGGCGCATCTCGACGACACCGATGCGCCCGCAGGGTGTGTTGATCGCCCAGGTCGTCGTCAACCTCGTCACGCTCGTGGCGGCCAGCCTGCTCGCGCTGACGGTCGGGTCGCTCGCGTTCGGGATCCCGGCACCACAGAACCCGGCCCTGGCCGCGGTCGCGTTCCTCCTCGGAGCCGCGGCGACCGCCGGAATCGGGCTGTTGATCGGAGCGCTCGTGCGGAAGGCCTCGGCGGCTGGCGGGATCGGGATGCTGATCTACTTCCCGATGCTGTTCTTCGCCGGCATGTGGACACCCGGGCCGCTGATGCCGGACGCGGTTGCTGCGATCGCTCGGTTCACGCCGCTCGGTGCGCTCAGTCAGGCGCTCAGCGAGGCCTGGTTCACCGGGGAGTTCCCGGCCCTGCAGATGGTGGTGATGGCCGCCTACATCGCGGTCCTGTACCCGCTGGCCGCGAAACTGTTCCGGTGGCAGTGACGCTGCGCCCGTGACCGAGTCGCCATACAACGCCCGGGGTGAGGCATCTCACCCCGGGTGTCGTCATGTCACAGGGTGGCCGGGTGGAACGCACCCGTGCGCGTCTGGCAGAATGACCCGCTGTACCCGCTGGTGTTCGGCCCTCTCACCGAGCAGCCGGCGTGTCCCGAGCCCGATCCGCAGCGCCGGCCCCACTGGCGCCCTCGAACGGGCTCACCCACACATGAACCAGGAGTGACCACCACAGTGGCCGTCAAGATCCGTTTGAAGCGTCACGGCAAGATCCGGACGCCGTTCTACCGTGTTGTCGTGGCCGATTCGCGCACCAAGCGCGACGGCCGCGTGATCGAGGAGATCGGGAAGTACCACCCCACCGAGGAACCCTCCCTGATCGAGATCAACCGCGAGCGCGCGCAGTACTGGCTCGGTGTCGGCGCCCAGCCGACCGAGCAGGTCCTCGCCCTGCTCAAGGTCACCGGTGACTGGCAGACCTTCAAGGGTCTCCCGGGCGCCGAGGGCACCCTGCGGGTCAAGGAGGGCGCCGCCGAGGCTGCCGCCGCGGTCAAGGCCGCCGAGGACGAGGCCGAGCTGCGCAAGGCCAAGGCGTCCGAGGCGAAGGCCGAGAAGGCTGCCGAGGAGGCGAAGGCTGCCGAGGAGGCGAAGGCCGCCGAGGCTGCCGAGGCCCCCGCGGCCGAGGAGAGCGCCGACGAGCCCGAGGCCCAGGCCTGATGTTGGCCGATGCCCTCGAGCACCTCGTGCGCGGCATCGTCGACCACCCCGACGACGTCGAGGTCACGGCGCGAACGCTGCGTCGCGGTGACCTGCTCGAGGTCCGGGTGAACCCCAGCGACCTCGGCCGGGTGATCGGCCGCTCCGGCCGTACCGCCCGCGCGCTGCGGACCGTCATCGGTTCGCTGTCCACCTCCGGTGCCGTCCGGGTGGACGTGGTGGACGTCGACCGCCGCTGAGGCGCGAGTGTCATCGAATCAGGCCCGCCCCGGCCTCGCCGGGAGCGGGCCTGATCCGTCTCCGCCGCCGGCGCATGGCCGTGCCACGGACCGGCCGTTCGCCCGGCACGGTGCCGATGCGCCATGATCGACCAGTGAACGCATCTGAGAGCCTGCTCCGGGTCGCGACGGTGGGAGGCGCGCAAGGTCTGCGCGGTGAGGTGCGACTGGCTGTGCACACGGATGATCCCGAGACGCGCCTGGCCCCGGGTACGAGCCTGCAGACCGAGCCCCCCGCCGCCGGGCCGCTGACCATCGCCGATCTGAGCCACCGGGGCAAGCACTGGTACGTCCGCTTCGAGGGCGTGACCGACCGGACCGCCGCCGAGGGGACGCGTGGCGTGGTGCTGCTCGCCGAACCTCTGAATGATGTCGAGGAGGACGCGTGGTACCCCCACGAGCTGGCCGGCCTGCGTGCCGAGACCCCCGACGGCGAGCACCTGGGTGAGGTCGAGGGGATCCGGCACCTGCCCGCTCAGGACGTGCTGATCCTGCGCGAGCACACGGGCGAGCGCACCCTGGTGCCGTTCGTCCGGGCGATCGTGCCGACGGTCGACGTGGCCGGCGGACGCGTCATCATCGACGCACCGCTCGGTCTGCTCGCCGGCTCCGACGTGCCCGACGACGAGGACCCCGAGCAGGGGGAGGACCGGTGAGCGGACGGATCGACGTCCTGACGATCTTCCCCGGCTACCTGGCGCCCCTGGAACTCTCCTTGGTGGGGAAGGCGCGTCGCGACGGCCTCCTCGACATCGGCGTCCACGACCTACGGGACTGGACCAGCGACCGGCACCGCACGGTGGATGACACCCCGTTCGGCGGTGGCGCCGGCATGGTGATGCGGCCGGACGTGTGGGGCGAGGCACTCGACGGCGTCCTGGTCGCCGACAGTCCGTCCCGCACGGTGCTCGTGCCGACGCCCGCGGGGGACCGGATGACCCAGGCCGTGGCCGAGGAGCTGGCGCTGCTGGTGTCCGCCGGTGGGCAGCTGGTGTTCGCCTGCGGCCGGTACGAGGGCATCGACGCCCGCGTGACCGAGCACTACTCCGGACGCGACGATGTGGCCGTCCGGGAGATCTCCCTCGGCGACTACGTGCTCAACGGCGGCGAGGTGGCCGCGCTCGTGGTGATCGAGGCGGTTGCGCGGCTGTTGCCCGGAGTGATCGGTAACCCGGAGTCGCTCGTCGAGGAGTCGCACGGCGCCGCGGGACTGCTCGAGTACCCCGTGTACACCAAGCCGCCGTCGTGGCGCGGCCTCGACGTGCCCGACGTGCTGCTCTCCGGGGATCACGGACGGATCCGGTCGTGGCGCCGCGCCCGCGCCGTGGAGCGCACGGCCCGGCGCCGCCCGGACCTCATCACGGGTCAGGGCTCGCCCGAGATCCGTCTCGCGCGCCCCGTGGACGCCGAGGCGATCGCCGACGTCGCCGCCCGGACGTTCCCGCTCGCCTGCCCGCCACAGCTGCCCGCCGAGGACGTCCGGGCCTTCATCGAGGAGCACCTCACCGCCGTCGACTTCCGCCGCTACCTGCGCGACCGGGATCGGGACGTGCACGTGGCCGAGGTCGCCGGCACCGTCGTCGGCTACACGATGACCGTGCACGGCGAGCCGGCGGACCCGGACGTCGCGGCCGTCGTCGCCGGCCGCCCGGCGGCGGAGCTGTCCAAGTGCTACGTGCTGCCGGAACATCACGGGGCCGGGGTGGCGCGGGCGCTCGTCGCGGCGACGGCGGCCCGGGCGCTCGAGCGGGGCGTGCACACACTCTGGCTCGGCGTGAACCAGCAGAACGAACGCGCACAGCGCTTCTACCGGGCCTGCGAGTTCACCCGCGCCGGCACCAAGAGATTCACCGTCGGGACGTTCCGGGCCGACGACTACGTGATGACGCGCACACTCGTGGCCGTGTGATTTCCGCCTGCCCACGCCGTATGGCAAACTAGGTCAGTCGCGCGGGCCGCGACGTGCTCTGCCACAGGGGAGCGCGACTTCAGCCGCCCACCAACGCGACCACCACTGACATCAGGTGGCTCCGGCCGCCCTGACCATCGCGCGTGACCTGTGCGCACGAGCGGGAAGGCATCACCATGCAGATTCTGGACAGCATCGACGCAGGCTCCCTGCGTTCGGACATCCCCTCGTTCCGCGCCGGCGACACCCTCAAGGTGCACGTGAAGGTCATCGAGGGCAGCCGCTCCCGTATCCAGGTGTTCCAGGGCGTCGTGATCGCCCGCTCCGGCGGCGGGGTTCGCGAGAGCTTCAAGGTCCGCAAGGTCAGCTTCGGCGTCGGCGTCGAGCGCACCTTCCCGCTGCACTCCCCGACGATCGACCACATCGAGGTCGTCACCCGCGGTGACGTTCGCCGCGCGAAGCTGTACTACCTGCGCAAGCGCCACGGCAAGGCCGCCAAGATCAAGGAGCGTCGCGACACCCCCGCGAGCTGAACGTAGTGACCAGCGGGCCCGGCCCGCTTGAGGATGACGGGACGGCGCGGTGACGCAACGGCATGACGGTCCAACGGACCTGCCCGAGGAGTCACCCGCCGACCCGGAATCCGACGCCGTCGAGACCGACGACGCGACGCCGTCGGCCATCATCGACGATGAGGCGACCGACGCCGAAGGCGACGAAGCGAACGACGGCGACGATGACGGCGCGGACGGCGAGCAGAAGTCCCGTCGTGGTGCGCTCCGGTCGTTCCTGCACGAGTGCGTCATCGTGCTGGTCGCCGCGCTGGCGCTGTCACTGATCATCAAGACCTTCCTGGCGCAGGCCTTCTACATCCCGAGCATCTCCATGGAGGACACCCTCCTGGTGGGCGACCGGCTGGTCGTCAGCAAGCTCACCCCGGGTCCGTTCGAGCTCGAACGCGGAGACATCGTCGTCTTCCTCGATCCGGGCGGCTGGCTGGACAACCCCGAGTCGGAACCCCTGAACCCGGTGGAGCAGGTGCTCACGTGGATCGGGATCCTGCCCGAGCATGCCGACGAACACCTCATCAAGCGGATCATCGGAGTGGCCGGCGATCACGTCGTCTGCTGCAACGAGGCCGGGCAGATCACGGTCAACGGCGCCGCCATCGACGAGCCGTACGTGATCGACGGCGCCGCGCCGAGCAACGACCCGTTCGACGTCGTGGTGCCCGAGGGGCACCTGTGGGTGATGGGGGACAACCGGCCCCGATCGGCGGATTCGCGATACAACGCCGCGTCGGTTGGCGGAGGGTTCGTTCCGATACGTAACGTGGTGGGTACCGCCTTCGTCATCATCTGGCCATTGGATTCGATCACGTGGTTGAGCAACCCCGAGCAAACGTTCGCCGACGTCCCCGACCCGTCGTGAGCCGCCCGCCCACCCGGCTCCTGGAGCGTGAGCTCCTCGCCGGTGGGCGACGCTATGTGGCCGGGATGGACGAGGTCGGGCGCGGCGCACTGGCCGGTCCGGTGAGCGTGGGGGTCGTGGTCATCGACGCCGACACCGGTCGAAGCCCCGCCGGTCTGAGGGACTCCAAGCTGCTGCGTCCCGAGGCTCGGGAGCGGCTCTGCGCGCCGATCCGCCGTTGGAGCGTCGCGAGCGCCGTCGGCCACGCAGGCGCGGCGGAGATCGACCGGATCGGCATCATCGCGGCGCTCCGGCTCGCCGGTACCCGGGCGCTCACCACGCTGGCCCGCGACGGCATCGAGGCGGACGTGGTGATCCTCGACGGCAACCACGACTGGCTCAGCGCGCCGGCCGACCTGTTCACCCCGGCCGCGGCGACGCCACCGGTGACGACCCGGATCAAGGCGGACCTGACCTGCTCCGTGGTCGCGGCCGCGAGCGTGCTGGCCAAGTGCGAGCGGGACGCCATGATGCGCGAACTGCACGAGGGCTTCCCCGCGTACGGCTGGCACGGCAACAAGGGGTACTCGGCACCGGAGCACCTGGCCGCCCTCACCGAGCATGGCCCGTGCGAGCTGCACCGCAGGAGCTGGTCGCTGCCCGGCGTGGACACCGGCACGGGGACACCTGCGGTCGCCGGAGGGGGCATGATGGACCAGTGAGTGCAGAGGACCTCGAGAACTACGAGACGGACATGGAGCTCGCGCTCTACCGCGAGTACCGGGACGTCGTCGGACTCTTCTCCTACGTGGTGGAGACCGAGCGCCGCTTCTATCTGGCGAACCAGGTGGACCTGCAGGTCCGCTCGGCCGGCGGAGAGGTGTTCTTCGAACTGACCCTCGCGGACGCCTGGGTCTGGGACGTGTACCGGTCCGCGCGGTTCGTGAAGTCCGTGCGGGTCGTGACGTTCAAGGACGTCAACGTCGAGGAGCTGGCCAAGCCGGACCTGGAACTGCCCCGCTAGCCGGGCGTGCGCCGGACCCGGCGCGCCTGCCCTCTCCACAGTCGGGCCGTGATGCACCTGTCTCCACAGCTGCGCGCCCAGCCTGATCCGGCCTGTGCCGACGCGGGCAGCATCGCCTGCGGAGGTGGTCGCGATGCTCGCGAAGGACGGGGTGGGCAGGTCCGGGGAACTGCGTGCCCGCAGATGGCTCGAGCGCCAGGGCTACGAGGTGCTCGACACGAACTGGCGCTGCCCGGCCGGCGAGATCGACATCGTCGCCCGGGACGGTGACGACGTGGTGATCGTCGAGGTGAAGACGCGGACGTCGCTGAGCTTCGGGCATCCGGCCGAAGCCGTGGACCGGGCCAAGCTGGCGCGGCTGCGCCGCCTGGCCGGGCTGTGGCTGGCCGAGCACCCGACCCGGACCGCGGGGGTGCGGATCGATGTGATCGCCATCTGGCACCCCACCGGAGAGCGGCCTCGCCTCGAACACCTGCGCGGGGTGAGCTGAGATGGGACTCGGCCAGACCTGGTCGGTGGCACTGATCGGCCTGCTCGGTCACCCCGTGCAGGTCGAGACCCACCTGCAGTCCGGGCTGCCGCACTTCGGCCTCGTCGGTCTGCCGGACGCGTCCCTCGGCGAGTCAAAGGAACGCGTCCGGGCCGCCGTGAGTTCGAGCGGACTGGCCTGGCCGGCCTCCCGGGTCACGGTCAACCTCTCTCCAGCGGACCTGCCGAAGTCCGGATCCGGGTTCGACCTGGCGATCGCCGTCGCGAGCCTGCTCGCCGCAGGGAAGATCGACGGCGAGGTGGCTCGGCAGCGGGTCCACCTGGGCGAGCTCGGCCTCGACGGGCGGATCCACCCCGTGCGGGGGATCCTCCCTGCCGTCGCGGCGGCGGTCGCAGCCGGTCACCCGCACGTGGTGGTTCCCGAGGCCAACGCCGACGAGGCCCGTCTCGTGCCGGGCGCCGTGGTGCACGGCGCCGCGCACCTCGGTCACCTCGCCCAGCTCTACGGGGCCGACATCCCCGCGGCGCGGCTACGCGCCATCGCCGTCGTCCCGGCACCGCGCCGGGCACCCGCGCCGCCGAACGCGCTGGTCGTGAAGGACCTGGTCGACGTGCTCGGGCAGAGCGAGGCCCGTCGTGGCCTCGAGGTCGCGGCCGCGGGCGGGCATCACCTCTACATGGTGGGACCACCCGGTACCGGCAAGACGATGCTCGCCGCCCGGCTGCCCGGGCTGCTGCCGGATCTGACCGACGCCGAGGCGTTGGAGGTCACGTCGGTGCACTCGGTGGCGGGCACCTTCGATGCCGCCGGTGGCCTGTTGGTCCGGCCTCCGTTCGAGGATCCGCACCACACCGCCACACCGGCGTCCGTGGTGGGCGGCGGCTCCGGGCTGCCCCGTCCGGGGGCCGCCTCCCGGGCCCACCGCGGGGTGCTCTTCCTGGACGAGGCTCCGGAGTTCAGCGTCCGGGTACTGGAGACCCTGCGCCAGCCACTCGAGGAGGGGCAGTTGGTCATCCACCGGGCCCGTGGCGTCGCCCGGTTCCCGGCCCGGTTCCAGCTCGTGCTCGCGGCGAACCCGTGCCCGTGCGGCCGGTCCGTGGGCAAGGGCCTGGACTGTACCTGTACGGCGATGGCCAGGCGCCGCTACGAGGCGCGGCTGAGCGGTCCGCTGCGCGACCGCATCGACATCCGGCTCGAGGTGCCCCTGGTGACGCGCGCCGAGTTGAATGCGGCCGCTGCCCCGGAGTCGACGGCGGTGGTGGCCGCCCGGGTCCGGGGCGCGCGGGAGCGGCAGCGCGAGCGGCTCGCGGGCACAGGGTGGGCCACGAACGCGGAGGTGTCCGGCTCCTGGCTGCGGGAGCGGACCCGCCGCGTCGGTCCCGCGGTCGCGGGCCGGCTGGACGCCGAGCTCGATCGCGGGCGGCTCAGCCTGCGAGGGCTGGACCGGGTCCTGCGGGTCGCGTGGACACGTAATCAGCGTAAGTGGGAGCGTGCCAGCGAGGCCCTGCTGGCGCGTCGCGAGCTTCAAGCGTCGGCGAGTCGTGCCCCGGCGTGTCGCGCTCTGACCTGCGGGAACGCTACTACTCATCCTGTCTATAGGCCGCTCTGGCGAGTCGCACAAAGTCGTGCGCACGAGGTCCGCCTCACCCCTAGCCAATTGGGGCACGATGTCTCCTGACCAGCCACTAGAGCGCTGGTACGGCGGGTGGCCACACCAGAAGGGTGCTCGGTCCTCCAGCACGGGATGAGCCGTCAGAACTCCTGCGTACCTGGAGCTCTCCCATGTCCTCATCCGACCCCGTCTTGGTCGCGCGCAACCGGCTCGCCGGACTGTTCGCGAACCCGTCCCGCACACCCGATCCCGAGGCTGTCGCCGCTGCGAGGCGCAACCTCACCGCCGCCCATGTCAGGCGCGCGATCTGCAAGGCGCTCACGGCTGACCCGCCGCTGACGAGTAAGCAGCGCGCCGAGCTGGCCGAGCTCCTGTACGGCGGTGCCGAGTGAACGCCGCGGAGCGTGCGGCCGTCGACCGTGCCGTGGCCGAGCTCGTCGCCTCGGCACCGCCGCTCACGTCCGAGCAGCGCGACCGCCTCGCAGGTGTCCTCCGCCCGTCTACGTCGACGGGAGGCGTGCAGCGATGAAGCCCAAGGATGGCAGTGGCCGCCCCGGCTCTCACCGGGACGGCACACCTGGTAGACCTGCTGGGACTGCCGAGACCAGTTTCCCGCAGGATGGGGCAGAGGAGGCGGTCTACCAGCTGGGTTACGCCGACGTGGCGGACCTCTACACGGCGTTGGACTGGGCACCGGTCCCACTGCTCGACGCAGGCAAGGGCAGGACGCCGATTGGGGCGACTGGCTACGTGCCCGCTATCCCCGGCGAGCAGGTCGAGGCGTGGTCGCGGCGCTACCCGCGGAACGGCGTGTGCGTCCGACTGCAGGGTGTGGTTGGGCTGGACGTTGACGCGTACGGGGACAAGGCCGGAGCGGAGACTCTCGCGGCGCTGGAGGCGGAGTACGGGGAGCTCCCCGCGACCGTGCGGGTGACCTCGCGGGCCGACGCTCCGGACTACGACGGGACCTCCGGCATCCGGCTCTACCGGTTGCCCGCCGCGCTGGCGGCGCTGGAGCGCAAGCGGGTGTGGCTGAGTGGTCCCGGCGAGGGTATCGAGACGGTGCGCTGGGGTCACCGCCAGGCCAACGTCTGGCCGACGCGACACCCGAGGACGGGCCGCATCTACGGCTACCTGGACGAGCGGACCGGGGCAGTCGTGCACGGGCCGTTGTCCGACCCGAAGGAGCTGCCGGAGCTCCCCGAGGCTTGGGGGCGAGCGCTGCTGAAGCCGGGCGCGTCGGCTGGCGAGCCGGATGCTGTGTCGGCTGTGCGGACGCAGGTGCCGCCGGAGTGGCTCTCGGACGGGGAGCCGTGCCCGCCCGTCGAGCGGGCGCTGGATGAGTCTCTGGCGATGCTCGACGGCGACGGCAGGCACGACAAGGTCCTGCCGGCAACGCAGCGGCTGCTACGGCTGGGCGAGCAGGGTCACCGGGGCGCGGCAGCGGCACTGGACGAGTTGCACGCTCGGTTCGTCGAAGCCATCCAGGACCGGGCGAGCGAGACCGAGGCCGAGGCCGAGTGGGAGCGCCAGTACGAGGGCGCCGCGGGCCGTATCGAGGCCGACGGGCGGACCCCGGAGGCGGACCGCGGCTGCTGCGCGGAGCGTGGGGCGCCGGGGGAGGACTTCGACGTGGTCGCCAGCGTGGGCGCGACGCCCGAGGACACGTTCGCGCGGAAGGTCGCGGCCGAGGCCGACCTCATCCGGATCAGGGAGGCTGCCCGCGAGCTGGTGCACCGCGAGAGGGCTGGACCGCTGCCGCCGTTCGACAGTGGCACTCTCGCCGAGCTCCTCGCCCGTCCACCTGCGCCGCCGTACCGAGTCGAGAGCCTCATCCCGGCTGACGGCTCAGTGCTGCTCACCGCGCAGCGGAAGACGGGCAAGACGACGTTCGCGCTCAACCTGGCGCGGTCGCTCATCACCGGCGACGACTTCCTGGACCGCTTCGAGACGCGCGCCATCGACGGGAACGTGGCCGTGCTCAACTTCGAGGTCTCCGGGCACTCGTTCGCCCGCTGGGCGGCTGAGGTCGGCATCCCCGACGAGCGGATGTTCATCGTCAACCTGCGCGGGCGGCGGAACCCGTTCACCGCGCCGGAGGACCGGGCGGAGCTCGCGCGGGTACTCCGCGACCACGACGTGGAGTCGTTGATCGTGGACCCGTTCGGCCGCGCCTACTCCGGAGTCCAGCAGAACGACGCGGGCGAGGTCGGCGGCTGGCTCACTGCGCTGGACGAGTTCACACGCGCCGAGGTCGGTGCAACAGACCTCGTGCTGGCCGCGCATGCGGGCTGGGACGGCGAGCGGACACGCGGATCGTCGGCGCTGGAGGACTGGGCCGACGCGATCATCACGCTGACCCGAAGCGCTGACCCCGACGACCCGCTCAAGTACATGCGGGCGGTCGGACGCGATGTGGACGTGGATGAGGACGCGCTCGCCTTCAACCCGCTCACCCGCGAGCTGAGTCTCACGGGTAACGGCAGCCGGAGGTCGGCCAAGGACCAGCGCGTGCGAGAGCAGATACTCGCGGTCCTCGCCGAGCACCCGGACGGCTTGTCGGGCGCCGGGCTGGAAGGCGAGGGCGTGCCCAAGACCAAGGACGCGCGGGCTGTCCGTGACTCCCTCGTCAAGGCAGGCGCGGTCAGGCAGGAACCCCGCTCGGGCAAGGGCGGCGGGTTCACCTACCGGCTGTCGAGCGCCGCCGACGAGTTCGGGGCGAGCTGATGGATACCGCAACTCCCCTCAACTCGCCTCAACTCCCCTCAGGGGGACTTACCGAACCCCCCTACCCCCCCTTTATGGAGGGGGGTTCGGAGAACGGAGTTCCGCTGTGGAACGCCCCCTGCTGCCGGGCGGCGGGGAGAACCCGACCCTGCACCACCACCAGACCCGAGAGGCACCAACCATGACCACCGACCAGACCCTCACCACCCTGGCCCGCATCGCCAAGGCCCTGGAACGATCGGCCACGGCGCAGGAGCGCATCGCGACCGCGGTGGAGGAGCTCGACGTGAGCGAGCTGGCCAGGATCGCGACCGGCGTGTCCGACCTGGTCGACACGTTCGACCCTCCGGCAGCGCGGTGAGCACGCCGAGGAAGGCTGCCCCGCCGAGGCCGCTGTTCGCCCGGTCGGCGGAGGACCTCGCGGTGCTGCACGCGCTGGCCGACGTCTACGCCGAGGAGTTGCCGTGCCGGGGCGCCTCGACCGTGCTGGCGGAGGCGTGGACGAGCGAGGACCCCGCCGAGCTCGACCGGGCCGCGGCGGCGTGCGCCACGTGCCCACTCCTGGCCGAGTGCACCGACTACGGCCGCACCTACCGGCCCGAGGCCGGGCAGTGGGGCGAGTGGCGCCGTCGCCCCCGAGGCCGGGCCGCTGCCCGTGACGCGGCGGACCGTGCCGCCGAGGCCCAACTCATGATCACCCACCCGAGTCCGAGGAGGACAGCATGACCACCACACCCGCACCGACCCCCGCCGAGCTCCGAGCCCGCAACCGTGCCCTGCGCGCGGTGCTGGCCATCGGCACCGACGACCTCGACGCTCTCGCCGTCGTGCTCAACGAGGCGAGCGAGGATGCCCCGCACGGCGTCGGGCAGCTCATCGTCGCCCTCGCGACCGCTGCCGCGGCCAACGCCGAGCAGCTCGCGCCGGACTGGGTCGAGCAGCTCCGGTTCATGATCGCCGCGGAGGACGCCGCGACGCCGGACGGGAACGCGTCATGAAGCTGCCCTGGCTCCGGGACCAGCCCGACGCGCCAGAGACGCTCAACCCTCGCGACGCCGAGCACACCGAGCGGGTGGTCACCCGGCGCGACCTGACGGGGGAGGCCGAGGTCGTCTACGCCCGACCGGAGGCGGCGGACCACTGGCGCGAGGACGTGTGGCGCCCGAACCCGTAACGGGCGCTGTGCTGGGGCAAGATTGCGATTGCAAGCGTTGGGCCAGCGGTCAACTGAGCGTCAAGTCGAGGGCTCCTTCGGGAGTCAAGACGAGGGCGCGAGGGTCAACCCGTCCGCTCACCGCGACCCGCTCCATCTGTGCTCGCCAGCGTGCCTCCAGCGCCGCCCGTAGAGCCCGAGAGCGGCTCCCCTTCACTCATCGCGCCCCCAAGGGCGCACCAGCACAGAGAGGGGTTCCCAAGTGAACCTCAAGCAGCAGCGCGCAGCCGCACTCAAGGCCGCGCAGGACATCGTCAACCGGGCCAAGGCCGCGGGCCGGGACCTGACCGACGCCGAGCTCGCCCAGGTCGAGGCGAAGGTCGCCGAGGTCCAGGAGCTCGACGTCAAGATCGCTGCGCAGGACGCCGCGGTCAAGGCCCGCCCGGACTTCGTCAGCCAGCTCAGCGCGGGCATCGACGACGCGAAGGACGGGCACGGTCGCCTCGACATGTCCGGCCTCAAGGACCGGATGCTCGCCGGGATGCAGACCTACTCCGGCCGCGTCAGCCCCGGCGTCAAGGGCCTGGTGCCCGCGGGCGAGACCGTGGTCACGATCCCGGTCGTCAACACCGAGCCGATCCCGAGCAGCCTCGCCCAGGAGCGCCCGCCGCGCCTGATCGACGTGCTGCCCGCGTCGGTGAAGGCCGCGGTCTACAAGGTCCTCAAGCAGACCGTGATCGCCTCGCCGGGCACCGCGGGAGTGGTGGCACCGGGGGACGTGAAGCCGACCAAGAAGCTCGGCCTGCACACCGAGGAGGCCCGGCTCCGGGTCATCGCGGTGCTGTCCGAGCCGGTCGACAAGTACCTCCTGGAGGATGCCTCCAACCTCCGCACGTGGGTCGGCGCCGAGCTGGTGGACGCCATCCTGGACGCGCTGGAGCTGGAGGTCCTGGCCGGGGACGGCACCGGTGAGCACTTCACCGGCCTCGCCAACACCAGCGGCATCCAGACCCAGGCGTTCGCCACCGACCGCATCACCACGCTGGCGTCCGGCCTGTCCAAGGTGGAGGACATCGGCGGAGCGGCGTTCATCGCGCTGGCCTCGACCGACTGGCTGGCCATCCAGACCGCTCGCAACAGCGGCGGCAACTTCGACCTCGGCGGGCCCATCGACGCCTCCGCGCGCACCGCGTGGGGCACCCAGGTCGTGACCGTGCCGGGCCTCGCGGCGGGGGATGGGTACGTGGTCGGCAACGACAGCGTCGAGGTCACCACCGACGGCGCTGGCATCCGCGTCGAGTGGGGCATGCCGGGCGACACGTTCACCCGCAACCAGGTGGTGGCCCGCGTCGAAGGCCGGTTCAACCTGGACGTGACGCGCCCGCACCGGGTGGTCCGGCTGGCGCTGACCGGCGCCTGAGTCCCGGAGCGTGGCCGGGCTCCCCGAACCGGCCACGCTCCATCCCGACCGACCCCCGCGAGCCACCCGTGCCGCGGGGGTCGGTCTCGCTACAGCTCCACCCCCGCTCGCACGCGAGTTGGGCCAGTCTCAGCCCCTCACCCACGCAGCGCCCTACGGCCGCGAGAGAGGCCATCTCGCACGCGAGAGCGCGACCGTTCCAGAGCGTTCCAGTCCACTCCCATTTCAACGCCTTCGCGCACGCGCGCGCGAGAGGGCCCAGACCGTTCCAGAGCGAGACGGTTCCACTGACCTGGGGTGGGGGTCCCGTCGCGGTAAGGATCGCTGCCGGCGGAGGGCTCCGCTGTGCGCGCACGCTGTGATGGAGACGCCCCCATACTCCCCGATAGCGATGCGACTCTCCACTAGGCTCGGTTTCCATGGCGACGAGGACCTGCTGGAACTGTGGCAAGGATGCGCACCAGACCCAGCGCTCGACCGAACCGCACCACGAGAGTGCGGCCGAGCTCGATAGTGTCCTGCGGTGGTTCGCGCTCTTCCGATGCGATCAATGTGGTTGTGGAACTATGGGCGAGATCAAGGTCTCTCGGGCTGCAATTATCCCGAGCAACGCAATGCAAAGCTCGGGTTGGCAAATGACCGCGCTTAGCGCGGATGGCGCCGTAGTGAACGCGATCAAGGACGTCTTTGAGCGTGGAGTCGGAGTGCTATGGCATCCCTTTGCCTCGGGACATGGCGAGCCGGAGGACGTCCCCAGCCCGATCTCCGAGGCGGCTGCGGAGGCATGGACCTGTCACGCGGCCGGGCTGCACCGGGCGGCGGCGATCATGGCACGCGCGGTGGTTGAGGCGACAGCCAAGGACAAGGGCGCTACTTCTGGCAGTCTCATGGCCAAGATCGACAAGCTGTACGACGACGAGGTCATCGGGAAGGGCGTCAAGGGAACGGCCCACGAGATTCGGTTCATTGGTAACGAGATGGCGCACGGTGACTTCGTGATCAACATCGGCGAGGACACTAGCGCGGACTTGCTGTCGTTCATGGACGAGCTCTTGTATGAGGTCTATCAGCGAGACGCGAAACTGTCCCGGTTCCGAGCGGCGCGGCAGAAGACGGCACCTGGTAGTCCTTAGTCCCCCTCGGCGCTCACGCGCTGCTCGTCGTTGTCGACTGCGGGCTCATCGGACGACGGTTCAGCAGCACGTGCCCGGACGGGGAGGCGCCGCCTCAGCCATGCCGCTGCTCGTCGTAGCGGGCTCGGCGGTCTGGGGCGTGACGCCTCCGCCAGGTCCCGAAGGCGTCGATGCATCTCGTCCGTTGTCCCCAGCTCTTCAACCTCGTCGCTGTACGAGCGCCACCAGCGACGGCCACGGACGTCCTTGAACGAGACGTAGCACGGTGGCACAACCTCCCAACCAGGGTGCGCCGAGGCGTAGCCGAACCCCTCAAGGCGTGCCCCCATCTGATGCTGAGGGAGCAGCAGGACTTGGTGCCCGATCACGTCAGGTAGCGGTCGATAGCCGGGCACCGGTGTCGCAGCCTCGGGAGGGAAGTTGTTGTACGTCTTGGCGACGTGGAGCTTCACGTCGAAGATCGGGTCGGCCGAGAGGTTGTGTGCATAGACCTCGACGTCGACGGGCTGCCGCACCACGCCGTCCGAGCCCGGCACCGGCAGGCCTATCTCCACGTACTGGTACCAGACGGGGACTCGCCGGACCTCGGCGGTCTCGTCCGTCGTGACGCGCTCGGCGAGCTTCGCCTCCGCTGCCTTGCGCCCGCGCAGCTCAACGAAGAACAGCACGCCAGGCACGAGGGCGGCCAGGATCGTGGCGCCTGCCGTCACCCACACCGCCCAGAGCTCCTCGGGAGTCATGCCGGTCAGCGTAGGAGCCACCACCGACGCGCGTGGGCGAACTGGGTGTGTCGTTCGGCTAACCCGCCGACTCCAACGCTGATACCCATGGGCTATGGAACCGTCAACGTGGATAGCCATCGCCAGTGCAGTCGTGGCCCTGGTAGCCCTGTTCTTCACAGCGATAGCTGCCTCCGCAGCCAAGCGCCAAGCCGATGCGGCCGTGGCCCAGACCGAGGTCCAGCGCGCCCAGGCAGACGCTGCGATCGCCCAGACTCAGCTACAGCAGGAGCTGGCGAGGCAGAGCCAGCAGCCCTACGTGTGGGCTGACATCCTGCCCGACATGCAGCAGGGCACCACCTTGCAGCTCGTCGTGGGCAACGCCGGGCCGACTCTGGCAACCAACGTCCGGGTGACGGTCGACCGCCCGCTGCCGTCGGTCGGTAGGACCGCCGAGTGGGTCACACGGGTGCAGGAGCGCCTCGCCGATGGCATCAAGTCGCTGTCGCCGGGACGTACGATCCATTGGGCCCTCGGGACGGGCCCCGAGTTGCTCAAGGACGATGGCTCGCAGACGTACCACATCGTGGTCGAGGCGGACGGGCCGAGCGGGCCGCTCGACCGGGTGGAGCACGACGTGGACGTGTCGGACTGGCGCGAAGCACGTGACGCCCCAGACGGCTCGCTGCACCACGTGCGAGGCTCGATCAAGGACCTCAACAAGACCGTCGACGAACTCGGGAAGAAGCTCCTCGCGCGCTAGCCGTCTGACGCCTCGGCGCCTCGCCAGTCGATGCCGACCGACTCCGGCCGGAACGTCCGGGTGCCTCGGCCGGGCGGGTGCAGCGTGACCGTCATCAGCGCGTCAATGACCACGCGGCGCCGGTCGGTCTCCATCGCCTCCCACGCCGCGGCGACGTCCTCGGCGCCCACGAGCGGCCCGAGCTTGTCCACCCGGCCAGCGTCGGCCATGTCGGCGTCGATGGCGGCGAGGCGGTCGGTCAGTCGGGCGGTGATGGTGCGGAGCTGAGCGGAGGTCACCGCGCCGTCGGCGAAGTCGATCGCGACCGACTCCAGCCGGGCTCGGAGTGCACGGGCCTCGGCGCGGAGTGCGGAGGCGTCCGGCTTGGTGTGGTCCACCAGGAGCTCCGCAGCGTCCGGCTGGGAGAGTCGAGCCACCACGAGCTCGCCCACGTAGGCGTCGACCGGGTCGCTCTGGCGTCCGACGTGACCACTGCTGCCCGAGCAGCGGTACATGCCGTACTTGGCGACGGCGCCCCCGGCGTGCACGGTCGCCCCGCACACACCGCAGCGGGCCAGCCCGGTCAGGAGCCGCTTCGACCCGCGCGGGCCGGTGCGCCGCGTCGGGTTGGTCAGGACCTCGCTCGCAGCACGCCAGGTCTCCTCGGGGACCAGTGCGGGCCACTCCGCCCGGACCACCTGGCCGTCCTCACCGATCACCAGAGCGCGCTTGTGGGCACGGAGCCCGGCGTAGCGGGCGTTCATGAGGACCGCGCGGACGTTGTCGTGACGCCACAGGCCACCCGGCGCGTCCGGTCCGGCGCCGCGGGCGGTCCGGGGAGCCTGCCCGGTGCGGAAGCCAGCGGCGTTCCAGCGCCGAGCGATGCCGCCGAGGGGCACACCGGACAGCAGCAGGTCGTAGCCCTCGCGGACCGCAGCGGCCTCCTCGGGGCGCACCGTGACGCCGTCGGCGTCATACCCGAACGGGCGGCGCCCCGAGGTCCGCAGGCCCTTGCGAGCGGCCGAGTCCTGGGCGCGTCGCTGGCGCTCGCCCTTGCGCCGGACCTCGAACCGGGCGAGCGCCGCGGTCATGGTGGCGCGGAACTCCCCGTCGGCCGTGGTGAGGTCGATCTCACCGTCCACCGTGGCCACCATGGCGCCGGTCTCGATGATCGTTGCGAGGTCCTGGATGGTGCGGAGCAGCCGGTCGATGTCCACCGCCACCACGACGGTGTCGTCGGTGCCCGCGTCGAGCTCGGTCATCAGTGCGGCCCATGCCGTGCCCGCACCGCGAGGCTTCGACGCCGACGTGTCGTTGTCTACGAACTCCCGGTGGACTGTCCATCCGCGCGCCTCCACCAGGGCCCGGCACCGTGCGCGCTGTCGCTCGATGCCCTCGGCGGCGTCGAGCGATTGCCGGTAGTACAGGAGTGCGCGGCGGGTCATGGGGGCTCCTCGGGCGGGTCGGGTCGGGCAGGACCTAGTATGGCTTCACTTACGCCGTTTGGCAGTGCACTGGGTCGCGTGGACGCTGGCCGATCTCGCCGAGCGGGACCAACCGACGAGTACCGACGTGGGCGAGGCGCTCGCGCTGCGGATGGTGGGCACCCATGCCTGACCGGCTGCCCTTCGACCACCTCGACGAGCATCTCGCCCGCGCTGCCTGGAGCCGACTCGCGGAACCGGACGACCGGGCTGCGAACCGGCTGGTGGCCACCCTCGGGGCGGGCCCGGCCCTGGATTGGCTGCTTCATGCCAACCGGGGCTTGTTCCCAGCGGTGCCGGCGCAGCCGCCGCGCGGCGACTGGCGTACCGCGGTCGCTCGATGGACGCCACGGCTCGCCGATCTCGACCCCCGGCGCGAACTCGACGTGATCGCCCGCCGCGGTGGGGACCTGATCCTGCCCGGCTCGCCGGCCTGGCCCGCCGGTCTGGACGAGTTGGGGGAGTCCGCGCCGATGTGCCTGTGGGTGATCGGTGCCCGTGACCCGGCGACCCTGGCGGCCTCGTCGGTCGCACTCGTCGGTTCCCGGGCGAGCACCGCCTACGGGGAACGGGTCACCACCGACCTCGCGATGGGCATGGCCGACAAGTCCATCACCGTGGTGTCCGGCGGCGCCTACGGCATCGATGCAGCCGCGCACCGGGCCACGCTGAGCGTGCACGGACCGGCGTTGGCGGTGATGGCCGGCGGACTCGACCGGTACTACCCGAACGGGAACTCCCAGCTCCTGGCGCAGGTCGCGGCCACCGGAGCCGTGGTGGCCGAGGTACCGCCGGGCACCGCGCCGATGCGGACCAGGTTCCTGTCCCGGAACCGGCTCATCGCGGCGCTGGCCCGGGCCACCGTGGTGGTCGAGGCGGCCTGGCGATCGGGTGCGCTCAGTACCGCCGCCAAAGCCGCCGAGCTGCTCCGGCCGGTCGGGGCGGTGCCGGGACCGGTGACCTCCGCGGCCTCCGCCGGCTGTCATCGGCTGCTCCGGGAGTCCGATGCGATCTGCGTCACCGACGCCGCCGAGGTCGCCGAGCTCGTCCAGCCTGTCGGGACGGCGCTGCCCGAGGAGCCGGTGGTGGCCGCCGGACTCCTCGACGATCTCGACCCCGAGCAGGCCCGGGTGCTCGACGCACTCCCTGCCCGAGGCGAGGCGGTGTTCGGCGCCGTCGTTCGTAGCGCCGGGCTGGACGAGGTCTCGGTGCGGGCCGCGCTCGGGTTCCTCGAGCTGGCCGGTCGGGTGACCCGGGACGGTAGCGGGTGGCGGCGGGTGCGCGTTCGTCGCGGCTGAGGGTGCGTGCCGTGGCCCACCCCGCCTGACGCGCGGATGCGGGCCGTGCGCCGTAGTCCGGCCCGACCCTGCCGTGTGGACGAAGGTGCGTGCCGGTGGCCCGGTCCCACCCTGCCCCGTGGCAGGCTGATTCCATGTCTGCACCGCGCTCGCGTGCCGGCGCGACGCGGCCGCGCCGGGTCCCCGAGCGCCCCGGCGACGCCGCCATGCTCGCCGCCTTCGTCGCACACCTGCAGGCCCAGCGCGGGCTGTCCGAGCACACCAGCCGGGCGTACCGCGGCGACGTGCGCACGCTCCTGGACGCCGTCCCGACCGTCGACGCCGACACCCCCACCGACCTGGACGCCCTCGACCTGACCGCACTGCGTTCCTGGTTGGCCGGCCAGTCGGCACGAGGCCTGTCCCGCTCCACCCTCGCTCGCCGCGCCGCGGCCGCGCGCACGTTCACGGCGTGGGCGAAGCGGACCGGCCGGATGGCCGAGGACCCGGCGCTCCGGCTGCTCGCGCCGCGCCCGGACTCGGTGGTGCCGGCCGTGCTCGCCGTCGACGAGGCCGACACGCTGCTGACCGTGGCCAGGACCCGCGCCGACGACGGCGAACCCGCCCACGTGCGCGACTGGGCCGCGCTCGAACTCCTCTACGCCTCGGGTCTGCGGGTGTCCGAGCTCGTGGGTCTCGACCTCGCGGATGTCGACCAGGGCCAACGACTGGTGCGGGTGCTCGGTAAGGGCAACAAGGAACGCATGGTGCCGTTCGGGGTGCCGGCCGCCCGGGCGCTCATGCAGTGGGTCGACGTCCGCGGGGGACTGGTGGACCCGGCGGCGACGACGAACGCCCTGTTCCTCGGGCACCGGGGCCGGCGCCTGGGGACGAGGCAGGTCCGTAGCGCGGTCCATGAGCTGGCGGCTGCCGCCGGGGTCCGCGACCTGGCGCCCCACGGCGTCAGGCACTCCACGGCCACCCACCTGCTCGAGGGCGGATCCGACCTGCGCTCGGTCCAGGAGGTCCTCGGGCACGCGTCGCTGGCAACGACGCAGCGGTACACCCACATCTCGGCGGAGCGGCTGCGCGCCTCGTTCCAGCAGGCCCACCCACGGGCCTGACCCCCGTCGCCTCTCCGGCGTGGCCACCTCACGTAGCCCCGGCATCTCACGTTGCCGCCGCGGGCAGGCCGACTAGCCTGTGAGGTATGGCACAGGAGCCGGAGTCCCGTTCCGCCCTGGACGTGGCCCGAGACTACGAGGACGCGGTCTCGCCGATCGTCGCCCCGTTCGTGGCGGCGCTGATCGACGCCGCCCGGATCCCCGTCGGCGGCTCCGTCCTCGACCTGATCTGTGCCACGGGCGTCGCGACCCGGGCCGCGGCCGAGGCCGCCGGGCCGATGGGCCGGGTGGCCGGCCTGGACGACGATCAGGACCTGCTCGACGTCGCGGCCGATCATCGCGGTCTCGTGATCGAATGGGTGCAGGCCCACCCCGACGCCCTGCCGTTCCCGAGCCGGACCTTCGACCGGGTGATCAGTCAGCAGGGGCTGCAGCGGATCCCCAGCCTGCGCGTGAGCGTCGAGGAGGCCTGCCGGGTCCTCCGGGTGGACGGCGGGTTCGCCGCCACGATCTGGCTGCCTCTGGACCGAAACCCGTTCTTCGCCGCCGAGGCGCGTGCCATCGCCGCCGTTGCCGGGACCGAGGCGCTCGTCGGAGTCGAGGAACTCCCGGACCGGCTGGCGCTCGTGGCCCACGAACTACGCGCCGGTGGCCTCGTGGACGTCACCACGGCGGAGGTGACCACCACCGTGGACGTCCCCGCCGACGAGGGGTTCATCGCCGACCACCTGGCCACCTCCTACTGGGCCAGGGACCTCGACGTGACCGGCCGAGCGGAGGCCGCCGCGGCGGTGCTGGCGGACCTGGCCGACCACCGCACGAACGCGGGCACCCTGAGTCTGCCGTTCGCGTCCGCGGTGGTGCACGCCTTCCCGTGAGCCACGCGATCGCGTCCGGAGCGGGCGCCCGACCGCTCGGAGCGCCGGCGTCGTCGACCGGATAGAGGCGGATCACCGGATCCGCGACCAGCAGCGTCAGCGGATCCAGGTAGCGCTGTCGACCCAGCCGGGCTCCCCAGTGCAGACACCACTGGGCCGGCCCACAGTGTGGGCCGGCGTCGCCGCGGGCGAGCTGGCCGATCACGTCGCCACGGCGCACCACCGTGCCTACCGGCAGGGTCGTGGAGACCGGTTCGTAGGTGGTGCGGATCCCGTCGGGATGGTCGACGGAGAGCACCGGCCGGTCCACGACGCGGCCCGCGAACGCCACCACACCGTCCGCCGCGGCCAGGACGTCCTGACCCGGCGTGCCGGCGAGGTCCACGCCCCGGTGCCCGGGCGACCAGACCTGCTCGGGTTCGCTGAACGGTGTCAATACCGCCGGTTCCGGGGTCAACGGCCAGCCGTACCCGCCGGCCACGGGCGGTGATGTCGGTGCGGTGCCGGCCTGCGTGCCCGGCTCGACGGTGGGCGAGTCGATCCGGGGTCCTCCTGGTGGCGCCCCGCTCACAGCCGAGGGGTCCAGCGGTGCCAACAGGGCGAGCCCGGCTGCCAGCGTGATCGCGACGACGCCGAGGGTGGTGGAACGGGTACCGGCCATCGGCTCAGCCAACCCGACGTCGCCCGGTCGGTCGCCGGCGCGACGGGGGCCTGGGGACGGCGAGTCACCCGGCGCGGGGCTGTGTGGGGCCGCCCCGAGGATCCGGTAGACTCGCACCTGCAGGTGGTACGTCCTTCGGGACTGCCGCCTGACATCGCGCGCTCACAGACCACTCCCAGCGAGTGGGGTCGTGCGGCATGGTCCGGATCCTCGATCCGGTGCCGAACGGCCGTGAGCACCAGGAATGAGCACCACCCGGTGACTCAGGGACAACCGAGTTGTGCCCGGCCCAAGCGCCGCGGCACGTGATGTGTGGGGTCCGCCCCACGTCGAAAGGACGAGCCATGGCCGTCGTCAGCATGCGTCAGCTCCTCGAGAGCGGTGTCCACTTCGGGCACCAGACCCGCCGTTGGAACCCCAAGATGAAGCGCTTCATCTTCACCGAGCGCAACGGCATCTACATCATCGACCTGCAGCAGTCGCTGCTGGACATCGACCGCGCGTACGAGTTCGTCAAGGAGACGGTCGCACGTGGCGGCACAATCCTCTTCGTCGGCACCAAGAAGCAGGCGCAGGAAGCCGTGGCCGAGCAGGCCACCCGCGTGGGGATGCCCTACGTGAACCAGCGCTGGCTCGGCGGCATGCTGACCAACTTCGGCACCGTGAGCAAGCGCCTGCAGCGCCTCAAGGAGCTCGAGGAGGTCGACTTCGACGACGTCGCCTCCAGTTCCTTCACCAAGAAGGAGCTGCTCATGCAGCGCCGTGAGCGCGACAAGCTCGCCCGTACCCTCGGCGGCATCCGCGACATGGCCAAGGTGCCTTCCGCCGTCTGGGTCGTGGACACCAAGAAGGAGCACCTCGCCGTTGCCGAGGCGCGCAAGCTCAACATCCCCGTCGTGGCCATCCTGGACACCAACTGCGACCCCGACGAGGTCGACTTCCCGATCCCGGGCAACGACGACGCGATCCGCGCCGTCAGCCTGCTGACCCGCGTGGTGGCCGACGCCGCCGCCGCGGGTCTGGTCTCCCGTCACGGTGGCGGCAGCGATGCGGCCACCACCGAGGCCGAGCCGCTGGCCGAGTGGGAGCGCGAGCTGCTCGCTACCCACGAGGCGCAGCAGGGTGCCGAGGCCAGCGCCGAGGGCACGGCCGCCGAGGCGGCCGCTGCCGAGGCGAGCGCGCCTGCCGCGCCCGAGGTCGTCGTGGAGGCGGCGGAGGCCGCTGACGTGACCCCGGCCGTCGAGGAGACCCCGGCTGCTGAGGAGACCCCGGCTGCTGAGGAGACCCCGGCTGTCGAGGAGACCCCGGCTGTCGAGGAGACCCCGGCCGTCGAGGAGACCCCCGTTGCCGAGGAGACCCCGGCCACCGAGGCCGCCGAGGAGAAGCCGGCCGCTCCCGAGCAGGCCTGACGCACAGTCCCCAAGACACCAAGGATCTGGGAAGGATCAGACATGGCGAACTACACCGCTGCCGACATCAAGGCCCTGCGCGAGCGCACGGGTGCCGGCATGCTCGACGTCAAGAAGGCTCTCGACGAGGCCGACGGTGACGCCGAGAAGGCGATCGAGATCATTCGGGTCAAGGGCCTGAAGGGTGTGAGCAAGCGCGAGGGCCGCTCCGCCTCGGACGGTCTGGTGGTGGCCTCCATCGACCCCACGCCCGACGGCGAGGGTCAGGTCGGCGTGTTGGTCGAGATCAACTCCGAGACCGACTTCGTGGCCAAGAACCAGGTGTTCATCTCGCTCGCCGACCGCGTGGTGGCCACTGCGGTGGCCTCCGGTGCGGCGGACGCGGACGCGCTGCTGGCTGCCGAGTCCGACGGGGTGCCGATCTCCTCCGTGGTGGACGAGACCGCCGCAACCCTTGGCGAGAAGATCGTCGTCCGCCGGGTGGCCCGACTGGCCGGTGAGCACGTCACCTCGTACCTGCACCGCACGGCCAAGGACCTCCCGCCGCAGGTGGGCGTCCTGGTGTCCTCGGACGCCGCCGGCGCCGCGGTCGCGCACGATGTGGCGCTGCACATCGCGGCCTACTCCCCGCAGTACCTCAGCCGCGACGAGGTCCCCGCCGACAAGGTGGCCGACGAGCGTCGGATCGCCGAGGAGACCTCCCGCAACGAGGGCAAGCCGGAGCAGGCACTGCCGAAGATCGTCGAGGGTCGCCTGAACGGCTTCTTCAAGGAGGTGGCTCTCCTGGACCAGCCCTTCGCGAAGGACCCGAAGAAGTCGGTGGGCCAGGTCGTCACCGAGGTGGGTGGCACGATCACCGGCTTCGCGCGGTTCCGCGTCGGCGCCTGAGCAGCAACCTTCGGCGGTGGGCCCGGTACGGAAACAGCGCACGGGGCACCCCCGTGAAAAGCTCAACCCAACCCGGGGGCGCTTTCCCACCACCCGGGGGGGGGGGCCCGGGGCCGGACCCGGGGCGGGGCCCACCGCTGTCATACGCTCACCCCAGCACATCCACTCAGCGTTCTCACCCAGGAGGATCTCGCCGATGCCTGCGCTCACCCCTGCCCCGACCACACGTCGGGTCCTGCTCAAGCTCTCCGGAGAGGTGTTCGGCGGTGGCAGCGTGGGGCTCGACCCCGACGTGGTCGCCTCGATCGCACGTGAGATCGCCGAAGCCGTCCACGAGGGCGTCCAGGTCGCGATCGTGGTCGGCGGTGGGAACTTCTTCCGAGGTGCCGAACTGTCCCAGCGCGGCATCGACCGTGCCCGGGCCGACTACATGGGCATGCTCGGCACCGTGATGAACTGTCTGGCCCTGCAGGACTTCCTCGAGAAGGCGGACGTCACCACGCGAGTGCAGACCGCCATCACGATGGGCCAGGTCGCCGAGCCCTACATTCCGCTGCGCGCGATCCGGCACCTCGAGAAGGGCCGCGCCGTGATCTTCGGCGCCGGCGCCGGGATGCCCTACTTCTCCACGGACACGGTCGCGATCCAGCGTGCGCTGGAGACCCACTGCGAGGAGGTCCTCGTCGGCAAGAACGGCGTCGACGGTGTCTACACCGCGGACCCCCGCGTGGACCCGACCGCCACCAAGCTCGACTTCCTCACCTTCGACGACGCCATCCAGAAGGACCTGCGGGTCGTGGACTCCACCGCCCTGGCGATGTGCCGCGACAACCAGCTCTCCATGCGCATCTTCGGCATGGAAGGGCCGGGTAACGTGGCCGCTGCCCTCCGAGGTGAGAAGATCGGCACATCAATGACGTCCGGTGCAGGAACCGACCAGAGCAAGGAGCAAGCGTGATCGACGAGACCCTCTTCGAGGCCGAGGAGAAGATGGACAAGGCCGTCGAGGTGGCGCGTGAGGACTTCGGCAACATCCGCACGGGTCGCGCGAACGCCGGCATGTTCAACAAGCTCGAGGTTGAGTACTACGGTGCCCCCACGCCGCTCCAGCAGCTCGCCTCGATCACCATTCCAGAGGCCCGCACCGTCATGCTCACCCCCTATGACAAGACCTCGATGACGGCGATCGAGAAGGCCCTGCGCGAGTCCGACCTGGGCGTGAACCCCAGCAACGACGGCATCCAGATCCGGATCATCCTGCCGACCCTCACCGAGGAGCGGCGCCGCGACTACGTCAAGCTCGCCAAGACCAAGGGCGAGGACGCGCGGGTCGCCGTGCGGAACGTGCGCCGGCGCGCCAAGGAGGAGCTCGACCGCATCGCCAAGGACGGCGAGGCCGGCGAGGACGAGGTGAACCGCGCCCAGGCCGAGCTCGACGCGCTCACCAAGAAGCACACCGACACCGTCGACCTGCTGCTCGCCGGTAAGGAGAAGGAACTGCTCGAGGTCTGAGCGGCCCGGCCATGGTTGATCCAAGTCCGCCACCTGCCACCGGGAGCGACGGCGCGCCGCTCTCGCGGCGCGCCCTGCGCGCCGCGGAACGGGCCGCACGGCTCGAGGCGGAGCTCGACGGCACCGCCGCCGACGCCGAGCCGTCCGGGCCCGCTGCGGCGGCAGACCGTGCCGCAACGACGGGCCGCGCCGACAAGCCCGCGCCGCTCGCGGCGCGGGCAGGCTCTTCGGGCTCGGCCGCGTCGCCCGAACCCGCGACGACCTCACCCAACGGCTCCGCCGGCAGCGCCGCGACGCCGTCGGGCAGTCCTGCGGACCCGGCGACCGGAACTCGCGGCGCCGCGCCCGATCGGCTGACGGCGACACCTGGCGCACGGCCGACCACCGGCGCCTCGACGCCCTCCGCCGAACCCGCAGGCTCCGGTGACTCGGCAGCGTCCGCGGCCTCCGCCGAGGAACCCGCGCCGGCCTCGCGCGCCGGCCGCAACCTGCCCGCTGCGATCGGGGTCGGCCTCGGCCTCGGTGCCGTCCTGATCGCCTCCCTGTTCATCCGCAAGGAGGCCTTCGTCGTCCTCGCCGTCGTCGCGTGTGCGATCGCGCTGTGGGAACTCGAGCGGGCGCTGCGCACCCGGGACATCCGGCTGCCCTACCTGCCGCTCGTGGTCGGCACCGTCGGCATGCTCGTCTCGGCCTACCAGGCCGGCATCGAGGCGTTGCTGGTCGCGTTCCTGCTCACGGCCGGTGGTGTGTTCGTGTGGAGGGTCCTGGACGGCGGGGGCGGCGACGCGTTGCGTGATGCCACCGCCGGCATCTTCGCAGCCGCGTACATCCCGTTCCTCGCGGGTTTCCTGATGATCATGCTGTCCGCCGACGACGGGCAGTGGCGGGTCCTGATGTTCGTGGCGCTCGTGGTCGCCAACGACACCGGGGGCTATATCGCCGGGGTCCTGTTCGGCCGGCACCCGATGGCACCCTCGGTGAGCCCGAAGAAGTCGTGGGAGGGTGCCGCCGGGTCCGTGGTGCTGGCCGCCCTGGTGGGGGTCGGCTTCGCGATCTTCGCCATCGACGCCACGTGGTGGGCGGGTCTGGCCATCGGAGTGGTGGCCGTGGCCGGGGCGACCATGGGCGACCTGTCCGAGTCCATGCTCAAGCGCGACCTCGGGGTCAAGGACATGGGCAAGATCCTGCCCGGGCACGGCGGCATCCTGGACCGGGTGGACTCGATCCTGATCTGCTCCCCGGTCGTGTTCGCCCTGCTCCTGGTGGTCGCGCCGGCCTGAGTCGCCTGACGCGCCGGCCGGTCCATCCGAGCACCCACCTCGGCCACGGCGTCGTCCGGGGCCGGTACCGTACCCGTTCGGCCGTCCAGGCCCGAACGGGTACGGCTCCCTCGTCCGGTGGACGAGGGTCGTGACGGTCGTCAGCCGGCCACGGAACTGAGTTCGTTCGGGACCACCGGCAGCACGGCGCTGTCGATCACCTCGGCGCCGGGCAGATCCACCACGAACACGGTCGACGTGGCCGGCTCGGTGACGTACGCGAACGAACCCTCGACCCGTAGCGTCGGGCGCGGGTCCTGCCACTGCTCGGGCTCGGTCCAGGGTCCGGTCACCGGGACCTCGGCGGTCACCGTGCCCGCCTCGGGATCGATGATCCGCAGCGTCCCATCGGTGCCGAGCACGAGCGCCTCGCCGCCGGGGCCACGGGCGAGCGAGCGGAAGCTGTAGCTCACGCCGAGATCCACGAGCCGGATCTCGGCCGTCCGGGTGTCGATCAGGGAGATCCGGGTGGGCCGTTCGAGGTCGGCCTCAGGGTCGGACTTGTAGTCGCCGAGCACCACGGGGGAGGCGTCCGAGCCGGCCAGGTTCCCGATCCGCCCGTACGCGTCCGGCGCCGCCGCGTGGGTGAACGCCGAGCCGGTCACGATCAGCGCGCCGTTCTCGCAGCCGAACACGACCGTCTCGTCGGCGGCCACTGTCTCACCGTGTACGCCGGGGCAGGTCTCGGCGCGCGCGACCTCGGCTCCCTCGGCGTCCAGGAGCACCACGCCGGAGCGGGACTCGGAGTCGCCGATGGTGTGCAGGAGGCTGTCGTCGGTGCGCACCACTGCGACGCCGTGGTGGGCCTGCGGGGTGCTCGTGGTCGCCAGCACCGGGGCCTGTGCACCGGCTGCCAGCTCGTGCGGGTCCAGCACGGTGATCTCGCCGGTGCCATCGGCGAACAGCACGGTGCGCTCGGCGTGGGTGACGACGTGGCCGGGGTGGTCCGCCGTGATCACGACGTCGGTGAGGAGTGGGTCGGTCGTGTAGGAGTGCGAGTGGTCCCCGTGCGCTTGGCTGAACGCGCCGGTGTCGAGCAGCCGGAACTCCTCGCCGAGGGTCAGGAACAGGTGCCGCCCGTCCCCGGCGGGGTTCACGCGGACGAACCCCTGCGCCGGGAAGTCCGCGAGCACCTCGAGCGAGAGGGCGTCGACGATCAGCACGCCGCCGTCATAGGTGACGGCCAGCCGCGGTGACGGTCCCGCCGCCTCCTCGGTGGGCCGGCCGTCCTCGGGCGCCGACTCCTCGCCGTCGTGGTCGTGTTCGTCGTGGGTCGCGGTGCCGCCGGCGTCCTCGGTGGTCGCCGTCGGGGCGGCGCAGGCGCCGAGGAGGACGACGGCGGAGGTCAGCAGGGCGAGTGGGGCCAGTTTTCGTGTTCGTCTCATAGCGAGAATGATTCTCACTCTGTTTAGTCCACGTCAAGTCGGGTGGCGGCGCGGCGTCGCCGAGCGTCTGGGAGACTGGTGGCACCATGACCACTCCCGCACAGCCCCAGGTCCTACCCGGACACGCTCCCGATGCCGGTGACCGCCCGCGCCTGTCCTTCGCGGTGCCGCGCCGCGGCAAGCCGCCCCGGCACCTGGCCGACCTCACCTCCGCAGAGCGCGCCGCCGTCGTCACCGAGCTCGGCCAGCCCGCCTACCGGGCCAAGCAGATCGCCACGCACTACTTCGGCCACCTCACCCGCGACCCGGAGGCGATGACCGATCTGCCCGCCGGGATGCGCGAGGACCTGGTCCCGCAGCTCCTGCCCGAGCTGCTCACCGAGGTGCGCCGGCTGGAGGCCGACGGCGGTGACACCGTCAAGATGCTCTGGTCCCTGTTCGACGGCGTCAAGGTCGAGTCGGTCCTGATGGGCTACTCCGACCGGGCCACGCTGTGCGTGTCCAGCCAGGCCGGCTGCGGCATGGCCTGCCCGTTCTGCGCCACCGGCCAGCAGGGCCTGACCCGGAACCTGTCCACCGCCGAGATCATCGAACAGGTGCGCCGCGCCGCCGTCAGCTGCCGCGACGGCGAACTGCCCGGCGGCTCCCGCCGGCTCACGAACATCGTGTTCATGGGGATGGGTGAGCCGCTCGCGAACTACCGCACGGTGATCAACGCCGTGCGCCGGATGGTGGACCCGACGCCGGACGGCCTGGGCATGTCCGCCAGGCACATCACCGTCTCCACGGTGGGTCTGGTGCCGGCCATGAAGAAGCTCACGGCCGAAGGCATCCCGGTCACGCTGGCGCTCTCGCTGCACGCCCCGGACGACGAGCTGCGCTCGCAGCTGATCCCGATCAACAGCCGCTGGACCGTCGGCGAAGCGCTCGACGCCGCCCGTGAGTACTTCGAGGTGACCGGCCGCCGGGTCAGCATCGAGTACGCCCTGATCAAGGACATGAACGACCACGGGTGGCGCGCGGACCTGCTCGCCGCCGAGCTGCTCAAGCGGGGCAAGGGCTGGGTGCACGTGAACCCGATCCCGCTGAACCCGACGCCGGGCTCGATCTGGACCGCGAGCGAGAAGGACGTCGAGGACGAATTCGTGGCACGCTTGCGCTCGGCGGGGATCCCGACCACGGTGCGGGATACTCGCGGGAGCGACATCGACGGGGCGTGTGGGCAGCTCGCCGCGGAGGTGTGAGCGCCGATTCACCACCGTGAGTCGGGCCCGGGGCACCCGGGCCACCCCCATAGGCTGGGCACGTACGCGCCGGAACGAGGAAAGGATCGTCGATGGAGGGCCTGTTCTCCACCGTCGGGAATCTGTCGAGCGGGTATGACCGTGAGCAGGTCGATGAGTTCTTCGAGCGGGCCAAAGCCTCCTACGAGGGCAGCGGCGAGGAGACCTTGAGCGCCGCGGACGTGCGCCAGGTCGCCTTCGACCTGGTCCGGCACGGTTACAACCCCGCGGCCGTGGACGCCGCCCTGGACCGGCTCGAGGGTGCGTTCATCCAGCGCGACCGTGCCGACTTCATCGCCACCCACGGCCAGGAGGCCTGGATGGAGCAGGTGGCCGAACGGGCGACCACGCTCTACCCGCGCCTCGTCCGGCCCGACGGCGAGCGGTTCGCCCCACCCGAGCGGGGTCGCGGCTACGACGCCGAAGCCGTGGACGAGGTCCTGGACCGGCTCGTGGACTACTTCGACTCCGGCGCCAAACTCTCGGCCGCGGAACTGCGGCAGGCCACCTTTCCCTCGGCGCCGCGCTCGCGTGCGTACGGCGAGGGCCCGGTGGACGCCTACCTCGACCGCGCCGTGGACGTGCTGCTCGCGGTCGAATGACCCGCACCGTCGCGCTGCTCGGGTCCACGGGGTCTGTCGGGACCCAGGCGCTCGACGTGATCGCCGCGGCGCCGGAGACGTTCCGGGTCACCGCGCTCGCGGCCGGCGGCGGCCACCTCGAGCTGCTCGCGGAGCAGGCGGTCCGGTTCGGCGTCGAACTGGTCGCCCTGGCCGACGGGAGCGCTGCAGCATTCGCCGACCACCTCGACGACGCCGCGCGGCGGCTCCGCCGGCCCCGGCCCCGGCCCGAGGTCCTCGTCGGTGCGGACGCGGCCTGCGCCGTCGCCGGCGTCGGTGCGGACGTCGTCCTGAACGCGATCACCGGCTCGATCGGGCTCGCCCCCACCCTGGCCGCGCTGCGCGCCGGCTCCACGCTCGCGCTCGCGAACAAGGAGTCGCTGGTGGCCGGGGGAGCCCTGGTGCACGCCGCCCAGCAGCACCCGGACCAGATCGTGCCGGTCGACTCCGAGCACTCGGCGATCGCGCAGGCGCTGCGCTCGGGCACGCCGGCGGAGGTCGCCCGGCTGATCCTGACCGCCTCCGGCGGGCCGTTCCGGGGGCGGACCCGCGCCGAGCTCGCGGACGTGACGCCGCAGCAGGCGCTCGCGCACCCGACCTGGGCGATGGGTCCGATGGTCACCACGAACTCCGCGACACTGGTCAACAAGGGGCTCGAGCTCATCGAGGCGCACCTGCTGTTCGGTGTCCCGGTCGCGGACATCGTGGTGGTGGTGCACCCGCAGTCCGTGGTGCACTCCATGGTCGAGTTCGTGGACGGTTCCACGATTGCGCAGGCGTCCCCGCCGGACATGCGGTTGCCGATCTCCCTCGGCCTCGGCTGGCCGGACCGGGTGCCCGGTGCCGCGGCCGCGTGCCGGTGGGACCTGGCCACGTCGTGGACCTTCGAACCCGTGGACGACGGCGTGTTCCCGGCTCTCGGGCTCGCCCGCGCCGCGGTCGCCGCGTCCGCCACCCACCCCGGGGTGCTGAACGCCGCGAACGAGGAGTGCGTGACCGCGTTCCTCGGAGGGCGGATCGCCTTCCTGGACATCGTGGACACGGTCGCCGCCGTGCTGGACGAGCATGCCGGCACCAGCGCCGCGGACCTGAGCATCGAGGCCGTGGCGGACGCGGAGCGGTGGGCGCGGGCGCGCACCGGGGAGCTGCTCGCCCACCGCTGAGAGCCGCACGTCCTCGCCTCGCCGACCGGTGGTGCGATCTGCCCACCGGCACGTGGGTGATTCGGTGGCTCGCTCTCAGCAACGCGACGTACTCTGAGGCGGCACTGCGCAGCCGGGACGGTCCCGGGCCCGGTGCGCTGGGGTAGGAATGGACTTCTGGTTGGGTGTGCTGTTCGTGGCGGTGGGGTTGATCATCTCCATCGCGCTGCACGAGATCGGCCACCTGGTGCCGGCGAAACTGTTCGGCGTCAAGGTCTCCCAGTACTTCGTCGGGTTCGGCAGGACGCTCTGGTCCACCAAGCGCGGCGAGACCGAGTACGGCATCAAGATGCTGCCGCTCGGCGGGTACGTGCGGATGGTCGGGATGTTCCCACCCGCCCGCGAGGAGGTCGGCGAGGACACTGATGGTCGACCGGCCGAGGCGAGGCTGCGCCGTCGGGGCCTGCGCGGACTGATGGACTCGATGGCCGAGGACGCCCGCTCCGCCAGCGCCCAGGAGATCGGCGAGGAACTCGCCGACGGGCAGCGGCACCGGGTCTTCTACCAGCTCAGTACCCCGAAGAAGCTGGCCGTGATGTTCGGCGGTCCCGTGGTGAACCTGATCATCTCCACGGTGTTGTTCGCGATCATCCTCACCGCGTTCGGGACCGCGACGGCCAGCAACCGGATCAGCAGCGTCTCCGAGTGCGTCGTGCCGGTGACCGAGCAGCGCGAGTGCGCCGCCGGCGACGCCGAGTCGCCCGCGGCGATGGCAGGCTTCGAGGCGGGGGACCGGATCGTCTCCTGGAACGGGGAGCCGGTGACCGAGTGGGCGGACATCTCCACCTCGATCACCGACGGCGGCACCGAGGCAGCGACGGTCGTCGTCGACCGCGGCGGCGAAGAGGTCACACTCACCGTGACGCCGGTCCTCGAGGACCGGCCGGTCGTCGAGGACGGTGCCGTGGTTACCGACGCCGACGGCGAACCGGTGCTCGCGCCGGTGCCGTTCGTGGGCATCTCGGCGGCCTACGAGCTGGTGCCCCAGCCGCTGTCCGCGGTGCCCGCGTTCGTGGGGTCGGTGTTCACCGGCACGGTCGACGTGGTGATCTCGCTCCCGCAGCGCCTGGTCGCGATCGCCCAGGCCGTGTTCGGGACCGAGGAACGCGACCCGGGGGTGGTCGGGCTGATCGGTGTGGGCCGGTTCGCCGGCGAGATCGCCTCCATCGACTCGGCCGACTACGGAGCCGCCGAGCGCACCGCGGACCTGCTCTCGCTGGTCGCGTCGCTGAACATGGCGCTGTTCGTGTTCAACATGATCCCGTTGCTGCCGCTGGACGGCGGGCACATCGCCGGGGCCCTGTTCGAAGGGGCCCGGCGCCGCCTCGCGCAGGCGTTCGGGCGCCCGGATCCGGGGCACGCGGACACCGCGAAGCTGATGCCGCTCACGTATCTGGTCATCATCGTGCTGGGCGGCATGAGCCTGCTGCTGGCCTTCGCGGACATCGTCAAACCGGTCACCCTGGGCTGAAGCGCCCGCGGCGGCCACGGTGTGATACTTGACGCGTGAGCGTTCCGATCAGTCTGGGCATGCCCGAAGTCAAGGAGACCCCGCCGGTGCTGGCGCCGCGGCGAGCCACCCGCAGGATCCGGGTCGGCACGGTGGACGTCGGCGGCGGCGCCCCGATCTCGGTGCAGTCGATGACCACCACGCCGACGAGCGACATCAACGCGACCCTGCAGCAGATCGCCGAACTCACCGCGGCCGGGTGTGACATCGTCCGGGTGGCCGTGCCCACCACCGAGGACGCGGCCGCGCTGCCGGTGATCGCGAGGAAGTCGCAGATCCCGGTGATCGCGGACATCCACTTCCAGCCCAAGTACGTGTTCGCCGCCATCGACGCCGGCTGCGCGGCGGTGCGCGTGAACCCGGGCAACATCCGCAAGTTCGACGACCAGGTCAAGGAGATCGCCCGCGCCGCGGCCGACGCCGGCACCTCATTGCGGATCGGGGTGAATGCAGGCTCGCTCGACAAGAGGCTCCTCGAGAAGTACGGCCGGGCCACCCCGGAGGCGCTCGTGGAGTCCGCCGTCTGGGAGGCCTCGCTGTTCGAGGAGCACGACTTCCACGACTTCAAGATCTCCGTCAAGCACAACGACCCGGTGGTCATGGTGCGGGCCTACGAGCTGCTCTCCGAGGCGGGGGACTGGCCGCTGCACCTCGGGGTCACCGAGGCCGGCCCGGCGTTCCAGGGCACGATCAAGTCCGCGACCGCGTTCGGCGCCCTGCTCAGCCAGGGCATCGGCGACACGATCCGGGTGTCCCTGTCCGCACCCCCGGTCGAGGAGGTCAAGGTCGGCATCCAGATCCTGCAGTCGCTGAACCTCGCCGAGCGCAGGCTCGAGATCGTCTCCTGCCCCTCGTGCGGGCGTGCGCAGGTGGACGTGTACTCGCTCGCCGAGCGCGTCACCGCCGGCCTGGAGGGCATGGAGGTGCCCCTGCGCGTGGCCGTCATGGGCTGCGTCGTCAACGGGCCGGGGGAGGCCCGGGAGGCCGACCTCGGGGTGGCCTCAGGGAACGGCAAGGGCCAGATCTTCGTCAGGGGCGAGGTCATCAAGACCGTGCCCGAGGCGCTGATCGTCGAGACCCTGATCGAGGAGGCCATGCGGATCGCGGACACCCAGCCGGCCGGTGCGACCGGCGGCCCGGTCGTCACCGTGTCCTGACCCGCCAGGTGAGGCACAATCGCACCATGCCCACGTGGCCATGGCGCACACCCCTGCAGACCCACCCCGATGTGGTGGTCCAGGACGCGCGCTCGGCGGACGTGGCCGAGCTGATCGCGTTCGCCAAACAGGACCCGGTCGACGCGGCGCTGCTGGGGGAGCACGTCGAGGCGATGTCCTCCTACGGGTTCTACCGCGACCAGCTCCTGTGCATCCGGGAACCGCAGGGGCTGACCGGCCTGTGCTGGACCGGCGGGAACCTGGTGCCGTTGCGCCTGTCCGACGTTGCCGTCGAGGCCGTCGCCGATCACGTGCGCCGACGCTCCCGCCGGTTCTCCTCCGTGGTCGGTCCCGCCCACGACGTGATGCGCCTGTGGGAGGCGATGCGCGGCTTCGCACCCACGCCCAGGGACATCCGCCCGGACCAGCCGTCCATGGTGATCGACGGCGACCCGCTCGTCGCGCCCGACCCCGGGGTCTCACTGACGTCCGTGAACGACCTCGACCTGCTGCTGCCGGCGTGCGTGGCGATGTTCACCGAGGAGGTCGGCTACTCCCCGCTCACGGCCGGTGGTGGGTATGAGCGCCGGGTCCGGTCCCTGGTCCAGGGCGGCCGGTCGCTGTCCAGGATCGAGGAAGGCCCCGAGGGTCGACGCGTGGTGTTCAAGGCCGAGCTCGGCACCGTGGCGCTCGGCGTCACCCAGGTCCAGGGGGTCTGGGTGCACCCGGACCTGCGCGGCCAGGGCCACGCCGTGGCCGGCATGGCCGCCGTGGTCGCGTACGCCCGCGCCCAGGTCGCCCCGCTGGTGTCCCTGTACGTGAACTCCTACAACGCACCCGCGCTCGCGGCCTACCGCAAGGTCGGCTTCCGTGAGGTGGGGACGTTCGCGACGATCCTGTTCTAGGGCGTGCCTGCCCGGACGCACCGCCGCCGCGAGAGTGCTGTGGTGGTTGCCACTCGTGCCCTGTCGGCGAGCCGGCTCCGGTGCACCGACGGCGCGGTTGGGTGCGAGTGCCATGGCGGCCGCGGGCTCAGCGCAGCAACCTGGACATCCGCCGGTCGGCGAGGATCTTCCCGCCGGTCTGGCAGGTCGCGCAGTACTGCAGCGCCGAGTCGGCGAAGGAGACCTCCCGGATCACGTCCCCGCAGACCCCGCACTCCGCTCCGGCGCGACCGTGCACGCGCATCCCGGACCGCTTCGCGTCCTTCAGCTCGGCCGCGGGGCGGCCCGAGGACGCCTCGATCGCGGGCCGGAGCACCTCCCCGATGGCGTCGTAGAGCCGGGTCACGGCCTCGTCGTCGAGCGAGGAGCTGATCGCGAACGGGCTCATCCGGGCCGCGTGCAGGATGTCGTCGCTGTAGGCGTTCCCGATCCCCGCGATCGTGCCCTGCTCGCGCAGCACGCCCTTGATCTGCTGCTTGCGCCCGGACAGGATCGCCGCGAACGCGTCCCGGGTGAACTCCGCCGAGAGCGGCTCGATGCCGAGGCTCGCGATCGCCGGAACCTCCTCGGGGGAGGCGACCACGTACACGGCCAGGCGCTTGCGGGTACCGGCCTCGGTGAGGCTGAAGCCGGACCCGTCGTCGAGGTCCACCCGCAGTGCCACCGGCGACTTCGGGGACCGGGACACGCCTCCCGGGAGCTTCTCGTGCCAGCGCAACCACCCGGCCCGGGCGAGGTGGAAGACCAGGTGGAGGTCGCCGTCGGGCAGGTCCTCGACCCGCAGGTCGAGCCACTTGCCCCGACGAGCGACCCCGGCCACCGTGCCGCCGGCGAGCGCATCCGGCGCGGGGGAGAACGTCTTCAGCGTCTGGATCCCGAGCACGTGCACGGCGGCGACCCTGCGGCCGACGGTGCGTTCGGTGAGGAAGTCGACGAGGCCCTGGACCTCCGGTAGTTCCGGCATCGTCCCAGTCTGGCAAGGGAGTTCGGCACATGCCAGGGAGAATCTCGGCCCGTTGCAGCGAGATAGACTCGCCCGCGTGCTGATGCGGATGTCGAAACTGTTCCTGCGGACCCTGCGAGAGGACCCGGCCGACGCCGAGGTCGCGAGCCACCGCCTCCTGGTGCGGGCGGGCTACATCCGCCGCACCGCCCCTGGGATCTACTCCTGGCTGCCGCTCGGACTGAAGGTCCTCGCCAAGGTCGAGGCGATCGTGCGTGAGGAGATGGATGCGACGGGGGCGCAGGAGGTGCACTTCCCGGCGCTGCTGCCGCGGGAACCGTACGAGGCGACCGGTCGCTGGACCGAGTACGGTCCGAACCTGTTCCGGCTCCAGGACCGTAAGGAGGCCGATTACCTCCTCGCGCCCACGCACGAGGAGATGTTCACCCTCCTGGTCAAGGACCTGTACTCCTCGTACAAGGAACTGCCACTCACGCTCTACCAGATCCAGACCAAGTACCGCGACGAGTCCCGCCCCCGCGCCGGCCTGATCCGTGGCCGTGAGTTCATCATGAAGGACGCCTACTCCTTCGATATCGACGAGGCCGGCCTGGCTGCCTCCTACGACGCCCAGCGGGCCGCGTACGAGCGCATCTTCACCCGACTCGGCCTGGACTACGTGATCGTCTCGGCGATGTCCGGGGCGATGGGCGGCTCGCGTTCGGAGGAGTTCCTGTTCCCGTGCGAGATCGGTGAGGACACGTTCGTGCGCTCGCCCGGCGGGTACGCCGCGAACGTCGAGGCGGTGCATACGCCGTCGCCCGAGCCCGTCGAGGCGGCCGTGGTCGCCGGCCTGCCCGCCGCGTACGTCGCGGACACGCCGGACACCCCGACGATCGAGTCGCTGGTCGACGTGGCCAACGCCACGCAGGCCAAGCCCGACGGCGTTCTGTGGACGAGCGCAGACACGCTGAAGAACGTCGTGGTCACCCTGGTCTCGCCCGCCGGTGCCCGGGACCTGCTCGTGATCGGCCTGCCGGGGGACCGGCAGGTGGACGCCAAGCGCCTCGAGGCCGCGGTGTTCCCGGCCGAGGTGGAGCAGGCCACGGCGAAGGACCTGGCCACCCACCCCGAACTGGTCGCCGGGTACATCGGGCCGAGCGTGCTCGGGCCGAACGGTGCGCCGCGTGGTTCCGACGGCACCGACAGTGCCCAAGGGGCAGTGCGCTACCTGCTCGACCCGCGCGTGGTGGACGGCACGGCCTGGATCACCGGGGCGAACGAGTCGGGCAAGCACGTCTTCGGGCTCGTCGCCGGGCGCGATTTCACCGCCGACGGCGTCATCGACGTCGCCGAGGTGCGCGTCGGTGACCCCGCCCCGGACGGTTCCGGTCCGCTCGAACTGGCCCGTGGCATCGAGATCGGTCACATCTTCGCGCTCGGGCAGAAGTTCGCCAAGGCCCTCGACCTGAAGGTTCTGGATCAGAACGGCAAGGCCGTCACGGTCACCATGGGTTCCTACGGGATCGGGGTCACCCGGGCGCTGGCGGCCATCGCCGAGAAGACCTGCGACGACAAGGGTCTGTCCTGGCCGGTCCAGGTCGCGCCCGCCCACGTGCACGTGCTCGCCGCAGGCAAGGACGAGGCCGTCCTCACGACGGCGGAGGGGCTGGCCGCGCAGTTGGCGGCGGCCGGCGTCGAGGTGCTCTACGACGACCGGGTGAAGGTCTCGGCGGGCGTGAAGTTCGCCGACGCCGAGCTGCTCGGACTGCCGTTCGCGCTGGTGGTCGGTCGCGGGCTGGCCGACGGTGTGGTGGAGGTCCGTACCCGCGCCTCCGGCGACCGCGAGGAGCTCGCGCCGGACGCCGCGGTGGCCCGGCTGCGGGAGCTGCTGGCGGCGGCGTCAGCCTAGGCCAGGATATGTCGCGACCCGCAGGTCCGGGTCCTGGCTGAGGAACGCGGCCTGGGTGGCGAGCGCGATCAGCGGCGCCCGGTCGGCACCCTCGGTGTCGGGCACCTGGGCGAGCCAGCCGGGCAGCAGCTCGGCGATGAGTGTCGCCCGGGCGCCCTGCAGGTCCTCGGTGTCGATCGAGTACGCGGCCGCACGGGGGTCGGCGTCGGTGCCGTCGATGCCCGCCGCGATGGCGACGTCCTCGGCCATGTCGCGTAGCGTCACCGCCGCACCGGCGGCCTCGCTGCGCTCGGCCTCGTCGCCGCGGGCCGCGATGACCTCCTGCGTGTAGCCGAGCGCGTCCAGGGTCCGGACCACCGGCGCCGCCGACGCCGGGAGCGTGTCCGGTATGTCGAGCTCGGCGGTCGCCGGATCGGCTGTGCCGTCGGGAACGTCCGACAGGCCCAGGTCGGCGCGGAGTTCGGCCGCCCACAGGGCCCGGTTGATCGCGATCGAGGCGAGCAGGGTGGCCAGGTCCGCGTCGGCATCCGGATCGGCGGCGCGGTCGACGGCCGTGGAGCCCTCGAGCGCATCGAGCACGTCCGCGCCGGTGACCGGGCCCGACGGCGTGGTGCCGGCATCGGTGGGCTCCTCGCCGGAGTCCGTGCCGTCGGTCGCGGAGGGCCGCGGCGGCGCGGTCCATACACCACCGAGATCGGTCAGGTGGGTGGTCGCGTCGGAGGCGATGTGCGCGAGATCACCCGGCACGTCCCCGGTCGCGCCGGACGCCTGCGCGTCGGCACCGGCCGCCTCGGCGAGCGCCAGGATCTCGGCCGTCTCCAGCGCGGCCTCCTGCCGCAGGATCTCGCCGGGTTCGGGGCTCGGGACCTCCGGGGGCGGCCCGTCCAGGCGCACCCCACACCCACCCAGGAGGAGGGCACCGGACACCAGCAGGGCGCCGAGTAGGCGACCCGGGGAGCGGCGGGTGGAGGTGTGCACGCGTTGATCCTGCCACGGCGCACACCTACGCTGGGGTGTTCGCCGTGGGACCGCGCGCCCCCGGAGCGGGGCGGGCATGATTGGTCCACACACCATCACTGAGACAGTGACAACTTCACAAGGAGAGTCCGATGAGCCGATCGCAGGGCCCTGGCGCCGACGTGGGCGCCCTGTTGTTCGAGGCACTTGAGCCGGTCGTCACCGATGGCGGGCTGTTTCTCGAGGACGTGTCCGTGGTCGGCTCGGGCCGGCACCGGGTGGTGCAGGTCACGGTCGACCTGGCCGACGGTCCGGGCGGGGTCGACTCCGACCTCCTCGCCGACGTGTCCAAGGCCGTGTCCACGCGCCTGGACGAGGTCGACGACCTGATCGACGGCGCCTACCTGCTCGAAGTCTCCACCCCGGGTGTGTCCCGGCCGCTGACCGAGCCGCGCCACTTCCGCCGCGCCGTGGGCCGGCTGGTGACGCTCACCACCTCCGGTGGCACACTCACCGGCCGGATCCGTGAGGCAGATGGCACGACGATCGTCCTGCAGCCCACCGCGGATCCCGCCGAGCCCATCACCGTCCCCCTGACCGACGTGGTCCGGGGCACGGTCGAGGTCGACTTCCGCCGCGTCGACGACGCGCAGGACTGAGAGGAACGCTGTCATGGACATCGACATGAACACCCTGCGCATGATCGAGCGGGAACGGGACATCCCGCTGGACGTCCTCGTCTCCGCGATCGAGCAGGCGCTGTTGTCCGCCTACCACCGCACGGAGGGCGCCGCCGAGGACGCCCGCGTGGAGCTGGACCGCACCAGCGGTCACGTCACCGTCTACGCGCGGGAGCGGCTCGAGGACGGCGAGTACGGCCCCGAGTACGACGACACCCCGGCCGACTTCGGCCGGATCGCCACCTCGACCGCGCGCCAGGTGATCCTGCAGCGGCTGCGGGACGCCGAGGACGACGCCGTGCTGGGGACCTTCCGCGGCAAGGAGGGTGACGTCGTCGCCGGTGTGATCCAGCAGGGCTCCAACCCCAAGGTGGTCCTGGTGGACATCGGCGGGATCGAGGCGGTCCTGCCGGCCCACGAGCAGGTGCCGACCGAGACCTACACCCACGGCGAGCGGCTACGCGCCTATGTGCTCGAGGTCACACGCGGGCCGAAGGGTCCGTCCATCACGATCTCGCGCACCCACCCGAACCTGGTCCGGCGGCTGTTCGCCCTCGAGGTGCCCGAGGTCGCCGACGGCAGCGTCGAGATCGCGGCGCTGGCCCGGGAGGCCGGGCACCGCAGCAAGATGGCGGTGCACTCCAACGTGGCCGGACTGGGCGCCAAGGGTGCCTGCATCGGACCGATGGGGCAGCGGGTCCGGGCGGTCATGGCCGAGCTGCACGGCGAGAAGATCGACATCGTCGACTACAGCGAGGACCCCGCCACGTTCGTGGCGTCGGCGCTGTCCCCGGCCCGCGTCAGCAGCGTCGAGATCGTCGACGAGGCGTCCCGGTCGGCCCGCGTCGTGGTCCCCGACTACCAGCTCTCGCTGGCCATCGGCAAGGAGGGCCAGAACGCACGGCTGGCCGCTCGTCTGACCGGGTGGCGCATCGACATCCGGCCCGACACCCCGGTGCCGGGCGACGCGTACCCGGGATCGCCGGGCGAGCAGGAGTAGTACACTCGTCTGTGGGCCTCCGCGCCCGACCCTCCCACCTGCAGACGCACGCCGTTCAGGTGTGCCGGATTCCGGCCACCCGTGAGCTAAGAGGTCATTGCGATGACTGAGAGCATCCGACGGTCCCAGACCGCCGGACCGGTACGCACCTGCGTGGGATGTCGAGAGCGGGGTCCACGGTCCGGCCTGGTACGCCTGGTGGCAGATCGAACGATCGCGGCTCACGCCGTCGTCGTCGATGTGACCACGAGCGCACCGGGACGGGGAGCCTGGGTGCATCCGCACCCCGACTGCCTGGACCGCGCCGTCAACCGCCGAGCGATCGGACGCGCGCTTCGACTCGAAGCGCCGGCCGAGGTCTCCCGGGTGGAGGAGTGGTTCGTCCGGAACGTCCGCACGACACCGTCGATCATCGAACAAGAGAGCGGGTCAGAAGCCGATGGGCACCCGATGAGTACCCAGCGATGAGTAAGCAGCACTAACGACGGTCCGTCCCTGTCTTGGGCGGACCGAGACAGGAGAGTTGTGGCAAAGGTCCGCGTCCACGAGCTAGCGAAAGAGCTCGGCGTCGACAGCAAGTCTGTGATGGCGAAGCTGAACGAACTCGGAGAGTTCGTCAAGTCCGCCTCCTCTACCATCGAGCCGCCCGTCCAGCGGCGGCTCCGCGAGGCCTTCCCGGCCGCGGAGGCCGCACCGGCCGCCCCGGCGAAGAAGGCCGCAAGCAAGCCCGCCCCGGCCCCGCGCCCGGCGACGGCGAAGCCTGCCCCCGAGGCCGCTCCGGCGGCTCCGGTCGCCAGGCCCGCCGAGCAGCCCGCACCGGCGCCGAGCGAGGCCGCACCGGCCGCCGAGGCGCCCACGACGCCGGCACCGGCTGCCGCACAGGCTCCGGCGGCACCGGCGGCGGAGGCCCCGGCCCCCGGCCCGCGGACCCCGCAGGAGCGTCCCGACGAGGCCACGGCCGGCGCTGCCGACCGGCCGACGCCGGGCGCCCGCCCGGCGCCGCGCCCGTCGACGGCACGTCCCGGCAACAACCCGTTCGCGCCGTCGCAGGGCATGCCCCGCCCCGGCGCCCGACCCGAGCGTGGCGAGCGCCCCGATCGTGGCGACCGCCCCGAGCGTGGCGACCGCCCCGGCGGTCCTCGGCCGCCCCGACCCGGGAACAACCCGTTCGCACCGTCGCAGGGCATGCCCCGTCCGGGCGGCACCGGCGCTGCGGGACCGCGTCCCGGTGGCACCGGTGGCCCGCGCCCCGGTGGAGCGAACCGGCCGACGCCGGGCATGATGCCCGGCCGCAGCGCCGTGTCCCGGCCCGGTGCACCCGCCCGTAGCGGCGGTCCCGGCGGTGGCCGTGGTGGCCCCGGCGCCGGCCGTGGTGGTCCCGGCGGCGCTGGTGGTGGCGGTGGCTTCGGCGGCCGTCCCGGCGGCGGTGGTGGCCCCGGTGCTGGTGCTGGTGGCGGTGGCTTCGGCGGCCGTCCCGGTGGCGGTGGCCGTGGCGGCCGTGGCGGCACGCAGGGTGCGTTCGGTCGCGCCGGTGGCCGTCCCGTCCGTGGTCGCAAGTCCAAGCGGGCGAAGCGTCAAGAGTTCGAGCAACAGTCCGCGCCGTCCATCGGCGGCGTCCAGGTCCCCCGAGGCGACGGTTCCACCGTCATCCGGATCCGGGCCGGTGCGTCCCTGGCGGACTTCGCGGACCGGATCGATGCGAACCCCGCGAGCCTGGTCACGGTCCTGTTCCACCTCGGTGAGATGGCGACCGCGACCCAGTCGCTGGACGAGGACACGTTCCAGTCCCTCGGCGCCGAGCTCGGGTATGTCATCGAGATCGTCTCGCCCGAGGAGGAGGACCGCGAACTGCTCGGCACCTTCGACATCGACCTCGAGGCCGAAGAGGCCGCCGAGGACGACTCGGACCTGCAGCCGCGGCCGCCGGTCGTGACCGTCATGGGTCACGTCGACCACGGTAAGACCCGGCTGCTCGACGCGATCCGCAGCACCGACGTGGTGGCCGGCGAGGCCGGTGGCATCACCCAGCACATCGGTGCCTACCAGGTGCAGACCCAGCACGAGGGCGCCGACCGTGCGATCACGTTCATCGACACCCCCGGTCACGAGGCGTTCACCGCCATGCGTGCCCGTGGTGCGCAGGTGACCGACATCGCGATCCTGGTGGTCGCCGCGGACGACGGCGTGATGCCGCAGACCGTGGAGGCGCTGAACCACGTGCAGGCCGCTGGTGTGCCGATCGTGGTCGCCGTGAACAAGGTGGACAAGCCGGACGCGAACCCGGACAAGATCCGCCAGCAGCTCACCGAGTACAACCTGGTGGCTGAGGAGTACGGCGGCGAGACCATGTTCGTGAACGTCTCGGCGCGCAACCGCACCGGCATCGACGACCTCCTCGAGGCCGTCCTGCTGACTGCGGATGCCGCACTGGAACTGCGGGCGAACCCCAACAAGGACGCCCGTGGTGTGGCCATCGAGGCCAACCTGGACAAGGGTCGCGGCGCCGTCGCGACCGTGCTGGTCCAGTCCGGGACGCTGCGCGTCGGGGACGCCATCGTGGCGGGCACGGCCCACGGCCGGGTCCGGGCGATGTTCGACGAGCACGGCGAGACCGTGCCCGAGGCAAGCCCGGCTCGTCCGGTGCAGGTCCTCGGTCTGACCTCCGTGCCGCGCGCCGGTGACACCTTCCTGGTGGCCCCGGACGACCGCACGGCACGCCAGATCGCCGACAAGCGTGAGGCTGCGGAACGGGCCGCCACGCTGGCCAAGCGCCGCAAGCGGATCTCGCTCGAGGACTTCACCCAGGCGCTCGAGCAGGGCAAGGTCGAGACCCTCAACCTGGTCCTCAAGGGCGACGTCTCCGGTGCCGTGGAGGCACTCGAGGACGCGCTGCTCAAGATCGACGTGGGCGACGAGGTCGAGCTGCGGATCATCCACCGCGGTGTCGGTGCGATCACGCAGAACGACGTCAACCTGGCGACGGTGGACAACGCCGTCATCATCGGCTTCAACGTGCGGCCCGCGGAGCGGGTCACCGAGCTGGCCGACCGTGAAGGTGTCGAGATCAAGTACTACTCGGTCATCTACTCCGCGATCGAGGACGTCGAGGCTGCGCTCAAGGGCATGCTCAAGCCCGAGTTCGAGGAGGCTCAGCTCGGCACCGCCGAGGTGCGCCAGGTGTTCCGTTCCTCGAAGGTCGGCAGCATCGCCGGTTCGATCATCCGCTCGGGCACGATCCGGCGGAACACGAAGGCCCGGCTGTTGCGCGACGGCGTCGTCATCGCCGACAACCTCACGGTCGAGTCCCTGCGTCGCGAGAAGGATGACGTCACCGAGGTCCGCGAGGGCTTCGAGTGCGGTATCGGCCTCGGGTACCGGGACATCCAGGAGGGCGACACCATCGAGACCTTCGAGATGCGCGAGAAGCCGCGCGCCTGCGCGTCGCGGATCGGCAGGGCGGTGGCTCCGCGTGGGCCGGGCGGGATCTCTCCCGCCCGGCCCACGCAGCCATCGTGATCAGAACACCGGTGCCGCTCGGGTACCGACCACAGGAGGAGGAGCACGGTCATGGCAGACAGCGGACGTGCGCGCAAGCTCAGCGAGCGGATCCAGCAGATCGTCGCGACCATGCTGGACACCCGGATCAAGGATCCGCGGCTCGGTTTCGTGACCGTGACCGACGTCCGGGTCACCGGTGACCTCCAGCACGCGACGGTGTTCTACACCGTCCTCGGCGACGACGAGGCGCGGTCCGACTCGGCCGCGGCCCTGGAGTCCGCCCGCGGGCTGATCCGGTCGGAGGTGGGCAAGCAGACCGGGATCCGGCTGACCCCCACCCTGGAGTTCGTCCTCGACGCGGTGCCGGAGACGGCCGCCCACCTCGAGGAAGCGCTCCGCAGGGCGGCCGAGCACGACGCCGAACTCGCACGTCTGCGCGAAGGCGCGGCGTACGCGGGCGAGGCCGACCCGTACAAGAAGCCGGCGACGGACGACGGCAGCAGCGAAGCCTGACCCGCCTCGCCGCCGTCTCGGTCGACCGGTCTCAGCCGCGCCGGTGGCGGGGTAGGAACATGGACACCCCGGTGGCGACGGCGAGTGTGGCCGCTCCGACGGCGAGCGCCGGCACGAGCCCCCTCGCGTAGGTCCCGGGTTCGAAACCGCCACCCGCCCCGAGGAATACGGCGGTCAGCACGGCCACGCCCAGCGTCACACCGATCTCGCGCATGGTCGAGTTGACGCTCGAGGCGGTCGCCCGTTCGGACTCCGCCACATCGGCGAGCACCGCGGTGGACAGCGGCGCGAACGTCAGGCCCATGCCGAGGCCGGCGAGTACGAACGCGGGCACCAGCGCCGCGTAGACGGACGGGTCCGTGTGGATGCTCCACGCCATCCACCCGAGGGCCACCGTCTGCAGGGCGAGGCCGGTCACCACGAGTGGGCGCACCCCGATGCGGCCGGCCAGAACACCGGCGAGGGGCGCGACGAGCATGGGCGCCGCCGTCCACGGCAGGGTGCGGACACCGGCCTCCAGGGGCGAGAAGCCCTGGGAGATCTGCAGGAACTGCGTGAGCAGGAAGACGGCGCCGAACATGCCGAGCGAGAACGTGAACGCGGCGGCGTTCGCCGCGCTGAAGCTCCGGAGGCGGTAGAGCCGAAGGGGCACGAGCGCGTGGTCCGTGCGCGCCTGGCGCAGCACGAACAGGACCAGGAGCACGACGGCGGCGGCCAGCATCGCGATGATGCGCACCGACGACCACCCCGCCTCGTTCGCGTCGACGATCGCCCAGACCCCGACGAGGATCCCCGTGCCGGCCAGGACCAGGCCGGGCAGGTCGAGACGCTGACGCCGACCCCTGGTCGCCCTCAGGCCGCGGATCGCGAGCGGGATGGCGACGGCGGCGACCGGCACGTTCAGCCAGAAGATGGCCGCCCAGTTCACGCCCTCGACCACGGCGCCGCCGACGAGCGGGCCGATCGCGATGCCGAGACCGGACACGCCGCCCCAGACCCCGATCGCGAGGGGCCGCCGGTGGTCCGGCACGGCGTCGGCCAGGAGGGTCAGGGACAGCGGCAGGATCGCGGCGGCGCCGACGCCCTGGAGTGCGCGTGCCGCGATCAGGGCCTCCGACGATCCGGAGAGCGCAGCCGCCACGGACCCCAGCGTGAACACGACGATCCCGGCCAGGAAGACGCGGCGTCGGCCGAGCCGGTCGCCGAGTGTGGCCGCCGGGATCATGAACGTGGCGAACGCGAGCGTGTACGCGTTCACGAACCACTGCAACTGCTCCACGGACGGGTGCAGCTCGGCGGCGATGACTGGCAGCGCACCGGTCATGACGAGGTTGTCGAGCGTCGCCATGAACATCGGCAGCGATGCCGCGAGCAGCGCGAGCCAGACGGGAACGACCCGCGTGGTCGGCGGTGCCCCGGCCGGGTCGTCGCGAACAAGGGTGGTCGTCACAGGAGTCTCCGATCGAAGGTTGGCATCAACTGATTACAAGATGCGAACCGACGGTAGTTATCCGCTGATAACATGTCAACCATGAATTCCGACGAGGCTCCGGCGACCGAGGGCGCCCGCCGCATGAACCGGGTCGAGCGGCGCGAGCAGATCCTCGCCGCAGCCGTCGTTGCGTTCGCGGAGGGCGGCTACGCCGGCACGACCACCGACCAGGTCGCTCGGGTGGCCGGGGTGTCGCAGCCCTACGTCGTGCGGTTGTTCGGCACGAAGGCGGACCTCTTCTACGAGGTGTTCGACCACGTCGCGAGCCAGATCCTGGAACGGTTCGAGCGGGTCGCGCCCGGTCCGGACGCGAAGGAGCGGATGGCGGACGCCTACGCCGACCTCATCGGGGACCCGAACCGGCTCCGGGTCCTCATGCACGGCTTCGTGGTTGGCGCCGAACCCGCCGCCGTCGGCACGCGCGCCCGAGAGGTGCTGGGCCGTGTGTTCGAGCTGTACCGCAGCCGCACCGGCGGCGACGTGGAGGCGGCGCGGACGTTCGTGGCGACCGGGATGCTGCTCAACGTGCTCTCCGCGCTCGAGGCGCCCCGGCACGTGGGCGAGGACCAGAACCTGGCCGCGCTGGTCGAGTGCTCGATCGGCCGGATCGCGCAGGGCACCCGATGATCGACGGGATCGTCCTCGTCGACAAGCCGGACGGCCTCACGTCCCACGATGTCGTCGCGCGGGTGCGCCGGTTCGCCGGCACGAAGAAGGTCGGGCACGCCGGCACGCTCGACCCGATGGCCACGGGCCTGCTGGTGCTGGGCGTGAACCGCGCCACCCGGCTGCTGACCTACCTGGTCGGGGCGGACAAGACCTACCTGGCCACCATCCGGCTGGGGCAGGGGACCGTCAGCGACGACGCCGAGGGCGAGGTCACGGCGACCCCGGGCCTGCCCGAGACCGACGACGAGGCGGTGCGCTCCGCCGTCGCCGGCCTCACCGGTGCGATCGAGCAGGTGCCGAGCGCCGTCAGCGCGATCAAGGTCGACGGCAAGCGGTCCTACGCCCGGGTGCGTGCCGGTGAGGACGTGAACCTGCCGGCCCGGCCGGTCACCGTCCATGCCTTCGAGGTGCTCGCGCGGCGGCCCGGCGTCGCTGCCGACGGCACGCCCGTGCAGGATCTCGACGTCGAGGTGCGTTGCTCCAGCGGCACGTATGTGCGAGCGCTCGCGCGTGACCTCGGGGCCGCGCTCGACAGCGCCGGCCACCTCACGGCGCTGCGCCGGACCCAGGTCGGCGATTTCGACGTGGCGGAGGCGCAGACCCTGACCGAACTGGCCGACGACGGCGTGCGGGCCCTGGGGATGAGCGAGGTCGCCCGTCGTACCCTGCCCGACCGGGACCTCACCGACGCCGAGACCACCGAGCTGCGGTACGGGCGCCGCGTGCCGCCGTCGGGCCGTGACGGCGTGGTGGCCGCGTTCGCACCCGACGGACACGTGGTGGCGCTGGTCACCGACCGGGGCGACGTCGCACGTCCGGTGCTCGTGCTCGACCCGGCCTGATCGGCGGCTCGCCTGGTCACTCGCCCGGTGTGACGGTGCCACGCAGGACGCGGGTCCGCATGGTCGAGCCCGGCTCGATCCCGACGCTGCGCCACCACCCGTCGAGCTCGGGCGAGTCGGAGCGGGCGAGGAGCTCGGCGTACTCGCTGGAGGAGTGCGTGTTGACCGAACCCCAGACGCCGGTGACGTCGATCGCGGCGTCCGGGGCGCCGCCGATCCGGGCGACCGGGTCGAGCGGGTTGCGGACCGAGACGAGCGTGGTGCCGGCCGGGAGTTCGAAGTTCCCGCCGCCCGCGCCGGCCGTGACGATCGAGGCGATGTCGTAGCGGGCCCGGACGTAGGGGTCGGCCGCGAGGTCGAGCGCGGCGAAGCTGCTCTGGCTGTGCGTGGCCAGGTGGATCGGCACGCCCTCGGGCACCCGGTCGAGGGCCGCAAGCATGACCCGCCGGATCGGGGTGTCCTTGCCGGACGCGGCGCCGACCGCGCCGTACGCGCCCATCGGGTTCGTGCCGTCGACGTCCAGGGACCAGTCCTGGGTACCGGGCACGTACAACAGCGCGACCTGGCTGCCGTCCGGCCGGGTGATCACGTCGAGGCGTACCGCGCCGTCGTGGTCGTACAGGTCGGCCATGTCGTGGAGCAGGTCCGCCGGTCCGGTGGGCAGCGTGTCGGTGATCGCGACCTCGTCGGTGACCTCGGCGACCGAGGTCCGACCAGCCCGGTCGTCCGCGACGCCGACCAGGTGCTCGACGAGCCGCGGCCCCGCGACCACACTGAGGACGGCTCCGACCGGTCCGCCGAGAGCGCTCCCGATCAGGCCGAGCAGGACCTGCCCGGCGCCGCGCGCCCAACCGGCCTCGCGCGCCTCCCGGGCGGCGTCGGCAGCCGCGTCGAGGCCGGTCGAAGGGCCGACGGTCGTGGGAGGTGCCGGTCCGGTGCTGCCGGTCCAGGTGCTGGCGTTCTCCTGCTCGACGGCGTCCGTTACGACCTGCGCGGACGCGTTCAGCAGGGCGTCGCTGACGCCCCGTAGGCCGGGCGCACAGCGTCCGGTCCAGTCGTCGGCGAAGCGCTGGCGATCCGGGCCCGACCAGGCCAGGGCGGCGACGGCGATCTCGACCCGGCCCGCGACGTCGCCCAGGGTCCGTGCCCCCGCCGCGGCCGCCGACGACCAGTCCCGCAGCGCGGTGACGTCGGCCCCGTGGGTGACGCTCACGTGGCCCGCTCCTGCACCAGGGCTTGCACGGCACCCGCCAGGCCCGGCCCGGCCTCGACCGCACGGATCGTGCCGCCGGCATCGGCGACCATGACCACGGCGTCGGCCCCGAGACCACCCGCGACCTCGGCGACGGCCTCGCCCACCGGTGTGCCGCCGTCGACCGCCGCGATCTCGAAGCCGCCGCGGCCGTCCGGGGCGACGAGCAGCACCCGGTCCCGGCCGACCGCTGCCAGCGCGGCCAGGGCGTCCGCCGTCCCGACCGACACCAGCGCCGAGGCGGCCGTGAGCACGTCCCCGGCGATGGCCGCGTCGGCCCGCGGCAACTCGTCCTCGCCCAGCGCACGGGGCGAGACCTGCGAGCGCTGTCCGGCCGGAGCGGACGCCGGGACGCCGAGCGCCGCCGCCACCAGGGCGGCCGACCGACCCGGCCGCAGCGAGAGCAGCCACGCGAGTTCCGCCGTCGTGAGCCTGAGCGCCGCGGTGGGAGAGGAGGACATGGCGCCGACGCTAGGGGACCGACGCCGAGCCGGACCAGGCCGGCTCGGGCGGAACGTTCCGCCGCCGGCACGACGGTGCCGTCGCCGGCGCGGCCGGGCGCTGCTAGATTCGCCGCGAGGCCACGTCGGGGGACCGCCTCCTCGGTGCACCGCGTCGCGCTCGTTCGGCAGTACGAAACGCATCCGCCACACCGAGAGGATCCGTCATGTCGCTCACCCGCCGTCGTCTGCTCACCACCGCGCTCGCGGTGCCCGCCCTGCTGATCGCCGCCGAGGCGATCGCACCGACCGAGGCCCAGGCCTACGCCTGGAGCCGCACCCTGCGCGAGGGCTCGCGCGGCTCGGACGTCACCGAACTCCAGATCCGCGTCGCGGGCTGGGCCGCCGACTCACCCACGCGCACCCGGGTCGCCGCCGACGGCGTCTTCGGCCCGGCCACCAAGGCCGCGGTGCGGAGGTTCCAGCGCGCCTACGGTCTCGGCGTCGACGGCATCGTCGGCGCGAACAGCCAGCGTGCCCTGAATGCGCTGCAGAGTTCGGACGGGTCCACCACGCACTTCGACTTCAGCGAGTTCCACTCCAAGGACGGCGCCGGCTTCAGCAACGGCAGGATCTCATCGGGCCAGGTGAAGGAGAACGTGCGCCGAGCGATGTACAAGCTCGAGGCGGTCCGTAGGAAGGCGGGCGACCGGCCGATCCGGATCAACTCCGGATTCCGGTCGGTCGCCCACAACCGCGCGGTCGGCGGGGTCAGCAACAGCCAGCACATGTACGGCATCGCGGCGGACATCGTCATCTCCGGGCTGTCCGTGACGGCGACGATGAACCACGCCAAGACCTCGGGCTTCTCCGGCATCCTGCGCTACCCGACGTTCACCCACGTGGACAGCCGCGTCGACCACGGTTACGGCGGCGGCGGCTGGACCTGGCACAGCTGACGGCCCGCGTCGTTAGCGTGGGTGCATGACCGCCTTCCAGGATCCGACCGTCGCCTCGCCCTCGGTGCCCGTCCTGCGTCTCGACACGCACGAGCTCGCAGCGTTGCTCGGGAACACTCCGACGCCTGCGGCTCGGATCAGCAGAGCCGTCTACGGCCTCGATCCCGAGACCGGCAGCGACGGCAGCCCGGACCTGGACCAGGGCCGAGAATCGCTGGTCGGTCGGGGCCTGCTCGGTCCGTCCGGAGCGATCGGGGACGCGAAGCGGGTGTCGCACGTGCTCACCCACTCCCGTGCCTGGATCAGGGTCATCGGTGCCTCCGGGGACGCCGCGCACGTGGTGATGGGGGTGGGGCGCGCCGTGCTCAGCTCACCGATCCCGAACGGCCACGAGTTCGCGCCGATCGTCGCGTCGGTGGCGGTCGCAGAGGCGGTCGCCGACCTCGTCGGCGCGGTGGTGCAGCGCTCGGGCAGGCCCGCGAAGGTCCATGTGGTGCGCCTCGGGGCGGGGCGCACCGATGACGTCATCGACGTGCCCGTCGACTTCCTGGAGCGCGACGTCGTGGTCGACGTGGTGCGCTCGCTCGGCCTCCCGCTCAGCGACGTCCGCTGAGCCCGCGCGGTCGAGGGGTCGAACCGGTTCTTGACCGTGCGGCATATCGCGATATATCGTGAGCGTGTCGACGGAAGGATAACGACATGACACACCACGATGACTCACACATCAGCGGCGCTCGCGGGCGCCGAGGCCGGGGTGTTCCCGGTGAGTCCCGCGCCCGTCGGGACGGCTACGGCGACGCGTTCGAACCCGGGCAGATGCCCGACGACCTCGCCGGGCGGGGCTTCGGTCCGCGGCGGCGACGTGGGGGCCGCGGGCCGATCCCCGACGGGACCGGCGCACCGGACTTCGGGGGCGGACCGCACCGCGGCCACCGTGGCCATGGCCGAGGCCGCCGCGGGCCGCGTCCGCGTGGCGACGTGCGCGCAGCGATCCTGCTCCTCCTGGCGGAGGAGCCGCGGCACGGCTACCAGCTGATCCAGGAGATCGGCGAGCGCAGCTCCGGAGCGTGGACGCCGAGCCCCGGCTCCGTCTATCCGACGCTGCAGGCACTCGAGGATGAGGGATTGCTCACCATCGAGGACATCGACGGCAGGCGCACCGCCGCACTCACCGAGGCGGGCCGGGCGTACGTGGAGGAGAACCGTGCGTCGCTTGGGACGCCCTGGGAGGTCGGTGGCCCCGATGCCGCCCTGGCCGTGCGGCGCAGCATGATGGCCTTCATGGATGCCGCGAAGCAGGTGGTGCGGGTCGGCGACACCGCGCAACAGCAGGCCGCCGTGGCGATCCTGGACCGAGCCCGCAAGGACCTCTACCGGGTCCTCGCCGAGGACTCCGACGCCGCCGACACCGACGCGGACTCGTAACGACTTCGCGCGCACCCACCCGGAGGTGGCACGCTTGGCCTCGGTGTCCCGACCCGGGACGACATGGGAGGCGAACAAGAACGTGCGGCGCTGGAACGGCATCACGGAGATTCCTGCGGATCTGGCCGCGAGTGTGCTCACCATCGGCAACTTCGACGGCGTCCACCTCGGGCATCGTGCGGTGCTCGCCGAGGTCGTGGCCGCGGCGCGCGCCGAGGGGGTTCCGGCCGTGGCCGTCACGTTCGACCCCCACCCGGCCACGGTGCACCGGCCCGGGAGCGCGCCGACGCTGCTCACGGGTCTCGACGACCGGTTGGCGCTGATGGCGCAGACCGGGCTCGACGCCGTCCTCGTCATCAACTACACCGAGGAGTTCGCCCGGCAGGCGCCGGAGGAGTTCGTGCGCCGCTACTTCGTGGAGGCGCTGCACGCGCGCCGCGTCGTGATCGGCGAGGACATCCGGTTCGGCTGGGGCAACGTGGGGGACCGCACCACGATGACCGAGCTGGGCCGTCGCCTGGGGTTCGAGGTCGAGGTCGTCCACGACGTCGCCGAGCCGGGGGAGCGGCGCTGGTCCTCCACGTGGGTGCGGGAACTGCTCGCCGAGGGTGACTGTGCGGGCGTCACCCGCGTCCTCGGGCGGCCGCACCGGATGCGCGGGGTCGTCGTCCACGGCGAGGCCCGCGGGCGCGAGATGGGGTTCCCGACGGCGAATCTCGACACCGAGGCGACCGGCACCATCCCCGCCGACGGCGTGTACGCGGGCTGGCTCGTGCGGTACCCGGGGACGCCGGAGGAGATCTCGTTGCCTGCGGCCATCTCGATCGGTACGAACCCGACCTTCGACGGTGTCCAGCGCCGAGTCGAGGCCCACGTGCTCGGCCGCACCGACCTCGACCTGTACGACGAGGTGGTGGTGGTCGAGTTCGTGCGCCGCCTGCGTCCGACGCTTCGCTACGAGGGCATGGCGGCCCTGATCGAGCAGATGCGCCAGGACGTCATCTCCGCCGCCGACGTTCTCGGAGTGCCGCACCCCGCCCAGCTGCCGACCTCCGGATCCGCCACGCACTGAGGTCGGACTCCCACCCGATTCCGCGGCCCGGTCCGGCGGGTGATAACCTGAGCGTTGCCGTCAGATCGGCCGCGGATTCGTCATGCCCGGGAGAACATGCCCCGGAGCTCCGCGCAACGAGTACACAAGGAGAACCGTGGCCCTCGATGTCGCAGTCAAGAAGCAGATCATTGCCGAATACGCCACCCACGAGGGTGACACCGGCTCCCCCGAGGTCCAGATCGCGCTGCTCTCGCGGCGGATCAAGGACCTGACCGAGCACTTCAAGGAGCACAAGCACGACCACCACTCGCGTCGTGGCCTGCTGCTCCTGGTCGGCCAGCGCCGTCGCCTCCTCGGCTACCTGCGCGACGTCGACATCGAGCGTTACCGCTCGCTCATCGAACGTCTCGGCCTGCGCCGATAGTGACGTGACCGGCCGGTCCGGAGCCCAGGGTTCCGGGCCGGCCGGTTCATGTGCCCGCCGGTGCGCGGGCGCCGTATCACCCACAACTACAGACAAACCAACCACTCGGGGCTTTCGTTGGTCCTCGGTAGTGGCTTCCGGACTGGCGTCCGTGGGCCTCGATCGATGACCGCCGAGCCCCGGACGAACACGAAGGAGGGCACCCCATGGAGGGTCCCGAGATTCAGTTCGCCGAAGCCGTCATCGACAACGGCAGTTTCGGCACGCGCACGGTCCGCTTCGAGACGGGTCGTCTCGCCAAGCAGTCGGGCGGCGCCGCCGTCGCGTACCTCGACGAGGACACGATGCTGCTGTCGACCACGACGGCCGGCAAGTACCCCAAGGACCAGTTCGACTTCTTCCCGCTGACGGTGGACGTCGAGGAGCGCCAGTACGCCGCCGGGAAGATCCCCGGCTCGTTCTTCCGCCGTGAGGGACGTCCCTCGACCGAGGCGATCCTGGCCTGCCGCCTGATCGACCGGCCGCTGCGTCCGCTCTTCGTCAAGGGCCTGCGCAACGAGGTCCAGGTCGTCGAGACGATCCTCGCGATCCACCCCGACGACTCCTACGACATCCTCGCCATCAACGCGGCGTCGATGTCCACCCAGCTCTCCGGCCTGCCGTTCTCCGGCCCGGTCGGGGCGGTCCGGATCGCCCTGATCGACGGTCAGTGGGTCGCCTTCCCGCGCTACAGCGAGACCGAGCGCGCCGTGTTCTCCATGGTCGTCGCCGGCCGCGCGGTGACCGTCGCCGACGGCACCACCGACGTCGCGATCGCGATGATCGAGGCCGAGGCCACGGACAACGCCTGGACGCTCATCAAGGAGCAGGGCGTCGGCGCCCCGACCGAAGAGGTCGTCGCGCAGGGCCTGGAGGCCGCGAAGCCCTTCATCAAGGTGCTCGTCGAGGCCCAGCAGGACCTCGCCACCCGCGCCGCGAAGGAGGTACAGGAGTTCCCCCTGTTCCCCGACTACCAGCCGGACGTCTACGCCGCCGTGGAGGCCGAGGTCGGCCAGGCGCTGTCCGACGCCCTCGCCATCGCAGGCAAGCAGGAGCGCGATAGCCGGATCGACGAGATCAAGGACGCCATGGTCGGCGCCCTGCAGGCCGGATTCGACGGTCGCGAGAAGGAACTCTCCGCCGCCTACCGCGCGGTCACCAAGAAGCTGATCCGTCAGCGCATCCTCACCGACGGCTTCCGTATCGACGGGCGTGGGCTGCGGGACATCCGCACCCTCTCCGCCGAGGTCGAGGTCCTGCCCCGCGTGCACGGTTCGGCGCTGTTCGAGCGCGGCGAGACCCAGATCCTGGGCGTCACCACGCTGAACATGCTGAAGATGGAGCAGCAGCTCGACACGCTGTCCCCGCAGACGCGCAAGCGCTACATGCACAACTACAACTTCCCGCCCTACTCGACCGGTGAGACCGGCCGCGTGGGTAGCCCGAAGCGGCGTGAGATCGGGCACGGCGCCCTCGCCGAGCGCGCGATCATGCCGGTGCTGCCGAGCCGCGAGGAGTTCCCGTACGCGATCCGTCAGGTGTCCGAGGCCCTCGGCTCCAACGGCTCGACGTCCATGGGTTCCGTGTGCGCCTCGACCCTGTCCCTGCTGAACGCCGGGGTGCCGCTGCGCGCGCCCGTCGCCGGCATCGCGATGGGGCTGGTCTCGGACACCGTTGACGGGGAGACCCGCTACGCGGCGCTCACCGACATCCTGGGTGCCGAGGACGCGTTCGGCGACATGGACTTCAAGGTCGCCGGTACCCGCGAGTTCGTCACCGCGATCCAGCTCGACACCAAGCTCGACGGCATTCCCGCCTCCGTGCTCGGTGGTGCGCTCACCCAGGCCCGCGAGGCCCGGCTGCACATCCTGGACGTCATGGCCGAGGCCATCGACACCCCGGACGAGATGGCCCCGACGGCGCCGCGCGTGATCACCGTCCAGGTCCCGGTATCGAAGATCGGCGAGGTCATCGGGCCGAAGGGCAAGATGATCAACCAGATCCAGGAGGACACGGGCGCCGACATCTCCATCGAGGACGACGGCACCGTGTTCATCGGCGCGACGGACGGCCCTTCGGCCGAGGCCGCGCGTCAGGCGATCAACGCGATCGCCAACCCGCAGATGCCCGAGGTGGGCGAACGGTTCGTGGGCACGGTCGTCAAGACGACCTCCTTCGGCGCGTTCGTGTCGCTGTCCCCGGGCAAGGACGGGCTGCTGCACATCTCCCAGGTGCGCCGCCTCGTCGGTGGCAAGCGGGTGGAGAACGTCGAGGACGTGCTGTCCGTGGGCCAGAAGGTCGAGGTCGAACTGGCCGAGGTCGACCCGCGCGGCAAGCTCTCGCTGCACGCCGTCATCGCCGAGGACGACGCCGAGAAGTCGGAGTCCGCGCCCGCGGATGCGTGACGTGTCCGAACTGATCCTCGGCCCGGCCCGCTCGCCGGGTACGGAGATCACCGTGGAGACCGGAGCCGGCGCCGTCGTGCGCCGCTCCGTGCTCCCCGGTGGCATCCGGGTGCTGACCGAGGCCATGCCCGGTCAGCGCTCGGCCGCGATCGGTGCCTGGGTGGCCGTCGGGTCTCGTGACGAGACCGACGGCCACCACGGCTCCACGCACTTCCTCGAACACCTGCTGTTCAAGGGCACGCCCTCCCGGGACGCGATGGAGATCGCCTCGGCGTTCGACGCCGTCGGGGGAGAGGCGAACGCCGCGACCGGCAAGGAGCACACCTGCTACTACGCGCGGGTGCTCGATGCGGATCTGCCGATGGCGACCGACGTGATCCTCGACATGGTCACTTCCGCGACGCTCGACCCCGAGGACTTCGACAGCGAGCGCGAGGTCATCCTCGAGGAGCTCGCGATGAACGAGGACGACCCGGTGGACGTCGCACACGAGCGCTTCTCGGCCCTCGTGTTCGGGGACCACCCCCTCGGCCGGCCGATCGGAGGCACCCCGGAGAGCATCCGTGCGGTGCCCCGGGACGCCGTCCACGAGCACTACCGGCGCACCTACACGCCGTCCGAACTCGTGGTCACCGCCGCCGGCGGGGTCGACCACGACACGCTCTGCGAGGCCGTCACGCGCGCCGTCGCCGCCGGTGGTTGGTCACTGGACCCGGTGGCCGCTCCCGCGCCGCGCCGCAGCCCGACCTCCAACGGTCTGGACCTGCTCCCGGTGCAGGGCTCCGCAGCGACCGTACGCCGCAGCACGGAGCAGGCCAACGTCATCCTCGGCGGGCTCGGCCCGGTGGCCGGCGACGATCGGCGCTTCGTGCTCTCCGTGCTGAACGCGGTCCTGGGCGGTTCGATGAGTTCGCGCCTGTTCCAGGAGATCCGCGAGAAGCGCGGCCTCGCCTACTCGGTCTACTCGTTCGCCTCGGGGTACGCCGAGACCGGCGCCTTCGGCCTCTATGCCGGCTGCGCGCCGGGCAAGGTGGCCCAGGTCGTCGAGCTCCTCGACGCCGAGTGGGCCCGCCTGGCCACGACGGTGATGGACGACGACGAGCTCGCGCGGGGCATCGGCCAGATGTCCGGTGGACTCGTCCTCGGCCTCGAGGACTCCGGCTCCCGGATGTCGCGCCTCGGTCGTGCCGAGATCACCATGGGCGAGTTCGTCGGCCTCGACGAGACGCTCGCGCGGATCCGGTCCGTGACCGCCGAGCAGATCCGCGAGCTGGCCGCGGAACTGTACGCGGCGGCGCGCCACCTGGTGGTCGTCGGCCCGTTCGAGGAGGACGTCGCGGCCACCGCGTTCGGGGCTCTGCCGACCGCTGCCTGAGGCGAGGAGTCGGCGGGCGCGCGGCTAGCATGGCGATCATGCCGAACACTGCCGCTGCGCCCCTGACAATCGCCGTCCTCGGAGCCGCCGGGCGGATGGGATCGACCGTCTGCGAGGCCGTCGAGAACGCGGCCGATCTCGTTCTCGGGCCTCGGCTCGACGTCGGTGACGACGTGGCGACCCTGGCCGGCAGCGGGGCCTCGGTGGCCGTGGACTTCACCGTGCCGTCCGCCACCGAGGCGAACGTGCACGCCCTCATTGACGCAGGCCTGCACGCAGTGGTCGGGACCACCGGCTGGACCGAGGAGTCCCTGGGCCGGGTGCGTAGCCACCTCGCCGAGGACGGTCGCGGCCTCGGCGTCCTGATCGCCCCGAACTTCGCACTCTCCGCGGTGCTCGCGATGCGCTTCGCCGCCCAGGCGGCCCGCTACTTCGAGTCGGCCGAGGTCATCGAGCTGCACCACCCGAACAAGGTGGACGCACCGTCCGGTACGGCCGTGCACACGGCCCGCGCGATCGCCGCCGCCCGCGCCGAGGCGGGCCTGGCCGCCGGCCCGGACGCCACGGAGACCTCCCTCGACGGCGCCCGCGGCGCCGTCGTCGACGGCGTGCACGTGCACGCCGTCCGGCTGCGCGGCCTGGTCGCGCACGAGGAGGTGCTGTTCGGCAACCCGGGGGAGCAGCTGACGATCCGCACGGACAGCTTCGAACGGTCCTCGTTCATGCCGGGCGTGCTACTGGCGGCGCGCGCCGTGCCCGAGCACCCGGGGCTCACCGTCGGGCTGGACGGGTACCTGGATCTCGGCTGATCCGGCCGACCCCGGCGTCCCGGAACCCCCGGGACCGGCGTCCCGGACCCCCAGCCCGGCGTCCCCGGGACCCTTCGAATCGGCCCGATGACCCCGGCGGTCGGACCGGACCGGGATTGCCCTGTTCGGGTGTCGGGGGTCGGGGTTAGCATTCCGATCATGTCAACGACGCGATCTGTCGATGCCGAGTTCGCCGAGATCATCGCTCCTTACGAGCGCGAGATCTTCGCCCACTGCTACCGGATGATGGGCTCGGTCCACGATGCCGAGGACCTCGCCCAGGAGACCATGCTGCGCGCGTGGCGCGGCTACGCCCGGTTCGCCGGCGCCTCCTCGGTACGGACCTGGATCCACAAGATCGCGACGAACACCTGCCTGTCCGCGCTGGAGTCGCGGCAGCGCCGGCCGCTGCCGACCGGGCTCGGTGCTCCGAGCACCGCCGCCGACGCGCCATTGGTGGAGCAGGACATCCTCTGGCTCGAGCCGGCCCCGGACGGTGCGCTCGGTCACGACGACCCGGGGGACGTGGCCGAGTCCCGGGAATCGGTGCGACTGGCCTTCGTGGCCGCGCTGCAGCTCCTGCCGCCGCGGCAGCGTGCCGTGCTGATCCTGCGGGACGTCCTGGCGTGGCGTGCCGCCGAGGTCGCAGAGGCGACCGGTCAGAGCGTCGCCGCCGTGAACAGTCTGCTGCAGCGGGCCCGGGAGAAGGTGGCGCAGGCCGCGCCGACGCGAGAGGACGCGCTCGAGCCGCACTCCGCCGCCGAGCGGGAGCTGCTGGCCCGCTATGTCGACGGGTTCGAGCGTTACGACATCGCGGGCCTGGTGGAGCTCTTCACCGCGGACGCGGTCTGGGAGATGCCGCCGTTCGAGGGCTGGTACACCGGTCCGGAGACCATCGGTGAGCTGATCGCCACCCAGTGCCCGGCCTCCGGGCCGGGGGACATGCTGCTGGTGCCCACCCGGGCGAACGGGCAGCCGGCCTACGGGCTCTACATGCGCGGCGAGGACGGCCGCCATCACCCGTTCCACCTTCACGTGGTCGAGTGCTCCGGCGGGGGCGTGCGGCACGTCGCCGCGTTCTTCGACACCTCGCTGTTCGAGACCTTCGGACTCCCGCCGGTGGTGGACGCCCCGACCGCCTGACGGTGCTCCTACCGACGGTGTCGGTGCCCGACGGCGGTCAGCTCGCCGTCGTGAATGAGGTCGCCACGTCGACGCCACGGGTCGGGGCCGGATCGTTCGGCGCCGTTTCCGCGGCACCCGGACCGGCTGCCGCCGCCTCGGTGGCGGAGGCCGCGATCAGGTGCTCCCGGTCACGCCGCCGGCGGTCCGCGCGCTCCAGGACGATGCCCAGCCCGATCCCGAGCAACGCGCCTGCCGCGACCCCTACCGCGATGTCCACGACGATGTTGCCGAGCGCCACGCCCACGGCCATGCCGAGCCCGGTGCCGGTGCCCAGCCAGGAGCCGCGCGGCGAGATCACGGTGGGCTGCCGAGTGCCTGGGATTCTGGTCTGGCTCATGGCTCCAGCCTAGGAATCTTGCCGTTGCGGCGCGTCCGTCGCCCGGACGATCCTGGCCTCCCCCCAAGGGTGGACGGCGCTCATCCGGGTGGTCGTCGGACAGTCCTGGCGAGCCGCCGTCCTCATCCAGACGGATGAGGCCGCGGCGGCTCAGTGCTGGGACTCGAGAGGCCGACCGTCGGCCGGATCGTCGGCCGGAGCGGCTGCGCCGGCCGCGGACCGTGCGTGCGCGGCCCGCTGGTGGGAGGTGAGCGACATCCGGTCGATCCACGCCAGTGCGAGCGCCGAGAGGATGAACGCGATGTGGATGACGGTCTGCCAGAGCATCACCTCGGGTCGGGTGTTGTTGCTCTCGATGAACGTGCGGAGCAGATGGATCGAGGAGATCCCGATGATCGACATCGCGAGCTTCGTCTTCAGCACGTTCGCGTTCACGTGGGAGAGCCACTCCGGCTGATCCGGGTGGTCGTCGAGCCGGATCCGCGAGACGAACGTCTCGTACCCGCCGATGATCACCATGATCAGGAGGTTCGAGATCATCACGACGTCCACGAGTCCGAGCACGATCAGCATGGTGTCCGCCTCCTCCATCGGGTGGCCGGAGAAGACCTCGGTGATCAGGTGCCACAGCTCCTGCATGAACATCCATACGTACGCTGCCTGAGCCACGATCAGGCCCAGGTACAGCGGCGCCTGCAGCCATCGGGACAGGAAGATCAGATAGCCAAGGGACGAGGCTGCGGGGTGGCTGGAGTTACGGTCGGCTCGCTTGAGCATGCCGGGGGTTTCCTCTCGGTCCGTCGGTGGGGTCGTGCCCCCACTGACGGCGGGGGAGCGCGCCGATATTAGCAGTCGCTCGTGACCAGTTCGTGACCTAGAACGAGGCTGTGGGCATCTCGGTTCCCGGATGTGAGATAGATCGCTCCGCGTCGGTCGTGAGGGCCGATCCCGGTCGGCGGGATCACCCGGGCCGAGCCTCAACCGGCGAGGTGGCTCCACCTCGGCGCGAGCTGGTCCCAGGGTCCAACCTCGGCCACGGTGCCGTCGACCAGCACCACGACGCGGTCCGCCCGAGCCAGGGCGGCTCGCTTCGACGTCGCGCCGACCACGGTGGTGCCCCGTTCGCGCAGGGCGGCCCACAGCTCGATCTCGGTCGTGGCGTCCAAGGCGCTGGAGACGTCGTCGGCGAGCAGGAGCTCGGTGTCCGCGGCGAGGGCGCGCGCGAGTGCGAGGCGTTGCACCTGACCGCCGGACAGGCGCACGCCGCGGTGCCCCACCAGTGCGTGGGGCCCACCCGCCTCCTCCACGTCCTGCGTCAGCCGCGCGCCGCGGATCGGGCCGTCGAGGTCACGGGCGTGGTCCAGGCGGACGTTGTCGGAGAACGTGCCGGACAGCACCCGCGGCACCTGAGCCACGTGCGCGACCTGGGCCGGCCGTAGGAACGCCTGCGCGTCGCTCACCGCGACCCCGTTCCACCGGACGTCACCGGTGTGCTCCACCAGGCCGGCGAGCGAGGAGAGCAGGGACGACTTGCCCGAGCCGACCTGCCCGAGCAGCAGGACGAGCTCGCCCCGCCGGATCTCGAGGTCGACGTCGTAGACGCCGATCGTGCCGTCGTCGTGCACCGCACTCAGGTGGCGCAGTTCGAGGCGCTCGAGCGGTTCGTGCTGGGGCGCCGTGGGCGCGGGCGCGGCGCCGGTGACCAGGTCGACCCCGGTCCGGGCGGCCACCAGGTCGGCGCCGTCGGCGAACCGCGCGGTGGCGACCTGCCACGCCCGGGTGCCCGGCGCTTCGGTGATCACGGCGCCGGCGACGACCCCGAACCACGCGAACCCCATCACGGCGTTGGCGACGAGCAGGGTGGTGGCCAGGTCCCACCGGCCGGTGAGCAGGAACCCCCACGCCACGACGACGCCCAGGTAGAGGGTGACCATCGGGACCGAGTCGAGCACGGCCTGGACGCGGTGCTCGAAGATCGCCGCACGCACCCGGCCCGAGTCCACCTCGCCGAGGTGCCGGCGCACGTCCGGGGTGCGGGCTGCGAGTTTCACCGTGCGGGCCGAGTCCAGCGCGGAGACGAGGGCCCGGCCGAAGCGGGCCCGGGCCGCGGACGACGCGGTCGCCGAGCGGCCCGCGATCGGCCTGCCGATCGCCGAGGCCGCGGCGGAGACCACCATCACGGCCAGGAGCACGGCGCCCGCGGTCCAGGTCCCGCTGATCAGCGCGGTCACCACCACGATCAGGAGACCGTTGACGAAGTCGACCCACCGGTCCGCGTACCGGGCGAACCGGTCCGCGTCCATCGCTCGGGCCACGACCTCGCCCGGCGGCGTGGCGGGCAGCCGGTGCTGCCGGGTCTGTCCGTACATGACGGTCATCCGGATCCGCAGCAGGACCTCGACCCACCAGCGCGGGTACAGGCCGATGGCTCGGGACAGGATCAGCGGCTGCGAGAGCAGCAGCACCGCGAGCGCCACGACGAGCACCACGGGAACCGTGCCGGTCTGGACCTGCTGGACCGTGCGGCCCCAGAGGTAGCCGCTGAGCGCACCCTGCGCCGCGACGAGGCTCGCCAGCAGGAACAGGAGGGCGGCGAACAGCCCCCACCGCGGCCGCACCAGCATGGCGTTGAGGATGCCGCGGGCCAGGCTGGGCCCCGTGCCGGGCTCGGGGACGTCCGGCGGGGTGCCGGTCCGGCGGCGTCCGCCGACCGACTCCGCAGCGTTCGGCGCGCTCGGCCCACCACCGGAACGCGCTGACATCTCCTCGTCGGTTGCGCTCAGCTGGAGCGTGTCGCCTGATTCCGCGCCGGCGCCGGCGTCGGCCCGGTTGGCGTCGAGCTTGTTGTCGGAGGCACCGTCCTTCTCGTAGTCCTCGTCGTCCAGCGAGCCGTCGCTCGCGCCGGCCTCCACCAGCGTGCGGAACGGGCCCGGCGTCCGGGCGAGCTCGGCGCGCGGTCCCTGCTGCACCACCCGGCCGTGATCGAGCACGGCCACCAGCCCGGCTCGCTCGATGGTGCCGAGACGGTGGGCGACCAGGACGCCGGTGCGCCCGCTGAGCAGACGGTCCGACGCGGCCACCACGCGGGCCTCGGTGAGCGGGTCCATCCGGGCGGTGGCCTCGTCAAGGACCACCAGTTGCACGTCCCGGACGAGCAGACGTGCGAACGCGACCAGCTGCTCCTCGCCGGCGGACAGCGTGGTACCACCGGGGCCGAGGAGGGTGTCCAGGCCATCGGGCATACCGGACGCCCAGTCGGTCAGCCCGAGCTCACGGACCGCCGCTTCGATGTCCTTGCGCGGGACGTCGGCGAACAGCGCGATGTTCTCGGCAAGCGTCCCGGCCAGTATCTCCGTGCGCTGGGTGACCACCCCGACGGCGCGACGCAGCTTCTGCAGGTCGAGGTCGCGGACGTCGGCGCCACCGAGGAACACCATGCCACGCTCCGGCTCCACGGCCCGGGACAGCAGCGCGGCCAGCGTCGACTTGCCGGAGCCGGTCCGGCCCACGAGCGCGACCGTCTCGCCCGCCGGGACCCGCAGGTCGACGCCGCTGAGCGCGAAGGTGCCCTCGGCGTAGGAGAACTCCAGGTCGCGCAAGGTCAGGTCGAGCGACCCGGCCGGGACGTCGTCCCCGCCCTCGGGTTCGGGCTCCAGGGCCAGCATCTGCCGCAACCGCAGCACCGCGCCGAGCCCTTCCTGGATATCGGGCAGGTGGTGGACCAGGTTGTCGATCTGTCCGATGAACATCGCGGTGACCAGGAACAGCGTCACCAACTGCTGCACGGACAGGCCACCGTCGGCAGCGATCACCGCGCTGACCACGGCGATCGCGGCCAGCAGCGAGTAGGTCAGCAGGCCGGCCCGCCGGATCAGCCGCTCCTCGACCCGCACCACCTTGTGGAACTTGTCGTGGACGAGCGCCGAGAGCTGAGCCAGGCGGCGCACCGCGAACGCCTGACCGAGGCTCGTGCGCAGGTCGTTGCGGGCGGCGACGGCCTCCTCGAATGCCGCGGCGTGGTCGGTCCAGGCCATCTCCTCGATCACCTTGCGGCGTGCGATCTCGTCGAGCATCTTCCGGGTCACGAACCAGACGACCACGGCGAGCAGCGGGAACAGGAACCACGACGGCCACCAGGTGAGGCCGGCGACGATCCACATGGGCACGGTGCCGGCGACGGTGCGACCCGCGCCCCAGAGCTGACGGCGCACCAGGGTCCCGACGGCGTGGGTGTCGTCGTCGACCCGGTCGAGTACCTCGCCCACGGCCTGCTCGGAGAGCGCAGCGAGCGGCTGACGCAGGGCCGCGCTGAGCAGGTCGCTACGGAGCTTTCCTTCGGCCCGGTCCACCACACCTGCCCAGATCACCTGGCCGACGCCGTCGAGCAGCGCGCCGCCCACCACGCACAGCGCGAGCAGCGCGAGCCCCGCGAGCGTGGCGTTCTCGGCCAACCGGCCGGCCGCAGCCGTGCCGAGCACCTGGCCGAGGGCGCCGATCGTGAGCGCGACCAGGGCGATGGCAGCCGCAGGCCGACGCAGGCGCCGCCAGTCGAGCCGGCGAGCCGGGTCGGTCGGGACCGGGGCAGGCAGCGGCGACGCCTCGGGAACGGGCGCGGTCTCGGGGGTGTGTGGTGCGTCGATCATCGCCCCCGAGGTTACGTCCAGCCACCGACATGTCCCGCCTCTATTTTCCGCGCGGCGACCCGGCCCCGCGCGCCGTCCCGCCGGTGCCGAGAGACTCCTGGGCACCGGGTGTCACCACGATCACCTCGTGGCCGGTCAGGGCGGGTATCGACACCCAGAGGCGAGGCCCGTCCCGCCGGGTCACCAACGGGTCCCCGGAGACGAGGCCGTGGGCATGGGTGAGCGCCCCGTCCGGGTCATGGACCCCGAGCCGGTACGGCCCGATGCTCCACAGGTCCTCGACGGTGCCGGGGGTGGCCTCCGAGCGGCCGGCGTCCAGGAGGTGGATCACCCACCGCTCGCCCTGCCGGTACGGCCGCAGGTCGATCCGGCCCGGTCCCTCCAGGAGCACGGGCTCGGGTCCCTGGAGGGTCCACCGGACGAGGCCGGCGAGCAGGTGGTGGTGGTCGGCGAGATCGTTGCGGCCCGCGCACCGGTCGAGGTCGGCGGCGAGGTGGACGGTGCGCCCGCGCCCGCCCGTACCCTCGGTGACCACGATCGCAGGCAGTGCCGGCTCCGACACGGGCGGACGCCACGAGGTCTCGGGTGGGTAGACACCGAAGGCCGGGACTGCGGTGGCCAGAACGTGCGCGCCGGGCTGGGCCGTCACGTGGTCCAGGCGGCCGCCGAAACCGATCAGGTCGGTACCGGCGAGCGCGGACCAGATGGCCGCGGCCGACTCGGGCCAGTCGGTGGTCCGCTCGAGGTAGGTGTGCCGGCGGGCGTCCTCGAAGCCGCCGGTGTGCGGGCCCGTCTGCCCGCTGGCCGTGCCGAGCGGGCGGGTGCCGAGGATCTCGGCGAGCGGTCCGGCCGGAGCCGGGTCCCCGTTCTCGTCGAGGGCGCCGAGCGGTCCGGAGGCGATCAGGTTGCCGTCCGCCGCGACGAACGAGGCGACGGCGTCGCGTTGCGCGGCGGTGAGCACGGCCAGCTGCGGCAGCACCACCGTGGTGAACCGATGCCCCCGAGCCGCCAGGTCGTCGATGTGCAGGGGGGTGGCCGGGATCCGGGCCGTGAGCAGGGCCCGGCGGAACCCGTCCGCCGGGGTCGTCGTGCGGGAGACGGCGTCCTCCCCGCCGTACACGGCGGCATTCAGCTCCGACCAGACCAGCGCCACCCGGGCCACCGGGGTGCGGTCACGCAGGTGGGCCTCGTTGCGCCGGTGCCACGCGAAGTGCTTCCCGGCCCGGTCGTACTGGCGCCGGTCGCCATGGACCGCGCCGATGTGGTGCCACCACGGGTCGATGCCGCCCGCGGCGCCCGCCGCCATCCACAGGGTCGCCTCGCCGGCGGGCACGGACGCGAGCCGGAACACCGGGTTGCCCGACCGGTACATCGCCATCGACTCGGCCAGGACGGACCCGGCGGGCATCAGCTCGGTGTGCCTGCGCCCGGTCTCGGCGTTGTCCTCGAAGCCTCGCCGGCCCCGGAACTGGTGGTCCAGCAGCGCGAGGCGGGCGTCGGAGAGCAGGGCGCGGGCGTCGATGAACCGGTCCACCTGGGCGGTGACCGAGCCGGGCAGCATGCCCAGCCAGAGGCAGTCCGCGCCGCCGAGGTCACGCACGATCCGGGCGTTCTCGGTCCAGATCCGGCTCCGGCGGGCCACGTTCCAGCGGTACCAGGACCGGTAGGTGGCATCCGTATGGTCGATCACGGTGGGCAGGGCGAACCCGGTCGCGTCGCGGAAGCCCGTACGGCAGTGCTCGCAGTGGCAGACCCGACGGCGGTCCAGGCCCGCCCAGCTGTTGTCGGCGAAGCCGTCGGGCCGGTAGGCCGTGATGATCTCCGCGAGCACGGCCGGCAGGTGCTCGGAGTAGTACGGGCTGTTCACGCACGCCACCGTCAGGTCGCCGGCTCGGTACGGCGCTCCCGACCCATCGCGGGCCAGCCACTCGGGCCGGCGCGCCGCGGCGTCGGCACCCACCCGGGAGGAGTCCATCCGCGCCACGACGGCCAGGCCGGCCGCCCGGGCATCGGCGACGACCTCACCGAAGAGGTCCCGGTCGCCGAGATGCCGGGCGCGGGCGTGATCCTCGATGGCGGTGGGGTAGTAGGCGACGATGCCACCGGCGTTGACGATCACCGCGTCGATCCCGGTGGTCCGCCACTGTTCGCGCCAGAGGTCGTTGGGGTACCGCGTGGGGTCCAGTTCGGTGAGGTTCGTCTGACCCCAGCGGCGGACCTGGGTGAACCAGGGATCGGATGCGGCGCCGGTCATGAGGTGTGCGCTCCTTCGCGTGACGGTGTGTGTAGATCTTGGCTTGCCAGAGAACTTGTTTGACAAGATTACATTGCGACTGCAAACTATCAGCGAACCGCTTCGACAGTCCGTTCGGCGTCCGAGCGGTTCGCAGACCCCACGCCACGACGAAGTGAAGGTGATCCACAGATGAATCCCCGCCAACCGACGCGTATCGCTCGGCGTTCGTTCCTCACCCTGGCCGCGGGCAGCGCCGCAGCCGTGCCGCTGCTCGCCGCGTGCGGCTCCGGCCCCACGGGATCCGAATCGGGCCCGTCCGGCGGCGGCGCTGCCGTCGACGTCGACTCGGTGATCCCGGACTACATCCCGCGGGACATCGTCACCCCGGACTTCCCGAGCGTCGACGGCTCGACCCCCGGCTACCTGAGCTTCCCGGACGAGTTCGTGGCTTCGGTGGAGGAGGTTCCCGGCCGCGGCAGCTCCTTCACCGCGATGACCCCGCTGTGGTCCACGGTGCCACCCGGCCTTCCGGACAACAGCTACATGGTCACCGTGAACGAGGAGATCAACGCCGACTTCCGGTTCCAGATCACCGACGGCAACGCCTACGGCGAGAAGCTCCAGGCGGTGCTGGCCGCCGAGTCCAGCGTGCCCGACTTCGTCACCATCCCGTCCTGGACCCTGCCGCCGCGCTTCGGTCAGGCGGCCGAGAACCTGTTCGCCGACCTGACGCCCTACCTGGCCGGGGACAAGATCTCGAAGTACCCGAACCTGGCCAACATCTCCTCGGATGCGTGGCGCTGCTGCGTCTTCAACGGCAAGCTGTACGGCCTGCCGTACCCGAGCGACCTGATCAACTCGGTGATCTTCTACCGGCACGACCTCACCTCGGAGCTCGGCATCGAGGTGGCGCCGGCGAACGCACAGGAGTTCCTCGACCTCGCCCTCGAGCTGACCGACCCCGGCGCGAACCGCTGGGCCATGAACGACATGTGGGCCGGAGCCCAGCTCATGTTCCGGGTCCCGGACAAGTGGATCCTCGAAGGCGGCAACCTGGTGCACCGGGTGGAGAGCGAGGCGTACCGCCAAGCACTGGAGTTCCAGGCGGAGCTGTTCGCGGCGGGCGTGGTCCACCCGGACGCGGTCGCAGGTAACGAACAGCAGGCACGGCAGCGGTTCATCTCCGGCGAGGTCCTCATCACGCCCGACGGCGCGGGTGGCTGGCTGAGTGCGACCCGGGAGGCCTACGCCGGCAACCCCGGCTACAACCAGCAGCCGGTCCCGGCGTTCGCCGGCGACGGCGGGACGCCCGTGATCTTCAAGGGCACCCCGTCGAACCTGTTCACCTTCATCAAGCAGACCGACGACACCGAGCGCCTCGAGGAGCAGCTCGCCCTCGCGAACTACTTCGCGGCCCCGTTCGGCACGAAGGAGCAGATGCTCCTCGAGTACGGCGCCGAGGGCGTGCACCACGACCTCGACGAGGCGAACGTGCCGACGCTCAACGAGACCGGACTGCGCGAGGTGGCGCGGACCTACACCTGGATCACCCGGCCGCCGATCGTCGCCTCCCAGGTGCAGTACCCCTCCTACGTCGAGGACTTCGCCACCTGGATGGCCGGCGCGATGGAGTACGCCGTCGACCCGGTGTTCTACACCCAGCAGATCGTGGAGCCGCCGGAGTTCGGGGCTCTCGAGCAGCCCTTCATCGACCTCGAGATGGACATCGCGCGTGGCCGCAGCGACATCTCGGCCCTGGACGCGGCGGTCGAGAACTGGCGCTCGGCCGGTGGTGAGCAGCTGCGCGAGTTCTACGCCGAGTACCTGGACGAGCAGTGACGGCTGCCCCGCAGGCGGCGCGGCGGCGCGAGCGGGCCGCCGCGCCGGCTCCGGAGGTGAGGACCGCACCGCGCCGCAAGCGCCCGTCCCTGTCCCGGCTGCGCGAGGACTATCCGCTGCTGCTCATGTGCGCGCCGGTGATCATCCTGCTCGCGGTGTTCATGTACGCCCCGATGCTCGGAAACGTCATCGCCTGGATGGACTACTCGCCCTACGTGGGGATCCTCGGCTCGGACTTCGTCGGCTGGTGGAACTTCCAGCGGGTCGTCGCCGACCCACGGTTCTGGCACGCGGTCAGCAACACGCTGATCATCACCGGGTTCCAGCTGGTGTTCTTCTTCCCGGTGCCGATCGCGATGGCGATCCTGCTGAACAGCGTGCTCACCCGGCGGGTCCGTACCGCGATCCAGTCGATCGTGTACCTGCCGCACTTCTTCTCGTGGGTCATCGTCGTCTCGATCTTCCAGCAGATCCTCGGCGGCGCCGGGCTGGTGAACCAGTTCCTGCGCTCCCGTGGGCTCGAGGCCGTCGAGGTCATGACGAACCCGGACACGTTCCTGCTCCTGATCACCTCCCAGCAGGTCTGGAAGGACGCCGGCTGGGGCATGATCGTGTTCCTCGCGGCGCTGTCCACGGTGGACCGCTCGCAGTACGAGGCGGCCGCCGTGGACGGCGCGGGGGCCTGGCGAAGGATCTGGCACGTGACCCTGCCGGCGCTCCGGCCGGTGATCATCCTGCTCCTGATCCTGCGGCTCGGCGACGCCCTGACGGTCGGGTTCGAGCAGTTGATCCTGCAGCGCGACGCCGTCGGCGCCGGGGCCGCCGAGGTGCTGGACACGTTCGTGTACTACTCGGGCATCGTCTACGGCGACTGGAGCTATGCGGCCGCGGCCGGCCTGATCAAGGGCACCGTGAGCCTGATCCTGGTGCTCGGGGCCAACAAGATCGCGCACGTGTTCGGTGAGGCAGGGGTGTACCAACGATGACCACGACAGTCCCCAGAACGTCCGCCCGGGCGAGCGGCCCGGGAGGTGCCGCGGCACGTGGACCCGGGCGCCGCCGTCGGCACCCCGATCGGCCGCCGTACGAGGCGGAGCCGGGCCCGGTCGCCAAGACCGCCAAGACGACCGCCCTGACCCTGATCGTGCTGGCCGTGCTCGTGCCGCTGTGGACGGTCGTGGTCACCAGCCTGTCCACCCAGGCGGCGATCAACGACGCCGGCGGCCTGGTCCTGGTGCCCGGTGAACTGACCTTCAAGGCCTACACCGACATCATCGCCGGCGGCGTGGTCACCCGCGCGGTCGGGGTGAGCGTGTTCGTCACCGCGGTCGGGACGGCGCTCAGCCTGGCGGTGGCGATCCTCACCGCCTACGGGCTGTCCCGGCCCGGGTCCCTCGGCCACCGGCCGATCCTGTTCATGCTGCTCATCACCATGTTCTTCGGGGCCGGGATGATCCCGACCTACCTGGTCGTGGCCGGGCTCGGCCTGATCGACTCGCTGTGGGCGCTGATCCTGCCCACCGCCGTCTCCGCGTTCAACATCCTGATCATGCGGAACTTCTTCATGAACATCGACCGGGGCATCCTCGACAGCGCCCGGATCGACGGCGCCAGCGAGTGGCGCATCCTCGGCCAGATCGTGCTGCCGCTGTCCAAGGCCGTGATCGCGGTGGTCGGCCTGTTCTACGGGGTCGCCTACTGGAACGCGTTCTTCAACGCGGTGCTCTACATCAACGACTCGGCCAAGTGGCCGCTGCAGCTGGTGCTGCGCTCCTACGTGCTCCAGGGGCAGGCGGTGCCGGGCACCACGTTCGACCCGTCCAGCCTCGACGGGGGCCAGACGGCCGGCCTCGCGATCCAGATGGCCGTCGTGGTGCTGGCCATGGTGCCGGTGCTGATCGTCTACCCGTTCGTCCAGAGGCACTTCTCCAGCGGCGTCATGATCGGCGCCATCAAGGGCTGAGCACGCTCGCCGGCCCGCAAACCGAAGGGAACACCCATGACCGAATCCGATACCCCGCTCCGCGTGCTCGTCTGGGGCGAGAACCGGCACGAGCAGCTCGAGGAGCATGTGGCCGCGCTCTACCCGGATGGGATGCACGGGGCGATCGCGGCCGGCATCACAGAACAGGCGCAGGTGCCCGTCGAGGTCGGCACCGCCACCCTCGACGACCCGGAGCACGGGCTCACCGAGGAGGTCCTCGCCGCCACCGACGTGCTCACCTGGTGGGGGCACAAGGCGCACCGGGAGGTCTCCGACGAGGTGGTCGACCGGGTCCAGCAGCACGTGCTGGCCGGGATGGGCCTGGTGGTGCTGCACTCCGGGCACTTCTCGAAGATCTTCAAGCGGCTGATGGGCACGACCTGCAGCCTGCGGTGGCGCAACGACGCGGAGCGGGAACTCGTCTGGACCGTCGCACCCGACCACCCGATCGCGGCCGGGGTGCCGCACCCGATCGTCATCGACGCCCAGGAGATGTACGGAGAGTTCTTCGACGTGCCGGTGCCGGACGAGACGGTGTTCCTGAGCACGTTCGCCGGCGGCGAGGTGTTCCGCAGCGGGCTGGTGTACCGCCGCGGGCGTGGGAAGATCTTCTACTTCTCACCCGGCGACCAGGAGTACCCCGTGTACCACCACCGCGACGTCCGCCGCGTGATCGCCAACGCCGTCGACTGGGCCCGCCCGGAGGTGTCGCAGCGAACGTTGCCGGGTCTGGTCCGGGTGGGGGAGCAGCAGGACTGGTCCGCCCTCACGAGCACGCCCGAGCCGGTGCGATGACCGCTACGTCCGAGCGCCGGGTGGTCGTGGCGGGCGCGGGCAACATGGGCCGCAAGTGGATCGACACCATCGCCGCGACCCCGGGCGCCCGCGTCGTCGGCATCCTCGACGTCGACGCGGCGGCCGCGGCCGCTGCGGCCGGGACCCTCGAGGGACCCGGCGTGCTGGTCGGCACCGACATTGCCGGTCTGGCCGACCTGATCGCGGCCACCGGCGCGGACGTGGTGATGGATGCCACCATCCCGGCCGCGCACCACGCCGTCACCGCCACCGCGCTGCGGGCCGGCTGCGCGGTGATCGGGGAGAAGCCGGCGGCGCAGACCCTCGCGCAGGCATTGTCCCTGTGCGCGGGTGCCGAGGTCTATGACCGGCTCGTGCTGGTCAGCCAGTCCCGCCGGTACAACCCGCACGTGGACGCGCTCGCGGCCCACGGCGCGAGCCTCGGCGGGCTCGGGATCGGCCAGACCGACTTCTACCGGGCACCGCACTTCGGCGGCTTCCGGGAGGAGATGGACCACCCCCTGCTGCTGGACATGGCGATCCACCCGTTCGACACCGCTCGCTACGTGCTCGGCGCCGAACCGGTCAGCGTGTACTGCCGCTCGTTCAACCCACCCTGGAGCTGGTACCGCGGGGACGCGGCCGCGGTGGCGACGTTCGAGATGGACTCCGGTGCGCAGTACACCTACAACGCCAGCTGGTGCAGCGACGGCGCCGAGACGTCCTGGAACGGTGCCTGGCGGCTGAACGGCGCCGGCGGCACGGTGCTCTGGGACGGCGAGTCCGAGCCGGTGCTCGACGGGGCTCCGGACCTCGACCCGCGTGCCTCGGCGGCGGGAGCGAGCCGGGCCAGGTCCGGCATCGCCGGCGCCTGGGACGCGTTCCTGTCGGCCCTCGATGCCCCGGCGACCACGCCCCGCCCGCGCGGGCACATCCACGAGAACGTGCTCAGCCTGGCCATGGTCGAGGCCGCGATCTCCTCCGCGCGAGCCGGCCTGCCGGTGGCGATCGACGACCTGCTCGAGCGGGCCCGGGAGCGGGCCCTCGCCGACGAGACCGACCCCGCGGTACGGGAGCGGCTGGCCGGCTGGGGCGCGGTGCGCGACCACCTGCTCGGGGCGGGCCGGACCGCGGCGGTCGGTTAGGTCTCAGGCCCCACGCCCGACGGCGGTCGCCGACTCGGGCGGTCGGTTGAGGCTCCGGCGTCTTGCCCGACGGCGGTCGCTGGCTCCGGCGGTCCGGCGTGGGCCGGTCGGTGGTTTCGTCGGGTGACGCCGGATCGGTTGTTCGGTCGCGTCAGAGCGTCGCGGCCCAGGCCGACTCGGGTACCTGGGTGCCCGCGACCTCGAGCACGCGCCGGACCCCGAGCGGCTCGAACCCGGCGGTGCCCAGGAAGTCCTCCCTGGCGGCGTCGCCCTCGAGCACCCAGGTGCGCACCAGGCTGGCGCTCGTGCTGCCGAGGATGTCGGTGCACGCGGCGAGCAGCCGCGAGCCGTGCCCCTCGCGCACGTGCTCGGGGTCCACGTACAGGGCGACGATCTCACCGGTGTCGTTCGATTCGGGGGCGGGTGCGAGGGCTGCGAAGCCGACCACCTCGGGACCGGCACACGCCGTCAACAACCGGTGCTTCGCCGTCGGCGGGGCAGTGATGGCCGAGCGCCACGCGCCCGCGAACACGTCCGGCTCGAGCCCGGCGAGGACCTCCGCCGGGATGACCGTGGCGTGTGCCGCACGCCACGCCGCGACCTGGATGGCGCCGAGGGTCGCGGCGTCCTCCGCCAGCGAGGGCCGGACCGAGACGTCGGCCGTGAGGCCGTGGGAGTGTCCGCCGTGGGAGCTCTGCGAAGTCATCCACCCAGGCTAGGCGCTACCGGGCGCGGTGGCGTCCAAGGATGCCCAGCAGGCACGGCCGGCGGACCTGATCGGTGGTCCGATACGCCTGCGGAGGCGCGCAAGCGGTACCGTCATCCCATGCCCAGCCTGAGCCCTTCGCGCACGTTCGGGTCCGTCTCGGTGGCGATGGTCACCCCGATGAACTCCGACGGCAGCATCGACATCCCGTCGTCCCGTCGACTCGCCCGGCACCTGGTCAAGTCGGGCTGCGATGCGCTGGTCCTGAACGGGACCACGGGGGAGTCCCCGACGACGCACCAGCCGGAGAAGGACGAGCTGGTCGCCGCGATCGTCGACGAGGTCGGTGCGGAGGCGATGATCATCGCGGGGGCGGGCTCGAACGACACCGCGCACGCGGTCCGGATCGCCGAGGCCGCGCAGCGCACCGGGGCCCACGGCCTGCTCGTGGTGAGCCCCTACTACAACCGGCCCTCGCAGGAGGGCGTCTACCAGCACATCCGAGCCGTGGTCGACTCCGTCGACCTGCCGGTCATGCTCTACGACATCCCAGGCCGTACCGGCGTCGCCATCGGCGACGAGATCCTCGATCGGCTCGCCGAGCACCCCCGGGTGCTGGCCGTCAAGGACGCCACCGGTGACGTCGCCCAGGGGTTCGAGCGGATGCGCCGAACCGGCCTGGAGTTCTACTCCGGCGACGACGCGCTGAACCTGGCCTGGCTGACCCACGGCGCCTCCGGCGTGGTGAGCGTCGTCGGGCACGTCGTCGCCGGCCGTTACGTCGACATGGTCCGCGCCATCGACGCGGGCGACCTCGCAACGGCTCGCGACCTGTCCGCCGGCCTCACGCCGGTCCTGGACGCACTGATGGGCGGCGGCCAGGGGGCCGTGATGGCCAAGGCCGCGCTCGCCCTGCAGGGCATCATTGCCCGCGCCACCGTCCGCTTGCCCCTCGTGGAGCCGAGCGACACCGAGATCTCTGACCTGCGCGCCGTCTTGCGCGCCCACGGACTACTTGAGGAAGTCACTACATGAGCCATCCCCACCCCGACCTTCAGCTCCCCGGGCCGCTCGCGCCCGGCGCACTTCGCATCGTCCCCCTCGGGGGCCTCGGCGAGGTCGGCCGCAACATGACGGTGTTCGAGTACGACGGCAAGCTCCTGATCATCGACTGCGGGGTGCTGTTCCCCGAGGACCACCAGCCCGGCGTGGACCTGATCCTGCCCGACTTCGACTACATCTCCGACCGCATGGACGACATCGAGGCGATCGTGCTCACGCACGGCCACGAGGATCACATCGGCGCGGTGCCCTACCTGCTGCGGCTACGGCGGGACATCCCGCTGGTGGGTTCCCAGCTCACCCTCGCGTTCCTCGAGGCGAAGCTGAAGGAACACCGCATCACCCCGAACCTGCAGACGGTCTCCGAGGGCCAGCGGCGCAAGTTCGGCGCGTTCGACCTTGAGTTCGTGGCCGTGAACCACTCCATCCCGGACGCGCTCGCGGTGGCCGTGCGGACGCCGGCCGGATCGATCCTGCACACGGGCGACTTCAAGATGGACCAGCTGCCCCTCGATGGGCGGATCACGGACCTGCGCGCGTTCGCCCGCCTCGGCGAGGAGGGCATCGACCTGTTCATGGTCGACTCCACCAACGCCGAGGTGCCCGGCTTCACCGTGTCCGAGCGGGACATCGGACCCGTGCTGGACGGGGTCTTCACGCGGGCCGACGGCCGGATCGTGGTGGCCTCGTTCTCCTCGCACGTGCACCGCGTGCAGCAGGTCCTCGATGCCGCGAACGCGCACGGGCGCCGGGTGGCGCTGGTCGGCCGGTCGATGGTGCGGAACATGACCATCGCCGCCGAGCTCGGCTACCTGCACGTTCCCGACGGCGTCCTCATCGACGTGAAGAAGATCGACGACCTGCCCGACGACCGGGTGGTGCTCATGTGCACCGGCTCGCAGGGTGAGCCGATGGCCGCGCTGTCCCGGATCGCGAACCGGGACCACCGCGTCTCGGTCGGCCCGGGGGACACCGTGATCCTCGCGTCCTCGCTGATCCCGGGCAACGAGAACGCCGTGTTCCGGATCATCAACGGCCTGATCCGGCTCGGTGCGAAGGTGATCCACCAGTCCAACGCGCGCGTGCACGTCTCCGGGCACGCCTCCGCCGGCGAACTGCTGTACTGCTACAACATCGTGCGCCCGAAGAACGTGATGCCGGTGCACGGTGAGATCCGCCACCTGGTCGCCAACGGGGCGCTCGCCGTCGCCACCGGGGTGCCGCCGGAGCGGGTCGTGCTCGCCGAGGACGGCGTGGTCGTCGACCTGATCAAGGGCAAGGCGCGCATCGCCGGCGCGGTGCCGTGCGGTTACGTGTACGTGGACGGCTCCTCCGTCGGTGGCGTCACCGAGGCCGAGCTCAAGGACCGCCGGATCCTCGGCGAGGAGGGCTTCATCTCGATCTTCGCGGTGGTGGACTCCTCGACGGGCAAGGTGGTCTCCGGCCCGCAGCTGCACGCCCGCGGGGTGGCCGAGGACGACGCGAAGCTCGCCGAGATCGTCCCCGAGCTGACCAAGGCGCTGTCCGAGGCGACCGCCGGGGGCACCGCGGACGCTCACCAGTTGCAGCAGGTCATCCGCCGGGTCGTGGGTCGCTGGGCCTCGACCCGCCTGCGCCGCCGGCCGATGATCATCCCGGTCGTCGTCGAAGCCTGAGCCTGAGGCGCTGAACGTGTGAGGACCCCGGTACGCGAGTGCCGGGGTTCTCGCCTGCCGGGATTCATCGTGCCGAGGGCCGGAGCGCCCCGGCGTAGCGGTGGGCGTGCTCGCGCTCGTCGCCCGGCAGCAGGCCGGCAAGCTCGAGGCTGACCAGTCCGTGCACGAGGCCCCACAGGCGCAGGGCCATCGGCTCGGGCCCGGCCTCGCCGACCGCGTCAGAAGGAAGCCGGGCGACGGCGTCGCGCAGGACACCGAAGGTCGGCTCGGCCAGGGTGTCCTTGGACCGGCGGACGCCGTCGGCCGCGAACATCACCCGGTAGAAGTGCGGGTCGGCCAACGCGCTCTCGCGGTAGGCCAGCCCGAGTGCGAACAGGTCCGCGCCCGGGTCGCCCGTACGGGGCACGGCCGCCAGGTGCCGGCCGAACCGCTCGAACCCCTCGTCCACGACCGCCGCGATCAGCCCGTCACGCCCACCGAACAGGGTGTAGACGGCGGCCGTTGTGGTGCCGGCGGCGGCGGTCACCGCCCGCAGCGACATGCCGTCCGGTCCCGTGGCCGAGAGCGCCCTGGAGGCGTGCTCGAGCAGGCTCGTGCGGAGGGTCTCGTCATGGGTGCGGGGGCGGGCCATGAGTCGAGTCTAGGGCTTGACACAGGTTTTCTCACAGCGTTAGATAACGATGTTAGTAAACCGGAGCAGAGATCGGATGATCGCCATGATCGAGTTGTCCCAGGCCGCCACGACGACGGCCGGCGTTGCGATCCTCGCCGCCGTGACCGTGACCAGTGGCGGCTACTTCCTGATGAAGGTGGTCACCGGCAAGGTGCCCACCACCGGATTCCAGACCGCGTTCTACCGCGCCGGGCACGCCCACGCCGGCGTCCTCATCGTGTTCGGCCTGGTCTGCCTGCTGCTCACCGAGACGACGGCGCTGGCCGGGTTCTGGCGCTGGCTCGCCGGCACCGGGGTGCTGGTCGCGGCGATCGCCATGCCGGCCGGGTTCTTCTTCTCCGCCATGGGAAAGGGCCGGGAGCGGCCGAGCCGCTGGATCGCGGTCCTCTACCTGGGCGCACTGTCGCTCATCGCCGGGCTCATCACGCTGGGGATCGGCCTCCTCACGGTGTGAGGGCCGGCCCGCGGGCGCCCGTGATCGGCTCGCCGCTCGCGATGGGAGCGTGATCCAGCACACCCGCGCGCCGGGGTCGGTGTGCGTGTCATCCCGGACTCGACGGCGGATCTTTGGTTGAGTAGAGCCGACAGGCTTGTCTCGGCACGCCTGACCCGAGAGGACAACCAACACATCATGGCGACCCGTACGACTTCCCCCGGACGGTCCGCCTCACCTGGACGCAAGAAGAGTTCGCCGGCCGCGAGTCGGGCGGGCTCCACCTCGCGTTCCGGCGGGAGTGGGCGCAAGAGGCCGGCGCAGCAGCAGCAGTCACCGCTGCCCGTGCGCATCGTGCGCGGGATCTGGATGGGACTCGCCCACCTAGTCGGAGGGACGGCGCGCAGCATCGGATCCGGAGCCCGCAACCTCGACCCCGCCCATCGCAGGGACGGCATCGCCTTCCTGCTGCTCGCCCTCGCCGTGATCGTCGCCGTGCGTGAGTGGTTCGGCCTGTCCGGTACCGCCGGGGAGATCGTCCACGCCGCCGCCGCCGGCCTCGTCGGTGTGCTCGCCATCGTGATCCCCGTGATCCTCGTCCTCATCGCCGTGCGCCTGATGCGTCACCCGGAACGCAGGGAGGTCAACGGCCGGGTGTTCATCGGCCTGAGCGCCATCACGGTGGCTGCCTGCGGACTGGTCCAGGTGGCCTCCGGGCTGCCCGCACCTCCCGCCTGGCAGGACGTGTTCGCCGCGGGTGGCCTGATCGGTTTCGTGGCGGCCAACCCGCTCTCGGCCGCCCTGACCATCTGGGTGACGGTGCCCCTGCTGGTGCTGCTGGCGTTCTTCGGCCTGCTCGTGGTGACGGCCACCCCGGTCGCCGCCATCCCGCGCCGGATCCGCCAGGGCGTCGACTGGGTCACCGGCGCCGACATCGACGCCCGCGAGGCCGACGACGCCCAGGGCGCCCCGGACCCCGACGCGACCGAGGAACTCAACGGAAGGCCCCGCCGTCGTAAGCCGAAGGCGAAGGGCGCCCCCGCCGTCGAGCCCGGCGCCTATACCGGTGATGAGGCGTTCGTCCACCCGCACGAGACCGAACCCGGTGACGAGCCCGCCGAGGCTCCCCGCGGCCGCAGCCGCAACACCCGGGCAGGTAAGGCCGCCGCCGCGCCGGAACCGGCCGCCGTCGAGCCGTTCGACGAGCCGGCCGAGGAGCCGGCCGCACCCGAGGATCTGGTCGCGCCGCCCACCCAGGCGCTGCCTGCCCGCGCCGAGCAGCTGGTCCTCGACCCGGGCCTGACCTACACGCTCCCCGGCGACGAGACGCTCGTCCAGGGCGCCCCGCACAAGCTCCGCTCGCCCGCGAACGACCGGGTCGTCGAGGCACTGACCACCGTGCTCACCGACTTCGGCGTGGACGCCCAGGTCACCGGCTTCACCCGGGGCCCGACGGTCACCCGCTACGAGGTCGAGCTCGGCTCCGGGGTGAAGGTCGAGCGGGTCACCGCGCTCAGCAAGAACATCGCCTACGCCGTCGCCAGCGCGGACGTGCGGATCCTGTCCCCGATCCCGGGCAAGAAGGCGATCGGTATCGAGATCCCGAACGCCGACCGCGAGATCGTCGTCCTCGGCGACGTGCTGCGCTCCGCCGTGGCCCGCCGCAACGAGCACCCGATGGTGATCGGCGTCGGCAAGGACGTCGAGGGCGGCTACGTGGTGGCGAACCTCGCGAAGATGCCGCACATCCTCGTCGCGGGCGCCACCGGTGCCGGTAAGTCCTCGTTCGTGAACTCGATGATCACCTCGATCATGATGCGCGCCACCCCCGAGGAGGTGCGGATGGTGCTGGTCGACCCGAAGCGGGTCGAGCTGACCATCTACGAGGGCATCCCGCACCTGATCACGCCGATCATCACGAACCCGAAGAAGGCCGCCGAGGCACTCGAGTGGGTGGTCCGGGAGATGGACGCCCGCTACGACGACCTCGCCGCGTTCGGGTACAAGCACATCGACGACTTCAACGCGGGGGTGCGCGCCGGCAAGGTGAAGCCGCTGCCCGGCAGTGAGCGCAAGATCGCGCCGTACCCGTACCTGCTCGTCGTGGTCGACGAGCTCGCCGACCTGATGATGGTCGCCCCGCGGGACGTGGAGGCCTCCATCCAGCGGATCACCCAGCTCGCCCGCGCCGCCGGCATCCACCTGGTGCTGGCCACCCAGCGCCCGAGCGTGGATGTGGTCACCGGCCTGATCAAGGCCAACGTGCCGTCCCGGCTCGCGTTCGCGACCTCCTCGCTCGCCGACTCCCGCGTGGTCCTGGACCAGCCGGGCGCGGAGAAGCTCATCGGGCAGGGCGATGCGCTGTTCCTGCCGATGGGGGCATCCAAGCCGATGCGGGTCCAGGGGGCCTGGGTCAGCGAGACCGAGGTGCACGCCGTCGTCGAGCACGTGAAGAGCCAGCTCAAGCCGACCTATCGCGAGGACATCGTGGTGTCCGCGGCGAAGAAGCAGGTCGACGAGGATATCGGCGACGACCTCGACCTGCTGCTGCAGGCGGCCGAGCTGGTGGTCACCACGCAGTTCGGGTCCACCTCGATGCTGCAGCGCAAGCTCCGCGTCGGGTTCGCCAAGGCCGGCCGGCTGATGGACCTGCTCGAGTCCCGCGAGATCGTCGGGCCCTCCGAGGGATCCAAGGCCCGCGACGTGCTGGTCCAGCCCGACGACCTGCCCGCCACGCTCGCGATGCTGCGCGGCGACGGTCCCGCACCCGCGGCGGACGTCGACGACGAACCCGCCTACGACGACGGCCCCGCAGACCTCGTGGCCGCAGACCTCGCCGAGCGCGAGCAGGCCGTGGACTACTACGACTCGGACGACGAGGACGGCTCCGAGGACGCCTGGGACCTCACCGACCGGAACTGACTCCGGCGGGCGTGAGGCCTTGCCGCGCTTGGACCTCTTCGGCCTGCGCTCCGGCTGAGGCCGGTGGACGCCCCTGGTTCCACTCAGGAGCGGGGGACCACCGCGGCCTCGTCACCCGTGGGTGTCGGCGGCTCGGTCCGCTCGGCGAACTCGGCGCCGCTCGAGTTCGCCATCACCTGATCCACGAGGGACTGCCGGCTCTCCAGGGTCCCGGAGGACAGCGTGAGACCCGACGGCGTGTCCCCGGCCAGGAGCGCGGGCAGCGGGTAGACCCGCTGGGCGCCGACCCGGTCCACGGTCATCGGGGTCCATTCCAGGCCGGTCACCCGGGCCGGGCCGTCGGCGGGCTTGACCACGGTCGCGGTCAGGAACAGCCCGGTGCCGGTCTGCGGGACGCAGCACAGGTCGTCCTGGTTGGAGATGAAGTTCCCCAGCGAGTAGGCGACCCACATGCCGGAGCCGTCCGGGCCGCCCTCCAGCAGCGCCATCGGCTGGGGCACGTGCGGGTGGTTGCCGATGATGAGGTCCACCTGCCCGGAGGCGGCGAGAGCCTCGGCGACCGCGACCTGATCGTCGGCGGGGGAGTTCTGGTACTCGTAGCCCCAGTGCAGCGTCGCCACGACCAGGTCCGCCCCCGCCTCGCGCGCCGCCGTCGCCTGCGCGATCAGCGCGCCGGCGTCGATGATCGTGACCGCCCAGGGGGCGTCAGCGGGGATCGGCAGGCCGTTGGTGCCGTAGGTCGCACCGATCTGGGCGATCCGGATCGTCTGACCCTCCCGCTCCAGCTCGTAGAACTGCGGCGCGAGCTCCTCCTCGGCGCTCCGGGCCGAGCCGGCGTGGCCGAGGCCCGCCTCGTCGAAGGTGTCGAGCGTGTAGGCGAGGTTGTCGTAGCCGCGGTCGAGGGAGTGGTTCGTGCCGGTGGAGCACCCGTCCCAGCCGAGGTCGGCGAGGTTGCCCGCGATCTGGGTGGGCGCGCCGAACAGGGGATAGCCCGACGGCGTCTCGTCCGGCAGCGAGAGCGGCACCTCCATGTTGCACAGCGCCAGGTCCACGCCCGAGCTCCACGGCCGGGTCGCCTCCAGCATGGGCGTGAAGTCGTATCCGCCGTCGGTCCGGGCGTTGCGGATCACGGTGTCGTGCGGCAGCACGTCGCCGGCGGCGCCGATCGTGAAGACGGCGTCCGCCTGGGGTTCAGGAGTGGTGGCTGACGGCGTCGGCTCGCTCGTGCTGCTCGGCTCGCCGGGCTCGGTGGTCGGCTCGCCGGTAGGGTCGGACGAGCCGCCGGCGTTCCACGGCTGCCAGGCCGCGACCGCGCCACCGACGCCGAGGCTCAGCGCCAGGATCAGCAGGATCGCTGGGAGCGGGAGGCCGCGGCGACGGCGTCGGCGTCGACGCTGGGTGGGGGACTCAGACACCGGAAGAGTGTATGTCCGCGCGGTGCCGCGTCTGTGCCCGGTTCGGCCCCGGTCCCGTACCCTGATCGCGTGACGAGTGAATCCCGGTCCAGCGATGCGGCGACCGCCGAGGTCTGGAACCTGCCCAATGTCTTGACGATGGTGCGGGTCGTCCTCGTCCCGGTCTTCGCGGTCCTGCTCTGGCAGGACTCGACCGCGGCCCGGGTCGCTGCGCTCGTGGTGTTCCTGGTCGCGGCCTACACCGACCGGCTCGACGGCCAGATCGCCCGCAGCCGGGGCATCGTGACGAACTTCGGCAAGATCGCCGACCCGTTCGCGGACAAGCTGCTCACCGGGACCGCGATGGTGATGCTGTCCATCATCGACTCCGGCCTGATGCCGTGGTGGGCCACGATCGCGATCCTGGTCCGCGAGATCGGGATCACGGTGCTGCGGTTCGTGATGGTCCGTCGCGGCGTCGTGATGCCCGCCTCCAAGGGCGGCAAGCTCAAGACCGTCCTGCAGATCGTCTTCATCTCGCTGATGCTGCTCACGGTCGCCCTGGCCGACCTGGCCTTCGGTGACGTCCTGCGGATCATCGCGTTCGTGATCATGCTGGCCGCGCTCGCGGTCACCGTGGTGACCGGCGTGGACTACTGCTGGAAGGCCTGGCAGTCGGCCCGGTCGGGCGGCGCCGCCGCGGCCGCACCGGACGCCCATTGACGCGGATGCCCGCTCACGGCACCGCGGCGATCGTCGCGCGGCTGATCGAAGTAGGCCGCACCGTCGCGGTCGCGGAGTCCCTCACCGGCGGGGCGCTCGCGGCCGAGCTTGTCTCGGTTCCCGGCGTCTCCGCGGTGCTGCGCGGCGGCGTGGTGGCCTACGCGACCGACGTCAAAGCCTCGCTGCTCGGCGTCGACGCGGACCTGCTCGCCACCCACGGACCTGTCCACCCGCAGGTGGCGCTCGAGATGGCCGACGGCGTGCGGGCGGCACTCGGTGCCGAGATCGGGCTGGGCACCACCGGCGTGGCCGGGCCCGGGCCGGCCGACGGGCAGCCGGCCGGCACCGTGTTCGTCGCGTGCACCACGCCGACCTGGCGTGCCGTGCGCGGCTACCACCTCGCGGGCGCCCGTCCCGCGGTCCGGTCCGCCACCGTGGCGCTCGCCCTCGCACTGCTTCGCCAGGCCGGGGAACAAGCGGGGCGGCCGCGGCGTTGGGAAGGGTAATGAAGCACAACATGACGCCAGTGAATGCCCGGCCGGCGACCGGGGCACCGAAGGGGCGACACCCCCATCGTTCGTCCACGGTGCGCAACGCACCCGTCGCACCGTCGGGGTACGGTAGGACTACGGCAAAGGCAACAGCGCGAGAGGAGGGACGCACCATGGTGGTACTACGGCGAGAGATCGGTGATGTCCTTCGGGGCGCACGCCAACGTCAGGGACGAACTCTGCGCGAGGTGTCCTCGGCAGCACGGGTCTCCCTCGGCTACCTCTCGGAGGTCGAGCGGGGCCAGAAGGAGGCCTCCTCGGAGTTGCTCTCCTCGATCTGCACGGCTCTGAACATCCCACTCTCGGTGGTGCTGCGCGAGGTCTCCGACCGCGTCGCACTCGTCGAGGGCATCGCGATCCCGGACACCATTCCCGCGGACTTCGCCTATCAGCTCGGCCGCGACGAGGATCTCGCCACCGTCTGATCCCATTGACGTCTCGAACCGATGGCCCCGGCATTGCGCCGGGGCCATCGGTGTCTTCGCAGGTCCGCGTCAGCAGGTGTTGTTCCTGACCTCGCCGGGCGCGAGCACCAGGGGAGTCGTCGACCTGCAACTGAGCGTGCCGTTGACCGTCATCCCGATGAGGACGACCTCGCCCACGGCGTCGACTAGTTCGACCGGCCCGGTGACGGTGCTGTCCTGCAACCACGCGGTGCCGGTGCCCCCGGTGAGTGTGATCGGTCCCTGTACCTCGGTGTCGAGCAGGTCGATCAGGCCCGCACCGGTGGCGTCGAGTGGTCCGCGTATCGCGGAGTCCTGCGCCCGCAGGGCACCGCCGGCGGCGATGGTGACCGACCCTCGCAGTTGCGCGTCATCCAGGCACAGGACCTCGTCGTCGGCCACCGTGACCGCCCCGGCCACCGGCCCGGTCAGGGTCCGTGTGCAGGGGTTCTCGACGGCCAGCGTGACCGTGAGCACCGGAGCCGTCGCCCCTGACTCCCGGCTCGCGATGGTCGCCCCGGCGCGCTGTGGGTCGGTGGGGGACTGCACGAACGCGAGCCCCAGCTCGTCACCGGCTGCCTGTTCGACGGCGGTGGTCACGTCGACCGTGATCGCTTGCTGGGTCTCGGGTGCCAGGAAGGAGCCGACCGGTTGGGTGCCGATCGGTGGACGCGTGTTCCACGACAGGGTGGACTCCGTCCAGTCGGTCCCCGCGGTCACGACGTCGATCTGCATCGTGCGGTCGGCGGAGACCCCGGCCGTGACGGTCAGCTCTGCCGAGACCACCGACCCGGCCTCGATCGTGGACAGGTCGAACGCGGCGAGGGCCTGCCGGGTGCCGCCCACGGTGCGCGGGTCGTTCTTGACGGTCATCGAGGGCAGCCGACCGTAGCGGCCGTCGGCGTACTCGCCGTCGCGGATGAAGCCGTCCCGGCCGGCGACGATCGTCTGCTGCCCCGGGTCGACGACGCGGACCGCGGCGTGCACGAACGCGAGGTGTCCCGCCTCGTCACGGTGGCGGCCTCGGATCACGGCTTCGCCCGGCGCCAGGGCGACGATTGCGCCGCCGACCACCTCCGCGACGTCCGGCGCAGAACTGACGAGTTCGACGTCGTCGGCCCCGAGTTCGATCGTGCTGCCATCGGAGTAGGTCGCCACCAGGCTCGGTCGTGTCACGGTGCGCAGCGCGAGCTCGCTCGGTATCTCGGCGAGCACCCCGGTCAGCTCGGCCTCGCCGACCGCCGCGCCCGGCCAGTTCTGCCCGTCGGCGACAAGCCGGAAGTCGGCGAGCGAGTTCCACTCGTTGGCGTTGCTGCCGTATCCGGTCAGCCGGACGTACCGTGCGGTGACGGGCGTGAAGGGGTGTGGTTCCGGTTCCGCCGTCGTGCCGGAAGAGGTCGAGGTGAGTGCCTCGGTCCAGGTCACACCGTCCACGGACGTCTCGATCCTGAACGAGTACTCGCGCGCGGCCCCCTGGCTCCACGCCAGTGAGACCCCGTTGACCGTGCGCGCCTCGGGCAGGTTGAGCTGGATCCACTGGCCTCGGCCCTGAGCCGACCAGAACGTCGCCAGATCGTCGTCGATGGCGCGCTCCGCCGGGTTGACGCCGACGACGCTCGCGACGACCGGGGCCTGGAACGGATCGAGCAGGTCGATCGTGTACCTGGCCGAGCACGAAGGCGCGGCGCCGACGCAGATCACTGCGGTGCCGGGCACCTGTGCCGCCTGCTCGACGTGAACGTCCGCTCCGGCCGCGCCGACCGCTTCGATGACCGGCACGCCGCTCGCGGCGGGGCGCTCGATCACGTAGCTGTGGGAGTCTGCGGAGAAGCCGTCGAGCGGCTCGCCGTCGACCGTGACCGATGCCAGGGACGCCGTCGGCGCCGGCGGCACCGTCCAGCCCGCCATCGGCGTGGGCGTGGGGGCGGGTTCAGGATCCGCGCTGGTCGGGAGTGGCTCCAGCAGCACCGAGATCCGGAAGTCGGCGCTCTCCTCGCCGGTGACGACGAGCTTGCGCGTTCCGGCGTTGACGTTCTGGCCGGCAGGGGCGGGCGAGGTCGGCAGCGGCACCGCGTCCATCACGGACAGCTGTGCCCCGGGCGGACCCTCGAGCAGCCGGGCGCTCATCTGGCGGCCGTCGATGGTCAGGATCGCGGACAGGCCATCCGGCGCGACGTCGACCGCGGCGGCGGTGTGCATGAACCACCACGGCTCGACGGGCTCGGTGGCGGTCACCTCGTCCTGGATCAGGAACCGGGAACGGTCGTCGATCAGCGCGACGCCGCGGTCCCAGTTCGTGACGCCGAGGCCGGCGTAGGCCTGGGTGAGGTCGGAGACCACGAAGCTGCCTCCGGGGCTCGAGCCCGTGGCCACGATGGTCCCGGTCGCATCGAGCGCCTGCCCGCCGCCGGAACCAGGATTGAGCACCAGCGTGTTCTGACCCTCGGTGCGGGTGCGGTAGTAGGTCCAGCGCGGCCCGTCCGGACCGGCGGATGAGTACCCGGGTAATCCGTAGTTGTCCGGGCCGAGCTCGCTCGCCCACCGCATCCCCATCGAGTCGATGACGAAGCTGCCGAGGTCGAGGTGGCTGTGGTTGACGCCGTTCTGCCCCGCCTTGAACCCGAAGAAGTTCGCCATCGGGTCCCATCCGCTGCGCGCCAGATAGGTCTGCAGCCGTTCGAACCGGCGATCCAGGGGCGTGCCCGCATCCGCGGGCGAGGTCGAATCCTGCAGGCCCTGCCACAGCAGGTAGAACGGTGGGTAGGTGAGGTTGTTTGTGCGGGCGAGCTCCTCGGCGAGCCACGCGTACACCGGGTCGTCGTAGCGGGCCGCCAGCCAGGCACCGACAGAGCCGCCCTCCGGCGAGCTCGCCGCGGCGTCGTAGTAGTTGAAACCCAGCCCGGTCGGGCCCGTCATGTGGAGCGGGAAGTCGAGGGTGCGGTCCAGCCCGGGGAGCTCGGAGATCCCGAAGTCGTCCCCGACGGCGCTCTCCAGCGAAGCCATCAGAGGCACCAGGTAGCGGGTGGCGTAACCCCAGTACACGATGCCCTCGGTGTACCCGCCGTCCGGGCCGTACTCCGCGAGCGCGACCGGCAGCCGGTCCAGTGCCTGCGCGATCATCGAGTTCGCCAGCTCCGGTTCCTCGTCCGCGATCGCCAAGGACGCGATGACGATCGCGCTGTTGCACACCACGTTCCAGTTGTGCTTCGCCCGGGTCCACGACGTCTCGGCGTCATAGTGGTCCTGGGCGGGGGCCAGCCCGAGCGTGACGATCGCCGTACGCAGGACGGTGCGCTGCTCGGCGTCCATCCACGTGTACAGCCAGTCGTAGGAGACCGCGTACGCGTGCAGCAGTTCCGCCGTCGACAGGAAGCTCACCGGGTTCCAGTCGCTGAAGGCGGCCACCGCGGCGAGCTCGTCGTAGGCACGCTGGGCGTAGGCCTCATCCCCGGTCAGCCGGTAGGCCATCGACAGCACGTAGGAGCGGTGCAGTACCTCCCGCGCGACGAGCAGCAGCGTGCGGCCGTCCGGGAACTCGTAGGTGGACACCGGCTCGGTGAGCAACCCGTCCGCCGCATCGATCAGCTCCTCGTGCAGCCGCTCGGCGAAGGGGTCGGTGCCGATCTCGGCCAGGATGCGCGCCACGTCGGCATCACCGAGCATGAGTCGCGGATGCGCGCCGACGAGCGAGGCGACATCCTCGGGGGCGTCGATCACCGGGATGTCATCGGCGCGCGCCGGGCTCCCGATCCCGATGGCCGAGACAAGGACGAGCGTCGCCGCCGTCATCATCGCCAGGATCGAGGGCCTCCTACGGCGCGCGGGGCGTGGTCGGTTCGGTGTTCGCACGGTGCGTTCAGCTCCATCACTGGTCGTCGGCGGCGGGTGACTGGGCAGCGGTTGCGGCCCGAGGTTTGATTCCTATCGGGACTGTTCGTGGAGCCCGACGGCGTCTTCCGGGCGGATCCGGGTGAGGTCACCGCTGTAGTGGCGCAGGTCGTGGCGCACGTACGGATGCCGGGACATCGCCTCGAGGTCGAGCTCGACGCCCAGGCCCGGCCGGTCGGGGATGGCGGCGCGACCGGCGACGATCGGGGGCTCGTCGATGACGACGTCGCGTCGCCACGGCACATCGGTCGCCATCGTCTCGAGCAGGCCGAAGTTCGGGACGCAGCCCGCCAGCTGGAGCGTTGCCGCGTGCGCGACCGGGCCCGAGGGGTTGTGCGGCATGAACGGGATCTGCCACATCTCCGCGATCGTTGCGACGGCGCGCGCCTCCCAGATCCCGCCGACGTGCGAGACGTCGGGCTGCACCACGTCGGCAGCGTGTCGTTGGAACACCTCCACGAAGTCCCAGCGCGTGTACAGCCGCTCGCCGAGCCCGATCGGGGTTGCGGTCGCGGACCGCAGCTCGGCTGCGTTCGCGAGGTTCCCGGGGATCAGCGGCTCCTCGAGCCACAGCAGGTCGAAGGGTTCCAGTGCCCGCGCCACCCGCAGCGCCGTGGGCATCTCGAACCTGCCGTGCGCCTCGACGATCAGTGACGCATCGTGGCCGACCTCCGTCGCGACCGCCTCCACCACTGCGAGGGCGTCGCGCAGCTCCGCACGGTCGAGGCTGCGGAAGGCCGATCCGAACGGGTCCCACTTCAAGGCTCGGTAGCCCCAGTCGACGGCGGTGCGTGCCCGCTGCGCGAACTCGGCGGGCGTGGTCGCACCGGCGAACCAGGCGTTGGCGTAGCACTCGACGTCCTGGCGGACCGCCCCGCCGAGGAGCTGGTGCACCGGGACGCCGAGCGCCTTGCCCTTGAGGTCCCAGAGCGCCATCTCGACCGCGGAGAGTGCGCTCGTCAGGACCGCGCCGCCGCGCCAGTACGCGTCGCGGTAGGCGCGCTGCCACCACGCTTGGATGTCCTGCAGTTCGACATCCGCGAGCCCGGCCTCGAGGTAGCGGATCGCTTCCTCCACGACGTGCTCGCGGTACTCCAGGGTCGCCTCACCCCAGCCGTAGCGGCCGTCGTCGGTCTCGAGCCGTACGAACACCCAGTTGGTGCGGTACGCGTCGCAGATGTAGGTGGTCATCGAGCGCAGCCTCACCGCATCCTCACCGTCGAGTCGAGTCTGTTAACCGGTTGACACGGTGCAATTGAGCCATGCACGACTGGTCCTGTCAAGACTTTCCGACCGGCCGGCCGTGACGTACGCTCGAGCCGACCGCGGTGGATCAGCACCGGGCGGGAGCCGTCGCGACGACCACCGGGAGGCCAGATGCCGAGGACGCCGAACGACGCTGCGACGCCCCGTCGTCGGACCACGATCTATGACATCGCCAGGACCGCGGGCGTCAGCGCGGCCGCCGTCTCGCTCGCCCTGAACCAGCCCGGGCGACTGAGCGCGGACAGCGAGCGCCGCATCCTGGCCGTCGCGGACGAGCTGGGCTATCGCGCCAACCCGTTCGCACGAGCCGTGGCGACCGGCACGACGCAACTGATCGGGCTGCTCGTCCACGACAGCGCGAACCCGGTCTTCGCCGGCGCCGTCCGCGGCGTCACGGACGCCGCCGCGAAGGTCGGCTACACCGTCGTCGTCTCCGACACCCATGATCTCGCGACACCGGTCACGACCATTCTCGAGCGACTGCTGCCGCTCGTCGACGGCGCGGTCTCCTGCTCGGCTCGGGTGACCCCCGAGGCGCTGGCCACCGTGGGTGGGACGCCGATCGTCCTGGTCAATCGTGAGGTAGCCGGCCGGGACTCGGTGATTCCCGACGTCAGGGCCGCGACCCGCGCCGCGATCGAGCTGCTCGTCGGTCGGGGACATCGGGACCTCGGCTTCATCGCCGGCCCGCAGGACTCGTGGCTGAGCGGATATCGGCTCGCCCTGCTCGAGCGGGAGGTGGCTGCGAGCGCCGCGCGGCTGCAGGTCGTGGCCTCGGTCGAGCCGACGATCGACGGCGGCCGGGAGGCGCTCGCGCAACTGGAGGGCCGCTGCACCGCGGTGCTGACGTTCAATGACCTGATCGCCTTCGGCGTGCTGTTGGAGGCGCGCGATCGTGGGCTCCGGGTGCCGGAGGACCTGAGTGTGGTCGGGTTCGACGACACGTTCGCGGCCGTGCTGGTCACCCCCGCACTCACCACGATCAGCACCGAGCTCGAACAGGCGAGCAGGCTCGCGACGGTGCGCCTCCTTGCCGGTCTCGGCCACCCGAACTCGGATCCGGATGCGCGGATCGAAGGCCGGCTGACCGTTCGCGACTCGGTCGGCGCGGGGCCGCATCGCTGAGGCAGGCTCAGTCCGGTTGGCAGGTGGGGCAGTAGTAGGCCGGCCTGGTCATCGGTTCCACGCCGATCGGGGCGACCACGATCAGGGTCCGGCAGCGCCGGCAGCCCCGGCCTTCGCGCCCGTGCACGTGGGTGGTGTGTCCGGCGCGGGTGTCCCCGGTGGCGGTCAGGGACGGGCCGTCCGCCGAGCGACGCATCAGCCGGTGCGCCGTCTCGAAGAGCTCGCGCGGCCTGTTCACGCCCGAGACGGCGCGCCACGGGTTGACCCGGTGCGCCCAGAGAGTCTCGGCCAGGTAGATCGTCCCGATTCCCGCCGCCACGGACTGGTCCAGAAGTGCTTCACCGATCGGCCGTTCCGGCGCGGCGCGGAGGTTGATGACGGCGCGCTCGAAGTCGGGTTCGTCGGCCATCAGGTCCGGGCCGAGCTGCCGCAGCAGCGAGCTCTCGTCGCGGGTGCGGACCAGGTCCATCATGCCCAGTTGCAGGCCGACGCAGGTCCACTGGTCCGTGCCGAGCACGGCGCGGACGTTCGGTCGCCGCAGTGGCTCGGGTGGGTCGGCCGTGTGCCGGACCTGCCAGGAACCGTCCATGCGCAGGTGGGTGTGCAGCGTGCGGCCGTCGTCCAGCCGGGTGAGCAGGTGCTTGCCGTAGGAGACGGTGCCCACCGAACGCAGGCCGGTCAGGTCGTGACCGGCGAGGCTGGGCCAGCGCAGTTCGCCGCGCACCAGTGGCCGTTCGCCCAGCGCGAGGCTGAGTCGCCGTGCGACCCGCAACAAGACATCGCCCTCAGGCATCGAAGATCAACCCCTGTCCTGGCGCAACCTTAACCCGCGGGGCGTAGCGATGAAGCCGGCTTCGGCCAGGGCGATGACCAGCGGTGAGCGTTCGGAGAGCGCCGGAGCGCCGTCCGCCCGGTGCACCGTGAACCGCCCGAGGGCACCGGTCCGGGCGACCCGGGCCAGTTCCAGGGTGGCCGGGCCGAGGGCCGCCGGGTCCCGGGTGAAGGACAGCAGGGTCTTCGCGCCGCGTTCGAGGTAGAGCACGAGCTCACCACCGACGAGGATGACGCTGGCGCCGACCTTGCGGCCGGGCCGGTGCCCGCTGGTCTGCTCCACCATGCCCACCGGCTCCGGCCAGCCGAGCGCGGCGCCGTAGGGGTTCGCCGGGTCCGTGGCCGCCAGCAGCAGGGCGCCGACGCCGGCGCGGGCGTCCGAGCGGAGCCGGTCCACGCTCTCGGGCAGGGCGAACTGTGCGGCGCCGAGACCCTCGACGAAGTAGCCGCGACGCACCTGGCCGGTCTCCTCCAGGCCGGCCAGGACCCGGTACACGCTCGAGAACCCGCCGACGAACCTGTCGCCCACGGTGCCGCGGGTCAGCAGCCCGTCCCGCTCGAGCAGCGCGACGGCTGCGGCGGTGGCCCGGCGTGCCTCGTCCGAGCGGGCCGGGACGCAGGACCAGCGCCCGACGGCGTCGTCGGGCGTCGCAGGTCCGAGCGGGTTGGCGCCCGGCCGGCGCAGGGCGACGGCGCGCAGCGACCGTCCGCGAGGGCGGGCACGGTGGGTGCTGCGGGTGCCGGCCCGCGGCTTCGCGCCGAGACGAGCCCGCAGCGGCGTGAGCGTGTCGTTGGTGGCGACGCCGTCCCAGGCCGCCTCCCAGAGTGCGTCGAGGACCTCGGAGGCCTCCGGCGGGGTGTCGGAGTCGGTCCACTCGAGGCGGACCTGGGCGACGATGTCCCGGAAGAACCGGCCACCGCCGTCGCCGAGCACCTCGCGCACCACCCGGCCCACCGCCGTCGGGGGGTCGGCGGCGACCGGAGGGGCGAGGTCGGCCACCGCGTCCGCGGTGAGCAGCGCGACCATGCCGTCGGTGCCGGGCCCGCCACCCGCGCCCACCCAGGCGACCTCGCCGGCGGAGGTGAGCTCGTCGAGCATCTCCGGTGCGTAGTCGACCACCCGGGCGGGCAGGACGAGCGACTCGAGCGCCGAGGCGGCCACGGGCGTGCCGGCGAGCTGGTCGATGGCGGTGAGCAGTCCGTCCACGCCGCGCAGCTGGCGGACCTGGTGCCACCGGGGCAGGAACACCCCGAGCGCCTCGGGCGGCACCGCCTCCACCTCCGCGCGCAGCACGGCGAGCGAGCGTCTGCGGATCCGGCGCAGCACGTCGGCGTCGCAGTAGTCGGGGCCGGGCAGGGCGAGGGTCTGCGCGGTGTGCGAGTCGGCGGGGCGCAGGGTCCCGGACTCGAGCAGGCCGCGGTCGGTCAGGTCCCGCAGCACCGGGGCCAGGGCGGCGGTGCCGAGTCCGAACCGGGTCGCGACCTGCCCGGCGCGGAACGGGCCGTGGGTGCGGGCGTGCCGGCGGACCAGATCCGTGAGCGCAGTCGGGACCGCGCCGGTCATGGCCTCTGGCAGGCCCACCGGGAGGGCGACCCCGAGCGCGTCCCGCAGCCGGCCGGCATCCTCGACCACGCACCACTGCGCCTGCCCGGCCACCCGGACGCTGAGGATCCGGCGGGACGCGGCGAGCTCCGTGAGCCAGCCGTCCAACAGTTCCGGGGTGCGCACCCGCGTGGCCAGCTCGGCGTCGGTGATCGGCCCGAGCCGGCGGATGTGGTCGAGCGCGGCCTCTGCGCTGCCCGCGAGGGAGTTCTCGGTGCGCAGCCCGACCTCGGCCTCGACGGACGCGAGCGCGCCGGGGTCGAGCAGTTCGGCGACGTCCGCGCCCTCGCCGAGCAGCTCGGCGAGCAGCGTCGGGTCGAGGGTGAGTGCGGCGGCCCGGCGCTCGGCCAGCGGCGCGTCGCCCTCGTACAGGAACTGGGCGACGTACCCGAACATGAGGGACTGCGCGAACGGGGACGGGTGCTGGGTATGCACCTCGACGACCCGGATCCGCCGGCCCTGGACCGCCCTCATCAGGTCGGTCAGCGCTGGTACGTCGAAGTCGTCCTGGAGACACTCGCGCACGGCCTCCAGCACTACCGGGAAGTCCGGGTACTCGGCCGCCACGGAGAGCAGCTGGGCGCTGCGCTGTCGCTGCTGCCAGAGCGGCTGGCGCTTGTCCGGGCGCCGCCGAGGCAGCAGCAGGGACCGGGCCGCGGCCTCCCGGAACCGCGCCGCGAAGTGGGCCGAGCCGGACAGCGCCGCGACCACCTCGCGCGAGGTCGCGTCCGGTTCCAGGAGCAGATCCTCCAGCGGCACTTCGCCGGCGCCGACGGTGCTGCCGGGCCGGGCCGCGTCGGTGCCGGCCGTGTCGGTGCCCGGCACACCGGCCTCCCAGTCGGCGTCCCAGACGTCGGCGGTGTCCGGCAGGCGCAGCACGATCCCGTCGTCGGAGTGCATCGCCGCCACGTCCATGCCGAACCGGCGGCGCAGGTTCGCCGCGAGTACGAGCGCCCACGGGGCGTGCACCTTCGCGCCGTAGGGGGAGTGGATCACCACCCGCCAGTCCCCGAGCTCGTCCCGGAACCGCTCGACCACGATCGTCCGGTCGGTGCTCAGCCGCCCGGTCGCGGCCTCCTGGTCGCGCAGGTAGGCGAGCAGGTTGTCTCGGGCCCAGTCGTCCAGGCCCCAGTCCTCGAGCGACTCCGGCGCGAAGGAGGCCGCGCCGATCTCCCGGATCATCGCGCCGATGGCCCGGCCGAGCTCCGCGGGCCGGCCCGGGGCGTCACCCTTCCAGAACGGTAGCCGCCCGGGCAGCCCCGGCGCGGGGGAGACGAGCACCCGGTCCGGAGTGATGTCCTCGATCCGCCACGTGCTCGAGCCGAGGGTGAAGGTGTCGCCCACCCGGGACTCGTAGACCATCTCCTCGTCGAGCTCGCCGACCCGTTTGCCGCCGCGTGCACTCGTCTCCTGCCCCACCACGTAGACGCCGTACAGGCCGCGGTCCGGGATGGTGCCGCCGCTGGTGGCGGCCAGCCGCAGCGCGCCCGGGCGACCGGCCAGGGTGCCGGCGATCCGGTCCCAGACGATCCGTGGGCGCAGTTCGGCGAAGTCCTCGCTGGGGTAGCGCCCGGCGAGCATGTCCAGCACGGCGGCGAGGACCCCGGGCCCGAGGTCCGCGAACGGCGCGGCCCGGCGCACCAGCGTGGTCAGCTCGCCGACGTCCCAGACGTCCAACGCCGTCATCGCGACGATCTGTTGGGCCAGCACGTCCAGCGGGTTCGCCGGCACCGTGACCGCCTCGATCTGGCCCTCACGTGCCCGCACCGATGTGGTCGCGGCGGCGAGCAGGTCGCCCCGGTGGGTGGGCAGGACGACCCCGTGGGACAGCGCGCCCACCTGGTGCCCGGCCCGGCCGATCCGCTGCAACGCGCTCGCCACCGACGGCGGCGCACCCACCTGCACCACGAGGTCCACCGCACCCATGTCGATGCCGAGCTCGAGCGAGCTCGTGGCCACCACGGCGGGCAGCACCCCGGACTTCAATGCGGACTCGATCGAGGTCCGCTCGTCACGGCTCATCGACCCGTGGTGGGCGCGGGCGATGATCGCGTCGGCCGGCAGAGCGAGCCCGGTCCCGGACTGGGCCGGCGTCTGCGCGGCCTGGGCAGCGCCCGCGTCGACGTCCGGAACGAGCCCGAGCCGCTCCGCCTGGACCTCGTTGATACGGGCCGTGAGCCGCTCCGCGCCGCGGCGGGAGTTCGTGAAGACGATCGTGGACCGGTGCGAGGTGATCAGGTCGACGACCCGCTCGGTGACGTGCGGCCAGATCGACCCGCCGGACGGCGGTCGTGCCTGCGGTGCGACGCCCGCGGCGTCACCGGACAGATCGAGGTGAGCCCCGCCGTCGGGCGCGGCGTCGCCGGAGGCGACCCCGAGCGGATCGAACGCCTCCGTGCCGGTACTGCCCGGGCCGCGGGACGCCGTCGGGGTTCCGGCCACGTCCGCCAGGTCCGGGACCGGCACCACCACGTCGATCCGCAGCTCCTTGTCGACGCGCGGCTGCACGATCCGGGTGGTGCGACCACCGTCGGCAAGGGAGCGGGCGCCGGCCAGGTACCCGGCCACGGTGTCCACCGGCTGCACGGTCGCGGACAGCCCGATCCGTTGCGCCGGGGCGTCCAGCAGGGCGTCCAACCGCTCGAGCGACAGGGCCAGGTGGGCGCCACGCTTGTTCCCGGCGAGCGCGTGCACCTCGTCCAGGATCACGTACTCCACCCCACGCAGCCCCTCACGCGCGGCCGACGTCAGCACCAGGAACAGCGACTCCGGCGTGGTGATGAGGATGTCCGGCGGCTTCGTCCCGAACGAGCGGCGCTCCGAGGCGGGTGTGTCCCCGGTCCGCACGCCGACCCGCACGTCGTTGACCGGCTCGCCCAGACCGGTGGCCAGTCGCGTGATGCCCACCAGCGGCGAGCGCAGGTTCCGTTCGACGTCCGCGGCCAGTGCCTTCAGCGGCGAGACGTACAGCACCCGGCAGCGCCGCTCCCGCTGCGCCGGCGGCGGCGCGAGGAGCAGGTGGTCCAGCGCCCACAGGAACGCGGCGAGCGTCTTGCCGGAGCCGGTCGGGGCGACCACGAGCGCGTGGTGCCCGGACGAGATCGCCTCCCAGGCCCCGGCCTGCGCCGAGGTGGGGGCGTCGAACGCGCCCGAGAACCAGGCCCGGGTCGGCGCGCTGAAGCTCGCCAGCACGCGCTCGCTCGCCTCGGTGGTCACCTGGGTCATTCTGCCCCGGGCCGCCGACATCGGACCGCCCGGAGCGCACGCGTTGTCACCGCGGTGACCTACGCTGGCCCGCGTGAAGCACTCCGAGTTCTGGGCCGCCATGGAGGACACGTTCGGTCGCTACGGCGCCTCCCTGGCGCAGGACCTCGTCCTCGCGCCGCTGAACGGACGCACCGCGAACGAGGCACTCGCGGACGGGGAGAGCCCGCAGCGGGTGTGGGAGGCGATCTGCACCGTCAACGAACTCCCGGAATCGGTGCGCTGGCACCACCGCACCGGCGACCACAGGTCCAAGAGTCGTTAGGGTGTTAGATTGCTAGCAATCCAACCGAGGTGGTGACATAGAGCCATGTCCCTGATCCGCGGCACCGGTCTGCGCAAGACGTTCGGTGACTTCGTCGCCGTCGACGGCATCGACGTCGAGGTCGCCGCGGGGGAGTCGTTCGGCTTCCTCGGCCCGAACGGCGCCGGCAAGACCTCCACGATGCGCATGATCGGCGCCACCTCCCCGGTCTCCGGCGGTCAGTTGCGGGTGTTCGGCATGGATCCCGCCACGCATGCGCCGGCGATCAAGGCGCGCCTGGGCGTGGTTCCGCAGACCGACGCCCTCGACGAGGAGCTGCGGGTGCGCGAGAACCTCCTCGTCTACGGCCGCTACTTCGGTCTCTCCCGCGAGCAGGTGCGTGCCCGCACCGGACCCCTGCTCGAGTTCGCGCAGCTGACCGAGAAAACGGACGCCGTCGTCGAATCGCTGTCCGGCGGGATGAAACGCCGGCTGACCATCGCTCGCGCGCTCATCAACGAGCCGAGCCTGCTGCTCCTGGACGAGCCGACCACCGGCCTGGACCCGCAGGCCCGGCACGTCCTGTGGGACCGGCTGTTCCGGCTCAAGCGGGACGGCGTCACGCTCGTGCTGACCACGCACTACATGGACGAGGCGGAGCAGCTCTGCGACCGGCTCGTGGTGATGGACCGCGGCCGGATCGTCGCGGAGGGTTCGCCCCGGTCTTTGATCGCCCAGCACGCCTCGCGTGAGGTCCTCGAACTGCGCTTCGACGCCGCCGATCACGCCGAGCGGGTCGCGGACGTCGCCGGCATCGCCGAGCGGGTCGAGGTCCTCGCCGACCGGCTCCTGCTCTACGTCCATGACGGCGACGGTGCCCTCGAGACGGTCGCCGCGCGCGGCGTCCACCCGCTCTCGGCGCTGGTGCGCCGCGCGTCGCTCGAGGACGTGTTCCTGCGGCTGACCGGGCGGAGCCTGGTCGAATGAGCCGGGCGGACAAGCAGAGCCCGACGGCGCGGCCCGGCTCCCCGGGTGAGGTCGCCCTAGGAGGAGGTTCCGCCGTCGAGGATCCCGAGCGCGAGGTGGGTCCGGCGCCGCGCCCTCCCGGGGGCGGCTGGCGGGCCGTGTTCGGTTACTGGTTCGCCGTCTACAAGCGGATCTGGCGCTCCACGGTGATCTCCTCGTTCCTGGCCCCGCTGCTCTACCTCGCCGGGATGGGCTACGGGCTCGGCGCGCTCATCGACTCAGGGGACCGCACGGCCGTGCCCGGGGTGCCGTACGTGGCCTTCGTCGCGACCGGGCTGGTGGCCGCACAGGCGATGATGACGGCGTCCGCGGAGACCACCTACAACGTGTTCGGCGCGATCAAGTGGCTGCACACCTACGACGCGATGCTGGTGACGCCGCTGCGCGTGGTGGACCTGGTCCGTGGCCACCTCGTCTACGTGTTGATGCGCCTGACCCTCGTCGCCGGGGTGTTCGTGGGCGTCGCGCTGGCCCTGCGGGCCATGGACTCTGCCCTCGCCCTGGTCGCGGTGCCCGCCGCGGTGCTCGGCGGGCTCGCGTTCGCGACCCCGATCTACGCGTTCTCGGCGACCATCGACAGCGAGCAGGGCTTCAACGTGCTCCAGCGGTTCATCATCATGCCGTTGTTCCTGTTCTCCGGGACGTTCTTCCCGCTCACTCAGCTGCCGGTCGGGCTGCAGGTGTTCGGGTGGGTCTCGCCGCTGACCCACACGGTCGCGCTCACCCGGGCGCTCGGCCTGGGCCCGGACTCGGCGCTCTGGCTCGAGCCGTGGCGGTTCGCCGTGCACGTCGCCTACCTCGCGCTCTGGGCCGGCGTCGGGTACCTGCTCGCGGTGCGCGCGCTACGGCGCCGGATGGTGGTCTGAGTGGCCACGACCAGCGCCGCCCCGTCCCGCCGGGCACTGCCGTTCCCGGTGGCGCTGGCCCGCCCCGCGGCGCTCGTGGAGCGCAACCTGCGCGCCGCCAGGCACTACTGGCTCACCTTCGTCTCCGGATTCTTCGAGCCGGTGTTCTACCTGTTCGCGATGGGCGTGGGCATCGGGGCGCTGGTCGGCTCGGTCGAGGTCGACGGCCGCGAGATCCCGTACGCGGTGTTCGTCGCGCCGGCGATGATGGCCACGTCGGCCATGAACGGCGCCGTGTACGACTCCACCGGGAACGTCTTCTACAAGCTCAAGCACTCCAAGCTCTACCGGTCGGTGCTGTCCACCCCGCTTCGGCCGTGGGACATCGCGGCGGGGGAGATCTCCTGGGCCCTGCTGCGCGGCCTGATCTACTCGGCGGCGTTCCTGCTCGTCGCGGCCGTGGCCGGGTTCGTCCCGTCCTGGTGGGCGCTGCTCGCGATCCCCGCGTGCACGTTGATCGGGCTCGGCTTCGCCGCCGTCGGCATGGCGGCCACCACCTACATGCGGTCGTGGAACGACATGGACTACGTGCAGCTCGCGATCCTGCCGATGTTCCTGTTCTCGGCGACGTTCTACCCGCTCGCCACCTACCCGCCGGTGCTGCAGTGGGTGGTGCAGGCGACGCCGCTCTATCACGGGGTCGACCTGGTCCGCGCTCTGACCATGGGGGACCTGCACGCGGGCCTGCTGGTCCACGTCGCCTACCTGGCGGTGTTCTCCGCCTTCGGCCTCTGGGCCACCACTCGCCGGATCGGGAAGCTGCTGCTCACCTGAGTGCCGTCAGCGTCGACCGTCCCGCCACGAGTGCAGCGGCGCATAGCCGAGGACACGGCGGGCCTTGTCGATCGAGAGCATGGTGTCGTGTTCGCCCAGGTCGCGCGTTATCGGCACGTCCGGGAAGACCTCGGCCACGAGGTCGGCGTTCGGGCGCGTCGTCACCGTGTCCGGGGAGGCGATGATGAACCGGTCGAACCCGGCCGCCTCGAGCTCGAGTGCGCGCAGCACGGCCTGCGCGCCGTCGCGCGCATCGATGTAGGACCACAGGTTCCACTTGCGCGCGAGCGGGTCCGCGTCGAACGGGAACGCCTCATAGTCCTCGGGGTACATCACGTTGGAGAACCGCAGTGCGATGATCTTCAGTGCCGGGTCCCAGCGGGTCAGTTCGATCGCCATCGTCTCCTCGAGGTGCTTCACGAGGGAGTAGGTCGACTCGGGCCGCGCCGGGTACTCCTCGTCCACCGGGAGGTACGGGGGCGGCGTGTCGAACGGGAGTCCGAGCACGGTCTCGCTGGAGGCGTACGCGATATTGGCGATCCCGAGACGCCTGGCGGCCTGGAACACGTGGAACGTGGACAGGATGTTGTTCTCGAACGTGGCGACGTCGCTGGCCAGGCCGGGCGCCGGGATCGCTGCGAGGTGCACGAGGGCATCCAGTCCGTCGTGGGTGTCGTCGATGCCGGCCAACGCATCCACCACCTGCCCGTGGTCGGTCAGGTCCACCCGCGTGAAGCCGGGCCCGCGCTCGCCGTACCGATCCAGGGCGACGACGGCGTGCCCCGCCTCCCGCAGGTACGTCACCACAACCCGACCCAGCTTGCCGGACGCCCCGGTCACCGCGATGTGCATGCGCCGAGACTACGCCCGCCGTCAGATGGCCGACAGGGCCGCTCACCCGGCCGGGACCGCCGTCGGGACCGGCACCGTGAGCGCGTGCCGCGCCAGCATCGTCAACCAGACCATCGTGAACGGGATGACCGTCACGTTCTTGATCGCCAGCTCCCAGGACTGGTAGGTCGCCCGCGCAGAGGTGTCCAGGCCCGTTCCGATGGCGTCGGGGATCACCTTCGCGACGATGGTCAGGGCCACCAGGAGCGCGGCGCTGGCGAGCAGCACGCCGGTGCGACCGTCGACGAACCGGCTCAGCCGGGCGCCCACCTCCGACCACGGCACGTCGGTGTCCGCGAACGCGCGCCGGATCACCCAGACCAGGAACAGCACCCGCACCCCCGCCGTCACCACCTCGCCGCCGACGCCGCCCGCCCACGCGAACCGCTCGCCCCCACCGACGGCGAGGAACCGCTGCACCGACGCCACCGCCCCGAACGCGAACACGATCGGGTAGTGCCGGACGAAGAATCCGCCGGCCGTCCCGAAGATCCCGATCGCTTCGCTCCAAGCACCGCTCCACCGCATCTCGCTAGCCTTTCAGTCGTCTAAATGGTTGAGTAGACTAAAAGATATCAGAAGGTGGAGGATGTGACCATGCCCGACGTGAAGAACGACGCACTGCCCGGCCAGAGGCCCGACCAGATGCCCGAGCCGGACCGGCTCGGGGCGGAGCTGAGCGACGCCGTCGTCCTCTTCCACGAGGCGATCGGCTCCCTGATGGGGCTGTCCGCCGCGGACCACAAGGCGCTCGGCATCCTGGGCCGGGAGGGGCCGATGTCCGCAGGCGAACTGGCCGAGCGCACCGCCCTCACGGCCGGCGCGGTGACCGGGCTCGTGGACCGCCTCGAGCGCGCCGGGCTGGCCGGCCGCGAGCGGGACCCGGGGGACCGGCGCCGCCTCGTGGTCACGGCGTCGCGGCCCGGCGACCCCCGGGTGGCCGAGGCGTTCGCGGGCCTCGGTGCGGCCATGGCCGAGGTGACCGCGCACTTCTCTCCGGATCAGCTCGCCGCGATCGCCGAGTGGGTCGCTCTCACGAGTGAGGCGCTGCGCGCCCAGGCCGCGGCGATCGCGGCTCGGCGCGAGGCGTAGGGCCGGCGCCCGTCCGTCACGGAGTGCCCGACGGCGACGCCTCCTCGCCGGATGCGCTCGGCTCCGCGGTGGGGGCCTCGGGCGTCGCGGTGGCATCGTCGACCGGATCGGTCGGCTCCGCCGCACCGTCGGTCGGCGTCGCCTCCGGATCGGTGGCCGGGTCGCCGGTCGTCGCGCTCTCGAGCGGGAACAGGGACGCCGCCGGCCAGGCCGGTTCGATCACGAGGGTGTCGGGGGCGGGCTCAAGGAGCCCGTCGTCGTTCGGCTCGAAGTCGTCCAACGCGTAGAAGCTGTACGGGAATGTGTTCAGCGGGACCTGGGGGTCGGTCGCCCCGAGCGGCACGTCGCCCCAGGTCCACTCGCCGTCCCACTGCGTCCACGGTCGGCCCATCTCGGGCTCGGTGAGCACCACGGGATTCCCGTCCTGGTCGACGATGCGCGCGTCGGCGATCGGCAGGCCGTCCGGGCCGTAGACGAACAGGTTCGTTGCCTCCACGCCGCCGACCCGCACCCCGTCGTTCGTGGCTGACGCGACGCCGCTGCGATACCCGTCGTCCCACCCCGAGTGGTAGCCGCCGTTGCCGCCCTGGGCGATGTGCGAGGCGGAGGCCGCGAAGACCGGCAGCGCGGCGATCGCGCAGATGGTGCTGCCGGTCAGCAGGAGCGCATGGACCCGGCGGCCCTGCCCGAAGGCACCCCGGCCCCACTGCACGCTCGCCACCACGAGTGCGATCAGGAACAGCCAGGCCCCGAGCGAATGCGGCACCGGTCCCGAGCCCACCATGGCGCCCAGGATCACGAAGACCACCCAGGCGCGCAGCAGCCACCACACCGGACGCAACGACGCGACGAACCCGGCGACGGCCCGCACCCAGCGGTTCTCGGCGGCCAAGCGGCGCCAGTCGGTCGCCAACTCGGTGCCCGCGTCGGCGAACACCTGGCCGAGCGTGCGGCGCGGGCGTGGCCCGGCGGGCGGCAGTTCGATCCCGGCGGCCTCGCGCAGCTCCTCGGCATACGTGCCCGGATCCCCGAACCGGGCGGCCAGGGCCGAGGCATCTAGCCCCGCCAGCGCGGTGGGGCCGGCGACCTGGTCGAGGAGGGCGTCGGTGAGGTCCGCCTCAAGTCCGCCGGTGAGCTCGTCCAGGGTCTCCGCGTCGAGCGCGGCCAGGTGGTCCCGGACGGCGGCGGCGTAGGCGGCCACGGCGTCCGATTGCGTCAGGGTGGACATCAGTGTGCCTCCGCCAGGTCGAGAAGATCGGTCATGGTGTGCGCGAACTCGTGCCACTGCTTGGTCTGCAGGTCCAGGGAGGCCCGGCCCTGCGGGGTGATGCCGTAGTACTTGCGGTGCGGCCCCTCGTCCGAGGGCACCACGTAACTGGTGAGCGCACCGGCGGCGTACAGGCGCCGCAGGGTGCCGTATACCGAGGCGTCGCCCACGTCGGTCAGTCCGGCGCCGCGCAGCCGCCGGACCACGTCGTAGCCGTAGCCGTCCTCGGCCCTGACCACGGCGAGCACGGCCAGGTCGAGCACGCCCTTGAGCATCTGAGTCGTGTCCATCGCCACTCCTTGATCGAGCGGGCGACCCTCGGCCGCCCAATGCACTGCACACTACTGCGGGATGCGCGGTACTGCGCGGTGCGCCGTCGGCGTGTCGAATCGCTCGGCCGGCCCACCGAACGTGCGATCGTGCGGCGGAACCGGCTCGTGAGCGGCACAACCGCACCCTCGCCGGCGGGAGCCGGGCCGAGAGTGCGATCGTGCGGCGCATTCGCGGCGATGGGCCGCACGATGACACGTTGGCGGCACCGAGGGCCGGCCCGATCGGGCTGCCCGCCGGGCGCACGCGGGCTACGCTCCCGTCAAAGGAGGTCCTCGTGGCGGAGCCGACCATCATCCACTCGGTAGTGCGAGCCCTGCGGCTGCTCGATGAGGTGGCCGAGTCGGACGTGCCGGTCACCGCCAAGCAGCTCGCGAGCCGAACCGGCACGGCGCTGCCGACCGTCTACCACCTGCTCCGCACGCTCGTGCACGAGGACTACCTGACCCGCACCGCCGAGGGGTACGTGATCGGCGACCACGTGGACCGGCTCCGCGGCACGAAGGTGGGCGGCCTGCGCACCGACCGGGCGCACGAGATCCTCAGCGGACTGCACGCCGACCTCGGCGCCGCGGCCTACCTGTCCGTGCTCGTGGACGGCGAGATCCAGCTCCGGGACATCGTCGACAGCCCGACGGCCCCGCGGGCGGACCTGTGGGTGGGCTTCCACGACGCCGCTCACGCCACGGCGCTCGGCAAGGCGGTGCTCTCGGTGCTGCCCGACGACGCCCGACGGGACTACCTCGAGTCCCACTCGCTCGAGGACCTCACGCCGCGTACCCTCACCGACCGGCGCGCGCTGCTGCGCCAGCTCGGCACGGAGTCGCGGTTCCGGCTGGACCGGGAGGAGTACTCGCTCGGCACCGTCTGCATCGCCGCGCCGGTGCCGTCGGCGACGACGGTGGCCGCCGTCGCGGTGTCCGTGCCCGCGCACCGCGGCGCCGACGTGCTCGCCCGCGCCGCGCGGCTGACCCGTGCCGCCACCCTGATCGCGCTGAGCACCGACGAGGGCGCTATCACCATCTGAAATAACGCACGTTGCCACCCGCGAGGCGCGCAGTGAGGCTGGATGCCCAGAGGGGAACGACCAGCCAACGGAGGCAACATGTCGACGACCACACCTGCGCCGGCGGTGCCGGAGCTCAGCGCCGAGGCCCGCCTCGGGATGTACTCCTCGATGGTGCTCGTGCGCACCTTCGAGGAAGCGATCCTGCGTGAGTACCACGCAGACAAGGGACCGGGCTTCGACATCGGCAAGGGGCTCATCCCCGGCGAGATGCACCTGGCCGCCGGGCAGGAGCCCGTCTCCGCCGGTGTCTGCGCACACCTCACCGCCGACGACGCGGTGACGGCCACCCACCGCCCGCACCACTTCGCCATCGCCCACGGCATGGCGCTGCGCCCCATGGCTGCGGAGATCTTCGGCCGCACCACCGGGCTCGGCCGCGGGCGCGGCGGGCACATGCACCTGTTCGACCCGGACACCCACTTCTCCTGCTCCGGGATCATCGCCGAGGGTTACCCGCCTGCGCTCGGCATGGCGTTCGCGTTCCGAAGCCGCGGCACTGACGCGATCGCGGTCGCCGTCACGGGGGAGGGCGCGGCGAACCAGGGCGCCTTCCACGAGTCCCTGAACCTCGCGGCGCTATGGAACCTGCCCGTCGTGTTCGTCGTCGAGGACAACGACTGGGGCATCTCGGTGCCTCGCTCGGCGTCCACGTCGATCCCGAACAACGCCGACCGGGCGGCCGCGTACGGCATCCCCGGGCACCGGGTCGAGGGCAACGACGTCGAGGCCGTCCACGAGGCCGCCGGACGTGCCGTGGCGCGGGCCCGCGCCGGGAGCGGGCCGAGCCTGATCGAGGTGCACACCCTGAGGATGTGGGGCCATTTCGAGGGCGACGCCCAGGGCTACCGGCCCGACCTCGCCGACGTCGCCGGCCACGACCCGATCCCCGCGTACGAGGACCGGCTCAGGTCCGCGGGGGTGCTGGACGACGCCACCGTCACCCGGGTCCGCGCGCAGGCGAGCGAGCAGGTCGAGGACGCCATCGCGTTCGCCAAGGACAGCCCCGAGCCCGATCCGGCCGACGTCGCTCTGTACGTGTTCGCCGAGGAGGCGCGGTCATGACTCTCACCGACACCGAGCAGGCGCCGCAGGCCCAGGGCGGGCGGCGGCTGAGCACCTCCAAGGCGATGGTCGAGGCCATCGCGCAGGAGATGGAACGCGACGAGTCCGTCTTCTATCTCGGCGAGGACGTCGGCGCCTACGGAGGCATCTTCTCCTCGACCACCGGCCTGCTGGAGCAGTTCGGCCCGAAACGGATCATCGACACCCCGATCTCGGAGACCGGGTTCATCGGCCTCGCCGTCGGCGCCGCGACCGAGGGCATGCGGCCGATCGCCGAGCTCATGTTCGCCGACTTCATGGGCGTGTGCCTGGACCAGATCTACAACCACATGGCCAAGATCGGCTACTTCTCCGGCGGCCGCGTGAAGGTCCCGATGGTGCTCACCACGGCCGTCGGTGGCGGCTACTCCGACGGTGGGCAGCACTCCCAGACCCTCTGGGGCACGTTCGCCCACCTACCCGGGATGAAGGTGGTCGTCCCGTCCAACCCGGCGGACGCGAAGGGCCTGATGACCTCCGCCATCCGCGACGACTCACCCGTGGTCTACATGTTCCACAAGGGCATCATGGGCCTGCCGTGGATGGCCAAGAACCGGCGGTCCATCGACCTGGTTCCCGAGGGTGAGTACACGGTCCCGATCGGGAAGGCCGCCGTCGCTCGGGCCGGGTCCGACGTCACCGTGGTCACCCTCTCGCTCTCGGTGCACCATGCACTCGATGTCGCGGACACGCTCGCCGGCGAGGGCGTCGACGTGGAGGTCCTGGACCTGCGCTCCCTGGTCCCGCTGGACCGGGAGGCGATCCTGGCGTCGGTGGCCAAGACCCGCCGGCTCGTCGTCGTCGACGAGGACTACCTCTCGTTCGGACTGTCCGGGGAGGTCGTGGCCGGTGTGGTCGAGACCGACCCGACGCTACTCACCGCGGTGCGGCGGGTTGCCGTCCCGGATGTACCGATCCCGTACGCCCGATCCCTCGAGTACGCCGTCCTGCCCCGCCACGACCGCATCGAGGCGGCCATCCGGAGCGTCCTGTCATGACCGACGTCGTCTTTCCCGTCCTGGACCAGACCAAACCCGAGACCGAGGGGGTGCTGGCCACCTGGTTCGTCGCCGATGGCGACACCGTGGCCTCCGGTCAACTGCTCGGCGAGGTCCAGGTGGACAAGGTCGACGCCGAGGTGACCGCCCCCGTCGCGGGCACCGTCCGCCTGCTCGTGGCCGAGGACGAGGCCGTCGTCCAGGGCGCGCCCATCGCGCGCGTCGAGTAGGAACAGGCCACGGGGCGCCGGGAATCCACCAAGGACCCGGCGCCCCGTGCTCCATCGTCGATGCCCGATGGCGGAGGTGCTTGGGGACTGCCGCTCACCGTGGCTGCTGTCCCCCGTGCGGGAAAAGGCCTTGTTCCCGCGTTCCGCGGGCACCTACCGTGCCGCGGGTGGAACCGAACGAACCGACCGAGATCCGCCGCGAGCGCCCAGGCGAGCGGGACGCCGTCGGGCAGGTGATCCGGGCCGCCTTCGGCGGCGAGGGGGAGCGGGTCGCCGCCCTCGAGAGCGCGCTGCGCGCCGGCCGGTGCGGGCGTGACGGGCTCGCGTTCGTCGCGGAGGCCGCCGGCGTCGTCGTCGGGCAGGTGCTGGTCACGCGGTCCTGGCTGGACGCACCACGCGAGCTCGTGGAGGTCGGCGTGCTGAGCCCGCTCTCGGTCGCGCCGTCCCACCAGGGGCGGCGGGTCGGGTCCGCCCTGGTGCGGGCGGCGCTCTCGGCGGCGGCCGACGTCGGGTTGCCGGCGGTCTTCCTCGAGGGCGATCCCGGGTACTACCCGCGGCTCGGGTTCGTCCCCGGTGCCACCCGAGGCAACACGGCGCCCTCGGTGCGGATCCCGCCGGCCGCGTTCCAGGTGGTGACGCTGCCGGCACACCGGGACTGGATGACCGGGGCGCTCGTGTACGCGGACGTGTTCTGGCAGCACGACTGCGTCGGCCTGCGCGGCTGACGAACCTCAGCCCGGCCAGTGCGCCACGAGATGCTCGGCCACCCGGAACGCGTTCGCCATGATCGTCAGCGTCGGGTTCACGGAGCCGTTCGTGGGGTGCAGCGAGGAGTCGCAGACGACCACCCGGCGCGCCCCGTGCAGGCGACCGTAGGGATCGGTCGCGGACGTCTGCGGCGAGGTGCCCATCCGCGCGGTGCCGCACGAGTGCTCGCCCGCCGCCGACGCCGTCGCGGTCCCGACCAGCCGGCGCACGCCCGCCGCACCGGCCGCGCTCAGCCACGTCGCGCCCTCGCGGGCCATGCCGTCGTCGATCTCCAGCGAGGCCGGGTGGACGTCCTTGCGCAGGGTCGCGCCCGGGCGTCCCCACCGGTCCCGGACCCGGGGGCTCAGGCCGACCCGGGACGTGGCGACCGGGATCTCCTGGCCCATCCCGAACACCCCGAACACGTGCGCCCTGCCCGTCCGCATCCACTCCTTGTGAGCGGCACCCCACTCGGGCACGCCCGGCGCGGGCGAACCCGCGGAGGTCAGCGGCAGCAGGCTCATCAGGTCCACGAGGACGCCGCCACCCCATGGGACGGTGGCCGCGTGCACGTGGTCGAGGGTGGCGATGCTGTGGCCGGGGCCGACGTAGGGCTTGACCGGCTCGTCGACGGTGCCGAGGATGCTCACGAACCGGTGGTCGTGCAGGTGCCGGCCGAGCTGGTCGTTGCCCAGGCCGGAGGCGAGCAGCAGTCGGGGGGTCTCCACCGCGCCCGCGGAGACCACCACCACGTCCGCGGCCACGTCGAGTGCGACCGGCGCTGGTCCCGACGCCCCGACCATCACGGTGACCCCGGCGGCGCCGTGCCCGTCGCGGACCTCGATGACCTCGGCGTCCTGGAGCAGGTCGCAGCGGCCGGTGGCGAGCGCGAGCGGGATGACCGTGTTGTGCGCCCCGTTCTTCGCGTCGACAGGACAGGCGTGACCCACGCACTGCGCGCACCGCACGCAGGCCGGGCGGCCGGCGTGCGGGACGCTGTTCAGGGCGAGCGGGATCGGACCCCAGCCCCACCCGAGGCCCTCCGCCGCCCGGGCGAGGAGTTCGCGGGCCGGCTCGCTGCCCATGGCCGGCATCGGGTAGCCGCCCGAGCGCGGCGTCCGCGCGGTGAGTGAGCCCTCGGCGCCACTGACGCCCAGCTCGGCCTCGGCCCGCGTGTAGTAGGGCTCCAGCTCGGCGTAGTCCACCGGCCAGTCCGCCAGGCTCGCGCCCTCGGGATTGCCGTAGACCTGCCGCATCCGGAAGTCCTCCGGCAGGAACCGCCACGCCATGCCCTGCCAGACCCGGGTGCCGCCACCGAGGACGTCGGCGTTCAGCCCGTACAGGCCGGCGTCGGTCGCCGCGTCGACCTCGATCGGGCCGGCGGCGGTATCCAGTTCCCGCGGGTACCCGGGACCGGGCCCGACCGTCGGGGAGTACACGGCGTTCCGTTTGCCGCGCAGGTGATCGCCGCGCAGCTCGGCGTTGCGGCGGGCCGGCGCCCCGCCCGCGCGGACGCCGGGGGGGGCCCCCCCCGCGGGCGCCCCGGGGGGGGGGTGGGGGGGGTGGGGGGGGGGGGGGGGGGGGCCGGGGGGGGGGGGGGGGGGGGCGGCCCCCCCCCCCCCCCCCCCCCGCCCCCACCGCATGAGAGAACACCACCGAGGAGAGAGAATTCGATGACCGCCAGTCCACCCTTGAACGTCGCGATGATCGGGTACGCCTTCATGGGCGCCGCACATTCGCAGGCGTGGCGCAACGCGCCCCGCTTCTTCGATCTGCCGCTCACGCCGATCCAGCAGGTCATCTGTGGGCGGAACCCGGAGGCGTTGGCCGCGGCGGCGGCGAAGCTGGACTGGCGGGACACCGAGACGGACTGGCGCACTGCGATCACCCGCGACGACGTGGACCTGGTGGACGTGTGCACCCCGGGTGACACCCACGCCGAGATCGCGATCGCCGCGCTCGACGCCGGCAAGCACGTGCTCTGCGAGAAGCCGCTCGCGAACACCGTCGCCGAGGCCGAGCAGATGGCCGCGGCCGCGGAGGCGGCCCGGGCCAACGGTGTGCTCGCGATGGTGGGCTTCACCTACCGCCGGGTCCCCGCCGTCCAACTCGCCCGCCAGCTCATCGCCGAGGGCCGCCTCGGCACCATCCGGCAGGTGCGGGCCCAGTATCTCCAGGACTGGATCGCGGACTCCAGCGCCCCGCTGTCCTGGCGCCTGGACAAGACCAAGGCGGGGTCGGGCGCACTCGGGGACATCGGCGCCCACATCACCGACCTGATCCAGTTCGTGACGGGCCAGGCGATCACCGGCGTCGTGGGGCTCACCGAGACGTTCGTGAAGGAGCGGCCGGTCGCCACCGAGTTCGCCGGCCTGGCCGGCACCGGGGGAGCCGAGCTCGGGCCGGTGACGGTCGATGACGCGGCCATCTGGCTGGCCCGGCTCGCCGGCGGCGCGATCGGGACGTTCGAGGCCACCCGGTTCGCGTGGGGCCGCAAGAACGGACTGCGGTTCGAGATCAACGGTTCGGCAGGATCCCTCGCGTTCGACCTCGAGGACCTGAACGTCCTCGAGTACTTCGACGCCGGCGAGGACGCGCGCACCGCCGGCTACCGCCGGATCCTCGTCACCGAGCCGGAGCACCCGTTCATCTCCGCCTGGTGGCCGGCCGGCCACGGGCTCGGTTACGAGCACGCCTTCACCCATCAGGTCGTGGACCTGGTCACCGCGGTCTCCGCCGGCGAGCAGCCCGAACCGTCCTTCGCCGACGGGCTCGCCGTGCAGCGGGTCCTTGCCGCAGTCGAGGAGAGCGCCCAGGGTGGGAGCACCTGGTTGGACATCCCGACCGCCGGCTGACCCGACCTGACCTGGCCGACCACGGACCAGCACGAACCGACCGAAGAGAACCCCGCAGCGAGGAGCAGAATTCCCATGGCACGACCGATCACCCTGTTCACCGGACAGTGGGCGGACCTCCCCTTCGAGGAGGTGGCCCGGCTCGCCAGCGAGTGGGGCTACGACGGACTTGAGATCGCCTGTTGGGGCGATCACCTCGACCCGAACCGCGCCGCGACCGACGACGACTACGTCCAGGAGAAGCTGGACCTGCTGGCCCGGTACGACCTGAAGGTCTGGGCAATCTCCAACCACCTCAAGGGCCAGGCCGTCTGCGACGACCCCATCGATATCCGGCACCGTGAGATGCTCCCCGATTCCATCTGGGGCGACGGCGACGCCGAGGGCGTCCGGCAACGGGCCGCCGAGGAGATGAAGAACACCGCCCGCGCCGCCGCCCGGCTCGGCGTCAAGACGGTGGTCGGGTTCACCGGCTCGGCGATCTGGAAGTACGTGGCGATGTTCCCGCCGGTGCGCGACGAGATCATCGAGGCCGGCTACCAGGACTTCGCGGACCGGTGGAACCCGATCCTGGACGTGTTCGACGAGGTCGGTGTCCGGTTCGCCCACGAGGTCCACCCCAGCGAGATCGCGTACGACTACTGGTCCACGGTGCGCACCCTCGAGGCCATCGGCCACCGGGACGCGTTCGGTCTGAACTGGGACCCGAGCCACATGGTCTGGCAGCAGATCGACCCCGTCTCCTTCCTCGTCGACTTCGCGGACCGGATCTACCACGTGGACTGCAAGGACACGAAGCTGCGCATGACGAACGGGCGTAACGGCCGGCTGTCCTCGCACCTGCCCTGGTCGGACCCCCGCCGTGGCTGGGACTTCGTCTCGACCGGGCACGGCGACGTGCCATGGGAGGACGCCTTCCGGGCCCTCAACCACATCGGCTACGACGGACCGATCTCGGTGGAGTGGGAGGACGCCGGGATGGACCGTCTGGTGGGCGCCCCGGAGGCCCTCGAGTTCGTGAAGAAGTTCGCGTTCGACGCGCCCGAGGCTGCGTTCGACGCCGCGTTCAGCACCCGCTGAGCCACGCCGCAGGGGCGTCCTCCGGTCACCGCCGGAGGACGCCCCTCGTCATGTCCGACGGGCACCGGCGACCCGCCGTTGGTCCGCTCGCCGGCGTGCGGAGGTTCCCGTAGCCTTCACGAACCGGACACATTTCGGAGCCGGTTCCGGCATGCTGGTACCGAGGTCTCGACGACGAGCGGCGCCGGTGGCAAGGTCGCCACCGGCACGGGAGGGGTGAGCGCGATGGAGGCCGATCGGCAACCGGCCGGCAAGCCGGTGGTCACGCTGTTCGAGCACTACGGCGCTGGTGCGCAGGCCGTGGGGACGAAGGTCGCCGAGGCTCTGGGACTGCCGTTCCACGGCCAGGCGTTCAGTTCCGAGGACATCGAGGGCGGCGGCCCGGACAGGCTTGCGCAGAACGCCACGCTGGCCACCGTCTACGCCGCGATGGGCGGCGCCTACGGTGGCTTCGACGGGCGGGACGTGGTGGCCACCCAGCAGGACAAGTACGACCTGGTCATGGACAACAACCGGACGGTCCGGAGTTACGCCGAGTCCGGCGGCGTCATCGTCGGCCGGAACGCCACCGTGATCCTCGCCGACCGCCCGAACACGGTGCACGTGCTGCTCACCGGTGCCCTCGTGGACCGGGTCGCCCGCGCCGCTCAGCAGGCGGAAATCCCGCTCGACCGGGCGGCCGCCCGCCAGCAGCGCGAGGACGACGTGCGCGGCGAGATGTCCAAGGTCCTCTACGGCTGGGACCCGCGTCTGCCGGACCGGTACGACATGGTGTTCAACACCAGCAGGGTGCCCATCGACGGTGTGGTCCGGGCCATCGTCGAAACAGTCCGCGCGCTCGCCGGACCCGCTCAGGTCTGAGGAGGACCGGTTCCGACTTCGTCGAAGGAGACGACATGACTGGAGCAATGCCCGCCGAGGCCGGTCCGCGGGCGATGACCCTGAAGAACTACCTCGGCTACGCGGCCGGGGATGCGGCCAACAACCTGAGTTTCACCATGGCCGGGATGTTCCTCATCCTGTACTACACGAACGTCGTGGGCGTCGAGGGTGCGGTGATCGGGACAATGTTCCTGGTGGTCCGCTTCGTCGACGCGTTCACCGACCTCGGCGCAGGCCGCCTCATCGACGGGCGCACGCCCGGAAAGATGGGCAAGTTCCGCCCCTTCATCCTGATCTTCTCGCTGCCGCTGCTGGTCTCGAGCTGGGCGATCTACTCGGCGAAGATCGTGTTCCCGGACATCGCCGGCACCGCGGCGATCGTCTACATGTACGTGACGTACCTGCTGATGGGTTCGATCTTCTACACGCTGGTGAACATCGCGTACGGGTCGATGGCACCGTCGCTCACCCAGGTGCCCACCGAGCGGGCCAAGCTGGCCGTGTTCCGTGGGTACGGCGCCGCACTGGCGGTGCTCGCGCTGGCTTTCGTGATCGCGCCGCAGATCTCGGGGAACGCCGAGGATCCGGGTGCGCTCCAGCAGTCCCTGTTCCTGACCACGGGCATCTTCGTGGCGGTCGGCATGGTCCTGTACCTGTTCCTCGTCTTCTCGAACCGCGAGCAGGTCACCCGGCCGGGCGTCACCGTCGGCTTCCTCGACAGCATGAGGACGCTCGGCGGCAACAAGCCGTTGCTGTGGCTCTCCGGTGGCGCGGTGCTGTTCCTCACCGGCCTGACGGCGATGAGCACCCTCGGCTCCTACATCGCCATCTACGTGCAGGGCAACGCGACGTACATCGCGTTCAACACACTGGCCCAGGTGCTCCCGCTGTTCTTCGTGGGCCCGCTGATCCCGCGGGTGGTGCGAACGGTGGGCAAGCGCACCGGCTACGTCACGTTCGGAGCGGTCGGCATCATGGGGGCCGTGGTGCTCGCCTTCGGGCCGCTGGACACCACGCCGTGGGTGGGGCTGATCGCGTTCTTCCTCATGGGTACCGCTGTCAACGGCGTGAACACCCTCATGTGGGCCCTCGAGGCGGACACCGTCGAGTACGGCGAGTGGCGCTCGGGGAACCGGACCGAGGGCACCACCTATGCCGCGTTCTCGTTCACCCGGAAGATGGGGCAGGCACTCGGTGGGTTCGTCGGCGGGTTCGCACTCACCTGGGCCGGGTTCAGCGCCGCGTCCGCGGCGGCCGGCGAGGCCCAGGCCGACGGGGTGTCGCAGAACATCCAGCTATGGGCGGGCGGGCTGGTCGGTGGCTTCCTGCTGCTCTCCGTGACGGTGATGTTCTTCTACCCGCTCACCGAGGAGCGGTTCCGGGAGATCACCGCCGAGATCGCGGCACGGCGGGCGGCCAGGACGGATAACTGAGCTGATCGTGATCAGTCGTGGCTGGCCGGCTCGTCCTCGCCGCCGGCGTGCCGGGCCAGGACGAAGAGCAGGTCCGAGAACCGGTTCAGATACGTGGACAGCTGGTGGTTCACCTCGACGCCCGACGCGCGCGCGGCCACCACGTGCCGCTCCGCCCGGCGTGCCACAGTGCGGGCGTGATCGAGGGCCGCGCTGACCTGATTCGAGCCCGGCACGATGAACACCGGTCGTAGCGGGCGCTGCTCGAGGAGATCGTCCATGAGGGTCTCCAAGGCGGTCACCATCTCCGACGTCACCAGGGAGACTCCCGGTTCGAGCCGGTCCCGGTGGAACGGATTCGTGGACAGGTCGGCGCCGCAGACGAAGAGTTCGCGCTGCAACCGCAGCACGAGTGCGGCGAGTTCGGTGTCGTGGCAGCAGGCTCGAGCGACCCCGAGCACGGCGATGGTCTCGTCGAGGTCGCCGCCGGCCTCCACCTGGGCGTCCCGCTTGGACACCCGGCCACCGAGGAACAGTCCGGTGGTGCCGTCGTCCCCGGTGCCGGTCGAGATGCTGGCCATGCCCCAGCATGACACCGCCGCCACACCCGCGCACGGTTGTCGCCACGCGGCCGTAGACTCCAGCCAACACAATCAGTCGACCCGAGATCAGGGGAAGCCGGTCCGAAACCGGCGCTGTCCCGCAACCGTGGGTCGCCCGCAGCACCGATGCGGGCGACGAGCCGGATCACCTGCTCGGGATCGAAGGCTCGACCCGTCGTGGACTGCGGGAGGAGCCCGAGTCCTCATCCCGCGCGCTCATGCCCGGGACCCGGGGGAGCGGGCCCACCCCGCGGGCACCCTCCCGGAAGGCTCCACCATGAGACACCCCAAGATCTCCACGACCGGCTGCGCGGCCGCGATCGCACTCGGCCTGCTCACCCTGTTGCCGACCGCCGCGAGCGCGGAAGCCGGCCAGGCCCCCACGGGCGGCTGCCTGACCGCGGACGACGGCGTCACCGTCGTGGTCGACTTCACCGACGTCGGCGGTGCGGTCGAGGTCGGCTGCGCCGAGGGTGACCCGGCGTCGGGCCGGGAGGCGCTGGAACTGGCCGGATTCACCCTCGCGGAGGACAGCGCCGGCCTGATCTGTGCCGTCAACGCCCAACCGGACCCATGCCCCACGGTGTTCGAGGGCAGCTTCTGGTCCTATTGGACGGCGGAGCCGGGGGCCGAGTGGGTCAGCTCCACGGTCGGCGCGGACCTGGCGGACCCGGTCGTCGGCAGCTACGAGGGCTGGCGCTACTTCGACGGCAGCGCCGGGCCCACCGTGACCGCCGCCGACGTGGCTGCGGGTGCCGAGGGTGCTGGCGAGACCATGGACGGATCGGCAGAGCCGGCCGAGTCCACGACCGACGCCGAGACCGAGCAGGGCTCCGGTGCCCCCGTCGGGGTGATCGCCGGGCTCGCCGGGGTCGTCGTCGTCGGCCTGGCGGCCGTCCTGGTGGCTCGCCGCCGCACGGCCCAGCGGGAGGACTGAGCGCCGACCGGCCATGACCACCTTCCAGCGCAGTCCCGGTCCACCGCCGGTCCCGGGCCCGCCCGTGACCGAGCGGACGGACCGGGTGTCCCTGCACCCTCTGGCCTGGTGGGCGTGGGGTGCGGGTATCGCGGTGGCGCTGACCCGCACCCAGAATCCGCTGGTCATCGCCCTGCTGCTCGCCGCCGTGACCCTGGTCGTGGTGACCCGGCGGGACGACTCACCGTGGGCCCGCGCGTTCGGTGCCTACCTGTGGCTCGGCCTGGTGGTGATCGCCGTGCGGGTGGCCTTCTACGTTCTCGTCGGGCTGCCCGATGGCAGCCCCGTGCTGGTCGACCTGCCCCGGATCCCGCTGCCCGGCTGGGTGGACAGCATCGAGCTGCTCGGTCCGGTGCACGCCGCCGGGCTGCTCGGTGCGGTCTACGCCGGCCTGCGCCTGGCCGCCCTGATCATCACGTTCGGCGCCGCGAACGCGCTGGCCAACCCGAAGCGGGCCCTGCGCTGCCTGCCGGCGTCCCTGCATCACCTCGGCACCGCCGTCGTGATCGCGGTGAGTGTGACCCCACAGCTGTTCTCCGCCGCCGCCCGGGTGCGCCGGGCGCAGCTGTTGCGCGGCCTGGACGGGCGCGGGCCGCGCGCGTTCGCCGGCCGGCTCATCCCGGTGCTGCAGGACGCCCTCGATCAGGCGCTCGCCCTCGCCGCCTCGATGGACTCCCGCGGTTACGCCCGTGGCCACCGGCCCGGCGGTGACCGCCGGGTCGGGGCGCTGCTGCTGGTGGCGCTCCTGGCCGGGCTGATCGGCACCTACGGCCTGCTCGATGGCACCGCGCCGGACTGGCTCGGCCCGCCGCTGCTGGCGGCAGGCGCTGCGGTCGCCGTGGTGGCCTCCGTGCTGGCCGGACGGCAGGTGCGCCGGACGCGCTACCGGCCCGACCCGTGGGGGTTACCGGAGAACCTCGTTGCCGCCTGTGGGGTGGCGGTGGCCGCGGCGATCGGTCTCGGAGCCGCCCTCGAACCCGACTCGGTCTCGGCGTCGCTGAGCCCGCTGACCTGGCCCACGCTGCCACTGAGCGGCGTGATCGCGGCCGGCGCCGCCGCGCTCCCGGCCGTGCTACCCGGGCGGAGCACCCGATGATCGAATTCCAGGACGTCTCCGTCAGCTACGACGGCACGCCGGCGTTGCGTGCGGCCAGCTTCACCGTGGGCGAGGGCGAGCTGTGCCTGGTCGTGGGGCCCACGGGATCGGGCAAGTCCACGGTGCTCGGGGCGGCCTGTGCCCGAGTGCCGCATTTCAGTGGCGGTCTGCTCTCCGGCACCGTGCTGGTGGCCGGCCGGGACACCCGCGACCACCTGCCCCGCGATCTGGCGGACGTGCTGGGGGTGGTGGGTCAGGACCCGCTCGCCTCGTTCGTGACCGATTCGGTGGAGGAGGAGCTCGCGTTCGCGATGGAGCAGCTCGGGGTGGCCCCGGCGCTGATGCGCAAACGCGTGGAGGAGGTGCTCGACCTGCTCGGCCTGGCACCGCTGCGCGGCCGCGCCCTCGCGGACCTCTCCGGCGGGGAGCAGCAACGCGTCGCGATCGCTGCGGTGCTCACCGCCCAGCCGCGGATCCTGGTCCTGGACGAACCCACCTCCGCGCTCGATCCGGGCGCCGCGGAGGACGTGCTCGCCGCGCTCACCCGGCTGGTCCACGACTCCGGCATCACCGTGCTGCTCGCCGAGCACCGGCTCGAACGCGTGGTCCAGTTCGCCGATTCGGTCATCTCGTTGACGCCCGACGGCGTGGCCACGGCAGGTGCGCCGGCGGCGGTTCTCGCGCACTCGGCTGTGGCCCCACCGGTGGTGGAACTAGGTCTGTTGGCGCAGTGGGACCCGCTGCCGCTCTCGGTGCGTGATGCCCGTCGGGTGGCCGGGCCGCTACGAGAGCGGGTCCGCACGGGCCTGGCCGCGGCGGTGGGAACCACCCGCACGGGTGCGCCGAATGACCGGGCCGACCGGACGCCGTCGGGCTCTGCGGCATTGCTGGCGGCCCGCGGGCTGCACGTGCGGTACGGCGCCGCACACGCCGTGCGTGGTGTGGACCTCGAACTGCCCGCGGGCGAGGTGGTGGCCCTGATGGGGCGCAACGGGTCCGGGAAGTCCTCCCTGCTCTGGGCGCTGTCCGGGCGCGGTCGGCGGTCGGGTGGCACCGCGACCCTGGCCGATGGCACCGACCCGGCGGACCTCATCCCCGCGGTGGCGCGCCGCGAGGTGGCCCTGGTGCCGCAAGCACCATCGGACCTGCTCTACCTGCCCACCGTGGCGGCCGAGTGCGCCGCCGCCGATGAGCAGGCCACGGCCGCGGCCGGGACCACTGCCTCGATCCTCGACTCGCTGACACCGGGCATCGACGCCGCACGGCACCCGCGTGATCTCTCCGAGGGGCAGCGGCTCGCCCTCGCGGTCGCCGTCCAGCTGGCGGCGACGCCACGGGTGCTGCTGCTGGACGAACCGACCCGCGGCCTGGACTACACCGCGAAGGCTCACCTGGTCGCGGCACTCGGTGAGTTGCGCGCCGGCGGGCACACGATCCTCGTGGCCAGCCATGACGTCGAGTTCGTGGCGCGGGTGGCCGGTCGGGTGGTGCTGCTCGCCGAGGGGGAGGTGGTCGCCGACGCTCCGGCCGAAGAGGTCCTGCGGGACTCGCCCACGTTCGCCCCGCAGGTCGCCAAGATCCTCGCCCCGGTCGGCGTGCTCACGGTCGCGGACGTGCGCGAGGCGCTGGCCGCGGGCGCGGCCGCCGAGGGACCGCCATGAGGCGGGATGCCGGCCCCGGCGCCGACGTGACCGCGGTCCCGATCGGGCGCCGGTTGGGCCTCACGCTCGCGCTCGCCTCCGCGCTCGGGGTGCTGGCGTTCGGTTGGCCGCTGCTGGTCGATGCCGGCGCCACGCTCGACGATGCCACCTCCGCCCCCGTGGTACTCGCCCTGGTGGTGGCCGCCGGGCTCGCGGTGCTCTTGGTGGGGGTCAACGACGGCGGCCTGGACGTGAAGGCGATCGCGGTGCTCGGGCTCCTCAGCGCCGTCGGAGCCATCCTGCGTCCGCTCGCGGCGGGCACCGGCGGGGTCGAGACCGTGTTCATCCTCGTCGTGCTCGGCGGGCGGGTGTTCGGCCCCGGGTTCGGCTTCCTGCTCGGCTCCACCACGATCTTCGCCTCGGCCCTGCTGACCGGCGGCGTGGGACCGTGGCTGCCGTTCCAGATGCTGGCGGCCTCGTGGGTGGGGCTGGGCGCCGGGCTGCTGCCGGGCCGGCTCCGGGGCCGATGGGAGATCGCGCTCCTGGCCGGGTACGGAGCCCTGGCCGCCGTACTGTTCGGGACGGCGCTGAACCTCTCGTTCTGGCCGTTCCTGATCGGCAGCGGCACCGAGATCTCGTTCGTGGCGGGCGCCCCGATGGGGGAGAACCTGCACCGGTTCCTGCTCTACAGCCTGGCCACCTCCCTGCCCTGGGACCTGGGACGGGCGATCACCACAGCCGTGGGGATCGCGGTCGCCGGGTATCCGGTGCTGGCCACGCTGCGTCGGGCGGCCCGGCGCGCCGCGTTCGGGTCCGGCGTCGAGACCAGGGCCGGCGTCGCGGTTCGCGGCGAGAGCCGGTAGCCGACGCCTCTCGCGTTCGCCACGGCTGCGGCGGTGGCATGATGGCGGGAAAATGGTAGATTTATGGCATGAGAACGACCATTGATTCAGCCGGCAGGATTGTCGTCCCGAAGGCACTGCGGGATGCGATGGATCTTGCGCCGGGGCGCGCGATCGAGATCATCTACGCGGATGGTCGCCTCGAGATCGAGGTGATCGCCACCGACGTCGAGGTGGAGCGCGTCGATGGGCTTCCGATCGCTGTCCCCGCCGATGACCTGCCTGCGCTCACAGTCGAGACCGTCCGGGCGACACTCGAAGAAGCCCGGCGGTAGGCAGTGGGCGGCGAGACGTGCGATACCAGTGTCCTCGTGCCGGCGGTGCTGCGGTGGCATGAGTTCCACACACCGGCGCGAGCCGCGCTGTCGGAGATCGTCGCCGTGCCGGCTCACGTGATCGTCGAGGCCTACAGCGTGTTGACCAGACTGCCGGCGCCGCACCGTCTCAGCGCGCGCAGCGCGAGTGAGCTCCTCGGGGCGTTGCCGTTCCCGATCGTGGGCCTCGCACCCGAACGGCATCAGTCCTTGGTCGCGGAGCTCGCGTCCCGCGGAGTCAAGGGTGGTGCGGTGTACGACGGTGTGGTGGCGGCGACGGCGGCCGAACACGGACTACGGCTGGTGAGCCTCGATCGACGTGCCTCGAGCACCTATGACGCCGTGGGCGTTCAGGTTCGCCGACTCTGAAGCCCGGCACGGTGCGGCACGGCCCGGTGGCCGAACCGTGCACTGCCGAGCCGCCGCCTGCGCACAACCACGGACGAACGGTCGGCTGCCGGCGAGGAACGGTCGGGTGCGCGCCGCGGCCACCGGCGAGGCTGGGTCTCCCAGACAGAAGGAGACCCATGTCCACCGGTACCTCGCTCGGCACCGCCGCGGCCACCACACCGAGCAGCACCCGTCCCGCCTCCTGGTGGGCCGTGGTCACCCTCGGCCTCGGCATCTTCACGCTCGTCGCGAGCGAGTTCCTCCCGGCCAGCCTGCTCACCCCGATCGCCGCCGGCCTCGGCGTCAGCGAGGGTGTCGCCGGGCAGCTGGTGACCGCCACCGCGGTGGCCGGGATCCTGGCCGGGCCGGCGATCGTGGCACTCCTGCCGCCGATCGACCGGCGCTGGGTGATGATCGCCCTGACCGGCCTGTCGATCGCCTCGAACGTGCTCGTCGCGCTGGTGCCGAACCTGGCCCTGATGCTCCTCGGTCGAGCCCTCCTGGGCATCTCCCTCTCCGGCTTCTGGGCGCTGTCGCTGGCCGTGGTCTCGCAGCTGGTGCCGCCGCAGCGGCTGGGCCGGGCGATGATGATCGTGAACACCGGCGTCTCGCTCGCCACGGTCGCGGCCGTGCCGATCGGCGCCTACCTCGGCGCGCAGCTCGGCTGGCAGGCTGTGTTCCTCGGCGCAGCCCTCGCCGGTGCGCTGACGCTGATCCTGCAGCTCACCGCGCTCCCGCGGATGGAGGCGGGCGAGCGTTCCGGGCTCCGGCCGCTGCTGGCCACACTGTCCACGCCGATCATCGCCGTCGGGTTCGCCGCGCTCGCGCTGCTGGTGACCGGGCACTTCGCGGCGTTCACCTACGTGCGTCCGATGCTTGACGAGGTGGACGGGATCACCACCGGCCTGCTCGCGGTGCTGCTCGCGAGTTACGGGGTAGCGAGCTTCGTCGGCAACCTGGTCGCCGGGCTGCTCGCCGACCGGCACCTGCGACCACTGCTCGTGGTCGTGCCGATCATGGTGGCCGCGGGCACCGTGGCGCTCGCCGTGGCGGGCACCAGCCTGCCGGTCACGATCGTCGCGATCGCGGCCTGGGGGACCGGCTTCGGTGCCGTCCCCACCATGGTGCAGACCTGGTTGGGCCACGTGGCGCCGGACCGGCTGGAGAGCGGGGGAGCGCTCACCGTCACCACGTTCCAGACCTCGATCGCACTCGGCGCCGCGTTCGGTGGTCTGCTGTTCGACACCCTCGACGTGGGCGCGGTGTTCCTGGCCGCGGCCATCGCGGCGGCCCTCGGCACGCTCATCTTCTCCCGGGTGCGCACCAGCTGAGCACGAACGCCCGACGGCGGCGGGCGCCTCGAGCGGTCAGGCCGAGGTGAGGACCGCGTCGGTCGCGGCGCGCCGATGGGAGCGGCGCCAGTCGCTGGGGGCGCTGCCGCTGTGCCGGCGGAACGCCCGACTGAAGCCCTCGTCCGAGTCGTAACCGAGCCCGAACGCGATCTCGCTGACGGGCCGGCCGGCCAGCAGCAATTCCTCGGCCCGGCGCATCCGGACGCCTGTGACGTACCGGGCCGGGGACTCACCGACACTGATCCGGAAGCGTTCCGAGAACTGTGAGCGGGACGCGTTCGCGACCCGGGCCAGGGCGGTCACCGTCCAGGGTGAGCCCGGCTCGGCGTGGATGGCCTCGAGGGCGCGGCGCAGCTGGGGATCGCGCAGCTGGGTGAGCCAGGTCCGCGCACTCGCACAGCCACGTTCCAACCAGGCTCGCAGCGCCGCGGAGACCACCAGGTCGATCAGCCGGTCGAGCACGGCCGGGCCACCGGGGCGGGCGCGGGCGAGCTCGGCGTCGATCATGCCCAGCAGGCCGCCGTAGGCCGGTTCGGCCAGCCGGAACCCGCAGCTGAACAGCACCGCCGGCATCAGGTCGGTGATGCGTTCGAACGGTGCCGCGGCCAGCGCGAGCGTGCCGGTGACCAGGCTCGCCCCGGCCGCGGCCGGCTCGGTGCGCACCTCGTACGCGCCGCCACGGGGCAGGAGCACGAAGTCACCCGGCTGCACCCGGACATCCCCGGTGGTCGCGATCGCGGACCCGGCAGCGGCCTCGACGGGCAGCCCGGGCAGCACGGCGGTGCCGGAGACCACGTACACGAACCGGACGCCCGCGCCGCGTACCCGGCGGGCGTGCCCGGGCATCAGCTGCAGCCGTTCGATCCCGCCCGCGGACCACCGCATCCGGCCCAGCAGTTCGTCGATGGCGGCCGCCTCGTCGGTGGAGATCGCGGCCGATGCCGGAGGTAGGCGCATATATCTGACAAGAAGGGTGTGGCGTGAATCATTCCCTCGGGTGGGCGTGACAGCCGACGTCGGGACCCGGCTCCGCCGCGATCAACCCCTGGTCTGATGCCGGCCCGGTCGGCCGCTGCCTATCCTGTGGCCATGGTGGACGGCGCAGGCCCGCAGACCGGGCCCCGTCCGGTACGCCCGAGGGCTCGATCGCGCTCCGGCTCGGCGCACGTGGTGCCGTTGCCACGTGCCGACACGGGTGGGTCCACCCGTGCCACGCGCCGCCCGGGCGAACAGGTCACGGCCCGGCGCGCGAGTACGGTCAGGGCGCAGTCGCCGACCCGGCCTGCGGCGTCCTCACGCGCACCTGCACCCGGGCGTGGCACGCAGCCGCGGCGCCCGCCCGCCGGCCGAGGGCACCGACCGGTCGTGGCAGCACGAACCGGCCGCGGAACTACGGCGGGGCGGACGGCGTCCCGCGCAGGCCGGCGCACTCATCGCCGCGTCCTGGCGGTACTGGGCGGCCTCGTGGTGCTCGCCATGGTGCTGGCCGGCGCGTACACGTTGCTGGCGAAGGGCTCCACGCCGGCACCGAACGGCCAGGCGGACGGCGCCGCGCAGGAGCAGTGGCCTGCGGACGGCGAACCGGCTCAGCAGGAGGACGCGCAGTCACAGTCGCAGGGCGAGCCTGCGGCGTCGGCCGCGGATTCCGACAACGGCCGGCTGGACCCGGCCACGCTCGTCCCGATCGACAGCGGCCAGGGCACCTACCTGCTCGTGGCCGAAGCGGCTGCCGCGTTCGAACAGGTTCGTGCCGCCGCGCTCGCCGCAGGGGTCGTGTTCGAGATCAACTCCGCGTACCGCACCTACGACGAGCAGGTCGCGCTGGCCGAACAACTCGGCACCCTCGACGAGGGCGGCACGGCCGCGGAGCCAGGGCTGAGCGAGCACGGCTGGGGCATCAGCGTGGACCTGACCCTCGATTTCGAGGAGCTGGGCTGGATGCGCGCGAATGCCGGCGACTTCGGCTTCACCGAGACGGTGGCCGCGGAGCCGTGGCACTGGACCTACACCGGCTGACGACGCAGCCGATGTGGGTCCTGGGTGGCCACGGCCGGACCGTGGCCCAAGACGACGCGGTCACAACAGTCCGCGGTCACGCCCCGCCCGGATCGCGGCGAACCGACCCGAGACGCCGAGCTTGCGGTACACGGAGCTGAGGTGCGTCTTGGTGGTGTTGATGCTGACCCCGCGGGCCGCAGCGATGTCCCTGATCGACAGTGGCGAAGGGAGATCGCGCAGCAGTTCGAGTTCTCGAGGGCTGAGGGTGTTGCTCGTAGCGGCACCGTCCTCTCCGACGCCGCGTAGCCGCGCGGTGTCGAGCAGGGCGGAGACGAAGGTGTCATCGTGGGCGAATCGCCCCTGGTGCTTGCGCAGCAAGGGCTCCATGTCTCCCCAGAGGTCGATGAACGGACGTCTGAAGTTCCGCGGCGCGGCGAGGGCGACGGCGCGCTCCAGGGCCTCGAACGCGAGGGCGTCGTTCCCCTGCCCCTCCTCCACCACCGCGGCCAGCACGTTGACCGAGACCCTGGTCGCCTCCTGATGCACCACGTGATCGTCGCGGAGCGCCACGGTGAGCAGACGGCGGGCCTCGGTCGACCGGCCACGTGCATGCCAGAGCTGCGCTCTCATGGCGAGCGCCTCGAGGCTGTTCGGCAGGAGCCTGTTGACCCGCTCCACGGCGTCGTCCGCCCAGTCGTGTTCGCCCACTGCGAGCGCGAGCCGTATCTCCTGGGGCGTGGCGTAGCCGATCAGTCCGGGGGAGACCTGCTCCGCATGCGGGCTCTCCCAGATCTCCCGGAACGTCGCGACCGCCCGGTGTCGGTCGGTGCCGGTCGTGGCCTCGAACGTGGCCAGTGCATGCATGCTCCGGACGCCGACCTCCACCTCCACATTGCCATGCTCCTCGAGCGCCCGGATCGCTTTGTCGGCGTACTCGCCGGCGCGCTCGTCCCCGACCTGGAACGCCGTCCACCCTGCGAGCAGGTAGGCGTAGGCGAGTCTGGGGGAATCGGCCCAGCCGCGAGGGACGGCATACTCGATCGCCTTGCCGGTCCACGACTGCGTCGCGGGGAAGTCGCACGCGGCCCCGGTGATCCCGGCCAACTGCGACAGCGTGGTGAGGACGACCTGGTCGTGGCCACCGGCGCGAGCCAGTTCCAGGGCCCGTTCGAGGTCGGCGGTGGCGCCCGCGTAGTCGCCGGTGCGCATCCGTGCGGGGCCACGCTGCACCAGGACGGTGAGGTCGATATCGGCGTCGCCGGAGAGTGGGCGCTCGAGGATGCCCGTGGCACGCAGCGCACGAGGCACGTCGCCGCCGAGCAGCGCACGATTGACGACGGCGGCCGCTCGTAGCGCCGCCTGCTGTGCGTCGTGCGGCGGGCCGAGTCCGGCTAGGGCGGCCAGTTGCTCGTCGGCGGCCGCGGCGTCGGACAGCTCGAGGGCGGCCAGCGCGGCGATCGTGACGACACCGGGGTCGTGGCGGACGGCCGGCGCGGAATGCGCGATCGTGTCCCTGACCGTGGGTGCGTGTCCGGAGAGGATCAAACGCACCCCACGGCTGCGGATCAGACCGGCGAGGAGGTCCGGGTCACGGGCACGCAGCGCGTGCTCGAACGCGACGACCGGTTCGTCGTGGTGATCGAACCACCGGGCGGCTGCCGCATGTTGACGCTGCGGCGCGTCAACGTCGCCCCGGGCCAAGGCGGCCGACAGGTAGTCACGCATGAGGCTGTGGTACCGGTACCAGGACGAGTCGCCCGACTGGACCACCAGAGCGTTCAGCCGGCAGAGGCGGTCGAGGATCCTGCCGGCGTCGGCGCGACCGGAGAGTTCGGCGGCCAGTTCGACCGACAGCTGCTCGGGCGCGCACGTGGCGAGGAGGAAGCTGAGAGTGTCGTCGGGCAGGTGTTGCACGACCTCCGTGAACAGGTAGTCGGCAACCTCGCGTCGATCGCCCTCGAACTGCGCGAGGAGCAGGCTCGGATCCGACGCCCCGGCGAGTGAGACCGCCGCCAGCCGGAGCCCGGCCGCCCAGCCCTCGGTGCGGGCGACCACGCGCGCGACGTCCAGCGGCGAGAGTGTGCTGCCCACCCGTTCGAACAGGTCGGACGCCTCGGACTCGGTGAAGGCGAGGTCCTCCGCACGCACGTCGTGGATCGCACCGGACAACCGGAGCCGGTGGAGGTTCAGGTCCGGCTCGTAGCGGCTGATCAGGACGACACCCAGGCCAGGCGGGAGGTCCGCGAGCAGCGCGTCCAGCCCGACCAGCACGTCCGGCGAGCGCAGCCGGTGCACATCGTCGAGGACCAGCCATCGGACCGGCTGACTCGAATCGAGCACCTCGGTCAGCGCAGTGATGAAGCGTGGCTCCACGCGTCCCCGAGGCGGGCTGAGCTGATCGAGCTCTTCGGCTGCGTCGGTGGGCGCGGCCTCGATCAGAGCGTCGATGAGCGCCGACCAGAACTCGTAGGGCCGGTCGTCGCTCTCGTCGAGGGCGAGCCAGGCGACCGCCTCGCCGCGATCCGATGCCCGGTGCGCCCAATCGACCACGAGCATGGTCTTCCCCGACCCGGCGGGGGCGCTGACGAGGGAAACCGCGCGCCTGCCGAGGTCCGTGGCTGCCAGGCGTTCCCGCGGGACGAAGGCGTCAGACACCCGGGGGACCCGGACCCGGGTCCGGGAGACGTACGCCCTGGCACCGGCCACCCCCTGCGCCGCGTGGCCAGGTGGCATTGCCCGCCGTGCGTCGCGCGAGCGCCGCAGTGGGCGCGCGCCAATGCTCCCAGCCTGCATGCTGGGAGCCTAGCGTCACGGCCGAATCTCGCGCCGATCCTGCGGTCGCGAGCCGAGCGTGTCATTGGGGCCCTGGTCACCGGCTCATCCAGATGGGGTGACGATCGCACCCAGGTCGAGGCAGACGATGGGCAGGACAGACGCCGTCCGGTCGGTTCCGATCGGTCCGATCGATGCGTGCAATGCCATCCGGGCGGCCCATGGTTCGGCGACGCGCTCGTCTCGGAGAGGGAAGGCCATCGGACATGGCAGCCAAGGAGTTCAACGGGGTCATCAACCTCGACGTCAGGGATTCGGTACCCGACTGGTCCCCGTACGAGTTGCCCAAGGCGCCGGACGGTGCCCCGAACGTACTGGTCGTGCTCTACGACGACACCGGGATGGCGTCGTGGACGCCCTACGGTGGCCGCATCGCCATGCCGACACTGGAGCGGCTCGCCGAGAACGGCCTGATCTACACCCAGTGGCACACGACGGCGCTGTGCTCGCCGACCCGTTCCTGCTTCCTGACCGGGCGCAACCACACCAGGAACGGGATCGCCTCGCTGATGGAATCCACCAACGGATTCCCCGGAAACTCGGGCCGCATCCCGGAGGACTGTGCGACCATCGGGCACATCCTGCAGGACAATGGCTACAGCACCTTCTGGCTGGGCAAGGACCACAACGTGCCCGAGCAGGACAACGCCGCCGGTGGCAGCCGCCGGCAGTGGCCGCTCCAGCTCGGCTTCGACCGCTTCTACGGCTTTCTCGGCGGCGAGACCAACCAGTGGTACCCGGACCTGTGCGAGGACAACCACTACATCGAGCAGCCCTACACTCCGGAGGAGGGGTACCACCTCTCCAAGGACCTCGCCGACCGGGCGATCAAGATGGTCCGGGACCAGCAGGCGTCGAACCCGTCCAAGCCCTGGTACATGTGGTTCTGCCCCGGGGCCAACCACGCGCCGCACCATGCTCCCCAGGAGTACATCGACAAGTACAAGGGCGCTTTCGACGACGGCTACGACGCCTACCGCGAGTGGGTGCTGGCGCGGATGGTGGAGAAGGGCGTCCTGCCGGCGGGCACCGAGCTGACCCCGTTCAACCCGATCGGCGCCGACCAGGCCAACCCAGCCGACTACGTCAAGCCGTGGGACTCGCTCCGCGCTGACGAGAAACGGCTGTTCGCCCGGATGGCGGAGGTGTTCGCCGGCTTCAGCGAGTACACCGACGCCCAGGTGGGCCGTGTCATCGACTACCTGGAGGAGACCGGTCAACTCGACAACACGATCGTCTTCTACTGTGCCGACAACGGCGCGTCCGGCGAGGGTTCACCGGACGGATCGGTGAACGAGAACAAGTTCTTCAACAACTATCCCGACGATCTCGCCGAGAACCTGACCCAGCTGGAGAACCTCGGTGGCCCGGAGACCTACAACCACTACCCGACGGGTTGGGCGGCCGCATTCAGTACACCGTTCCAGATGTTCAAGCGGTACAGCCAGTACTCCGGCGGTACCTGCGACCCGCTGGTGATCCACTGGCCGAAGGGCATCAAGGCGCGTGGCGAGATCCGGCATCAGTACCACCACGTCACCGACATCGTGCCGACGATCCTCGACCTGGCCGGGCTGGAGATGCCGGACGTGTATCGGGGTGTGGCACAGGCTCCGCTGGCCGGTGTGTCGATGCGCTACAGCTTCGACGACGCGGACGCTCCGACCCGGAAGAAGCGCCAGTTCTACTCCATGATCGGAACCCGCGGGCTGTGGGAGGACGGCTGGAAGGTCGCGGCCACCCATGCGCCGATCACCGGCAAGGGACACTTCGAGGACGACGAGTGGGAGCTCTACCACGTCGACGAGGACCGGTCGGAGTCGACGAACCTGGCCCACGAGTATCCGGCGAAGGTCGAGGAGCTCGTCGCGTCCTGGTTCGCCGAGGCAGAGGCGAACAACGCGCTCCCGCTGGACGACCGCACCGCGATGGATCAACTTACTCTCGACCGCCCCACCTCCGAACCGCCGCGGACCAGGTTCGTCTACTACGCGGGCACCAGCGCGGTCCCGGAGGGCGTGGCCGTGAACGTGCGCGGTCGGTCCTACAAGATCATCGCGGACGTCGACATCAGTGCGGACGCCGAGGGCATCATGTTCGCGCACGGTTCCCGCTTCGGTGGGCACGCCCTGTTCATCACGGACCGGAAGTTGCACTACGTCTACAACTTCCTCGGGATCCCACCGGAGCAGACCTTCGTCTCGGACGTGCTCACTCCCGGACCACACGCGCTCGGGATGGAGTTCGTCCGCGAAGGAGCTGGACCGAACAAGGAGTCGGTCGGCAGCACGAGGCTCTACGTCGACGATCAGGTCGTCGCGGAGGGACCGATGCGGGCCCAGGTCGGAAAGTTCACGCTCTGCGGCGACGGGCTCTGCGTCGGCTTCGACAGTGCCGACTCCGTCAGCCGCTCGTACCAGGCTCCGTTCGCCTTCACGGGCGGCAAGATCCTCGGCGTTGCGATCGACGTCAGCGACGAGAGCTATCTCGACCTCGAGACCGAGGCCATGGCGGCGCTGGCCCGCGACTGACCTCGCCGAGCGCTCACCCAGGGCGGGTGATGTCGGCCCAGAACGTGGCTCCTACGTTGAAAATCTCACCGACAGAATCCGTGCGCCCGCGCGTGGACCGAGTCCGGAAGGGGCAGACGATGAAGGCACCGGTCGTCGACACGGGTGAGCGCCGCCCGCGCCGCCTCGTCGACGCGCTGGTGCCGCACTCGCAACGCCGCGACCCGGCGACCGTCGCCGACAGGCTCGACCTCGACGGCGGAGACACCCGTGCGAAGCGCTCCGCATTCTGGGTGATGCTGGTCCTGGCCGGTGTGATCGCGGTGTGCGGCGTGGTGACGGACTCCACCGCGACGGTGATCGGCGCGATGATCATCGCACCGCTGTCCACACCGATCCTCGGGATCGGGCTCGGCATCGTCGTGGGGGATCGCTCGGCGATCCTGCGGTCGGTCGGCTACGTCCTGGGTGGCATTGTCGTCGTGGTCGCGCTCGGCCTGCTGGTGACGCTGGTCCTGCCCGCAACGACCGGGGTTGCCGGCAACTCGCAGGTCACCGGGCGGACGGCGCCCGGCGTCGGTGACCTCGTCGCCGCGTTCGCCACCGGGTTCGCGGGGGCCATCGCGCTCACCCGGCGCGACCTCGGAGACATCCTGCCGGGCATCGCGATCGCGATCTCGCTCGTCCCACCGCTCGGCGTGGTCGGCGTCTGCCTCGGCGTCGGCCAGCCCGCTCTGGCCGCCGGCGCGCTGCTCCTCTTCGGATCGAACGCCGTCGCGCTCGTCGTCGCGGCCACGGTGGTCTTCTCCGCCGTCGGGTACGGCGCGCGGGCGCGTGCCGTGCGGGGCACGGCCGGAGCCCGACGGCGTCGCTCGACGACACTGGTCGCTCTCGTTGCGGTCCTGGTCGTCGCGGTCCCGATGGTGGCGAACTCTGTGCAGGCACTGCTCGCCGACCTGTGGCTGCGCCAGGCCGGGGCGGCCGCGCAGGAGTGGGTGGAGGGGGTCGACGACGCCGTCGTCGAGGACGTGTCCTGGCTCGGCCAGGACCTCGTCGTCGAGGTGCGCAGTCCCGGCGAGTTGCCCGACATCGCACCGCTTGTTGACCAGGTGGACAGTCTGGTTCCTTGGGAGCCGCGGGTCATCGTCGTCCACACCGTGGGGGAGAGGGTCGAGCCATGACCGACCGGACACTGCAATCACGACCGGGGACGGACCTGCGCCGGCGTCGGCTCACCTGGGCCGGGCTGGTCACAGCCCTTCTGGTGCTGCCGTTCTCGCTCGTGCCGGCGCTGCCGGCCTTCGCGGCGACCTGGGGCATCCAGAAGGTCGAGACGAGCACTGGGCCGTACGAGCCCGGTGACGAGGTGCTGTGGTTCGTCACGGTGTCCTGCTCCGACCCGAACGCCGAGCCGTGTACCCCGACCACGCTGACCGACCCGCTGCCCGACGGACTGGAGCTCGTCAGTGCCTCGATCCAGAGCCAGGCGGGCGCGACCAACGGTGAGCTGGTCGCGGACACCGATACGGACACGGTGACCTACACGGCTGACAGCGTCACGAACGGTGGCCAGGTGCAGATCCTCGTGACCGCGCAGGTCGACCCGGACCTGCCGTTCAGCGCGGACGGCGTGCCGATCACGAACACCGCGACGGTGGTCTCGGACAACGCGACCGAGCAGTCGGCCTCCGACGACATCGTGCCGGTGGTGCCGCTCGTCCTCGACTCCGAGACGACGAAGTCCATCGAGCCCGAGGGCGCCCTCGCCGAGCCTGGCACGGCCGCGACGATGAACCTGGGTGCCACGAACACCTCGAACGACCCGGTGGACACCCTCGTCATCCAGGACCCGGTCGACCCGACGGCCACGCCCAACCCGTTCACCTACCTCGAGTACACGGGCACCGGTGACATCGCCATGCCGCCGAACGCGGACACGGTCACGCAGGAGTACTGGGACGGGACCCAGTGGCTACCCATCGACGACACGGTCGACCCGGCGGACGTGCAGGGCGTGCGGTACACCTTCAGCGGTGACATCCAGCCCGGCGCGACGGCCACGATCCCGGTCGGGGTGCAGCAGAACGATGCCGTGACCGAACTCACCGAGGCGACGACGGTCACGAACGACACCTCCTCCTATGTCATCCACGGTGACGGCGAGTCGACACCGACGACCGCCTCCGACACCTACGTCATCACGCCACCGAACAACTCGGTCGAGGCGAGCAAGAGCTTCGACCCGGCCACGGTGAGCGCCGGCGACCCGACGACGGTGACCCTCGGCGCGACCAACACGGGCACCGCGGTGACGTCGATGACCATCACCGAGCCGGACCCGGGGACTGCGAGTCCGTTCGAGGGGGACGACCCGCTCACGTTCACCGGCTTCGGCCCCGCCGGTGACGGGACCGGGGTCACGTGGCCGACCGGTGCGACGGCGGCGACCGTCACGTTCACCTGCGCGGACGGGACCACGCCCAGCCAGGAGACCACCACCGTCAACACCCTGCCGAACCCGCCGCCCGACTGCGTCGTCGAGGGCTTCTCGGTCGAGTTCACCGGAGACCTCGTCAACGGTGCCTCCGCCACGATCCCGTTCACCGCCGACACCGACCCCGACCAGACACCCGACGACGTCACCCACCCCAACACCATCGCGGCCGACGTCCCGAACGCAGGCACCACCGCATCGGCCGACCTCGTCACCCTGGTCGACCGCCTGGCGACCGACACGACCAAGGTGATCTCGCCGTCGACCATCCCGGCTGTCCCAGGCCAGAGCGTCATCGTCCAGCTGCCGACGCAACTGCTGCCGTTCGGACCGGACGGGTCGACCACGAACGCCGACCAGGTCGTGATCTCCGACCCGACGGACCCGGCGAACCCGACCGACTTCTGGGACCACTTCCTCCCTACCTCCGTGCGCAGCACGGACGTGCCGGCTGGCGCGATCCTGACCATCAACTACTGGAACGGGACCGCGTGGGTCCCGGCGCCGACGCCGGAGTGTGGTCCGTTCACCGGGGCGGCCACCGTCAGTTGTGACCTGCCCCCTGACGCCCAGGGCGTGCAGTTCGTCTTCGACTCGACCGGCGACGGGTTCCCGCCCGGCACCCAGTTCCAACCGAACTTCGTCGCCGAGTTCACCGGCCCGACGACGCAGGACGACCCGCTCACGAACTGCGGCGCCTCAAGCGCCTCCTCCGGGACGGTCGATCCGACCGAGCCCGCGCAAGGGTGCGCGACCGTCGACCCGTTCCCCGTTGACGGTGAGGGCGACATCGACTCGATCGACAAGACGTTCCTCGGTGACGCGCCGGTGTCCGTGCTCGCCCGTTCGGACGACCGGGTGACCGCGCAGCTGACCTGGTCCACCAGCGGCTTCTCCGGCGTCGACCCGATGGTGCTGTCCGACATCGCCGACCCGGAGACCACCGCGATCGAGGACTCCTTCTACGACGCGTTCGACCTCGTCCGTGTCGAGGGGATCGATGCGTCGGTCGACCCGCTCATGCAGTACGACCGGGTCGTGGGAGTCGAGCTGTTCATCGACGGCGCCTGGGTCCCGGCGATCAACGATCCGTGCCCGTGTGACGGCTCGATGCCCGGCTTCGACCTCGAGCCCGAGGAGCAGGAGGATGCCACCTCGGTGCGGGTCACCTACACCGAGTCCGAGAACCGTGGCACCGACGACCCGCTCGCACCGCAGCCGGGTGACGGCGTGGCGCGCTCCACCCAGGCCGACGGGCGGCACCTGAACCTCACCTTCGAGGTGCGGGACTACCGGCGCGGCGCCCCGACGGAGCCGGTACTCGGATCCACGAACGGCACGATCTACAACACCGCCGACCCGGGTCTTGTCAACGACACGGCCCGTGCCACCGGCACCTTCGAGGGCAACGACTACACCGACACCGACGGCGACGACGTGCTGATCCTGGACCAGCCGCTGAACGTGACCGTCGCCAAGGACTGGACCGGTGGCCCGATCTCGGTGCCACCGCCGGATACCCCCGTCGAGGCCTACCCCTCGACCGTCGTCACGATCACCGGCACGAACGCGTCCGCGGCGAAGGTCGACCAGCTGCGCCTGGTGGAGCCCGGCGCGCCGGACTCCGGTGACGTCCAGACCGGCGAGGGCACGTCCCCGTTCGACGTGTTCACCCTCACCGGGCTCGATCTGACGCCGCCCGCCGGGGCGACGTCCACGACCGTCACGCTCACCGCCGTCGACGGCTCGACGGCGCAGTTCGACGAGGCCGGAGCCGAGGCGCTCACCGCGGCGGACCTGGTGGACGTGGTCGGCGTCGAGGCCTCCTACGACGGGCTCGTCATGCCGGCCGCAACGGGGAGCATGGATCTGACGCTGCAGCTGCGGGCCGCGGACCGCTACACCGAGGTCCCGATCTATGGCGACGCCGGCACGATCGTCGTCGATGAGAACCCGGTGCCGAACGGCGCGGTCGCGACGATCGACGACCCGGGCGGTACCCCCGAGGACGTGCGGCTTGCGTACGACGACGCGGCGATGCCGCTGCAGGTCGCCGGGATCGATGTCGTGGTCGGGAAGTCGTTCGACCCGGCGCAGATCGTCGAGCCGGGCACCGGCCCGGTGACGATGACCCTGACCGGTCAGCCCGTCGGGCCCTCGCGAGCCGTGGAGATGGTGCTCGAGGACAGCGATCCGCAGTTCTGGAACTCCTACGACTTCGTTGCCTTCGACGGCGCCACGCTGACTGCGCCCATCGAGCAGGTCCTGGTGGAGGCCTACACCGGGGGTACCTTCACCGAGGGTCCCGACGGCGTGGTCGTCGGCGGGGGCCAGTGGGTCGGCGGCGACGGTGAGCCGTCCGCGACCTTCGCCCTGCCCGACGGCGTCGCCCCCGAGGATGTCCAGGGCCTGCGCTTCACCTTCAGTCGTACCGACGGTTCGATCTGGGAGAACCCAGCCACGCCGGTCCAGTCGGTGCCGATCTCGGTGGAGCGCCGCGAGGACATGCGCACCGGTGGTCCGGTGCTCACCGACCTCGAGGGCAACGAGCCCGCACCCGGGGAGACCGCCCCCGGGGTGACGAGCAACACCGTGGACGGCGTCGTCACCGGGGCGGACCTGGTCGTCGACCCCGACACGGGTGACCTCGTGCCGGTCTCGGCCAACGCCGATGCGGCCGCACAGATCGTCTACGCGCACGCGACCAACGCCGTCGAGATCGTCAAGGACTTCGACGGCACGATCACCGGCGGCACTCAGCCGCCTGCCGCCGTCTTCCCGATGAACATCACGGTCACGAACACCGGTAGCCGGCCGATCTTCGATCTGGTGGTCACGGACCCGATGCCGACGGACGCCGGCGGGGGGCAGCTGGTGCTGGCCGACGTCGAGGAGCCCTTCTCGTACGCGCTCGCCGGCGACCCGCCGGACCCGGCCAGCGGCGACCCGCTGCCGACCGATCCGGCCGACGTGACGGTCGATCAGGTCGGTGATCTCGAGTCGCTCACGTTCTCGTTCCCCGACGGGACGGCGTTCGAGGTGGGGCAGACGTACACGATCACCGTCCAGGTCCAGTTCCGGCTCGGGCTCGAGGCCGGCGCCCTGGTCGAGAACACGGCCGGCGTCACGGGCGACCGGCCGTGGGATGCCTGCGTGAGCCGGCTCAACCCGGCCACCGGCGTCTGCGAGGCCGACTCCGACGTGACCACGGTGCCGGCCGCCGTGCTCGCTCAGTCCAAGTATGTGCGCGCCACCGCCGACGACGAGCTCGACGTCATGATCGACCCCGCCGCACCGGACCAGGACGTGGAGTGCATCCCGGACGCCGACGGGTTCTATGCCTACCCGTGCACGCCGGTGATCATCCCCGGTCACGACGAGACGTGGCGGATCGAGGTGGACAACGTCGGCAACCTGCCGATGAACAGGGTGGTCCTCTACGACCGGCTTCCCACCCCGGGCGACACCGGCTCGTTCGCGGACTCGCCTCGCGGTTCGCAGTGGGAGACGCTGCTCTCCTCGGCATCGGTGCCGACGCTCGCCGTCGGGCCGGCCGGGGCGGCGTTGAGCCTCTACTACACGACCGTCGACGACTACTGCATGGACGACCTGACCGACCCGATCAACCGGCCCTGCCCGGTGGACCCGACCACCGGCTGGGCCGAGCTGGGTGAGGACGTCGACCAGGCCACTCTGGATGCGATCACTGCCGTACAGATAGTCATCGACTTCCCAGAAGGGGCCCTCTTCGTCCCCGGCGAGTTCATCGCTCTGGACTTCGAGACGACCACGCCGCCCGAAGTCCAAGAGGCCGGTGGCCGTTCGATCGCCTGGAACTCCACCGCCGCCGCCGCCGTCGTGGTGACCGCGGACGGCACGGAACTCCCGCTGCTGCCCACCGAGGGCACGAAGGTCGGCGTCGCGACGGCCTCCGGCCCGCTCTCGGTGCTCAAATTCGTGATCGGGCCCGCCGCAGGGGACGCGCCGGAGACGCTGCTGCTGTTCGTCCAGTGCACCTCCGCGATCGGCACCCCCGTCGAGACAGTGCTCGACCCGATCCCCATCACGGTGACCGCGGGCGTTCCGGTGACCGTGCCGAATCTCCCGTACGGGGCCGAGTGCACCATCACCGAGGACGGTACGAACGGGCAGACCGAGCTCATCGTCGGCACCGTGACGATCGACAGTGAGGATCCGGACGACCCGACCACCATCGTGGCGGTCAACAGGTACGAGGTCGCCGGAATCGACGTCTCGAAGGATGTCGTCACCGACGCCGTGGACGCGGACGGCGAGCCGGTGCCGTTCGGGCCGTTCGAGGTCACCGTCGAGTGCACGTTCCTCGGCGACCCGGTCTACGCCGAGGGCTATGGTCCGGACGACCCGATGGTCCTCCCGATCGAGGACGACGAGACCGTCCATCTGGACGGGTTCCCCGTCGGCAGCGAGTGCACGGTGACGGAGACCGGGACCGGCAACGCATCCGCGGTCACCATCCTCGTCACGCAGGGTGACGCCGAGCCGGTCCCGACGGACGGTCCGTCGACCGAGATCACGCTCGTGACCGACGCCGACGACGGCACGACGGGCAACGACGTGGTTCTGACCAACATCTACGACGTCGGCCAGCTCGACCTCGTCAAGGTCGTCGCCGGCGACGGTGCGCAGGCCTACGGGACCGGACCGTTCGTGCTCGCGGTGCAGTGCACCTTCGACGATGACGGCGACGGCTCGGGCGAGCCCCGAGTCGTCTACGACGCCACGGTGGTGCTCGGCGCGGCCGGCCCGCTGGAGGCGCAGATCGCGAACCTGCCCACCGGAGCCGTGTGCGCGGTGACCGAGACCGACGACGGCGGAGCGACCTCCAGCGTGGTCGAGCCGAGTTCGGTGACGATCGGGTCCGCGGACACCGTCACCGTCACGGCCACGAACACCTTCGACGTGGGCTCGATCGTGCTGGACAAGGTCGTCGACGGCGACGGCGCCGACCTCTACGGCGACGGGCCATTCACGGTCACGCTCGAGTGCACCTACGAGGATGAGCCCGTTGCGATCCCGGGCGGCGCGGAACGGGAGATCACCCCGGGCGCGCCGGTGGGCGTCGACGGCCTGCCGGTGGGTGCCGAGTGCACGGTCACCGAGACCGACGACGGCGACGCGACCGGTACCTCGATGACCGTCACCGTGGCCGGCGAGGAGCCGGTGCAGACGGGCGGCACGAGCGCCGAGGTCATCGTGCCGCCGGTCGACCCCGGTGGCGAACCCACCGCCGTCGGCATCGTCGCGACGAACACATTCCAGCTGGGTTCGATCCAGGTCGACAAGCTCACCGAGGGGGACGGTGCCGATCTCTACGGCGCGGGTCCGTTCGGGGTCACGCTCGAGTGCAGCTTCGACGGCGAGTCCGTCGAGATCCCGGGCGGCGCGGAGCGGGAGATCATGCCGGGCACGCCAGTGCTCTACGAGGAACTCCCGGTCGGCGCCGAGTGCGCCGTCACCGAGACCGGGACCGCGGGGGCGACGAGCACGGTGATCGCACCCGAGGGCGGCGCGGTCACGGTCCCGGCACCGGCGGAGGGCGACGAGGAGCCCGCGGTCGCGACCGTAACCGTCACGAACGTCTTCGACCTCACCTCGCTCGAAGTCGTCAAGGAGATCGACGGCGACTGGGCCGCGAGCGGTTCGGACGGCCGGTTCGAAGTGACGCTGACCTGCACGTGGATGGTCGACGGCGTCGCGACGGACCTTGAGATCCCCGGCGGTCCGGCGCGGGTTCTGCAAGCCCCCGATGACGTGGTCGCCACCTACGCGGATCTGCCGGTCGGTGCGGACTGTGAACTCACTGAGACCGTGACCGGCGAGGCGGACGACACGTCGATCGTCGTAGAGATCGACGGCACCGAGCCGGTCACCACGACCGGCACCACCGTGGTGGTCCCGTTGACCGGCACGACGGCGCCGGGCCAGGCCCAGGTGACAGTGACGAACGCGTTCGACCCGGTACCGCCGCCGGCGCCCGGCCCTGCGGACCCGCAGATCCCGGCGACCGGTTCGGACGCCGGCTGGCTGGCCGGTGCAGCGCTCCTGCTGATCGGTGCGGGCGTGTTCCTGGTGATTGCGCGGCGTCGCCGGAGCACGGTCTGACGGACGCGGCCCGCACCGGGGCCTGACCCTGGTCCACCCGGACATCACCGGGCGAGGTCCGTGCCTCCGCGAGCAGCCCGCGGTCCCGGTTCAGAGCAGGCCGGACTGCCGGGCGGCGTCGACGGCCTCTCGCCTGGTCGCGACGCCGAACTTCCGGTACACGGCCCGTACGTGCGTCTTCACGGTGTTGATGCTCACCACGTGCGCGTCGGCGATCTCCCGCAGGGACAGCATCGAGGGCAGGTCACGCAGCACGGCTAGTTCCTTGCCCGTGAGGGCCAGCCCGGTGCCACCCTCGGGGTAGGGCCGGGTGCTCGCGAAGTTCAGGATCTCGGCGACGAAGCCCTCGTGCCGCCCGAACCGTCCGCGACCGCGCAGGAGGAGGTTCCGGACCGACGGGGCGGCGTCCAGCAGGCACCGCATCAGGTGGCCCTGTTCGGCGACCCGGAGCGCGTCGAGGAGCGCCTCGTGGCTGTGCGCCGGCCGGCCCGCCTCGTCAGCGAGGTGTGCCGTGATCGCCGAGGCGACCACCGCCGTCCGGGATGTCAGGAACGTCCGGTTCCCAACCCGATCGAGATCCTCACGAGCGGCGGCCCCGTGCCCGGAGTAGACGTGCCGCATCGCCTTGAACACCTCGACATCCGGAGCTTGGGGGATGACGTCCGCGGCGCGGCGGACGACCGAGCCGGCCAGATCCACCTCATGGCAACGCAGTGTCACCATCAACTCGAAGCATGCGAACGCCGCTACGGCGGCCGGCGGGAGCGACGTCCAGAGGGCGTTGAACGCTTGGATGTCAGCGATGGTGCCCAGGTCCAGGCCGGCCTCCGCCGCACCGACGGTCAGGTCGTAGATGCACGCGGCCGCCGCGGCGCTGAGCGGGTCCGCGTCCGGGTCGGCCATCTCGACCGCCATGCGAGCGTGGTGCGCAGCGCTCACGTCGTCGCCGCGCTGCCATTCGGCGAGGGCGAGTTCACCGTGCAACTGCGCCAGTCGAGGGGAGCGGTACCAACCCCGGCGGTCCGCGAGCTCGATCGCTTCGGACGCGTGGGCCCGGACGCTGCCCAGGTCGGAGCGGAACGTGGCGACCGCGCATTTCGCACCGAGCGTTCGGAACAGCAGGAAGTCCAGCCCACGGGCGCGACTGATCCGGGCGATGGAACTCGCCGTCGTCGCTGCGGCGTCCAGGTCGCCGAGCATCGCCAGCGCCATGCTGGCCAGAGATCGGCCCAGCAGGACCAGGTCCGGGTCCCGACCGGCTTCCGTCTCCAGGGCCGCGAGCGCGCCGGTCACCTCGTCCGGCCCGAGCGGCCGGTTCCGTGCCGAGGCGAGCAGGGCGATGGCTCGGTAGGCCGCTCGCCGGGTGGGTTCGTCCGTGGTCGTGTCCAGGACGGCGAGATCCAGTTCCGCTGCCGCGAGATTATCGTCGAGCACGGCCGTCAGAGCCGCGGCTCCGGCGACGGCAGGACGGGTCTGCAGCCAGGCGGGCAGGGACCGGAGGATCTCCCGCATGGCCTCAGGTCCGTCGGTGACGGCGATGCGCACGCACGACTCCGCGGTCAGCGACTCCGCTCGCGACCAGTCGGCGGCGGTGATGGCGTGACGGATGGCGCCCCGGATATCGCCCGCCGTCTCGAACCAGTCGATCGTCGCCACCTGGTGACGGCGGTGCCGGCTCTCGTCACGGCGTTGGGACTCGGCACGGAGATAACTGCGCAGCAGGGGATGGAGTTCGTACCAGTCCGGCTCGTCGCGCACCGTGCGGACCAGGGCGTTGCTCACCACCAGTTCCTCGAGCAGACCGCCGGCATCGCAGCGTCCGGTCAGGACCCGGGCGAGATCGAGGTTGATCCGTTCGGCCACTGACACGTCGAGCAGGAGTTCGATGCGGTCCTGCGGGAGGCTGGAGAGCACCTCGGTGACCAGGTAGTCGGCCACGGTCCGATCCGTGCCCGCGAAGTTCCGTACGAAGGTCGATCGATCGCGCCGGCTGCCCATGGCCAGCGCGGCGAGCCGCAGGCCTGCGACCCAGCCGTCGGTACGGGCCAGCAACGTGCCGAGATCGCCCTCGCCGAGGCCGATGCCATCGGCCACCATGAGCATGCGCGCCTCGTCGCGGTCGAATGCGAGGTCGGCGGACCGGTACTCGTGGGCAGAACCGTTCAGCAGCGAGGTCGAGAGGAGCCCGTGGGGGGTGTGCCGGGCGCCGATGGCGAAGCGCAGCAACGGCTGGGCGAGCGACAGGAGGCCGGCGAGGTGACGGCGGGCCCCGGCCCCGGACCACTCGTGAGCGTCGTCGACGCACACCCATACCGGCGTGGGCAGGTCCAGCTGGGTCGGACCGGGACTGCCCGACCCGTGCAACGCGTCTCCGAGCACGCTCGCCAGTTCGCTCGACATCCCGGTAGGGAGCGATGCCGCTTGGATCGCGGCGAGGAGGTTCGGCCAGAGGCCGCCGGCTCCGCACGTGTGGGGTGCGGGCAGGCTGAGCACGTTGTCGCCCTGCGCCCGTCGGGCATCGAGCAACTGGTCGAGCACCGTCGTCTTGCCCGACCCGGCGGGTGCGATCAGCGCGACGATGTTCGATGCGCCCGCCAGGTCGGCCGCGATGCGCGCGAGCAACCGGGTCCGTTCGACCCGAGTCGGAGCCGTGTGCGCAGTGGTGGTCGTCGATGTCGTGTTGATCGTGGTCACAGCGTTCCCCTCCGTGCGACATTGCGTTTCCCACGACACATCAAATCGGTGTGCGGGATGGGGTCGCCAGCGTTCTCGACCGCGCTCGGGCTCTTTCACCCCCGAGGGGTGAGGGAACGGTCGCGTCGGCGCGGCACCGTGGGAAGTCGACGGGCTCATGGGGAATCGGGCACTGATGGAGGTGGCACGTGAGATACGAGTTCATGGTCGCGGGCAGCGTCTCCGAGACGGTCGAGGCCGCCTTCCCGGAGCTGACCGTGACGAAGTCGGCGGCAGGAGGCACGTCGATGTACGGCCCGGTCGACGACGACGCCCGCGTCCGTGAGTTGCTGGAGCGTTTTGACGACCTCGGCATCTCCGTGGTGGAGATGCGGCGGCTACCTGACTGAGCCCGCGCGGCTCAGCTGAACGACGGCCGCGCGGTGGCACCGCCGGACCCATGCCTGCGCGCACGAGACCCGTACCGCGTGCTTGCGGCCGTTCAGCAGCCCGGCCGAACGCGGTTCATTCGGGGCCGGTGCCGAGCAGTTCGGCAGAGAAGAACTCCAGCGCCGTCTTGGTCTTGGTCTGCTGGGCGCCGCTGAGGGGAATGCCCTTGCTCTCCAGGAACTGCCGGGCCTCGAGCCCTACCATCACTCCTTCGCCCGGCAGGCACTTCGTCGAGAGCTCGAAGACGCGCGAGCCGTCCGGATACAGCCAGACCTCGACCACCAGACGGCGCGAGAACGCGTCCGGACGCACCTTGAGCTTGAGCACGAAGATCGGGCCGAGGACGGACAGGTCGTCGATCGCCAGACCATCCGGGGCGTGCGCGGCGAGGAAGGCCCGTTGCTCCTTGGAGAACAACTTGTGTAGCGGCAGTTCGCCCACCACGGCCTGCCGCACCCGGGGCGCCGTGAGCACGTGCTTCATCGAGGCGGAGCACACATAGCCGCCAGGCATCACGTCCACCTCGACGCCGAGGTTCTCGGACGTGCGCACGTCGTCGGGCAGTTCCGAGGGCACCACCGGACGGAGCTTGATCACGGAGTCGTCGCCGCGTCCCTGGACCCGCCGCGCCCGCGCGACCACCCCCGCCTGGTTCAGCCTGAGATCGGGGGTGTCGAAGAAGAAGACCTGGCGGATCTGTGCCTCGAGCGGATCCACACCGAGGGCAGCCGCCGACTGTCGGTACGACGAGCCCGGCACCGTCAGCTTCAACTCGATGCTGTCGGCATCCTTCACCAGATCGAGAACGTGGATCAGGTCCTCGCTCAGCAGCCGTGGGCTCTCGGTCTTCATCTCGTCAACCCTGACCTTCCGCGCGCCGACGGTCGGGCGTGGCAACCCATCACGTCTGGCGCGGGCGGCGTGACAATGTCATCCAACGCCGTCGGTGGCGGCTGGGCTTCACCCAGGCTGCATGATCTGGATCCGGGTGCGGCCGCCCTCACACGGACTGGGTGACGCACTCTCGTGACGGTGGGCCTACGGTGCGAGGATCCCGGACCAACACCGGGCGCGCACGGAGGAGTGATGGGCTCGAGTGACGAGGTCGCGGGCATCGCGGTCCCGCTCCTGATCGTGGCGTCGGTGCTGGCCTACGCGATCACGGCGCGGCGGCTCGAGCGAGTGGGCATCACGGCGGCGATGGTGTTCGTGGCGATCGGTGTGGTGCTCGGCGAGTCCGGCACCGCGATCGTGCCCGTGGACCCGGACGCGCCGTGGTTGCTCTCCGTCGCCGAGATCACCCTGGCGCTGCTGCTCTTCTCGGATGCGGCTCGGCTACGACTGCGGGAGGTCGGCGGTGATCCGCGACCGGTGGGCCGCCTGCTGTTCATCGGACTTCCGCTCACCGTCGTCGCCGGGACGCTGCTGGCGTTCGCGGTGTTCCCCTCGTCGGGCTGGGCCGTCGCGGCCCTGATCGCGGCGCTGCTGGCGCCCACCGATGCGGCACTGGGTGCCGCCGTCGTCAGCGATGTCCGGGTGCCGGCCCGGGTACGCCGCCTGCTGAACGTGGAGAGCGGGCTCAACGACGGCCTGGCGACGCCGGTGGTCACGGTCCTGATCGCGGTGGTCGCCGCTCAGGCCGGCCTGCTCGGGGACGAGAGCTGGGAGGTACGCGCGCTGTGGTCGCTGACGATCGGTGTCCTGGTCGGCGTGGTGGTCGGCGGTGGGGGAGGCGTGGTCCTGCGCTCGTGCCGGCGCCGCGGTTGGACGTCGCCGCTGTCCGAGCAGGTGGCAGCCCTCGCGCTGGCGTTGCTGAGCTATCTGGGGGCGACGGCGGTGGTTGCGAACGGCTTCGTCGCCGCCTTCGTCGGTGGGATGGTGATGGCCGCGGCGTTGGGATCCGAGGAGGCCGGCGCGGACCTGGAATACACGGAGACGTCTGGCCTGCTGGCCTCGTACGTGGTCTGGCTCGCGTTCGGTGCCGCGATGGTCGGTCCCGCACTGTCCAGGGCCACGATCGGCACCGTGCTCATCGCGGTGGGCGCGCTGACCGTGGTCCGGATGGTCCCGGTCGCGATCGCCATGGTGGGCCGCGGATGGTCGATCCCGACCATCGCGTTCGTCGGCTGGTTCGGTCCGCGCGGGCTCGCGACGGTCATCTTCGCCCTCATCGCCCTGGAGTCACTGGGGGCCTCGGCGCTCTCGGACCATCTGCTCGACATCGCGGCCGTCACGGTGCTGGCATCGATCCTCGTGCACGGGTTCAGTGCCGGGCCGCTCGCCGCTCGCTACGGGAGGTGGGCGGCTGGGCGGTCGGCCACCTCTCCCGAACTCGTCGAGGTGGCTCCGGCCCCGCGGCGGCGCCTGGACCTGCACTCCTGAGCCGCCGGCCCTGCACGACCCTCACGAGCCGGGATCGACCTTCCGCAACTCGCGGATCAGCAGGCCGGCCTGCGCCAGGGCACGAAGGAGTCCGGCGAGGGCGGCGACGTCAGGGACGCGGCACCGCAGGATCGTGTCCGCGCCCGATTCGACGGCGGTCACGTCACCGAGTCCGGCCACAACATCGGCCCGGATGCTCCCGCGCACCCGGATGTCGTAGAGCATGGCTCCTCCTCGGCGCTGATCGATGCTGCCCGCCCCAGGTTCCGCCGTCGGGGAGCCGACCACCTCATACGAATCGGACGATCGCGAGCCCTCCGGGGGTGGCCCATCCTCGACGTTTCACGAAGGCTGAACCTGCGTTCGCCCGACGGCGCCGGGTGCGGCGGGACCGGCCGCCGTCCCCGCCCGGGCCAGGTACGCCGTCAGGACGTGGGCCACGACGACGGCGACGATGACGAGCGGCATCAGGGCGAGACCCTGCGACAGCAGCAGAGTGGCCAGCAGGACCGAGACCAGTGGCATCCGCAGCATCACCACGCACATCGCGGCGATCCCCATCGCCGCACCGGCCACCGTGGGCAGGCCGGGCAGATGCGAGAGCGCCACCCCACCTGCCGCGCCGAGGAACATCCCGGGGAAGACCGGACCGCCCCGGAACGCACCCAGCGAGAGGGCGTACGCCAGGCCCTTGAACACCATGAGCAGGACCAGTGTCAGGACCGAGTAGTCCGCGGCCTGCAACAGGAGCGGACCGAGCGCCAGTTCGCCGGAGAACAGCACGGCGGTGGGAGCCTCACCGGTCAGCGCCGCGTACGCGATCGCCAGGCCCGCGATTGCCAGCCCTACCACCGAGGTACCGAGCACCGGCCGGGAACCCACCCGATCCCGCACCACCCGGGCCAGTCGTTGGATCGCCAGCCCGAGGAAGGGCGCCATCAACCCGATGCCGACGGCCCAACCGAACTGGACGACGTCCGGGCGGACGTACTCGGGCAGACCGGGGATGGCCAGTGAGGCGGTGCCGAGGCCGGTCAGGGAGCCGAGTCCGATGATCACCAGCGCCCCGATCCCGGCGGCGAGCAGGCCGGGCAGCATCATCAGGCCGAGCACGGTGCCACCCACCGCGGCCGCCTCCATCACCAGGAACGCGCCCAACAGCGGGGAACCGAGCAGCAGGCTGATCGCGGCGAAGCTCCCCGCGGCCCCCACCACGGCAACGGCCTGGACGTCGTGTCCACGCCGGAACGCCTCAGGCGCGCGCGCGGCCAGGCCCGCGCCCAGCGCGATCAGCGGCGCCTCCGGGCCCACCACCGCGCCGAGTCCGAGGCTCGCCACCGTGGCCAGGACGATTCCGGGAAGCTCCCGCAATGGGGGCGGGGGACCCGCATGGAAGCCATCCGCCGGCGAGTCTCCACCGCGGCCCGGCAGGTATCGCACGGTCAGGCCCACGAGCAGTCCGGCCAGCACCATCGGCGCCACGGGCCACCAGATCGGTGTCTGCCCGAACCCGACGGCGGCCGGTAGGTCCTCGTAGACCCAGTGCTGCAGCCGATGCACCAGTTGCATGTATCCCCAGGCCACAGCGGAGATCGGCACACCTACGGCCGCGGCCATCAGGAGGATCTCGAGGTAGCGGCGTGAATGGAGGGATGGAAGGGTCGGGGCGCTCGGCCCGTCCTGGGCGTTGGGTGCGTGCATCCGAACTCCCTTGGCCAGTCCCCAGGATCCCGACCGGTCGGCCCTGCGTCATCGTCCAGGCTGGGTGAGCAGTTCAGCGGTCGGCGTGCTCGGTGGTGGCGCCGAGTCCCTGACGGTCGCTGCGGCCTGCTCGGGCGCGGTCCGTGGGCGAGGGGAAGGACCTCTCGACGGCGGCCCTCAGTTCGGCTCGGTGGCTCTCCACGGCCGGCCGCCGTTCGGGCCCGACGGTGGTCTGCAAGTGGTCCAGCAGCGCGGCCAGGCGTCGGCAGACCTGCAGGTCGGTGGCTCCGTAATGCAGGATCTCAGCGAGGCCGAGGTCGAGATACTCCTCCCAGGGCCGTCCTGGGATGACGACACGGGCGACGCCGGCGTCGTCGGCCAGCACATGCCTGGCGGGCAGTTCCTGCTGCCCCGCCGCGATCAGGAACGACTCGATGTAGTCCATGACCTGGACGGCGGTCGTCGGATCGTTGAATGCCGAGGAGAGCGCCCGGGCCGCGATGTCCACGAGCACCCGCAGGGCGAACGCCGGGTCCTGTTCGATGGTCCGCTCCAGCCCGAGGACCACGCAGCGCTCCAGGTCCACGGCCCGTGGGACGCCAGGTCCGTACACCTCGAAGATCGTCGAGCCGGCCGGGACGAAGGTGCCCACCGCCGGAACGAGCATCACGGTGCATCCGGCTCGCCCTGCCAGCGCCAGCAGTCCGCGAGCATCGAGACCTTGGAGCACGCCATCCGCCGGGGTGCGCACGACCAGGACCGGATCCCCTTTCATGGTGGCGTCCAGGTGCGGCCGGGTCACTGGCAGGGCGGTGTCCGCCTCGCGTCTTCCGGCTGTCAGCACGAGGGCCGCCACCGCCACCGGGCGCAGGTGCTGCGTGAACCTGTCCAGGTACACCAGGAGCAGCACGAGACTGGTGAGGCAGAGGATCCCGGCCAAGGTGACGCCCAGATCGGGTACCGACCCGTCGTCAACCCGGCGCAGGTTGGTGAACGCGAACGTGAACGTCCCGGTGAACGTCCCCAGGACCACTTTCTGCAGCCGCTGCCGGTACCACAGCCGCATGAACCGCGGCGAGAGCACAGTGGTGGCTTGCTGCACCACGACCACGCCGATGGTGACCACCAGGCCGAGCAGGCCCACCATGGCCCCGGCGATGGTGGTGAGCACGGTCGTCGCGGTACCCGGGTCGTACTGCAGGCCGACGGGTGTCGTCACGATGGCGTCGATACGGGCCGTGCCCATCCCGAGGAGTGCACCCAGCAGCGCGCACGCCAGGGGCAGGACCCACAAACTGTCCTTCAGGTAGGACCTCGTGCGGAACCGGGCCCGCCAGGACCGGGGTGCAGCCATGATCCGACACGCTAGGGAGGTCCGGTTCCCGGGACCTCATCCCGGGCGGATGAGATTTCTGGGACCGTGTGCGCCGCAAGCGCCGGACCTCACTGCTGGTCAGGCGCCGCGACCCACTGCACGAGCTGGTAGATGACGCCGTTCGGGTCCCTCATCTGGAAGTACCGCTCTCCCCACGGTTCTGTCTCGATCTCGGTGACGATCTCGACGCCCTCGCCGCGCAGCCGCTCGTACTCGGCGTCGATCCCGTCCACCGTGAAGACGACGAGAAGGCCGTCGGCTGGCCCGGCGGCCGAGGCCGGTTTGAACGTCGGCAGCCCTACCCGCAGATAGATGAGGGTGATGCTCGCCTCGGGATGTGTCAACGCGACGAATCCGTCCGCCGCCATGACCTGTGCGAAGCCCAGGTGATCGCGGACCCAGGCGGCCGAGGCCTCGACGTCGGGCACGTTGAGCGACAGGGATGACTCGGTGATGCGCATGGGGTCTCCTTCTAACAAGTAATGGCGTACGGCGTACAAGGTAATTACACCGTACGCTGCACAACGATCGGGATGCAAGAATCATTCCCATGGGCGACGACGAATCCGAGGTGGGCAGTAGCGACCGGACCCTCGCCCTGCTCTGGCGCGGTCAGGGACCGCAGGTCCCGCGCCGTCGCGGACCTACGCCCGCACACACGCTCGACGAGGTGATCGCGGCCGCGATCGCGCTCGCGGACGCCGATGGACCGGCGGCGCTGAGCGTGCGAGCCGTGGCTGCCGCAGTCGGCATGGCACCGATGTCCCTGTACACCCATGTGCCCGGGATGTCGGAGCTGACCGACCTCATGGTCGATCAGCTGTATCTGGCGATGCCGCGCCCGGCGTGGGGGCGCCGGCGCTGGCGCGGCAGGGTCCGGGCCGTGGCCGAGGCGAACCGGGACCTGCTCCGGGCGCACCCATGGCTGGTGGAGGTCGTGGCGCTGTCCCGGCCGCCCCTCGGCCCCGGCCAGACGGCCAAGTACGAGCATGAGCTGGCCGCGTTCGACGGTACCGGTCTGTCCGACGTCGACGTCGATGCCGCCCTGACCTTCGTGCTCGGCTTCACCCAGCAGCAGGCACTCGCCGAACGCGCGGTCGAAACGGCGCGCCGCGACTCCGGTGCCACGGATGCACAGTGGTGGGCCGTGAACGGGCCCCTGCTCGCGAGCGTGCTCGACCCCGCCCGCTATCCGCGGGCCGTCCGGATCGGTGCGGCGGCCGGTGTTGCCCAGGGCGCCGCGTACCACCCGGACGCGGCGTTCGGGTTCGGCCTGGACCGGGTCCTGGCAGGTCTCGCGGACCTCATCGAGTCCTGAGTCGGCCACCGGTCAGGTGCTTTCATCCTGGTTGGGTGAGGCGCCCCCGCGGGCTCGGCGAGCATGCTGGTCCGTGGGCGGAGGGCCCCGGTGTCGCGCCACGCTGCTGTTGCCACAGATCGCGCGGCGGGCACCACCACCGATCGGATCCGGAGGATGCACCATGACCGAAACTCTCGACGAGATCGGCCCCATCGACTACCTCGTTCTGGAGTTCCCGGGCAACCAGTTCCGCGGTGATGTCTTTCCGCGACTGCTCGATCTCGTGGACGGCGGGCTGATCAGGATCATCGACCTGCTGTTCGTCCGCAAGGAAGTCGACGGTGAGGTCGTGATGCTGACCGTCTCTGACCTGGACGGCGATGGCGAGCTCGACCTCGGGGTCTTCGAAGGTGCCTCGACCGGGCTGATCGGGGAGGACGACCTCGACGATGTCGGCGGGGTCATCGAGCCGGGCAGTTCCGCCGCAGTGCTGATCTACGAGAACGTGTGGGCGGTTCCGTTCGCGGCAGCCGTCCGGGCCTCCGGCGGGCAGTTGGTCTCCACCGGCAGGATCCCGCTCGAGGAGTTCCTGGCGTCCCTCGACGAGACCGAAGCGGACGCCTGAGCCCGACCGATCCGACCATCCACCCGGACCCATTGGAAGGGACCCACCATGCCACGACTGCTTCGCACCATGGCTCGTACCGCCGCGATCGCCGGCACCGCCACCGCCGTCTCCGGCCGCGTCGCCCACCGCCAGGCCGGTAGATGGCAGGAACAACAGGCGGCGCAGGCACCTCCGCCGCAGCAACCCGCCTCCGCCGCGCCGCCCCCTGCGCCCGCCGCTCCGGCACCGAGCGCCAGCATGGATGAGAAGCTCGCGCAGCTGAAGGATCTCGGCGCGCTGAAGGAGCAGGGCATCCTCTCCGACGCCGAGTTCGAGGCCCAGAAGGCCCGCATCCTGGCCGGCTGAGGCGGCGCTGCCACACCGGGCGATCTGATCGTCCCGGGTGGGCGCGGCGCAGTCCCACCCCGTGCGTGGGATCATCGGTGCATGCTGGACCTGAACGCCGACCTCGGTGAAGGCATGGGCGACGACACGGCCATGCTTGCGGTGGTCACCAGCGCCAACGTGGCCTGCGGCGGACATGCAGGCGACCGGGCCACGATGCGCGCGGTGTGCGAGGCGGCCGCCGCGCGCGGCGTCCGGGTGGGGGCCCATGTCGCCTACCCGGACAGGGAGAATTTCGGCCGCAGGTTCGTGGACCTCACCGAGGCGGACCTACTCGCACACATCACCGAGCAGTTCGGCGAACTCACCGACATGGCGGCGGCAGCCGGCACCCGGGTGAGCTACGTGAAACCGCACGGTGCGCTCTACCACGCGGCCGGCTCCCACCCAACGCACGCACGAGCGGTGGTGACGCTCGCACGCGGGGCGGGACTCGCCGTCGTCGGTGCCCCCGGCAGCCTGGACCTGGACCTGGCCCGCGACGCCGGCCTGACCGCGATCGCGGAAGGCTTCGCGGACCGCGCCTACACCCCACTCGGGACCCTCGTGCCGCGCACCGAACCCGGAGCGGTGCTGCACGACGCGGCAGCCATCGCGGTCCGGGTGGCCGGCCTGATCCGCACCGGCGCGCTCACCGCCGTCGACGGCAGCCAGGTCCGCCTGGACGTGCGGACCATCTGCGTGCACGGCGACAACCCGGACGCCGTCGCGATCGCGACCCGGGTCCGCGCCGAGCTCGAGCGCGCCGGCATGACACCGGTGCCGTTCAGCTGAGGTGGGACCGATGCAGATCTGGCCCAGCGGCGAGCGCGCCGTCCTAGTCGAGGTGGCGACCCTCGCCCAGGTGCATGCGCTCGCCGCGGCCCTGGCCGCCGCGTCCGATCCCCGGATCGTGGATGTCGTTCCCGCGGCCCGTACCGTACTCGTGGTCGCGGACTCCGCCGCGCACCTGCCGGGCGTCGCCGCACGGGTACGGGACCTGGACAACGACGTGCCGACTGCCCGTCCGGTGGGAGGCCTGGTCCGGATCGCGGTGCATTACGACGGCGCGGATCTCACGGACGTGGCGGGCGCCACCGGTCTGACCGAGGCCGAGGTGGTCGCCCGGCACACCGCACCCGAGTACATCGTGGACTTCATCGGATTCGCCCCGGGCTTCGGCTACCTCTCCGGGCTCGACCCGGCGCTGAACCTGCCGCGGCTGATCACACCCAGGCTGAGGGTGCCCGCCGGTTCGGTCGCGATCGCCGCCGACCGCACCGCTGTCTACCCGCGCGCCTCCCCGGGCGGCTGGCGCCTGCTCGGGCGGACCGACGCGCCCCTGTTCGACGTGACCGCGGACCCGCCGGCGCTGCTGCGGGCAGGAATGCGGGTCCGGTTCGAGGTGGCCGGGTGAGCGACCGAATTCTGACCGTACTCGCGGTAGGTGGTGGGCTCACCCTGATCGAGGACCTCGGCCGTCCTGGGTTCGCCGCGCTCGGTGTGTCCCCCTCCGGCGCTGCCGACCGGGGCGCGCTGATCGCCGCGAACCGCCTGCTGGGCAACGACGACGGCGCGGCCGCCCTGGAGGTCACCATGGGTGGCCTGACGGTGCGGGCCGAGTCCGATCTGCTCCTCGCCCTGACGGGAGCGTCCGCCCCGGCCACCGTCGACGGCGCCGCGGTGCCATCCCACCAGGTGCTTGCGGTGGCGGCGGGATCCGTCGTGCGGCTCGGGATACCGCGGTGGGGCCTGCGCACCTACCTCGCGGTCGTCGGTGGGCTCGCCGTGCCAGAGGTCCTCGGATCCCGTTCGACAGATGTCCTGTCCGGGCTCGGTCCCGAGCCATTGCGCAGCGGCGACGTGCTGCCCGTCGGGTGGGCGCGCTCCGCCCTGGCGACGATCGACGCCGGCCAGGCCCCGCCGACGGGCCCCGCGTTCATGCTCGACGCCATGCCCGGGCCGCGCCGGGACTGGTTCACGCAGGACGCCTGGCGGACGCTGTTCGCCGGCCGGTATCGGGTCACGGACGTCGGCGACCGGGTCGGGGTGCGACTGCGCGGCGCCCCGCTGAGTCGCGCCCGCGACGACGAGCTTCCTTCGGAGCCGGTGGTGGCGGGCGCGGTGCAGGTGCCCCCCGACGGACAGCCGCTGATCTTCGGGCCGGACCATCCCGTGACCGGCGGATACCCGGTGATCGCGGTGCTCACCGAGTCCGCACGGGACGCCGCCGGTCAGCTCCGGCCCGGGCAGGACGTACGGTTCCGGCATCACGTCTCGCCGGTGGCCCGGACCGACGTCTGATCGCGCCGGGGCCGTGCGCCCACCCGCGTGGCGGATAGCGTCAGAGCGACGGCGCCGGACTCAGCGGCGGTGCCGGCGGAGGCGAGGTGAGGCTCACCGTGAGGCCGGCTTCGGCGAGGCCCTCGGAGACGACGCGAACCACGTTCGAGCCCACCTTGGTGTTCGCACCGGCCTCGTGCCAGACCCGGATCCGCCCGGTGGTCCGCTCCGGAGTGCTCGCCACCCAGACCAGGTCGGGGGCCGGCTCGGCGAGGACCCCGTCCACGGCGGCGGCCAGCGTGACGGCGGTCGTGGCGACCGCCGTCAGCCTGCTTACGTCCGTGGTCCGGACCTCGATCTCGGAACGTACGGACCCCTTGACGGGTTGGATCACCAGGGGGTCGGAGAGGAGCTGGGCGTTCGGGACGTGGATCACCTTCCCGTCGGAGGTCCGCAGCACGACGGATCGGGCGTTCATGTCGGTGACGGTGCCCCAGCGGTCGTCCGTCTCGACCCAGTCGCCGACGCGCAGGGGTTTACGCATCTGCAGGATCAGGCTCGCGCCGAAGTTGTCGGCCACGCCCCGCAGGGCGAAGTAGGCCACCACCGCAATGAGGATCACTGCGGCGAGCACCGGTTGGATCTGCGCGCCGAGGACCGACAGCGCGATCCCGACCCCGAGCAGGACGATGAAGTAGCCCACCGCGCGCGAGCAGGTGTAGGCCACTTCGTAGGGGACCGCATCGGTCTTGGTGAGCAGCCGCATCACCGTGCGCCGGCCCGTACGTGACCCGACCCAGGTGAGGATCACCACGATCACGACCACGAGGAGGTCCCAGCCGTTCAGGCTCGCGGAGTCCACCAGTTCGGTCAGCTGGTCCGTCGGGTTCTGTCCCTCGGCGCCGATCACGGCTCGGCCGGTCTCGGATCGTCCCAGCTGGCTTCCGAGCCGGAGCCTGCCCCGAGCACGCCGATCGCCTCGGCGACCGTGGCGAACGGTCGGGGACCGCCGGCGCGATCGGCGCGCAGGACATCCCGGACCTGACCGATGTTCCCTGCGATCGCGAACGCGACATGGTCCCGAGCCAGGTCGTCGGTCAGTTCCGCCAGCGCGGTCGCGCCGCTGACGTCGACGAACGGCGTGGTCTGGGCATCCAGGACCACCAGTCGGGTCTGTGGTGTGCGCCGACGGAGGATCTCGTCCTTGACATGGTCGGCGTTCGCGAAGAACAGTCCCGACTCCACCCGGACCACCAGCACCGCCGGGTCCACCGGATGGTCGGCATGCGCCTGTGCGTCCACCCAGTTGCCGTCCACGTCGGTGAGGCGGCGCACGCTCGGGCGCGATGCGCGGTACAGCAGGAGCAGGATCGAGGTCACGATGCCGATGATGAGACCGGGCAGGGTGTCGAAGACGAGGACCCCGAGCAGTGCGGCGACCGCCCCGATGAAGTCGGCGCGCGCGGCGGAGCCATAGGTGCCGCCCAGGCGCGGGGTCCAGACCCGGTAGAGCCGCACGATCGCCTTCGTGTCGACCATCTCGATGACCGCACAGATGACCACGGCAGCCAGCACCGCCTCCGGCAACTCCTCGAACAGCGCGGTCAGGAACAGCAGCGTGATCAGGCTCAGTGCGGCCACGACGAGGCCGCTCACCTGCGAGCGGGCACCGGCCGAGCCGTTCACCGCGGTCTTGGACAGGCTTCCGTTGACCACCATGCCGGAGGCCAGCCCGGAGCCGAGGTTCGCGGCGCCGAGGCCGATGAGTTCCCGGTTCGCGTCCACCTCGTAGCCGTTCCTCGCGGCGTACGTCTTCGCCGCTCCCAACCCCTCGGCGAACGCGATCAGCATGACGCCGACGGCGGGACCGGCCAGCTGGGCGTAGTCGTTCCAAGTCGTGGACGGCAGGCCAAGAGTCGGCAGGCCCGGGTCGATCTCGCCGACCACGTCGAGGCGATCGCTCAGACCGAATACGTGGACCGTGACGATCCCGACCAGCACCACGGCCAAGGACGCCGGCACCACCGGGAGCCATCGCTTCAAGGCCAGCACGATCACCAGGGACAGCACGCCGATGACGGTCGTCAGAACCGAGAGCTGGCCAAGCTCCCCGAGCACCTGGACGAATTTGCCGATCGCGCCCTCTCCGCCGCCCTCGACCCCGAACAGCTTCGGGAGCTGCCCGATGATGATCGTCAGCGCCAGGCCCACGATGAAGCCCTTGAGGACCGGCTCCGAGATGAACGTCGCCACGAAGCCGAGCCGGGCCAGTCCGGCCAGGATCGCGAGCACACCGGTGACGACCGCGAGCACGGTCGTCAGGACGATGAAGGCGTCGGAGTTCCCGGGTGCGAACTCGGCGATCGTCGCCGCGGAGAGGGCCGCCGTGGCGGACATCGGACCGACCACCAGGTGTCGCGAGGAGCCGAATGCGGCATACGCGATCAGTGCTGGTACTGCCGCGTAGAGGCCGACCACCGGCGGCACGCCGGCGATCGTCGCGTATGCGAACGCCTCCGGCACCATCACCGCCCAGACCGTGAGCCCGGCGACCAGGTCGCGGCGGAGCCACTGGCCCTGGTAGCCGCGCAGCGAGCCGAAGAGCACTGGCACGCGCCCGGCCCCGGATGCGGGGGACATGGTCAGGCGACCTCCAACTGACCGGTGGCCCGCCGGAACAAGATGACGGCAGAGGCTGCGGCTACCCACACCGGGACCACGAGGACGACGGCGCGCACGGACGTCAGCGACAGCAGCAGCACCGCGACTGCCAGGTAGCTCAGGGCCGCGAACCAGAGCGGGAACAGTTTCGCCCGCAAGCCACGGGTCGTGCTGGCCAGGATGAACACACCGGCCGTGCGGAATGCGTAGATCAACAGCAGGGTCTGCGCGTAGGACGTCATCGTCGAGGCCTGCTCGAGCGTGACGAGATCGGCGGCGGCGTTCGAGCCGTTGAGACGGACCGCGGAGACGCCCGTCACCGCTGCGGCGGCCGCGACGAAGATCATCGCGACGAACAGCACACCGGACGTGATCTGCACCGTGTCGAGCAACGGGTCCTCCCGGCGCGCGAGGGAACGCAGCCGGTGCCGGGATGCGGCGATGAACCACAGGAAGGCCAGGCCCGAGAACGGCACGAGATAGAACCCGGCCACGATCACGGCGCTGCCGCCGGCACCCTCGTAGTAGGCGGTGAGCTCATCGTGGGTCGCCGAGTCCGGCACCTGGTCGAGGACCACGAAACCGACGACGAACAGGACCGCGAAGAGCAGGCCGGCGAGGCCGGCGCCGGAACCCTGGAACAGCCGCGCCCGCACCGGTGGAGCAGTCCCGCCGTCGGGCTCCTGCGGTGCGGTCACGACGCCTGTTCGGCTTCCTCGCCGTGTACGACGAGCGCCCACAGGACGACCATGTCGAGGGCGATCACGACGATCGACCACCACGGTGTCAGTGGTAGGTAGAGGAACTGGGTCATCATGTTCAGGCCGACCACGACCACGGCGCCGATCCGGGCCCAGCCCTGCCCGGCGAGCAGGCAGATGCCGACCACGATCAGCAGGACACCGATCGCGATGTGGATCCAGCCCCAGGAGTTGACGTCCAGGAGCAGGATCTGGGTGCCGACCTCGACGATGCCGATGTCTCGTGCACCCACCGCGTAGATCCCGCTGAGCAGATTGAACACCCCGGAACTGAGCATGATCAGGCCGGCGAACCAGATCCAGCCGACCCAGGCGGTCACCTTCCTCGCCATCGTCCACACCTGCCTTTCATCGGTCCGGCACCCACCGCGGGACCCGGTCGTCTCCAGCCTGGAACGTGGCCGGAACGACTGCCTCACCCCAACGTGATGAGACAGCTCAGAACGGCCGGACGTCGAGGATCCGGCAGAGCCGCTCGAACCGCAGACCGTGGTCGGTCAGCACGCTGACTAGTTCGGCCACACCCTCCGGATCTGGCACCGCGCAGGCCAGCAGCGTTTGATCAGCGATCGGTGTGACGCTGACGAAGTCGATGCCGATGAGCCGATCGGGGCGCACGGCACCGTCCACGAGGACCTGGTAGAGCACGCTGACCTCCTTCGGCATCGTCGTGACCGAGGACGGTCCGGGGAACGGGCGGGGCGCCGACGGTGCGGACCAGGTTCCGAGTCTCACCCGCGTCGACAGAACTGCGAACCACCCGTTCGGGATGAGTGCGCCGCCGGCGGACCGGGCGAGGATGACAGGGGTCGGGATCCGGCCATGGCGGTCGGTGTGGCGAGGACGAGGAGGCCCGGGATGGGCGAGGCGATCGGTCAGTCGTTGCCGATAGCGGTCGGTGTGATGGTCTCCCCGATGCCGATCGTGGCGGTCGTGTTGATGCTGGTCTCCGCGCGGGCCAGGTCGAACGGCATCGCGTTCGTGCTCGGATGGGTCGCGGGCATCGCCGTGGTCGGATCGGTCGTGCTGCTCCTCGTCGGCGACACGGCCGGCGGGGACGACGGCGCCACGCCCGTCTGGGTGGGCCTGTTGAAGCTGGCACTCGGCCTGGGGCTGCTGTTCCTCGCGGTGAAGCAGTGGCATGGCCGGCCCGGCAGCGACGTTGAGCCGGTGGCGCCGAAGTGGATGGCCGCGATCGAGACGTTCACCCCCGTCAAAGCGTTCGGTCTCGCGTTCCTGCTGGGCGGCATCAACCCGAAGAACCTGCTCCTGGTCGTCGCGGGGGCGACCGCGATCGCGCACGCCACAGGTGCCCGCGGCGATCAGTTCGTGGCCCTGGCGGTGTTCACCGTGGTGGCCAGCATCGGTGTCATCCTCCCGGTGGTCCTCTACCTCGTGATGGGCGAGCGGGCGGCGCGGCTGCTCGAGGGCATGCGGGCCTGGATGTTGGCGAACAACGCCGTCATCATGTCCGTCCTGCTACTGGTCCTGGGAACCAAGGTGATCGGGGATGCGATCGCCATCCTCGTCTGACGTGTCGTCGTGCCGCGCTCACGCGTGACCCGCGAGGGCGGGCCTGTTGACAGGGATGTGACGCGCTCGCTTGGATGGCTGCAGGGGGACGGGCACGAGGCGGTGTGCGTCAGTCATGGCTGGGGACTCGGGCAGGACGACCGGATGATCTCGGATGGGCTCAGGGGGGCACGCGAGGACGCCGAACGCGTCATGGCGGACTCGGGTGCAACGGGCGTTCGGCACCCGCTCTTCGACCTGGCTGCCCGCGAGGAGACATCTCCGGAGCCCGACGGCGACATGGCCTGGGCGACGACGACACCGTCCGCGAAGATCGAGGTCCCGAACGTCGGGGCGCACCTGCTTGAGCGCCGCGGGCTCCTGGACCGGCTGACCGAGTGCGTGGCCGACCACCCGCTCACGCTCGTGACCGCACCCGCGGGCTACGGCAAGTCCACCCTGCTGACGATGTGGTGTTCGAGGACGGACGCAACCGTCGCCTGGTTGACCATCGACGAGTTCGACAACGACCCACGCAGGTTGTTCCGTGGCCTGGTCAACGCACTCCGGACCGCGGTGCGCCGGTCCGGACGATCCGACGGGGCTCGCCTGTTGGCGCTGGTGCCACGGTACCGGGTGGATCCCGAACAATACGACGCGCTACTGACGGCGCTGGAGGAACTCCGGACGCCGATCGTGCTGATCATCGACGACCTGCACGCCGTGGATGACGTGGCTTCCCGGGAGGTGGTCGGCCGGCTGATGCGGTTCGCGCCCCCGAACCTGCGGCTCATCCTGTCCGGCCGGTCCGACCCGAACCTGCCCGTGCACAAGCGCCGTCTGGACGGCGAACTCGGAGAACTTCGGGAGGCCGACCTGTGCTTCGACCGGGCGGAGGTAGCCGCCCTGGCAGTGCAGTCCGGGCTCGAGCTGGACGAACCGGACACCGACCTCCTGCTCGAGTCGACCGGTGGTTGGCCCGTCGCGACCCGGATGGCGATCGTGGCGCTCGGCGCCTCGACGGACCGGCACGGTCGGCTGCAGGCCATGGGCGGGGCGGAACTGCCGTTGACCGGGTACCTCACGGACGAGATCCTCGGCACACTGCGCCCGGAGCTGGCCGAGTTCATCCTGCACGCCACCATCGGTGACCGGATCAGAGGCGACCTGGCCGAGGTGCTCCATCCGCACGGGGCAGCACTCCTGGAGGAGTGCGTTCGGCTCGGCGTCTTCCTGACCGCGCTCGGGGGTGACGAGCAGGAGTTCCGCTGGCACGCGTTGTTCGCGTCGCAGTGCCGGGCGATCCTGCAGCGCAACGATCCGGAGGCGGCGCTGAGCCTGCGTCGCCGGGCCGCCCGGTACTGGGCTCCGGTCGATGTGCCGCTCGCGGTCTCGCTCGCCGTGGCGGGCGGGGATGGCACCTTCGCGCTCGAGTTGGTGCTCGCGCAATGGCCGGATCGGCTGCTCCGCGGCGAGACGGAGCTCCTCCGGCGCCTGTGCGCACAACTACCGTCGGCCGAGGCCGATGACGCCGAGATCCTGCTGGTGCTCGCGCTCTGCGAGTTCCTCGACCAGCGCAGCACGAGCAGCGCGACGAGGGCGCGCGCACAGGCCCGGGCCGCGACGTTGCCGACGGAACGCGCACGCCACGTCGAACTCGTGGACGCCCTGCTCCAGTTGTTCGTGGCAGGCCGGGATACGGAGGTGGTCACAGCACGCGACCGGGTCCGCGAACTCCTTCCGTCCGACGACACCGGGGACCGTGCGGTCGAGGCTTTCGCGCATTTCCTGCTCGGTGAAACGGCAGTTCGGCTGGACGACGATCCCGCCGGTGCCCTGGCGGACCTCCAGCGGGCCGAGGACCTCGCCTCCGGCTGCGATCTGCACGAGCTCGCAGCGGCGAGCACCGCCATGGCGCCGGTCCCACTGTGGATCCTCGGTCGCTTCGACGAGGCCGCACGGCTGGCGCGTGCCGCGGTCGACGACGGCCGACGCGCCGGGCGGGCCGGTTCCAGTTCGCTCGTCCCGGCTCATCTCGTCCTGGGTGTGGCCGAGTACTGGCGCGATCACACCGAGCAGGCTCGCGGGCATCTGGAGGAGGCCATCCGGCGGGCCCAGCCCCGGCAGGGAAACCTCCGCAGGCGGGCGGCGTTGGTCCTGATGATCGTCGGGCTGTCCACGGACGACGCCGCGCTCGTCGAGGTCGCTCGGGTGACGGCGCAGCCTGATCCGGACGACGGGGGTGGCAGGCTCACCGAGCCGATCGCGGAGATAGTGGAGGCGATACGCGAAGACGTCCTGGGTGACCCGGTCGCCGCGTTGGCCAGGGTCACCGTGATGGACCCCGGCCAACTCGAGTCCAGCATCCTCGTCTGGATCGCGGACCTGCACCGGCGCGCCGGCTCGTACGCGGACGCACGTGCCGTGCTGGCCGGCATCCCCGCCTCGCGGCGGACCGCGCACATCGCGATGTACGCGAATCTGACCGAGGCATTGATGTCCGCCGAGGAGGGGGCGGTGGAAGAGGCCCATGTGCTGCTCGAGCGGACGCTCCGGATATCGTTCGAGTCGGATCTGACGCGCCCGCTCGTGCTTCACGGGAACGCCATCGCTCCGTTGCTGTCCGAGCACCTGGCCTGGGGAACCCAGTACGGCACGACCGTCGGCGAGCTCGTCACGCGAATGCGAGATCGGGTCCCGCTCCGCCGGTCGCCCTCGTTCTGGGAACTCACGGACCGGGAGATGACGGTCCTGACCTACCTCCGCTCGCCCATGACGGCCGCCGAGATCGGACGGTCCCTGTTCGTCTCGGCGAACACGGTCAAGACGCACATGCGTGCCGTCTACCGCAAACTGGGCGCGTCCGGGCGGCGGGAGGCGGTCCGGATCGCTGTGGAGCGCGACCTCCTCTGAGGGGCCACCGGCCTTCATGCGGATGGGGTGAGTCCGGCGGACGGTCCCCGGCGTACCGTCCACGACGTGAGCGCGTCCCTACCCGTCGTGGACCGGCGACCACCGCCATGGCTGCCCCGCGCGCTCGTCCAGGTGGTCATCGCCGCCATCGTGGGGGTGATCGCGTTCGGGATCCTCGGCTCCCTCCGGGGAATCGTCTCCACCGTTCTGATCGCGTTCGTGCTCGCTCTGGCGATGGAGCCGGCGGTCAACGCACTGGTCCGGCACCGGTGGCGGCGGGCCGTGGCGACGGCAGCCGTGATGGTGGGCGGGCTCGTCGCCGTCGTCGCGCTCATCACCGTCTTCGGGAACCTGTTCGTGACCCAGCTGGTGCAGCTCGTGGCCGCCCTGGACGAGGCGCTGGTCGCCGTCCGGGCGGGCCTGGACCCGGCGCTCGCGGGCCAGATCCCGGACCGGCAGGCGCTCGTGACCGAGGCCCTGGAGCGGTACGGCGCCGATCTCGCCAGCGGGATCCTGGGCATCGGCGGGGTGCTCGCCTCAGGCTTCATCACCGCGACGGGCGTCCTGCTGATCGCGTTCTACATGCTTGCCGCGGGACCCCGGCTGCGGATCGCGATCTGCCGGCCGCTGGAGCCGATGCGGCAGGCTCGCGTGCTCGCGATGTGGGGGATCGCCCAGGACAAGCTCTCCGGCTTCATCGCTTCCCGCGTCGTGCTGGCGCTCGTCTCAGCCACCTGCACCACGCTCTTCCTCGCGGTGATCGGCCTCGACTACGCCGTGCCGCTCGGCCTGTTCGTCGGCGTCGTGTCCCAGTTCGTGCCGACCGTGGGCACCTACATCGCGGGCGCACTGCCGATCGCGGTGGCCGGCGTGCAGTCGATCGGGCTGGGCCTTGTGGTGCTGGCGTGGATCATCGCCTATCAACAGTTCGAGAACCTGATCCTCTCGCCCCGGGTCTCGTCCAAGGCGCTCGAGATCAACCCGGCCGTCTCCTTCGTGGCGGTGATCGCGTTCGGCGCGGTGCTCGGACCGATGGGCGCCTTCATCGGCCTGCCCCTCGCGGCGACCGCGCAGGCGGTGATCTCGACCTACCTGCAGCGGCACGAGTTGATCGACTCGGCACTGCTGCGTGACGACCCGGTCACCCGCGGGCAGGAACCGACGTGACCGAGGAGTCCGCTCGCGCGCGCCGTCGCCCGCGCCTGCCGCGGTGGAAGGACCTGCGGACCGACATCGTCGCGGGACTGCCGGGCGCGATCTCGTCGGTGCCGGACGGCATGGCCTCCGGGGTGCTCGCCGGGGTGAACCCCGTGCACGGCCTCTACGCGAGCTTCGCGGGTCCGCTGGTGGGCGGGATGACCGCGAGTACCCGGATGATGGTCATCACCACCACCAGCGCGGCTGCGCTCGCGGCAGGTTCGGCCATCTCGACTGTGCCGCAGGGGCAGCGGTCCGACGCGATCATCTGGCTGACGCTGATCGCCGGAGGGCTCATGGTGGCGGCTGGGTTGGCGCGCCTGGGCCGGTACACGAGGTTCGTCTCCCATTCGGTGATGACGGGCTTCCTCACCGGGGTCTCGGTGAACATCATCTTCGGGCAGCTGCCGGACCTGACCGGTGCGGATGCTTCCGGAGCCGTGGCGCTCCTCAAGGCCTGGGACGTGATCAGCCATCCCGGGCGTATCGATCCCGCGTCGCTGCTGATCGGGCTGTCGGCCCTGGCGCTGCTCATCGTCCTCGGCAAAGGGCGTCTGGCGATGGTGAGTTCGCTGATCGCGCTGGTCATCCCGACGGCCGCGGTCGCGATCCTCGGGCTCACGGTGGCCGATGTGTCCGACGTCGGCACCATCCCCACGGGCCTACCCCTGCCGCAGATTCCCGATCCCGGGGCGTTCTCCCTCGGTCTGGTCGGTGGTGCTTTCGCCGTCGCTGCCATCGTGCTCGTGCAGGGCGCGGGTGTCGCCGAGTCCGCGCCGAACCCGTCCGGACGGCGTTCGGACGCCAATCGCGATTTCGGTGCCCAGGGCTGGGGGAATGTGGCATCCGGGGTCTTCGGGGGGATGCCGGTGGGCGGTTCCGTCGGGCAGACCGCGATCAACGTCGCCGCCGGCGCCCGGACGCACTGGGCTGCGGTCTTCTCCGGCGTCTGGATGCTCCTCATCCTGGTGGTCTTCGCGGGCCTGGTCGGCCGAGTGGCGATGCCGACGCTGGCCGCGATCTTGATCTACGCGGCCGTCGGGTCCCTGAATCCTGCGCGGATCCGCACGATCTGGAGCGCCGGCGCCAGTTCCCAGATCGCGCTCACCACCACCTTCGTGGCGACACTCGCCCTGCCGGTTGTCGTCGCCGTCGGGATCGGGGTGGCCCTCTCACTTCTCGTCCAGCTCAACCAGGAGGCCGTGGACCTGAAGGTGGTGCGACTGCAGCGCGACGACGAGGGTCACCTGGTCGAGGGCCCGGCGCCGGCGGCCCTCGCCGCGGGTGACGTCGTCGTCCTGGACGTCTACGGCAGCCTGTTCTACGCGGGTGCGCGCACCCTGCAGGCCCGGCTGCCCGATCCCGGGATGGCGACCGACGCGGCCGTCGTGCTGCGTCTGCGGGGCCGGACCACCCTCGGGGTCACCTTCTTCACGGTGGTCTCCGAGTACGCCCGGCGCCTGGAGGTCAACGGCGGGCGGCTCTACCTGAGCGGCCTCGGGACGGACATGGTGAAGTACTGGGACGAGGAGCGGCTCAGCGGGGTGGGGGCAGCCCTTGAGGTGTTCCCGGCCACGGAGGTCGTCGGCGAGTCGACGACGCACGCCATGGAGGCGGCGAGCAGCCGGCGGGTTCGACACCGGCCGGCAACGGGCGACGGACCCGCTGCGCGTGGCGGAACCGACGGGGACGCGGCACCCGACCCAGGTTCCGGCTGAGGCGCTCAGGGGGACTCGACATCCGCCGTCCGGACCTCCTTCACGGTCAGGCCGTGCGCCGTGACGGCGTGCAGGATCCCGACCAGCGCGGCGACGTCGGGAACCTGGCAGTGCAGGATCGTGTCGCGCTCCGCTGCCGTGATCGTGATGTCGCCCAGCGCGGTCACCAGCGCCCGGTCGAAGCGCCCGCGTACCCGGATGTCGTAGCGCATCGCACCTCCGTCCGCCCGTTCGGTCGGGGGCCAAGCCTCGTTGGTGTGCGCCGTCCACGCCTCACGCGTTCCGGACGAGGCTCGGCAACGTCGGGCTCACCCGCCATGGATGAGGCGTCCGGCCGGCGGGCTTCGGACGATGGTGGGGTACAGACCGGCTTCGGTGCTCGTCCGGGCCGGTTCACCCACCATGAGGAGACTGAAGCATGGCAACGCTGAGTGTTTGGAAGTTCGAGACAGCCGAAGGGGCGGATGACGCGGCCGTGGCCCTCGGGGAGCTGTCGAAGCAGGGCTTGATCACGGTCGACGATTCGGCGACCGTCTCCTGGGAGTCCGGAAAGAAGAAGCCGAAGACGCGCCAGGGCCTCAATACCGCGGGCGTCGGTGCCCTTGGTGGCTCGTTCTGGGGGCTGCTTTTCGGGCTGATCTTCTTCGTGCCGTTCCTCGGTGCGGCCATCGGCGCCGGGATCGGGGCGCTCACGGGGGCGCTGACCGACGTCGGTATCGATGACGAGTTCATCGGCTCCGTCCGCGACCAGGTGGTCCCCGGCACGTCCGCGCTGTTCCTGATGTCCGAGAACGCCGTCGTGGACAAGGTGCGGGACAGCCTCCGGGCCCGGGGCATCCAGGGCACCCTGATCCAGTCGAACCTCAGCAATGAGCAGGAGGCGCAGCTGCGCGAGGCGTTCTCCGAGGAGGCCTGACCCACCATGCAGGAAGCCGCCGGGGCCGGGCCGATCGTGACCTGGGTCGTCGTGGCCCTGGCGCTTGCGGCCCTGGCGGGGATCGCGATCGGCACCGCGTCCCGCCGGTCCGGCCGTGCGGTGCGCTGGCATGACGAGGCGAACGGTCTGGCCGACCAGGGCGGCGAGGTCGTGGACGCGGTGCGGATCTGGGCCGGGCACACCGGTGCCGCCGGCGCCGGTGTGTGGTCCGACCTGCAACGCCGCAGCGCCGACGTGGCCCGGTCCGTTGAAGAGTTGAGCCAGCGGACCAAGGCTGCCCGTCCGCGGGAACTGGCCGAGCGGGCCGCCGCCACCGCAGGCGCGCTCGGCGGCCGGGTTGCGGAGTACGCGGGCGCTGAGCCTGGCGCCGATCAGGGCGCCCGGTCCGAGCTCCTCGCCGCAGCCGACGAGCTGGACCGGGCCCTGGCAGCTCTGCGCACGGCGGTGTAGCCGGACCATCCCGCTCCATTCGGCGCTCTCCGGCGCAACCGAATCCGGAGGCCCGGGCATCCTGGCTAGAGTGCGCTGATGACTCCGAACCCCGCCGGCGTCTCCGGTCGCCTGTGGCTGTGGATCGTCCTGCTCGGCCTCACCGGCCAGCTCGCCTGGACGATCGAGAACATGTACCTCAACGTGTTCGTCCACGAGACGATCACGGACGATCCGACGGTGCTCGCCGTGCTGGTCGCGGCCAGCGCGATCGCGGCCACGTTCGCGACGCTGCTCGTCGGCGCCTGGTCGGACCGGGTCGGGCGGCGGCGGGAGTTCATCGCGTCCGGGTACGTCCTGTGGGGGCTGACCACGGCCGGCTTCGGGCTGGTCGGCGTGGACTCGGCGATCCCGAACGGGGTCGCCATCGCCGTGATCACGATCGTGCTGCTCGACTGTGTGATGAGCTTCCTAGGCTCCGGGGCCAACGACGCCGCCTTCCAGGCCTGGGTCACTGACTCCACCAACCCGGGCAACCGGACCAGGATCGACGGCGTGCTCCAGACCCTGCCACTGCTGAGCATGCTGATCGTGTTCGGGGCGCTCGACCCGATCACCCGCGCCGGCAACTGGCAGCTCTTCTTCGCGATCATCGGCGGCCTCACCACCGTCGTCGGCCTGGTCGCATGGTTCGGGATCCGCAGCGCACCCAGCCCGCAGCCGAGCGGGACCTACCTGTCCTCGGTGGTGCATGGGCTCCGGCCGTCCACCGTGCGCGCGAACCCTCGTCTGTACACCGTGCTGGCTGCGTGGGCCGTCCTCGGCATCAGCTTCCAGGTGTACCTGCCGTACCTGATCATCTACGTCCAGAAGTACCTCGTCATCGACGCCTATGCGGTGGTCCTGGCCTGCGTGTTGGTCGGCGCGTCGGTGATCAGCATCGTCGGCGGGCGGTTGCTCGGTCGCAGCCGGTCCCCGGGCGTGCTGCTGCCGGTGGTCGGTGTGTACGTCCTCGCGTTGCTGGCCATGTTCGCCGCCCGCGGCATGGTTCCCGTCATCGTGGCCGGCACCCTGACCATCGGCACGTTCCTGCTGGCCGGGGCGATGCTCTCCGCGACGATCCGCAACCTCACGCCGGCCGACCGCGCCGGGCAGATCCAGGGCTTGCGGATGATCGCCGTGGTCCTGCTGCCCAGCGTGATCGGCCCGTTCATCGGCGCCGCGGTGATCTCCGGCGCCGACGAGACCTACGTCGATCTCGGCGTCGCCAAGACCGTCCCGACGCCGTGGATCTTCGTGGCGGCCGCCGTCGTCGCGGTTGCCGTGATCGTGCCCGTGCGTGCGCTGCGCCGGATGCCGGGTGGCGTGAGCGAACCCGAACAGGAGACGGTGGCACCATGACGATGCTGACCGAATGGGGTGAGCGGCTCGACCCCGCCGCAGTGCTCCAGGAGTACCCGCGGCCGCAGCTGGTCCGGGACTCCTACCTGAACCTCAACGGGATCTGGGCACACGCCTTCACGGACGCGCTCCACACGCGCGTCCCGGACCACTGGGACGGTGACATCCTGGTGCCGTTCTCGCCGGAGGCGCCGCTGTCCGGGGTGGGCCGGACCCTGCAGCCGCACGAGGCCCTGTGGTACAGGCGCGAGTTCGAGCTGCCCGCCGGCTTCGCCGGCGACCGGGTGCTGCTCCATTTCGGCGCGGTCGACCAGGACGCGGAGGTGTTCGTCGACGGCACGCTGGTGGGCGAGCACCACGGTGGATTCCTGCCCTTCGCGCTCGACATCACCGACGCGCTGGCCGGGTCCGGCACCCACGAACTCGTGGTCCGGGTCCGTGACGTCACCGACTCCTCCTACCGGAGCCGGGGTAAGCAGCGGCTGCGGCCGGGCGGCATCTGGTATTCGCCGCAGTCCGGTATCTGGCAGACCGTCTGGCTGGAGTCGGTGCCGAGAGCCCATGTCGAGCGCCTCGAGATCACCCCTCACCTCGACGAGGGCGTGCTGGCGGTCCGCGTGGTCGCCGCGGGTGAATCGCCGGCACAGGTGAGTCTGAGTGCGTCCGGCACCCCGATCGAGACGATCGAGGTGGCCGCGGGCGGGACCGCCCGGTTCCATGTCGACCGGCCGCGCCTGTGGTCGCCGGAGGACCCGTACCTGTACGACCTCGAGGTGGTCCTGGGCGAGGACCGCATCACCTCCTACGCGGCGATGCGCTCGGTCGGGATCGGCTCCGACGCGGCCGGCCGCACCCGGCTGCTGCTCAACGGTGCGCCCTACCTGCACTCCGGCCTGCTCGATCAGGGGTACTGGCCGGACGGACTGCTCACCGCACCCTCCGATGAGGCGATCGTTGGCGACATCACGACCGCGAAGCGGCTCGGGTTCACGATGCTGCGCAAGCACATCAAGATCGAGCCACAGCGCTGGTACCACCACTGCGACCGGCTCGGGATGCTGGTCTGGCAGGACTTCGTCAACGGCGGCCGGTCGTACAACCCGGCTGTCATCACCGCGCCCGTGCTCACCCCGCTCACGCTTGACGACACACGGCACCGCCTGTTCGGCCGCCAGGACGAGGTGGGCCGCACGGAGTTCCTGGCCGAGTCCGAGGCATGCGTCGAACTCCTCCGGAACACCCCGAGCGTGGTCGCCTGGGTGCCGTTCAACGAGGGCTGGGGACAGTTCGACTCGGCCGCGTTCACCGACCGGCTCCGCTCGCTCGACCCGACCCGGATCATCGACTCGGTCAGCGGTTGGCACGACCAGGGCGCCGGAGACGTGGCCAGCCGGCACGTCTACTTCGTGCCCTACACGCTCAGTGACGCCGACGAGCGCGACCCACGGGCCGCCGTCGTCAGCGAGTACGGCGGGTACAGCCACCGGGTAGGTGGCCACGTCTGGAGCGAGAGCGAGTTCGGGTACCGCCGGATCGCCGACCGGGGCGCGTTCGGCCGGGCCTACCTCCGCCTCCAACAGGCCCAGATCCGGCCCGCGATCGCCCGCGGGCTGTCCGGCTTCGTCTACACCCAGCTCGCCGACGTCGAGCAGGAGACGAACGGGCTCCTCACCTACGACCGCAAGCACCTCAAGGTGGACGCCGGCGCCGTCCGGGCCTCCAACGACGGGCTGCGCAGCGAGTTCGGAGCCGCCGTCGGTACCGGGGCGATGCCGGTCGGTGTCGCCGAGCGGGAACTGACCGCGCCCGTGGCGCTGACCCGCCCCGACGGCCGTCTCAACCCTGACGCCATCGGCTGGTGCCGCACCCCGCTGGTCCGCACCGACGGCGTCGGGCGGGGCCGGTACGGCAAGGGCCGCAACAAGCGCTGGGAGTACTGGGCCGTGACCACGCCCACCCACGTGGTCGCCATGACCACCTCGCACATCGACTACGCGGGTGTGCACGGGCTGTGGCTGTGGGACCGGCGCACCGGCGCCATCCGCGGGCAGGACGTGACGGCCCCGTTGGGCGTCGGGGTCTCACTGCCCGGCACCCTCGAGGACGGGTCGACGACCCTGCGGATCCTTGGCCTTGCCGTCCGCATCGAGGAGGTCGACGGCGGTACTCGCCTTCGCGCGATCGGCGACCGGGTCCGCGTGGACGTCCTGGCGCACCGGCCCGCCGGGCACGAGTCCCTCGGCGTCGTGGTGCCCTGGAGCGAGCGGCTGTTCCAGTACACCGTCAAGGACGTCGCGCGCCCGGCGACCGGGCGGATCTGGATGGACGGGGTCGAGCACCGGCTCGCCGAGGGGCAGTCGTGGGCCACGCTCGACCACGGCCGGGGCCGTTGGCCGCACCGGATGCACTGGAACTGGGGCGCCGGTTCCGGACGGACGGACGGCCGGGTGCTCGGCATCCAGCTCGGTGGGAAATGGACCGACGGCACCGGGTCGACCGAGAACGCGATCTTCGTGGACGGCCGGCTGCACAAGATCAGCGAGGAGCTGGTCTGGGACTACGACACCGAGGATTGGCTGCGGCCCTGGCGGGTCTCCGGGACCGACGTCGACCTGACCCTGACCCCGGAGCATGACAAGGTCAGCGGTATCGACCTCAAGGTGATCTCCTCCTTCACCCACCAGTGCTTCGGCACCTGGTCGGGCCGGGTCCGGGTCGAGGGGCAGTGGCTCCGGGTCGCGGACGTGTTCGGGTGGGCCGAGGACGTGCACCAGCGCTGGTGACGCCGGCCCGCTCGGCTGGGCCGACCTTGACCGCATGACGACGTGGCGCAAGGCTGGTTACGCCACTGCGATCAAAGGAGAGTCCCATGAGCGAACCGACGCCCGCGCCCCTGAACACCGTGACCTGGTGGGAACTGCCGGTCGCGGACCTGGACCAGGCGAAGTCCTTCTACGGCGCCGTGTTCGGGTGGAGCTTCACCCCGTTCGGCGAGGGATACGAAGGCATCCTGAACGGGACCGACATGATCGGCGGGCTCTGGCAGGCGCCCGAACTCGCCCCCTCGGACGGCATCCGGGTCTACGTCAACGTCGCCGACCTCGAGGCGACCCTCGCCGCGGTCGAGGCCGCCGGCGGCACCGTTCGCAACACCCGTGAGGAGGTCGGTGGGGATATGGGCTGGTGGGCGCAGATCGTCGACCCCGGTGGCCGGCTGGTCGGGCTGTGCACCGACAACGCGGCCACCTGAGTCGGGCGACCCCGCCGGCGCACCCACGCCCGGTTCACCCGACCCGGTCGAGCACCACCAGGTCCGCATCCGGGGCGACCCGATAGCCGATCTCGATCCCAGCGCCGGCCGCGTCCGCCGCTGACACGATCGCGTCGCTGCCTCGGACGCGGTAGCTGCCGTCGAGCCCGGCGAGCCGGACGTGCTCGCGGACGCCACCCCGCGAGAAGGCGAGCAGCACGACCGTGTCCGCTCCGCCGTCGGGCTCGGTTCTGCGGTACTGCACCACGTACTGCCCGACGGCGGGACTTCCGTGCCGGGTCACGTCACCGTCGAGGATGACCGGCCGGAGCCCCCGGTAGGCCCCGACGAGGTCGCGGGCGGTGGCGAGGTCGGCCGGTGACCAGGCGCCCAGATCCCCGCCGACGCCAAGCACACCGCACATCGCGACCAGGAACCGGAACGCGAGGCTGGTCGGCTCGGTGTCCAGCCGGTCGGGTTCGTCCGTGGCCCAGGAGGCCATCCAGGACGCGCTGTACGCAGACAGGAAGCCGTGCTGGATCGCGAGCCGGTCCCGCGGCCCGGTCTCGTCGCTGGCCCAGACCACGTCGCTGCGGGCGAGCACCTCGGTGTCCACCCGGCCGCCGCCGGACGCGCATGCCTCCAGGGTCACGGCGGGGAACTCCGAGCGGACCAGGTCCAGCAGCCGGTAGTAGGCGCGGGCGTGCTGGATCGACCATTCGAGACCGTGCGGTTCGCCGGGTCGTCCGCCGTCGCCGACGGGGCGGTTCATGTCCCACTTGAGGTAGGTGATGTCGCGGCCGGTGAGCAGCCGGCGCAGCATGTCCGCCACGAACGCCTCCACCTCGGGCCGGCCCAGGTCCAGCACGTGCTGGTTGCGGACCGTGACCAGTGGGCGCTCGCCCGCGCGATAGACCCAGTCGGGGTGCGCCCGGAACAGGTCCGAGTCGGGGTTCACGCACTCGGGCTCCACCCAGATCCCGAACCGCATGCCGAGGTCGCGGACGCCGTCGATGAGCGGGCCGAGCCCGTCCGGGAACTTCGCCGGGTCCACGTCCCAGTCGCCGAGCCCGGCGGCGTCCGAGGTCCGGCCGCGGAACCAGCCGTCGTCCACCACAAACACCTCGGCGCCGAGGTCTGCGGCCCGCCGGGCCAGGGCGAGCTGGTGGTCGGCGCGGACGTCGAACGTGGTGGCGTACCAGGAGTTGTAGACGACCGGGTGGTGGTGGGCGGCGGCGTCCCGGCGCAGGACGGTGCGCTGGAAGCCGTGCCATGCGCCGGGCAGGTCGGCCGGTTCCGCGGCCCGGATCGCATAGGTGCGTGGCGTCGTGAACGAGGCGCCCGGCTCGAGTTCGACCACGCCGGTCTCGTCGTCGACGCCGGCGCCCACCCGGACCCGGTCACGGAACGGGACCGCGTCGACCGTCATCGACCACGACCCGCTCCAGGCGAGGGCCACGGAGAAGGTGGCGTGGATGATGCCGCCGTCGGGCGCGTCCGGCTCTCGGGGACGGACGCTGACGACCGGCGCGTACAGGTGCGAGGTGAGCCCGGTGCGCGAGCCGATCGCGAACGTCCCGGCGGGCAGGTCGACGGTGACCGGCGTGAACTCCCGGCTCCAGGCGCCCGCCAGGACGCCGACCCGCGCGCCGGGTCCGACGGGCAGTTCCCAGGAGCCGCCGAACGCGCGGTGAGCCGGATCGGAGCGGTGGAGGTGTTGACGATCTGCGCCCACTGGGCGACGGCGCCGTGCCGCGTGTCGGATTCCACGAAGAGCGTGGCCTGCACGCCGCCGTCGGGATCGGAGTGCTCCGCGGCGAGCCGGGTGCGGGTGCCCGTGCGGGTGAGCCGCACCGGCCCGAGCCGCAGGCGCGCGCCGGTGCGCCCGTCCGGCCGTTCGGCCAGCAGGTCCGCCCGCTGGACCTGGCGGGTCCCGGCGGCGGTGAGGGCCAGCGGCGTCACGTCCGCCTGCGTCTCGACCGCGACCCGGGCCGGCGGCGCCCACCCTGCCCCCGGACCCCAGCGGTCCAGCAACAGCCCCTCGCCGCCGGGGGATGGGACGTAGGCCAACTCGGCGTCCGCAGTGGGCAGCAGCCACGGCCCCTGGGTCTCGTCACTCACTTGCTGGCCCCCACCATCAGCCCGGACACGAACTGCTTCTGGAAGATGAAGAACACGATCGCCGTCGGCACGGCGGCCATGATGGAGCCGGCCGCGACCACGTTCCACTGGCTCACGAAGCCGCCCTGCAGGTTCAGCAGCGCGGCAGTGATCGGGAAGTTCGTCTCCGTGCGCAGCACCGTCATCGCCCAGATCAGGTCGTTGAAGATCCACGTCGTGGCCAGGGCCGTCAGCGCGGCTAGGGAGGGTCGGCACAGCGGCAGCACGATCTGGGCGTAGATGCGGATCGGGCCGGCGCCGTCGATCCGGGCCGCCTCGAACACCTCGTCCGGTAGCGAGCGCATGAACCCGTGCAGCACGAACGTGTAGAAGCCCAGGCCGAAGCCCACCTGCACGACGACCAGCGCGAGCAGGGTGTCATAGATGCCGAGGCCCTCGGCGATCTTGGCGACCGGGATGAGCAGGATCTGCGGCGGGAGCAGGTTCCCCGCGAGCATGACCAGCAGGATCGCGTTCCGGAACGGGATCCGGTAGCGGCTCAGCGCATAGGCGGCCATGGACGCCAGGAACAGCGAGATGATCACCGCGCACACGGTCACGATCACGCTGTTGCGCAGCGCGCCTGCGATCCCGCCCGCGGACAGTGCCGTGGCGAACCCCTCCCAGCTCAGGGAGGTGGGCAGCGCGGACAGCCCCCGGGCGACGATGTCGTCGAACGAGCGGAACGCGACCACCAGCACGAACACCATCGGCGTGATCCAGGCGAGGGTGAACGGGATCATGAACACGTGGAACCACGGCGACCGGGACCCGATCACCCGGCGGTGGTGACGCTTGCGGCCAGGAGGCGTGGCGCCGGTGGCGCCGAGGGTGGGATTCGTGGCACTCATGTCAGTCCTCCTGCCGGATCGAGCGGACCAGGTACGAGATGATGAACACGATCGCGAGGGCGAAGATGACCACCGCGATCGCCGATCCGTAGCCCAGGTTCACGAGCGTGAAGCCCTGCTCGAACATGTAGGTGCTGAGCAGTTGGGTGCTGTTGTACGGCCCACCGCGGGTCATCGCCCAGACGATGTCGAAGGTGCGCAGCGAGTCGATCACGGTGACCGCGAACACCACCGCGTTCACGCCCTTCAGCTGCGGCATCACGATGGAGAAGAACCGCTGGCGCCGGTTCGCGCCATCCATCGCCGCGGCCTCCTCGAGGGCAGGGTCGACGCCCTTGAGTCCGGCCAGGTAGAGCACCATGATGTAGCCGACCTGCCGCCAGACGGCCGCGATCAGCACCGCGTACAGGGCGACGTCCGGGTCGGCGAGCCACTGCCGCTCCCAGGACTCGAGGCCGAGCGCGCCCAGGGTCGTGTTCACCAGGCCCGCGGGGGAGTACATGACCCGCCAGAACAGCCCGGTGACGGCGAGGGAGAACACCATCGGCAGGTAGATGGCGCTGCGGTAGATGCCGATGCCCCGGCCGGGCCGGTTCAGCAGCACGGCCAGGATCAGGCCGCCGAGCACGGAGAGCCCACCGAAGCCGATCACCCAGATCACGTTGTTGCGTAGGGCGGTACGGAACACCGGGTCGTTCCACAGGTCGACGTAGTTGCCGAAGCCCACCGGCTCGGCCGCACCGATGCCGTTCCATCGGGTGAACGACAGCGAGAACGAGTTCAGCGCAGGCCAGAACACCCAGAACACCTCGGCCGCGAGCGGCACCAGCAGGAACAGCCAGACCACCCACGGCACCCGCCGCAGCACCGAGCGCCGGCGTGGGTCCGGTGGGGTCGACCGTGCCGAGGCCGCCGACCTGCCAGGACCCACGGCCGTGGCGCTCGGGCTGCTCACTGGGCCCAGACCCGTTCGGCTGCTGCCTGCCAGCCGGCGAGGATGCCCGGGATGTCGGACGGGTCCGCGAGGAACCGGGTCAGCGCGTCATCGGCGGTGCTCTGCAGGGCGTCGGAGGAGTCCCGGTTGAAGAACTGCGTGATCTCCTCGGTGTTCTCCAGCAGTTCGATGCCCTTCTGGACCAGCGGGCTGAACCCGGAACTGTCCACGTCCGGGCTTGTGGGCAGGTTCGAGGAGGCGGACTCGGAGATGAACTGCTGCTGCGCCTCGGCGGAGGCGAGGTAGCTCAGCAGGGCCTTCGTGCCCTCGACGTTCGCGGTGTTCGCGCTCGCGAAGTAGCCATCGGTCGGCGCCTCCTCGGCGCTGGGCACGTCGGGGTTGATCGGCGGCACCGAGAAGAAGTCGATGTCGTCCTGCTGGTCCTCCGGGAAGAACTGGGTGACGAACGCCCCGACCAGGTACATGGCCGCGGAGTTCTGGATCATCGGCGTCACCGCCTCCTGGTGGGAGTAGGAGGCCATGTTCGGGTCGAAGTAGGGGATGAGCTTGGCGTACTCGGTGAGCACGGCCTCCACCTCGGGGTCGGTGAAGGCGTGCTCGCCCGCGAGGAGCTCGCGGTGGTAGGCCGCGCCGTTGATGCGAAGGTTGAGGTAGTCGAACCAGCCGGAGGCCATCCAGGGGGTCGAGCCGATCCCGTTCGCGAGCGGGTTCACGCCGAGGCCCTTGAGGGTCTCGCAGAGGGCGAGGAAGTCGTCCCAGGTCTCCGGGATGGTCACGCCCCACTCGGCGAAGGCGCTCTTCTTGTAGAAGATCGACCACCAGTAGTAGTTCGTCGGCACGAAGATCTGCGAGCCGTCCTCGGCGGTGGACAGCGACTTCAGCGCCTCGGAGAACCCGGCGCAGGCGCCGTCGCCGGTCCACAGGTCGGAGACGTCCAGGAGCAACCCCTCGGCGGCGTAGTCACGGGCCACCGACCCGGCGTACCAGGTGAGCACGTCCGGCGGGGTGTTGGACGTCAGGTACGTCGACAGCTGCGCCCGGAACTGCTCGATCGCCACCGTGTTGAGGGTGACGTCGCCGTCGTAGTCGGCGATCACCAGTTCCAGGGCCGCCTTCGGTGCGGGGTCGGACAGCGAGGACTGCAGCGTCACCGGCCCGGCCGCATCGCCGGACGCGTCGCCGCCACCGGAGCCGCTCGTCTCGCCGCCGGAACCGCCGCCGGACCCGACGCAGGCGGACAGCAGGCCGCCGGTGCCCAGCGCAGTGGCGCCGAGCAGGAATCCTCGGCGGGTGTAGTCGGATGTGGTGCTCATCGGGGACCTCCGGTGCGCCGTCGTTGGCGCTGGTTGGGGTGCGGCCGACCGGTTGGCCGGAACCTGGGGTTTGTGTTCGGGGTGCTGCTCTCTGCGGTCGTCTGGTGTGCTGTTGTCTGCTGTGGTGGGTGGATCAGCCGGTGAAGAGGGCGTTGGCCTCCTTCTGCAGAGCGACGTCGGCCCACATCGGGTGCTGCGGCGCGGCGTTCGAGCAGACGATCGAGCCCCAGGCGCCGACCCTGGCTGATTCCGACATCGCGAACCGGCAGAGCTGGGCTCCGACCGGACCTTCCTCGAACTGCCCGTGCAGCGGGGTGTAGCCGACCCAGCCCTCCCCGAACACGAGCGGTAGGCCGCGGCGCTCGGCGTGGTCGGCGGCCACCTCGAGCCACAGCGTCAGCTTCTGGGCCATCGCGAGCCGGTGCTCGCCGTAGTGGTCGTAGAGCCAGCGGTCGATGGTGGCGGCGTCGGCCCAGTCGTGCACGTAGATCTCCGGCTTGGCGACGATCATCGCGTCCAGGCGCCACTCGTGCTCGGGCGGCAGACCCCAGTCGCCGATGTCCGGGGCGCCGGGGCGGAGAAGGTCGCGGCGGGCGGCCTCCTGCGGGAAGTCCTCGATGGGCCCGCGCATGCCGTAGGTCTCGATCAGCGCGTCGAGCACCCCGTAGATGTACGGGTGCACCACGAGCACGTCCAGGTTCGCCGGGATGGCCCGCATCACCGCGACCGGCACGTGGGCGTAGTTCACGGTCACCGGGACGTCCGGCTGGAGCTCGTGGAAGGCGGCCAGACCGCGCTCGAGCCGGGGTGTGAGGGCCACGATCGCGTCGTCGCCGCGGGCGTCGAGCCCGGCGGTGAGGTGCCCGATCTGAACCTCGTTGTGCAGTTCGACGAACGCGACCCGGTCGGCCAGGTCGTGGGAGGCGAGGAGGTCGATCAGGGCGGCGTGAGCACGGGCGAGCTCGACGGCCCGGTCCTCCGGGTCGATGGCGTGCAGCGCCCGGTACCAGTCGGGTTCCGCGGCGAACGCGGGGCTCTGCTGATACTCCCAGGAGGACACGATGACGTAGCAGTCGTGGCGCTTCGCGGCCCGGAACAGCTCGAGCAGGTGCTCGCGGGCGTCGATCGTGGTCTCGGCCGCGACGTCGTACCAGCGCACCTGTTGGGCGTACCCACCGCCGAGCGGCCCGAGCCGCAGCGCGCTGGTGTCCAGGCCGGACCCGAACAGCAGGTAGGGCATCGCGCAGATGCGGATCGTGTTGTACCCGCGCTCGACGGCCCCGGCGAACGCGGCGTCCAGATCCTCGAACGGCTCTCCGGGCCCGGTGCGCACGAACCAGGAGAAGTCCCAGAGCGTGATGGTGAGGTGCTCCGGCAGGTGGGCGGCCGTCGGCACGGGGCGGTACGGCTCGGTCATGGGCGGGCTCCTTCGGTGACGGCGGTGAGCAGGTCGTGGGCGTCGGTGTGATCGGGCACCTCGTGCAGCAGGTGCTGCAACCGCCCGACGGCGGAGGTCTCGTCGCGCGAGAGCACGTCCAGCTGGGCGCGTAGGAACTCCAGGCGCTGCGCCCGGACCTGGTCCAGGTCCGGGGTGAACAACAGGAGCTGCGGCAGGGACGTCGCGAAGTAGTCGATCCGCGCGGGGGTGCCGGCCTGTTCGTCGACGTAGTCGGCGAGGTCGGCGGCGAGGGTGTCGGCGTCCGCGGCGCGGCCGAGTCGGCGCAGCGCGAGCACGGAGTGGTACGTCGCCTCGCTGTGCCGGGACGCGCTCATCGTGCGGAAGTCACCGACCTGCTCGGCCGCGATCGCCCAGGCGTGGCGGGCTGCGTCGGCCTGTCCCGCAGCGGCCGCGGTGTCGCCGGCCAGCAGCTGGAGCCCGGCCGTGGTGGCGAGCGGGTGCCGGGCCTCGCCGAGGGACGCGGGCGAGTCCAGCGCCTGCGCCACCAGGACCTTGGCCGCCTCGGCGTCACCGGTGGCCAGAGCATGCCGGGCCAGGACCACGCAGCTGCGTTCCCAGGCCCGCAGCACCTCACCCTCGCCGCCCTCCCAGGGCTGGAACGCCCGGCCGGCGAGCAGGCCGTGCGCGTCCTCGGCGCGGCCGGCGGTGATCAGAAGGTGCGCGAGCACCACGGTCAGGTCGTCGCGTTCGGCGACCAGGTCGCGGGCGCCCTCCAGGACGGCCAGGCGCGTGGCCGGGTCGACGGCCCGGCGGGTGTCGAGCTGATCGCTCTCGAAGAGCAGCCGGGCGTGGCCGGGCGCGAGGGAGCGGGATCGGTCGTAGGCGTCGCGGGCACCGTCCAGGTCACCGCGGATGTTCACCAGGGCCAGGCCGATATTGCGGTGCACCACGGGGTCCCCGGGATCCGCGGCGGCCGACGCCTGCCACGACTCCAGAGCGTCGGTGGTGCGGCCCATCGCGTACAGCCAGTGCCCCAGGAGCGCGAGGGCGGTGGCCTGGGCCGGGTGGCGGGTGAGCGTCTGCGTGAGCATGACGGCGTCCGCGAGCCGTCCGGGGAAACACCACGCGCGGGACGCGGCGTCCGCTGCGTCGAGCTCGCGCCGTTCGGCTCCGGTGTCACCGCGGGCCGCGTGGATGGCCGCCCGGTGCAGGCGCAGCAGCGGCTCCGCGGCCGGCTGCCCGGGCACCCGCTCGCGCTCGCGGTCGAGCGCGACGCCCAGGACTCGCAGCGCGTCGTCGTGGGCACCGATGCCCGCGTACTCGAGGGCGACGTCGAGGCAGGTCTGCGCGTCGCAGCCGAGTTCGGCGCCGGCCGCGTCGCGGCTCCACCAGTGCAGTCGGTCGAGGTCCGTGACGCGGGCGAGCTGCGCGTTGAGTCCCGTGACGCCTGCCGGTCCCGCGTCGGTGCCGCCATCGCGGGCGAGTTCTGCGTTGCCGGCATCGACACCTCGGTCGGCGCGGCCGCGCAGGATCGCAGCCAGGGTGTGCGCCTGCAGGTGCTCGGGCTCGGCGCGCAGAACGTCCGTGAGGCGGTGCAGCGCGGTGGCTGTGCGACCCGCCGCGGCGTCGATCCGGGCCATCTCGTAGCCGGCCGGCGCCCGCCATGGGCGGTTCCACGAGGCCCTGCCGAACGCGTCGTACGCCTCGCTCGGACGCCCGCCCATGGCCAGCACCAGACCGAGGTGGTAGAGCGCGGTGGCGTCCGGGGCGGTGGGATGGAAGGTGGTCAGACGGGCGACGGCGGCGCGCAGGTGTGTCTCGGCCTCCGCCAGGCGGGCCTGACGCAGGCGGCGGATGCCCACGGCCGTGTGGGCGTCCGCGTTGCCCGGATCGCGGCGCAGCGCCTCGGCCCAGTACGGCTCGGGGGAGCGGGTGGCGTGCCGGTACTGCTCCAGGTGGCCGGCGATGTCGAGGAGTTCCGCCACGCTCACCACCTGGTCCGGGGTGGCCGGCTCCCGGGCGGCCACCGCCGCGTGCTCGTCCGTCGGCGCGGCGTCCCGCCCGTGCTCCGCGGCCGCGGGGCGGGTGTACTCCACGAGCACGACGTCACCACACACCACCCGGACAGTCAGATGACCGGCCGCGACGGCGTCGGGCAGGTTGGCCTGCCACAGCGCCGGCGAGCCGGGGTCGATGTCGGTGACCGTCTCGGCCACCAGGCGACCTGCGCCGTCGAGCAGTTCGATCCGGCACCCGGGACGGCGGGCCGTGGTGACGACGCCGACGCGCGCACCGTCCGCGGTGACCCGGACGCGGACCGCGGCCTCGGCCGTCGCCCGGTTCGCCGGGCCGACCGCGGGCAGGGGGTACCAGCACTGTTCGAAGACCTTGGTCTCGCCGGGGGCGAGGAAGGCGAAGTCGGGCTGGTTGTCGGTGAACACGCCGGCCATCAGTTCGACGTAGGCGGAGTCGTCGTCGGCGAGGTTGCGGCCCCACGCGCGCCCGAATGCGGAGTTGCCCCAGGTCCACTGCTTCTTCCCGACGGCGATCTGCCGGTCGGCCACGTGCGCGAAACCCATGCCCCGGGCGTGGTCGTAGCCGCCGAAGAAGTCCTCGGCACTGTGCGTGACCATGTAGGAGGTCGGGACCGGGATGTTCTCCCACCAGTCGATGCGGTCACCGGTGACGACCTCGCCGTCACCGGTGGTGAAGGTCAGCTCGCGGCGGGCCGGGTAGTCGATGTCGTAGTAGGGGCGGTCCGCGGCGGGGAAGGCGGTCACGGCGCGCTTGGCGTGGTCGGCGACGACGTCCACGTCTTCGGGGAAGAACGACTGGTAGTCGGAGTCGGCGCGGGCCGCGACGTTCGCCCACCAGAGGAACGTCTGGGTGAGCGGGGTGCGGTTGTACAGGCGGACCCGCAGCTCGATCGCGGAGCGGCCCGGTCGAAGCCGGACTCCGTGCATGCCCTTCATCCGCTCGAACGGGTCGTGGTCGGAGCACCACACGGTCACGGACCCGTCGTCCTCGTGCTCGATCTCGACGTCGGTGGGCAGGAACGTCGCGGGCCGGTGGTGCTGGGGCCAGTTCAGTTCGATGCCGCCGGCGATCCACGGGCCGGCCAGGCCGACGAGGGCCGGCTTGATCACTGGGTTCCCGTAGAACAGGTCATGCCCGGTGGTGCGGTCGATCGCGAGGTGGATGCGCCCGCCGAGCTCCGGGAGGACCAGGAGCCGGATCCACTCGTTCTCCAGGTGCACGGCGTCCCAGTCGTGCTCGCGCGGCTCGGAGTCGATCCGGTCGTGGAACGGCAGCGGGTACACCCGCCCGGACGAGCCCTGGTACACGCGGGCGTCGAGGTAGGAGGGCAGGTCGGACGGCGGTGCCGGCAGGTAGGTGCGCATGGTCAGCGGCGCGCGCCAAACGGCGACGTCGGCGCCGGCCTGGTCGGCGGGGCGGTCCGGGAGATCGAGCAGAGGCTCGGCTGTGAGCATGGTTCGACAGTAGGCAGGCCAGGGTGGGTCGGGGAATGTCCGATCGGCCGGACTTCCTGGACGATTCGATGGCAGGCTACTGCCATGGTGACGTACACGAGGGACGGCTTCCCGGGGCAGCGGATGCGGGTGCTGCCGCGTCCGCTGGTCAGCGAGGCGCTGACGGTCGGGGTCACCGAGCGGTTGCTGGCAACCGACGCCGGGTACTTCCCGCACGCCGCGAACCATGGCCGCTCCCGGCCGAAAGGGGCACGTGAAGCCGTGGTCCTGGTGTGTACCGAGGGCCGCGGTTGGTGCGATGTCGGCGATTCGACCGAGGCGATCGGGGTCGGCCAGGCCCTGGTGCTGGCGCCCGGCACCCCGCACCTGTACCGGGCCGACCGCGATGACCCCTGGACGCTCTGGTGGTGCCACGCCGCCGGGTCCGACGTGCCGACGCTGCTCGCACCGATCGTCGGCGGGGCCGGGCACGCGGTGGTGGACCTGCACGATCCCGCGCGCGCGGTGCACACGATGGAGCAGGTGGTGCAGGCGCTCGAACGGGACGAGACCCGCCCGGTCCTGATGGCTGCGGCCGGGGCGGCCTGGAACGTCCTCGCCCAGATCGGCGCGGACCGGCTGGCCGGCCCGCGCAACGATGCCGGCCCGGTCCAGCGGGCCCGCGATTACCTGCTCGAGCACCTCGACGCCCCGGTCCGGGTCCCGGAGCTGGCCGCGCATGTGGGCCTGAGCGCCTCACACTTCGCGGCGCTGTTCCGGCACGCCACCGGGGGCGGGGTACTCGAGTACGTCAAGAGCATCCGGATGGCCAGGGCTCGGGTGATGCTGATGACCACGAGCCGGACCGTGGCCGAGGTCGCCCGGGAGGTCGGCTACCCGGATGCGTTCTATTTCTCCCGGCAGTTCCGGGCGGTGAGCGGCTCGAGCCCGTCCCAGTTCCGGCAGGCGTCGCGGGCCGACCACGTGTCGTGAGGTGGTCCGGGCGTCACGGGTAGCGGCCGGCGGACAGGTCGAGGAGCACGAGGTCGTTGCCGAACGGGTCGGTGACCACGGCGAGCCGGCCGACCGGGATCGCCTCGACCGGCCGGTGTACGGTGGCGCCGGCTGCGACCAGGGCGTCCACCGCCGTCGGGACCGCGTCGACGAGCCACGCCGGCGCATAGGGCGCCGTCGTCGTCAGGACGAGCTCGGTCTCGGTGCCCGGCAGGCGCAGGCCGGCCTGCCCGGTGGTCTCGTCGCGCCAGAGGAGTTCGTGTCCGAGTGCGCCGGCGTAGAACGCGAGGCCGGTGTCGAGGTCGGGGACCGGGATCGTCACGCAGTCGACGGCGCGGAGCACGGGGTCGGTGGTCATACCCCAGTGTCCGGCTACGCACCGACATCGGCTGTCGGTGCGGTCCGGGGCACGGTGCCCGGGTGGGTGGCTCGGGGTCGGCGTCAGGCCCGATTCGGGTGTGGTTGTGCCATGGCCGGCCGCGGACCGCCGAGCCAGGTCCAGGCCGCGAACGCGATGGCCAGCGTGATGGTGAGTACGCCGAGCGGCACGTGCAGGGCGGTCAGGGAGCGGAATCCGGCGAACGCTTGTAGCGACATCAGTATCAACATGCCGACGGCCGCCGCGATCGGCCACCTCGGGTCGCGCCGGAGACGCACGCAGAGGATCGCGGCGACGACGCCGACCAGGATCGCGATCGCCGCCGCGTTGGCCACTTCCCGGTGGATGGGGAACGCGGCCCGCACCTGAGTCATGAACAGCCCCGCGGTGATGGATTGAGCGAAGAGCAGCACGGCGGCGAGAGTCAGCGAGACTCGCAGCAACCAGCGCGGCCATTGCGGTGCGGGTGGGGCGGGCGCGTCGTGTGTGGACATGGCAGGACCCTAGCCGTATGGTTCCAGTTGCACCAGTTCCAAATGGATCTAATAAGCGAGTCCGATGAATTCTGCCGATGCCGTGACACCACTCCAGGTGGGCCTGCTGCTCCACCGCGCGTACGCAGTCGCGACTCAGGACCTCAACTCGGCGTTGCGGCCGATGGACCTGAGTGCTCGGCACGTCGCGACGATGTTCCTCATCCGCGATGGCACTCGAACCCACCGCGACCTCGTGCAGCAGCTGCACACGGACAAGACCGGCATGGTCCGCGTGATCGATGACCTCGAAGAACTCGGATTCGTGTCTCGGACCCGCTCGGTCGAGGATCGCCGCGTCTGGCTGCTGTCCCTCACGGCGGCGGGCACGCTGGGGCTGCAGCGCGCGCAGGAACAGACGCGCGGCGTTGCCGAGAGCCTGTTCGGAAGCCTGAGCCGCGCCGAGCTCACTGCCCTCCACGACAGTCTCGCGCACGTTCTGCGGGAGGTTCCGGACAACCAGTCCGGACGACGCCGGGACTGAGAGCAACGGGACCCGGGGAACGTTTCGTGGGTCAGGTGCCGGCGCGGGCCGCCGCGGCACGCAGCGCGGCGAGTACCTGGGGGCTCGGCCAGCCGCGAACGCGCCAGCGCTGCGGCAGGTGGCCCGGCTCGTGCACGAGCAGAGCGCCGACGATCCGTTGGGCCTCCTGCCACGGCACCATGATGACGCCGTCCGGGCCGGCGAAGCCGATCAGGTCCGCGCCGGGCAGCAGGGCGTCCGTGACCCCTTCGGCCCAGGTGGTCACGGTCGTGACGCGCCCATCGCGTGAGAATCCGGTCAGTTTCGCGACGTGGGCGTCGCGGCCCTCGGCGGCGAATCGCCGGGTCAGGTTCCCGGTCTGTTGGTCGTACTCGGAGATCGCGTGGCGCACCCGAGCGAGGTGCACGCCCCGGCCGGCGGGATGACCCGGCGGCGGATTCCAGGCCGCGAAGCCCTGTGGCTGGACCAGGTACGGCACGGGCGAGAGCGGGTGCGGGCGGGAGTCGAAGAGGTCCAGCGCGCCCGCCATGGCGGCCAGCGGCCCGGCATCCGCGGTGCCCGCGAGCAGGAGGGTGTCACGGGTCGGCGCGAACGCGAGCAGGTCGCCGCGGACCCGTCCCGCGTGAGCGAGCAGAAGGTCGGGGGTGAGCAGCCACGAGGACCCGTAGCCGTCCGGTGCCCCGATCCCGAAGGCGCCGGTGAGGTCCCCATCGAGCGGGACGACCTCCAGCGGGTGGCGGCGCAGGTTCCCGACCGCGATGCCGATGAGGTCCGCCGCCGGGCGTCGCCACCGGTGGAACGTCTCGGGGTCGACGAAGCGGATCCGGTCGACGTCGTCGACCGCGACGGCGACGTGCAGCAGTGGTGCGGCCGGCCGGCTGACCGGGACGATCTGCGGCGGGTGTGAGCCCAGCCAGGCGTCGCCGCGGATCGCGGGCAGCAGTCGCGCGGCCGTGGTCTCGAACGTGCCGATCGGCTCCGGCGGGCGCAGGGTCGACTCCACGAACCGCTCGACGAACCGGTCCCGCTCCCGCGGGGGGAGTGTCCGGGCGTGCGCGAACGGTGCGTCCAGCCGGACCCGGAGCCGGTTCCCCTGCGCGACGGTGACGATCAGCTCGCGGGGATCGTCGGGGCTCGGCGCCGTGGACGATGCCGCGGGGTGACGGCCGAACGCGCGAGCAGCCTCCGCTGCGAACTCCTCGAACGTCTCCATACGCCCGGGCTCAGCCGGCCCGGAAGAACAGGTAGCAGGCGTAGCACGCGATCCCGAGCCAGGCGAGGCCGTTCGTGGTGGTGCGTTTGGCTCGCAGCGCCCAGGACACCGCGACACCGGAGACCAGGAGCCAGCACAGTGAGCTGGCCCACCGGGTGACGAACCCCGAGAATCCGCCCGCGTCCGAGTCGGGCGTGGCGACGGCGAACAGCACCGCGAGCGCCAGAGCGAGGACGCCGAGCGTCAAGCCGACGGCCAGCCGGTGCTCGTGTGCGAAGCGCTGGATCGGCGGCAGGTCCTTCTGCGGGGCGGCCTCTGCGGACGGCTCGCCGTCCACGGCCGGGCCGGCCTCGGCCGTGGTCCCGTCGACGGAACCGTCCTCGACGACGCTTGGGCCGCCGTCGGCCAGGTCGTTCGCGGACGGCACCACCCCGGCGGCGGACGCGGCCCCGGGATCGGTCCGGGCGGGCGAGGCCGCGACGTCGCCGCCCTCGTGTCCGGCCCGGCCCTGGGTGACGTCCCAGGCGTGGTGGACCAGGTCATGGATCAGGTACTGGGCGAGCGTCAGCACGGTGAACACCGAGCCGTTGCTGCGTAGCCCGGACCGGGTCGCCTGCTCGCCGGTGACGGCGTCGAAGTCGGACGCGAGCGAGGCCCCGCGGCGCTGGAGCTCCAAGGAGACGTCGTGCGGCTCGAGCTCGCCGTAGCGGCCGGCCACGGCGGCGGCGTCCTGGTCCCAGTTCGGGAAGAGCGGGTCATCCTCGGTGAGCATCAGGTTCAGGCGGCCGGCGAACACCTCGAAGACGTCGCGCACGTGGGCGGCGTACTCCAGGGTGGACCAGGTGCCCGGGTCCGGCCGCTCGCGCACATCCGGGCGATGCAGCACCTCGGGCCAGAGCGGGATCTGCGCCCGGATCGCGCCCGGGACGTCCGCCAGCGTGATCGCGCCGGCGTCGAGGCCGCAGTCCGGGCACCGGCGGTCGAGGACCCAGGTCCAGTCCTTGTCGTCTCCAGCGATGCCGTTCTCACTCACGGCACCACCGTAGACGCCGCACGCCCCTGGTCGCCGCACGCCCTGGTCGCCGATCGCCGCCGGGCGCCGACCGTGCGGTTCCCACGTTGGTCCGGTTCGCGCCACCGTGGGAAACCGTACGTTCGGCCGGTCGGGGTAGGGCCGGGTGGCCGTGCCGGGCGGCGTCGGGCGGGTGCCGGCCGCTGGGTAGACTCGCGGCCATGTCCACCATCAATTCCGATGAGGTCGCGCGCCTTGCCGCGCTCGCCCGAATCGACCTCGCTCCCGACGAGATCACCCGCCTCGCCGGTGAGCTCGACGTCATCGTCCAGGCAGTCGCGACCGTGAGTGAGGTGGCCGGCGACGACGTGCCCGCCACCAGTCACCCGATCCCGCTCACCAACGTGCTGCGCGAGGACACCGTCGGCCAGACGCTGCCCGTGGCGGACGTGCTCGCCCAGGCGCCGGCTGCGGAGGGCGGCATGTTCCTGGTGCCGCAGATCCTGGGGGAGGAGCAGTGAGCGACCTCACCCGCGCGACCGCGGCGGAACTCGCCACCAGGCTCGCCGCCTGCGAGGTCTCCAGCGTCGAGGTCACCCAGGCGCACCTGGACCGGATCGGCGCCGTCGACGGCGCCGTGCACGCCTTCCTGCACACGAACACCGACGAGGCGCTCGCCGCCGCAGCCGCGGTGGACACCGCCCGCGCCGCCGGCGAGGACCTGCCCGCCCTGGCCGGGGTGCCGATCGCCGTCAAGGACGTCGTGGTCACCAAGGGCCAGGTCACCACGGCCGGCTCGAAGATCCTCGAGAACTGGATCCCGCCGTACGACGCGACCCTGGTCGAGCGGCTGCGCGCGGCCGGGATGCCGATCCTCGGCAAGACGAACATGGACGAGTTCGCGATGGGTTCCTCCACCGAGCACTCCGCGTACGGACCCACCCGCAACCCGTGGGACCTGGAGCGCATCCCGGGCGGCTCGGGCGGTGGCTCGGCCGCCGCGGTCGCCGCGTTCGAGGCGCCGCTCGCGATCGGCACCGACACCGGCGGCTCGATCCGCCAGCCGGCCGCCGTCACCGGCACCGTGGGCGTCAAGCCCACCTACGGCAGCGTCTCCCGCTACGGGCTGATCGCGCTCGCCTCCAGCCTGGACCAGGCGGGCCCGTGCACCCGCACCGTGCTCGACTCGGCGCTCCTGCACGACGTCATCGGCGGCCACGACCCGCGTGACTCGACCTCGCTGAGCGAGCGGCCGCCGTCGTACACCGAGGCCGCGAAGGCGGGCGCCACCGCCGACCTGACCGGTCTCAAGGTCGGCGTCGTCACCGAGCTCGGCGGCGAGGGCTACCAGAGCGGCGTCCGCGCCAGCTTCGAGGCGAGCCTGGAGCTGCTCACGAGCGCCGGCGCGGAGATCGTCGAGGTCTCCTGCCCGAGCTTCACCGCCGCGCTCGCCGCGTACTACCTGATCCTGCCCTCGGAGGCGTCCTCGAACCTGGCCAAGTTCGACGGCATGCGGTTCGGGCTGCGGGTCGAGCCCACCGAGGGCCCGATCACCGCCGAGCGCGTGATGGCCGCGACCCGCGGCGCCGGCTTCGGGGACGAGGTCAAGCGCCGCATCATCCTGGGCACCTATGCCCTGTCCGCGGGCTACTACGACGCCTACTACGGCAGCGCCCAGAAGGTCCGCACACTGATCCAGCGGGACTTCGCGGCCGCGTTCGCCCAGGTGGACGTGCTCGTCTCGCCGACGGCGCCGACCACGGCGTTCAGGTTCGGGGACAAGGTCGACGACCCGATGGCGATGTACCTCAACGACGTCGCCACCATCCCGGCGAACCTGGCTGGCGTGCCGGGCCTGTCCCTGCCGAGCGGGCTGTCCGACGACGGTCTGCCGGTCGGGTTCCAGATCCTCGCCCCGGCCCGCGCCGACGAGCGGTTGTACCGCGTCGGTGCCGCCCTGGAATCCCTGCTGCTCGCCCAGTGGGGCGCCCCGCTGCTGTCCCGCGCCCCGGAACTCGAGGTCAACGCATGAGTGTCACCGACGAACTCGTCGACTACGACGAGGCGATCGCCCGCTACGACGCCGTCCTCGGCATCGAGGTGCACGTCGAGCTCGGTACCGCCACGAAGATGTTCGACGACGCGCCCGCCTCCTTCGGCGAGGTCCCGAACACCTCGGTCACCCCGGTCTCGCTGGGGCTGCCCGGCGCTCTGCCGGTCGTGAACGGCCGGGCTGTGGAGTTCGCGATCAAGATCGGCCTGGCGCTGAACTGCCAGATCGCCGAGACCTGCCGGTTCGCCCGGAAGAACTACTTCTACCCGGACGTGCCGAAGAACTTCCAGACCTCGCAGTACGACGAGCCGATCGCGTTCGACGGCTACCTCGACATCGAGCTCGAGGACGGCGAGGTGTTCCGCGTCGAGATCGAGCGGGCGCACATGGAGGAGGACGCCGGCAAGAACACGCACGTGGGCGGCGCCACCGGCCGGATCCAGGGCGCCGAGTACTCCCTCGTGGACTACAACCGGGCCGGCATCCCGCTCGTGGAGATCGTCACCCGCCCGATCACCGGCGTCGGCACCCGCGGGCCGGAGATCGCCCGGGTGTACGTGCAGACCCTGCGGGACATCTTCCGCTCCCTCGGGGTCTCCGAGGCGCGGATGGAGCGCGGCAACGTGCGCGCGGACGTGAACCTGTCCCTGCGCGAGTCCGCGGATGCGCCGCTCGGCACGCGTACCGAGACCAAGAACGTGAACTCGTTCCGCTCCATCGAGCGGTCGGTCCGGTACGAGGTGTCGCGGCAGGCCGCGGTGCTCGACGGCGGAGGTTCCGTTCTGCAGGAGACGCGTCACTTCCACGAGGACACAGGGTCGACGTCCTCGGGTCGGGTCAAGTCCGACGCCGACGACTACCGGTACTTCCCCGAGCCCGACCTGGTGCCGCTCGCGCCGCCGCGGGAGTGGGTCGAGGAGATCCGGGCGACCCTGCCCGAGGCCCCGGTGGCGCGCCGGCGTCGCCTGCGCCAGGAGTGGGGCTATGCCGACGCAGAGATGCGCGACGTGGTCAACGCCGGCGCCGTGGACATCATCGAGACCACCATCGCCGCCGGGGCCTCCCCGGCCGCCGCGCGCAAGTGGTGGATGGGGGAACTGGCCCGCACGGCCAAGACCCAGGGCGTCGCGCTGGAGGACCTCCCGGTCACGCCGGAGCAGATCGGGCAGCTGCAGGCGCTCGTGGACTCCGGGAGGATCAACGACAAGCTGGCCCGGCAGGTCCTCGAGGGTGTGCTCGCCGGCGAGGGGTCCCCGGAGGACATCGTCACCGCCCGTGGCCTCGAGGTGGTCTCCGACGACGGCCCGCTGCTCGCGGTCATCGACGAGACCCTCGCCGCGCAGCCGGACATCGCGGAGAAGATCCGCTCCGGCAACCTCGGCCCGATCGGCGCCGTGATCGGCGCGGTCATGAAGGCCACCCGCGGCCAGGCCGACGCCGGCCGGGTGCGCGAACTGATCATGGAGCGCCTCGGCTGAGGCTGTGGCGGGGGGGGGGGGGGGGGGGCCCCCCCCCCCCCCGCGGGGGGGGGGGCCCGCGCCGCGGGGGCAGGGGGGG
>NZ_JAGSHT010000006.1 GCF_019947135.1 Occultella gossypii | reverse complement strand
CCAGGCCGACGCCGGCCGGGTGCGCGAACTGATCATGGAGCGCCTCGGCTGAGGCTGTGGCGCGCGAGTGCGCACGGTCCCGCTCGGATCCAGCGGGATGGTGCGCACTCGCGCGCTGGTCTCAGTGCTAGCGTCGGTCGGGAGGCCGGAACGCGCAGCGAGGCGCCGATCGGGCTCGCCGACCACGACGACGGGGGAGTGTCATGCCGGAAGTCGAATGGGCCGTTCCCACCCTTCCGGGTGAGATGGTCACGCTGCGCCCGATCGAGGCCACCGACGCCGACGATCTGTGGCTCGGCGTCAGCGACCCGGAGGGCCGGCGCCAGACCGGCGAGACCACCGTACGCACCCGCGAGGAGGTGGCCGAGTGGGCCGCCACGGCCGCGGAGCTCGAGGGTCGGTTCGACTGGGCGATGTGCACCGAGGATCGCCGCATGGTCGGTGAGATCGCGCTGGAGCGCGTCGACCTGACGTCGCGGCGGGCCGAGGTGCGTCTACTCACGAACCCCGGCCACCGGGGCCGCGGGTACGGCCGCGAGGCCATCATGCTGGTCCTCGCCTTCGCGTTCGAGGCCTCGGACGCGGGCGGGCTCGGCCTGCACCGGGTCGGCCTCGAGGTGCTCAGCATCAACCCCCGCGCGGCCGCGCTGTACCAGTCACTCGGCTTCGTGGTGGAGGGCCGGATCCGTGAGGCCTACCTCGATTCCGAGCGCTACTACGACTCGATCCGGATGGGGATGCTCGAGGACGAGTACGCCGGTGCTCGGGCCAGCTGGCGCTGACCAGGGCCCGACGGCGGATCGCACCGTGGGCGGGGCGTGCTCCGTCGCGGTTCGGCCGGGTCAGCCGGCCACCAGTGCCCGGGCCAGCTCGCTGTGCTCGGCGATCAGGGCGGGCACGTCGAGCCCGACGATCTCGGAGTCGGTGACCCGCCAGGTCCCGCCGACCATGACCCGGTCGGCCCGGTCCGCGCCGCACAGCAGCAGTGCGGCGAGCGGGTCGTGGCTGCCGGAGAACTGCAGGTCGTCGAGGCGGAACATGGCCAGGTCGGCCTGCTTGCCGGACGCGAGCTCGCCCACGTCGGAACGGCCGAGGGCCCGGGCAGAGCCCTTCGTGGCCCAGCCGAGGGCCCGCTCGGTAGTGACCTTCTCCGCGCCGTAGCGCAGCCGCTGCAGGTACATCGCCTGGCGCACCTCGAGGATCATGTTCGATGCGTCGTTGGAGGCGGAGCCGTCCACGCCGAGGCCGACGGGAACGCCGGCGTCCTCGAGCTCCACGGCCCGGCAGATCCCGGAGGCCAGGCGCATGTTCGAGGTGGGGCAGTGCGCGACCGCGGTGCCGGCCGCACCGAGCCGGGCGATCTCGTCGTCGTTGAAATGGATGCCGTGCCCGAGCCAGGTCCGGCCGGTGAGCCAGCCGACCGAGTCCAGGTACTCCACGGTCCGCATCCCGAACCGCTCCAGGCAGAAGTCCTCCTCGTCGATCGTCTCGGCGAGGTGGGTGTGCAGGCGGACGTCGTTGGCGGCGGCCAGCTCGGCGCTGTCGGACATGATCTGCGTGGTCACCGAGAACGGCGAGCACGGCGCCAGGGCGATCTGGATCATCGCTCCGTCGCCACGCTCGTGGTAGGTGTCGATCAGCCGCTGCGAGTCGGCGAGGATCACGTCCGGGTCCTGGACGGTGGACTGCGGCGGTAGCCCGCCGTCCTTCTCACCGAGGGTCATCGAGCCGCGGGTGAGGGTGGCCCGCATGCCCAGTGCCCGGGCAGCCCGGACCTGGATGTCGATCGAGTCCTCCATGCCGTCCGGGAACAGGTAGTGGTGGTCGGCCGCCGTGGTGCAGCCCGAGCGCAGCAGTTCGGCCATCGCGACCGTCGTGGCGAGCTCCAGCGCGCGCGGGGTGAGCCGCGCCCAGACCGGGTACAGGTTCACCAGCCACGGGAACAGCGGCACGTTCACCACCGGCGCCCAGGCGCGGGTGAGCGTCTGATAGAAGTGGTGGTGGGTGTTGATCAGTCCCGGGATGACCACGTGCGCGGACGCGTCGTAGGTCTCGTCGGGTGCCACGGTGGGGCGTGCGCCGGAGCCGACGAGTTCGACGACGGTGCCGGTCCCGGTGTCGACGACCACGCCGCCGGCGGCGGAGCCGTCGGAGTCGGCGCCGGTGCCGGTGAAGATGGCCTGTGGGTGGGACAGCCAGAGGGTGCTCACGTGGATCGCCTTTCGGTTCGGACGAACGGCGCGGTCACGGGCGGCGACCATGCCGCCAGCTCAGTGAGGTCCTGTCTGCTGATCCAGGAACCGGCCCGGGTCGGAGCCCGAACGGGCTCGCGGTCGCTCAGGGCCGGTGCCCGGGAGGCTACCACCGGCCCCATGACCCCGGTCAAGGCCGCCCCGCCGAGGGTGCTGATCTGCGGCTCAACGACGCGATGGGCCGCACGATGACGCTCTCGACGACGTGCGGCACGTCACGAGGCGATCTCCACGACCACCTTGCCGAGGGCGCGCCCGGAGCCGACGTACGTCAGCGCCTCGGCGACGTCGCGCAGGGGATAGCTACGGTCGATCCGGATCGCAACGTCGCCGTCGACGCACCGCTGCGCAACCGGCTCGAAGTGCTTCGGCCCGGACGGCACCGCCAGGATCCCGAGCCGCCGGCCGGTGACGAGACCCGCGAGGGCTCCGACGGTCCCCACCCCGATCATGGTCGGCACCCCGCCGCCGACCATTCCGTAGCGGCCACCCCGGGTCAAGGCCCGCCGATACGCGAACGGCGACCGGTGCGCGACCAGGTCGACGATGACGTCGTAGGGCCCGGTCCGGGTGAAGTCCTGCGCGCGGTAGTCGATCACGTCAGCAGCCCCGAGCGAGCGCATGAAGTCGAGCTTCCCGGCGTTGTCCACCCCGGTCACGTGGGCACCCGCGGCACTGGCGAGCTGGATCGCGAACATCCCCGAGCCGCCGCCGGCGCCGTTGATCAGGACCCGGTCCCCGGGACGGACGGCGGACGTCGCGTGCCCGGCGATGGCACCCGCCTGGGGCAGGCTCGAAGCCTGCGCGAAGGTCAGGCCCGCAGGTTTCAGCGCGAGCGCACCCTCGGGCGCCACGGCGTACTCGGCGAAGCCGCCCTTGAGCGCGAGGTTGTCCCCGTACACCTCGTCGCCGGCGCGGAACCTGGCGACCCCCGGCCCGACCGCCTCGACCCACCCGGCGATGTCCGAGCCGAGCACCGGTGTACGCAGCGGCCGGCGCAGGCCACCGAGCCGGGCGTAGGCGGGCCGGCCGCGCAGACACTCCCAGTCGGAGAGGTTGATCGACGTCGCGGCCACGCGCACGAGCACCTGTCCCGGCCGCGGCGTGGGCTCGGGCACCTGCTCGGTGCGGAGCACCTCCGGTGGCCCGTACCGGTCGTAGCGGACGGCCCTCATCGGCTTTCCTGCGCCGCCGTCAGCGAGAACGTAAACGAGGTGGCCTCCGGGGTGGCCGCTTCACCATCGGACGTCCGGATCGCGACGGTACGCAGGCCCGCGTCCTCGGCGAGCCGCCTGAAGCCGTCCTGGGTGTGCCAGTGCAGCAGCCAGTCCCGATCGACCACCTCCGGTGCGCCCGACGGCGTCTCCCGCTCGTAGCGCAGCAGGGTGCGCTGGGTGCGCCCGGGCTGGTCGCGGGTGCTGGCCACGGTGGTGCACCGGAGCCGCGCGCCGTCTGCGGTCGTGGACTCGCTCGCGATGCCGATGGCCGACGGCGCAACGGGGTCCGGGATGAACAGCGGCACCAGGGCGGTGCCCCCGTCCGTGAGGTGGGCGCGGATCCGGGCCAGGGCACGCGCCGCCGTCTCGTCGTCCGGGAGCAGGTTGAACGTCGGGCCGGCCAGGAAGATCGAGCGGTAGCGCCGGGGTAGGTAGAGCTCCTCCATCCGCTGGTGGTGCACGGCCACCGTGAGCCCGGCCGCGACGGCGCGCGCACGGCAACGGTCGAGCATGTCCGCGGAGGAGTCGACGCCGTCGACGTCCAAACCCCGACGGCGCAGGTCCAGCAACGGGTCGCCGTCGCCGCAGCCGAGTTCCAGGGCGGGTTCGCCGGCCTCCCGGATGAAGCGTTCGTAGGGCTCGGCGGTCTGCGTGACCGAGCGGAGCGGGGCGTAGAGATCGGCGACGAGACCGGTGTAGAAGTCTGCGGGATCCATCCGGCCATCCTCCGTGTCCGGGGCCGGGGAGGACAAGGGGGTGCACGTGGGACGTGCCGTCACGCACCGGCAACCCGCTGGTATCATCCAAAGGAATCATAATTCCGCACAGCGGAAGTGTCGTGACCGATTGCCACACCTTTCCGGCCTTGGCATGCTCGAACCGGCTGCTAGGCCACGCCCGAAGAAGGAGCCTTCCCATGAGCGATGTGTCCGGCCTCGAGATCGTCGGCGATCTCCCCGAGCGGGCCGAGGAGGTACTCACCACCGCGGCCCTCGATCTGATCGCGAGCCTGCATCGTCAGCTCGGCGCCCGCCGCCTCGAGCTGCTCGAGGCGCGCAGCCGGCGCGTGGCCGCCCTCGCCGAGGGCGGCACCCTCGACTTCCTGCCCGAGACCGCGAACATCCGCGCCGACGACTCCTGGCGGGTCGCGCCCGCCGCGCCCGGCCTGGCCGACCGCCGGGTCGAGATCACTGGTCCCACCGACCGGAAGATGACCATCAATGCCCTCAACTCCGGGGCGAAGGTGTGGCTCGCGGACCAGGAGGACGCGAACACCCCGCACTGGTCCTCGGTGATCGGCGGTCAGGTCAATCTGCTCGACGCGATCAACCGGTCCATCGACTTCACGGCCGAGACCGGCAAGTCCTACGCCCTCAAGCCCGACGACGAGCTCGCCACCATCGTGGTGCGCCCGCGCGGCTGGCACCTCCCGGAGAAACACATCACGGTCGACGGCGAGGTCGTCTCCGGCAGCCTCGTGGACTTCGCGCTCTACCTGGCGACGGCAGGGCTGCGCCAGATCGAGAAGGGGCTCGGCCCCTACTTCTACCTGCCGAAGATGGAGTCCCACCTGGAGGCGCGACTGTGGAACGACGCCTTCATCATCGGCCAGGACGCCCTCGGCATCCCACGCGGGACCATCCGCGCTACCGTGCTGATCGAGACCTACCCGGCGGCGTTCGAGATGGACGAGATCCTCTATGAACTGCGCGAGCATTCCGCGGGGCTGAACGCCGGCCGGTGGGACTACATGTTCTCGGTGATCAAGTCGTTCCGGACCCGGGGCACCGAGTTCCTGCTTCCGGACCGCAACTCCGTCACCATGACCGTGCCGTTCATGAGGGCCTACTGCGACCTGCTCGTGCAGACCTGCCACAAGCGCGGCGCACACGCCATCGGGGGGATGGCCGCCTTCATCCCCTCGCGGGATCCCGAGGTCAACGAGGCCGCCTTCGAGAAGGTCCGCGCGGACAAGACCCGCGAGGCGACCCTCGGCTTCGACGGATCGTGGGTGGCGCACCCGGGCATGGTCGAGCTCTGCAAGGAGGTCTTCACCGACGTCCTCGGGGAGGCGCCGAACCAGATCGAGGTCACTCGCGACGACGTGTCCGTCACCGCCGCGGACCTGCTCAACGTGGCCGCCACACCGGGCGACGTCACCGAGGTGGGTCTGCGCTCGAACATCTCGGTCGGCATCCAGTACCTGCACGCCTGGCTCGGTGGGCTCGGTGCGGTGGCCATCAACAACCTGATGGAGGACGCCGCCACGGCCGAGATCTCCCGCTCGCAGGTGTGGCAGTGGCTGCACAACGACATCGTCCTGGCGGACTCCGGTGAGCAGGTCACGCGGGAGCTGATCGACCGGCTCGTGACCGAGGAGGTCGACAAGCTCGACGGCGATGCAGCCGACTATGCCGAGGCTCGCCAGACCTTCCTGGACGTCGCCGTCGCGGACGACTACGCCGACTTCCTCACCCTGCCCGCCTACGAACGCATGCCCTGAGAGGACTGAACCGATCCGATGAGCCGACTCGACGTGGGGGACACCGCCCCCGACTTCAGCCTGCCGACCGCCGACGGGGAGAAGGCCACCCTGGCCGACCTGAGGGCCGGTGCCACCAACGGTGTGATCGTGTACTTCTACCCGAAGGCGAGCACTCCCGGGTGCACCACCGAGGCCTGCGACTTCCGCGATGCCCTGGCCTCACTGCAGGGCGCCGGCTACGCCGTCGTGGGCGTCTCGGCCGATCCGGTCGCCGACCTGCAGGCGTTCGCAGCCGAGCAGCGGCTGACCTTCCCGCTCGCCTCGGACCTCGACCACTCGGTCGCCGAGGCCTACGGCACCTGGGGTCCGGTCACCTTCGGCGACCGGACGTTCGACTCCGTGCACCGGTCCACGTTCGTGGTGGCGCCCGACGGCACGCTGGCCTCGGTCGCCTACGACGTGGCCGCCCAGGGGCACGTGCGCGCCCTGCGCGAAGAGCTGGGTGTGGCATAGGCGGATGAGGACGATGGCGGGCAGGCACCCTTTGGGGTGTCTGCCCGTCGCCATGTGGACACGATGGTTCTCTTGACACCCATTGGATCGTCCGAGTAACTTGCGATTAGCAGAAGTTGGATTCCGACATACGGAAGTCAGACGGAAGGCGAAGGCACCGAGCGATGAGGCTGGCCGAGTTCAACACCGCACCCCGGGAGGACACTCTTGCGGTGCTGCGCAGCTGCGCGGACGTGGATCGCTGGGCCCGTGCCGTCGCCGACGCGCTGCCGTTCGCCACGGTGGCCGAGGCGCTGGCCGCTGCCCGGACCGCGGCGGACCCCTGGACCGATGCCGAGATCGACGCCGCCCTGGCCCGCCACCCGCGGATCGGTGAGCGCGCCGAGGGCGCCGCTGCCGACGCGGCGATGTCGCGTCGGGAACAGTCCGGCATCGACACCGATGCCGACGTGCAGGAGCGGCTGCGGGCCGGCAACGCCGCCTACGAGGAGCGGTTCGGGCACGTATTCCTGATCCGGGCGGCCGGCCGTAGCGCCGTCCAGATCCTCGCGGCCCTTGACGAGCGGCTCACCCACACGCCCGATCAGGAGCGCCGGATCGCCGCGGCACAGCTGCGCGAGATCGCCGTGCTCCGCCTGGAGTCCGTCCTGGAAGGAACGAACTGATGTCCCACGTCACCACCCACGTCCTGGACGCCTCCGCCGGTCGTCCCGCGGCCGGGATCGCCGTCGTACTCGAGGGCGCCGTCGCCGGGCGATCCGGCTGGGCCCAGGTCGCCACCGGGACCACCGACGACGACGGCCGCATCGCCGACCTCGGGCCCGAAGCGCTGCCCGGCGGCACCTACCGGCTCACCTTCGCCACCGGCGCCTACTTCGACGCCCGTGGCGTCGACACGTTCTACCCGGAGGTCACCGTGGCCTTCCGGGTGGCAGTGACAGATCAGTCGAACCAGCACTACCACGTACCGGTGCTGCTGAGTCCGTTCGCCTACTCCACCTACCGAGGGAACTGACATGCCCGACACCACCGCCAGCGACATCGCCGTCCTGGGCGAGAACCAGTACGGCAAGGCCGAGGTGCGCCTCGTCCGCATCGAGCGGGAGGCCTCGCGCCACGAGATCACCGACTTCAACGTCTCGTCGCAACTGCGCGGCGACCTGGATGCGATCCACACGGACGGCGACAACGCGCACTGCGTCGCCACCGACAGCCAGAAGAACACCGTGTACTCCCTCGCCCGGGACGGCGTCGGCACCCCGGAGGAGTTCGCGCTCCGCCTGGGGGAGCACTTCACGTCCAGCTACGACTGGATCTCCGGCGGACGCTGGGAGATCGAGAAGTACTCCTGGGTCCGGATCCCCACCGGTGCCGGCGAGCACGACCACTCGTTCGTCAAGAGCGGCACCGAGGTACGCACCGTCGTCGTCCAGCGCGACGGCGACGACGTGTTCGTCGTGGCCGGCCTGCAGGATCTCACCGTGCTGAAGTCGACCGCGTCGGAGTTCGTGGGCTTCACCCGTGACAAGTACACGACGCTCGCCGAGGCCACGGACCGGATCCTGGCCACCGACGTCAAGGCCCGGTGGCGCTACACCCGCACCGACCTGGACTTCGACGCGGTGTTCGACGACGTCCGCCGGCTCATGCTGGAGCAGTTCGCCACCCAGCACTCCTACGCGCTGCAGCAGACGCTCTATCAGATGGGCATCGCGGTCCTCGAGGCGCACCCGGAGATCGCCGAGATCAAGTTCTCGATGCCGAACAAGCACCACTTCCTGGTGGACCTGAGCCCGTTCGGTCAGGACAACCCGAACGTGGTCTTCTTCGCGGCGGACCGCCCGTACGGGCTGATCGAGGCCACCGTGCTGCGCAAGGACGCCACGCCGGAGCCGCGCGCCTGGGCCTCCGTCACCGGCTTCTGCTGATCAGGGGAGCGACGGTGCGCTGGTCAGGACCGGAGTCGGTGCAGGTCGCCGGGGACGTCGACGTCCTCCGCTGCGCCGAGCCCGGTGCAGTCCACCGGGCGCAGCACCTCGGGGTGGGCGCGCAGGTAGCGCCGGGCACCCTCGTCGCCGGTGGCCCGGGCGGACGCCTCGGCGGCGACGCCGGCGTCGAAGACCATCGGGTGCCCCGGCCGCGCGTCCGGTCCGAACCGGGCCGCGGTGACCGTGCCCGCCCGGTGCTCGGCCAGCAGGTGGGCCACGAGTTCGCCGCTGACGCCGGGTTGGTCGACGAGGGCGATCAGGACCGGAACCGGGCCCGCCTCCTGTGCGGCCGCCACTCCGGCTCGGAACGAGGATGCCAGGCCACTGGCCCAATCGGCGTTCACCACCACCTGGGCGTCCCCGAGCTCGGTGCCGAGGCGGACCCGGTCCGCCGCCGCGCCGAGCACCACGACCACCCGGTCACAGCCACCGGCCCGGAGCGCACCGACGACGTGCTCGACCAGGGACGTATCCCGAAACCGCAACAGTGCCTTCGGGCCCAGGCCGAGCCGGCTCCCGGCCCCGGCGGCGAGCACCACACCACACACGTCCACCCGGCGAGCGTAGTCCGCCGGAACTGACGAACCACAGCCTCACCGGTCCCGCCGGGACCGAGGACCGACGTCGTCCGTGGATTTCGGAACGGGCCGACCAGACTCAAAGGAGAGTGACCGCCATGGCGGAGGCAGCACCAGACACAAGGACCAAGCCCGCACGGCCGGAGGACGAGCGCCTGTCGATCGGCGCCTCGTTCGCCTACGGATTCCAGCACGTGCTCACGATGTACGGCGGCATCATCGCCGTGCCGCTGATCATGGGCGGTGCGGCCGGGCTCGCGCCGGGTGAGATCGGCCTGCTCATCGCGTCCTGCCTGTTCATCGGCGGGCTGGCGACGATCCTGCAGTCCTTCGGGCTGCCGTTCTTCGGGTCCCAGCTCCCGCTGGTCCAAGGCGTCTCGTTCGCAGGTGTGGCCACCATGCTCGCGATCCTCGACGGCGGAGGTGGCCTCGGCGACGTGTTCGGCGCCGTGCTCGTGGCCTCGCTCATCGGGCTGCTGATCGCACCGTTCTTCGCGCAGATCATCAGATTCTTCCCACCGGTGGTGACCGGCGTGGTGATCACCACGATCGGTCTGACCCTGATGCCGGTGGCCGCGAACTGGGCGATGGGCGGCAACGCCGAGGCCGAGGACTACGGCAGCATGGCCAACATCGGCCTGGCCGGCCTGACCCTGGCCATCGTGCTGATCCTGTCCAAGGTCAACAGCGCGACGCTCTCCCGCCTGTCGATCCTGCTGGCGATCGTGATCGGCACCATCGTGGCCGCGGTGCTCGGCATGGCGGACTTCTCCGGCGTCGGCGACGGCGCCGTGCTGGCGTTCCCGACGCCGTTCGCGTTCGGGTGGCCGACGTTCGACGTCGCCGCCATCGTCTCGATGTTCATCGTGATCATCGTGACGATGACCGAGACGACGGCGGACATCCTCGCCGTCGGTGAGGTCGTCAAGACCAAGGTGAACTCCCGCCGGATCGCCGACGGCCTGCGCGCGGACATGCTCTCCTCCGCCGTGGCGCCGGTGTTCAACTCCTTCCCGCAGACGGCGTTCGCACAGAACGTGGGTCTGGTCGCCATCACCGGGGTGAAGAGCAGGTTCGTGGTCACCGCCGGTGGCGTGATCCTGGTGGTGCTCGGCCTGTTCCCGCTGGTGGGTCGCGTGGTCGCGGCGATCCCGACGCCGGTGCTCGGCGGGGCCGGGGTGGTGCTGTTCGGGACCGTGGCCGCCGCGGGCATCCGCACCCTCGCCAAGGTCAAGTACGAGAACAACATGAACCTGATCATCGTCGCGGTGTCGCTGGCGTTCGGCCTGATTCCCGTGGTCCAGCCGACGTTCTACGACGCGTTCCCGGACTGGTTCACGATCATCTTCCACTCCGGGATCAGCTCCGCCGCCCTCATGGCCGTGCTGCTGAACATCGTCTTCAACCACATCCGCGCCGGCAACACCGAGCACTCCTCGGTGTTCGTGGCCGGGACCTCGGTGCGGCTGATGAAGCAGGTCGACCTGCAGTCGCTGCGCGAGGGGGACTCGGTGGTGGGCGGCAAGGTCGTCGACGCCGACGGCGAGGAGGTCCCGGTGGTCCCCGACGACCAGTACGAGGACGTCAGGCGCAAGGTCGAGAATGGCGAGATCACCAGCCGCGACGAGGTCAAAGCGGTCTGCGAGGAGTAGGCCGTGAGGCGGTCAGCCTGTGGGGGAGATGAGTTCCTTGGCCAGGTCGGCGGCGGTGCGCTGCAGCACCGGCACCGCCGTCTCTGCGAAGTCGTAGCCGACGCGCGCGGACGGCCCGGAGATGGACAGCGCCGTCGGCGTGGGTGCGCCGGGCACTCCGACGGCGAAGCAGCGCACCCCGATCTCCTGCTCGCCGTCGTCGATGGCGTACCCGCGCTCGCGGATCTTCGCGAGTTCCTCGAGGAGAGACTGCGGGTCGGTGATCGTCTGCGGGGTCGCGGCCGGCATGCCCACCCGCGCCACGATCTCCAGGACGGTGGCGTCGGGCAGCTGGGCCAGGACGGCCTTGCCCACGCCGGTCGCATGGGTGAACACCCGCCGGCCGACCTCGGTGAACATCCGCATCGAGTGGCGGGACGCCGCCTGGGCCACGTAGACCGCCATGTCGCGGTCGATCATGGCCAGGTTCGCGGTCTCGCCGAGCTCGGCCGCGAGGGCGGTGAGGTACGGGCGGGCGCCGGCTCCGAGCTGGCGCCCGGCACTCTCGCCGAGGCGGATCAGGCGTGGACCGAGGGTGTAGCGCCGCGAGGGCAGCTGTCGCACGTACCCGCGGGACAGGAGCGTGCGCATCAGCCGGTGGATCGTCGGCAGCGGCAGCCCTGTGTTGGCCGCGAGCTCGGACAGTGCCGCCTCGCCGCCGGCGTCCGCCATCAGCTCCAGCAGCTCGATCGCGCGGTCCACGGACTGCACCTGGCCGCTCGCGACCTTCTCCCGGGGTTCGGGCTGGGTCGTCTCCGTCGACGGTGTGCTCTCCATGTCCCTACCTTCTCCTATCTCCGGGGCCGATCGCATCGCCGCGCCCGGTGCGGAACACGCTTCCTCCAGGCCCCAGTATCACTTATGCTTCCACTAAGTGGAAGTGTGAATCCGAATCGTGAGAGATTGGACCGATGATGGCCGTCCCCAGCCCGAGCTACTCGATCACCCTGCGCGTGGAGGCCCCGACCGGCCCGCGCACCACCACGGACATCGTGGCCGCGGTCGGCGCCACCGGTGCCGCCGTGACGGGTGTCGACGTGGTCGAGTCCACCGACTCCGGCATGGTCGTCGACGTATCGTGCAATGCCGTCGACGGCGCACACGTCGAGACCATCTCGGCGACCCTCGAGGCGATCGACGGCGTCAGCGTGCGCCAGGTCAGCGACGCCACCTTCCTGATGCACCTCGGCGGCAAGCTCGAGGTGCGGCCCAAGGTGAACCTGCGCCACCGCGACGACCTGTCGCGCGCCTACACCCCCGGTGTGGCCCGGGTCTGCCTGGCGATCGCGAAGAAGCCCGAGGACGCCCGCCGCCTGACCATCAAACGGAACACGGTCGCCGTCGTCACCGACGGCACGGCCGTCCTCGGCCTGGGCGACATCGGGCCTGCCGCTGCCATGCCCGTCATGGAGGGCAAGGCCGCCCTGTTCAAGCAGTTCGGTGGCGTGGACGCCTGGCCGGTCTGCCTGGACACCAAGGACACCGAGGAGATCATCATGGTCGTCAAGGCGATCGCGCCCGGCTACGGCGGCATCAACCTCGAGGACATCTCCGCGCCGCGATGCTTCGAGATCGAGCGGCGGCTGCGCGAGGAACTGGACATCCCGGTCTTCCACGACGACCAGCACGGCACCGCGATCGTGGTGCTCGCCGCCCTTATCAACGCGCTCCGCGTGGTCGGCAAGGACATCGCCGACGTGCGCATCGTGGTCTCCGGCGTGGGCGCCGCGGGGTCCGCGATCATCCACCTGCTCGCGGGCGAGGGCGCCACGAACATCATCGGGTTCGACCGGACCGGCGCCGTGCACGCCGGACGTGAGTACGTCGACGAGCACCGTCGCTGGCTGGCGGAGAACACGAACCCGGAGGGCTTCGCCGGGTCGCTGAAGGAGGGCATGGCCGGCGCGGACGTGTTCATCGGCGTCTCCGCCGCGGGCATCCTCGACGGCGCGGACATCGCGGGCATGAACGACGGCGCGATCGTGTTCGCACTCGCCAACCCCGACCCCGAGGTGGACCCGATCGAAGCCGCCCAGCACGCCGCGGTCGTGGCCACCGGGCGCAGCGACTACCCGAACCAGATCAACAACGTGCTCGCGTTCCCGGGCCTGTTCCGTGGCCTGCTCGACGCCCACGCCACCGCCATCAGCGACGCCACGCTGCGCGCCGCCGCAGTGGCGATCGCGGACACCGTGGCCGACTCCGAGCGCAACCCCAACTACATCGTGCCGAGCGTCTTCGACCCGACGGTGGCCGAGGCGGTCGCGAAGGCGGTCCAGGATGTCGCCCGCGCGGAGCGCGCGCGCGCCGGGCATACGGTCGAGCCCGATATCGACGCCGCCGCGCCCCAGTTCCCAGCCACCGTCGGGGGCTGAGCCGTGGCGCGCTCCAGCGACACGAACGGCACGAACGGCCCGGACGGCCCGGACGGCCCGGACGGCACCGACGACGGGGTCGTCGCGGGCCTGTCCTCGACGGCGGCACGCGCCATCGAGGATCTGCTCGCCGAGCCGGACGCCCGCGCCGCTCGGCTCTACCCGGGCGGCAGCGGCGCCCGGCAGCCGGTGCACACGGTCTACGTGCCGGGGGACCGGTACACCCCGGACCTGCCGGCCCGCTGGGGCAGGCAGGCGCAGGAGGCGCTGGACGCCGTCGGCGGCATCGACGTCCTGCTCGATGCCCACGGCCTGGTCACCGACCCCGGCGAGCGGGCCCTGATCGCCGGCCTCGTGCTGGCCAAGCTCGAGGCCGAGCCCATCGAGGACCTCCGGATCGACTTCGAGGACGGCTACCCAGGCCGCGGCGACGTCGAGGACGGCCACGTGCGCGCAGCTGCCCGCGCCGTCGCGGACGCGGGGACGGCGGGTCTGCTCCCGCCGTTCGTCGGGATCCGGTTCAAGTGCCTCGAGCCGGCCACCCGGGCGCGAGGGCTACGCACGCTCGCGCTGTTCGTCGGCGAACTCCTCGCCTCCGGCGGACTCCCGGACGGACTCGTGCTCACCCTGCCGAAGGTCACCACCGTGGCCCAGGTGCGGGCGATGGTGCTCGCCTGCGCGGACCTCGAGGCCCGGCTCGGCCTGGCCACCGGACGGCTCAGGTTCGAGATCCAGGTCGAGACGCCGCAAGCGATCCTCGGCGACGACGGCACGGCCCTCATCGCACCGATGCTGCACGCGGGCCAGGGCCGGGTCAGCGGCCTGCACTACGGCACCTACGACTACTCCGCCTCGCTCGGCATCGCCGCCGCGGACCAGAGCATGGAGCATCCCGCCGCGGACCACGCCAAGGCCGTCATGCAGCTCGCCGCGGCGGGCACCGGCGTGCACCTGTCCGACGGTTCCACGAACGTGCTGCCGGTCGGCGAACCCGACGGCGTGAGCGCGGCCTGGGCGCTGCACGGCCGGCTGGTCACCCGGTCGCTGCACCGCGGGTTCTACCAGGGCTGGGACCTGCACCCGGCACAGCTGCCGAGCCGGTTCGCCGCCACGTACGCCTACTTCCGCGCGTCGGCGCCGGACGCCGTCACCCGGCTCACCGACTACCTCGACGCGCGCGAGGGCGCCGTCATGGACGAACCCGCCACCGCGAAGGCGCTCGCCGGCTTCGTGCTGCGCGGCCTCGACTGCGGCGCCCTTGACACCGCCGATCTCGGCGGGCTCGAGCGCGCAGGGTTGGACGCCCTGGCGCGGCCGGCGCGCACGACGCCTGAGCAGCCATGACCGAACTGTTCGTCAACGGAGAGGGCATGCGCGGTGGCGGCGTGCATCACAACATCGCGGGGCACCCGTTCCTCGGGTCGGTGCGTACCGCGCCCGGGTACCGGTTCTTCTCGGTCCGCGACGAGTTCCCTGGCATCGCCCCGGGCGGGACCGCCGCGATCGTCGGCGAGCTCTACGACGTGCCGCTGGCGGTGCTGGCGGAGAAGTTCCTGCCCGATGAGCCACCCGAGCTGGAGCTCGGCGTGATCCGCCTGGAGGATGGCCGCGCCGTGCTGTCCATGGTGCTGCGACCCGAGGAGGTCGGCTCCGGCCGGCACACCGACATCTCCGCCGCCGGCGGCTGGCGAGCGTACCGCGGCGCTTGAGGGTCGCCAGAGGCTGACGCAGAACCTCCGGACGTCAGGCAGACACGCGCGCCTGAGGTAGTACCTCAGAACCTCCTGCCTCAGGCCGGAGGCTCTTGGTCGACGCGTTCGGGTGCTTCAGCGCAAGCGCGGCTACCAGCTCCGACCCTTGACGGGTCTGCCGATCTCTCCTATTCTTTCATCAACAGGAAAACAACTTCCGCAATATGGAAGTGGTGAATGATGAGGAGTGAGTCAGGATGACCGTCGCAGGCACCGCGCCCCGCTACACCGTGAACTGTTCGATCCTGCTCACCGACCTCCCGCTGCTCGAGCGGCCCGCCGCCGCGCGCGCGGCCGGGTTCGACGCCGTCGAGTACTGGTGGCCGTTCCCGACCTCGACGCCGTCGACGGACGAGATCGATGCGTTCGTGGGTGCCCTGTCCGCCGCGGGGGTACAGCTGACCGGGCTGAACTTCAACGCCGGGGACATGCCGGGCGGGGACCGCGGCCTGGTGTCCTGGCCGGAGCGCTCGGATGACTTCATCGCCAACCTGGACGTCGTCACCCGGATCGGGGAGGCGACCGGGTGCCGGGCCTTCAACGCCCTCTACGGCAACCGGATCGACGGCGTCCCCGAGAGCGAGCAGGACGACCTCGGCGCCGCCAACCTCGCCGCCGCAGCCACCGCTGTCGGGCGTATCGGCGGCACCGTGCTCGTCGAGCCTGTCAGCGGCGCCCCCCGCTACCCCCTGCTCACCGCCGCGGACGCGGTCGGCGTGATCGACCGGGTGGCCGGCGAGCACGGCGCGACGAACCTCGGCCTGCTGCTCGACGTCTACCACCTCGCCGTCAACGGCGACGACGTACCCGCCGCCATCGCCGCCCACCGTGACCGCATCGCCCACGTCCAGATCGCCGACGCCCCCGGCCGGGACCAGCCCGGCACCGGTGAGCTGCCGATCGCGGACTGGACCGCGGACCTGCTCGCCGGCGGCTACGACGGCTGGTTCGGCCTCGAGTACAAGACAGGCGCGACCGAGCCGTTCGCGTGGCTGGCGCGCGCCGACCGCGCCGTGAACTGAACCCCATCGACCAACGAGAGGCACCGAAGCCATGAGCACCATCGCATTCATCGGACTCGGCATCATGGGCTCGCCGATGGCCGTCCACCTGGCCAACGCCGGGCACACCGTGATCGGCTACAACCGCTCGCCGGAGAAGGCCCGGCCGCTCGTCGAGGCGGGCGGAACCGCAGCCGCGAGCATCGCCGAGGCGGTCGCCGGAGTCGACGTCGTGGCCATCATGGTCCCCGACTCCCCGGACGTGGCGCAGGTGCTCACAGCCGACGACGGCGTGTTCGCGAACGCCCGGCCGGGCGCCCTGATCATCGACTTCTCCTCGATCCGCCCCGACGTCACCGTCGAGCTGGCAGCCGAGGCCAAGGAGAAGGGCTTCCGGATCCTCGACGCCCCGGTCTCGGGTGGCGAGGCCGGCGCGATCAACGCCGCGCTGTCGATCATGGTCGGCGGCGCACGGGAGGACTTCGACGCCGCCGCGCAGGTGTTCGACGCGGTCGGCAAGACCGTCGTCCTGGTCGGGCCGAGCGGCTCCGGGCAGACCGTGAAGGCCGCGAACCAGCTGATCGTCGCCGCGAACATCCAGGCCCTCGCCGAGGCCATCGTGTTCCTCGAGGCCTACGGCGTGGACACCGAGGCAGCCGTCGAGGTACTCGGCGGCGGGCTCGCCGGGTCCGCCGTGCTGAACCAGAAGGCCGCCAAGATGCTGGGGCGCGAGTTCGCCCCCGGGTTCCGCATCGACCTGCACCACAAGGACCTCGGCATCGTCACCTCCGCGGCCCGCGAGGCCGGCGTGGTGATCCCACTCGGATCCCTGGTCGGCCAGCTGATGGCCTCCGCCCGCGCCAACGGCGACGGCTCCCTCGACCACTCCGGACTGTTCCGAGGCGTGACCCGTCTCTCCGGCACCGAGTGACACCCCACGGGCGCCGACGCCCGCCCCCCGAACCACCCCAGACCTGAAGGAGCGAACCATGCCTCGCATGAGAGCAGTGGACGCCGCCGTGGCCATTCTCGAGAAGGAAGGCGTGACGCAGGCGTTCGGCGTGCCCGGTGCCGCCATCAACCCCTTCTACTCCGCCATGAAGGCGCACGGCGGCATCCACCACGTCCTGGCCCGCCACGTCGAGGGCGCCTCGCACATGGCCGACGGCTACACGCGGGCCAAGGCCGGCAACATCGGCCTCTGCGTCGGCACCTCCGGCCCGGCCGGCACCGACATGATCACCGGCCTCTACGCCGCCTGGGCGGACTCCGTGCCGATCCTGTGCCTCACCGGCCAGGCCCCGGTGGCGAAGCTGGACAAGGAGGACTTCCAGGCCGTCGACATCGCCAGCATCGCCGCCCCGGTGACGAAGATGGCCAAGACCGTGCTCGAGGCCGGGCAGGTGCCCGCCGTGTTCGCGCAGGCATTCCACCTGATGCGCTCCGGCCGGCCCGGACCCGTGCTGATCGACCTGCCCATCGACGTGCAGATGACCGAGATCGAGTTCGACCCGGATACCTACACCCCGCTTCCGGTGCACCGCACCGCGGCCACCCGGGCCCAGGCCGAGAAGGCCATCGACATGCTGCTGGCCGCCGAGCGTCCGGTGTTCATCGCCGGTGGCGGCATCGTCAACGCCGGTGCCGAGGCACCCCTGGTGGAACTGGCCGAAACGCTCGGCGTGCCGGTGATCCCGACCCTGATGGGCTGGGGTGCGATCCCTGACGACCACCCGCTGATGGTCGGCATGGCCGGGTTGCAGACCGCGCACCGGTACGGAAACGCGAACCTGCTCGCCTCCGACTTGGTGTTCGGTATCGGGAACCGCTGGGCGAACCGGCACACCGGTGAGCTGTCCACGTACACGCAGGGCCGCACGTTCATCCACGTGGACATCGAGCCGACCCAGATCGGGCGGGTGTTCGCGCCCGACTACGGCATCGCCTCCGACGCCGGCGCCGCCATCGAGCTGTTCCTCGAGGTTGCCCGCGAGCGCAAGGCCGCCGGGGCCGTAGGCGACTACTCCGGATGGGCCGCCGAGTGTGCCGAGCGCAAACGCACCATGCAGCGCAAGACCCACTTCGACGAGGTGCCGATCAAGCCCCAGCGGGTCTACGAGGAGATGAACAGGGCGTTCGGGCGGGACGTGCGCTACGTGACCACGATCGGCCTGTCCCAGATCGCCGGTGCGCAGTTCCTGCACGTGTACGGCTCCCGGCACTGGATCAACGCCGGTCAGGCGGGTCCGCTCGGCTGGACCGGTCCGGCCGCGCTGGGCGTGGCCAGGGCGGTGCCCGAGGAGACCGTGGTGGCCCTGTCCGGCGACTACGACTTCCAGTTCATGCTCGAGGAACTCGCCGTGGGCGCCCAGTTCGCCATCGGCTACGTGCACGTGGTCGTGAACAACTCCTACCTGGGCCTGATCCGTCAGTCCCAGCGGGCGTTCGACATGGACTACCAGGTGCAGCTCGCCTTCGACAACATCAACTCCCCGGAGCTCGAGGGCTACGGCGTGGACCACGTGAAGGCCGCCGAGGCGCTGGGCTGCAAGGCGATCCGGGTGCGCCGGCCCGACGATCTCGGTGACGCCTTCGCCAAGGCGACCGCGATGGCGGCCGAGTTCCGGGTGCCGGTGGTGGTGGAGGTGATCCTGGAACGGGTCACGAACATCGCGATGGGTGTCAAGATCGACAGTGTGAACGAATTCGAGTCCCTTGCGATCTCGGCGGAAGATGCGCCGACCGCCGTCGCCCTGCTGGACTAGGGGCATGACACACGCCACCGTGCCCCCATCGCCGACCCGGATCCTCATCGCACCGGACAAGTTCAAGGGTTCCCTCGAGGCCGGGGAGGTCGCCGCGCACGTCGCCGCGGGTCTGCGCCGGCTCGTCACCGACGGCGCGGTGGTGGCGTTGGAGATCGACGAGCTGCCGGTGGCCGACGGCGGTGAGGGCACCGTGGCAGCGGCCGTCGCCTCCGGTTTCGCACCGGTCGAGGTGGACGTGACCGGCCCGCTCGGCGGGCCGGTCCGGGCCACGTATGCCGCCCGGGACGGGGTGGCGGTCATCGAGATGGCCGCCGCGTCCGGGCTCGCGTTCACGGCCGCGGACGACGACGCGGCACGCCGGTCCGGCACCTACGGCACCGGCGAGCTCGTGTCGCACGCGCTCGACCACGGGGCGCGCCGGATCGTCCTCGGCGTCGGCGGCAGCGCCTCCACGGACGGCGGCGCCGGGCTCGCCCAGGCGCTCGGGCTGCGGCTGACCGGCCCCGACGGCGAGCTCGGCCCGGGTGGGGACGCGTTGCGCCGGCTGGTCGCGGTGGATGCGTCCGGGCTCGACCCCCGGCTCGCCCGGACCGAGGTGGTGCTCGCCTCGGACGTGGACAACCCGCTGCTCGGGCCGGACGGTGCGGCCGCCGTCTACGGGGGCCAGAAGGGCGCCGACGCCGCCGCGATCGCGGATCTGGACGCCGGGCTGGCCCGCTGGGTCGACGCCCTCACCGAGGCCGGGTTCGCACCGGCCGCCGAGGTCGCCGCGAGCCCCGGCGCCGGTGCGGCCGGGGGCCTCGGCTTCGCCGCCCTGGCCCTGCTCGGCGCGACCCGCCGGCCGGGTGTCGAGGTGGTCCTGGACCTGATCGGCTTCGACGCCAGGGTGGCCGGCGCCGACCTCGTGATCACGGGCGAGGGGTCCCTCGACGAGCAGAGCATGTTCGGCAAGACCCCGGTCGGCGTCGCCGCGGCCGCGAGCACCGCCGGGGTGCCGACCGTCGCCGTCGCCGGCCGGACCACCCTGACCACGGAGCGGCTGCGCGAGAACGGCATCCTCGCCGTCTACCCGCTCACCTCGATCGAACCGGACGTCGCCACCTGCCTGGCCCGGGCCGGAGCGCTGCTGGAGGACGTCAGCGAGATCCTGGGCAGGAACCACCTGATCGGCGGGCCGCCCAGATGACTGCGGAACAGCCCGACCACGACCTGGTGGTCCGAGCCGAGCGAGCCATCACGCCCGACGGCAGCGCCGCCGTCGAGATCGGGATCCGCGACGGCGCGATCGCGACCATCGCGCCCCTGGGCGCCGGGCTCGCCGGCGCGCAGGTGCGCACCCTGGCAGCCGACGAGGTGCTGCTGCCCGGGCTGGTGGATTCCCACGTGCACATCAACGAGCCCGGCCGCACCGACTGGGAGGGCTTCGCCAGCGCCACCCGGGCCGCCGCGGCCGGCGGGGTGACCACGGTCATCGACATGCCGCTGAACTCGATCCCGCCCACGGTCGACGTGCCGGCCCTGGCGGCGAAGATCGCCGCGAGCGAGGGCAAGCGGTTCGTGGACGTCGGCTTCTGGGGTGGCGCCGTGCCGGGCAGCACGCCGAACCTGGCGCCGCTGCATGAGGCGGGCGTGTTCGGGTTCAAGTGCTTCCTGCTGCCCTCCGGCGTGGACGAGTTCCGTCCGCTCGACGCCGACGAGCTGGAGGTGGACCTGCGCGAGCTCGCCCGGTTCGACGCACAGATGATCGTGCACGCCGAGGACGCCGGGTCGATCGACCACGCTCCACCCGCTCACGGCCCCGGTTACGCCGACTTCCTCGCGTCCCGGCCACGCGGTGCGGAGAACCTGGCGATCGCCGTCGTCATCGAACGCGCCCGTTGGACCGGGGCGCGGGTGCACATCCTGCACCTGAGCTCCTCCGACGCCCTGCCGATGATCGTCAGCGCCCGCCGCGACGGCGTGCGGATCACGGTCGAGACCTGCCCGCACTACCTCACCCTCACCGCCGAGGACGTCCCGGCCGGCGCCACCACGTTCAAGTGCTGCCCGCCGATCCGGGAGGGTGCGAATGCCGACCGGCTCTGGGAGGCGCTCACCGACGGCACCATCGACGCCGTGGTCTCCGACCACTCGCCGTCCACCGTCGACCTCAAGGCGCTCGACACCGGCGACTTCGGGCAGGCGTGGGGCGGTGTCGCCTCGCTGCAGCTCGGGCTGCCGATCATGTGGACGGCGGCGCGCGGGCGGGGTATCGACCTGGACCGGGTGGTCGGCTGGATGTCCGCCGGTCCCGCGCGGGTGGCCGGCCTGCAACGCAAGGGCGCGATCGCCGTCGGGGCGGACGCCGACCTCGCCGTGTTCGCGCCGGACGAGACGTTCGTCGTCGACCCGGCCGCCCTGCACCACAGGAACCCCATCACCGCCTACGCCGGCCGGACCCTGTCGGGAGTGGTACGGACCACCCTGCTCCGCGGCGTCGAGGTGGACTTCCGCACACCACGAGGAGCGCTGCTCCGGAGAGGACATTCATGAACACCCAGCCCGAACACAGCCGAGCCGGCGAGAGGTCGGGCGTCCGCCCGGCCATCCAGGTCACCGCCGCCGGTGCCACCGCCGAGCCCGACCGCGGCGGACACGTCGCGACCGGCACCGAGGACGAGAACTCCAGCGCACCCGAGTTCCTCAGCTACCCCGATCTCGCCTCCCGCGCACTTGCCGGCTCGGTCGTGGCCGCCAACGACGAGCTGTTCGCCCAGCGGGAGAACCTGATCAGCGCGCACCGGCCCGCCTTCGACCCGGCCGACTTCGGCCACAAGGGCAAGGTCTACGACGGCTGGGAGACCCGCCGTCGCCGCGATGACGGCAACGACTGGGCCATCGTGCGCCTCGGCGTGCCCGGTGTGGTGCACGGCGTGGTCGTGGACACCGCCTGGTTCCGCGGCAACTATCCGCCGTTCATCTCCGTGGAGGCCGTCGCATTGGACGGCTACCCCAGCGTGTCCGACCTGCTCGAGGCGGACTGGCGCACGCTCGTGCCGCGCAGCGACGCGCTAGGGGACACCCCGAACTACTACGCCGTGGACTCCGACCGGCGCTGGACGCACGTGCGCCTGTCCATCTACCCCGACGGTGGCGTGGCCCGTTTCCGCGTGCACGGCGAGGCCGTTCCGGACCCGGACTTCCTGACCGGCACCATCGACCTGGCCGCGGCCGAGAACGGCGGCAGCCTCGCCTACGCCTCGGACGCGTTCTACTCCTCTCCGGCGGCGATCATCCTGCCCGGGCGCGCCCGGAACATGGGGGAGGGGTGGGAGAACGCCCGCCGCCGCGGCCCCGGCAACGACTACGCCATCTTCAGTTTGGCCCAGCGCGGCACCATCGCCCACGTCGAGGTGGACACGAGCTACTACGTCGGCAACGCCCCCGGCTGGGTCCGGCTCAGCGTCGCCGACCTGGCCCCGGGCGCGGATCTGGACACCAGTCCCGATGGGGAGGGCGGCCAGTGGACGGACATCCTCGCCAAGGTGGCCGTGCAGGCCGACACCCGGCACCGGTTCCTCACCGACACGAGCGTGCCCGCCACGCACCTGCGCCTGGACGTCTATCCCGACGGCGGACTGAGCCGGCTCCGGGCCTGGGGCGAGTTGTCCGAGGAGGACCTCACGCGCGCTCGCGCCCGCTACGACGAGACCCGTCCGTAGGTACCTGCGTCAGACTGACGTCACTCTGATTCAAATTGACGTCAGATTGGGGTTGCGCGTGACGCCATCATGATGTCATGATGGCGTCATGGACCTGAACCCCTACCTCTCCTCGCTGCAGCAGGCGCTCGCCAACGCGACGCGCGCCTCCTCGCCCGAGGTCCAGGAGGCCGCAGAGCGGCTCTCCCAGACCCTCGAACCGGCCCTGCGCCTGAGCCTCATGGAGCTCGCGTCCGACGTCGCCGCCGACGTCACGCTCCGGCTCGACGGCGATGTCGTCGAGGTCCGCCTGCGCGGCGGCGCCCCGGAGATCGTCGTGGAGCAGCGCCCCCGCGGCGCCGACTCCGAATCCACCGTTGCCTTCGGCTCCCCGAACGGCCCGGGCTCGATGCCGTGGGCCTCCGGCCCGCCCGCCCCGCCCGCCCCGCCCGTGCCGCCAGCGCCCGAGGCCGACGAGGACGGGTCGACGACCCGCATCTCGCTGCGGCTGCCCGAGGGCCTGAAGACACGCGTCGACGACGCAGCCTCGACCGAGGGCCTGAGCGTCAACTCCTGGTTGGTCCGCACCATCCAGAAGGTCCTCGCCGCACCGGCGCAGGACCAGCCCACCCAGAACTTCACCCAGACCGGTCGCCGCATGACCGGCTGGGTCCGTTGAGAGGCCCAGACATGTTCGACAACGCCTACGCCGCCATCGCCGCCACCCGGATGGGTGGACCCATCCAGGAGGACTTCGCCCGGCTGAACCGCCGCCGTCGTTCGCGCACCGGGACCCGCAACAGCGCGACCCGCCCTCGACCGTCCGACAACCTCTAGCCCGACCACCCCTCGTCCAGAGCAAGCCAAGAGAGCAGGATCGGCGATGACCGACTACGAGTTCCCTGTCACCGGCCCCGTCCGGGTGCACGCCAAGATGCGGGCCAGCGATCTGATCCTGGCCGCCGCTGACCCCGCCGACGTCCCGGGCGTGGCCCGCGTGCGGCTGATCGTCCGGGGATCCGACGGCGCAGCGATCGCCGAGGCCACGCGGGTCACCTTCGAGGGTGGTGACCTCCGCATCGAGGTGCCGACGGCGCGGACCCGGCTGTTCGGTGGGTCCGCGCGGCTGCGCGTCGAGGTCGACGTGCCCGCAGGGTCCGACCTCGACCTCGAGACCGGATCCGGTGACGTGCTCGCCAGCGGTCGGCTCGGGCGCACGAGGGTCAAGTCGGGCTCCGGCGACGTCGAGATCCGCAGCGCCGAGGATCTGGACGCCACGTCCGGCTCCGGGGACGTCAGCATCGGCAGCGTCGGCACCGGGCACCTCGTCAGCGGGTCCGGCGACGTGCACGTCGGTACCGCCGGCAACCTCGAGGTCCGCACCGGTTCCGGTGACGTCGGGGTCGACTCGGGTGGTGATGTCGACGCCGCGACCGGCTCCGGCGACATCGTGATCAAGGAGGTCACCGGCCGCGTCGGCCTGCGCACCGGCTCGGGCGACCTCGTCGTCCGCCGTGCCGCCGACGGGGAGATCACCGCGAAGGCCGCATCGGGCGACATCGTCGTGGGAATCCCGCTCGGCACGGCCGCGATGCTCGACTGCAGCTCGATCTCCGGCAGCGTCCACAGCGAACTCACCCCGGGCGACGGGCCCGACGGCGAGGGTGGCGGCGCCGTGGTGCTGCGGCTGCGGACCGTCAGCGGGGACGTGCTGGTCCGCCGCGCCTGAGCCGCGGCCACCCAGGTGGCGTGGCCGCCGCCCGGACATGGTTGCGGGCCCGCACCCGAGGGGATAGGTGCAGGCCCGCAGTACGGGGGAGCCGGGGGACTCCGTATTCAGTTGTGATCCGTGCCCCTCAGGTGTGGGTGCCGGCTCAGTCACCGGAGCCAGGTGTGCTTGCCGATCTTGGACGCCCACCACTTGCCAAGGCCCCAGGTGTCGCCGGCCAACGTGACGGCGGCGATGATCAGCAGCAGTGCCTCGTGCCAGTGCGAGTCGACGATGGGGTTGGTGGCGCCGCGGATCAGTTCGCCGTCGACCATCGCAGTCGCGGTCGGGAGGGCGGCGACGAACATGAACAGCATCAGGAGCGTGCCCCCGACGGCCGCGATCCGCAGGCCGGCGCCGGTGATCATGGCGACCCCGATGCCGAGCAGGCCGACCATGAACAGGAAGTCACCGAACGGGTTCGCGAAAAGGCCGAAGAACCCGGCGAACGGGCCCTCGATGCCGCCGATGAAGCCCTGGGCGGGAGTGCCGCCGTTGAGCCAGGAGCCCTCCGGCGGGGTGGAGAAGTTCAGTCCGAACAACTTGTCCAGGAAGGCCCACAGGAACGTGAACCCGATGACGATGCGGCTCACGGCGAGGACCTTGCGCGCACCCGGCCGGGTGACGATGTCCTGCTGGGTGCGGACCTCCTGGACCGGGGCCGGGGCTGTGGTGGTCTTGCTCATGATCTCGTTCCCTCTGGGACGTGGTCCTCATCTGGTGGACCGTTCATGAGTAATTCTTCCGGCCGCGGGCCAGCGAAACCTGGGGCGAATGTCCCCATTTCTTCCGCAGGATTCCGCGGCTGGTGGGGCTTAGGTCCCGATCGTCAAGAGTTGCGTGAGCCATTGCCCGACGGCGGCACGCACGCCGGGTAGGTCGCCCTTCAGTGAGTGGTCGCCGGGCTGGGTCACGATCGTCCGGCCGGGGCCGGCCGGTGGCATCCCGAACGGGTCCCGCGCGCCCTGGACGATCAGCACCGGCACGCCGACGGCCTCCAGCTCGGGTAGCCGGGACTTGCTCGGGTCCGCGGCGCGGCCCGGCGGATGCAGCGGGAAGGCGAGACACAGCACGCCCCGGGCTCCGCCGTCGGCCGCCGTTCGGCACGCGACCCGGGCACCGGAGGACCGGCCGCCGACCACCACGGGGGCGTCGCCCAGGACGTGGGCGCGCAGGTGGGCGAGCACCTCGAGCCAGGCCGCGTCGAGCTGGCGGGCCGGGGCGGGCGCACGGCGCCCGGCGACCCGGTACGGCTGCTCGACCAGGTAGACGTCCAAGCCGGCGGCCCGGGCCGCGGAGGTGGCCGCGAGCAGGTCCGGGGCGCCGACCCCGCCACCGGCGCCGTGGCCGAGCAGCAGGGCACCGGTCCGGTCGGCGTCGGACGGTCGCGGGTGGACCAGGGCCGGGCCGTGGCTGGTCACGATCTCGATCGGATCGGGGTTGGCGGCCACGGACAGATCGTAGCCAGCACGAAGCACGGGCGCCGCGCGACCTCGCGCGGCGCCCGTGCTGGGCGTGGTGACTCAGGCGGTGGCGCCGAGCTTGCGGAACGCGACGCCGGCGAAACCGAGCAGTACGCCCAGGCCGACGACCAGAGCAGCGACGCCATAGGCGACCACCGAGGTGAACAGCGAGGCCCGCAGGAACGAGGCGTTCATGACGGTGGCGCGCTGGGCGGCCAGCTCCTCGTGCTCGGCGCTGCCCTCCTCGACCTCGGACATCGCCGCGCCGAGTTCGGCGTAGGTGCGGCCCTCCGTGGCGTGGAGGGCGTGGGTGTTGATGATGTCGGCCTGCGAGAACGCGGTGAGCGGGCCACCGACCTGCTGACCCGCGAACCACCGGGCGTCCTCCGAGATCGTGATCTCCTCGGCCTTCAGCTGGGAGGTCACGACGCCCCAGGTGGTGCCTCCGGCGAGGACGAACACGATGCCGGCGATCAACAGGATCAGGCCGGTGAGCCTCGCGAACTTCGCGGCCCCGCCGGGGGCGGACGGGGTGGTGGCCTCGGTGGTGGTGCTGTCGGTGCTCATGAGAGTTCCCCTCGGTCTGAGCTGCTGGTGGATCGGATGACCTGATCGTTTCGCACCGGAGCGGGCCGGACCCGGGCCGGAGGTCCCGGCGCGGCACCGTCTCGCTGTGACGCTGCGCACATCATCGCCGAGAACGCCCCGAGCGGCAGGCCTGCAGTCCGCGACGTGACCACCGGCGCCAGCACCGCCGTCGGAGTCCTATGATCCGAACCATGACTGCTCCCAGCACCGCAGGACCCGGGGGTAGCGCCCCCAGCACTCCGGACATCAAGCCGCGCAGCCGGCAGGTCACCGACGGCATCGAGGCCACGGCGTCGCGCGGGATGCTGCGCGCCGTCGGCATGGGTGACGGCGACTGGGTCAAGCCCCAGATCGGTATCGCCAGCTCGTGGAACGAGATCACGCCGTGCAACCTGTCCCTGGACCGGCTGGCCCAGGGCGCGAAGGAGGGCGTGCACGCCGGTGGCGGGTACCCGCTGCAGTTCGGCACCATCTCCGTCTCCGACGGTATTTCGATGGGCCACGAGGGCATGCACTTCTCGCTGGTGTCCCGCGACATCATCGCGGACTCGGTCGAGGCCGTGATGATGGCCGAGCGGCTCGACGGGTCGGTGCTGCTGGCCGGCTGCGACAAGTCGCTGCCGGGCATGCTCATGGCCGCCGCCCGCCTGGACCTGGCCAGCGTGTTCCTCTACGCGGGCTCGATCATGCCGGGCTGGGTGAAGCTCGAGGACGGCACCGAGAAGGACGTCACCCTGATCGACGCCTTCGAGGCGGTCGGCGCGTGCTCGCGCGGCCTGATGAGCAAGGGTGACCTGGACCGGATCGAGCGGGCCATCTGCCCCGGCGAGGGTGCCTGCGGTGGCATGTACACCGCGAACACGATGGCTTCCGTGGCCGAGGCGATGGGCATGTCCCTGCCGGGCTCGGCCGCGCCGCCGTCGGCGGACCGACGCCGCGACAACTTCGCCCACCTCTCCGGCGAGGCCGTCGTGGAGATGCTCCGCAAGGGCATCACCGCGCGCGACATCATGACCAAGAAGGCGTTCGAGAACGCGATCGCCGTGGTGATGGCGTTCGGTGGGTCCACGAACGCGGTGCTGCACCTGCTCGCCATCGCGAACGAGGCCGAGGTGGACCTGACGCTCGCGGACTTCGACCGGATCGCTGCGAGGGTTCCGCACCTGGGTGACCTCAAGCCGTTCGGCCGCTACGTGATGAATGACGTGGACCGCATCGGTGGCGTGCCGGTGATCATGAAGGCACTCCTGGACGCCGGCCTGATCCACGGCGACGCGCTCACGGTGACCGGCAAGACCGTCGCGGAGAACCTCGCGGACATCGACCCGCCGGACCCGGACGGCAAGATCCTGCGTGCCCTGGACAACCCGATCCACCACACCGGCGGCATCACGATCCTCGGTGGCTCGCTCGCCCCGGACGGCGCCGTGGTCAAGTCCGCGGGCTTCGACGACGACGTGTTCGAGGGCACCGCCCGCGTGTTCGAGCGGGAGCGTGCCGCGCTCGATGCGCTCGAGGACGGCACGATCACCGACGGCGACGTCGTGGTGATCCGGTACGAGGGCCCCAAGGGGGGACCCGGGATGCGCGAGATGCTCGCGATCACCGGTGCCATCAAGGGCGCCGGGCTGGGCAAGACCGTGCTGCTGCTCACCGACGGGCGGTTCTCCGGCGGCACCACCGGGCTCTGCGTGGGGCACGTGGCGCCGGAGGCGGTCGACGGCGGCCCGATCGCCTTCGTTCGTGACGGTGACCCGATCCGCCTGGACGTGGCCAACAAGACGCTCGACGTGCTCGTCGACGCCGCCGAGCTCGAGGCCCGCAAGGAGGGCTGGGCACCGCTGGACCACGCCTTCAAGCGGGGCGTCCTGGCCAAGTACGCGAAGCTGGTCGGTTCGGCGTCGCAGGGGGCCGTGCTCTCCTGAGCCGGCTCCGCCTGGAATTGTGAGCCCGGTCGAACGGCGTGCGTCGCCGTTCGCCCGGGACCATCAGGTGAGCAGGACATGCCTGCCCTCGCTTGTGGAGGGTTGCGGTGGCAGCCTAGAGGCATGGACACCCTGACGGCTGAGGACGTTTCCGAACTCGACGGGCTCGAGGACTGGCGGGTGCTGATCCGCTCGTTGCACGCGACCTTCCGGACCGGGTCGCTGGCCGAGGGCATCGCGTTCGCGACCCGGGTGGGTGCAGCCGCTGACGCGGCCGACCACCATCCGGACCTGGACCTGCGGTACTTCCGGACCTCTGTCGTGCTCACCACGCACTCGGCGGACGGGCTCACCGAGCTGGACGTGGACCTCGCCCGCACGATCAGCGCGATCGCGGCCGAGCTCGGCCTGACCCCGGAGCCGGCGCTGGTCTCGGTGCAGGAGATCGCGATCGATGCGCTCGACATCCCCGCCGTGCTGCCGTTCTGGCGGGCCGTCCTCGGCTACGAGGAGGACATGCCCCCCGAGTTCGAGGGCGACGCGGATGCGCTGGGGGACCCGGTGAACGGCAATCCGGCCGTCTGGTTCCAGCAGATGGATGCCCCGCGCGGACAGCGAAACCGGATCCACATCGACGTGTGGGTGCCACTCGACGCCGCCGAGGCCCGGGTGCAGGCCGCCCTGGATGCGGGCGGACAGCTGGTCAGTGCGCACTCGGCGCCGTCGTTCTGGGTGCTCGCCGACCCCGAGGGCAACGAGGCCTGCGTGTGCACCGCGTTCGGGCGGCCGCGGGACTGAACGGACCGGCCGGGCTGCCGACCCTGACCTGCCGTCCAAGATGTGGCCTCGTGGCCCAACATGTGAGACACGACCGGGATGGATGTGACGGATCGCTCACGCCGGGGCTACTATCTGGAACATGTTCAGTTCGGCGATCGTCGTAGTACTTACCGGGCGCGCTCACGCGACCGTCTGATCGACGATCCTGCACTGAGCGCGCACCCCTCGACCGCCCCCTGGGCACGAGGGGTTTTTGTTTGCCCACACCCATGCAAGAGAGAGCACAGGAGGAGCGATGGCACACGTGCCGCATCCCACGCCGCCTCGTTCGCAGCCGGCCAAGCCGGCGCTGGCCGCAGCCACACCGAGTGCCGCGCCCGCGGTCGTCGGTGAGGTGATGACCGGGGCTGCCTCGGTGGTCCGATCCCTGGAGTCCGTCGGTGCCGACGTCATCTTCGGGATCCCGGGCGGCGCCATCCTCCCGGTCTACGACCCGCTCTTCGACTCCTCGATCCGCCACGTCCTGGTTCGCCACGAACAGGGCGCCGGCCACGCCGCGGCGGGCTACGCGGCCGCCACCGGAAGGGTCGGGGTCTGCATGGCGACCTCCGGTCCCGGCGCTACCAACCTCGTCACACCGATTGCCGACGCGCACATGGACTCGGTGCCGATGGTGGCGATCACCGGCCAGGTGGGTGCCTCCATGATCGGAACGGACGCCTTCCAGGAGGCGGACATCGTCGGCATCACCATGCCGATCACGAAGCACTCCTTCCTGGTCACGGACCCGAGCGAGATCCCGGCCCGGATCGCCGAGGCGTTCCACATCGCCTCCACCGGCCGCCCCGGCCCGGTGCTGGTGGACATCGCCAAGAGCGCCATGCAGGCCGAGACGTCCTTCTCCTGGCCGCCCGCCGAGCTGGACATCCCCGGCTACCACCCGATCACCAAGCCGCACATCAAGCAGATCAAGGAGGCCGCCCGGCTGCTCGCGACCGCCCGCCGTCCGGTGCTGTACGTCGGCGGCGGTGTGATCCGCGCGAACGCGTCGGCCGAGCTGATCGAGCTGACCAACCTCTCCGGCGCCGCCGTGGTCACCACCCTGATGGCCCGGGGGGCGCTACCCGACTCGCACCCGCAGAACGTCGGGATGCCCGGGATGCACGGCACCGTCCCCGCGGTGGCCGCGCTCCAGAAGGCGGACCTCGTGGTCGCCCTCGGGGCCCGGTTCGACGACCGCGTCACCGGCCGGCTGGACAGCTTCGCCCCGGGTGCCACGATCGTGCACGCGGACATCGACCCCGCCGAGATCTCCAAGAACCGGTTCGCGGACGTGCCGATCGTCGGGGACCTCAAGGACGTGCTCGCGGACCTGACCGTCGAGCTCGCCCAGGAGCAGACCCAGCACGGGAAGCCGGACCTGGAGGGGTGGTGGCACACGATCGACGAGCTGCGCACCACGTACCCGCTCGGCTGGTCGCCCACCGAGGATGGCCTGCTCGCCCCGCAGTACGTGATCTCCCGGCTCGGCGAGATCTCCGGCCCGGAGACCATCTTCGCGGCCGGTGTCGGCCAGCACCAGATGTGGGCCGCCCAGTTCATCCGCTACGAGCACCCGCGCACGTGGCTGAACTCCGGCGGCCTGGGCACCATGGGTTACGCGGTGCCGGCGGCGATGGGCGCGAAGGTCGGCGCCCCGGACAAGACCGTGTGGGCGGTCGACGGCGACGGCTGCTTCCAGATGACCAATCAGGAACTGGCCACCTGCGCCCTCGACGACATCCCGATCAAGGTCGCGATCATCAACAACTCCTCGCTCGGCATGGTGCGCCAGTGGCAGACGCTGTTCTACGACCAGCGCTACTCCAACACGGACCTGAACACCGGGCACGAGACGGCGCGGATCCCGGACTTCGTCAAGCTCGCCGAGGCGTACGGGTGCGTGGGTCTGCGGTGCGACAACGCGAAGGATGTCGACGCGACGATCCGCAAGGCGCAGGAGATCGACGACCGGCCCGTGGTCGTGGACTTCGTGGTCAGCCGCGACGCCATGGTGTGGCCGATGGTGCCCTCCGGCGTGAGCAACGACGACATCCAGTACGCGCAGGGCATCGGCCCGGCGTTCGATCGTGACGAGTGAGGCAGAAGACGATGTCCCGACACACGCTCTCCGTCCTGGTCGAGAACAAGCCCGGCGTGCTCACCCGCGTCTCGGCCCTGTTCGCCAGGCGAGCCTTCAACATCCACTCCCTCGCCGTCGGTCCCACCGAGCACCCGGACATCTCCCGGATCACGGTGGTGGTCGACGTCGAGTCCAACCCGCTCGAGCAGGTCACCAAGCAGCTCAACAAGCTGGTGAACGTCCTCAAGATCGTGGAACTCGCCCCGAACACCTCCGTCCAGCGTGAACTGCTGCTGGTCAAGGTCAAGGCCGACGACGCCTCCCGCACCGCGGTGCTGCAGGTCGTCGAGCTGTTCCGCGCCCACGTGGTCGACGTCAGCCCGGAGGCCGTCACCATCGAGGCCACCGGTGGCGAGGACAAGCTCAAGGCGCTGCTCGCCGCGCTCGAACCGCACGGCATCCGTGAGATCGTCCAGTCGGGCGCGGTGGCCATCGGCCGCGGCGGCCGCTCGATGACGGACCGTGCCCTGGAGCGGATCGCCCGCTCCGCCTGAGCGCTTCCGCTCCACCCCAGATCACCCGAACCGAACAATCAGCAATTCAACGAAGGAGACCCACTGTGGCCGAGCTGTTCTACGACGACGACGCCGACCTGTCCCTGATCGCTGCGAAGAAGGTCGCCGTCATCGGCTACGGCAGCCAGGGTCACGCCCACGCGCTGAACCTGCGCGACTCCGGCGTGGACGTGCGCGTCGGTCTGCGCGAGGGCTCGCCCTCGCGCGAGAAGGCAGAGAACGAGGGCCTGAAGGTCCGGGGCGTCGCCGACGCCGTCAAGGAGGCGGACGTCGTCGTCGTGCTCGCACCGGACCAGGTCCAGCGACACGTGTACGCGGACGAGATCGCCCCGAACCTGGCCGACGGCGCCACGCTCGTCTTCGGGCACGGCTTCAACATCCGCTACGGCTACATCAAGCCGAAGGACACCGTCGACGTCATCATGGTCGCCCCCAAGGGCCCGGGTCACCTGGTCCGCCGCGAGTACGCGGACGGTCGCGGGGTGCCGGTGATCGTCGCCGTCGAGCAGGACGTGACCGGCAACGCATGGCCGCTCGCCCTGTCCTACGCCAAGGCCATCGGTGGCCTGCGCGCCGCCGGCATCAAGACCACCTTCACCGAGGAGACCGAGACCGACCTGTTCGGTGAGCAGGCCGTCCTCTGCGGTGGTGCGTCCCAGCTGGTGCAGTATGGCTTCGAGACCCTGACCGAGGCCGGCTACCAGCCCGAGGTCGCCTACTTCGAGGTGCTCCACGAGCTGAAGCTGATCGTCGACCTCATGTACGAGGGTGGCATCGCCAAGCAGCGCTGGAGCGTCTCCGACACCGCCGAGTACGGGGACTACGTCTCCGGCCCGCGCGTGATCGACCCGCACGTGAAGGAGAACATGAAGGCCGTCCTCGGGGACATCCAGAACGGCGCCTTCGCGGAGCGGTTCATCAACGACCAGGACGCCGGCGCCCCGGAGTTCAAGGCCGCCCGCGCCAAGGGCGAGGCGCACCCGATCGAGGCCACCGGCCGCGAGCTGCGCAAGCTGTTCGCATGGGTGAAGCCCTCCGACGCGGACTACACCGAGGGCAGCGCCGGCCGCTGACGGAGCTGACGCTCCCTCCTCGCCACCGAGACCGGACACACGCCCCGAGACCGCCCTACGGATGGGCGGTCTCGGGGCAGGTGTCCGGTCTCACGCGTTTCGGGGGGCTGGCTAGGATTCGGCCCATGACTGAATCGGTGTCGGAGCGCGATTCCGAGCGGACGGCCGCCTACGAGGCGGCCGCGCAGGTGTCCGGGCCGCTGACCGTGGCGCTCCGGATCCTGCGGATCCCGGCGGTGCTCTACGGACTGGTGCCGGTCGTGCCGCTGATCGGGATCGGCTGGATCGCCGTCGGCGCCGAAGGGTGGACCCGACTGATCCTGCTCGCGCTGGCGATCGCGGGTGCCGTGTTCTCGGCCCGGTTCCTGCACCGGGTCCGGCAGTACTGGCGCGCCGCCGACGACAGGGCCGAACTGGCGACGCAGTTCACCGGGCTCTTCGACCTCATGGACGTCTCGCTCGAGATCCTGGCGCGGATCGCCGACCTCGCCGAGCGCGGGGGCCTGCGCCTGATGCGCCGGCTGCGGGCGCTGTGGAAGGTGATCACGATCCCGGACCACGTGAACACCCACATCGAGTCCTTCGACCGGGCGCGGTGGTTCGTGCCACCCGCGATCGGCGAGACCGTGGGCCTGCTGACCGTGAACCTTTGGCTCAGCATCGTGAGCTGGGCCGCCTTCCTGATCCTGCTCCCGCTGCGGGCGACCGGCACCCTCTGAGCCGGCCGTCCCGCGTTCACTTCAGGATCGGCACCTGGAACGGGTAGCGATACACCTCGCCGTTGCTGGCGCGCATCGCGCCGATGATCGAGAGCACGATCTGGGCGATCCAGACGACGGCCCAGAGCACGATCGCGAGGGGGATCAGGACGATCGTGAAGAGGCAGATCCACCCGATGATGGTCACCACCCACACCGTGATGTTGAAGTTGAACGCGCTCGCGGCGGCATTGCGGACCAGCGGGCCGCGGTCCTTCCAGATCAGCCACACCAGGAGCGGGCCCAGAAAGCTGAGCCAGCCCGCGGACAGGACCATGGCGATGATCGGGGACAGGTGCGCCAGGATGGCGATCGTCTTGTTGCTGCCGTCGTTGTTGGTGGCCTGGACGTAGCCGGCGCCGGCCGGAGGGTTGTGCGGCCCATCGGGCGGTGGGTACTGGCTCACGGTGCACTCCTTCTTCGATGGTGTGCCCAGCGTTCCGCATCTGTCCAGCGCTGTCGATACGCCGCAGGTCGGAGCCCTTCTCGTCCGCGGGTGTGATCAGGGCGCCGACGCGTACGGCAGACTGGCCGGATGGACACCGAGCAGGACGACGCGATCGACCGGTTCTGGCGCGTGGCCCGGCTCAAGGGCAAGGTCACCCGGCTCGAGCTGTTCGTCGGGCAGGCGCCGCGGGACACGATCCCGCCGCCGGCGTGGTCCTTCTCCGACGACCGCGCCACCGCGGACGAGTTCGTGGCCGAGGTGCTCGCGGGCACGCGCACGTCGATCGTCGTGACCGTGGCCGACCTGGGTGACGAGCCGGCCCCGGACATCGGGGACCTCTCCATCCTGCTCGACGGCGGGGCCGAACCCCGCGTCCTCATCCGCACCACCGCGGTGGCTCGGCAGGCAGTCGGCGGCAGTGTCGGCGAGGAGGCCGGGCTGACGCCCGGCGGCGACCCGCTGCCGAACGGGACCGAGGTCCTCGTCGAGCACTTCGAGGCCGTCTACCCCAGGCCGCCGAAGCGGCGCACGCCGCCCGCCTGACCCAGCCCACGCCGTCGGGCGTTGACGACGGGACGCGACCCCCGCCGTCGGGCCTTGACCACGCGACGCAGCACTCGCAGCCGCGCCAACATGCGAGACGGTATGTCCATACCGTGGGACCGTAGGTAGGCTACGAACCATGGCACGAACCATCAAGCTCGCAGTCGTTGCAGGTGACGGAATCGGACCCGAGGTGGTCGCCGAGGGTCTGAAGGTCCTCGACGTCGTCCTGGCCGGTAGTGAGGTCACCGTGGAGCGCACGGCGTTCGAGTTGGGCGCGAAGCGCTGGCACGAGACCGGCGAGACGCTCACGGATGACGACCTGGCCGCGATCAGCACCCACGACGCGATCCTGCTCGGCGCCGTCGGGGACCCGACCGTGCCCAGCGGGGTGCTCGAGCGCGGGCTGCTGCTGAAGCTCCGGTTCGCGTTGGACCACTACGTGAACCTGCGCCCCTCGCGCCTGTACCCGGGCGTGCCGACGCCGCTCGCGAACCCAGGCGATGTGGACTTCGTGGTGGTGCGGGAAGGCACCGAGGGCCCCTACACGGGCAATGGCGGGGCGCTGCGGGTGGGTACGCCGCACGAGATCGCGACCGAGGTCAGCGTGAACACCGCGTTCGGCGTCGAGCGGGTGGTGCGGGACGCGTTCGCGCGCGCTCAGGCCCGGCCCCGCAAGAAGCTCACCCTCGTGCACAAGCACAACGTGCTCGTCAACGCCGGTCACCTGTGGCGACGCACCGTCGAGGCCGTCGCCGCGGAGTTCCCGGAGATCACCGTCGACTACGCGCACGTGGACGCCGTGACCATCTACATGGTCACCGACCCGGCCCGGTTCGACGTGATCGTGACCGACAACCTGTTCGGCGACATCATCACCGACCTCGCCGCGGCGATCACCGGTGGCATCGGCCTCGCGGCCTCCGGCAACGTCAACCCCAGTGGCGCGTTCCCGTCCATGTTCGAGCCCGTGCACGGCTCCGCGCCGGACATCGCCGGCCAGTCCAAGGCGGACCCGACGGCGGCCGTGCTGTCCGTCGCGCTGATGCTGGAGCACCTCGGTCTGCCCGAGCAGGCCACCCGCATCTCCGACGCGGTCACCGCCGACATCGCCGCGCGCGACGGTTCGCCGCGCACCACCGTTGAGATCGGCGACGCCCTCGCCGCTCGAGTAGCTGGCTGAGCGAGGCGGACACGCCCCTGCCGGGGCGCGCCTCGCTCACCCTACTGACGCCGGAAACGGCTCAGTAGGGCTACCGTCATACTCGCAACCCACGGTGGAGAGGCACGATGAGCAACGACACGCAACAGGAGACGACGTTCGCGGTGCGGCCGACGTCGCACCCCCGGACCCGCGAGCAGCGCGCCGCCGCGCTGACCGAGCTGGGGTTCGGAACGGTCTTTTCCGATCACATGGCCCACGCGACGTGGACCCCCGATCAGGGCTGGCACGACCGACGCATCGAGGCGTACGGCCCGCTCAGCCTGGACCCGGCGGCCGCGGTGCTGCACTACGCGCAGGAGATCTTCGAAGGGCTGAAGGCCTACCGGCACGAGGACGGCACCGTCTGGGCGTTCCGGCCCGAGGCGAACGCGGCCCGGTTCGCGCAGAGCGCGCGACGGCTGGCGCTGCCCGAACTGAGCGAGGCGGACTTCCTCGACTCGATCAGGCAGCTCGTCCGCACGGACATGGAGTGGGTGCCGAACGCGCCCGGGTCCTCGCTGTACCTGCGGCCGTACATGTTTGCCTCCGAGGCGTTCCTCGGGGTGCGCGCGGCGCGCCGGGTCGAGTACCTGGTGATCGCCTCGCCCTCGGGGCCCTACTTCACGTCCGGCTTCACGCCGGTCTCGATCTGGGTCGCCGAGGAGTACCACCGCGCCGGCCCGGGCGGCACCGGCGCGGCCAAGTGCGGTGGGAACTACGCAGCCAGCCTGCTGCCGCAGCAACAGGCGCACGAGCACGGCTGCCAGCAGGTCTGCTTCCTCGACGCGGCCACGAACACCTACCTCGAGGAACTCGGCGGGATGAACATGTTCATCGTCACCGCCGACGGCTCCGTGCACACGCCGGCGCTGACCGGGACGATCCTCGAGGGCGTCACCCGGCAGTCCATCCTGCAGCTGGTCACCGACGCCGGGCACGAGGTGCACGAGCGCGCGATCACGCTGGAGGAGGTCAAGGCCGGGGTGGCGTCGGGCGAGATCGCCGAGGTGTTCGCGTGCGGGACCGCAGCCGTGATCACGCCCATCGGTGTGCTCAAGGGCACCGGGTTCGACCTCACCGTCGGTGACGGGACGGCCGGGAAGGTCACGAACGAGCTGTACGGGCTGCTCACCGACCTGCAGTACGGGCGGCACGAGGACACCTACGGCTGGATGACCCGGCTCGTCTGAGTCCTCGTCCGGCGGTCAGGTGTGGTGCTGGACGATGTTGAGGACCGTACCGTCGGGCGTCCGGACGAAGAACCGGACGACGCCCCACGGCTCCGTCGTGAGCGGGTGGACGATCTCGTAGCCGGCGTCGCGTAGCGACGCGTAGGTGGCGTGCACGTCGTCCACCTTCACCGACGCCGCGGGGGCCTCGGGCGCGGTCGCGTCCCGGGTCAGCACCTGGACGGCGGCCCCGGTGCCGGGGTCGACGAAGCGGGTGACCCAGTCGAGGCCGAGGGGCTGTTCGGTCAGGCCGAGCCCGTCGACGTAGAAGCGCCGGGCCTCGTCGAGATCGTCGACCCTGAGGTCGGCGATGATCTGCGTGACGGTCATGGGGTACTCCGTTCGGCTCGGGTCTTTCGACGATACGCGCGCGGGCCGGGCTGACGCGGGGCGTCGCGGAAGAGTCGTTGAGGTTATCCACAGGGTCTTCCGAATCCGGGGTCCATTCACTACGGTCGGTCCATGACGCGGGGGTCGTGGCGGGGGAGAAGGCGTCCTTGGTACGTCCCGACGGCGGTGCTCGCTCTGGTCGTGCTGGTCGCCGCGTGTGACGGTGCGGAGCCCGTCGAGCCGACGACGTCGACGACCGAGACGAGCGACGAGCCGACTACTGAAGAGCCGACGACCGAGGAGCCGACGGAGGTTCCGTCACCGGACCGGCCGGCAGGGTTGACCGAAGACAGCCCCGACGCCGCCTTGGCGGCAGTCGCGTACTTCCTGGACCACTATGCCTATGTCTATGCGACCGCAGATCTCGCGACTTGGACGGCGATGAGTGGGCCGGAGTGTGCGTTCTGCCAGAGTGTCGTCGAGGGTGTACAGGAGATGGCGGATGCTGGCGGCGTTCTTCGAGGTGGAGAGATAGTCCCAACCGAAATGACCGTCGAGTATGTGCCCGAAGGAGGGTTCTACCGCGTTTCATTCAGTGCGGTTCAGGGCGAGGCGACGGTTGTCAACGCCGACGGAACGATAGAAGTCGTCGACCCAGTTTCCTTTGAGGGCGCAGTCGTGAACGTGATCTTCGACGTTGACGCATGGACGGTCTTGGCCGTGCACACAGGGGAGGTCGGATGATTGGCCACCCTGTATACGCGTTTGTGCTGCTGCTCCTCGCAGTAGCTCCCATGGACCCCTCCGAAGAACCGACGTCGGCACCAGGGCAATGGAGCGGGTTTGTCGATGAAGACGACGCCGGTAGTTTCGTGGTCGGAGGTCAAGAGTGGGACGAGATGGGCAATCGAGTCTCACCTACGGTGACACAAGCTTCAGGTTCTAGAGACTCATTGACAGTCGAGGAGATCTTCGCGCTCTATCCGGACTGTCCGGTGGCTGGTAGTGAATTCAGTGCGATACCCATTGGCTGCCCATTGTTGACGGATGCCGGCACGGTGGCAATGAAATTCAAGGCCGGTAACGGCGAGGATGAACTCGTGCCGGCGACCGAGGCACTCACGCTCACCGTCACCGACTTCCAGCGCCTGCTGCTGCTCGGCTCGGAGATCAATCTCCAGCCCCAGGGCGAGTGGACGCTCGTGAACATGGACACGATCGTCTTCACGGACGGGGCCACCCAGGAGTTCTCGACCACGGTCCTGGGCCTACCGGTCGAGGTGCGCGCGACGCCCGTCGAGTTCACCTGGGACTTCGGCGACGGCTCCGCTCCTCTGGTTACCACCGACGCGGGCGCCGGCTACCCGGACCACACCCTCACCCACGTCTACACGACCGCCGAGACGGTCGAGATCACCCTCACCACGAGCTGGTCGGGCGAGTTCCAGATCAACGGCACCGGCCCGTGGCTCCCGGTGAACGGTACGGCCACGACCGTCACGGCCTCGGACCCGCTCCGCGTGGAGACGGCCGAGACGAACCTCGTGCCCTGACCGCGCTGCCTCGGGTCGAGTACGGCCACTCTGCCGAACCGCGGGCGGCGGTACCGTGGGCCATGGACGCCACCAGTTTGAGGGCTGCACAGGCACCGCTCAAGGAGCAGTACCGGTCCGCACCGGAGACCGCGCGGGTTCCGACTTCGGCGGGTGGCGACTACCGCGACCAGGCCGTCACCGCGACGATCGACGGGTACGCCGGTCCGATCCGCGCCGGCCTGCATCGAGCCGCTGGTGGTACCGGTGCGGACGCATGTTCCGCCGACCTGCTCCTGGAGGCTCTGCTCGCCTGCGCAGGCGTCACCCTTCGAGCCGTCGCCACCGCGATGGGCGTCGACGCTTCGTCGGCCCGGTTGGCCGCCGAGGGATGGTGGGATGCCCGCGGAACTCTCGGGATCGACCGGGAGGCACCGGTCGGGGTGCAGGACATCGTCGTGACCATCAGCCTCACCACCGATGCGGACGACACCGCACTGGAGCGGCTGGCCAGGGCGACCGAACGCTATTGCGTGGTCGGCCAGACCCTCGCCACGCCACCCACGATCCGGGTCGTACGGGCCTGAGGCTGAGCCCTGCTCAGGTCAGTGGCGCCTCGACCGCCTCGCGCCCCGGCAGGTCGTCGTGCGTGACCAGGTCGCCGGTGCGGAGGCGGTAGAGCGCCGACGCGCACCTGTGTGAGGGTCAGTTATCCACAGCCTCCGCACGCGTCGGCGACGGCCTCACTACCGTCCGAGCATGCCATCGAACTCGAGTGCTCGGATCCACCGTTCGGTCGCCTCCGTGGTGGCCCTTGCCGCGCTTGTCCTGGTCCCGGGATGCGACGGCTCACCGTCTGGAAGTCAGCGGCCGACCGACTCCGAGAGTGGCGATGCCACCACCGTCGCTCAGGCCGAGGACCGGCAGAAGAACACCCTCGAAGGTGTTGCGCCCCCGGTCCGCCCGGCCGCGATGGACGACCCCGGGCCGGAGGGTGCCGTCGCGGCAGCCTCCTACTTCATCAGCCTCTTCCCGTACCTGTTCACCTCGGGTGACCTGGACGAGTGGGAGGCGCTGGGGACCGAGGACTGTGTCGTCTGCGCGCAGATCGCCGACGGCGCGGCCGCGCTGCACGCCGAGGGTGGCAGGAACTCCGGCGGCGGCTTCGAGGTCCTGCACTCGCTCACCGCCGGCCCGGACGGCGCGGAGGGGCGCTACATCGTGCAGTTGGATGTCATGGAGTCGCCAAGCATCCGGATCGCGGATGACGGGAGTCAGGTCGAGCAAGCGAACGGCCGCTACCCCGAGCTCTGGGTCTCGATCGTGTGGGGTGCCGAAGGGTGGCAGGTCGACGGCGTGAGCTTCGGGTCGGGGCCGTTCGTGGCGCCGATGGCCGAGCCACCGGCGGACCTGAGCGATCCCGGTCGGGCCGGCGCGGTGGCTGCCGCCGCCAACTTCTTCCTGACCTACTCCGACGCACACGCCTCTCGTGACGCGGCCGGGCTCGAGGCGATCAGCGGACCGGACTGTACGTTCTGCACGGGCGCGATCGCGAGCGTGAACGACCTGGTCACGCAGGGATCGACGCTCGCCGGTGGCACCCCCAGCGTCGAGACCGCGGGCGCGGATGTGGAACACGTCGACGACACCTACCGGGTCACCATCGACGTGGTGGAGGGTGGACGGACGATCACCCACGCGGACGGCACTGTCGCGTCGGCGCCGAGTGCGGTCCACATCGGCATCGTCGTGACGACCCAGTTCCTCGACGGGACCTGGGTCATCCTGGAGGTCGAGCTGCCGTGACCGGCCCTCACTCGGCCTCGCCGTAGTGCTCCACGATCGCCACGTCCAACGGGAACTCCACGCCGAACCCCGTGAACAGGAGCCGGCCGGCTTCCGCCGAAGCGTCACGGATCGCCGCTGCGACGTCGTCGGCCAGGTGGGCGGGGGAGTGCACGATCACCTCGTCGTGCAGGAAGTAGACCAGGTGCGGACGATCCGCGCCGTTCGTCATCGCCGTCAGCCGGCGCCGGATCTCCGCCATCCAGACCAGCGCCCACTCGGCCGCCGTGCCCTGCACCACGAAGTTCCGGGTGAACCTGCCCCAGTCGCGAGCCTGCTGGCGGGCGCGCCGCTCGGCGGTCTCCCCGGCGTCCGGCTGGGTCGCCACGCCCTGGACCTCGCGCCACGTCGCCGACGGTGGCGGTGAGGTCCGGCCGAGCCAGGTGCGGACCACCCCGCCGCGCTCGCCGGTTCGGGCCGCGTCCTCGACGAGACCGGTCGCTCGCGGGTAGGCGCGCAGCAGCCGGGGCATGAGGTGCCCGGCCTCACCGGTGGTGGCTCCGTAGAGGGCGCCGAGCATCGCCACCTTCGCGTGGGCGCGGGTGTCCACGATCCCGGCGTCCACGAGGCCCTGATAGAGGTCCGTACCGCGGCTGGCCGCGGCCAGGGCCTCGTCCCGCGACATCGCCGCGAGCACCCGTGGCTCGATCTGGGCGACATCGGCGACCACGAGCTTCCAACCCGGATCGGCGCGGACCGCCGACCGGATCTGCTTCGGAAGTTGCAGGGCACCGCCACCGCTCGTGGCCCAGCGGCCGGTGACCACCCCGCCGGGGACGTAGTCGGGAAAGAACCGGCCGCGCCGATCCTCTGTGCCCGGGCGCACCCAGGAGTCCATCCAGGTCCAGCCGTTCGCGCTCAGGAGACGGGCCAGGCGCTTGTACTCCAGGAGCGGCTCCACCACGGGATGCTCGAGCTCGCGCAGTTCCCATTTGCTGGTGCTCTTCACGTCGAGACCGGCCCGGCGCAGGGTGCGCAGCAGGTCCACCGGCGAGTCCGGGTTCAACCGGGGCGCGGACAGACGCTCCTGGATGATTCCGGCCAGCTCCTCGAGCCGTTTCGGCCGCATCCCGGGCCGGGGCCGCGGCCCGAGCACGTCGGTCAGGATCCGATCGTGGGCCTCCAGATCCCACGGCAGCCCGTCATGCGCGATCTCCGCGGCGATCAGGGCGCCGGCGGACTCGGCAGCCAGCAGGAATCGCACCCGGCCCGGGTCTGCCACGGCCCCGAGTGCGTCCCGCTGTCGGATCCGTTCGGCGAGCAGTTCCTCGGGACCCACGTCGCCGAGCCGGGCCATGTCCTCGAGGTCATCGAGCAGCGACGGCGTCGGGTCGGCCTCGGCCAGTACCGGCGAGTCCCAGAGGTCGTCGCCCTCGAACGAACCCGGTGCCGCATGGCGCAGGATCACGTGGCACAGGCGTAGGTCCAGGCAGCGCTGCACCGGGACGCCGCCGCGGAGAAGCTCGGGATACAGGGCCGCCGTGTCCGCCCAGACCCAGCGGGGCTGCCCGGGCTCGACCGACGCGGCGAAGGCGGCGAACTCCGACCGATCGAGCCGTTGCGTGCGGGTCGGCGCGAGATCGTCGTCCAGGGCGAGCGCGTGCAGCGTCCCCGCCTCGGACGCGACCAGGATCTCCACCCCCTGAGGTTAGGACCTCGGACGGACATCGCCGGCCGCGCGGCGCCAGCGCGGCCCGTGTGCGCTCACGCCGCATGGATGTGACATCATGAGCGAATGATGCCCACCAGCGTCCTGATTATCGATTAGCGCGTTCGCCGCCTCGGCGAACGCGCAGACCTCCCGCACCCCGGGGGGTCTTTTTGTTGCCGGGGCCAACCATCCGGTGACGCCGATGGCAGCAGGAACATCCGATCCGCGCGGGCAGCACCCCGCTCCGAGCGAGGAGGATGAGGAGAACAGCAGAACCCGTACCACCCGGAAGCTGACGATCATGAGTACCGCATCGAAGCCCGACGTAGCCGATGTGCACGTCTATGACACCACCTTGCGCGATGGCGCCCAGCAGGAGGGGATGAACCTCTCCGTCGCGGACAAGCTCGCCATCGCCCCACTCCTGGACGAGCTAGGGGTGACGTTCATCGAGGGCGGCTGGCCGGGTGCGATCCCGAAGGACACGGAGTTCTTCGCCCGCGCGGAGAAGGACCTGACGTTCTCCAACGCCGAGCTCGCGGCGTTCGGCTCGACCCGCAAGGCCGGCGGCCGGGCGCACACCGACACCCAGGTGCGGGCGTTGCTCGACTCCGCGGCGCCGACGATCACGCTCGTCGCGAAGAGCGACATCCGGCACGTCGAGCGCGCCCTGCGCACCGACGGCGAGGAGAACCTCGCCATGATCGCTGACACCGTCGCGTACCTGACCGACGCCGGCCGCCGGGTGATCGTGGACGCCGAGCACTTCTTCGACGGGTACCGGTTCGATCCCGACTACGCACTGCGCGCGGTGACGACGGCGTTCGAGGCCGGGGCGGACGTCGTCGCCCTCTGCGACACGAACGGCGGCATGCTGCCGGACTGGGTGTTCGACATCGTCTCCTCGGTGCGCGAGCGCACCGACGGCCGCCTGGGCATCCACGCCCACAACGACTCCGGCTGCGCCGTCGCGAACTCGATGGCCGCCGTCATCGCCGGTGCTCACCATGTGCAGGGCACCGTGAACGGCTACGGCGAACGCACCGGGAACGCCGACCTGCTCGCCGTGGTCGCGAACCTCGAGCTGAAGTTGGAGATCCCCGTGCTCGGCGGCGCTGGCCTGGCCGAGGTCACCCGGATCGCGCACGCGGTCAGCGAGATCACCAACATCGCCCCGTTCGCCCGGCAGCCCTACATCGGGGCCAGCGCGTTCGCGCACAAGGCGGGTCTGCATGCGAGCGCCATCCGCGTGGACCCGGACCTGTACCAGCACATCGACCCGCGCAAGGTCGGCAACGATATGCGCATGCTCGTCTCGGACATGGCCGGCCGGGCCAGTATCGAGCTGAAGGGCCGTGAACTCGGCTTCGACCTCAGCGGCCAGAGCGACCTGCTCGGCCGGGTCACCGAGCGGGTCAAGGACGCCGAGGCGAACGGGTACACGTTCGACGCCGCGGACGCCTCCTTCGAGCTCCTCCTGCGCGAGGAGATCGCAGGGACCCGCCCTGCCTTCTTCCGTACCGAGTCCTGGCGTGCGATCGTGGAGCACACCCAACAGACCGGCGAGGTCAACGCCGAGGCCACCGTGAAGCTGCACACCGGCGACGTCCGGGTGGTGTCCACCGGCGAGGGTAACGGCCCCGTGAACGCCCTGGACGCGGCCCTGCGGCAGTCCCTGGTGACGGCCTACCCGGCGATCGAGGACTTCGAACTCATCGACTACAAGGTCCGGCTGCTGGACTCCTCCCACGGCACCGACGCCGTCACCCGCGTTCTGCTGGAGATGACCGACGGCCAGGACTCCTGGAGCACCGTCGGGGTCGGCCCGAACATTCTTGAGGCGTCCTGGGAGGCGCTGGTCGACTCGCTCGTCTACGGACTGATCCGCCACGAGGTGGTCCCGCTCTGACCGGCGGGCGCCGTCGCCGCAGGGCCGCCGGGCGACGGCGGACGATCCGCTGGTCACGAGCGCTCAGTCGGTCGGTGGTGGCGAGCCGCAGGAGGAGGCCGTGGAGCCGGGCGGCGCTTAGGGTGAGTACGTGACCAGAGGTGAATACAAGGTTCCGCAGGGCAAATTGGTGGCTGCCGAGGTCGAGGTCGCCGAGGGCAGGCTGAGCAGGGTCGAGATCAGCGGGGACTTCTTCCTCGAGCCCGACGAAGCCCTCGAGGCCATCGACGCCGCACTGACGGGTCTGGCCCAGGACGCCACGGTCACGCAGATGACCGAACTGGTCGCGGCAGCGACCGCGGACGCGCACCTGATCGGGTTCACGCCGCAGTCCGTGGCGATCGCCGTCCGGCGGGCACTCGGGCACGCGTCCGGGTGGAGCGACCACACCTTCGAGGTCGTGCACCCGCGGGCGCTCCCGCCGATCATGAACCTCGCCCTGGACCAGGTGCTCCTGGAGGAGGTCGCCGCCAAGCGGCGCGGCCCCACCCTGCGCCTGTGGGAGTGGGACTCGTCGTGCGTGGTGATCGGCTCGTTCCAGTCCCTGCGCAACGAGGTGGACATGGAGGCAGCCGACGAGCTCGGCGTCCAGGTGGTGCGCCGGATCTCCGGCGGCGGCGCCATGTTCATGGAGCCCGGCAACGCGATCTCGTACTCGCTGTACGTGCCCGGCAGCCTCGTCGACGGCCTCAGCTTCGAGCAGTCCTACGCGTTCCTGGACGACTGGGCCCTCGGCGCCCTGACCGAGATGGGCGTCGACGCCCACTACGTCCCCCTGAACGACATCGCCTCACCGGCCGGGAAGATCGGCGGCGCCGCCCAGAAGCGGCTCGCCAACGGCACCGTCCTGCACCACGCCACGCTGTCCTACGACATCGACGCGGACAAGATGCTCCAGGTCCTTCGGATCGGACGGGAGAAGCTCTCGGACAAGGGCACCAAGTCCGCCAACAAGCGGGTCGACCCGATGCGCCGACAGACCGGGATGAGCCGGGCCGCGATCATCGAGTCGATGAAGAACCACTTCCGCGCCCGGTACGACACGGTCGACGGCCTGCTCAAGCCCGAGGAGCTCGCCCGCGCCGAGCAGCTGGTGACGGAGAAGTTCGCCACCGCGCAGTGGCTCGAACGCGTGCCCTGAGCAGAGCCGTGAGCCGCCGAGACGCCCACCCGGTCGTGGCGCCCCGAGTCTCCGACGAGGGCGCCACCACAGCCGCGCGGCGGGCCGTTGTGATCGTCAACCCCACGAACGTCGATCTCGCGCGCCTGCGGACCGCGGTCGCCGCGGCGCAGGAGCAGTACGGGTGGCTGCCGACGGTGTGGCTCGAGACGACCATCGACGATGCCGGGCAACTGGCCGCGGGACGGGCGGTCGCGCATGACCCGGCGGTCGTGATCGTCGCGGGCGGTGACGGCACGATCCGGGCGGTCACCGAAGAACTGCATTCGACTGGCATCCCGATCGCCGTCGTGCCGGCAGGAACCGGCAACCTGCTGGCGCGCAATCTTGGCCTCATGCGCGACACGGAGACGGCCGTCCGCACCGCGTTCACCGGAGCCACTCGCCCCATCGACGTGGGGCTGGTCTCACTCGAGCACGATGACGGGTCCACGAGCTCGCACGCGTTCCTTGTGATGACCGGCGTCGGGCTGGACGCGCGCATGGCGACCGACACCAGCAGCGCGCTCAAGCGGCGGATCGGTTGGCTCGCGTACGTGGACCCGATCAGCAGGTCGGTCCTGGGCAACCAGCGCTTTCTGATCCACTACCGCGTGGACGGCCAGCGAGAACAGTCCATCCGGGCGCACACCGTGATCGTCGGCAACTGTGGCACCCTCACCGGGGGCATGGTCCTGCTGCCCGACGCCAAGGCCGACGACGGGCTCCTCGATGTGGTGCTGTTCCGCCCCATCGGGTTCTGGCAGTGGACGCGCGTGGCCACCCGCCTCGGTGTCGGCGGCATCCTGCATCGCTCCAGGAATGGCCGCGCCGTGCTGCGCGCAACCCCGGACCTGCGCGTCCTGCCCTACGTCCGGGCCCGCACGCTGACGGCACGGTTCGACCCGCCGCAGAGCATCCAGCTCGATGGCGACGGGTTCGGCCGGGTCGTCGCCGTCACGGTGACGCTTCGCCCCCGCGCGATCGGCATCCAGGTCCCGAGCGCCTGAGGCGCTCGGGACCGGTAGCTCAGTTGGTCGGTACGGCGGTGGGGTCCGCGGATCCCACCTCGGCCTCGCCGGCCTGCTGCTTGGCGACCTCTGCCCGGACCGCGTCCATGTCCAGGCCCTTGACGCCCTCGATGAGCTGCTCGAGGGACTGGCCCGGCAGGGCACCGGCCTGGTTGAACACGAGGATTCCGTCGCGGAACGCCATCAGCGTGGGAATCGCCTGGATCCCGGCCTGCGCGGCAAGTGCCTGCTCGGCCTCGGTGTCCACCTTGGCGAACGTGACGTCGCCGTGCTTCTCAGAGGACTTCTCGTAGACCGGCGCGAACTGGCGGCACGGGCCGCACCAGGACGCCCAGAAATCGACCAGCACAATGTCGTTGTCGGTGATGGTCTTCTCGAACTCGTCGGTGGTGACGTTGATGGTGGGCATTGCTCTCCTTGATCGACTGTCCACCTATCTCAACGACGGCCGAGCCTGGCTATTCCCCTCGAGGCGTCAGGCCCGTGCGCCGAACACCCCGGTACCGACGCGCACCATGGTCGCGCCAGCGGCGACGGCGACCTCGAGGTCGCGGCTCATGCCCATGGACAGCTCACGCGCCGCCGCGGTGCCGGGCGAACCCGAGGAGATGACGTCGTCGCGTGCCTGCGCGAGTGCGTCGTAGGAGGCGCGCACCCGCGCCGTCTCAGGGGAGTTGGCCCCGATCGTCATGAAGCCGCGCAGCCGCAGGTGCTCAAGGCCTCCGACGGCGGCGGCCAGGTCCGCGGCCTCGTCAGGGTGTACCCCGGCCTTGGTCGCCTCGCCCGAGGTGTTCACCTGCACGAACACGTCCAGGTCCCGGCCGCGCGCGGCAGCGGCCCGGTCCAGACGCCCGGCCAGCCTGGCCGAGTCCACGCTCTGCACGCAGTCCACCCAGCGCAGCACCGCGTTCACCTTGTTCGACTGCAGGTGCCCGATGAAGTGCGTGGAGTGCGCCACACCGATCAGGTCGGGCTCGGTCGCGGTCAGTTCCTGGGCCCGGTTCTGCCCGATCAGGGTGGTGCCGCTCGCCTCCAGCAGAGCCCGGATCCGGGCCGCGTCGATCATTTTGACCGCGAGCAGCAACTGCACGTCGACGGCGGGGCGTCCGTTGGCGAGGGCCGCCGCGTCGATCCGCTCCCGCACCCGGGCGAGGCTGGCGACGTCGTCGCTCATCGGCGTGCGTTCGAGCCGTCGGGGTCCTCCGTCAGCCGGATACCCAGGTGCTGGGCCAGCGACGGCAGCACCGAGGTCGCGTCCGACCACGCCAGGGTGGCGCCCCGCAACGAGTCCACGCCGGTGGCGCCCGCGAGGTCGCACCCGGTGAAGGAGACCCGGTCGGCACGCAGCCCGGCGAAGCGGGCCTCGGTCAGGTCGCACTCGACGAACCGGACCCGCAGCATGGTCGCATCCGAGAAGTCCGCCTGTCGCAGTCGGGCGCCGGTCAGCGTCACGTCGGTCCACGTGGCCGAGTGCGCGGAGAGCAGGTCCGCCTGGACGCCCTCGGCGGTGACCTCCCGCCAGCGCGAGCGCAGCCACGACGATCCGGTCAGCCGGGCGTCGTTCAGGGATGTCCGCACCAGCCCGCAGTCCCGGGTGGTGAGTCCGGCGAGGTCGGCGCCGTCGAGGTCCACTCCGGTGAACTGGCACCGTTCCCACGTGCCGCCACCGGCCCGCACCCGCCGCAGGGTGACCGAGTCGAGGTCCAGCTCGTCGATCTCGGCGCCCATCCACACGGCGCCGTCCAGGGCGACGTGGGACAGGGTCGCACCGCACAGGTCCTCGGGGGTCATCGCAGCATCGTCCACCTGCCGGAGCCTACCCACGCTTGTGGGTGGCGAGCGGGTCGGTCTCACCGGTCCCGGAGTTCTCCGACCGCGGTGTCGTGGAATGAGAGAATGGTCGGGTGCGCACGATCCTGAACATCATCTGGCTGGTCTTCGCCGGGTTCTGGCTGGCCGTCGGCTACGCCGTGGCCGGCGTGATCTGCTGCATCCTGATCATCACGATCCCGTTCGGGATCGCGTCGTTCCGGATCGCGAACTACGTGCTCTGGCCGTTCGGCCGGGAGGTCGTCAAGCGCCCGACGGCGGGGGTGATCTCCGGGATCGGGAACGTCATCTGGTTCATCGTGGCCGGGTGGTGGCTCGCGATCGGGCACATCATCACGTCGATCCCGTTGTTCATCTCGATCATCGGGATCCCGATGGGGTGGGCCAACCTGAAGCTCATCCCGATCTCGATGACCCCGCTCGGCCGGGAGATCGTCACCACGCACGAGCCGTTCGCGTCCTGACCCGGGCGCGGCGTGCCCGCGCGCCGGGTTCAGGACTGGTCGGTACTCAGTCGCGCTCGCGGACCCCGAGTTCGAGCGAGTACTCCTCGCGGCCGTTGATGAACACCCGCTGCGCGCGCGAGTAGACGTCGAGCGGGTCTCCGGACCAGATCACCACGTCCCCGTCCAGTCCCTCCCGCAGTGCGCCTACACGGTCGTCGAGCCCGAGGAACTGGGCCGGGTTGATGGTCAGCGCCTTCAGGGCGAGGTCGCGGTCGAGGCCCTCCTTCACCGCGAGGGAGGCCTGGTGCACCAGGAAGTTGATCGGGACCACCGGGTGGTCGGTGGTGATCGCGATCCGCACGCCGGCCTCGGCGAGCCGGGCCAGGTTCGCGATGTCCCGGGTGCGCAGCTCCACCTTCGAGCGGGACGTGAGCATCGGGCCGAAGATGACCGGGATGTCCTTCTCGGCGAGCACGCCGGCGATCCGGGCGCCGTCGGTGCCGTGGTTGACGACCAGCCGGTAGCCGAACTCCTCGGCGAGCCGGATCGCGGTGGCGATGTCGTCGTGGCGGTGGGTGTGCTGGTCCCAGATGAGCTCGCCGTCGAGCACGGCGACCAGGGTCTCCAGGCCGAGGTCCCGCGCGAACGGCTTGCCGTCGGTTGCGGCACGGGCGCGCTCGGCCGCGTAGTTCTGTGCGGCCACGAACGCCTCGCGGATCACCTTCGCGACCCCGAGTCTGGTGGCGGGCGTCTGCTTGCGTTCGCCGTAGACGCGCTTCGGGTTCTCCCCGAGCGCGGACTTCACGGACACCGCGGTGCGGAACGCCTGCTCGTCGACGGTCCGCGCACCCCAGGTCTTGAGGGCCACGGACTGGCCGCCGATCGGGTTGCCCGAGCCCGGCTTGATGACCGCGGCGGTCACCCCGCCCACCAGCGCGTCCCGGAACCCGAGGTCGTCGATGTTGATGGCGTCGATCGCCCGCAGCGCCGCACCGTTGGGGTTCGTCATCTCGTTCGTGTCGTCACCGGCCGGCCCTTCGGCCTCCTCGTGCACGCCCAGGTGCGCGTGCGGCTCCACGAAGCCGGGCAGCACCCAGCTCCCGGCCGCGTCCACGATCTCGGCCCCCTCGGGGACCTCCACGTCCGCGCCGACGGCGCGGATCACGCCGTCGACGATCAGGACGGTGCCGGACTCGATCGGGTCGCCGTCGATCGGGACGAGATATCCACCTGTGATGGCGACGGTGCTGCTGGTGACGAAGGATGTCTGCATGAGCACCAGTGGTATCACCTGGGGCCGACCGTGCGCGATTCCCTGCCGTGTCTCAGTGCGCGATCGGCGCGAAGGTGCCCCCGGTGACCGCGGCCAGGTCCGCGGGAGCGAGCCCGATGTCGAAGCCCCGCCGCCCGCCGGAGACGTACATCGTCGCCAGCGCCTGCGCTGAGGAGTCCACCACGGTCGGCAGCGCCGTGCGCTGCCCGATCGGCGAGATCCCACCCATGACGTAACCGGAACTACGCTCGGCCGCTGCGCCGTCGGCCATCGTCGCCTTCTTGTGCCCAAGGGCCCCGGCGATCGCCTTCAGGTCGAGCGAGCTGCTGACCGGCACCACCCCGACCGCGAGCCCCGAGCCGCGCAGCCCGTCGACGTGCACCACGAGGGTCTTGAACACGACCTCGGGCGGCACGCCGAGCGCGGCGGCGGCCTCCAGCCCATAACTGAGGTCACTGCCCGGGTCGTGGGTGTACGGGTGCGTGGTGAAGGTCAGCCCGGCACGCGTCAGCGCCGTGGTGGCGGGCGTCCGGGGAGCGGCCGCGGCCCTCTTCCTGGCCACGTCAGGGCCCGGTGACCGTGATGTCGACCGACGTCGCGTTGCCGAAGTACTCGGTCACGATGACCACGAGCGGCCCGGCGGCGAAGGACTCCTCCAGCAGCGGGTCGTAGTCGCCGGCGTCATAGTCCCGGTCGTCGTTCACCAGGAACCGGCCGTCGGAGTCGAACGTGTACAGGCTCGGGTCCTCGCCCTCGGTGTCCGCGACGTCGACGGTGTAGGTGCCGGCCTCGGGCAGGTCCACCACGGCGTAGTACGCGCCCCCGGACGGGATGTCGGCGGACGCGCGTGCGCCGAGCTCGAGCCGGTCGGAGATCTGGGTGGTGGTGAGCTGGAAGCCGGCGTCCGCGCCGTTGTGTTCGGACATCACCACCTCGTACTCGCCGGCGGTCAGCGTCACGAATGCGAGCGGGTCGAGCGAGACCCCGCCGAGCTCGGACAGGTCGCGGCCGCGGTCGTCATTGCCGCCGAGGGACGCCCCGCCCGCGTCGCGCACGTCCAGCTCGAGGTCCAGGGTGCCGTCGTTGGCGCGGGCGTCCAGCAGGTAGGTGGCGTCCTCGGTGATCGTCAGGGTGCCCACCCAGGTGCCGCCGCCCGGAACCTCGCCGGAGGAGTTCCCGTCGACGACCACGCTTCCGGTGTTCGTCTGGCCGCCGCCCTGCGGTCCCGAGGTCGACGGTCCGGCGGTCGGGTCCGGGTCGGAGGGGTTGCGCCCGTTCACGAGCCACCAGCCGACGCCCACCACCAGCATGATCACGAGCAGGGATACCGCGACCACGGCGGCCATCCCACCCGGCGTGCCGCGCACCCCGGAGGTGAACACCTTCGTCTCGTCCTCGCCGCCCTGGGGCTGCGCGGCCGGTCCCCACGTGGAGGACGTCGGCCAAGCGTTCGGTGTGGCGCCCGGGGCGACCATGACGTCCGGGTGGTTGGCCTGGGCGAGGTAGGGATAGTCGGCGGCGGCGGTCGCGGAGCCGTGCACCTCGGCGGCCTTGGGCGCGAGCGGCGTGTAGTACTCCGTCCAGGCGTCCCCGTCCCAGTACCGCTGACGGTTCTCGCCGTCCGGGTCGGGGTAGAAGCCCGCTACCTTGTCGCTCACCCCGCCATGGTAGGCGAGGCTCCTGGCCGGGCCCGCCGCCTCACGGGGCAGAACTGACCATCCCGACGTCCACCATCCGCAGGACCGCCCGGCCCAGCTCGGCGCTCGCGGCCAGGTCCACGCTCGCCCGGAACCGCCAGTCCCGGTCGCCCTCGGGGTCGTCGAGGACCTGGGTGACCTCCCAGTGCTCGGCCCCGGGGGAGATGCTGGTCATCGACGCCGAGCGGGCCGCCGCACCGATGCCGAGCTCGCCGTACTCGGCCCAGTACTCGTCCATCGCGTCGGCCCAGTCGTCGGCGCTCCAACGCTGGTCCTCGGGCAGGCCGGCGTCGAGCTGGGCGAGCCGGTCGTAGTCCTCCCGGGCGGCCAGCTCCACACGGCGGAACATCGCATTGCGCACCAGGATGCGGAACGACCGCTCGTTCGCGGTGATCGGCCGGTCGGCGTCGTCGCCGCCGAAGCGGGCCTCGTCCGCATCGGTGCCCGACGGCGGCGGCTCGCTGAGCGCGACGGCTGCGTTCTGCAGGCCGCTCTGCAGGGCCTCCCACTCGGCGAGCAGGGAGGAGTCCACCTGTCGCACGGCGTCGCCGAGCCACTCGATGATCTCGGTGAGCTCCTCCGTGCGGGCGGCCGCCGGCACCATCTGGCGCAGCGCCTTGTAGGCGTCGGTCAGGTACCGCAGCACGACGCCCTCGCTGCGGGCCAGGCCGTACCGGGAGATCACCTCCGAGAACGTCATCGCGTTCTCCACCATGTCCCGCACCACGGACTTGGGTTTGAGCTCGTAGTCGTCCACCCACGGGTTCGCGGTCCGGTACTCGGCCAGGGCCGCGGTCAGCAGCTCGGCCAGCGGCTTCGGGTGGGTGATCTCCTCGAGCGCTGCCATCCGCTCCTCGTAGTCGAGGCCGTCCGCCTTCATGGCACCGATCGCCTCGCCGCGGGCGGCCTTCTCCTGGGCGATCAGCAACGGGCGGGGGTTCTCCAGGGTGGCCTCGATCACCGAGACCACGTCGACGGCGTAGTCCGGGTCCTCCGGGTCGAGCAGTTCCAGGGCGGCCAGGGCGAACGGGGACAGCGGGGCGTTCAGGGCGAAGTCCGCCGGCACGTCCCGGGTAAGCCGGATCCGGCGCCCGAACGCGTCCGGCTCAGGCAGCTTCTCCACCAGGCCGGCGGCGCGCAGGGACCGGTAGATGCCGATCGCGCGGCGAACGTGCAGGTTCCGGTCCGTGGGCTCGTCGTGGTTGTCGGTGAGCAGCCGGGCCAGGGTGGCGATCGCGTCGTCGTCGCGGCCCAGCACTCCCAGCACCATCGCGTGCGAGACCTGGAACTGGGACGTGAGCTTCTCCGGCTCGGCGTCGCGCAGGCGCTCGAACGTCTTGTCCGTCCAGTTCACCACCCCGGTGGGGGCCTTCTTGCGCACGATCTTGCGGCGCTTACGTTCGTCGTCGCCGGCCTTCGCGAGCGCCTTCGCGTTCTCGATGACGTGCTCGGGCGCCTGCACGATCACCTCGCCCACGGTGTCGTAGCCGGCGCGGCCGGCCCGCCCGGCGATCTGATGCAGTTCGCGAGCCGACAGATGACGCGAGCGGACGCCGTCGTACTTCGTCAGGCCGGTGAGCACCACCGTGCGGATCGGCACATTGATGCCCACGCCGAGAGTGTCGGTGCCGCAGATGACGCCGAGCAGCCCGGCCTGGGCAAGGCGCTCCACGAGCCGCCGGTACCGCGGCAGCATGCCCGCGTGATGCACGCCGATGCCGTGCCGCAGCAGCCGGGACAGGGTGGCCCCGAACCCGCGGGCGAAACTGAAGTCGCCGATGGCGTCCGCGATCTGCGCCTTGCGCTCCTTGCTCGCGACCTGGATGGACGTCAGCGACTGCGCCTGCTCGACGGCGGCGGCCTGGGTGAAGTGCACCACGTACACCGGGGCGCGGTGGGTGCCGAGCAGCTCCAGGACGAGCTCGTGGAGTTGTTCGGTGGAGTAGGTGAACGTCAGCGGCACCGGGCGTTCGGTGTTCGCGATCACGGCGACGGGCTTCTTCGTGCGCCGGACGAGGTCCTCGGCGAAGAAGGACACGTCGCCCAGGGTCGCGCTCATCAGCACGAACTGGGTGCGCGGGAGTTCCAGCAGCGGCACCTGCCAGGCCCAGCCGCGCTGGGGGTCGGCGTAGAAGTGGAACTCGTCCATGACCACCTGCGCGGCGTCGGTGTCCGCGCCGTCCCGCAGGGCCTGGTTCGCGAGCACCTCGGCGGTGCAGCAGATGATCGGGGCGTCGGTGTTGATGGCCGAGTCGCCGGTCATCATGCCGACGGCGTCCGCCCCGAAGACCTCCACGAGGTCGAAGAACTTCTCGCTCACGAGCGCCTTCAGCGGTGCGGTGTAGTAGCTGCGCTGCCCACGTGACATCGCCACGTAGTGCGCCGCGACCGCGACCAGGGACTTGCCGGACCCGGTGGGTGTGGACAGGATCACGTGGGCGCCGGTGACGATCTCCAGCAGCGCCTCCTCCTGGTGCTCGTACAGCGTGAGGCCGCGTGAACTCGCCCAGTCGGTGAAGGACTCGACCAGGGCGTCGTCGTCGGTCGGGTCGGCAGGCGGGGAGAGTGTCATCGTCTCCAGTGTCTCTCGGATCCACCCGGGTGCGCGCCGCCACCGGGGGCGCGCGCCTGTGAGCACTCCTGAGCACAGGAGTAGGTTCGGTCCCCGTGACAACCGCGGAGCACACCGGGGCCGACCGGCACGCGTCCTGGCTGGAACTGTTCTTCGACCTCGTCGTGGTCGCGGGCATCGGCGCCCTGACGCACCTGCTGCACGCCGACCATGGGCCGGAGGGTCTGGCGCTGTACGTGATCGCGTTCGTCGCGTTCTGGCTGGTGTGGGCGTGCTTCACCACGTACAGCAACATCGCCGGTGAGGGGACGCGGGCCCGGCCGATGCTGCTCGGCATGGCCGCCCTGGCCGTGATGATGGCGGCGGTGCCGGAGATCAACGGCGAGCACGCGACCGCGTTCTCGATCGCGTACGTGATCGGCCGGATCCTCGCATCGCGGCCGTTCCAGCGAGGGACCGTGGTGCTGGATCTGCCCGTCGTCCAGGCGCTCGGGGGCGTGGTGCCCTGGATGGTGTCCTGGTGGTTCGACGGATCGGTCGTCTACGTCCTGTGGGCGATCGGCCTCGCGATCGACGTGGGCGTGCTGTTGCTGATCTCCGGGCCGAGACTCGCCCGGAACGCCCAGGAACACCTGGACGGTCTGCGGGACCGGATCGACGGGGGCGAGCGTCGCGGACGTGCCGCGCGCCGCGGCGCGGCCCGGGCCGTCCGGCCGGGCCGAGCGGGTCGAGGCCCCGCGGACGGTGCCGATGACCTCGTCGGATCGGCCCGCGGGCGGGACTCGCGCCGCGGCGGTCGGGAACTGCCGGACACGGTCAGCACCCTCACCGGGGACGAGGCGCACCTGGGTGAGCGGCTCGGGCTGTTCGTCATCATCGTGCTCGGCGAAGGCATGATCCAGGCCGTCGCGGCTGCCGGCGAGGCCACCTGGGACGCCCGGCTCGCACTGGCCGGAGCGGGCACGTTCGTGCTGCTGGTCACCCTGTGGGCCCTCGCCGTCCGTGGCGGCTACGCCGGTGTCGCCCTGCTCGGCACGGGCGCCGTGTCCCCGCGTGCGGCGTGGCCACTGCACCTGGTCACGACCGGCGCGCTGGCCACCCTGGTCGCGGTCCTCGGCGGCGTCCTCGCCGAACCCGGCGAGTCGCTGACGGCGGATATGCGGTGGCTGCTGCTCGTAGCGTTCGGCCTCCACGGGCTGGTCGGCGCCGCGGTGCACCTGGTGCTCGGGATCCGCCGTGACGACCCACGCGGCAGGCAGACCGCTCTGCTGCTGGCCGTGCCGACGATCGTGGCCGGGGCCGTGATCGTCGTCGCCGGGGATCAGCTCGCGGCCGTCGGGCAGGTCTGGGTCCTCGCGGCGGCCCTCGTGGTGAGCTATGCCGGCTCCGTGCGGAGCTCCCCGCGACCCGAGGACACCGGTGCCCCGCGCCTGGCATGATGACCCGCATGCTGACGACGTACCGCTCCATGCAGTGGTGGCCCGCCTGACCGGCGGACCACGTTCGAAGCATTCAACGAAACGGCCGCCCACGGGCGGCCGTCTGCGTTTCACCGACTGATCGGCAGCACCCGTGGGCTCGCATCGAAGGAGTCCCGATGATCAATCTGTCCATGCTCAAGCCCACCGGTCACCTCACCCTGGGGAACCTGCTCGGCGCACTGCGCCCGATGGCCGCCGCGCAGCGCTCGCCGGCGGGGAGCATCTGCTACTACGGCGTCGCCGACCTCCATGCCCTGACGGTCGACCATGACCCCGCCCGGTTGCGGGCCCTGACCACCGAGATGGCGCGACTGCTGCTGGCAATCGGGCTCGACCGGAGCACGCTGTTCATCCAGAGCCACGTGCCCGCGCACGCCGAACTGTCCTACCTGTTGGAGTGCACGGCGCACATCGGCGAGCTGAACCGGATGATCCAGTTCAAGGAGAAGGGTCGCAACCGGCCCTCGACGCGGGTCTCACTGTTCACCTACCCGGCGCTGATGGCTGCGGACATCCTGCTCTACCGGCCCACCACCGTGCCGGTCGGCGACGACCAGCGCCAACATGTCGAACTCACCAGGGACCTCGCGCTGCGATTCAACCGCACCTACGGCGAGGTGTTCACGGTCCCAGAGATCGTCACCGCGCCGGCCGGGGCGCGCGTGATGAACCTGCAAGACCCGGGCTCGAAGATGGGCAAGTCCGACGATGACGGCGGTGGGATCATCCACCTGCTCGACCCGCCCGACGTGGTGCGCCGGAAGGTCGGTCGCGCCGTGACGGACTCGGACGTCGGCGTGGGCTCGGTACGGCCCGATCGTGCGGCCAAGCCCGGAGTGACGAACCTCCTCGACATCCTCGTGGCCTGTGGCGGCTCGGCGGAGGGCATCACGACCTACGGCGGCTTGAAGGCTGCGGTGACCGACGCGGTCGTGGCCGAGCTCGAGCCGATCCGGAATCGGTATGCCGACCTCGATCCCGGCGAGGTGTCATCGGTGTTCGCGTCAGGTGCGGAGGTCTGTCGTCGAGCCACTGCCCCCATGCTCGCCGCAGCTCGGACGGCGATGGGGCTGGTGTAGCAGCTCCCCGCCGGCCGGCCGGGAGCGGGGTGACCACGGACTGAGACGGAACCCGGCCCCGCCAGGGCGACCGGGCGCCGTCGGGAAGACTTGCGGCATGCGCCCCTTCCTCCTGCTCGCCTCCCGTGCGGAGCAGGCGGCGGCCGATGAGGAGTACCGCAGCCTGCTGCGCCACGGTGGGCTGCGTCCCGACGAACTGGTGCGGGTGCGTCTGGAGGCCGGGTCCGTCGTCGACCTCGACCCGGCCGACTACGCGGGGGTGATCATCGGCGGCAGCCCGTTCACCGTCTCCGACCGGCGCAAGTCGCCCGTGCAGCGCCGGGTGGAGGCCGACCTCGGCGTCATCGTCGACGAGGTGCTCCGACTCGACCTGCCGATGCTCGCCCTCTGCTACGGCGTCGGAATCGTCGGCGCCCGCACCGGCGGCGTGGTGGACGCCACCTACGGCGAGGCGACCTCCGCCGCCGAGATCCGGCTGACCCCCGACGGCGCCGCGGACCCGTTGCTCGCAGGCCTGCCGGCGCAGTTCCAGGCCTATGTCGGGCACAAGGAGGCCGTCACGGTGCTGCCGCCGGGTGCCACCGTGCTCGCGACGTCCCCGACGTGCCCGGTGCAGATGTACCGGCTCGGCCGGCACGGCTACGTCTCCCAGTTCCACCCCGAGATGGACCTGGCCTCGGTGACCACCCGGATCGAGGTCTACCGCGACTCCGGTTACTTCGACGCCGCCGAGATGGCCGCCGTGCTTGACCGGGTCGCGCGGGCGGACGTGAGCGCCGCCCACCACCTGGTGCGGGCATTCGTCCTGCGTTACCGTGGCGCCGCGGTGCAGCGCGCGGACGCGGAACTGCTCGCCGGCTGAGCGCGGGTGCCGACCGCCCGGGGGAACTGACCGGACCCGGCGCGCAGGCGTTGACGGGTTGAGTAGCCTGACTCTGAACCTGCGAAGATGCCGGCCCGGCGTTCGACGAGGAGGTCGTCCATGGCGGACCGCATGCGCCGGTCCTGGTACGTCGGACTTCTCGTGCTCGTGGTGAGCGCGTGCTCCGCAGGCGGCACCGGGGACGGGCCGACTCCCACGCCCACCGGGGGAGCGGTCGAGTTGGCGGTGGCGCAGGCCTGCACTGCCGGCTCCGGCGCGGACTGTGTTCCGGTCAACGGCGAGCACGTCGAGGTCAGCGCCGCGGAGTTCTCGCGTGCCGGCGTCGCGGAAGCCACCGCCGTGCCGGACGCTGGGGAAGGCGACGCGGTCGACCTGACGTTCGATCCGGACGGCGCGGCGGTCCTCCAGGAGTTGTCCGCGCAGGCCGCCGGGGCCGGGGAGACGGCCCGCCTCGTGATCAGGGTCGGCGAGACGCTGGTGTCCGCCGCCGCCGTGCCCGAACCTCTCGAGGAGGCGGCCGGAAACGTGCGGATCGCGCTGCCCGATGGCACGAGCGCCGCCGACGTGGTCGAGGAGATCCGGGCCGGCTGACGCCGAGCGACGACCGCGCCAACGCCGCGGTCAGGCCCGGTGCGCGGTGAGGATCTCCTCGTTCAGCAGCGGCCACAGCTCGCCGTGCACCTCGGACTGGAACGTGCGGGCGCCCAGGAACGCGGCGACGAGGCCCGCGTCCGGGTCCACCCAGACGAAGCTGCCGGACTGGCCGAAGTGCCCGAACGTGGCGGGGGAGTTCGAGGCACCGGTCCAGTGCGGGGACTTGTGGTCGCGGATCTCGTAGCCGAGGCCCCAGTCGTTGTGGTCCTGCCGCCCGAACCCGGGCAGCACCCCGGAGAGTCCCGGGAATGCGACGCTGCGGGCCGTCTCGCCGAGGTCCGCGGAGATCAGCGTCGGCGTGAGCATCTCGAGGCCGAGGGCGAGCACGTCGTGGGTCGAGCCGCTCGCCGCGTGCGCGGGGCTGCCGTCGAAGGTCACGCTGGTCAGCTCCAGCGGCTCGAGCACCGCGGTACGGGTCCACTCGGGGAACGGCACGCCCACCGCCGCCGCGACGTGCTCGCCCAGGACCTCGAAACCCTGGTTCGAGTACACCCGGCGCAGCCCCGGGCGCTGCAGCGCCGCTCCCGCCTCGAACGGCAGCCCGGAGGTGTGCGCGAGCAGGTGCCGCACGGTCGACCCCTCCGGGCCGGCGGGGTCGTCGAGGCCGACCCGCCCCTGATCCACCGCCACCAGCGCCGCGAGCGCCGCCAGCGGCTTCGTCACCGACTTCCACGGGTGGACCTCCTCGACGTCGCCGTCGAAGGAGAGCACTTCGCTCGCGGACGAGACCGCCAGCGCCACCGGGAAGTCGAACCGGGCCAGGGTGGGGTAGGAACTCATGCGCCCAGCCTGCCACGCCGCGAACGTGCCGAAGGCGCGCCGGCTCAGGACGAGGTCGCCCACCCACGTGGGGTCCGTCTCGTTGGATGGTGACGCGACCAGACCCGTCGCGAGCGGCTGGATGGTGACGAGCCGGTCGTCGTTGGCGTGGGCGAGTGCGGTTGACTGGGACCCATGCCTCTCGACTCGAGCCCTGCACCCCTGAACTACCCGTCCGCCCACCGGTCCGACGTCGTCGACGTCCTGCACGGGCTGAGCGTCGCCGACCCGTACCGCTGGCTCGAGAACCCTGACTCGGACGAGACGCAGGCGTTCGTCGCCGCGCAGAACACGCTCAGCGAACCGATCCTGGCGGCGCTGCCCGAGCGCGCCGCGTTCGCCGACCTCGTCTCGCGGATCCTGCACGCGCCGAGCGTGGGGCTCCCGCACGAGCGGCACGGTCGCACGCTCGCGTGGGTGAATGACGGGACCGCGAACCAGGACTGGCTCGTCGTCGCCGACGACGGCGGCGTGCCCTCGCTCGAGGACCGCATACTGCTCGACCCGAACGGGCTCGACAGCGCTGGGACGACGGCGGTGACCAGCTGGTCGGTGAGCCCGGACGGGGAGCTGCTCGCCTATGCCGTCGCCGAGGCGGGCTCGGACTGGCGCACGATCCGCGTGCTCGACGTCGCGACGGGAGCCCTCCGGCCCGACCAGATCGCCTGGACGAAATGGGTCGAGCCCACCTGGTTGCCCGACTCGAGCGGCTTCCTGTACTGGGTGCACGACGCCCCGACCGGCGCGACCTTCGCCGACGTCACCGAGGCGGGGTACCTGCGGCTGCACCGGCTCGGTGACGCGCCGGCGGACGACGTGACGGTGTGGCACCGGCCGGAAGCGCCGAAGTTGTTCGCGTACCCGGACGTCGCGGGGGACTGGCTCGTGATCAGGTACGCGGCGGGCTCCTCCGGGCCGAGCGACCTCGCGGTACGGCGGCTCGTGCCGGGGCCGCGTGGTGTCGACGTCGACACCGACGAGGTCGCACTGACCTCGGATGCGCGCGCCCGGTGGGCGGTCCTCGGCGCCCGTGGCAGCCGGCTCGTCCTGCACACCGATGACGGAGCACCGCGCCGTCGGATCGTCACGATCGATCCCGACGGCGTGGGTGCGGGTTCTGTGCCCGAGTTCCGCGAGCTCGTGGCCGAGTCCGCGGACGGCGTGCTCCGTCCGGAGTCAGCGCTCACGGCGGACGGCCTCGTGCTCGTCTACTCCCGCGACGCCACGCACCGCGTGGTGCTCGCCGGTTTCGAGCAGGCGGACGACGATGGCGTTCCGGTCGGCGTCACCGAGGCGCGCCGCGCCGTCGACCTCGGCGACGCCGTGACCGTGGCCGGCCTCGACGTGGAGGAGGGCTCCGCCGTCGTCCATGTCCGCACCGTCTCGTTCACCGACGCCGGGACGAACCACCGGGTGGTCACCGCACCCGCGCCGAAGCACAAGGTGCTGGCCGCGCCGCGCGGCGCGTTCGAGGTCGGCGAGGTGTCCGTGACCCGGCCCCGGGCGACGTCCGCGGACGGCACCGAGGTGCCGATGTTCCTCGTCCAGCGCGCGGACCTGGCGACCGGTGCGCCCCGGCCCACGCTCCTGTACGGCTACGGCGGGTTCCGGATCGAGGTGAACCCGGAGTTCCGGGCGATCTTCGTCGCTTGGGTCGCGGCCGGTGGCACGCTCGCGGTCGCGACACTGCGGGGCGGCGGGGAGTACGGCGAGCAGTGGCACGACGCGGGCACGAAGGACCGCAAGCAGAACGTGTTCGACGACCTGTACGCCTGCGCGGAGTGGCTCCGCTCGTCCGGCACGGCATCCGCGGTCGCGGTCCACGGGCGATCGAATGGAGGGCTGCTCGTCGGCGCCGCGATGACCCAGCGGCCCGAGCTGTGGGCGGCGGCACTGCCGACCGTGGGCGTGCTCGACATGCTGCGCTTCCACCGGTTCACCGTCGGCTGGGCGTGGTGCAGTGACTACGGCGACCCGGATGACGCGGCGGAGTTCCCCGCGCTGTACGCCTACTCACCGCTGCACCGGGTGCGCGACGACGTCGACTACCCGCCAACGCTCATCTGCACCGGCGACCACGACGACCGCGTGGTCCCGGCGCACTCCCTGAAGTTCGGGGCGGAGCTGCAGCACGCCCTGTCCGGCGAGACCGCAGGGTCCGGGCCGGTACTGCTGCGCGTGGACACCCGTGCCGGGCACGGAATGGGCAAGCCCAAGGACGCCCAGGCGGCGGAGTTCGCCGACCAGCTCGCGTTCGCGGCGCATCACACCGGGCTAGATCCGGAGCTGCCCGTGGCGGACGCCTGAGGTGGGGCACGTCAGGTGCTAGGCGTCTGTTTCCGGGGTCGTTGGGCCGGCGAGGCGCCATATGACGGAGATCGTGGCGACGAGAGCGGTAATTGCCAGGGCTGAAACTCCGTAGAACTCCAGCGAGTAGTCGGCGACGAGGTTCCAACTGTCGGCGGAGTCACCGCGACACCAGAGGCGTGGCGGGAAGGGCTGCGTGCGCACCTGGGGGTCGTCCCCGTAGGCGTAACAACCAACGGGTGTGTTGCGTGTGACGGCCGGCATCACGGCAAGGATCACGCCGCACACCACCATGGTCGGCACGGAAAGGATCAGGGTGGCGCCTCGAGGTGCGGCAACCTCGTCTCCTGGCAAAGCCCCTCCGGTATCTCGTTTGTACGGGTGATTCCTACCACACGCCGGCGCGCCGCTGTCGAACTACTCCACCAGATCGCGGTTGGCCCGGGACCAGGCGACCCGGGCGGCCAGTACGTCGAGGTACCCCTCGTGCACCCACCTGGCCTGGGGTTGCACGCCCGCGTCCGCGAGTGCTCGAACCTGGTCGGCCGTCGCCTCCTGCCGTGCGATGACGGCGTCCACGAGGCCTGCACGCGAGTCGAGCCCGTATTCGGCTGCGAACACCTCGATCCGCCGGCGTCGGTCAGGCGGTGACGTGAACCCGTGCCAGCGCACCGCCTCGGCGTCGTCCCGGAACGGCGCGAAGTACTCGAGCGCATACGCGACGTCGTCGAGCGCCGGGCCGGGGTAGGCGTGATCCCAGTCGAAGAGGCCGGTCGCCACGCCAGCGGTCCAGGTCATGTTCCACGGCCCCGGGTCACCGTGGCAGATCACGAACGTGCCGCCTGCCGCAGCCGCTCTGGGCGGGTGCGCCCACCGCGCCCCCGAGGGCGGACGCCACCCGCGGGTCGCGTCATGCACCGCTCGCAGGAGTCGGGCGGCGGAGGCCAGCCCTCGTTCGGTCGCCTGATACGGCCAGCACGCCGGCCCGGCATCGCCCGGCACCAGGCGGACGGTCTCGACGTCACCCTCGATCCCGAGTGGCTCAGGGACCACGTCGGCCAGCCCGCTCGCGGTCAGGTGGCGCAGCAGGGCGTGCACGGTGGGCGTCCAGGCCTGCGCGGGGCGGTGCACGACGTCGCCGAGGACGGCGACCCGCAGCCCCTCCGGTTCGCTCATCCGATCAGTTCACCCCAGCTACGGCTGGTCCGCCAGCGTGACCCGCCCGTCGTCGGCGGCCGCGCGGAGCGCGTCGAAGTCACGCCGGGACTGGTCCGCGTAGGCGTACGCCCACTCCGTGATCGCATCGGTGAGCGCGGCCCCACTGCCGATGTAGCCGACGATCGTGCTCGCCGTCGGGCTCTGCGAGTGGGCCCGGGCCAGGATGGCCGCGCAGGCGGTGACGTACTGGCGGAACGTGGCCGGGTCGAGCTCGTCGAGGTCGATCGACCCCTTCATGTCGTGGAACTGCCGCAGGTAGTAGTCCCGGCCACCCACCTGCACGTGGCCGAGGTAGGGATCGGACACCCCCTGGAGGACGCGTTCGACGATGTGTCTGCCGGCCCGCCGCATGCGCGGCCCGTCGCGTCGGATACCGCTCGATCCTGTTGTGGCCGGTCACGGTCACATCATTCACCCCGCACGGAACCGCACGCCCGCTCGGGTGGATCGGGCAGCGAGGGTTCAGCCGATCCGGCGGTAGGTCACGCCCAAGGTGTTCTCGTCGTGCGGCGGGACGTGCAGCCCGTACAGCGTCCCGAGCGCGTCCGTGAGCTCCGGCAGCCGGCCCTGTGCGGCCAGGTCCCGGGCCCGGGCGGTGGGGGAGTGCACGAGGACGCCGGCGAAGTGTCGGAGCGCCCGCTCGACGTCCTCGGAGTGCTCGCCGCGCTCGCGGGCGCGGGCGATCTCGGCCTCGAGCAGTTCCTCGATGTGGCCGCGGTAGGCCACGATCGCGGGCCCGGCGGTCTCGGCGGCCGTGCGGGTCTCGAACTCGCGGGTCGCCGCAGCCACCAGGTCATGGGCCTGCGCACTCGCGTTCAGCTCCGCCACGGGGGCGTGCCTGCTGATCGTCTCCAGGTCCAACAGGTCCACACCGGGCACGGCCGTGACGTCCTTGGCGACGTTGCTGGGCAGACCGAGGTCGATGACGAGCAGTGGCCCTGCCTCCGTGCTCCGGGCGGGTACGAGTCGTCCGGCGTCCAGGGCCAGCACGTTCGTTGAGGTGATGACCAGGTCCGCGCGCCCGAGCGCGGCCGCCAATTCGGCCGCGCCGACGGGCCGCACACCCTCACGGCTGGCGAACGTCTGCTCGCGCCCGGACGGTGAGGACACGTCCACGGTGCCGACGCCGCGTTCGCGCAGCGCCGCCAGGGTGGTCCGCGCGTACGCACCTGTTCCGATGATCAGCACCCGGGCCCGGGCCCACTCCGGGATCCGGCTCTCGGCGAGGTCCAGCGCCAGGCGCACCATGGACCGGCCGGCCGCGTTGATACCGGTCGTGTTCTTCACGCCGCGGGAGGTGGTCGAGGCCATCTGGAACAGCCGCTCCAAGGCACCGGTCGTGGCGCCGGCGTCGCGGGCGTCGCTCAGTGCGCGGCGCACCTGGCCGGCGATCTCATCCTCGCCGACCACCACGGAGTCAAGGCCGCTGGCCACCGCGAACAGGTGCGCAGCCACCCGGCTGGAGGTCATCACGCGGGCCTTCGCCCGCAGGTCATCCGTGGTCAGCCCGGCCGGACCGGCGAGGCGTCCGAGCGCGGTCTCGACGGCCGCTTCGACGTCCGCCTCGGACTCGGCGTCGACGTCGAGGTAGGACTCGTGCCGGTTGCACGTCGCGACCACGACGGCGCCGCGCACGCCCGCATCGGCGAGATGCGTCGTCGGGTCCGGATGTGCTGCGGAGAGTCGCTCGAGGACCGCGAAGCTCGCGGTCCGATGGTTCGCACTCACACACACCAGCACGCCCGCCATCGTACGTCCGCGGCCCGCCGATCGTTATGACGCGGTGTCGGAACCCTCGCCCACGATGTGCGCGAGGGTGGCGGCCAGAGGTGCGGGGTGGGAGACCATGCCCATGTGTCCACCGGGGACCAGGCCCAGCCCGAGGCCCAGCCGGTCCGCGGCGATCCGCCGCTGGAACGCGGGTGGGAAGAGCCGGTCGTCGGCGAATGCGAGCACGCTGGTCGGCAGTTCCGGCCACGCCGGCAGCGGCCAGGGGCTGGCGAACGGCGTGGCCGATTGTGGTCGATCCCACGAACTCGCCTGCTCGATCTGCCCCGGTGTCAGTCCGTTGTAGAACAGCGACTCGAGGGAGTCGTCGGGTTCCCGGTTCGCGGCAAGATCGGCGTCGCGGCGCGCGGCGGCCTGCCCGGTCGCCTCCCACCAGTCGCCGGGTGTCTCCCCGGGCCGCGGCACCATCGCCGAGAGCAGGACCATCCGCGCCGAGGCCAGCCGCTCGGCGGCGAGCGGTGCGGTGAAGCCGCCGAACGAGTGGGCCACCAGCACGACGTCCCCGGGATGTTCCGCGGTGACGGCGAGGACGGCGTCCGCATAAGCGCCGAGGTCGGCGCTGTCGTCGGCGCAGGGGAGGTCGACCGCCACCGAATCGAGCCCGACGGCCTCGAGCGCGGTCTGGAGCGGTTCCCAGTAGCCGGGGTCCGACCCGGCGCCCGGAATGAGCGCGAGAAGTGGCCGGCCGTCGGTGGTCCGGTCCTGCGGCGACGTTGTCATGGTGGCTCCCGATGGGTCGTGCGGGTCAGGGTATCGCCCGATGGAACCCCGGCGTCGGTGCCTCGAGAGCGGTCAGGAGGGCCCCCGGTCGGTCCCAGCGCGACGGAGCCGCTCACGGGCCTCGCTCTCGCTGAGTGAGGTGATGGGCTGCCCGACCGTGTGCTGATACTTGGCGTCGTCAGCCCTGGTCCAGACGCCAGCCGCCCACGACCGTTCGAGTTCGTCGGCGCTGAAGTCCCGGCCACGCGCTTGGCAGTACGCGACGAGGAACCGCTCTGTGTCCGCCACGGTGGCGAGCTCGTCCACGTCGACGGTCGAGTACAGCGCGGCAGCAAGGCCGACCAGGACGGCTTCGCTATCGGCGATCATGCTGTCCCAGTCGTGTACCACCAGCAGCGCGTCGCCGCTCCAGCGCAGGTTTCCGGCCAGCCAGTCGCAGTGGCCGATCACTGCTTCGGACCCGCTCGCTCGCAGCCGTTCGCGGGCCCGGCGCCCGGCATCGTCGATCCACTCCGCGCCGGGCACCTCGTCGAGGTTGTTGAGGTTGACGTCAGGGCCCTCCGGAGACGGCCACAGTCCATCCTCGGCGTGGTCCCACGCGGCCCATGACGGTGCCGGTTCGAGCGTGGACACCTCGGCCGGCCGGGGGGCGAGCCGAATCAGCCGCGCGAACGCTTCAGCAAAGGCCCGGGGGGCCTGGTCCGAGCTCGGGAGCGAGGCGCCGCCAGGGACGTAGGCCTCCGCGGTTGCGATGTCGCCGCCGAGCGGCGCGGCGTCGGTGAGTGGCTGAGGGCACGGATAACCGGCCTGGAACACACGGCGCTGGATTTCGACGCAGGCCGCGATCCGTGGCGAGTCCGGACGAATCTTGACTACGACGTCGCGGCCGTCAGCCAGCCGCAGCCCGACAACTACGGCCAGGTGCCCGGATCTGAAGATCTCATCCACTGGTGGGCTGCCCAGATGTTCCTTGCACCACTGGGCCAAGCGGGCAGGATCCACGGCATCCGAGCGAGATGACATGTGGGCATCCTGACATGCGTGACGTGGGGCACGTCGCGCAGACTGACGCCATGGTCACGACACCCACGCCCGAGATGTCAGAATCAAGCGTGTGACCCTCCTGCCCGCCGACCACCCGCTCACGGGTGCCACGGCCTCCTCGTCCCTCGTCCGCGCCTACTCCGGGGAGCGGCCCCCGACCACGCCGGTGTGGTTCATGCGGCAGGCGGGCCGGTCGCTGCCCGAGTACCGGGCCTTGCGCACCGGCACCCGGATGCTCGAGGCCTGCCTGGACCCGGATCTGGTCACCGAGATCACCTTGCAGCCGGTCCGTCGGCACGGCGTGGACGCCGCGATCTTCTTCAGCGACATCGTCGTCCCGCTGCGCCTGATCGGCGTTGACGTGGACATCGTGCCCGGCAAGGGCCCGGTGCTGGCGCATCCGGTACGGACGGCGGCAGACGTCGCCGCGCTGCGCGCTCTCACGCCCGACGGCGTCCCCGCGGGTCTGTTCGAGCCCGTCACCACCGCGGTGGGCCAGTTGGCCGGCGAGCTCGGCACCACGCCCCTGATCGGGTTCGCGGGTGCACCGTTCACGCTCGCCGCCTACCTCGTGGAGGGCGGCCCGTCGAAGGACCAGCTCGCCGCACGGACGCTGATGCACGGACAGCCCGAAGTGTGGGCGGACCTGATGTCCTGGCTCGCCGACCTGACCGGGGCGTTCCTGCTCGCGCAGATCGGCGCCGGCGCGTCCGCGGCCCAACTGTTCGACTCCTGGGCCGGCGGACTGTCTCTGGCCGACTACACCGCGTTGGTCGCGCCGCACTCGGCGGCCGCGCTCGCGCCGGTCCGTGAACTGCGGGTGCCCGGTGCGGCCGCGAACGGCGGCCGAGTGCCGACGGTGCACTTCGGCGTCGGCACCGGCCACCTGCTCGGGGCGATGCACGACGTCGGGGTCGACGTCGTCGGCGTCGACTACCGCACCCCGCTGGACCAGGCTGCCGCGGTCGTGCCCGGCGTGCCCCTGCAGGGCAACGTGGACCCCGCGCTGCTCGCGGCCCCGTGGCCGGTGCTCGAGGCGCACGTCCACGACGTGCTCGCCCGCGGCACCGCGGCGCCCGCGCACGTCCTGAACCTCGGCCACGGCGTGCCGCCGGAGACCGACCCGGGCGTCCTGACCCGGATCGTGGAGACGGTGCACGCGGCCGCGGGCCGATGAGCACTGCTGGTTCCGGCGGGGGAGGCTCGGACCCTTCCGCGGAGGCGCTGGCTCCGCCATCGACGGTGGACGTCGTCGTCATCGGCGGCGGCGTCGCCGGGCTGGTCGCCGCGTGGGAGGCGGCCCGGGCCGGACTCTCGGTGACGGTCCTGGAGGCCGCCCACTCCTTCGGGGGACTGGTCGGGTCGAACCCGGTGGCCGGCGTCGACCTGGACTCCGGCGCCGAGAGCTTCGCCACCCGCGGCGGCACCGTCGCGGCCCTCCTGGCGGACCTCGGACTCGCCTCCGAGATAGTGAGCCCGAGCCGGGTCCCGGCGCGGGTCCACCACGACGGTGTCTCCCGCGCGATGCCCGCCACCGGCGTGCTCGGCATCCCGACGGACCTCGACGCCCCCGGCCTGGTCGAGGTACTCGGGGAGGACGGCCTGGCCCGGGCCCGGCGGGATCTGGACCTACCGGTCGACGTCACCGGCGCCAGACCCGCCGCCGGACCGGGCGCCATCCTCCGAGGTGTCGGTCCCGCGCCGGCCCCGGCCGGCCCGACGCTGGCCGCCCTGGTCACCGCCCGGATGGGCGAGGCCGTCACCGACCGGCTGCTGCGCCCGGTGGTCCGTGGTGTGCACTCGGTCGAACCCGAGGAGCTCGTCGCGACCGACCTGCTCCCCGGCGTGCTGGACCGCCTCGCCCGGACCGGGTCGCTGGCCGCGTCGCTCGCGGAGATCCGCGCCGCCGCTCCCGCGGGCAGCGCGGTGCAGGGCCTGCGGGGCGGCATCCACCGGCTCGTCGAAGCACTCGTCGCCGAGCTCGCGCGGGCCGGCGCGGACCTGCGTCCGGGTGCGCCGGTCGCCTCCCTCTTGCCCGACGGCGGTGGCTGGCTCGTGCACGCGGGCTCGGCCCGCATCCGCGCCGGCAAGGTGCTGCTCGCCTGCCCGCCGCACACCTGGGGCTTCGTCGACGGTTCGGCGCCCGAGGCGACCCACGCCCTGGCGCGGCTGGGCGCGGACTGGCCCGCGCCGTCGAGCGTGGACCTGGTGACCCTCGTCCTCGACGACACCACCCTGCCCGAGCACACCCGAGCCGGCGTGCTCGTCGGCGTCCCCGGCCGCGGCGCGAAGGCACTGACCTACGCCAGTGCCAAGTGGGACTGGGTGGCCGAGGCAGCCGGCCCCGACCGCGCCGTCATCCGGCTGTCGTACGCCGCCGGGATCGTGCCCGGGGATGCTGGCGAACGTGGCGCCCTCGCGCTCGCGGACGCGGGCCGGCTGCTCGGCATCACGATCGGTGCCGACGCCCTCATCGAGCACGCCCGGGTGTCGCTGACCCTGCCCCGTCCGACCCGGGCGTGGGGAATGTCACAGCACATCGAGGCCGCCCGATCGGCGGTCGCAGCGATGGGTTCCCTCGACGTGGCCGGCACGTGGATCGCGGGCACCGGGCTGGCCTCCGTGATCGCCGATGCGAGGGCCGCGGGAGGCCGGATCTCGGGGTTCTGACGGACCGTCGTCATCGGCATTCTGGTGCGGGTTTATGGTGATCGGGTGACCACTGAGAGCAACGCGTCGAACCCCCAGCAGACGGCCGCCGAGCAGAACCCCGAGGGCTACACACTCTGGTCGGTGCTGCGCCGTGACCCCCACCGCGGCGCGGACGTCTCCGACGCCGCCGTCGCCGAGGTCGAGGCCACCATCGAGCGTCTCGCGGCAGCCGGCGTCACCACCCGCGGGCTCTACGACGTCTCCAGCATCAAGGCCGACGCGGACGCGATGATCTGGATCCACGGCGACCGTGCCGAGGACCTCCAGGCCGGGCTGCGGGACCTGCGCCGCACCGCCCTGCTGAGTACCCTGCTGCCCACCTGGAACACGCTCGGCATGCACCGCGAGGCTGAGTTCAACGCCCGGCACGTGCCCGCGTTCCTGCGCGGCAAGGAGCCGGCCGCGTGGCTGACCGTGTACCCGTTCGTGCGCTCCCACGAGTGGTACCTGCTGCCCGAGGACGAGCGCCGGCAGATGCTCGCCGACCACGGCCGTCGCGGTTCGCAGTTCCGGTCGGTGCTCTCCAACACCGTCGCCGCGTTCGCGCTCGGCGACTATGAGTGGATCCTCGCCCTCGAGGACGACGACCTCGCGAACCTCGTGGATCTGATGCGGGACCTGCGCTACACCGAAGCCCGCCGTCACGTGCGCGAGGAGACGCCGTTCTACACCGGCCGCCGGGTCAGCGTCGCCGAGCTCGCGCAGGTGCTGGCGTGAGCACGGTGGACACCACGAAGGACGCCCGCGACGCCGCCCCGCGCGGCCGCAAGCCAGCCCCCGCCACCACCGTGGCGATGGCGCCCGGCGCCGTCGTCCCCGCGGCCACGCCGGCCGCCCAGGCCGGACCCGAACACGTGACGGAGCCGGTCGCCTACGACGCGATCGTGCTGGCCGGCTTCGGCGGCCCCGAGGGGCAGGACGACGTGCTGCCGTTCCTGCGCAATGTCACCGCCGGCCGCGGCATCCCGGACGAGCGCCTGGAGGAGGTGGCCCATCACTACCGAGCGTTCGGTGGGGTGAGCCCCATCAACTCCCACAACCGCCAGCTCAAGGCCGCGCTCGAGACCGAGCTCGCGAGCCGCGGCATCGAGTTGCCGATCCACTGGGGCAACCGCAACTGGGACCCCTACCTCAACGACGCGCTCCGCGAGGCCGACGCCGCGGGGCACCGCCGCCTGCTCGCCATCCCCACCAGCGCGTACTCCTCCTACTCCAGCTGCCGCCAGTACCGCGAGGACCTCGCCGACGCGCTCGAGGACACCGGCCTCGGGAGCGTCCTCGAGGTGGACAAGGTGCGCCAGTACTTCGACCACCCGGGCTTCGTGGCCCCGTTCGTCGACGGTGTCGCGGCCGGCCTGGCCACGCTGCGCGAGCACGGCGCGAGAACCATCGAGGTGCTCTTCGCGACCCACTCCATCCCTCTGGGCGACGCGCAGCGGTCCGGCCCCGCCGAGCTCGGCCTGGGCGACGGCGGCGCGTACGCCGCGCAGCACCGTGCCGTCGCCGAGGTGGTCATGGAGGCCATCGGCGAGCCGGAGACGCCCTGGCAGCTCGTCTACCAGTCGCGCTCCGGCCCACCCAGCCAACCCTGGCTCGAGCCGGACGTCAACGACGCCATCGCCGACCTCCCGGCCAAGGGCGTCGACGGCGTGGTGATCGTGCCGCTCGGGTTCCTCTCCGACCACATGGAGGTCGCCTGGGACCTCGACACCGAGGCCATGGAGACCGCGAGCGAGCACGGGATCGCCGCCGCGCGGGTACCCACCCCCGGCATCCACCCGAAGTTCGTGGCCGGCCTGGTGGACCTCGTCGTCGAGCGGCTCGAGGGCACCCCGGTCGCGGACCGGCCCGCGCTGACCTCCCTCGGCCCCTGGTACGACGTCTGCCGGCCCGGGTGCTGCGAGAACGCGCGGCGAGGCTTCAGGCCCGCCGTGGCCGGGCTGGCACCGTGAGCACCGGGTCCGCGAACGAGGCCGCACCGGTCGAGGCGACCACGCCCGTGGTCCGGATCGGCACCCGCGCCTCCCGGCTGGCGCGGACCCAGACGCAGACCGTCGCCGACGCGCTGACCGCCGCGGGACTGCGCATCGAGGTGGTGCCGATGACCAGCGAGGGGGATCGGAACCGGGCCTCGCTCGCCTCTCTCGGCGGTACCGGAGTGTTCGCCGCAGCATTGCGGACCGCGCTGCTGGCGGGGGAGTGTGACGCCGTGGTGCACTCCCTCAAGGACCTGCCGACGACCCCACACCCCGGCCTGGTCGTGGCCGCCACCCCGGCGCGTGAGGACGCCCGTGACGCCCTCTGCGCCCGGGACGGACTGACCCTCGCCACTCTTCCGGCGGGCGCCCGGATCGGTACCGGGTCCCCGCGCCGTGCGGCCCAGGTGCGGACCGCCCGCCCGGACCTGGAGGTCGTGGATATCCGCGGGAACGTGGACACCCGCCTCGGCTTCGTCAGCGACGGCGAGCTCGACGCCGTGATCCTCGCCGCGGCCGGGCTGCGCCGCATCGGGCGGGCTGACGCGATCACCGCCGAACTCGCCCTCGACACCTGGCCGGGCGCGCCCGGGCAGGGGGTGCTCGCCGTCGAGATCCGCGAGGGTGACGCGACCGGCACGCCTCTGGCTGCGGCCCTGGCGGGAATCCACGACGCGGACGCCTGGGCCGCCGCGACGGCCGAGCGGTCCCTGCTCGCCACCCTTGAGGCCGGCTGCGCCGCCCCCGTGGGCGCCACGGCCACGGTGTCCGACGGCGTCCTGACCGTCTCCGGGTCGGCCTACCGTCCGGGCGGGGGCGAGTCGCGTACCGCCACCGCGAGCGGGCGGCCGGATGAGGCGGCGGCGCTCGGGAGCGCGGTCGCCGCCGACCTGATCGCCGCGGGCGCCGGTGCCTGGATCACGGGCTGAGACGTCGATGACGCTCGCCGGCCGCACGGTGCTGGTCCCCCGGGGCGGTAGCTGGGGTGAGCGGGCCTGTGACCTGCTTGCCGAGCGCGGCGCGACCGGCTGGGTGGTGCCGCTGATCGCGACCCGCCCGCTGCGGACCCCGCAGGTCCGCGACGCACTGGACCGGCTGACCGCGGGTGGTTACGACTGGCTGGTGGTGACGTCCGCGGCCACCGTCGGCGTCCTCGACGGCTCCGGCGAGGTGCAGGCCAAGGTGGCCGCCGTCGGCCCGGCCACGGCCTCCGCCCTCGAGGCCGCCGGATTCGCGGTGGACCTGGTCCCGGAGTCCGACTTCAGCGCCGAGGGCCTCCTGCACGCCTGGCAACTCGCGGGCATCGAGGCCGTCGCACGGGGCACGTCGGTGATCCCCGCCCCGTCCCGGGTCCTGGTGCTGCACTCCGAGCTCGCCCGGGACACCGTGGCCGACGGGCTGAGCGAGCGCGGGCACTGGGTGGACAGCGTGGTCGGCTACCGCGTCGAGGAACTGACGGTCGACGAGGCCACGGCCGCGGACCTGGCCGCCGGCCGGGCGGACGCCGCGCTCGTCACCAGCGGTTCCGTGGCCAGGTCGCTGGCCCGGTTCGACCTGCCCGCCGCCATGACCATCGCCTGCCTCGGCCCGGTGACCGCGCAGGACGCGGCCGCCGTCGGGCTCCGCGCGGACGTGGTCGCACCCGAACGCACCATCGAGGCCCTGATCAGGGCACTGGAGGACGTCAGTTGAGGATCCGACCCCGCCGTTTGCGCGCCACCCCGGCCATGCGCCGACTCGTCGCGCAGACCCGCCTGCACCCGAGCGACCTGGTGCTGCCGATGTTCGTCATCGAGGCCGCCGAGTCCCGGCCGATCGCCTCGATGCCGGGCGTGCTCCAGCACTCCCTGGACTCCCTGCGCCGGGCCGCGACCGAGGCCGCCGAGGCCGGCGTCGGTGGACTCATGCTGTTCGGCGTGCCCGAGATCAGGGACGCGACCGGCACCGGCGCCACCGACCCGAACGGCATCCTGAACGTCGCCACGGCCGCCGTCGCCGCGGAGGTGGGGGACGCCGTCGTCGTCCAGACGGACCTGTGCCTGGACGAGTTCACCGACCATGGCCACTGCGGCGTCCTGGACGCCGCCGGCCGGGTGGACAACGACGCCACCCTTGAGCGGTACGCCGAGATGGGCCTCGCGCAGGCCCGGGCCGGGTCCGCGCTGCTCGGACTGAGCGGCATGATGGACGGTCAGGTCGCCGCCGTCCGCGATGCCCTGGACGCGCAGGGGCACACCGACGTCGCGATCCTCGCCTACGCCGCGAAGTACGCGTCCGCGTTCTACGGGCCGTTCCGCGAGGCCGTGGACTCCCAGCTCACCGGCGACCGGCGCAGCTATCAGCTGGACCCGGCGAACCGCCGCGAGGGCGGCCGCGAGGCGGACCTGGACGTCGCCGAGGGTGCGGACGTGGTCATGGTCAAGCCCGCGCTCAGCTACCTGGACGTCCTGGCTGACGTCGCCGCCACCTCCCCTGTTCCGGTCTGGGCCTACCAGGTCTCCGGCGAGTACGCGATGGTCGAGGCCGCCGCCGCGAACGGCTGGCTGGACCGGGACCGCACGATCGCCGAGACCGTCCTGTCCATCAAACGGGCCGGCGCGGACGCGGTGCTGACCTACTGGGCCGTGGAACTGGCCGACCGACTCACTCGTGGGCAGCTGCCCGGAACGGACCCCCGATGACCCTGTTCGACCGCGCCGCCGCCGTGATCCCCGGCGGGGTGAACTCGCCCGTGCGCGCCTTCAACGGCGTGGGCGGGGACCCGCTCTTCCTCGTCTCCGCGAGCGGCCCGCGAGTCACCGACTCGACCGGCCGCGAGTACGTGGACCTGGTCGGCTCCTGGGGGCCGGCCCTCCTCGGGCACGCCCACCCGGAGGTCGTTGCCGCCGTGCAGGAGGCCGCGGCCCGCGGGCTCTCGTTCGGGGCGCCGACGCCGGGGGAGGTCGAACTGGCCGAACTCATCCGGGAGCGGGTGCCGGTCGCTGGGCTCGTCCGGCTCGTCTCCACCGGCACCGAGGCCACCATGACCGCCCTGCGGGTGGCCCGCGGGTTCACCGGCCGGGACCTGATCATCAAGTTCGCCGGGCACTATCACGGCCACTCCGACGGACTGCTCGCCGAGTCCGGGTCCGGGGTCGCCACCCTGTCCCTGCCGGGCTCTGCCGGGGTGCCCGCCGCATTCGCCGCGCAGACCATCGTGATCGGCTACAACGACCTGGATGCCGTGCGGGCCGCATTCGCCGCCCACCCGGGCAACATCGCTGCCGTCATCACCGAGGCCGCCGCCGCCAACATGGGTGTGGTCGCCCCGGACCCGGGCTTCAACGCCGCGGTCGCCGAGATCGCCCGCGCTGAGGGCGCCCTGTTCATCGCCGACGAGGTACTCACCGGGTTCCGGGTGGGCCCGGCCGGCTGGTGGGGCCTCGAGGGCGGCTGGACCCCGGATCTGCTCACGTTCGGCAAGGTCATCGGCGGCGGACTGCCCGTCGCGGCGCTCGCCGGCCGGGCGGACGTGATGCGGATGCTCGCTCCGGCCGGGCCGGTCTACCAGGCCGGCACCCTGTCCGGGAACCCGGTGGCGGTCGCCGCCGGCGCGGCGACCCTGCGCCTGGCCGACGGCGGCGTGTACAGCCGGGTGGACGCAGTCGCGGACACCGTCGCGAGTTCCGTCACGGCCGCGCTCGCCGCTGAGGGCGTCCCGGTCGCGACCCAGCGGGCCGGCAACCTGTTCTCGTTCGCGTTCGGCAGCCCGGCCGAGCAGGGCTGGTCCGGCCCGGGGCCGCGCACCTACGACGAGGTGAAGGCGGCGCAGGCCTGGCGCTACCCGCCGTTCTTCCACGCGATGCTCGACGCCGGGGTGAACCTGCCGCCGTCGGCGTTCGAGGCCTGGTTCGTCTCGGCCGCACACGATGACGCAGCCGTGGAGCAGATCCTCGCGGCACTGCCCGCGGCCGCTCGGGCGGCCGCCTCGGCCAGGCCGGGCTGACCGGGGCCGACCGATGACCGACGCGAGGTGGTGACCGAACCCACGTCGACGCCGTCGACCTGTTTGGCTACCCTCGTTGATGAGGCCCGACGAGGGTCTGCGGACGAGGGAGCAGTACCCGCATCGCGACAAGACTGACTCAGAAGGCCTCATCATGGCTTGGTTGATACTTGTCCTGTCCGGAATGCTCGAGGCGGTCTGGGCCTCGGCTCTGTCCGCCTCCGACGGCTTCAAGCGGGTGCGTCCGTCGGTGCTGTTCGTCGTCGCCATGCTCGTCAGCATGGCCGGTCTCGCCTACGCGATGACGACCCTTCCGACCGGCACGGCCTACGCCGTCTGGGTCGGCATCGGCGCGTCGCTGACGGTCGTCTGGGCGATGATCACGGGTAAGGAACCGGCGTCGATCGCCAGGATCTGCCTGCTCGTCCTGCTCGTCGGCAGCGTCGTCGGCCTCAAGGTGGTGAGCTGAGATGCCGTGGCTCATCCTGCTCCTCAGCGCCGTCCTCGAAGCCGTCTGGGCGACCGCGCTCGGTCAGTCGGACGGCTTCAGTCAACCGGTCCCGACGATCGTGTTCGCGGTCGCCCTGACGCTCAGCATGCTCGGGCTCGGGCGAGCTATGAGGTCCATCCCGATCGGGACCGCCTACGCGGTCTGGACCGGGATCGGCGCCGCTCTCACGGTGACGTACGCGATCGCCACGGGCGCCGAGTCGGTCTCGGTGTGGAAGGTCGTGTTCATCCTCGGCATCATCGGCGCGGTGGTCGGCCTCAAGCTGGTGCCGGCCCGATCCGAGGCGTCCGACGGTGCCACGGGCCGATCGGTGGACACAGTGCCTGCCGAGTCGGATCGGGACTGACGCAATCCTGCACAATCCGTCCACGGCTCACGCCCGCGAGTGTGCGGATTTCGCCTCGCAGTACTCCTAAAATCGGGGCGATGCCATCCGCCCGCCATGCCAGGTCGTCGGTCCCGATCCGACGGTCGGGCCGTCCCGCGACCGCACCCGCCCGGAACCCCTCGCCCACGAGTCCAGGGGAGCTCGCGCGTCGGCCTCGGCACGCCCGGCGGATCCGGCGCGCCCGACTGCGAACCGCAGCAGTGGGAGTGGTGGGCGCGCTCGCGTTCGCCCTCACGTTCGGCGGCTCGGTGTACGCGCAGCTGCAGTCCGAGGTCGACGTCATCGAGGTCGACGATCTGATCGTCCGCCCGACCGATGCGGACGGTGCGGCCGCGACCCCCGCGCCGCCGGCCGACCCGAACGCGGGCACGGCCTTGAACATCCTCATCATCGGCTCGGACAGCCGCGCCGATGGCGCCGTCGACGACGGGTTCGACTCGGTCCTGGCGGACACCCACATCGTCGCCCACATCTCCGCGGACCGGTCCCGGGTCGAGCTGGTCTCGATCCCGCGCGACATCATGGTCCAGATCCCCGACTGCCCGACGACCTCCGGCGAGACGATCCGCGGGTGGTACGGGCAGTACAACGCGGCGTACGCGACCGGCTGGCAGGTCGGCGGCGACAAGGAGTCCGCCGTCGCCTGCGACATCAACCTCGCCCAGTCCGTCACAGGACTGACCATCGACGGGTTCGTCCTGGTCGAGATGGGCGGCTTCGTGGAGATGGTCGACGCGCTCGGCGGCGTGGACATCTGCATCCCGGAGCCGATCGAGGCGCCCAAGGCGAACCTCTACCTCGATGCCGGGCAGCAGACGCTCACCGGCGATCAGGCCCTCGGTTACGCGCGTGCTCGGACCGGCGTCGGCCTGGGGGACGGCTCCGATCCCGGCCGGATCGAGCGCCAGCAGCGGCTGATGTCAGCGATGGTCGACGAGGTCCTCTCGCGGAACATCCTCGCGGACGGCCCGGCACTCTACGGAATGGTCAACGCGGCTCTCGGGTCCCTGACGATGAGTGCGAACCTCTCGTCCCTGACCGGCATGGCGGGCCTGGCGCTGAGCCTGCGGTCGCTCTCCGCCGCGGACGTCGTCTTCCTCACGACCCCGTACGGCGCCTACGCCCCCGACCCGAACCGGCTCGTCTGGACCAGCGAGGTGGACGAGATCTGGGAAGCGATGGCAGCCGACGAGCCGATCCTCGGAACCGACGACGGAGCGGGCGACGGGGCTCCATCGGGCGCGGCCGATCCGACTGCCGACGCCACCCCCACGGACGCACCGAGCGGCACGGGCACACGGACGGACGCGCCGCCGTCGAACACCGAAGCGCCGGACGACGCGGCTACCCAGACTCCCTCCGAGGCCGGCACCGGCGGTGCCAGCGCGCAGGACCTCACCGGCGCCTGCTGATCGGCACCGGCTGGTGAGCGCCGGTCTGCGCGATCACGGTGCAGGCACCGGGTCGATGGGATACTTGGTCCCATGAGCCCGACCGTCGACGCTGCGCAGCCAGCGGCACGCGCGCCGTACCGGACCACCGCGCGGGTGTGGCAGTTCGTCGCGTTCGGCCTCGCCTGCGCGGCGGCCGTGCTGTTGTTGGTGCTGCCGCTCTACGCGGGCAGCACGACCACCTCCGCCGGCACCGAGGACTTCACGGCGACGCTGCTGGATGTGAACGGCCCCAAGGTGCTGGTTCCGCTGCTCGTGCCCGTGCTACTGACCGGGGTGCCGCTGCTGATCCCGAGCGGCCGGCTGCCCGGCGTGACCATCGCGTGCGCGGCCGTGCTCGTGTTCTTCATGGCGCTCGGCGGGCCTTCGATCGGGCTGTTCTACGCGCCCGCTGCGATCGTGGCCGTGGTCGCCCTGCTGGTCCGGCGCCGATCAGGGCAGGAGTGAGGCCCGGTTGTAGTCGATCGGGTCGAGGTCCTCGCGTTCGTACATGAGTTTCTCGAACGCCTGCCAGCCGTTGGCGTCGACGAACGCCGCCTCCTGCTGCGACACGGGGAGGAGCCAGTCGATGGTGACCGCCCGGTCACCGTTGCTGAATGTCGCGAACTCCGGTGTGAAGTAGAGGGGTCGGCCCACGTAGAGGGCGTCCATCGTCGAGAGGTCGGCGAGCGTTCGGTTGTTCCGGATGATGGTTCCGAGGCCCGGCAACTCACGGCGCTCGACCACCAGCCGGCCGATGTCGAGCAGCTGGAACGGCAGGGCGCTGCCTCGGAGGCCCTCGGGCGCGATCATGATCAGCTCGAGGTGGGAGTGGCCGTCGGCGGTCGGCGATTCCAGGACGTACTCGCTCAGGCCGAGCGTCGAGTAGATGACCGCATCGTCGATCCGTCCCGTCTCGAACTCGACCACCTGGAAGGGCGCCGGCGTACCGTCCGGATCGGTCCTCCAGCCTGCTGCGATCGCGCCGAGCGTCCCCTCGAGGTGGTCGACGAGCCCGTCGATCATCGTGGCGCCTCTCGTTCTCGAGCCGGGGTCACGCGCCGGCATCGGCGCTCCTCGGAGGGTAGCCACGGTAGTCGGATCGGACCGCCGTGATCAGAGCGTGGTCGCACCTGGCCCCGTGCCGCGGCCGGATGACAGACTCGGGGCCATGACTGCTCCCACCCTGACCCTGACGTCCGGAACCACGATCCCCGCGCTGGGCCTTGGCACCTGGCCGATGGACGACGCGGATGTCGCCACGGCCGTCGAGACCGCGATCGGCGCGGGCTATCGGCTCATCGACACCGCCGAGAACTACGGCAACGAGGCAGGTGTGGGCGAGGGCGTGCGCCGCTCCGGGATCGACCGCGGTGAGGTGTTCCTGACCACGAAGTTCAACGAGAAGTGGCACTCCTACGACGGCGTCCGGCGGGCCTTCGAGGCCAGCGCGGCCCGGCTCGGTGTGGAGTACATCGACCTGTTCCTGGCGCACTGGCCGCGGCCCGCGTTCGGCGGGTTCGTCGACGCCGTGCGAGGCCTCGTCGCGCTCCGCGAGGAGGGACTCATCCGCGCCGTCGGCGTCTCGAACTTCAAGCCCGCGCACCTGCAGGCGGTCCTCGATTCCGGCCTGGTGCCGGACGTGAACCAGATCAAGCGCGACCCCCGCAACCCGCGCCGCGCCGAGCTGGCCTTCCACGCCGAGCACGGCATCCTCACCGAGGCCTACACGCCGCTGGGCAAGGCCGGCGACCTGCTCGCCGAACCCGCGATCACCCAGGCCGCGCAGGCTCATGGGCGCACCCCGGCGCAGGTGGTGCTGCGCTGGCACACCCAGACCGGCGCGCTGCCGATCCCGAAGTCCGCGGACCCGGGGCGCATCGCCGAGAACATCACCATCTTCGACTTCGAACTGACCAGCGAGGAGATCGCCGGGATCGATGCCCTCGACTCCGGTGACGCGGACGTGGCCGACTCGGACGTCGTCGGGCACTGACCAGGTTCGGGCTGCGTGGTCAGCCGCGGTGCAGGGCCTCCGCCACGTCCTTGAGCCGGGACAGTCGGGCGTCCCAGCCGCGGCCGATCGTCTCCAGGTGCCGGGCGAGCTGACCGAGCTGGGCCCCGAGGGCGCGGTAGCGGATCGCCCGGCCTGCCGGGACCGGCTCCACCAGTCCGACGGCCGCGAGCTGCTGCAGGTGCTTGGCGATCGCCTGCCGTGAGATCGGCAGCTCCTCGGCGAGCTCGCTGGCGGAGGCGTCCCGGTCGCCGAGCATCGCGAGGATCTCCCAGCGGGTCGCGTCCGCCAGGGCCGCGCACAGCGGCACCGGGTCGAGCACGGTGGTGCCCGACGGCGGACGTCGCGTCGAGAGGGCGGGTGCCGGTCGGTCGGTGGTCGCCGGGGGAGTCATCGCACGGCCTGAAGGTCGGCGGGAGTAGCCCTGCCCGCGGTGTAGTCGCGGAGGGCGTCCAGGACGGTGTTCCAGCCGCCGGTGTTCTCGTCCATCGCAGCCCGGCGGGCGGCGGCGTCGAGGCGGTCGAAGCCCGTCTCGAGGACCGTGACCGTGGTCGTGTCGCCGGCGGCGGTGAGGGTGAAGCGGACCTGTGTGGCGGCCGCGGACTGCTCCAGCGTGGTGTCCAGATCGCCCCAGGTGAGGGCGAACGCGGTCGGCGGATCGAGTTCGTCGATGCGGACCGGGAACGTGTGGTCCTCCCAGACGAAGTGGCCCAGGGAGCCGGCCTGCCAGCCGTCCGGGAACTCCGAGGGGTGGCCCCACCAGGTGGCGATGTGTTCGGGCGAGGTGAGGGCGGTCCAGACGGTCCCGATCGGTGCCTCGATCCGAATCGTGCGGGTGATGGTGCCCGCGTCGAAGTCGGCGACGGCGTGGTCGGTGTCGGTGCTCATGGGAGACCCTCCTGCTCGAGTGGGTGCTGTGGTTGATCGAGGCGTGGCCGATATGGCATTGCTGCAATCATCCGGTTGCAAGTCGACTCTAGATCGTGATCGCCGATGGCGCAACTGTCTAGTTGCGGTTCCGCGGGTCAGTCGATCGCTAAGGTCGGGTCATGTCCGACACCCCGGCCGCCGGCGGCAAGCGTGACCCCGACCGCCACCGCAGACCACCGCTGACCCGGCGGTTCGCACACAGGGTGGCGCTCGTGCTGGCAGCGGTGGCGTTCGTGGTCCTCGCATTCGTGCCGATCTTCCTGGTCCCGGGTCAGGACGCCACCGCATCCCCGGCGGACATCGAGCGGATCAGCCTGATCGCGCAGAGCGGTCCGGCGGTGCTGGGTGTCCTCGCGATCCCGGTGCTACTGGCCGGGCTGCCGCTGCTCCTGAAGGGCCGGGTCATTGCGGTGCTGACCGCGGTGCTGCTGATCGCGTTCGCCTTCTTCACCCTGCTGGGGATCGGGGTCTTCTATGTTCCTGCGGCGCTGACCGCGGTCGTTGCACTGTTCCTACCCAGCGACGACTGAGTTCGAGGCGTCGGCGGACGGGGGCCACTCGGCGACGCTCGACTGCGGTCCTGCCGGAGCTCACGGTTCAGAAGGGTGGTGGTTCGTCGGGGTTGGGTGCGGTGCGGTAGGTGGGGCCGTGTCCGGTGTGTTCGGGGTGGGTTCGGGGTAGTTCGGTGGTGGTGCCGTCGGGGGTGCGCATGTAGACGTGGCCGGTGGGGGTGCGCCAGAACCGGTTGCCGTGTTGGTCGACTTCGTCTTCGAAGTCGCCGTGGGTCTTCAGGACGTGGCAGCGTCGGCATTTGGGGTCGAGGTTGTCGTCGCTGGTGGGTCCGAGAGGAAACGGGACACGGTGGTCGAGTTCGGTCATCCGGGCGGTGGCTGAGCAGCCGGGTGCGGTGCAGTACGGTTCGTTTTCTTTGATCCGGTCGGTCATGTTCTGTGGGGGTTCGTAGCGGGTGGTGCCGTAGTCGGTGACTTGGTTGGTGGTGGGGTCGGTGACCAGGCGTCGCCAGGTGCCGCCGGCGGCGAAGGCGCGGGCGACGTCGGCGGGGATCGGGCCGAGGCCTTCGATGTCGCCGGGGTCGTCGCCGCCCATCAGGGTCGACAGGGAAACCCGGATGAGGATCTGGGCGCGGCGCCCGCCGAGGACCCCGACCGGCCAGACCCGTGGCAGCCCCTGACCCCGTGCGGGGGTGAACACCCGGGGATCGGCCCCGGTATCAGCGCCGTGCCAGGACCCCCAGAACCCACCCGAGCCGGCCCCAGCCCCACCCGAAGACGCGGTGGGCGCACCCGTGACCTCGGACCCGCCCGCCGGGCCGGTGGTGGGCGGACTTGTCCCCTCGGACCCGCCCGTCGGGCCCGCGGTGGGCGCACTTGTCCCCTCGGACCCGCCCGTCGGGCCCGCGGTGGGCGTATTTGTCCCCTCGGACCCGCTCGTCGGGTCGGTGGTGGGCGCA
>NZ_JAGSHT010000005.1 GCF_019947135.1 Occultella gossypii | reverse complement strand
TGCGCCCACCACCGACCCGACGAGCGGGTCCGAGGGGACAAATACGCCCACCGCGGGCCCGACGGGCGGGTCCGAGGGGACAAGTGCGCCCACCGCGGGCCCGACGGGCGGGTCCGAGGGGACAAGTACGCCCAGCACCAGTCCGACCAGCGGGTCCGAGGGGACAAGTACGCCAAGCCCCAGTCCGACCAGCGGGTCCGAGGGGACAAGTACGCCCACCGCGGGCCCGACGGGCGGGTCCGAGGGGACAAGTGCGCCCACCACCGACCCGACGAGCGGGTCCGAGGGGACAAGTACGCCCAGCACCGACCCGACGGGCGGGTCCGAGGGGACAAGTACGCCCACCGCGGGCCTGACGGGCGGAGCCGAGGGGACAAGTGCGCCCACCACCGGCCCGACGGGCGGGTCCGAGGTCACGGGTGCGCCCACCGCGTCTTCGGGTGGGGCTGGGGCCGGCTCGGGTGGGTTCTGGGGGTCCTGGCACGGCGCCGATACCGGGGCCGATCCGCGGGTGTTCACGCCCTCGCGGGGTCAAGGGCTGCCCCGGGTCTGGCCGGTCGGAGTCCTCGGCGGGCGCCGCGCCCAGATCCTCATCCGGGTTTCCCTGTCGACCCTGATGGGCGGCGACGACCCCGGCGACATCGAAGGACTCGGCCCGATCCCCGCCGACGTCGCCCGCGCCTTCGCCGCCGGCGGCACCTGGCGACGCCTGGTCACCGACCCCACCACCAACCAAGTCACCGACTACGGCACCACCCGCTACGAACCCCCACAGAACATGACCGACCGGATCAAAGAAAACGAACCCTACTGCACCGCACCCGGCTGCTCAGCCACCGCCCGGATGACCGAACTCGACCACCGCACCCCCTTTCCTCTCGGACCCACCAGCGACGACAACCTCGACCCCAAATGCCGACGCTGCCACGTCCTGAAAACCCACGGCGACTTCGAAGACGAAGTCGACCAACACGGCAACCGGTTCTGGCGCACCCCCACCGGCCACGTCTACATGCGCACCCCCGACGGCACCACCACCGAACTACCCCGAACCCACCCCGGACACACCGGACACGGCCCCACCTACCGCACCGCACCCAACCCCGACGAACCACCACCCTTCTAAGGGGTCTTGCGCCTCCTAGGTGGTCTGTGGGAGGACGGCTGGCCAGCGGTCCTGCGCAGGCGGCGCCCAGGTTGCGGCGTCCGCGTCGACCTGGTCGCCGGAGCGGATGTCCTTGACCTGGTCAGTGGCTCCGTCGGTACCGGGGAACCAGACGAACGGGATCGCGCGCCGGTCCGCGTGGCGGATCTGCTTGCCGAACTTGGCCGCACTCGGGGCGACATCGGCAGGGATGTCGCGGGCGCGCAGCGCCGCGGCGATGGCGTCGGAAGCGCCGCGGTGTGCCTCGTCCGCGACCGCAACCAGCACCGCCGTCGGGATCGCCCGGGTGGGCGACGACATACCCGCGGCGAGCAACCGGGAGACCACGCGGGACACCCCGATGGACAAGCCCACGCCCGGATAGGTGCGGCTGCCGTCCGAAGCGAGCGAGTCGTACCGGCCGCCTGAGCAGATCGAGCCGAGCTGCTCATGTCCGACGAGGGTGGTCTCGTAGACGCTGCCCGTGTAGTAGTCGAGGCCGCGGGCGATCTTCAGGTCCGCGACCACCACTCCCGGGGCACGCGCGGCAGCGGTCTCGACGAGTCGGACCAGTTCGTCCAGCCCTTCCTCGAGGCGCGGCGTGCGCACGCCGAGGGCGAGCACCCGCTCGGCGACGGACGCGTCCGTGCCGGTGATCGACGCCAGAGCGAGGCAGGCCCGGGCCTGCTCCTCGTTCGCCCCGTTATCGCGCTGGAGTGCATCGATGACGGCATCCGAGCCGATCTTGTCGAGCTTGTCGATCGTGCGCAGGACGCCCTCGACGTCAGCCAGGCCGAGGCCCTCGTAGAAGCCCTGCGCGACCTTCCGGTTGTTCACAGAGATCCGCACCGGTGGCAGCCCGATCTCCTGCAGGGCGGCGAACGCCTCGGCGATCACGAGCGGCAACTCCACCTCGAAGTGGAACGGGAGCTCCTCGGAGCCGACGACGTCGATGTCCGCCTGCGTGAACTCGCGGAACCGACCGTCCTGGGGCCGCTCGCCGCGCCAGACCTTCTGGATCTGGTACCGCTTGAACGGAAAGGCGAGGTGGCCGGCGTTCTCGAGGACGTAGCGCGCGAACGGCACGGTGAGGTCGAAGTGCAGGCCGAGCGTCTTGTCTCCGGCGACCTGCGCCTCGGGGCCGTCGTCCTGCAGGCGGCGCAGGAGATACACCTCCTTGGACGTCTCCCCCTTGCTCAGCAGTTGCTCGAGCGGCTCTACCGCACGTGTCTCGATCCCCACGAAGCCGTGCAGTTCGAAGACGTGCGCCACGGTGCGCAGGATGTGCGATTCGACGGCGCGGCCTTCGGGAAGCCACTCGGGAAATCCGGACAAGGGTGCGATTCGAGCCATGCCCCCATCATTCCATCGAGCGACACACCTTGAGTTTGTGACCATCCCGTGACCGACCTGAGGACCCCCACGGTCAGGGGCGTGTGGCAGCCTTGCCTAGAATCGGGCACGTGCGCCATCTTCGGCGTCCCCGCGTGCGCGCGAATCGGCGCGGGTGCGGGGTGTGAGTCCGCATCGTGGCCGTTGTCTGTTCCGAGGAGGAAATAGGTGTCCCCGAGTAAGCGGGAACGCGAGTACGCGCGTCGTCGATACAACAAGCGTGCCGCCAAGTTGGCCAAGAACAACGCCGTCGCACGGGAGCGGCGGATCGTCGCGACCGTGTCGGTGCTCGCACTCCTCGTGGTCGTCGCAGGGTTGTTCTTCTGGAACAAGCAACTGGAGGGTGACCCCGCCGCTGAGCCGAGCGGGAGCGACACCGCCACGGCGCCCGAGAGCGAGTCACCGGCGCCCGAGCCGGGCGCGCTGCCGACCACGAACCCGCAGACCTACCAGGCCCCGCCGCCGGCGGCCGACTCCCTGAACCAGGACTGGAGCGTCATCATCCACACCAATATGGGTGACGTTGAGGCAACCCTGGACGGTGCCCTGGCGCCGCAGTCCGTGGCCTCGTTCATCATGCTGGCCTCCAACGGCTACTTCGACGGCACCGCCTGTCACCGACTGCTCCCGGACTCCCTGCTGCAGTGCGGTGACCCGACGGCGACCGGCGGAGGCGGACCCGGCTACTCCTTCGGACCCATCGAGAACGCACCCGCGGATGACGTCTACCCCGCCGGCACCATCGCCATGGCTCGGCAGAGTGGTAACGCCGAGAGTCAGGGTTCGCAGTTCTTCCTGGTGTTCAATGACGTCCCGCTGCCCTCCGACGCGGCCGGTGGCTACTCGGTGTTCGGCACCATCGACAGCGGCCTGGAGATCCTGCAGGCGATCGGCGCAGCCGGTACCGCGGACGGCTCCGGGGACGGACAACCGATCGAGAACGTCATCATCGAGAGCGTGGAGGTCCTGTGACCGAGCACCCGAACAACCCGGACCAGCCGAACGAAGACGTGGAGATCCAGTTGTCGCAGGAGCAGACCGTGCCATCGACCGAGGTCACCGAGGCCTCACAGACCGAAACGACGGCCGCTGAGGTCACGGAGCCGGCCGTTGCCGACGAGGAAGCAGCCACCGAGGCACGCGCTGGCGACGGGGCGATGGCCACCGAAGCGCCAGCCGCTGACGAGCCGGAGGCCCCCGTCGCCGAGGCCACCGAAGCCACCACTGCCGAGGCCACCCAGACCCCCGCCGTTGAGGCCACCGAGGCCCCCACCGCCGAGGCCACCGAAGCCGAGCAGACCGCAGCCACCGACGCCCCGGCCGCTGACGAGCCGGCGGCACCCGCCGCCGAGCCTGCTGAGACGGCTGTTGCCGAGAGTGCCGCGGTGCCCGCTGAGGAAGCGGCGGTGACCGCCGAGACACCTGTCGCAGACGAAGCGGAGGCACCCGCCGGCGGCGCCGCTGCGGAGGTCACTGACACGGGCACCACCGAGAAGCCGGAGGCACCGGCCGCGGAGCCGGCTGAGACACCTGCCGCCGAGACTCCCGCCGCGGACACGCCTGCTGGCGAGCCAGCTGCCGTACCGGGCGCAGAGGCGACGGAGGTTGCCGGCGCACCCGCAGCCGACGCAGCAGAGGCGTCCGCCGCTGAACCCGTTGTCGAGGCCACTGACCCTGCCACCACCGAGGAGCCGAGGCCACTCGCCGCGGAGCCTGCAGTGGCAGCGGCTGCCGAGCCTCCTACCGCTGAGCCCGCGGAGACGGCTGCGGCCGAGCCTGCTACCGCTGAACCCGCGGAGACGGCTGCTGGCGAGCCTGCTGCCGCTCCCGGCGCGCAGGTGACCGAGGCCCCCGCCGCACCCGCCGCCGACGAGGCAGAAGCGCCCGCCGCTGAAGCCGCCGGGCTCCCCGCCAGCGAAGCCACTGGTGCTCCGGCTGCCGAGGAGTCCGCGGCAACCAAGTCCGCGACCCAGGAGGCCCCGGCTCCCGCCGTAGAGCAGGCGGCTCCCGCCGTTGAGCAGGCGACCCCCGCCGTCGAGCAGGCCCAGCCCGCCGTGTCTGCAGAGACCGCTGCGCCGACCCCGAAGCCGGTGCCGCGCCCGGGGCCTCGACCCGGCCCGGTGCCCACGCCGGCCGTCCTCGCGCACAGCACCCCCGCCGTCGTGCCTCCCGTGGCGGCGCCCGCACCGGTCGATGCGAGCACCGAGGCCGGTCCCCCGCTCGACCCGATCGAGGTCGCTGCCGCGGCCGAGTACGGCCGGGTCGACGCGGACGGCACGGTGCACGTACGCGAAGGGGACGGCGAACGCGTCGTCGGGCAGTACCCCGGCGTATCCGAGGAGGAGGCGCTCTCGCTGTACATCCGGCGCTTCCTCGACCTGCAGGCCCAGGTCCGCCTGTTCGGCACCCGCCTGTCGACGCTGACCGTCAAAGACCTCGATAGCACCCTGGCGGGCCTGACCTCGCAGTTCGAGGACCCGGCCGTGGTCGGCGACCTCGACGGGCTCCGAGCGGAGCTGGAGGACCTGCGCGAGCAGGCCGCCGAGCGCCGCAAGGAGATCGCCGCCGAACGGGAGGCCGCCCGCGCGCAGGCCCTCGCCGAGCGTACGGTCATCGTGGAGCGCGCCGAGGAGATCGCCGGTGCCGACCCTGCCCGGGTGCAGTGGCGCCAGCAGGGTGAGGAGCTGCGCAAGCTCCTCGACGAGTGGAAGCACGCCCAGAAGACGGGCGTCCGGCTGGACCGCCCGTCCGAGGACGCACTCTGGAAGCGGTTCTCGCACGCACGGTCCCAGTTCGACCGCAACCGGCGCCAGTACTTCGCCGAGCTGGACAAGACACACGGTCAGGTGAAGGCCACCAAGGAGCAGCTGATCGAGCGGGCCGAGGCCCTCTCCGGCTCGACGGACTGGGGCCCCACGGCCGCCGCGTACCGCGACCTGATGGACGAGTGGAAGCGCGCCGGCCGCGCCTCCCGCAAGGAGGACGACGCCCTGTGGGCACGGTTCCGCGCCGCCCAGGACACGTTCTTCGAGGCCCGCAACGCCCGCAACGCCGAGACGGACGCCGAGTTCGGCGAGAACCTCAAGGTGAAGCTCACGATCCTCACCGAGGCCGAGGGGATCTTGCCGGTTCGTGACCTACGCTCCGCCAAGGCCAAGCTCCGGGACATCCAGGACCGCTGGGAGGCCGCCGGGAAGGTGCCTCGCGGCGACCTGCAGCGCGTCGAAGCACGCCTGCGGGCCGTCGAGGAGGCCATCCGGGACGCCGAGCAGCGGGAGTGGAAGACGTCCAACCCGCGGGTGCGCGCCCGCGCGGAAGGCGCCGCCGCTCAGCTCGAGGCCGCCATCGCTGGGCTCGAGGATGACCTGGAGAAGGCGAAGGCCTCCGGCGACGCGCGCCGGATCAAGGACGCCACCGAGGCGCTCGACGCCCGCAAGTCATGGCTGGAGCAGGTGCTCCGCGCGGCGGACGACGCGCGCTGACTCATCCGCAGGTGCGCCGCGGCGGCTCAGACCGTCGCGGCGCCGCGGGACTTGTCCGAACGGGAACCGGTGAGCCGGTACACGTCGAACACGCCATCGATGTTGCGCACCGCCCGGAGCACGTGGCCGAGGTGGGACGGTTCGGCCATCTCGAACACGAACCGGGACACGGCGACCCGGTCCCTCGACGTGGCGACGTTCGCGGACAGGATGTTCACGTGGTTGTCCGAGAGCACCTTGGTCACGTCGGACAACAGCCCGTTGCGGTCCAGGGCCTCGACCTGGATCTGCACCAGGAACACGCTCTGCGCGTTCGGGGCCCAGTCCACCTCGATCATCCGTTCCGGCTGGGCGCGTAGCCCCTCGACGTTCGAGCAGTCCGCCCGGTGCACGGACACCCCGGAACCGCGTGTGATGAAGCCGACGATCGGGTCACCGGGTACCGGCGTGCAGCACCGGGCGAGCTTGGTCCACAGGTCCGTGTTCCCCATGCCCTTGACGATGACCCCAGGGTCACCGGACCGGGTTCGGTGGGCCGGCTGGCCGGGGCGGGTCGCCTCGGCCTCGTCCTCCTCGGTGACCTCGTCGCCGCCGAGCGACGTGACGAGCTTCTGGACCACGTTCGACGCGGACACGTGTCCCTCGCCCACGGCCGCATAGAGCTCGCTGACGCCGGCGTACCGCAGTTCATCGGCGAGGGTGACCAGGGTCTCGTGGTTCAGCAGCCGTTGCATCGGCAGGTTCTGCTTGCGCATCGCCTTCGCGATGAGGTTGCGCCCGGAGTCGATGGCCTCCTCGCGGCGCTCCTTCGTGAACCAGGCCCGGATCTTGTTCCTGGCTCGAGGGCTCTTGACGAAGCTCAGCCAGTCCTGGCTGGGACCGGCGCCCTCGGCACGCGAGGTGAACACCTCGACGGTGTCACCGTTCTCGAGCGTCGACTCGAGGTTCACAAGCCGCCCGTTCACCCGCGCACCCACGGTGCGGTGGCCCACCTCGGTGTGCACGGCGTATGCGAAGTCCACCGGCGTGGATCCCGCAGGGAGCGCGAGGACGTCCCCCTTCGGCGTGAACACGTACACCTCCGCGCCGGACATCTCGAACCGCAGCGAGTCGAGGAACTCCCCCGGATCCGAGGTCTCCCGCTGCCAGTCCAGGAGCTGGCGCAGCCACGGCATCGCATCAGCGTCCGACTCGGCCCTGCCCTGCTTGCCGGTCTGCTTCCCGGTCTCCTTGTACTTCCAGTGGGCGGCGACGCCGTACTCCGCTCGCCGGTGCATGTCCATGCTGCGGATCTGGATCTCGACCGGCTTTCCGGTCGGCCCGATCACCGTGGTGTGCAGCGACTGGTACATGTTGAACTTGGGCATCGCGATGTAGTCCTTGAACCGCCCGGCCACCGGGTTCCAGCGCGCATGGAGCGCACCGAGCGCGGCGTAGCAGTCCCGGACCGAGTCCACCAGGACGCGGACCCCGACGAGGTCGTAGATGTCGGCGAAGTCGCGGCCGCGCACGATCATCTTCTGGTAGATCGAGTAGTAGTGCTTGGGCCGGCCGGTGACGGTGGCCTTGATCTTCGCGGCCTTGAGGTCACCCGTGACCTGCTCCCGCACGATCGCCAGGAACTCCTCCCGGGCCGGGGCACGCTCGGCCACGAGATGGACGATCTCCTCGTACACCTTCGGGTACAGCGTGGCGAAGGACAGGTCCTCGAGCTCCCACTTGATGGTGTTCATACCGAGTCGGTGGGCCAGCGGAGCGTAGATCTCGAGCGTCTCGCGGGCCTTTCGAGACGCGGAGTCGGCCGACACGTACTTCCAGGTCCGAGCGTTGTGCAGTCGGTCGGCGAGTTTGATGACCAGCACCCGGATGTCGCGCGCCATCGCGATCACCATCTTGCGGACGGTCTCGGCCTGCGCGGCCTCCCCGTAGCTGACCTTGTCGAGCTTGGTGACACCGTCGACGAGGAGGGCGATCTCGTCGCCGAAGTCGGCGCGGAGCGCGTCGAGGCTGTAGCTGGTGTCCTCGACGGTGTCGTGTAGCAGCGCCGCCGCGAGCGTGGGCGGGGTCATGCCGAGTTCTGCGAGGATCGTGGCGACGGCGACCGGGTGCGTGATGTAGGGATCGCCGCTCTTGCGGGACTGCCCCTTGTGCGCGCGTTCGGCGACCCGGTAGGCGCGTTCGAGGAGCGCCGTGTCCGCCTTCGGGTGGTTGCTGCGCACCACCTGGATGAGAGGTTCGATCGCGGGCGCCGTGGAGTGCCCGCGCGATCCCAGACGCACCAGGCGCGATCGCATCCGGGATCCGGGCACGACCGGATCGCCACCCTGATCCCGGCTACCGGGGTCGGGTGTGGTCCCGACGGCGACGTCCTCGCTCATCTGGCCATGCTACGACCTGCACGGCTCAGTAGCTGACCAGGGCGTGCATCGGACGGTCGGGCAGGCGGTCCCGCCCGCCCAGTTCCAGCAGCTCGATCAGGAACCCGATGCCGGTCACCCGCGTGCCCGCCTCCTCCAGGAGCCGGCACGCGGCCGCTGCGGTACCGCCGGTGGCGAGCACGTCATCGATGAGCACCACCCGCGCACCCGGCGTGAGCCCGGCCGGGGAGACCTCGATCTCCGCGCTGCCGTACTCGAGGTCGTAGGCCGTCCGCAGCGTGGGCGGCGGCAGTTTGCCGACCTTGCGGACCGCGACGACCCCGACGCCCAGTACCGCAGCCAGCGGTGCCGCCAGCAGGAAGCCGCGGGCCTCGATGCCGGCCACCACGTCCACCTCGCCGCCGAACACGTCGGCGAGGTGACCCACCACCGCGGAGAATGCGGTGCCGTCCGCCAGCAACGGAGTGATGTCACGGAACAGCACCCCGGGCTCCGGGAAGTCCGGCACGTCCCGGACCCTGTCCGTGATCAGGTCGTGCAGGCCCGCGGAGATCATCCGTGGCGTCATCGCTTGGTCTTGCGCCGAGGCTGCGCACCTTGGCCGAGGTGCCGCCCGGCCACCAGGCCGCCGGCCCGCGCCTCCGCGAGCACCTCGTCCGCCGTGAGACCGACCTCCTCGGCCTCAGCCACGCGGCGGTCCCGCAGGTCGAGGACCTTCGCCGTGTGCGCTGCGATCTTCGGGTCACGCTGACGCAGCACCACCTCCATCGGGGTGGCGATGAAGACCGAGGACAGCGTGGAGAACAGCATCCCGATGAACAGGGCGAGCGCGATGTCCCGCAGGGTGCCGGCGCCGAGCAGGAAGGCGCCGACGAACAGGATCGACGCGACCGGCAGCAACCCGACCACCGAGGTGTTGATCGACCGCACCAGCGTCTGGTTGACGGCCAGGTTCGCCGCCTCGGCGTAGGTGTAGCGGGTCTGGTCCAGGACACCCTCGGTGTTCTCACGGACCTTGTCGAAGACCACCACCGTGTCGTAGAGCGAGTAGCCGAGGATGGTCAGGAACCCGATCACGCTCGCCGGGGTGACCTCGAACCCGACACCTGAGTACAGCCCGATCGTGACGATCAGGTCGTGCAGCAGCGCGATGAGCGCGGCGATGGCCATGGACCATCGGCGGAAGTACAGCGCCATCACGAGGGTGACCAGGACCAGGAAGATGACCAGTCCCTGGACGGCCTTGGAAGTGACGTCCGCGCCCCAGGACGGGCCCACGAACGAGGACGTCACGTCGCCCGTCGGTACGTCGTACGCCTCAGCCAAGAGGTCGGCGAGCTCGCCGGTCTCGGCGTCGGTGAGTTCCTCGGTCTGCACCCGGATCGCTGACGAGCCGACCGTGGACACCCGCGCGACCTGCTCGCTGTTGACCTCGGCGAGTGCGTCGTGCGCGAGTTGTGGGTCCGGGTTGGACGTCCCGGAGACGGTGAACTCCGAGCCGCCCCGGAACTCGATCCCGGGGTTGATCCCCCGGATCCCGACGAGCAGCCCGGACAGGATGATCAGACCGATCCCGATCGCGAACCAGCGACGCCGGTTGCCGACGATGTCGAACGACCGCTTGCCGGAATACAGCTCGTTGCCGAACTTGGCGAAGTTCATCATCACTTCTCACCGTCCTTGGCCGAAGTGGAGGTGACGCTCTCGGATTCGCCGCCGGGGTCGTCCGGGGAGTCCTCGGCGGGTTCGGGTGACTCCGCGGAGGCCGCGGACTCGGCGTCACGTCGCCTGCGCTCGGCGATCGTGAGCCGCTCCTCGGGGCTACGGAACCGGCCCCGGCCCTTGTACGCGGAAACGGAGGCGCCGAGGTGCTCGGGGTCGAGACCGGACAGCCGGTGTCCCTCTCCGAAGAACTTCGTGCGGGTCAGCAGCTGCATCATCGGGTGCGTGAACAGCACCACGACCACGAGGTCGATGATGGTGGTGAGGCCGAGGGTGAACGCGAACCCGCGGACCCCGCCGACGGCCAGGAAGTACAGCACCACGGCGGCGAGCAGGTTCACGGCGTCGGATGCCAGGATGGTCCGTCTGGCCCGCTTCCAGCCCTCCTCGACGGCGGCGTCGAGGCGTCTGCCCTCGCGGACCTCGTCCCGGATGCGTTCGAAGTACACGATGAAGGAGTCCGCGGTGATACCGATGGCCACGATCAGACCGGCCACGCCCGGCAGGGACAGCCGGTAGCCCTGGACCCAGGACAGCAGTGCGATGACCCCGTACACGAGAGATCCTGCGACGACGAGGCTGGCCACGGTGACGATGGCGAGACCGCGGTACTGGAACAGCGAGTAGACGACCACCAGGATCAGCCCGATGAGGCCGGCGAGGAGCCCGCGCTCGAGCTGCTCGGTGCCGAGCGTCGCGGAGATCTGCTCCTCGCTCTGCACCTCGAACGTGATCGGCAGGGCACCGAAGTTGAGCTGGTTCGCCAGTGCGGTGGCCTCGTCCCGAGTGAACGGGTTCGCCGTGCTGCCGCTGATCTGCGCCTCACCGCTCGGGATCTGCTCGGTGACGCTCGGCGCCGAGATCACCAGCCCGTCCAGCACCATCGCGAACCGGTTGGTCCCGTTCGCCTGCAGTTCCGGCGAGGCGAGGCGTTCGGTGACCGCGGCGAAGGTCTCACCGCCGGCGCTGGTGAACTGGATGCTGACGACGTAGTCGTTGGTGACGGTGCCGGACTCGGTGACCTGGAGGCCGGAGCTGGCGGAGGAGATCTCGGTGCCGGCGAGCTCCATCGGACCGAGGATGTACTTGGCGGTGCCGTCATCGGCGCAGGACACGAGCGGCAGGTCGGGGTCGTCAGCGCCGCCGCCGACCAGGTTCGCCGGGTCGGTGCAGTCGAGCATGTAGAAGTCGTAGGTGAGTTGCTCGGTGATCCACGCCTGGTCGCTCGCGCTGGTCGGCTCGGTGGCGGGCTCGTTCGAGAGGACACCGTCACCGTTGGCGTCGGAGGCTGCCATGGCCGCGGCCTCGATCTCCTCCGGCGTGTAGGTGGTGGCCGTGGGCTCCTCGGTGGGCTCCTCGGACGGTTCCTCCGTGGCGTCCTCGATGGGCTGCTCGGTGGTGGGGTCGTCGCTCGGCGGTGTGGTCTCGGCCCCTACCGTCCCGCGGACAACGCCGTCCGCGGCGGGCTCGGTCGTCTCCTCCGTGGCGGGGTCCGTCGCCGGGTCGGTCGCGGTGGGATCGGCCGACGGGTCGACCACCGTCGGGTCCGTGGCCGGGTCGGTCGCAGCCTCGAGCTGGGCGGGATCGATCTGCCCCGGGCCGGCCTCGACCAGCAGCGGCCGGAAGCGCATCTGTGCGCTCCGCCGGACCAGGTCGAGGGTCTCCTCGGACGGGGTGCCGGGCAACGCGACGACGATGTTCTGCCCGCCCTGGCTGGTGATCTCCGCCTCGGCCACACCGGAGGCGTCGACGCGCTGACGGATGATCCGGATGGCCTCGCTCACCTGCTCGGAGGTAATGGGGTCGCCGTCCTCCGTCTTCGGGGTGAGGATCAGCTGCGTCCCGCCCTCGAGGTCGAGCGCGAGATTCGGCGTCCAGGTCGCGTCGGACCACTTCGTGCCGGCGGCGACCGAGCCGAAGACGATCGCGATGAGCACCGCCAGGAACGTCAGCGTGCGCAGCGGACGTACCGCAGACTTCTTAGGTGTTGCCAACGAGGTCTTCTTCCGTGTGGGCGCGCGTCAGCGCCACAAGATGGGCGGAACGTGGAACGAGCGTTACGGCTTCTCGCCGTCCCGGTAGGGCTTCTTCAGGTCGTCGTCGGAGAGGAACCCGGTCGGTCGGTCCCCGGCCGCCGTGGCCGACGGCGTCCCTTCCGACTGCTCGGACGCGGCGGTCTCGTCCTCTGTGTCAGCCTCGGTGCCCTCGTCGTCGAACTCATCATCGGCCTCCGTCGGCTCGACGAGCTTCGCGATGGCAGCGCGCACGAACCTCAGCTCGGTGCCGGGAGTGGTCGCGATCGTGATCAGGTCGCCCTCGACGTGCGTGACGGTCCCCACCAGACCACCGATGGTCTGGACCTCCTGCCCGGGCGCCAGCGAGTCCCGGAACGAGAGCTTCTTCTGCTGCTGCTTCTTCGCGCGGCTGTTCATCCAGAACAGGCCGACGATCGCAACGCCGAGCACAATAAGCAGGATCGGGCTCTGACCATCCATGAGGAATTACTCCAAGATTGAGGGGGTTCGCCCGATTCTAGGCGACAAGACTGATGGCACCAACCATGCGCCGCCACCAATCCGGCCGCATCGCGTGGTCCCCGGTCAGTCCCAGAGCATGCCGGACTGCTTCGGGGGTGTGAGGCCGAGGTGGGCGAACGCCGCTGCCGTCGCGACCCGGCCCCGCGGAGTGCGGGCCACCAGGCCCTCGCGGACCAGGAACGGCTCGACGACGGTCTCCACGGTCTCCGGCTCCTCACCGACGGCGACCGCCAGCGTGGTCAGCCCGGCCGGGCCGCCGTTGAACCGCTCGCACAGGGCTCGCATGACGGACCGGTCCAGCCGGTCCAGCCCCAGCTCGTCCACCTCGAACACCTTGAGCGCGGCCATCGCGGCCGCGTGGTCGAGCGCCCCGGTGCCGCGCACCTGGGCCCAGTCCTGCACCCGACGCAGGAGCCGGTTCGCGATCCGAGGCGTGCCGCGCGACCGCTTCGCGATCTCCGCGGCGGCGGACTCGTCGAGCTCGGCGCCCAGGAGCCGGGCCGAACGCCGTAGGACCGACTCGAGTTCCGCCGTCGAATAGAAGTCCATGTGGGCGGTGAAGCCGAACCGGTCCCGCAGCGGCGCGGGCAACAGCCCCGAGCGGGTCGTCGCACCGACCACGGTGAACCGGGGCAGGGAGAGCGGGATCGCCGTGGCGCCCGGGCCTTTGCCCACCACCACGTCCACCCGGAAGTCCTCCATGGCCAGGTAGAGCATTTCCTCGGCGGGCCGGGCCAGCCGGTGGATCTCATCGATGAAGAGGACGTCGCCCTCCTGGAGCGCGGACAGGATTGCGGCGAGATCCCCGGCGTGCTGGACGGCCGGGCCGGACGTGAGCCGCAGGGCACCATCGACCTCGGCGGCGATGATCATCGCGAGCGTCGTCTTGCCGAGCCCCGGCGGCCCGGCCAGCAGGACGTGGTCCGGGGTGCGGCCGCGAGCGTTGGCAGCGTCGAGCACGAGCGAGAGCTGGTCACGGACCACTGGCTGACCGATGAACTCCGCGAGCCGCCGCGGGCGCAGGGCCGCCTCGGCCGCGCGGTCGAGTTCGTCCGCCTCCGCAGCCAGCAGGTGCTCGCCGAGCTGGTCCTGCTCAGGGTGCTCAGCCACGCGTACTCCCGCCGAGGTGCTGCAGGGCAGCGCGCAACACCGCACCGGTGTCCGAGGCGTCCAGCTCCCCCTCGGCCAGCACCCTGTCCACGGCCGCCTCGGCCTGCTTGGCCGCCCAGCCGAGACCGACCAGGGCAGCCACCACGTCCGCCTGCGACCCGGCCGGGGTCGGCGCCGGGCGGGCACCCTCCTCGATCGCGGGACCGAGCCGGTCGCCGAGCTCCAGGACGATCCGCCGGGCACCCTTGTCCCCGATCCCGGGCACCCGGGTCAGCGCTTTGAAGTCCTCACCGGCGACCGCACGGCGCAGCCCGTTCGGCGTGTGTACCGCGAGCATCGCCAGGGCCAGCCGGGGGCCGACGCCGCTCACGGTCTGCAGGAGCTCGAAGATGTCCCGTTCCTCGTCGTCGGCGAAGCCGAACAGTGTCATCGAGTCCTCACGGACCACGAGTGTGGTGGCGAGCTTGACCTCGGCACCGTCGCGCAGCGTCGCGAGCGTGCCCGGGGTCGCGTGGATCCGGTACCCCAGTCCCCCGGCCTCCAGGACCGCCGCATCCAGCCCGACGTGCTCGACACGACCTCGCACCGACGCGATCACCGACTACGACCTCCAGCTAGAACGAACATCCGTACGACCATCACAGCGTATCCGAGCGCGGCGTGCGCCTACCCACGACCCGCCGGTCGGGCGGTGACCCGCTGCGCCCTGCCCCCGGAGCGTGCGGCGGCCTCCGCGCGGGCCCACGCCTGTTGGGCGGACGTCTGCCGGCCGGCGCGGGCATCATCGCCTCCGTGAACCTGCCCGACGGCGTGGGCTCGCCAGGCGTGCGTGATCGCCAGGGCGAGGGCGTCCGCCGCGTCGGCCGGTTGCGGCCGCTGCTCGAGACCGAGGATGCGGCGCACCATCTCCTGCACCTGCGCCTTGTCCGCCCGGCCGTTGCCGGTGACGGCGGCCTTCACCTCGCTCGGGGTGTGCAGCGCAACCGGCACCCCGGCGCGGGTGGCCGCGACCATGGCGAGACCGGCCACCTGGGCGGTCCCGGTCACGGTGCGGACGTTGTGCTGGGCGAACACCCGTTCCACGGCGACCGCATCCGGCTCGAGCCGGCGGATCCACGCCTCCAGCTCGTCCGCGATGTGCAGCAGCCGGTGCGCCGGGTCCTCGTCGGCCCCGGTCCGGGCCACGCCGACGTCCACCAGTCGCAGGCTCCGACCGCGACCGGCCTCGACGAGGCCGAGGCCGCAGCGGGTCAGGCCCGGGTCGACCCCGAGGATGCGGAAGCTCACCCCGCTACTCTCGCACCGCCGTCGGACATGGCGCGGTAGCGCCACGCACTACCCGCCGGCCATGGAAGCGCGCCGAGGCGGAGTCAGTCGTTCTCGAGCTCGGCCATGACCTCGTCGGAGGCATCGAAGTTCGCGAACACGTTCTGCACGTCGTCGCTCTCCTCGAGGGCGTCGATCAGTCGCAGCACCTTGCGCGCACCGTCGGCGTCCACCTCGATCTGGGTGGCCGGTACGAACTGGGCCTCGGCGGAGTCGTAGTCGATCTCGGCGCCCTGCAGGGCGGTGCGGACGGCCACCAGGTCGGTGGCCTCGCTGATCACCTCGAACGCCTCACCGAGGTCGTTGACCTCCTCGGCGCCGGCGTCCAGGACGGTCTCGAGGACGTCGTCCTCGCCGAGCTCGCCGGACTTGGGCACGAGCACCACACCCTTGCGGGTGAACAGGTAGGACACGCTGCCCGGGTCTGCGAGCGAGCCGCCGTTGCGGCTGAAGGCGACCCGCACGTCGGAGGCCGCGCGGTTGCGGTTGTCGGTCAGGCACTCGACCAGGACCGCGACACCGCCGGGGCCGTAGCCCTCGTACATGATGGTCTGATAGTCCGCGCCGCCGGCCTCGAGGCCGGAGCCGCGCTTGACCGCACGGTCGATGTTGTCGTTCGGGACCGAGGACTTCTTCGCCTTCTGGATGGCGTCGAAGAGGGTCGGGTTGCCCGCGGGGTCCCCGCCGCCGGTGCGCGCAGCGACCTCGACGTTCTTGACGAGCTTCGCGAACAGCTGGCCCCGCTTGGCGTCGATCGCGGCCTTCTTGTGCTTGGTCGTCGCCCACTTTGAGTGACCGGACATGTCCCTACCCTCTTCTCTTACCCGTGCTGCTTACAGGTCCGCCGCCGCGGCAGACTCCTCGCGTCGGCGGTTCGCGAGCACCAGGTCGACGAAGGCCCGGTGGACTCGATGGTCCGATCCGATCTCCGGGTGGAAGGCCGTGGCCATCAGCACCCCCTGGCGTACGGCGACGATCCTACCCGCCGCGGGCCCCGACCTCACCGTGGCCAGGACCTCGACGCCCGGGCCGACCTCCTCGACCCACGGCGCCCGGATGAAGATGGCGTGCAACGGCGCGTCTCCTTCCCCGGCCCCGAGCAGCGGTGCGTCCAGGTCCTCCTCGAAGGAATCGACCTGCCGGCCGAACGCGTTCCGCCGCACCGTCATGTCGAGGCCGCCGACCGTGGCCTGCCCACCGGCGCCGTCCAGGATCCTGTCGGCGAGCAGGATCATCCCGGCGCAGGAGCCGTACACCGGCAGCCCGTCGGCGATCCGCGCGCGCAACGGCTCGTACAGTTCGAAGACCTTCAGGAGCCGGTCCATGGTGGTCGACTCCCCGCCGGGGATGACCAGGCCCTCGACGGCGGCGAGCTCACTCAGCCGGCGCACCGGCACCACCTCGGCGCCGCTCGCCCGGAGGGCGTGGGTGTGCTCTCGGACGTCCCCCTGCAGCGCCAGGACACCGATCAGGGGGCCGCTCACTCGGACACCTCGCCCAGGTGCCGGACGGTCCCGTCCCACCCGTCGAGCAGCGAGCGGGTCACCTCGACAAGTTCAGCCGGGAAGACCTCCACGGTGACCTCCGCCAGGGCGTCCAGGTCCCACCACCGCATCTCGTCGACGAAGTCCCGCTCGATCTCGGTCCAGCCCGCCTCGCTCAGTTCCCCGGGCGAGGAGATCCGGGCCACGAAGAACTCCTCGTCCTGCCGGACGTCCCGCGCGAAGAAGTCGAAGATCGCCGAGCGCGTCAGCACCGGGCCGACCAGGGCCTCGGGGTCCACGCTCAGCCCGGTCTCCTCGACGACCTCACGGACGGCCGCCTCGCGGGAGGTCTCCCCCGCGTCGATCCCGCCGCCGACGGTGAACCACCAGGACCGCTCGGGCTGGTCGACGTCGTGACCGCGCACGAGCAGCAGCCGGTCCGCGTGGTCCAGCAGGAGCACGCGGGCCGCCTTGCGGAAGTACCGGCCGTCAGGGCCGACACGCCACTCCGGGCCGAGGTCGTTCACCAACCGCGCTCGGCAAGGCGGTGCGGCACCGGGATGTCGTCGACGTTGATACCCACCATCGCCTCGCCCAGCCCGCGGGAGACCTTCGCAATGACGTCGGGGTCGTCGTAGAACGTGGTGGCCTTGACGATGGCCGCGGCGCGCTGCTCGGGGTTGCCGGACTTGAAGATGCCGGAGCCGACGAACACGCCCTCGGCGCCGAGCTGCATCATCATCGCGGCGTCCGCGGGGGTGGCGATGCCGCCGGCGGTGAACACCACGACGGGCAGCTTGCCGTTCGTGGCGACCTCCTTGACGAGCTCGTACGGCGCCTGCAGCTCCTTCGCGGCCAGGTACAGCTCGTCCTCGGGCAGCGAGGTCAGGCGGCGGATCTCGTCGCGGATGGTGCGCATGTGGGTGGTCGCGTTGGAGACGTCGCCGGTGCCGGCCTCACCCTTGGAGCGGATCATCGCCGCGCCCTCGGTGATTCGGCGCAGCGCCTCGCCGAGGTTGGTGGCGCCGCACACGAACGGGACGGTGAACTGCCACTTGTCGATGTGGTGGGAGTAGTCCGCCGGGGTGAGCACCTCGGACTCGTCGATGTAGTCCACGCCGAGGCTCTGCAGCACCTGCGCCTCGACGAAGTGGCCGATCCGGGCCTTGGCCATCACCGGGATGGACACGGTCTCGATGATCGAGTCGATCATGTCCGGGTCGCTCATCCGGGACACGCCGCCCTGGGCGCGGATGTCCGCCGGGACCCGCTCGAGGGCCATCACGGCGACCGCGCCGGCGTCCTCGGCGATCTTCGCCTGGTCGGCGGTCACCACGTCCATGATGACGCCGCCCTTGAGCATCTCCGCCATGCCGCGCTTCACGCGGGCGGTGCCGACCTCTGGGGCCGCGCCGGTGGGCTCGGTGGGCTCGGACTGCGCTGACTGGGACTGCTCGGACACGGTGACCTCTGATCGAAGGTTGGGCGGGGGCGTGAGCCACCAGTTTAGTCCGCGGACCGGCTCAGGCGGGACCGACGCCGCGGGCGTTGGTGGTGAACACGTGCCGGTCGCGCTGGACCATGTTGAGCAGCTCGTGCTCACTCTGCGAGGCACGCAGGTCCGCGCGTCCGGTGAGGACGCGCTGGCGCAGGTACGCCAGCGAGGTCGCGTCGCGCTGGAACGAGCGCATCGCCTCCTTGGCCCGCTCGCCGTACCCGTCCGCCCAGCTCCTGGCCTGCCCGCGCATCCGCAGCGAGGAGAGCATCTCGACCTCGTGCGGCGCGAACCACCCCGCCTGGGCGTACTCGGAGAGCCGGGCCCGGATGACGTCGGCCTCCTGTCTTCGCAGCCAGGCCAGCAGCACGACGGTGGCGATGAACAGCGGCACCTGGATCACCAGGTAGAGCAGCACGAAGTTGTTGCCGAGGCTGGCGCTGCCGTTCCAGAGGGCGTGCAGGCCCATCGCGCCGACGAGACCCACCGGGAACGCGAACACGACGACGCTGGCCCGGCTCGAGCGGGCCGCCATCCCGAGTGCGATACCCACGCAGGAGGTGAACAGGGCGTGCGCGAACGGCGAGAAGATGCCGCGGAGCACGAAGACTGTCCAGACCGCGTCCGCGTTCTGGGAGAAGTACAGGATGTTCTCGGTGAACGCGAACCCGGCAGCCACGGTCGCGGCGTACACGACGCCGTCGACCGGTCCGTCGAAGTGCTGCCGCCGGAACAGGAAGATCAGCAGCACACCGATGCCCTTGACCAGTTCCTCGACCACCGGGGCGACCACCACCGCGCCGAGGGTGTTGGCCCCCTGCGGGTCGAGGGTCTGTTCGTAGATCCACTGGATGATCGCGGTGTTGATGAGCAGCGCGCTGAGCACCGACACCCCGGCGCCCCAGAGCAGCGCGAGGACCAGCATCCCCTTCGGCTCCGGCTCCCACCGGTCCAGCCAGCGCACCCCGAGCAGCACGATCGTGAGCGGGATGAGCGCAAGGAAGAACGCCGCCGTGGTCTTCCCGACGCCGGTCTGGTACATGATGATGATGAGGGCGATGACCAGCGTCACGGCCCCGAGGGCGTATCCGATCACGTTGAACAGGTGCCGGTTGCTGCGCCGCTGACCCGGCGCCCAGACCTGCTCGATCGGGCCGGTCGTGTTCGGCGGCGGCGCCACCGCGGCGTTCATGGTGCCCCAGTCCGCCGGCGACGGCGCGAACCCGCCCGGACGGTACGCCGTCGGGTAGGCCTGCCGTTGCGGCTGCTGGGCCGGCGGGCCGGTCCCGCTCGGGCCACTCGGGTAGCCGTACTGGTTCGACATGGCCCCAACCTTAGGGCCTGGCGCTGCCCACCTGGACGGTGAGCGCGTCGTCCATCTCGAAGGTCTGGGGCAGTTTCGCCCGGCCGGCCAGATGGAACGTCCGCACCAGCGTGGTGTCCCGCATACCGATGATCTGGACCACGGCATCGTTGTGGAACCGGCGGGCCAGCTGGACCCGGTAGTTCGCCTGGGCGAGCCGCTCGAGCAGCTCCTCGCCGCCGGGCTCCGCGGCGAGGTGCGCCTGGTCCTGCGCGCCACCGAGGGCGGCGCGCAGAGCCTGGGTCAGTTCGCTCTCGGCCTGGCCGCGGGCGTCGTCGGTGCTGGCGGGATCGCCGGTGTCGTCGCCGACGAGGCGCCGCGCCTCCACGGCGGCACGCCACGCGGCGTCACCGACGATCAGGGCGCTGGCTGCGTCGAGGATTCCCGACTCGGCCAGGGCGGCGGCGGCCTCGGCGCGTCGTACCAGCTGGGCGTCCAGGGTGGCGCGCGAGGAGAGCTCGCGCTGGTGCAGCCGGTCGAGCCGCTGGGCGATCCGCCAGAGCAGGAATCCGGCCAGCGCCACAGCGGCGATGACGACCAGGGTGATCTCGGCGCCGCTCATCGTTCCTCACCCCGCCGGAACAGGCGGCCCAGGAGCGAGCGCGGTTCCGCGGTCTCGTGCTCGGTCACCATCGCGTACACGTCGAGGATCCTGGCCGCCACGCGGTCCCAGTCGAAACGCCCGACGGCGGTGCGTGCGTAGGCACGTCGTCGCTGCATCTCCGCGGGGTCGGCCAGGGCACCGATGACGGTGCTCGCCAGCGAGTCCGGGTCACCCGTGGTGAACAGGAAGCCTGAGCCGCCGTCGTCGAGGACCCGGCGGAACGCGGGCAGGTCGCTGGCCACCACCGAGGCACCGGCGCTCATGGCCTCGACGAGCACGATGCCGAAGCTCTCCCCACCGAGCTGTGGCGCCACGTAGAGGTCGGTGGCGGCGAGCATGGACGCCTTCTCCTCGTCCGTGATCGGGCCGAGTTCCTCGAGGGCTCCGGCCCGGTCCCCGAGCAGTTCCCTGGCTTCGGACATGTCCCCCTTGCCGGCGATCAGGAAGCGGGCACCGGGATGGGCATCCAGGATCGCCGGCGCGGCAGCGGCGAGGACCGCCAGGCCCTTGCGGGGCTCGTCGAGCCGGCCGAGGAAGGCGATGGTCGGTGCCTGCGGCGTGCCGCGCCACCGGTCGGCGGGTTCGGCTGTGGCGAAGACCTGCGTGTACACGCCGTTCGGGATGACGACGGCGTCGCCACCCATGTGCTCGACGATGGTGCGCCGCGCGTCCTCGGACACCGCGATCCGGGCACTGATCCGCTCCAGCCCGGGCCGTGCCAGCGGGTACCCGAGCTGCATCGCCCGGGAGCGGAGCTGGGCGCTGTGGAAGGTGGCGACCACCGGGGCCTCGGACTGCATCAGCGCGATCAGTCCCACCGACGGCGCGAGCGGCTCGTGGATGTGCACCACGTCGAAGTTCCCTCCCGTCAGCCAGGACCGGGTCTTCGCCGCGACCACGGGCCCGAACGACAGTCGGGCCACCGAGCCGTTGTACCGGACCGGCAACGCCCCGCCGACGGAGACGAGGTAGTCCGGGACCGGCGTGTCCTCGTCCGCGGGCGCCAGGACGGACACCTCGTGGCCGAGTTCGAGGAACTTCCCGGCGAGGTCGCGGATGTGGAACTGCACACCGCCCGGCGCGTCGAAGGAGTACGGGCAGACCAGGCCGATCCTCATGGGGCCTGCTCCGCGCTCGCGCGGGCAAGCCGCTCCGGGTCGAGGTCCGCCGTGAAGACCTTCTGCAGCATGTGCCAGTCCTCCGGGTGCGCTCGCACCCGCGCCGCCCAGATGTCGAACCAGAGCTGCGTGAGCAGCTGGGTGCGCTCCTCCCGGGCCGCACCACCGGAGCCTTGGCGCGCACCGCCGTCGGGTAGGTCGACGAATTCGCAGAACTCGATCACGATGCCCCATGGGCTCCGCGCGGCCCGCCTGCGGGCACCGGACAGTCGCTCGTAGTGGATGAAGACCGGGGACAGCGCCGACCGGGAGGCCATCGCCAGGGCCGCGGGGCCCGGCGCCACCCGCATCGGGACGTCACCGAGGAGCACCTCCACGCCGGACCGGGACAGGTCCCGGTCCGCCAGCAGCGGGATCAGGGCCGGGTCGCGGGCCTCGGAGATCAGCCGCCGGAACACCCCGGAGCCGCGCTCGTAGGGCACGATGACCATGCCCAGGCCCTCCCGGAACGCGAGGAACTCCCGGAACAGCTCCTCCGGCTCGAGCTTCTCCGCAACGGTCACCACCCGGCCGACGTGCTCCTGCGCCCAGGCGCCGGCGAGGTCCCAGTTGCCGGCGTGGCCGAGGGCCATCACCACCGAGCCCCCACCTTGCACGTGCTCCCGGACCCTGTCGGCACCGATGGCCCGCACCCGGGCATCCCGCTCCGCTGCCGTCATCGATGGCAGCTGGAACGACTCGCAGTAGTACCGCATGTACGAACGCATCCCGGCGCGGGACAGTCGGCGCAGCTCCCGGGCGTCGGCCTCGGGCCGCACCCGGGCGAGGTTCGCCTCGAGCTGACGCACCCCGCCGATCCGGGCGGCATGCGCACCGAGCGCGATCACGTCGAAGATGCCGCGAGCCATGGATCGGGGCATCTTCCCGACGACCTTCCACGCGATCTGGAACGCCTTGGCGGGGTCCGGTCGCATCATGGCTGTGCGCCTCCCCCGTCGCGGCCCGCGGTGGTGTCCCGCTGCGCCGCGTCCCGTGCCTCTGCCTGCCGGTAGACCGTCGCGGTGCGTTGGCCGACCGTGTACAGGCTGGCCAGGGCGAGCAGGCAGAGCGCGAGGACGAGCACTGCGGTCGGGGCGCCGAGCCCGACGGCGAGGGTCGCCGCGAGGGCGACGATGAGCCGGTCCGCGCGTTCGGCGAGCCCGACCTTGGCCGTGAAGTCCAAGCCCTCCGCGCGGGCCCGGGCGTAGGACACCAGGCTGCCCAGGATCAGGCACGCGAGGGCTGCGATGAGGCCGGCCATCCGCCAGTCGCCGTCGGGCGCGTTCACGAAGTACAGGACCAGGCCGGCGAAGATCGCCGAGTCCGAGATCCGGTCCATCGTCGAGTCGAGGTAGGCACCGAACTGGCTGGTCCGCCCGATCTCACGGGCCATCAGCCCGTCGACGGAGTCGGTGAGCACGAGGATCCCGGTCACCAGCGCACCGGCCACCAGGTACCCCTGCGGGAACAGGACCAGGGCGGCGGCGGAGACGGCCGCGGTGCCCGCGACGGTCACCGCGTCCGGGCTGACGTGCAGGCGGACCAGCAGCCGGGCGACCGGCCCGAACACGACCGAGCTGAAGCCGCGGCCCCGGCTACCGAGGACCATCGGAACTCCCCCAGGCGGCTGCGAGCTCGGCGCGGGTGTCCGCGAGAAGTTCCGGGAGTGCCTTCGTGCGGCCCACGATCGGAAGGAAGTTGGCGTCCCCGGACCAGCGGGGCACGACGTGCTGGTGCGCGTGCGCGGCCACCCCGGCGCCGGCGGCGGACCCCTGGTTCATGCCGAGGTTGAAGCCGTCCGGGCGCTTGGCCGTGGTGAGCGCGTGGATCGAGGCCACCACGAGGTCGTCCAGCTCGTGCCGCTCGGCCGTGGTCAGGTCCACCAGATCGGCGACGTGCCGGTACGGGCAGACCAGCAGGTGCCCGGAGTTGTACGGGTACAGGTTCAACAGCACGTAGCCGGTCTCGCCGCGGTGGACGATCAGGGCCTCGTCGTCGGCGCGCCCGGGCGCCGCACAGAACGGGCAGTCCCGGGCGGCGTCGGAGGCCGGCTTGGACTCCCCACCGATGTAGGCCATCCGGTGTGGCGTCCAGAGCCGCTGGTAGCCGTCCGGCTCGCCCGGGTGGGCGCCGGCGTCCTCGACGTCTGGTGCCACGTCAGACCTGGACCCGCTGCCGGATCGCGTCGGTGATCAGCGAGATCGCCTCCGGCACGGGCACCCCGTTGCGCTGGGTGCCGTCCCGGTACCGGAACGAGACCGCACCGGCTTCGGCGTCCTCACCTCCGGCGATCAGGACGAACGGCACCTTGTCCTTGGTGGCGGTGCGGATCTTCTTGTTGAACCGGTCGTCGCCGGTGTCCACCTCGGCGCGCACGCCGGCGGCGCGCAGTTGGGCGACGACGTCGGCCAGGTAGTCGTTGAACGGTTCCGCCACCGGGACCGCGACCACCTGAACGGGGGCGAGCCACGGGGGGAAGGCGCCGGCGTAGTGCTCCAGGAGCACCCCGAAGAACCGCTCGATGGAACCGAACAGGGCGCGGTGGATCATCACGGGCCGCTGCCGGCTGCCGTCGCTCGCGGTGTACTCGAGCTCGAACAGGTCCGGCTCGAAGAAGTCGAGCTGGATCGTGGACAACTGCCAGGTGCGCCCGATCGCGTCCTTGGCCTGCACCGAGATCTTCGGTCCGTAGAACGCGGCGCCGCCCGGGTCCGGCACGAGTTCGAGCCCGGATGAGGTGGCGACCTCCTCGAGGACGCGGGTCGCCTCGTCCCAGGTGGCCTCGTCCCCGACGGACTTCTCCGGGTCCCGGGTGGACAGCTCCAGGTAGAAGTCGTCCAGGCCGTAGTCCTTGAGCAGGTCGAGCACGAAGGACAGCAGCGAGGCGAGCTCGTCGCGCATCTGCTCGCGGGTGGTGTAGATGTGTGCATCGTCCTGCGTGAACCCACGGGCGCGGGTCAGTCCGTGCACCACGCCGGACTTCTCATACCGGTACACGTGCCCGAACTCGAACAGCCGCAGCGGCAGCTCACGGTAGGAGCGGCCGCGGGCGCTGAACACGAGGTTGTGCATGGGGCAGTTCATCGGCTTCAGGTAGTAGTCCTGACCGGCCCGGGTCACCTCACCGTCCGCGTCGCGCACCTCGTCCAGGTGCATCGGCGGATACATCCCCTCGGCGTACCAGTCCAGGTGCCTGGAGGTCTGGAACAGCTTCGCCTTGGTGATGTGCGGGGTGTTCACGAAGGAGTACCCGGCCTCGATGTGCCGGCGGCGCGAGTAGTCCTCCATCTCCATCCGGATCGTCGCGCCCTTGGGGTGGAACACCGGGAGCCCGGAGCCGACCTCCTCGGGGAACGAGAACAGGTCCATCTCGGCGCCCAGCTTGCGGTGGTCGCGGCGCTCGGCCTCGGCGAGACGTTCCTTGTAGGCGACGAGCTCGTCCTTGGTGGGCCACGCGGTCCCGTAGATGCGCTGGAGCTGCGGGTTCTTCTCGCTGCCGCGCCAGTACGCGGCCGCGCTGCGCATCAGGGAGAAGCCGTTCCCGATCAGCCGGGTGGAGGGCAGGTGCGGGCCGCGGCAGAGGTCCTTCCACGCAGTCGCACCGTCTCGACGCAGGTTGTCGTAGATCGTCAGTTCGCCCGCACCGACCTCGGCGCCGGCACCTTCGGCGGCCGCGGACGCGTCCGCACCGGAGCCCTTCAGACCGATCAGCTCGAGCTTGTACGGCTCGGCGGCGAGCTCGGCGCGCGCCTCGTCATCGCTGACCACCCGACGGCGGAAGGTCTGGCCCTCCTTGATGATCCGCTGCATGGCCTTCTCGAGCGCCTTGAGGGTCTCGGGGGTGAACGGCTCCTCCACGTCGAAGTCGTAGTAGAAGCCGTCGGTGATCGGCGGGCCGATGCCGAGCTTGGCGTCCGGGTTCACCTGCTGCACCGCCTGGGCCAGCACGTGCGCGGCGGAGTGCCGCAGGATGCTCAGCCCGTCCGGGCTGTCGATCGTCACGGCCTCGACGGCGGACACACCGTCGAGCGCGACCGCCAGGTCCCGTAGTTCGCCGTCCACCCGGACGGCGACGACGTCGCGCTGCTCGGCGTACAGGTCGCTCGCCGTGGTGCCGACCTCGACAGAGCGTTCGACACCATCGATGAGCAGGTTCAGGTCGGGCACGGTGTGGCTCCAAGCGGGCATGGGTGAGGCGATGAACTGACGCCTCGATCGTAGCGAGTCCGCCCGGCCCGATTCGCCGCGCACCACCGGGTGGCCGGTCGGTCCGCGGACGGACTCCGAGACGCTCAGCTCAGTTCCTTGGCCTTCGCCGCTGCCTGGCCGGTGATCTCGTCGATCTCCTCGGGCGTGTGGTCCTTGATCTGCTCGGCGATCTGCCCCGAGAGAGCCTCGATGCCCGCCGGGCCGGCCTCGGCCCTGGCCTTGCTGATGATGTCGTCGATGCCCATGGGTGCTCCTCGCCGGCGGCGTCCGCAGACGCTCAGATTACGCCGCCGGGGTACTGACACCCGGGCGGCGCGCTGTCCTGGCTCACGCGAGGTGCTCGGACAGGGCCTTGAGGAACTCGGCCTGGCGCTCGAGGTGCGGCGAGTGCCCGGCGCCCTCGAACAGCACCTCGCGGTAGGCGCCGCCCGCCGCCGTGTAGGCGTCCAGCACGGCGCGGGTCTGGGCGACCATCGGGCTGGGCGGGGCCACGTCCGCGCCCGGCCAGCCGGGGATCACGCCCGCCGCACCGAGCTGGTTGATGTCGAAGAACGACGCGTCGCCCACGATCGCGTCCGCGCTGCCGTGCACCCACAGGATCGGCGGCTTGGTCCCGAGGTCGACGATACCGGACGCGTCGAAGTACTTCGGGGCCATCGTGTTCAGCACGCCGCGGGTGCCGGCGGCGAACCCCGGCCAGTTCTGCGAGGCGACCGATTCCCCCGGATAATTGTCCGGTCCGGTCCTCGTGGTGAGCATCGAGGTGACCCAGACGTCCTCGTGCTCGGACACGAAGCCGGCGGCCACGTAGGACGAGCGATACACCGAGCGCGGCGAGGTCGGCGCCTCATCGCTGGTGTCTCCGGCCTCGAGGCGGGCCACGAAGTCGGGATTCGCGCCACCGGCGCCGACACCGGCGTCGTCGGGTGTGATGCGCTCGCCGCCCGTGCCCCGGGTGCCGCCGAAGCCGAAGGGCGAGACCGGAGCCTGCAGGGTGAGCGTGCGCACCGGGTGGTCGAGGGCGTACTGCAGCACCACCCCGGCACCCATGCTCCACCCGACCAGGTCCACCCCGTCGCCGAGGCCGAGCGCCTCGATCACGCCGTGGACGTCGTCGCTGAAGTCCCGCAGGCCGCGCGTGGCGTCGACGGGCAACGTCTCGGAGTCGCCGAACCCGCGCAGGTCGATCGCGTAGGCATCCAGATCCGCGGGCAGGGCCAACATCAGGGGCTGCCAGAACAGGGACGAGGACACGTTGCCGTGGACGAACACCACCGTGCGGCGCGTGGCCGACGTCGCGGGCCGCCGCAACACGTTGGCGCGCAGCCGGGGCGTCTGGACGGACTCAGCGCTGATGCCCTCGAAGATCGTCATCGTGTGGCCTTCCACGTCGGGCCGGCCACCTCGCCGGTCTCGCGCTCAGGTTAGCGAGCAACCGCGGACCGCCGGGGCCGTTCCGCCGGACGGTACGAAGAAGGCCCTGACCTGCGTTCTCGCAGATCAGGGCCTCGGATGTGGGCGATACTGGGTTCGAACCAGTGACCTCCTCGGTGTGAACGAGGCGCTCTACCACTGAGCCAATCGCCCATGCCACACGCTCTTCGAGCGGTGCGGCTGACGAGGAACGATACTAGCAGCGCCCGGGAGGGCCAAACGCCACGCCCGTCGGGGATGCCGGTCGTGGTAAACCATGGTGCTCACGTCCAGGTCGCGCGAGACTTGCTGGCATGGGCTACGTGGCCTGGCCGAGGGAACTCGCCGAGATCTACGACGCCGTCTACGCGGGCGAAGCCGACCCGACCGTGGTTGACCCGATCGCGGATGCTCTCGTTGACCTGGCAGCCGATGGCAGGGCGCTCGAGTTCGCGGTCGGAACCGGCCGGGTGGCGCTCCCGCGGAGCGCACGCGGAATCCCCGTGGAGGGGATCGAACTGTCCGAGGACATCGCCGGACGGCTGCGCGCCAAACCGGGCGCAGAGGCGGTGCGGGTCAGCATCGGTGACATGACGACCACCCGGGTCGCGGGCAGTTTCACGCTCGTGTACCTGGTTGCGAACGCCATCATGAACGTCACGACCCAGGAGGACCAGGTGGCGGTCTTCGCCAACGCGGCGGCGCACCTCGGTCCCGACGGGTGCTTCGTGGTGGAGGTGGTCGTTCCCCAGCCCGCGGCTGTTCCGCCGGGCGCGCCGGGCCGGGTGTTCACACTCGACCGCGACCATGTGGGCATCGAGACCTACGACGATCTGGTCGGGCAGGTGGCCTGGTCCCATCACTGGATGGAGATGGCGGGACGCTTGGTCAAGCACGCGGCGCCGTACCGCTACGTCTGGCCTTCGGAACTGGTCCTCATGGCCAGGCTTGCCGGCCTGCGTCTACGCGACCGCTGGGCCGGTTGGGATCGAGCTCCGTTCACGTCCACCAGCGCGAGCCAGGTCGCCGTCTTCGAGAAGGTGGGCTGACGGCCGCGACCCGCATCTACCGCGACGTGGATGCCAGTCCGACGAGCCGGCGGGCCTTGAGTTCGGTCTCTTCCCACTCGGCCGCGGCATCGCTGCCCCAGGTGATCCCGGCGCCGGTGCCGAACCTGAGCACGGCCTCAGCCCACCAGAACGTCCGGATCCCGACCGCGAGCCGGGCCTCGCCTGCGTCCGCGTCCAGCCAGCCGATCTGGCCGCAGTACGGCCCCCGAGCCGTCGGCTCGAGCTCACCGATCAGGCGCAGCGCCGAGGACTTGGGCGCACCGGAGACCGAACCGGGCGGGTGCGTCGCCCCGAGCAAGGCCGCCCAGTCCACCCCGCCGCCGGGCCCTGGGGCCAGCTTGCCCCGGACCCTGGAGACCAGGTGCACCAGGCCCGGGTGTTCCTCGGTGGCGAGCAGATCGGTGACCTCCACCGTGCCGGGCAGACACACGCGCGCGAGGTCGTTGCGGACCAGGTCGGTGATCATCACGTTCTCCGCGCGGTCCTTCGCGCCGAGCCCGTCGGCGGTGACCGCGGTGCCCTTGATCGGCCCGGACATGACATACCCATCGCGCACGCGCACCGAGAGTTCCGGGGACGCGCTCACCACCCAGCTCCCCGGCCAGTCCGGACCGGCCGGCACGTCGACGAGCGCCGCGTACGGCGCGGGGTTGCCCGTGGCGAGCCGCACCGCGAGGGCGGCCGCGTCGGGACGCCAGCCACCGCCGTCGGGCAGTGCGGCCTGCGACGGCCCGGCCAGGGGCGCTGACAGCACCCGGCAGATGTTCGCCTGGTAGACCTCGCCCTCGACAACGGCGGCCCGGACCGCCTCGACGGCCGAGATGTACTCCTCGCGCGACATGGTGCTGCGCCACTGCTCCGGCGCCGGACCGTGCCACGGCTGCGCGTCGCGCACCACGGCGTCCGCGGCGCCGGTGTGGTGCACCTCGGCGAACCGCCACGCATGCAGCGGCCCGTCGAACTCGGCCACCACCACCCACCAACCACCGTCGTCCAGGGCCTCGGGCTCGCGGGCCAGGTCGGCGTAGTCGATCACCTCTCGGGCGCGGACGCCACGGAACCAGGCCCGTGCTCGATGAGGCCCCGGAGGCGTTGTGGTCACGGTCACACGCTACCCAGGTGGGACCGGTTGGACGTTCGGCCCGGGACTGGGTTAGAGTCTCCGACGCACGCAGAAACCACTTTCGGGTGGGAGAAGCGAGCATGCGGACGTGGCTCAGTTGGTAGAGCATCACCTTGCCAAGGTGAGGGTCGCGGGTTCGAGTCCCGTCGTCCGCTCGGAGGCACCACTCCGGTGGGTCCCATGAAAGTACCACCGGTGGGTTGGCCGAGAGGCGAGGCAGCGGCCTGCAAAGCCGTATACACGGGTTCGAATCCCGTACCCACCTCGCAGCCCGGGCGATTGGCGCAGCGGTAGCGCGCTTCCCTGACACGGAAGAGGTCACTGGTTCGATCCCAGTATCGCCCACAAGAGAAGTCGCAGGTCAGCAGGCCCGTTCGGAGTGATCCGGACGGGCCTGCTGCCATGGTGGCCGGTGAGGCCCGGGCGTGCCGACCAAGCGGCGCAAGGGGCCCGGCCTGCTCGACGCGCCGGCCCCCGACGGCGGGCCGGGTCAGTCCAAGGCGACGGTCACGTGGGAGTCGGTGCCGCTCAACGGGAACTCTCCAGCCGCCCGGCCGGAGGCCACCTCGTAGGTTCCGGCGAAACCCGCGACCGCGATGCGCCCATCCGCATCGGTACCCATCGTCGTCTCCGGAAGCCACCACTGTCCGCGGACCAGGTCCCTGAGCGCGCGGTACGCGGGTTTGGCCGACTCGTCCGCTCGAAGCAGTCCGGCGGGGGCGTTGAGCCACGCGCCGGCATCGCCGAGCCCCCAGTACGTGATCGACGCCACGGCCGGATGCGCCACCAGGGTCCGGTAGTGCCGCACGATCTCCTCGGCCTGACGGGCCTCACCCTCGGACGTGCTCGGCCAGGCATCGACGACGAAGTCATTGAGGTCCTCGATGTGCCCGGGCATCGGGTCACCGGAGACGAGTGTGGTCTCCGTCCAGTGCAACGGCAGGCCGAACCGCGCGAACCGTTCACACACCGAATCGAGCGCTTCCTCACCTCGAAAGCCCTTGTGCATGTGGGACTGCAACCCGATCGCGGCGATCGGGATGCCCGCCTCGAGAACGCCCTCGATGAGTTCCTCGTACTCCGGGCCGAGATCGAAGTCATTGAGGATCAGGCGTGGTGGCCCCTCAGCGTGGCCACCGGCCTCGGTGACGGCAAGACGCACCATCTCCACCCGGCCAAGTCGAGCGCACAGCCGGGTGATCGCGTTGGGGACGCCGTCGGGCTCGTTCGTGAACCTGGGCATGATGACCACCTCGTTGATGGCGTCCCAGGCATCGATCAGGCCCGCGAAGTCCGCGACCTCCCTGCGGATCCGGCGACGCAGCAGCTGCTCCGCCTCGTCGAGCGGAAGCGCGTCGAGCCACGCCGCCTTCACGGTGTGCCACACGAGCGGATGCCCCTTGAGACGAACCCCATGATCGGCGAACCAGCGCGCGTCACGCAGGAGCTCGTCACGTCCGGTCCGACCACGCACCGGCTCGTACCGGCCCCAGTAGAACGGGAGCGTCGCGGTGTCGAAGACATCGAGCCACCTGGCGCGGTACTCATCCGACTGCTGTGCGATGTCGAAGCCGGCGCAGCCGAACTCGAACGCGTGCCGCAGCTGACGCACGGTGACCTCGCGATGGTCCAGGGGCGCGCCGGCCCGGTCGGTGACCTGGACCGTGGAGGTCACGCGTCTGTGGTCGAGGGACATGGGGCCTCCAGGGAGTAGGACGGATGACGTACCGGGGAGGCGCTAGCCCTTGACGGAGCCGAGCATGACCCCGGAGACGAAGTAGCGCTGGACGAACGGGTAGACGCACAGGATCGGGACAAGGGTCAGCACCATGGTGACGGCCTGGATGTTCGCGGAGATGGCCTCGGTCGTCGATCCTGCGGCTGCCGCACCCTCCGACGCCGCCGACGAGGCACCGGCGATCAGGTTCCGCAGGAAGAGCGTGACGGGGAACAGTTCCTGCTTGTCGAGATAGAGGAAGGCCGGGAACCAGTCGTTCCAGATCGCCACCGAGTAGAAGAGCACCATGGTGGCGACCACGGCTTTCGACAGCGGTAGGACGATGCGTCCGAAGATGCCGAACCAGCCCAGCCCGTCGATCTGGGCCGCCTCCTCCAGCTCGCGGGGCAGGTTCTCGAAGAAGGACTTCATCACCAGCAGGTTGAAGACCGAGATCGCTCCGGGGAGCACCAGGGCCCACATCGTGTTGGTCATGCCGAGCGTGGAGATCAACACGTAGTTCGGGATCAGTCCCCCGTTGAAGAACATCGTCGCGACGGCGATTCCGATGAGTACCGTGCGGCCACGCAGGTGCTGCTTGGCGAGCACGTATGCGTACGGAGTCGTCAGAGCCATCGCGATCGCCGTCCCGACCAGGGTGTAGACGACGGTGTTGCGATACGAGCTCCAGAAGTGGCTGTTCTGTATGACCGCGCCGTAGGTGTCGAGGTTGAAGCCGACAGGCCAGAGGTTCACCAGTCCTGCCTTCACCGCGCCCGCGCTACTGAACGACTGTGCGAGCACGGTGACGAACGGATAGAGCATCGCCGCGCACAACAGCACCAGCAGGGTGCCGTTGACCCACGTGAACACCCGGTATCCCCGAGTGTCACGCGGGCCGACGGGCCGCCCCGAACGTGTCCCAAGGGTGGTCTTGGTCAGGGCACTCTGAGTCACCACAGGCTTGCTCCTACCGCTCGGCGCGAGACGAGGTTCGCGGCGAGAATCATCGCCAGACCGATGACTGCCTGGAACAGTCCGATCGCCGTCGCGTAACTGAAGTTGTTGGCCACCAGCCCGACTCGGTAGAGGTACGTCGAGATCACGTCCGCAGTGGAGTAGGTCAGCGGGTTGTAGAGCAGCAGCACCTTCTCGAACCCGACGTTGAGGAACAGTCCGATGTTCAGGATCAGCAGCGTGACCATGGTCGGCCTGATGCCCGGAAGCGTCACGTGCCAGGTCTGGCGCCACCGGTTCGCGCCATCGATCCGCGCCGCCTCGTAGAGAGAGGCGTCCACCGTGGTGAGCGCGGCGAGATAGAGGATCGTTCCCCAGCCGAGCGTCTGCCAGACCTCGGACCCGACATACACGGTCCGGAACCACTCCGCACGCTGCAGGAACGCGACCGCCTCACCGCCGAACGACTCGATGACCTGATTCACCGTGCCCTGCAGCGACAGCAACTGCATCGCCATCCCCACCACGATCACCACCGACAGGAAGTGCGGCAGGTAGGAGATCGACTGGACGGTGCGCTTGAACGCTCGGGTGCGCACCTCGTTGAGCATCAGGGCCAGCACGATCGGCAGCGGGAAACACACGAGCAGGGTCAAGAAGCCCAATATCGCCGTATTCCGGAAGACCATCCAGAAGTTGGGGTCGCTGACGAACATCTCGACGTAGCGAAGGCCCACCCACTCGTCTCCGAAGATGCTGCCGCCGGGCCGGAAGCGTCGGAACGCGATGACGTTGCCCAGCATCGGGACGTAACGGAACAGCAGGAGGAAGGCGACGGGCACGAGTGCCATGACGTACAACGCCCAGTCACGCCGTAGCGCCTTGCGCCACGGGACCTTCGGTGACGGCGGTCGCCGGCCGCGCCGGTCGGACGAGGCGCGGCCGCCGGTGTGGGAGGAGCGGGCCGGTGCGTTCGGTCCCGGGATCACCGCGGGCTCGGCGGTACGGGTGCGGCTCGGTACGGATGCTGCGCTCAAGGGTCACTCCTTCGTGAGCGGGTCGACCCCCGCGGGCCGGCGGGTACGCCGCCGGCCCGCCAAGGGCTGAGTCACCGGTTCAGTCCTGGTCCGCGGCCCGTTCCCGGGCGCCGTTGACCAGGTCGACATAGGTCGACAGACCCTGTGACTCGATCTCGGTGAGGAACGAGTCCCACTCGCTCATGTCCCGGCGACCGAGGATGAACTCGAGCGTCGCGGTGTCCACGCTGTCCTGCAGCGGTGTCCCGAGCAGCGACGCCTGCTCGAGCTCGGCCTCCGTCAGGGGTGCCCGTGGGAACGGATCACGGGGGGTCCGGGTGGACAGGACCGTGTCGATGTACTCGACGAACTGTGGCTGGTTGTAGGACTCCTTGAGCGTCCTGGACTCCGTCGACCCGGCGAGGACGTTGCTCGCGAAGCCGAGGTCGGTCTGGATGTCGATCGTGCCCTCGGGGTTGAGGTTGTACGCTCCCAGGGTGTAGTCCGGCATCAGGGAGATCGTGCCGTCGTCAGCCGTCGTGTAGGTCTCGTCCTCGATCCCCCACTGCAGCATCTCGCGGGCCTCAGGGTTGTAGTAGAGCCAGTCCACGAAGTGCAGCATGTCGCAGAAGTTCGGGTCCTCCACCGCGTCGGCGGTCAGCATGAAACCGTTCCAGAAGTTGCGTGGCTCCACGACCTGGCCCGCTTCACCGCCGGGCGGCGCGATCTGCACCAGTTCGTAGTCCGTCACGCCCGCCGCGTCGAGGGCAGTGGCGAACTCCTGCACCGTGCCGGATGCGCCGGAGGCTGCGAACACGGTCTCATTGGCGAACTTCTCGGTCACGGTCCCCATGCCATCGTTGGCCTCGGTGAACGATTCGGTGTCCAGCAGCCCATCGGCGGCCAGCCCGCGGAAGTACTCGACCATGCTGCGGTAGCCGTCGGTTGTCGGGGCGTACACGAACTCCCCGGCATCCTCGTCGAACCACATCCCATTGCCGAATCCCCAGCCGGCGACCGTCCCGAAGGCGTGGCTCGCGTAGTTCAGCATCGACGCACCTTCGAAGCCGTCAGCCAGCGGGAGGCTGTCCGGATACTGCTCCTTGATCAGCTCGAGTCCGGCCTGGAGGTCCTCCCACGTCTCCGGTACGGGCGCCCCGACCTCGTCGAAGATGTCCTTGCGGATGATCAGGCTGAACACCGGCACCGACACCTCCTGCAGACCCGGCGTCATGTAGTACCTGCCGTCATCCTGTCGGAGGTTGTCAAGCATCTCCCCCAGTTCCCACTCCTCGACGTAATGACTGAAGTTGGGCATGTAGTCGACGTAGTCACTGAGTGGGACCACGGCACCCGATGCCGCGAACTGCCGCTCGTCCCCCGTGTAGATGAGCGGGATGATCTGGGGCGCGTCGCCCGCGCTGATCAGCAGGCTGCGCTTCTCCACCGCGTCGCTGAACGGGATGTTCGTGAGCTCGAGGGTCACGTTCGTCCGTCGCTCGATCTCATCGAACAGCTGCCACTGCTCGGTGACCGGCGTCTCCGGCCAGTCCGTCCAGAGCATCGAGAAGGTCACGGGCTCGGCAGCCCGCCACTGTTCGTTCGCGACACTCTCGGTCGAGCATTCGAGTTCGGCCGCGCCGTCGGCGTCGGGCTCGCCGGAGTCCCCGCTGCTACAGGCGACGAGCCCGAGCGTGGCGGCGAGTGCCGCGGCGACGAGCGCACCTGGACGCCGTCGCCGCAATGTTGTTGCCGTTGCTGCCATGTCCATCTCTCCATCGAGTCGTGGTCCGGGCTACGTGAGCCGGACCGGTCATGAGCCTGCCGATCGGGTTCCGATAAGGGCTTGGAACCACCGAGGACCGCCCTCGGCGGCGGGCCCTCGGTCCGAGTGAGCGACGCAACTTGCGATCTCCTACCCGATACTTTCCAGAGAGTAGAACCGCCCGTGAGGCGACGTCAAGAGACCACGGGAGAACGTGCACTAACGATTAAGCAGATCTATTCACCTCGGAGGCCATTGCCCCGCTCAGGAGTCCTCGCTCCGAAACTTTCGGGCGGACGGTGTTAACTGTCAGGACGTGTCCTGGCGCCGGTTGCAGGGGGGTGGCGGAGACCGTGGAATCACGTATCTGGGAGCATGAACCGTGGTCACCTTGAACGACATCGCCGAGCGCACCGGCGTCACGGTCGCAACGGTCTCGAACGCGTTGCGCAACCGCGGACGGGTCGCCGAGCAAACGCGGGCGAGGATCCTCGCGGTCGCGGAGGAACTGGGGTACGAGGTCAACCTGCGCGCCCGTCACCTTCGTATCGGACGGACCGACACGATCGCGTTCATCGCGCCCAGTTTCCACGACTACTTCAGTGGCCTCGCGGACGAGATCGCGGTCGAGGTGGAGGCCGGTCGACGCCATCTCGTGCTGGAACGGACCGCAGCACGCACCGAGAACGAGCGGGAAGCCATCTCCCTGACGCGTCTGCAGATGTTCGATGGTGTCCTGCTGTCGACGGTCGGTCTCGACCGCGAGGACATCGCGCGGGCCCAGTCGCGCGTGCCGCTCGTCGTGCTAAGCGAGCGGGAGATGCCCGCGACGGTCGACCACGTCATGCTCGCCAACGAGGACGGTGCCCGGCTGGCCACCGCGCACATGATCGACGGCGGGGCGCGCAACATCGTGGTGCTCGGCGGCTCCACCGCGCCCGACCTGGGGATCGCCTCGTCACGCCGGGCCGGTTGGGAGGCCGCGCACTCGGACGCCGGGATCGTTGCGGATCCCCGCCTCATCGTGCCGCTGCCGGATTTCTCGATGCACGACGCCCGCGAGGCGGTTCGCAGGCTCCTGCGAGACGGTGTCCGGTTCGACGCCGTCTTCGCCGTCACCGACGTGGTGGCCCTCGGTGCCATGTCGGCCCTGACCGGGCATGGCTGCCGTATCCCCCAGGACATCCAGGTCGCGGGTTTCGACAACATCGCCACGTCGGACTACCTCAGTCCAGGCTTGACGTCGGTGGACCCCGACCATCGCGGCGTGGCCCACACGGCCATGCGGCTGCTCGCTCGGCGCATCGCAGGGGACCCGGGACCAGCCGAGCACATCGTGGTCCCGGTCTCGCTGGTGGTCCGCGGGTCAACGCGCGCGCGCTGATCGCATCCTCGGCTCCCGCCGCCTCGGAAAGCGCATACCCAGTTGCGCGACAACTTGTGGCAATCGGTGGTGGAAGCCCCATGCCGGCACACCATCATTCGGGTTCACCGAGCTTCAAGGAGGAAGTTGTGCAGATCTCACGTCGAGGATTCCTACTGGGCGCAGCCACGATGGGTGCGGTGGGCGCATCGACAGCGACCGCCGCGTATGCCGGGACCGGGCCGGCCGCATCAACCGCACGCTCGCGGCGCTCCCCCGCCGGAACCTGGAACTCCGTCCTGGTCCGCGTCAACGGGCGGGGCGGCCTCGTCTACCCCCGCCGTGACGGGCACCGGCTGCCGGACTTCGGGCATTCCGGCTATCACCGCGGCGGCCGGGAGATTCCCGACGTCCCAGTGGTCCATTCGGTCGCCCCGTTGCCCGGTGGCGCGGACAACCACGACCACATCGAGGCCGCCATCGCGGTGGTCGGTGCCCTGCCCGTCGGCGAGGACGGCTTCCGCGGTGCCCTCCTGCTCCAGGCCGGCATGTATCCGGTGAGCCGCACCATCGACCAGCCCTATAGCGGCGTCGTGATCCGGGGTGTCGGCGACGGGGCGGATCCTGCGACGAACACGATCATCAGGCCACAGGGTGGGGACCCGGAGCGCAGCGCCATCGTCATCGGCGACAACGGCAACTGGGACGGCGAGGTGCCCGGCACCCGCACCGATCTCGTCAGCGACCTCGTGCGGGTGGCCGACGACGCCTTCACGGTGGCGGACGCCTCCGCCCTGAATGTCGGCGACAACATCATCATCACCCACCCGTGTACGCAGGAGTGGATCGACTCCGTCGACGGCGGCGGCACCGGAACCGACGCACCGTGGACGCCGGGACAGCTCCCGATCGTCTACAACCGGTACATCACCGCCATCGCAGGCAACCGGGTGAGCGTCGACGTGCCGCTGTTCACCACCCTCGACCGGTCCTTGTCCCAGAGTTACGTCTACGTCTGGGACCAGGCGCGTCGCGTCACCGAGGTCGGCATCGAGGACCTGCGGGTGGACGTCGCCTACGACGGCCCGACCACGGCGGCCGGGTCCCACGCCAAGCACGCCATCCGGATCCGCCAGGCCGAGGACGCCTGGGTACGCAGGTGCACCGTGCTGCACTTCAGCCAGTCCGGCATCGTCACCGGCACCACCACCCGGGCCACGGTCGTCTCCTGCCACGCGCTGGACCCGGTCTCCGAGATCACGGGGAGCATGCGCTACAACTTCAACGTGGAGCGCAACTCGCAGCAGGTGCTGTTCACCGACTGCCACGCCAGCGAGTCCCGGCACGCATTCGTCTCGAACGGGACCAGCTCGGTCTCCGGAGTGGTGTTCCACCGGACCACCGCGACCGGCTCGCACACCTCGAGCGAGGGACACCGGCAGTGGAGCCAAGGTCTGCTGTTCGACAACCACACCGAGATCGACCCGAACAGCGAGCGCACCATCGGCCTCTACAACCGGGGCGACTGGGGCACCGGGCACGGCTGGTCCGCGGTGCACTCGGTGGCCTGGAACACGGACACGGCCGGCTCCCAGCTGGTCGTCCAGCGCCCACCCACCGGCCAGAACTACGCGATCGGGTGCTTCGGCATCGTCACCGGTGACGGCCCGTACCCACACCCCGAGGGCTGGATCGAGGGCACCGACAGCGCCGGCCTGATCCCGGAGTCGCTGTACGAGGCCCAGCTCGCGGACCGGCTCCCCTGACACCATCCGCACGGGGGCGTCCGTGATTTATCACGGGCGCCCCCTTGCGGCCCTTGCTAGGTTCTTCGGGAGGTTGATCGCACGGCGTCAGAACGGCGGAGACGATGTCCGGATCGAACACAGCAGGCGGGGCCATGACGCCCCTGGAACGGGGCCAGCGGTCGAGGGCGACCATGATGCTGGTCCTGGCCACGATCGGATTCGGCGTCAACTTCTGGGCGTGGTCGCTGATCTCCCCGCTCGGGGGTGACTACGGAGCACGGCTCGACCTCACGGGCTTCCAGCAGTCGGCGCTGGTGGCGACTCCGGTGCTCGTCGGATCGCTCGGCCGGATCCCGATCGGGGCGCTGACCGACCGGTTCGGCGCCAAGCTCATGTTCCCGCTCGTGAGCGTGCTGACCATCATCCCGGTGTTGTTCATCGCCTTCGTGGCGGACTCGTTCCCGATGATGCTGCTCGGCGGGTTCTTCCTCGGGCTCGGCGGCACCTCGTTCGCGATCGGGGTACCGTTCGTGTCCTCCTGGTACCGGGTCAGCAAGCGCGGCGCCGCGCTGGGGATCTTCGGGATGGGCACCGCCGGCACCGCGGTCTCGGCGTTCACGACAGTGCCGCTCGCCGACTCCTTCGGCAGGCAGGCGCCGTTCGTGCTGGTCAGCGCGATCCTGGCCGGGTACTCCGTGGTGAGCTACCTGATGCTCCGGGAGTCCCCGGACCGGCCCAAGCCCGCGGGCTCGTTCGTCGCCAACACGGCTTCGACGATGAAGCTCGCTGTCACCTGGCAGCTGGCGGCCCTGTACGCACTCGGTTTCGGTGGGTTCGTCGCCTTCAGCGTGTACCTACCCACCTACCTGGTGAACGCCTACGGGCTCACCGGGACCGATGCCTCGTTCCGCACGGCCGTGTTCGTCATCCTGGCCGTGGTCGCCCGGCCGATCGGCGGCGCGCTGTCGGACCGGATCGGCGCGATCAAGGTGCTGCTCGTGAGCTTCGCGGCCACCGGGGTGTTCGCGGCCATCGACGCGATCGGCCTGCCGCTGGTGCCGATCCCGACGGCCGCGTTCCTCGGCATGGCCGCCACCCTCGGCGCCGCGTCCGGCGCCACGTTCGCACTCGTCGGGCAGGTCGCTCCGCCGAACAAGGTCGGGTCCGTCACCGGCGTGGTCGGCGCGGCCGGCGGCCTCGGTGGGTTCGTGCCGCCACTCGTGATGGGCGCCACCTATGACGCACTCGGCAGCTACACGGTCGGGTACATCCTGCTCGCCCTCGTCGCCTTCGGCATGGCCGCCTTCACCTGGGGTCCGGTCCGCAAGGCCGCCCTGCGCCGCGGCGAAGCCGCGGCCGCCACCGACGCCGCAGACCCAGCAGCAGCCACCGGAGGGAACCCGTCATGACCACACAGCAGACGCCACCACCCGGGCTGGACTCCGGGATCGTGGAGGGCCTGCTCAAGGCCCGGCGGTTCTTCAAGCCCAAGGAGGTCTCCGCAGACCTGCGCACGTTGCACCAGAAGGGCGGGCGGGACGCGGACACCTTCTACCGCGACCGCTGGTCGCACGACAAGGTGGTCCGGTCCACGCACGGGGTCAACTGCACCGGATCCTGCTCCTGGAAGGTGTACGTCAAGGACGGCATCATCACCTGGGAGGCGCAGCAGACCGACTATCCCAGCGCCGGCCCGGACCGCCCCGACTACGAGCCGCGGGGCTGCCCGCGCGGCGCCGCGTTCTCCTGGTACACCTACTCCCCCACCCGGGTCCGCTACCCGTACGTGCGCGGCGTCCTGCTCGAGATGTACCGGGAGGCGAAGGCCCGCCTCGGTGACCCGGTCCTCGCCTGGCGGGACATCACCGGCGACCCGGAGCGGTCCAAGCGGTACAAGGCCGCACGTGGCAAGGGCGGCCTGGTCCGAGCCGGCTGGGGCGAGGCGGTCGAGATGATCTCCGCCGCGCACGTGGCAACCATCGCCGACCACGGTCCGGACCGGATCGCCGGGTTCTCCCCGATTCCGGCGATGTCGATGGTCTCCCACGGCGTCGGGTCCCGGTTCTACTCCCTCATCGGCGGCGCGATGCTGTCCTTCTACGACTGGTACGCCGACCTCCCGGTGGCCTCGCCGCAGGTGTTCGGGGACCAGACCGACGTGCCGGAGTCCGGCGACTGGTGGGACGCCGGCTACCTCATCATGTGGGGCTCGAACGTCCCGGTGACCCGTACCCCGGACGCACACTGGATGGTCGAGGCCCGCTACCGGGGCCAGAAGGTCATCGCCGTCGCCCCCGACTACGCGGACAACGTCAAGTTCGCCGACGAGTGGCTCGCCCCGGTGCCGGGCACGGACGGCGCCCTGGCGATGGCGATGGGCCACGTGGTGCTCAAGGAGTTCTTCGTCGACCGGCACACACCGTACTTCGTCGACTACGCACGCACGTACACCGACCTCCCGTTCCTGATCCGGCTCGAGCCCGACGGCGAGGGTTACGTTCCCGGGAAGTTCCTCACCGCCGCGGATCTACCGCCGAGCACGCTCGGCCGGGGTGAGCACGACGAGTTCAAGACCGTGGTCCTGGAGGAGTCCACCGGCGCCCCGGTGATCCCGAACGGGTCCCTCGGCTTCCGCTTCGGGGAGGCGGGCGCCGGCAAGTGGAACCTCGACCTGGAGGGCGTCACCCCCTCGCTGAGCGTCGCCGACGCGGCTTCCACGGGCGCGGCAGCCGGGCCAGGCGCGGTCCCGGACGCCGTGCCGGTCACGCTGCCCCGCTTCGACACCCCCGACGGCGCCGCCGCTGCGATCGTGCGTGGGGTCCCGGTGCGCCGGGTCGGCGCACACCTGGTCACCACGGTCTTCGACCTCCTGCTCGCCCAGTACGGAGTCGGCCGCGACGGCCTACCCGGCCAATGGCCCACCGGCTACGACGACGCCACTTCACCGTGTACGCCCGCGTGGCAGGAGGCCATCACCGGCGTGCCCGCGAAGAAGGCCGCGAAGATCGGCCGGGAGTTCGCCGCGAACGCGGAGGAGTCCAAGGGCCGCTCGATGATCCTGATGGGCGCCGGGACGAACCACTGGTTCCACTCCGACGCCATCTACCGGGCCTTCCTCACCCTCACCACGATCACTGGGTCCCAGGGTCGCAACGGCGGCGGCTGGGCCCACTACGTGGGCCAGGAGAAGGTGCGTCCGCTGACCGGGTTCAACCAGTACGCGAACGCCCTGGACTGGTCCCGGCCGCCGCGGCACATGATCCAGACGGCGTACTGGTTCCTGCACACCGACCAGTTCCGCTACGACGCCTTCACCGCCGACGAACTGTCCGGCCGCCCGGGCGGCCGCTGGGCCGGCATGGCGACGGCGGACATCCTCGCCCAGTCCGCCCGGCTCGGCTGGTCCCCGTCCTACCCCACCTTCGACCGCAGCTCGCTGCAGGTCGTCGACGACGCCGAGGCTGCCGGGCAGGACGTCGGCACCTACGTCCCGGCCCAGCTCAAGAGCGGGGAGCTCCGGTTCGCCGCGGAGGACCCGGACGCACCCGAGAACTTTCCCCGGGTGCTGGGCATCTGGCGCTCGAACCTGCTCGGCAGCTCGGCCAAGGGCGACGAGTACTTCCTGCGGCACCTGCTCGGCACCGACCACTCCGTCAACGCAACCGAGACGCCACCGGACAAGCGCCCACGGGACGTGCGCTGGCGCGACGAGGCACCCGCCGGCAAGCTCGACCTGCTGTTCACCCTCGACTTCCGGATGACCTCCACCACGATCTTCTCCGACATCGTGCTGCCGGCCGCCACCTGGTACGAGAAGTACGACCTCTCCAGCACGGACATGCACCCGTACGTGAACTCGTTCAACCCCGCGATCGCCCCACCGTGGCAGGCCCGCACCGACTTCGAGGCGTTCCACAACATCGCCGCGGAGTTCTCCAAGCAGGCCCGCGCGCACCTCGGCACCCGCAAGGACCTCGTGGCCGTCCCGCTCACGCACGACACCCCGGACGCGCTCGCGACGCCGTCGGGCATCGTCAAGGACTGGAAGTTCGGGGAGTGCGAACCGATCCCCGGCAAGACCATGCCGAAGCTCGTCGTCGTCGAACGGGACTACACCGCGATCGCGGACAAGATGCGCTCGGCCGGACCGCTCCTGGCCGAACTCGGTGCCACCACGAAGGGGATCACGTTCGACCTGGCCCACGAGGTGGACCTCCTGCGGGACCTGAACGGCGAGGCGCTGGGCGGCGTGGCGCAGGGCCGGCCAGCCCTCGAGCAGGACCGCCAGGTCTGCGAGTTCATCCTGTCCCTGTCCGGGACCACGAACGGGCACCTGGCCACCGCCGGCTTCCGCACCCTGGAGCAGCGCACCGGCCAGCCGATGGCCGACCTGGCTGCCGAGCACGAGGGCAAGCGGATCCGGTTCGCGGACACCCAGGCGGCCCCCACCCCCGTGATCACCTCGCCGGAGTGGTCCGGTTCGGAGAGCGGCGGCCGCCGGTACTCGGCGTTCACGATCAACGTCGAGCGGCTCAAGCCCTGGCACACGCTCAGCGGCCGGCAGTCGTTCTATCTCGACCATGACTGGATGACCGAGATCGGGGAGAACATGCCGATCTACCGACCGCCGCTGAACATGGCGATGCTGTTCGGGGAGACGCCCGTCGGCGCCAGCGGTGAGGGCGGCGCGGGCACCACGATCGCGGTCAGGTATCTCACTCCGCACAACAAGTGGTCGATCCACTCCGAGTACCAGGACAACCTGCTCATGCTGAGCCTGTCCCGCGGCGGCCCGGCGGTCTGGATGTCCAACCTCGACGCGGCCAAGATCGGCGTCGCGGACAACGACTGGATCGAGTGCGTGAACCGCAACGGCGTGGTCGTGGCCCGAGCGATCGTCTCCCACCGGATGCCGGAGGGCACCGTGTACATGCACCATGCGCAGGACCGGCTCATCGACGTGCCACTGTCGGAGAAATCCGGCAAACGCGGCGGCATCCACAACTCGCTCACCCGGATCATGATGAAACCCACGCACCTCGTGGGCGGATACGCGCAGCTGTCCTACGCGTTCAACTACATCGGCCCCACCGGCAACCAGCGCGACGAGGTCACGCTGATCCGCCGTCGTTCCCAGGAGGTGCAGTACTGATGCGCGTCATGGCACAGATGGCGATGGTGATGAACCTGGACAAGTGCATCGGCTGCCACACCTGTTCGGTCACCTGCAAGCAGGCATGGACGAACCGGTCCGGCACCGAGTACGTCTGGTTCAACAACGTGGAGACCCGCCCGGGTCAGGGCTACCCCCGTACCTACCAGGACCAGGACACCTGGCAGGGCGGCTGGACCCTCACCAAGCGGGGTCGGCTCAAGCTCAAGGCCGGCGGCCGCCTGAAGAACCTCGCGACGATCTTCGCCAGCCCGAAGATGCCCTCGATGAGCGACTACTACGAGCCGTGGACCTACGACTACGAGTCCCTCACCACCGCCCCCGCCCAGCAGCACACCCCGGTCGCCCGACCGAAGTCGCTGCTGTCCGGCAAGGACATGAACATCAGCTGGAGCGCCAACTGGGACGACAACCTGGCCGGCTCCACCGAGATCGTGCCCGGTGACCCGGTGCTGGCGAAGGTCTCGGACAAGGTCAAGCTCGAGTTCGAGCAGACCTTCATGTTCTACCTGCCGCGCATCTGCGAGCACTGCCTGAACCCCGCGTGCGCCGCCTCCTGCCCCTCCGGTGCGATCTACAAGCGCGAGGAGGACGGCATCGTCCTGGTGGACCAGGACGCCTGCCGCGGCTGGCGCAAGTGCGTCACCGGATGCCCGTACAAGAAGGTCTACTTCAACCACCGCACCGGCAAGGCGGAGAAGTGCACGTTCTGCTTCCCGCGCATCGAGGTCGGCCTGCCGACCGTGTGCGCGGAGACCTGCGTGGGCCGGCTGCGCTACATCGGCCTGGTCCTCTACGACGCCGACCGGGTCCTCGCCGCGGCGTCGGTCCCGGACGAGAAGGACCTCCTGCGCGCGCAACGGGACTGCTTCCTCGACCCCCACGACCCGGAGGTGGTCCGCGCCGCCGAGGCGGCCGGGATCGCCCACGACTGGGTGCTCGCCGCCCAGCGCTCCCCCATCTGGTCGCTCATCAACGACTACGAGGTGGCGCTGCCGCTGCACCCCGAGTACCGGACCATGCCGATGGTCTGGTACATCCCGCCGCTGTCTCCCGTGGTCGACGTGGTCGCCGAGACCGGCGAGGACGCCGAGGACCCGGGCAACCTGTTCGCCGCGATCGACACCCTGCGGATCCCGGTCGAATACCTCGCCGAGCTGTTCACCGCCGGGGACCCCGTGCCGGTCACGAACGTGCTCCGCCGCCTGGCCGCGATGCGCTCCTACATGCGCGAGATCAACATGGGCCGCGAGCCCGAGGAGTCCGTCGCCACCGCCGTGGGGATGACCGGCGCCGACATCCGCGGCATGTACCGGCTGCTGGCGTTGGCCAAGTACGACGAGCGGTACGTCATCCCGCCCACGCACGCCGAGCAGGCGCACGGGCTGGAGGAGCTCGCCACGGAATGCTCCCTGGACTACGACGGCGGACCGGGCATGGGTGGTTCCGGCCCGTTCGGCGAGGGGTCGGGTTCGCAGACGCCGCTCGCGGTGGAGAACTTCGCGGCCCTGAAGTCGCGGCAGCGCTCCGACTTCGGCACCGACCCGTCGGACAAGGCCGCCCGGGTGAACCTGCTCAACTGGGACGGCAACGGCAGCCCGTCGGGACTGTTCCCGGAGCGCCGGGACAGCAACGAACCAGCCGACGGCGAGAAGCGGTCATGAAGCAGCTGCTCACCCTCCGCCGGGACCGGCCCCGGGCCGGCGAGGGCACCAACGCCCTCATCTACCGCGTCGCCGCGTTCCTGCTCGAGTACCCCGACGCGAACCTGACCGACCGGCTCCCGGCCCTCGCCGCCGCCGTCGCCACCCTGCCCGAGCCGGCCCGCAGCGACCTCGGCGGCCTCGTCGACCATCTCAGCCAAGCTCCAGGGGGCGACGAGCAGGCGATCGGCGCCGAGTACGTGCGCACGTTCGACCTGGACCGCCGCCGGGCCCTCTACCTGACCTATTACGCGTTCGGGGACACCCGCAAGCGCGGCATGGCGATGCTCGACTTCAAGTCCGCCTACCGGCAGAGCGGGCTCGAGCTCTCCGACGACGAGCTGCCCGACCACCTGTGCGTGGTGCTCGAGTTCGCCGCCACCACCGACCTGGCCTGGGGCCGTGAGCTCCTGCTCAAGCACCGTGCCGGCCTCGAGGTGCTCCGGGTCGCCCTGCGGGACGCCGGCTCGCCCTACGCGGGCGCGCTCACCGCCGTCTGCGGCACCCTCCCGCCGCTCGCCGGCGAGGAGGAGAAGGCCATCGCCACCCTCATCGCGGCCGGGCCGCCCGAGGAGGAGGTCGGCCTGGAACCGTTCGCTCCACCGTCCTACATGGGAGAGAGTCGATGACCACGCTGCTCTGGGTGATCGTGCCGTACGTGGCGCTGGCGATCTTCGTCGTCGGGCACATCTGGCGCTACCGCTACGACAAGTTCGGGTGGACCACCCGCTCCTCCCAGCTCTACGAGGACCGGCTGCTGCGCTGGGGCAGCCCGCTGTTCCACTTCGGCATCCTGTTCGTGTTCCTCGGCCACGTGATGGGCCTGGTGATCCCGAAGAACTGGACCGACGCGATCGGAATGTCCGAGGAGCTCTACCACTTCCTCGCGATCGCGGTCGGCGGGATCGCCGGCTTCTGCACCCTCGTCGGCCTGGTGCTGCTGATCTACCGCCGCCGCACCACCGGCCCGGTGTTCCGGGCGACCACCAGGATGGACAAGGCGATGTACGTCGCGCTCGCTCTCGTCATCGCGCTGGGCCTGTGGAACACGGTCGCCGGCGGCGTGCTGAACCTTGGCGGCCACTACAACTACCGCACCGGGGTCTCGGAGTGGTGGCGCAGCATCTTCTACTTGCAGCCGAAGCCGGAGCTGATGGCGCAGGCGCCGCTGGGCTTCCAGCTGCACGCGATGACGGCGATGGCGCTGTTCGCGATGTGGCCGTTCACCCGGCTCGTGCACGTGTTCAGCGTCCCGCTGTTCTACCTGTGGCGCCCGTACGTGGTGTACCGCTCCCGCAGTGACCGCCTCGGGTCGCGCAGCCAGCCGCGCGGGTGGGACCGGGTGGACTCCCCGCGCCGCTGACCACGCGGCCGCGTCAGAGCGCCAGTTCGACCGCGAGCTCCTCGACGAGGTCGTAACCCTCCTGCATCCCGACCTCCATCCCCGAGGAGATGATGATGTCCCGGGTCTCCTTGGACTTGCAGGCGGTGAGCACCTCGAGCGTGGTCCGGCCATCGGTCTCGGTGAACGTGTAGGTGATCCGGGTCGCCTCGCCCGCCCCCTCGCCGCCGGGCATGCCCTCGAAGATCTCGGTGCACACGATCCGCTCGTCGGGCACGATCTCCTCATACTCGCCGTGGAAGCCGACCTCGAAGCCGCCGTCGGCCACCAGGACGTACCGCCAGGCGCCGCCGACCCGCAGGTCGACGTCGGCGACCGTCACGTTGCCGCGCTGGCCGGCCCACCACCGCCTGATCAGGTCCGGCTCGGTGAAGACCCGGTAGACGAGGTGTCGCGGCGCGTTGAACTCCCGCGTCACGAGGATCTCGGTGTCGCTCGGCAGCGTCAGGACCGCCGTGCCCTTCGTCGTCGTCTGGCTCATGACTCGCTCTCCTTCAGTTCCTCGAGCACGGTGTCCACCGCGTCGAACCGTTCGTTCCACTGTTCCTCGTAGCGACTGACCCACTCGTGGATCGGCCGCAGCGCGTGCGCGTTCGTGCGGTACAACCGCCGACGCCCTTCATCTCGCACGTCCACCAACCCCACCTCACGCAGGACCCGCAGGTGTTTGGACGCCTGCGGCTGCCCCAACCCGAGCAGGTCGACAACCTCCCCCACGGACCGTTCGGCGTCCGCCAGGGCATCGAGGATGTCGCGTCGCAGTGGTTCTGCCACCGCGTTGAACGCATCCGCCGTCGTTGCTGCTCGTGCCATGTGCTCAATATATACCCATATCGGCATGTGTCAACATGCGGCTCCCACCGATCCACCAGTCCCCGGTCGGCTAGTCTCGCGGGCGTGGACCCCACGGAAGTCTTCGGATTCGTCACCGGCGCGATCTGCGTGTGGCTCGCCGTCCGCCAGAACGTGTGGACGTTCCCGATCGGGCTCGCCAACAACGTCGCGTTCCTGATCCTGTTCTCCAGCGCCGGCCTGTACGCGAACGCGGCACTGCAGGTCCTGTTCGCCGTGGTCGGTGCGCTCGGTTGGTACTGGTGGACCAGGCGCGGGCCCGACGGCGGAGCCCTCGTCGTGCGGCGCACGCCCCGTTGGGCGTGGGTCGCCGCGGTAGGGGTGACGGCGATGCTCACCGTCGCGGGCCTGTTCGCCCTCTCCGCGTGGACCGATTCGGCCGTCCCGCTCTGGGACTCGCTGACCACGTCCTCGTCGGTGGTCGCTCAGGTGATGCTCGGACGCAAGTGGCTGGGCAACTGGACCGTATGGCTGGTCACCGACGTGATCCTGATCGGCCTGTACGCGTCGCAGGGGCTGTGGCTGACGGCGGTGCTGTACGTGGTCTACCTCGCGATGTGCGTGGTCGGGATGCGCCAGTGGCGCAAGGCGCTGGGCGGTGCGGACGCCGTCGGCAGCGTGGACGGGGCTGAGCGTGACGCTGATGCTGCGGACCCGGACGCCGTGGGCCCTGCACGGGTCGGTCGCTCGTGACGCGCCGCTTCCGGCACGGCCTCGTCCTGGGCAAGTTCTACCCGCTGCACGCGGGCCACCTGAACCTGATCCGGACCGGGCTGCGCTCCTGTGAGCGGCTCACCGTCGAGGTGCTCGCCTCGTCCGTGGAGTCGGTCCCCGCGCCGGTCCGCGCCGACTGGATCCGCACCGAGGCGCCCCAGGCCCACGTGGTGCACGCCATCGACGACTCCCCCGTGGACTACGGCTCGAACGCCGCCTGGGAGGCCCACCTCGCCGTCATCACCTCCCTGCTGGACGCACCCGTCGACGCGGTGTTCACCTCGGACGCGTACGGAGTGGAACTCGCGGACCGCCTGGATGCCCAGTGGGTGCGGGTGGACCCGGCCCGCCAGGAGGTGCCGGTCTCCGGGACCGCCGTGCGCGCGGATCCGCACCGTCACTGGTGGGCACTGCCGGCCCCGGTGCGCGCGTACCTGACCACCCGCGTGGTGGTCGTCGGCGCGGAGTCGACCGGCACCACCACCCTGGCCGACGACCTGACCGCCCACTACGGCACGCCGGAGGTGCCCGAGTTCGGGCGGACCTGGAGCGAGATCCGGCCCGGCGGGCTGACGGCGCCCTGGCACTCGAGCGAGTTCGCCCTGGTCGCCGCCGAGCAGACCCGGCTCGAGGACGAGGCCGCGGCCCGGACCCCGCGACCGCTGCTCATCACGGACACCGACGTGCTCGCCACCACGGTCTGGCACGAGCGGTACGTGGGCGCCGCCTCGCCCTCGGTGGCCGCACTGGCCGCGCGCCGGCGCCCCGACCTGTACCTGCTCACCGGCGACGAGATCGACTTCGTCCAGGACGGGCTGCGGGACGGCGAACACCTGCGGCACGCGATGACCGCTCGGTTCCGCGAGGTCCTCGACGGCTCCGGCGTGCCCTGGCACGAACTGCGTGGCTCCCCCGCCGAGAGGCTCGCGGCCGCCGTCGATCGCATCGACGCCCTCGACCACGGCCGGCGCCTCGCCGATCCGCTGCCCCAGGCCGGCACCGACGCGCACCGCGCAGGAAGCAGGACCCGCCGATGAACGAGTCCGGAGCACCCCGGAGCAATCGGGTGGGCGCCCGCGTGAGCCCACCCCCCGCCGTCGCCCCGGAGGGCCTTTCCGCCGCCCCCACGCTGCCCACGGCGAGCAGCGAGGACCGGCGCGAACTCAGCGTCGACGACCTGTTCGCCCCGCTCGCGCCGGAGTCGGCCGGCCCGACCGGGCTCGACGAGAAGCTGCGGCAGGCCTACTTCTGGATCGTCAACCACGCGATCATCTCCCCGCACTACGACATCGAGTTCGAACGCCCAGGCGCGGCGGGCCGGTCCTTCGCCCTGGGGGACAGCGCGGCCGAGCTACGGCTGCCGTCCGCGCAGTCCTACTCGAGCTTCGTGCTGCTGCCACTGCTCACCTTCGCCGTGCGCGGCCGGTGCCTGCTGCTCGGCGGGCCCGGCCGTGGGAAGACCGCATCCGCTGTGCTGATGGGGATCCTGGCCGGCTACCCGATCCGTGAGGTCCGCCGGGCGATGCAGCACGGCCACCCACAGCTGACCGTGACGGACATGTTCGGCACGCCGCTGCCCAAGGACCTGATCTCGGCCGACTCCCTCGGCGAGGTGGACGTCGCCTGGCGCACCTGGCTCGGCATGCGCGTGAAGATCGTGGACGAGTACAACCGGATCCCCACCCGCACCCAGTCGGCGCTGCTGACCGTGCTCGCGGACGGCTACGTCGAGGTCTACGACCAGATCTACTCCACCGGCTCCTCCGCCTGGTACCTGACCGCCAACGACGATGCCGGCGGCGGCACCTACCAGGTGGTCGAGGCGCTCAAGGACCGGATCGACGTGGTGGCACACGCGCTGCCGTTCAACACCCGGTTCCTGGACCAGCTGGTGGACCGGGCCGCGCGCCGGCTCCGTCCCGAGGAGCAGGTGCCGGAGGGCATCGTGTTCACCGAGGCCGAGCACGACGCCCTCGACGCCGCGATCCGGGCCATGCCGCTGCCTGCCGACGTGCGCCGCCGGATCGAGTTCTTCGCCGCCCAGCTGGAGTTCCTCGAGCGCGCCGGCGTGCAGTTCGAGTACCGCACGAAGGACACCGCCCGCCTCGCCGGCGCGGACGTGCATCAGATCGCCGCACAGGACACCGGGCGGGACCGGCTCTCCGACGTCGGCACCTCCGCCCTGAACGGGCTCTCGGTCCGGTCCCTGCAGTCGCTCATCTCCTACTCGAAGGCGATGGCGTTCTTCCGGGGCCGCCCCGAGGTGGGCATCGAGGACGTCCGCGCGGTGCTGCCGTTCGTGCTGCACGACAAGATCAACCCGGACCTGCGGGCCGGGGTGTTCGACGGCGACGACGGCGCCCCGCTGCGCACGGACCGGATCTCCTGGCTGCGCGGGATCTTCGACGACGCGTGCGCCCAGTACGACACCCTCGACCGTGACGGCTCCGATTCGGTCGGCGAGATCCTGGACGAGCTGCACGCCGGGCTCGACGGCGTGGATGCCGCGAGCGTGCGGGTGCGGCTGGCCCGGATCGAGCGGGTGCTCGACTCCTGGTCGATGGCCCGCAAGCTCTACGGCCACCTGTACGACGACGCCCTCGCCCTGAAGTACGCACACCAGCGGTACACGAACTACCTGACCTGGCTGTCCTCGAACCCATGAGAGCGGTCGAGGTGGCAGCGCAGCCGGGTGGTGCCTGGCGCGCCTGGGCGGTGGGCCGACGCGCGCACGTCGATGACGTCCTCGCCCGCGCCCAGGCGGCCGGAGCAGCTCGGGCGGACCTGCACGGCGCGCTCTGGGGCATCGGGGTGATGCTCGACGGCGTGGCGACGGCCGGTCTGCCGGCCGGGCGTTTCGACGCCCTCGCCGAGGAGGTGCTGGCCCGCGCCGCCGCACGTGTGAGCGCGCACCGGTGGCATCCGCACGACCCGACGACCGCGGTGCTGCTCGACTGGGTCCCCCGGCTCGCACCGGCACTCGGCCCGGAGCCGGCGGCGGCGCTGACGGACCTGATCACGGCCGTCACCCGGCTGCGGGGCACCGTCGACGTGGTGCGTTGGCGCGACCTCGTCGGTGTCGCCATGGCCGGTGCGACCGATCCGACGCACCTGCGCGGCGCCGTCACCGTCGCGGCGTGGCGTTGTGGCGCGGTTGGTTGGCGCGCTGCCGCGCTCACGGTGGCCGCCGATCTGCCCGAGCACGTGCTCGGCGGTGCGGCGCGGCTGCGCCAGGGCGGGTCGGCGGCCGCGCCGTGGGAGGCCCCCGTCGGCCCCGCGGCCGACGGGGGCGCTCGGAGCGTGCTGGCCCGGAACGCGCAGGACCCGTGGTGGTGGCCGGGGCTGACGGGCCCGTGGCGCATCGGCGGCTTCCGTGGCTTCGGGGGCCCGTGGGTCAGGATCCCGGAACTGCTCGGTGGTGACGGGCTGCGCTGGTGGGTGCGCACCGAGTCGGCGCCGACCGATGGTGCCGCCGGCGCCGACGACATCGAGCCCGCGGACTCCCACGGCGACGTCCCGCCATACCGGTACTGGGAGGTCCGCGCCGACATCCACGGCTCCCGCGCCGTGCCCAGGCCGGCCCCCGCCGGTGGCGACCGGCCCGCCTGGGCCGCGCCCTCGCCGTCGGGCGCCGTGGCCGTGCGGGCGCACGAGCACTCCTACTACTTGCACGTGACGCGACGATGAGGGCCGAGGAGCGGCAGCAGCTCACCGCCCGGTGGGACGCGGCGTGGCCGGACGCCCTTGCCGCGTGGGGCAGCCACCTGCGGCTGAGCGGCCCGGAGTTGATCCGCGTGACGGACCGGCCGCAGGGCGTTCGGTCCTTCGCCTGGTTCAACCTGCGCGACGTCCGGGTCTCGATCGCTCTCGACCTCATCAAGCAGATGGGACTGAGCGATCTGCCCACCGAGATCCTCGCCCACGAGGTGGGCCACCACGTGCTCGCGCCGGGCGATCTCGGCACCGCCGCCCGAGTGCTGATCCGGATGCGAGTGGGCCTGGTGGACCGCGACGACCTCGCCCCCGTGATGGCGAACCTGTGGTCGGACCTGCTCATCAACGACCGTCTGCAGCGCCGCGCCGGTCTGCGCATGGACGAGGTGTGGCGCCGGATCGGGCCGCCGCGTCAGCAGGACACCATCATGCGGCTCGTGATGCGGGCCGACGAGCTGCTCTGGTCACTGCCGACCGGCTCACTCGCCGGCCCCGACATCCCTGACCGCCCCGTGGAGCGGGAGGCGCAGCTGCTCGCCCGCGCGGTGCGCGCCTACGCCGACGACGCGGTCGGCGGGGCGGCCGGGTTCGGGGCCCTGGTCCGTCAGCTGGTGCCAGATCCCGAGGAGATGCCGATGCACACCATCTGGCGGGTCGTGTGTCACCAGGAGGAGGACGGCGGCGGCATCCCGACGGGCCTCGCGAGCGACCCGTCGCTCGCGGCTCCCGCCCTGCATCCGAGCCTCGACCCGCGGGTGGTGCCGAGCGTCCCGGGGCTAGACGTTGCAGACGAGTCCGAGGTGTCCGATCTGGCGGACCAGGGCTCCGGTCCCGTCACGAACGAGCAGCCACACGGGCTCGAGCCCGCCGCGTACGCGGCGGTGCTGCGCCAGCTCGGCCTCGAGTCGGACCCGGTCCGGGCCGCGATCGCCTGGTACGCCGAGAACGCCGCCCCTCATCTGGTGCCGTTCCCGAGCACGGTCTCCCCCGCCCACCCCGACCCGTTGCTGGCCGGCCTGACGGACTGGGATGTCGGCGAGGACCTCGGCGCGATCGACTGGCCCGGGTCCCTGGTCCGAAGCCCGGTGCCGATCCCGGGGGTGACGCTGCAGCGCCGGGAATTCCTGTCCGACGCCGGCACCGAACCGGACCGGGTGCCCGTGGACCTCGATCTGTACCTCGATTCCTCCGGCTCCATCCCCGACCCACGGCGCACGCGTTCCCCGCTCGCGCTGGCCGGCGCGATCATGGCCCTCTCGGCCCTTCGCGCCGGGGCCAGGGTGCAGGCGACCACATGGTCCGGCCACAACGAGGTCGCCGGCACCGATGGGTTCACCGAGAATGCCGACGAGGTCCTGGCCGCCGTCGTCGCCTACTTCGGCGGGAGCACCTCGTTCCCGCTCGAGCACCTCGTGGCCACGCACCTCGGCACCGGCACGCAGGAGCGGCCACGCGAGACCAGCGAGACGGGCCGTCGGTGCCACATCGCCGTCGTCTCGGACTCGGGGGTCAACTCCATGTTCCTCAGGAACCGGGAGACGACGAGCGAGGCGGCTGAGTGCCTCGTGGCCGCACGCGGTGGTGGCTCCCTGATCCTGAACCTCTCGCAGCAGCGGCGCGAGCAATACGTCGAGATGGCCGGGGACTACGACGTCTACACCGTCTCCACCTGGAACGACCTGATCCCGTTCGCCCGGGACTTCGCCGCCCGGGTCTGGGACCTCGAGCGCACGGAGAGCAGATGATGAGCGCCCCGCAGTCGGCGTCGACAGGGCAGGCAGGGCGGACCGGGTCCGCGCCCGGGCCGGCCCTGTCCCACCTCATGCGCGACCTCGCCGCGACACCACCGGACGTGTGGGATCCGGGAGTGGATGCCCTCGCGCTCTGGTCGGACACCCTCGCCGACGTCGCCCGCGACCTTCCGGGCGGCCGGGACGCCCACCGCGCGGCCGAGCCGCTCGCCGCGCCCGCGCAGGGGCCGACCCGCGCCGCCATCGGGATCCTCGCCGCGCTGCTCCACGGGCCCGCCCTGCGGCCGTGGACCGGATGGTGGGCCCCGGAGCGGCTGACCGAGGCGGCACAGCGGATGGTCGGCACCCTCGCGGCGTATGTGCCGCCGTCACAGTGGGTGGCCGACCCGCGGTCCCGCGAGGAGGCGGCCCGGTTGTTCCTCGACCTGCTCGGGCTGCGCCCGGCCGGGGAGAGCGAGGCGGTCGCGGCGGACCGGCTGACCGCGCTGAGCAGTCCTGCGCTCGCGGCAGCGCTGGCCGAGCTGGCGCAGGAGCAGCGCCGGGCGGCCGAGCTCGCCGCCCAGCTGGCGGACAAACGCGCCCGTGAGGCCGCCGCGAGGACCACCTATGTCTGAGCACCCCGGCGCCGCCGCATCGGCTCGGCCGCTGCCGCCGCACCACGACGGCGACCCGGTCCTGGGCGAGTACGAGCCGTTCGCGGACACCGCGCTCACCGACGCCGAACGCTGGCCCACCCTGACCGGGACCGGCGCGGCCCGCCTGGCCGCGCTGCGGGCGCACCCGCACGCGCCCGCGTGGGTGCACGAGTGCGGCGACCGCCTCGGCGCCGACGACCTCGCCGCGTTGGCACACCTGCACTCCGAGATCAGTGGGGCCGAGCCACCCCGGGCCGGATCCACACCGCCGTCGTGGGTCACCGCGCTGCTAGAGCGGGCCGCGACCACCGTGCCCCGCTACCGGCGGACCTGGCGCGGCGCACCACCGGCATTCGCGGACGTGCCCACCATCACCCGGGCCGACCTGGCCGCGGACCTCGCCTCGTTCGTGCCGGTGGACCTGTCCCTCGCCGACGCGTTCACCGGCACCAGTACCGGTAGCACCGGTGCCGCCCTGGTGCTCCCCCAGCACGCCCGCACGGTGGGCTCGGACCTGATCCAACTGCGCCGGCTCGTCGCACTCGCCGGGGCGGACTGGGCCCCGGACCCCGGCCGGCTCGCGGTGCTCAGCGTCGTCTCCCAGGAGACCGCGTTCACCTACGCCAGCCTGCTCTCGGCGTTCGAGCAGGCTGGCCTGGCCCGCATCAACCTGCACCCGACGGCGTGGCGCCGGCCGGGCGACCGGGAGGCGTTCCTCGCCGCCGTGGACCCGCAGGTGATCACGTCGACGCCGTCGGCGCTGGTGGACCTCGCCGAGGTCGAGGTCACCCTGCGCCCGGTCGCCGTCATCAGCGGCGCCAACGCGCTCTCCCCCGCGGCCCGGGACCTGCTCCGCGCCCGCTGGGGCGCGCCCGTCGTCGACCTGTACGGGCTGATGGAGACCGGGCCGGTGGCCGCCTCCGTCGACGGCGGCCCGCACGTCCTGCTCCCACGCAGCCACCACGTCGAGGTGCTCGACGCGCACGGGCGAGGTGTCGCCGTCGGGCAGCGCGGCGAGATCGTGGTGACCTCCGCGGAGAACCCGTACCTGCCGCTGCTGCGGTACCGCACCGGTGACCACGCGAGCCTCACCGCGGACGGCGCCCTGGCCGATCTCGAGGGCCGGACCCCGGTCCGGTTCGCCGCCTCCGACGGCACCTGGGTGGACGCCGTTGGCCTGACCCAGGTGCTCCAGGCCCACGGCACGCTCGCGTGGCACCTGCATCAGGGCGCCGATGGCGAACTCCGCCTGCGCGCAGTCGGCGGCGACGAGGAACCGGCCCTGCGCAGCATCCAGCGCCTGCTCGGCCGGCGGCCACGCAGCCTCCGCCTGGCCCGGCCCGCCGACCTCGGCCCCGGAAAACCCCGCCGCTTCAGCTCCGAAATCCCCGGCGCCACGCCGTAGCGCGTCGAGGAGGCGTACCTTCGCACCCGTGACCACTCCACCCACGCTGCCCACTGCACCCCCCGTGCCGGACCATCCGGCCGAGCTGCCCGTCATCGTCGTCGTCACCATCGCCGACCGGCGTGCCGCCCTCGAGTCCGAGTTCACCAGCCGGTACGCGCGCGACTACGACGTGCGCACGGTCGTCGAGGGCCCGGCAGCCAAGGCGATGCTCGTCCAGCTCGTCACCAGTGGCCGGGACGTCGCCCTGGTGGGCGTGGACCACGGCGTCAGCGGCGACGCGCTGATGCTGATGGACGCACTCCGGCTCAAGACCCCGCGCAGCCGCCGGATCATCCTGGCCGCGCCGGCGGCGTTCTTCACAGGGCTGGCCGGGCTGCGTGCCGCCCTGGCGCAGGGGCGTATCGACAGCTACCTGATGATCCCGCAGGGACCGCGCGACGAGGAGTTCCACAGCGCCATCTCGGACTTCCTCTCGGACTGGGCCTGGTCCTCCCGGGCACCGGAGGTCACCCAGGTCTCCATCGTGGACGACGGTCACCAGGTCGAGGTCCCTGGCATCCGCGACTTCCTCGACCGGATGGGTCTGGCGTACGCCCGGTTCACCCCGGACAGCGAGGTCGGCCGCCGCCTGAGCGCGGCGGTGGGTCCGGACGCGGCGCTGCCCATCGTGGCGAGCCTCGGCCGCCCACCACTGGCCGGGGCGACCCAACGATCGGTGGCCAGCGCGTTCTACGGCACCCCGGACGACCTCGGCCCCGATCACATCGCGGACCTCCTCGTCGTCGGCGCCGGCCCGGCCGGGCTCGCGGCCGCCGTCTACGGGGCGTCCGAGGCGCTGAGCACGGTGGTCCTGGAGGCTGACGCCGTCGGTGGACAGGCCGGTACGAGCTCGATGATCCGCAACTATCTGGGGTTCCCCCGCGGTATCTCCGGGATGCGGCTCGCGCTGCGCGCCCGGGTGCAGGCCACCCGGTTCGGGGCCAGGATCTTCACCGGCCGCAACGTCGTCGGCCTGCGCCCCGCCGCGGCGCCCGGCCAGCCGCACATCGTGGAGCACGAGGACGGTGAGCTGCGCGCCAGGACGGTCCTGATCGCGTGCGGGGTCAGCTACCGCCGCCTCGGCGTGCCCGACATCGAGTCGCTCATCGGCCGCGGCGTGTACTACGGCGCCGCCTCGAGCGTGGCCCGGGACATGGCGGGCAAGGACGTCTTCGTGGTGGGCGGCGGCAACTCCGCGGGGCAGGCCGCGCTGCACCTGGCCAGGTTCGCCCGCAGCGTCACCATCGTGGTGCGCCGCGACGGGCTGGCCGCGACCATGTCCGCCTACCTGATCAACGAGATCGGGACCCACCGGCGGATCACGGTGCGGACCGGGTCCCGCGTGGTCGACGGCGGCGGTTCCGGGTATCTGGAGTGGCTCACCCTCGCGGGCATCGGCATCGACGGCAGCGGCGGCAGCGGCGGCGCCGAGCCCGAGCGGGTGTCCGCGGATGGGCTGTTCCTGCTGCTCGGCGCCGACCCCGGGTGCGGCTGGCTGCCGCCGGAGGTCGTCCGCGACGCCAGGGGCTTCGTCCTGACCGGTCGTGACGTGCCCAGCGAGCACTGGAGCGACGGGCTCCCACCCGCCCCGCTGGAGACCACGGTGCCGGGGATCTTCGCCGCCGGAGACGTGCGCGACGGGTCGATGAAGCGGGTCGCCGCGGCCAGCGGTGAGGGCGCCTCCGCGGTCGCCCAGGTGCACACCCACCTCGCGCTCTGAACCGGGTGTGAGGGGGGCCACACTCCGGGATGCGGCGTGGGCGTGCACGGAAAGGCCGTTTTCCCGTAGCATCGCGTGTAGCGCAGGTCCCCACGCGGGTCGGCCCGACCGTCGATTATGACGTCGGCTCTCCTGTCCGTCGCCGCATCCGGGACGCCACGCCTCTCGAGAGTTCGGACCCATGGTCCGGTCCTCGACCTTTCCAGGAGGATCATGCCGTCGAACGGCCGCCGCCGTACCTCGGGTCGCAACGGGACCCGTTCTGCCCGCCAGAACGACCCAGCGCCCCTGCTTCCCATCCTCGCCCGCCGGGTGCGCGAGGTGGAGGCGAAGTCCGCCAACGGCAAGGTGGGGCCGACGAACCGCACCAAGTTCCAGGTGATCGCGCTCCTGGTGCGCTCCGAGCGGGCCCGCATCAAGGCGGACGAGTCGCTCTCGGGCGGCACCCGCACCGAGCTGATGAAGCGCCTCGACGGCGTCGCCACCATCCTCGCGCGCACCGCCGCCCAGGACACCTCCCTGCTGTCGCTGCTCGAACCGAACGGGACGCCGTCGGCCGCCACCCAGCGGATGCGCCTGGACTGGCTGCTCGAATCCGGCGCCGAGCTCAGCGAGGAGGAGCGCCAGATCAAGGCCCCGGTCCAGCGCCGCGAAGACGTCGTGCCCGAGCAGCTCGCCGCCAAGCAGGTCGTGCCCGTCGCGGTGCGCGCCCGGGTCCGCGCGAACCCGTTCCTCGAGCCGGACCTGTCCCGGCCCGCGGACCCCGAGCCGGTCGGCTACCTCTCCGGCTGGGATCTGATCGACCCCCTGTACCGAGCCTTCGAGCAGGGCGCCGGCGGTGGCGCCGCCAGTATGAACCTGCCGCCGGTCCCGAAGATCGACCGGTTCTCCCCACCCGGGCTCGAACTGATGCCCCACCAGATCCAGCTGCTGGAGAGCGTCCGCCGGGGCCACCGCACCTTCCTGTTGGCCGACGAGCCAGGGCTCGGCAAGACCGCGCAGGCAGTGATCGCGGCCTCGGTGGCGGACGCCTACCCGATGCTGGCCGTCGTCCCTAACGTCGTGAAGATCAACTGGTCCCGCGAGGTGGAGCGGTGGACCCCGCAGCGCCGCGTCACCGTGATCCACGGCGACGGCCGGGACATGGACGCGTTCGCGGACGTGTTCGTGGTGAACTACGCGATCCTGGACCGGCACCTGTCCTGGCTGTCCAACCTCGGGTTCCGCTCGATGGTCGTCGACGAGGCCCACTTCATCAAGAACCTCACCTCGCAGCGGTCCCAGCACGTGCTGTCCCTCGCCAAGCGGATCCGCGACCGCGAGCCCACCCACAACCCCCTGCTGATGGCGCTCACCGGGACCCCGTTGATCAACGACGTCGAGGACTTCAACGCCATCTGGCAGTTCCTCGGCTGGACCGACGGCCAGCAGCCCTCCCCGCGCCTGACCCGCCGGCTCGAGGCCACCGGCCTCACCCCAGCGGACCGCGGCTTCTACCCCCAGGCCCGCGCCGCCGTCATCGACATGGGCATCGTGCGCCGCACCAAGGCCGCCGTCGCGAAGGACCTGCCCGCGAAGCGGGTGGCGGACCTTCCGGTGGAGCTGGACGGCGAGATCGGCCGCTCGATCCGCGCCGCCGAGCACGAGCTCGGCCAGCGCCTCGTGAACCGCTACCTGCGCATGCTCGAGGCCCGCGAGGGCGGCATCCCGAACAACCACGAGCCCGATCTGGAGCTCATGCGCCGGGTGGCGCAGGCCGAACTGGACTCGAGCTCGCCGACCGCTGACGGCGACAACGTGTTCACCATGGTCCGCAAGATCGGGCAGGCCAAGGCCACCCTCGCCGCGGACTACGCCGCGCAGCTGGTGCACTCGGTCGGCAAGGTCGTCTTCTTCGCCAAGCACATCGACGTCATGAACACCGCCGAGCGGATGCTCGCCGACGCGGGCCTGCGCACGGTGTCGATCCGTGGCGACCAGACCACCACGCAGCGCCAGGCCGCCATCGACGCGTTCCAGAAGGACGCCGACGTGTCCGTCGCGGTCTGCTCGCTGCTCGCCGCCGGCGTCGGCCTGAACCTGCACGCCTCCTCCAACGTGGTCCTCGCCGAGCTCTCCTGGACCGCCGCCGAGCAGGACCAGGCGATCGACCGGGTGCACCGGATCGGTCAGGAGGAGCCGGTCACCGCCTGGCGGATCCTCGCCGCGCACACGATCGACACCAAGATCGCCGAGCTCATCGACGCCAAGCAGAGCCTGGCCGCTCGCGCCCTGGACGGCAGCGACGAGGAGATCGTCAGCAGCGACTCGGTCCAGCTCGACGCCCTCGTGCACCTGATGCTGCAGGCCCTCGAGGGCTGACCGCCCGCCGGGCAGAGGTGCCCATCAGACCTCCCGCAGCGCGCGGGCGCCGGAGCGTACCCTCGTGAACATGGGCGTCTCGACGATCTCGCCACCCGGCCCCGCCACCGCACGTCGGAGCGCGGGGATCGCGGGTCTGCTCGCTGCGGCGCTGACCCTGACCGTCGGTCATCTCGTGGCCGCGATCATCGACCCGGACGCCTCCCCGTTCATCGCCCTCGGTGGCGCCGTCGTGGACGCCACCCCCACCTGGCTCAAGGACTTCGCGGCCTCCACCTTCGGGACCGCGGACAAGGCGGTGCTGTTCCTCTGCATGGCATTGGTGGCCGCGGCGCTCGCCTACGGCATCGGCCTCCTCGCGGTGAAACGCCCGACGGCGGCCGCCATCGCCGTGGTCGTTCTCGCCGGGGTCTGTGGCGTGGCCGCCATGGGCCGGGCCGGCACCGGGATGCTCGCCTGGCTGCCGGCACTCGTCGGAGCGGGTGCCGGGGTCATCGCGCTGCGCGCGATGGTGGAGACGCTCAACGGTCCCCGCGAGGACACCGGTGACGAACTCGACGAACCGTCCCGGGACGCCGGCGGGCCCGACCGGCGCTCGTTCATGCGCTCGGCGACCGTGGTCGGCGTGGTCGCGGTGGCCTCGGCGGTCACCGGTGTGATCGTCTCGGCGGCCAGGTCCACCGCCTCGAGGGCCCGCGACCTGCTCCAGCTGCCGGCCCCGGCGGTGCCCGCGCCGCCGCTGCCGGACGGCGTGGCTTCCGCCACCGAGGGCGTCGAGCCGTTCGTCACCCCGAACGACGACTTCTACCGGATCGACACCGCGCTGATCGTGCCGGACGTGGACCCCGCGGCGTGGACGGTCCGGGTGCACGGGCTCGTCGAGAACGAGGTCGAGCTGAACCTGGACGACCTCCTCGCCCGGGACCTCATCGAGACCCACGTGACGCTCACGTGCGTGTCGAACCCGGTGGGCGGTGACCTGATCGGCAACGCGCTCTGGCTCGGGCTGCCGATCCGGGAGGTCCTCGCGGAGGCGGTGCCGCTGCCGGAGGCGGACATGGTGCTCTCCCGCAGCATCGACGGCTTCACCGCGTCCACCCCGATCGAGGTGCTCACCGACGACCGGGACGCGATCTTCGCCGTCGGGATGAACGGGGAGCCGCTGCCCACGGAGCACGGGTTCCCGGTCCGGATGGTGGTGCCGGGACTGTACGGCTACGTCTCGGCCACGAAGTGGGTCGTCGAGCTCGAGGTGACCCGGTTCGCGGACGCGACCGCCTACTGGACCGACCGCGGCTGGTCCGAGCGCGGGCCGATCAAGACCGCATCCCGTATCTCGGTCCCACGCCCGAGCGCCCACGTGAGCGCCGGGGACGTCGCCGTCGGCGGGGCCGCCTGGGCACAGCACCGCGGCATCGCGAAGGTGGAGCTCCAGGTCGACGAGGGCCCGTGGGAGGAGGCCACGCTCGCCGCCGAGGCGACCGTGGACACGTGGCGGCAGTGGTCCTGGACCTGGACCGATGCCCAGCCCGGCCAGCACACGCTGCGTTCCCGGGCCTACGACCCGGACGGGGTGCAGACCTCGACGGTCGAGGGCGTGATCCCCGACGGCGCCACCGGCTGGCACACCATCTACGTGTACGTCGACTGAGCGCAGCCGCCGTCACGCGCGGATCGGGCCGAGATGGCACTCTTGGGCGTATGCAACAGACCTGGCCCGGACATCCCTACCCGCTGGGTGCCACCTACGACGGCACGGGAACGAACTTCGCGCTGTACTCCTCCGTCGCGGAGCGGGTCGAGCTGTGCCTGATCGACGACGACGGCAACGAGACCCGCTGCGAGGTCACCGAGACCGACGCGTACGTGTGGCATGTCTACCTGCCCACGGTCCAGCCCGGGCAGCGGTACGGCTACCGGGTGCACGGCCCGTACGACCCGGACCGTGGCCATCGTTGCAACCCGTACAAGCTCCTGCTGGACCCCTACGCGAAGGCGATCGACGGCCAGATCGACGGTGATGAGGCCCTCTTCGCCTACCGCTTCGACGACCCTGACTTCCAGACCGTCGTCAACGATGACGACTCGCTGCCGCACACGATGACATCGGTCGTGACGAATCCGTTCTTCGACTGGGGCCACGACCGGCCGCCGGATCGGGAGTACCACGACAGCGTCATCTACGAGGCGCACGTCAAGGGCATGACGATGCTGCACCCGGACGTGCCCGACGAGATCCGCGGTACCTACGCCGCGCTCGCGCACCCGTCGGTGATCTCCCACCTGGTGGACCTCGGTGTGACCGCGATCGAGCTCATGCCGGTGCACCAGTTCGTCCAGGACCCCCCGCTCACGGAGAAGGGCCTGAGCAATTACTGGGGCTACAACACGATCGGCTACTTCGCCCCGCACAACGGCTACTCCGCGTTCGGCACCCGGGGCGAGCAGGTGCTCGAGTTCAAGAGCCTGGTCAAGGCGATGCACGCCGCGGGCATCGAGGTCATCCTCGACGTGGTCTACAACCACACCGCGGAGGGCAACCACCTCGGCCCGACGCTGTCCTTCCGCGGCATCGACAACGCCTCCTACTACCGGCTCGTCGACGACGACAAGCGGCACTACTTCGACACCACCGGCACCGGCAACTCACTGCTGATGCGATCCCCGCACGTGCTCCAGATGATCATGGACTCGCTGCGGTACTGGATCACCGACATGCACGTGGACGGGTTCCGGTTCGACCTCGCGGCCACCCTGGCCCGGCAGTTCCACGAGGTCGACCGGCTGTCCTCGTTCTTCGACATCATCCAGCAGGACCCGGTGATCTCCCAGGTCAAGCTGATCGCCGAGCCGTGGGACCTCGGCTCCGGCGGGTACCAGGTAGGTGGCTTCCCACCGCTGTGGACGGAGTGGAACGGCAAGTACCGGGACACCGTGCGCGACTTCTGGCGCGGCGAGCCGGCCACCCTCGGCGAGTTCGCGAGCCGGATCACCGGATCCTCGGACCTGTACGAGCAGACCGGGCGCACCCCGATCGCGTCGATCAACTTCGTCACCGCCCACGATGGCTTCACCCTGCGGGACCTGGTCTCCTACAACGACAAGCACAACGACGCCAACGGCGAGGACGGCCAGGACGGCGAGAGCCACAACCGGTCCTGGAACTGCGGCGTCGAGGGCCCAACGGACGACCCGGAGGTGAACGCGCTGCGGGCACGCCAGCAGCGCAACTTCCTGACCACCCTGCTGCTGTCCCAGGGGGTGCCGATGATCGCCCACGGCGATGAGATGGGCCGCACCCAGGACGGCAACAACAACACCTACGCCCAGGACAACGAACTGGCCTGGGTGCACTGGGACCTGAACGAGGAGCAGAACGCGCTGCTGGCGTTCACCCGCCGCCTGATCTCCTTCCGTGCCGACCACCCGGTGATCCGCCGGCGCCGGTTCTTCAACGGCTCGACCTCGCCGGCGAACGGCCTGCCGGAGCTGCCCGATCTGGCCTGGTTCGAACCGAACGGCACCGCGATGGACTCCGACGCCTGGAACACCGCGTTCGCCCGGTCGGTCGGCGTATTCATCAACGGTGAGGCCATCGAGGAACCGGACGTGCGCGGGCGACGGGTCACCGACGACTCCCTGTACCTGCTCATCAACGCCGACGCCGACGACATCGAGTTCCGTCTGCCGGAGGCCGACTTCGGCGCCGCATGGAGCCCGGTACTCAGTACCGACACCGAGCAGGAACTCGGGGCCGCGTACGAACCCGGCGCGCAGCTCGCCGTCACGGCCCGCAGCATCGTCATCCTCGCCCGCCAGAGTGCGGCGGAGACCGAGAGCGCCCTGTCGGCGCCGTCACCCGCGGCCGCCGAGACTCCCCCGACCACCACGAGCCGGACGCCCGGAGGCCGCACGCAGTGACCGACCGCACGCACGGATTCGCACGCCGCACCCCGATCTCGACCTATCGTCTGCAGCTCGGCCCGGATCTCGGGTTCGACGACGCCGCCGCCAGGGTGGGCTACCTGAGTGACCTCGGTGTCACCGACCTGTACCTGTCCCCCGTGCTCGCCGCCGCACCCGGGTCCACGCACGGCTACGACGTCATCGACCACGGCCGGCTGTCCGACGTGATGGGTGGCCGGCCGGCGTTCGAGCGGCTCGTCGCGGCCGCCCGGGCCCATGACCTCGGCGTCATCGTCGACGTGGTGCCCAACCACATGGCGGTGCCCACGCCGGCCAGCCTGAACAGGGTGCTCTGGTCGGTGCTCGCGCAGGGGCCGGAGTCCCCGTACGCGTCCTGGTTCGACGTGGATCTCGGCGACGGTGCGCAGGTGCTGATGCCCGTCCTCGGGCGCCGGCTGGGCGCCGCGATGGCCGACGGCGAGCTGACGGTGTCCCGGCTGGACGAGCCCGAGTCCGGCATCAGTGCAGACGAACCCGTCCTGTGCTACTTCGAGCACCGGTTCCCGATCCGGCCCGGCACCGAGCACCTGCCGCTCGCCGAACTGCTGGAGCGCCAGCACTACCGGCTCGCCTACTGGCGGGTCGCGGACGAGGAGCTGAACTACCGCAGGTTCTTCGACGTCGGCTCGCTGGTGGCCGTCCGGGTGGAACGCCCGGAGGTGTTCGATGCCACGCACGCCCTGCTCCTCGAACTCTTCGACGCCGGTCTCGTGGACGGCTTCCGCATCGACCACCCGGACGGCCTCGCCGATCCGCGCGGCTACTTCCGGCGTCTGGACGAGCGCACCGGCGGCGCGTGGACCGTGGCGGAGAAGATCCTCGAGGCGGACGAGACGCTGCCGGCGGACTGGCCGACGGCCGGGACCACCGGCTACGACGCGGCGTGGCGGATCGGCCAGGTCCTGATCGACCCGTCCGGCGCGGGACCGCTCGGCGCCGTGCTGACCGAGCTCACCGGCGACTCGGTCGGGACCCTGCCGCGGCTGACCGAGGTGGCCAAGCGGGAGATCGCCACCGGCCCGCTCTACGCGGAGGTGCATCGCCTCTCGTCGCTGATCGCGGACCTGTGTCATGACGACGTCCGGCTCCGCGACCACACCCTGCGCGCGATCACCGACTGCGTCACTGAGCTCGTTGTGGCCTGCGACCGCTACCGCGCGTACGTGGTCCCCGGCGAGGCGGCCCCGGGCGCCAGCGAGAACCTCGTGCGCGAGTGGGCGCACGTGGCCGCGACACGGCTGGAGCCGGACCGTGCCGAGACCCTGGAGGTCGTGGTCGACCTCGTCCTCGGCCGAGAGGTCGGCAGTGCCGGACGTCACCATGAGGCTCGCCGCAACGAGGTGATCGTCCGGTTCCAGCAGGTCTGTGGGGCCGTGGTCGCCAAGGGCGTGGAGGACACCACGTTCTACCGGTGGACGCACCTGACCGCGCTGTGCGAGGTCGGTGGTGCGCCGCAGACGTTCTCCATCGACGGCGACGAGCTACATGCCTGGGCCGCGACCACCCAGTTGCAACGGCCGGCCACGATGACCGCCGGGTCCACGCATGACAACAAGCGCGGTGAGGATGTCCGCGCCCGGATCGGGGTGCTCTCCGAGTTGTCCGGGCCGTGGCAGCAGGCCGTGACCGCCCTGCGCGCCGCCACCGCGGAGGTCCGGCCCGCCGACCTCGACGGCCGCACCGAGAACCTGCTCTGGCAGACGCTGGCCGGCACGTGGACCGCCGACGGCCCGATCACGGCGGACCGGCTCTCCGGCTACCTGGTCAAGGCTGCCCGGGAGGCGAAGACCTGGACCAGCTGGACGTCGCCCGATACCGCCGGCGAGGACGCGCTCACGGCCTTCGTCGCGGCACTGCTCGAGGACCCGGGCGTGGCGCAGATCCTCACCGAGTGGGTCCGCCTCACCGCCGAGCCGGTGCGTGCCGCGACGCTTGCGACCAAGGCGCTGCAGCTCACCCTGCCCGGGGTCGCGGACACCTATCAGGGCGCCGAGTCAACGTTGGTTGCCCTCGTGGATCCGGACAACCGTGGCCCGGTCGCTCACGAGCCGCTCGCCCGCGAGCTCAAGCGGCTCGACGGCGGCGCGTCGCCCCGGGACCTGGCCGCCGAGAAGCTCCGGCTCACCGCCGCCGTGCTGCGGCTGCGCCGCGGCCGGCCCGATGCGTTCGTAGGTGGTGCGGCCGGTTACGAGCCGTTGCCGACGTCGACCGGGCACGCGGTCGCGTTCGCCCGCACGGCCGACGGCGTCCCCGCCGTGGTCACGGTCGTCACCAGGCTGTCGGTGGGCCTGTCCGCCGGCGGCGGGTGGGGGGCGAGGACCGTGGTGCTGCCCGAGGGTCGCTGGCGCGACGTGCTGACCGGCGTCGAGTACGGCGGTGGCTCGGTGGACCTGGCGGTGCTGCTGGCCGATTCTCCCGTGGCCGTCCTGGAAGCACTGGAGCCGGCCGGGTGAGCGAGGTGAGGGGCGCCGCGCCGCTACGGGTCTGGGCGCCGGAGGCGCGCGAGGTGATGGCCCAGCTGGGCGACCGACTCGTGCCCCTGCGTGCCGTGGCCGGCGGCTGGTGGGAGACCGCGGAGCCGGTCCCGCCCGGGACCGACTACGGCTTCCGCCTCGACGGTGGCGACCCGCTGCCCGACCCGCGCAGCCCGTGGCAGCCGAACGGGGTGCACGCGCCCTCGCGCACGTTCGACACGGGCGCTTATGCCTGGACCGACGCCGGCTGGCGGGGCATCGACGTACGCGGCTCGGTGCTCTACGAACTGCACGTGGGCACGTTCACCGCCGAGGGCACCCTGGACGCGGCGCTGGCCCGGCTCGGCCACCTCGTGGATCTCGGGGTCGAGGTCGTCCAGCTCATGCCGGTAGCCGCGTTCCCGGGCCGGGCCGGCTGGGGCTACGACGGCGTGGACCTGTACGCGGTGCACGAGGCCTACGGGGGTCCCGCCGCGCTGCAGCGATTCGTCGACGGCGCTCACGGGCTCGGCCTCGGCGTCGCCCTCGACGTCGTGTACAACCATCTGGGCCCTTCCGGGAACTATCTGAGCCGGTTCGGCCCCTACTTCACCGACCGCCACGAGACACCGTGGGGCGAGGCCGTGAACCTCGACGGCCCCGGCTCTGCCGAGGTGCGCGCGTTCGTCATCGACAACGCGGTGCGGTGGCTACGCGACTTCCACCTCGACGCGCTCCGCCTCGACGCCGTGCACGCCCTGGTCGACGACTCCCCGGTGCACCTGCTCGCCGAGCTCGCCACCGCCGTCGGGCATTGTGCCGACGACCTCGGCAGGCCACTCGGACTGATCGCCGAGTCCGACCTCAACGACGTCGCCATGGTCACGCCCGTGGCCGATGGCGGCCTCGGTATGACCGCCCAATGGGACGACGACGTGCATCACGCCATCCACGCGCTCCTGACCGGCGAGCGGCATGGCTACTACGCCGACTTCGGGTCGTACGAGACGCTCGCCAAGGCCCTCACCGACGTGTTCGTGCACAACGGCGAGTTCTCGACCTTCCGCGGCCAGGTGTGGGGTGCGCCGGTTCCCAAGGACGTGAGCGGCCACGCCTTCGTGGTGTCCACCACCACCCACGACCAGGTCGGCAACCGGGGCCGGGGCGACCGGCCGGCCGCGCGCCTGAGCGAGGGGCGGCAGGCGATCTCCGCGGCGCTGCTCCTGACGACAGGGTTCACGCCGATGCTGTTCATGGGTGAGGAGTGGTCCGCGGCCACGCCCTGGATGTTCTTCACCGACCACGCCGAGCCGGAGCTCGCGCAGTCGATCCGGGACGGCCGGGCGCGCGAGTTCGGCGCCCACGGCTGGGCCGAACTGTACGGGGCCGGCGTCCAGCCCCCGGACCCGCAGGCCCCGGCCACCGTGACCGCGTCGACCCTGGACTGGGACGAGGTCGGGCACGGCCACCACGCCCGGATCCTGGCGTTCTACCGCGACCTGATCGCGCTCCGGGCCCGCACGCCGGACCTACGCAGCGGTGACCGTCGCGCCACCACGGTGGATCACGACGCCGACGCGCAGTGGGTGCGGATCCGGCGGGGTTCGGTGGTGGTCGCGATCAACGTCGGGCCGGAGGAGTTCGTGGTACCGCTGACCGGTGCCACCGACCTACGGGTGCTGCTCGGCTGGGACGACCTGCCCCCGGACGCGCTCACGGCCGACGGCGTGCGGCTTCCGGCGGAGAGTGTGGCCGTGCTGGGCTGACCGCCACCGCGAGAGCCTGGCTGAGGGTCAGTCCGTGACCGTGCGCAGGTGCCGTAGCAACCCCTCGGTGAGGTCGGCGTCCACGGCGCACGCGACGCCGTCGAGCGTGGTGACGGGGACCACCAGCCGGACGCTCGAGGTGAGCCAGAGACCGTCCGCGCCGGCCAGCTCCGCCAGGCCGAGACGCCGTTCGCTGGTCCGCAGCCCCCGGCCTGCGAAGAAGTCGAACGCCCGCGCCTGGGTGGTGCCGGCGAGGATCGCCTGGTCGGTGGGCGGCGTGATGACCTCGTCGCCGATGCGCACCAGGACGTTCGCGGTAGGCCCTTCGAGGACGGCGCCGTCGGAGCTGACGAAGATCACGTCGTCGGCGTCGCGGCTGCGCGCGTACCGCAGGGCGGCCATGTTGATCGCGTAGGAGAGGGTCTTGGCGCCCTGCAGCAGCCACGGGGCGCGCTGGGCGATGTCCGCCGGGAAACCACGGTCGAGGGTGATGACCCGGACGCCGTCGCGCCGGGCCACGCTCATGTCGGGCGCCGCACTGAGCCGCACCCAGCCGGTGGCCACGCCGGTGCCCTCGACGCCGCGGGTGAGCACGGTCTTCGCGCCGGCCTCCACCGCGAGCGTGCCCGCCGAGCGCGCCGCGTCGACGGCGGCCAGGACCGCCTCGCGCCAGACCTCCAGGCGCGGTGCCGGCAGCTCGAGCTGGGCTGCGGACCGTGCGAACCGGAGCAGGTGGGCATCGAGGGCCTGGGGGTGTCCGTCGATCACGCCGATCGTCTCGAAGACCCCGTCGCCGCGGACGGCACCGAGGTCGTTGACGTCGAGGTGCGGCACGCTCGGGTCCGCCAGCGCGAAGCCCGGCCCCGCGATCGACTCGCCCTCGGTGGGGGCACTGACCAGGACGAGCACGGGATCGGGTTCTGACGACACAACCGAAGCATAGGCGCGGCGACCTCGAGAACGGCAGGGACGCCGTCGGCCATCCCTTTTATGACACTCACCTGTGATCAATTTCATCCAACCGTTGGTTAGGTAAGCCTTTGCTCACCCATAGGGTGAAGATGTCCAGGCCGAGCACAGCTCGGCCGCCTTCCCGACATCACGCGCCGAAGGACTGATCCATGACATCCCGTCCCACCCTCGCCCATGCCCCCGGCAGCCGACGAGCCACCCGCGGCTTGGTGGCCGCCCTGGCCGCCGCCTCCGTGCTCGCCCTCGCGGCTTGTGGTGGGGAGGCCACGGCCGACGACGAGACTTCCGCCGAGGACGCCACCACCGCTGAGGCCACGTCCGTCGAGGTCGAGGACAACAACGGCGCCCAGACGATCGACCTGCCGCTGGAGTCGGTCGTCGCGACCGACAACCGCACCTTCGAGACCCTCTCGGACTGGGGCGTCGAGCTGTCCGCGGCGGCCGTGTCGCTGATGCCGGACACCATCGCGTACACCCAGGACGAGGCGATCATCGACCTCGGCAACCACCGCGAGCCCGACCTCGAGGCCGTCGTCGCCGTCGCACCCGACCTGATCGTCAACGGCCAGCGGTTCGCCCAGTACCACGACGACTTCGTGGACCTGGCCCCGGACGCCGTCATCCTCGAGCTCGACCCGCGCGACGGCGAGCCGTTCGACTCCGAGCTGCGCCGGCAGATCACGGTGCTCGGTGAGGTCTTCGGCCACCAGGACGACGCCGAGCAGCTGATCGCCGACTTCGACGCTGCGATCGCCCGCGTCGAGGCCGCCTACTCCGCGGACAGCACGGTCATGGCCGTCAACACCTCCGGCGGCGAGATCGGCTACATCGCCCCCGGCATCGGCCGCACGCTCGGCCCGCTGTTCGACATCTTCGGCTTCACCCCGGCCCTCGAGGTTCCCGAGGGCACCGATGACCACGAGGGCGACGACATCTCCGTCGAGGCCATCGCGGACTCCAACCCCGACTGGATCCTCGTCATGGACCGCGACGCCGCCGTCAGCGCGGACGACCCGGCCTACGTGCCCGGCGCGGAGATCCTCGAGGGTTCCGAGGCGCTGGCGAACGTCACCGCCATCACCGAGGGCAACATCGTCTACATGCCGGCGGACACCTACACGAACGAGGGCATCCAGACCTACACGGAGTTCCTCAACACGCTCGCCGACGCCCTCGAGGGCAACGCCTGAGCCTGGACACGTGACCACGACCCTCCCCACCGCGACGCCGAGTCGCGCCGGGGGCCGCCTCTTCGACTGGAGGCTGCTCCTGGGCGTGCTCGGCGTCGCCGTGCTGCTCGTCGTCTCCTTGTTCACCGGGCAGTTCGACATCTTCGGCGACCCGGATGGCGCCCGGATGTTCGCCATCACGCGGATCCCCCGAACCCTCGCGTTGGTGCTTGCCGGGGCCGCGATGTCGATGTGCGGGCTCGTGATGCAGCTGCTCACGCAGAACCGGTTCGTCGAGCCGACCACGACCGGGACGACGGAGTGGGCCGGCCTCGGCCTGCTCGGTGTGATGGTGCTGTTCCCGGGTGCGAGCATCGCGGCCCGCATGGGCGGGGCGGTCCTCGCAGCGTTCATCGGGACGTTCGTGTTCTTCCTGTTCCTGCGCCGCGTCTCGCTGAAGTCCTCGCTGATCGTGCCGATCGTGGGGATCATGTTCGGCGCGGTGGTCGGCTCGGTGTCCACGTTCATCGCCCTGCAGACGGACATGCTGCAGAGCCTCGGCATCTGGTTCGCCGGGAGTTTCACCTCGGTCATGCGTGGCCAGTACGAGGCGCTCTGGATCGTCGCGGTCGTGGTGGTCGCGGTCTTCTTGGTCGCGGACAGGTTCACGGTGGCCGGGCTCGGCAAGGAGGTCGCCACGAACGTGGGCCTGAACTACGACCGGGTCATCATGCTCGGGACCGGGCTCATCGCGATCGCGACCGGAGTCGTCACGGTGGTGGTGGGGAACCTGCCGTTCCTCGGCCTGATCGTGCCGAACATCGTCTCGATGTTCCGGGGCGACGACCTGCGCAGCAACCTGCCGTGGGTGTGCCTGCTCGGCATCGCCATCGTGACCGTGTGCGATCTGGTCGGGCGGACGATCATCGCGCCGTTCGAGGTACCGGTCTCGCTCATCCTCGGTGTCGTCGGTGCCATCGTGTTCATCGCCCTCCTGCTGCGGCAGCGACGTCATGGCTGAGGCGACGATCGCGCGGCCGGCCGCCGAACGCCGCACCCCGCCCGCACGCCGCCGGACGTCGGGAGCCCTCCCGACCCCCCGCGCGCGCCGCCGCTACTGGATCGTGCTCGCCATCCTCATCGTGCTCGCCACCGGGTTCGCCTTCGGCCTGCTCGCGTGGGACAACCCGCTGCCGGTCGGATCCGATGGGTTCTGGCGGATCGCCCAGATGCGCGCGACGTCGGTCCTGGTCATGGCGATCGTCGCGGTCTGCCAGGCGACGGCGACCGTGAGCTTCCAGACGGCGACGAACAACCGGATCATCACACCGTCGATCATGGGCTTCGAGTCGCTCTACATCGCGATCCAGACGTCCGCGATCTACTTCCTCGGCGTCACCGGGCTGGTCGCGCTGACCGGGCTCCCCCAGTTCGTGCTGCAGGTCGCCGTCATGGTGGGCCTGTCGCTGCTGCTGTACGGGTGGTTGCTCTCGGGGCGGTACGGGAACCTCCAGATCATGCTGCTGATCGGCATCATCATCGGCGGCGGGCTCGGGTCGATCTCGACGTTCATGCAGCGGCTGCTGACCCCGAGCGACTTCGACGTCCTCACCGCGCGCCTGTTCGGGTCCGTCTCCAACGCGGACCCGGACTACTTCCCCGTGGCGATCCCGCTGTGCGTCGTCGCCTCGGTCGCGCTGTGGCTGCGCTCCCGACGGCTGAACGTGCTCACGCTCGGCCGTGAGGCGACGATCAATCTCGGACTGAACCACAAGTCCGAGATCATGAAGGTGCTGTTTCTCGTCTCGCTGCTGATGGCCACGTCGACGGCGTTGGTCGGGCCGATGACGTTCCTCGGCTTCCTCGTGGCTACTCTGGCCTACCAGTTCGCCGGCTCCGCCGATCATCGGCACATCTTCCCGGTGGCGGTCCTCACCGGCTTCGTGGTGCTGGCCGGCGCGTACTTCATCATGAAGAACGTCTTCTACGCCCAGGGCGTCGTCTCGATCATCATCGAGCTCGTCGGCGGGTCGGTGTTCCTCTTCGTCATCCTGAGAAAGGGCCGGCTGTGATCACCCTGACCAACGTCCGCAAGAGCTACGGCGACGAGGTGACGATCGGTCCGGTCGACCTGCAGATCCCGACCGGGGGCATCACGGCGCTGGTGGGCCCCAACGGCGCCGGGAAGTCGACGCTGCTGACCATGATCGGCCGGCTCATGGGCATGGACCAGGGTGCGATCGAGATCGCGGGTTTCGACGTCGCGTCCACCGCGTCGAAGGATCTGGCCAAGATCGTGTCGATCCTGCGGCAGGAGAACCACTTCATCACGCGGCTCACCGTGCGACAGCTGGTCGGTTTCGGGCGGTTCCCGTACTCCAAGGGCAGGCTGACGCAGCACTGCGAGGACACGATCAGCAAGGCGATCGACTTCCTCGAGCTCACGGATCTGGAGCACCGGTACCTCGACCAGCTCTCCGGCGGGCAGCGTCAGCGTGCGTACGTGGCGATGGTGCTCTGCCAGGAGACCGACCACGTGCTGCTCGACGAGCCCTTGAACAACCTCGACATGAAGCACTCGGTACAGATGATGCGGCACCTGAAGCGCGCTGCGACGGAGCTGGGCAGGACGATCATCGTGGTGCTGCACGACATCAACTTCGCGGGGCAGTACGCCGACCACATCTGCGCGGTCAAGGACGGTCGGGTGGTCGAGTTCGGGACGCCTGCGGTGATCATGACCGATGAGGTCCTGACCCGGGTGTTCGACACCGACGTGCAGGTCATCGACGGGCCGAACGGGGCGCTGGCGGTGTACTACTGAGCCCCATCGGCTGACGCTCGCGGCCCGCCGCTCGTGTCGGTGATGCGCCGCCGACGCCTACTCGTCTGCGTGTCCCGGGCGCGCTACGGTGGCGGTCATGGCGACCCTGTTCACGCGCATCATCGACGGCGACATCCCCGGCCGGTTCGTCTGGGCCGATGAGGTCTGTGTCGCGTTCCTGACGATCCAACCGCGCCAGCTCGGTCACACGATGGTGGTCCCGCGAGCTGAGGTCGACCAGTGGGTCGACCTCCCGGCGGACGTGGCCGCGCACGTCTTCGCGGTGGCGCAGATGATCGGTGTGGCGCAGCGCAGCGCGTTCGACGCTCAGCGGATCGGTGTGCTGATCGAAGGCTATGAGGTGCCTCACGCCCACGTGCATGTGTGGCCGAGCCTGGCCCCGGAGGACTTCGACCTGCGCAATGTCATGCGCGACGTCCCCGATGCGGACGCCGATCGGGCGGCCGTGATGCTGCGGGAGCAGCTCCGGCGCGACGGGCACGCTGACTTCGTGCCCGAGCACTGACCTCGGCGGGCGCTGACGCCGCCCGTGCCCTGGCAGAGTCGCATCCCGCCGCTCCTGGACCTGGCCGCCCCTCGCCCCAGCCACCCCGTACTCCGCCGCCCCTCGCCTCGGCCCCCGGACCCGGCCGCCCCTCGCCTCGGCCCCCGGACCCGGCCGCCCCTCGCCCCGGCCCGGCCGCCCCTTGCCTGAAGCGCGGCACCTTTGTCCACACCCCCGAACACGATGTCGTACGCGTGTTCTAGAGTTTGGGTATGGAGTCAAGCACAGCCGACGAGCGGCTCACCGACGCTGAGGCGGCCGCACTCGCGGCTGCCGACCGCGCCGACGCTGCCGCCGAGTGCGCCTCCTGGCTCGACGCCGACGGCGAGCTGACGGTCCCGGCCGAGTGGCTGCAGGAGGTGCCGGAGGAACTCCTCGCGCAGATCTTCGGAGTTCCCACCACCGAGCCCGGCGCTCCGGACCCTGGAGGAGCGGAATCCAGGGTCGTCGACGCCGATGACCTCGCCGGCCTCGCTCCCGGGCCCGAGCTGCTGGGTCTGCTCCTGGAGGCGGGCGGGCTGCGCGGGGACTCGTACACCACACTCGAGGAGATGGCGGCCTGGGACCGGATCAGCTCCTGGGCGGCAGGTAAGGTCCGCGAATGCGCGTCGCTAGTGGGACAGGACGTGCGCCTTGAACTTGGCCCCGCGGCCGCACGAACGGCCGGAACGAAGAACACGAACTTCGCCGGCGAAGAAGTGGCCATGCGGCTGGGCTGTTCCAAGCAGCGCGGCCGCAACCTGATCCGAACCGGCGACTCTCTGCGACACGAGTGCATCCCGACCGCCGACGCCCTCGCCGCCGGTGAGATCGACGCCGCGAAGGCCGAGTTGATCGTGGCGGCCGTCGAGCACCTGTCCTCGGACCAGGCGATCGAGGTGCAGGACATCGTCCTCCCCAAGGCACGGCACCGGCCGCACCACCAGGTCCGCCAAGATCTGGCGCGTGCGGTCGCAGAGGTGGACCACGCGCACTTCACCCAGCGGTCGCAGGAGGCAGCCAAGAAGCGGCGGGTCGATCGCCCCAGGCCGCTCGGCGACGGGATGAGTTCGCTCTACGCGGTCATACCCACGCTGGACGCCGCGGCCCTGGACGCCGCCCTCGACGGTGCCGCGCGCGCCGCGCGTGCCAACGGAGACCCGAACACGATCGAACAGTTGCGGGCGGACTTCCTCGGCCTGTTCGGGCACACCGCCCTGGCCACCGGGACCATCGTGATCCAGCTCCCCGTGGGTACGGATGCTCCGATCGCCGGCGCGTCGGTGACGAGCCCGCCTCCTGTGCTCACCGTCCCGCCGGGCGCTGCATCGACCGGCGGCGCCACGTCCGGAACCGCCGCACCGGGCACTGCGGCCGCTCCGGCGCCCGCAACCGTGCCCGTCGGCGGCCCGTGCACCTTGCCACCGGTCATTCTCGGCCTCGTCGCCCCGTTCGACGCCACCGCTCTCATGGCAGACGGTGTCATGCCCACGGCGCGTGCGATCGCACGGTACCTCTCGATTGCCGCGCGCACCGGACGCGACCGCGAGCTGGTGATCAATGCGTTGAGCCCAGCCGGGATCGAGTGGTACCGCGACCGCGTGCGCGAGGATGAGCGCCGGCAACGCGTGCGCAACACGCCGCCCGGCCTGGTGACTCCCACCGTCGGTGCGCTCCCTGGCATGCCCGTGCCCCCTCCACCACAGGCGGCCGCTCCAACCGGCGCAATTCTGTCCACGGGAACCGCTCCACCCACCGGCACCGCTCCGCCCACCGGCACCGCTCCGCCCACCGGCACCGCTCCGCCCACCGGCACCGCTCCGCCCACCGGCACGGTGCTCCGGACCGTCACGGCTGCGGCCCACGGCACGGCCCTGCCCAGCCCGCACCCGACTCCGAAGTACCAGCGGGTTGACGCCGGACTGCTCAAGGGCGGCGCCTACGTCCGCGGCACCTCGGTGACAGCGCCGTTCGAGCCGGGGGCAGCGGACACACCTCGATCGGCGTTCGGCTTCGTCCCCTCCGCCAGCGACGTCGATCCCGCGCCGCCGACAAGCTCCCAACCGGACCCCACGCCGGCCGGTCCGGTGTCTGGCACGGTGCTGCACCGGTACCCGATCAGTTCGCTGGCCGGCCGTCGGGCCCGGGTGGACGTCACGGTGCCGGTCACCACCCTCCTCGGCGGCGATGCCCCGGCGTACGTCACCTCGCTCGGGCCGATCCCGGCCAACGACGCGCGTGCCTACGCTGCGCAGGCGACGCTACGCCGTCTGCTCACCGACCCTGCATCCGGCACGGTCCTGGACGTCGGCACCACGACCTACAGTCCCCCGGTCGGGCTCGCGGACCACGTGCGCCAGCGCAACCAGATCTGCGTGGCCCCGGGCTGCTCGCAACCGGCCGTCGACTCCGAGCTCGATCACACGGTGCCCTACCCCGCCGGCCCGACGGCGGCCCACAATCTCGGGCCGCTCTGCAAGCGGCATCACCTGCTGAAGACGCACGCCCGCTACCGCCTCGTCCAGCCGACGCCCGGCGTGTTCGAGTGGACCACGCCTACCGGTCAGCGGTACCGCAAACTCCCTGGCGGGGACACGTTCCACCTCGCCCGCAGAGCGGCCCCCACAGCCGCGGATCGTCGGGACGAGCCGCCGCCGTTCTGACCGGCCGGCCACACTATGCTCGCCTCATGCCGACCATTCTCATCCTCACCGAAGAAGCTCTCCGCGAGAGCGACGTGAAGAACATCCTCAACCTTCACGACGACCCAGAGGCAACCTTCGAGGTACTGGTGCCGGCCGACACCGAGCGCAACGTCGTCACCGACTTCATCGACCACCTGAGCCTGTTCGAGATGCGCGAGGCGTGGGACTCCCTCATCCATCGTGCCGACAAGCAGAAGGCCGAGTTCACCGCGGACATCTCTCTCGGCGCGTCACTGGAGCGTCTCAGCGCCGCCGGGGCGACGGCGTCCGGGTCGGTCATCGCGGACGACCCGCTGCCGGCCGTGAAGCAGGCCGTGAACAACCTGAAGGCTGCCGAGTTGATCGTGGTCACCCGGCCGCACGCCGTCGAGGACACCTTCCACCAGGACTGGGCCTCGCGAGCGCGCGAGGAGCTCGGCGTGCCGGTGCTCCACTTCTACGCGGGTACCGACTTCGTCGGCTGACTTCTACGCGGATACCGACTTCGTCGGCTGACGCTTCCACGCACGTACCGACGTCGGCCGGCTGCCCCGACGCCCTGTCCGCTCGGTTCAGAACCCGCTGTCGGTCGGGCGCGGGTAGTACGTCCGCAGCGCCCGCAGCTGGTTGACCTGCGCCAGCAGCCGGTACAGCCACCGCTTCACGTTCCGGTCCTTGCGGTACTTCAACGGGTGCACCGCACGGCGACGCCGCAGCACGCCGCGCGCCTGCGCGAGCAGTGCCTCGTCGCGCACGTACCGACCCAGCACGAACGTCGGGATATAGGCGTAGATGCCGTCCGCCGTCGCCCGCTGTGGCTCGACCCGCCGACCACGTACCAGGTCCTCGACGAGCACCTGCGCGGTGCTCACCCCACCGACGTTCGCGTAGTAGTGCGACCGGCCCAGGCGCGGGTTGATGTCCAGCAGCCGGGCTCGGCCGTCCCGCGGGTCGATCTTGAAGTCGACGCTCGCGAACCCGCGGAACCCCACCTCGGCGAGCACCGCACGCACCGACTCCACGAGTTCGGCGTCGTAGTCGACCATGATGATCGCCGAGTTCCCGATGAACGTTGGCTGGTGCATCGCCAGCAACACCCGCCCGGAGGCGGCCATCGTCAGGTCCCCGTGGGAGTCGACGTAGCAGTTCACCACCCGGTTCCACGTGTCGTCGCCGGGCACGAGCTCCTGCAGCAACATCGTTCCGCCGTACTCGGCCGCTGCGATCCGCTCCAACTCGCGCACGAGCGTGTCGGCGTCGTCGAGCGCGTAGACCTTCCGCCGGCCGGAGAACTTCAACTCCTCGAACTCGGCGCCCGCGAACGGTTTCATCACGATCGGGAACGTCAGTTGCGCCGCCGCGGCCCGCCACGCCTGCTCGTCCCTCGGCAGCGCCGTGACCGCGACGGTGGCCGGGGCGAGGATCCCGAGCCGCTCCAGCACCGCGTACATCGAGGTCTTGTCCGCGAGGGCATCCACGGTCGCAGCGTCCGCGAACGGGATCACGTAGCTCGCCTCGAGCCGCTCCCGATGCCGCAGCACGAACGCGAGCTGGTGGTCGGAGTTGACCACCAGGATCCGGTCGGTGCCGGGGTGCGCAGCGGCCACGGTGTCGAGCGCCGCGAGGATCCTGTCGTCGTCGGCGCCGTCGCCGATGAGCACGTTGTCCAGGATCGCCGAGTCGTTGATCGGGCCCCGCGGCAGCTCGCTGATGACGACCGACCGCACCCCGTACGCCTCGTGGAAGGACCGCGCCATCGCGTAGATGCCGAGGTCGGTGCCGAGCAGCACTGGGCAGAGCGTCCGGATGGTCATGGGCGCGCGTCCTCCGTGCGGTTCTGGCGGGGTGGGTGGTTCGCTGCGCGGGGCCGATGCCCGACGGCGGAACCTGGGCGAGTCTACCGGCCCACCTTCGGCGCGCCTCTCGAAGGTTGGCCTCGCGCGGCTTAGCCTGAACGAGTGAACGTGCAGCAGACGCCGGTCGCGCCCCCCGACTTCGAGGCGGCTCTGTTGAGCCTGCGTGGGCACCGTATGCGTCCGGAGTTCCACCTCGAGGAGGTGCCGGCACCGACGCGGATCGCACCGTACGCCCTGGCACTCACGGGTGAGGTGAACCCGACCCGGGACCCCGACGACATGCTCGGCAACGGGCGGTTCGTGGTGCTCTACGACCCCGAGGGCCAGGAGGCCTGGAACGGCGAGTTCCGGGTGATCATCATGGCCCGGGCGGAGCTGGAACCGGAGTTCTCCGCGGATCCGATGCTCGGCGAGGTCGGCTGGTCCTGGCTCACCGACGCACTCGAGGCAGAGGGCGCCGAGCACCACTCGCTCTCCGGCACCGTCACCCGCGTGCTCTCGGAGACCTTCGGTGGCCTGCACCTTCGCTCCGGGGAGGTCGAGATCGAGATCCGGGCGTCCTGGACCCCGGAGGGCACCGACCTGGCGCCGCACCTGCGTGCCTGGGCCCTGCTGTCCTGCCAGACTGCGGGTCTACCGCCGATCCCGGACAACGTGAGCCCACTGAACAGGAAGCGATGACCGACGTCGAGCCCGTGGCACCCGAACTACGACCCCTCCTCGAACCGGCCGGCGGGGTCCCCGAGGTCACCAGTACCGCGGCCGCCCTGGACGAGGTCACCGAGCGGATGGCCGCCGGCACCGGGCCGGTCGCCGTGGACGCCGAACGTGCGTCCGGCTACCGGTACGGCCAGCACGCCTACCTCGTGCAGATCCGCCGCACCGGTGCCGGCACGGCCCTGATCGACCCGCGCGAGCTGCCGGATCTCACCGGCCTGAGTGCCGCGCTCGACGGCGTCGAGTGGGTTCTGCACGCCGCGAACCAGGATCTGCCGTGCCTCGCGGAACTGAACTTCACGCCGTCGCGCCTGTTCGACACCGAGCTCGCCGGCAGGCTGCTCGGCCGCGACCGGGTCGGCCTCGGCCCGATGGTCGCCGGGGAGCTCGGGCTCGCCCTCGCGAAGGAGCACTCTGCCGCCGACTGGTCCGAGCGTCCGCTGCCGGAGAGCTGGCTGCGCTACGCGGCCCTCGACGTCGAGGTCCTCGTCGAGCTGCGCGACGTGCTCGCCGGTCAGCTCGCGGAGGCCGGGAAGCTCGAATGGGCCGAGCAGGAGTTCGAGACGATCCGCACCGCGCCGCCACCGTCGCCCCGCATCGACCCGTGGCGCCGCACCTCCGGCACCCACCTGGTCCGGGACACCCAGGGCCTCGCGATCGTGCGCGAGCTCTGGCACACCCGCGAGATCGAGGCAGAACGCGCCGACATCTCCCCCGGCCGGATCCTCCCCGATGCCGCGATCGTCGCCGCCGCGCAGGCCAAGCCCCGCAGCCAGGCCGCCCTCGCCGAGCTCCGCCCGTTCAAGAACCGTGGCGCCGCCCGCCGCTTGCCCACGTGGGCCGCGGCCGTCGCGCGAGCGCTCGCGCTGGCTCCCGGGGACCTACCGGCCAAGCGGACCCCGATCGGCGACACCCTGCCCCCGCCCCGTGCCTGGCGGGACCGCAACCCCGAGGGTGCCATCCGGCTGGAGAACGTCCGCCACGACGTGCGTGAGCTCGCCGACAGCCTCGACCTGCCGCAGGAGAACCTCCTCACCCCGGAGTTCCAGCGACGGATCGCGTGGGCGCCGCCCCGCCGGATCACGCCGGAGACGGTCTCGATCGCTCTCACCGACCTGGGGGCTCGTGCCTGGCAGGTCGACCTCGTCTCCGAACCGATCGCGCGGGCCCTGCTGGCCCCGCCCCGGCCCAAGGAGCCGGAGCCGCCCGCCGAGAGCGCCGCCGACGTCTGATCGCCCTCGTCACTCGAGTACCCCCGACGCCGCCGTTGGCCCGCATTCGGCCTGGTCACAGCCTCGCAGCGACGGCCGGGCCGAATATGAGGGCTGCATTCCGCCACTCGATGACGTACGGTCGATGGCGATCTGCACTCGAGAAGAGGAGGCATCATGCACCCTCAGAAGGCACATCCATCCACCGGCGCCAGGGCCCTGCGCCGCAGCCGGCGCTCCCCGGGGCGCGTCATCGGCATCCTGATCGGGGTGAGCGCACTCGCTGTCGCGGTGCCCGGCCCGGCCGGAGCCGCCGCGAACGGTGCGGCCCTCGACGAGGCCGCGCACAACGATCCAGGCACGTACGAACTGGATATCACCGACCGTTCGGAGGCCGTCGAAGCGATCGGTGAGTTGCCCGGCGTGGAGCCCGTCAGCTTCACCGAGCTCATCGCGGGCCGCTCCGGCGAGACCACCGCTTGCGGCGAGTCCTGCCGTGCCTGGCCCGATGACCTGAACACCGACGACCGGTGGTATCCGCAGGGCCTCGCCGGCAGCGGCGAGTCCAACTGGGCGCAGGCACCGGCCACCGAGGTGCTCGTCTCGGCCTGGTACCAGCGCACCTCCCCCGACGACCATGCCGCCGTGGACTCGGCACTGACGTTCGTCTCCACCGACGACTGGCGCTACCGCACGGCGGGGCTGCGGCTGCCGGTGCAGACCGACGACGGCTGGACCACCGAGCCGCTGGCCAGCCACAACGGCGGCGTCGCCTGGGCCGGGCCCTACCTGTACGTGGCCGCGACGGACCGCATCCACCGGTTCGACCTGCGCACGGCGATGACCGATGACGAGGGCTACTTCCTCGTCCCGGACCGCACCTACGTCGGCGTCGACCAGGGTCCGTACGGGGTCCCGAGGCTGTCCTCGATCTCCACCGACTGGACCGGGGAGCCCGCCCTGGTCTCGTCCGAGTACTCGGCCGACGACGTCACCACCGAGGTCGTCCGGTGGCCGTTGACCGACTCGGGTGACCTCGCCGGCCAGGACGGAACCGTCGGATCGCAGGCCAACTTCTGGATCGACAAGGACTCCTCGATCGAGAAGGTCCAGGGGGTCGCCGCACAGGACGGGGTGTACCTGTTCAGTGGTTCCGCGGGCACCCTCGACCTCGCGCGGGTGGGCACCCAGACGGACCGGGACACGCTGACCTGGGGCCGTACCGGTGCGGATACCGACATCCCGCAGGATCTGTACATCGGCGCGACGAACGTCTACGGCCAGACGGAGGAACGCGGCGACCGTTACCTGTTCTGGTCGTCTCGTGCCGACGTGCTTCCCTGACGCCGAGGGACGGCCCACCGGAAGACCCTGACCGATGTCCATGACGGACCGGGCCATCCCGGGCCGCTCGCTCCAGGCGGGCGGCCCGCTGTGGTTCAGGACACGCCAAGGCGGGTAGAGTGGCCTACGAGTTACCTAGTACTCGCAGTCCCAACTCAAGTCCCGCCGACGTGACCTGGAGGTCACCCCGATGCCCCTTCTCGGTCGAGATGTCGTGCTTGTCGATGCCGTTCGCTCCCCCTTCGGGCGGGCCAGGCCGGATGGCCTGTACGCCCATACCCGCGCGGACGACATCGCCGTCGCGGTCGTGCGGGACCTGCTCCGCCGCAACCCCGGCGTCCCGGTCACCTCGATCGGTGACGTCGCCATCGCCGCCACCACCCAGTCCGGCGACCAGGGCCTGACCCTCGGGCGCACGGTCGCCCTGCTCGCCGGGCTGCCGACCACGGTCCCGGGCTTCGCGATCGACCGCATGTGCGCAGGTGCGATGACGGCCGTCACCACGCTCGCGTCCGGCATCGCCGTCGGCGCCGTGGACGCGGCCCTGGCCGGCGGCGTCGAGCACATGGGCCGTCACCCCCTCGGCCGCGACGCGGACCCGAACCCCCGGTTCGTCGCCGAGCGCATCGTCTCCCCCGACGCCCTGGTCATGGGCGCCACCGCGGAGAACCTCCACGACCGGTTCCCGGCGCTGACGAAGGAACGCGCGGACGCCTTCGGCGCGGCCTCCCAGGCCAAGTACGCGGCGGCCCTGGCCGCCGGGCACATCACCGGCGATCTGGTCCCGGTCGGGGTGCCCGACCCCGAGCGCGGCTGGGGTCTGGCCACCGCCGACGAGCCGCCCCGCCCCGGCACCACGGTCGAGGGCATGGCCGGCCTGCCGACCCCGTTCCGGCCGGGCGGCCGGGTCACCGCGGCCACGTCCTCGCCGTTGACGGACGGGGCGACGGCGGCCCTGCTGGTCGCGGGCGACGTCGCCGCCGCGTGGGGCCTGGCCCCGAAGCTGCGCCTGGTCTCCTACGCGTACGCCGGCGTCCCGCCCGAGGTGATGGGCCTCGGCCCGGTGCCGGCCACCGAGCGCGCCCTGGAGATCGCCGGCCTCTCCATCACCGACATCGGCCTGTTCGAGCTGAACGAGGCGTTCGCCGTGCAGGTGCTCTCGTTCCTGGACGCGTTCGGCATCGCCGACGACGACCCCAGGGTCAACCCCTACGGTGGCGCGATCGCCGTCGGGCACCCGCTCGCCGCCTCCGGCGTGCGCCTGATGTCCCAGCTCGCCCACCAGTTCGCCGCGCACCCGGAGGTCCGCTACGGCGTCACCGCCATGTGCGTGGGCCTCGGCCAGGGCGGCTCGGTCATCTGGGAGAACCCCCACCACCCCGACTACTCCGCTGCCACCGAGGAGAACAACCGATGAGCGAGCGCATCACCCGCGCCCTGGTCCGCGACGTCCAGCTCGAGGACCTCGGCACCCTGGCCCTGATCACCCTCGACAACGGCCTCGACTTCACGAAGCCGAACACGCTCGGCGCCGGCGGCATGGCGTCGCTACGGGAGGCCGTCGAGGCCGTCGCGGCCCGTGCCGCCGCCGGTGAGATCGTCGCCGCCGCGGTCACCGGCAAACCGTTCCACTTCGCGGCCGGCGCCGACCTGAAGGCCGCCGCCGGCATCACCACGACCGTGCAGGCCAGGGAGATCGCCGAGGCGGGGCACGACGCCTACCGGATCCTCACCGACATGGCCGTGCCGACGTTCGCCTACGTGGGCGGGGTCGCCCTCGGCGGCGGCATGGAACTGGCCCTCTCGGCCACCTACCGGACGGTTGCCGTCTCCGTTCGCAACCTCGGCCTGCCCGAGGTGTTCCTCGGCCTGATCCCGGGCTGGGGCGGGACGTTCCTGGTGCCGCACCTGATCGGCATCGAGAAGGCCCTGGGCGTGGTGGTGGAGAACCCGCTGCGCAACAACCGCCAGCTCAAGGCCGACGAGGCCGTCGAGCTCGGCCTGATGGACGTCGCCCTGGAGCCCGCGGACTTCCTGGCCGAGTCGCTGCGTTGGAGCGCCCGCGTGCTCCGCGGCGAGGTCACCCCGACCCGACCCGAGCCGGTCGACGAGGCCGGCCGCGCCCGGTGGCTCGACGTGGTCGAGGCGGCCCGGGCCAAGGTGGACGCCCGTCTGCACGGCGCCGCGCCGGCCCCGTACGTGGCCCTCGACCTGCTCGCGCTGGCGGCGGATGGCAACAAGGACGCGTCCTTCGCCGCCGAGAACGACGCGCTGGCCGACCTGATCGTCTCACCGGAGTTCAAGGCCGGTGTGTACGCGTTCGACCTGACCTCCTCCCGCGCCAAGCGGCCGGTGGGTGCGCCGCCCGCGGACCTGGCCCGGCCGGTGCGTTCCGTCGGCGTGGTCGGCGCCGGGCTGATGGCCTCCCAGCTGGCACTGCTGTTCGCGCGCCGGATGCGCGTTCCGGTGATCATGCGGGACCTGGACGCCGATCGCGCCGAGAAGGGCCTCGGGTTCGTCCGGGCCGAGGTGGCCAAGCTCGCCGAGCAGGGCCGGATCGGCGCCGACGAGGCGAACCGGATCACGTCCCTGGTGACCGCGACCACCGAGCTCTCCGACCTCGCCGACCGTGACCTGGTCATCGAGGCGGTGTTCGAGGAACTCGACGTGAAGAAGAAGGTGTTCGCCGAGCTCGAGACGGTCATCGGTGCGGACACGATCCTCGCCACGAACACGTCCGCGCTGTCGATCACGGCCATGGCTGCCGACCTCGCCCACCCCGAGCGGGTCGTCGGGCTGCACTTCTTCAACCCGGTGGCGCAGATGCCGCTCGTGGAGGTCATCCGCGCGGAGCGGACCGACGACGCCGCCTACGCCACCGCGTTCGCCGTCGCGAAGGCGTCGGGCAAATCGGCGATCGCCGTCGCCGACGCGCCCGGGTTCGTCGTGAACCGGGTGCTCGTGCGCCTCCTCGGCGAGGTCCTCGGTGCCCTCGAGGACGGCACCGACGTAGCCACCGCGGATGCCGCGCTGCGGCCGCTCGGCCTACCCATGGGCCCGTTCCAGTTGCTGCAGCTGGTGGGCCCCGCCGTCGCCATGCATGTGCTGGACACCCTGCGCGAGAACCTCGGCGACCGGTACCCGACCTCTCCCGGACTGGCCAGGATGGTCGAGGACGGCACGCCCTTCGTCACCTACGAGGGGCGACCCACGGCCGCCTCACCGGTGGACCCGGCGATCGAGCGCTACTTCGGTTCCCGGGCCGGCCGGGCCTACACGGCGCCGGAGCTGCTGGACCGGGTCGGCGGCGCGCTCGCCGAGGAGGTCACCCTCATGCTCGACGAGCAGGTGGTCTCCGAGGCGGCCGACATCGACCTCGGGATGATCCTGGGCGCGGGCTGGCCGTTCCACCTGGGTGGGATCACGCCATACCTGCGCCGGTCGGGTCACCTGACCCGTGACGTGGCGAGCTGAGCCCGCTCGAACAGGGAGGGCTGCGGTGGGGCGTGGGTCGGGTCGACGCCGTCGAACAGGCTGCTGACCGACTCACCCTCATGGATCCGCCGGATCGCCTCGGCGAACAGCTGGGACACCGACCGAACCACCAGTGAGTGCCAGTCACCCGGCGCGGGCACCGTGTCCGTGGTGACCACCTCGGTGATCATCGGGTGTTCGCTCAGGCGGGCCACGGCATTGCCGGTGAACAGGCCGTGGGTGCAGGCGACCGACGCCTCGTGACAGCCCTCCTCGGCGAGCTTGGCCATCAGCTGGACGATCGAGCCACCGGTCGCGATCTCGTCGTCGAGCACGATCGCCCGCTTGCCGGCGACGTCGCCCACGATGGCGTCGATGACCACCTTGTCGTCGGCGAGCCGCTGCTTGCTGCCCGCGGCCACCGGCAGGCCGAGCAGCCGTGCGAACTGGGTCGCGGTCTTCGCGTTCCCCAGGTCCGGCGAGACCACGATCGAGTCGGACAGGTCACGGCGGCGGTAGTGGTCGGCGAGCACCCCGAGGGCCGTCAGGTGGTCCACCGGCACCGAGAAGAACCCGTGCACCTGCGGCGAGTGCAGCGTCATCGTGAGGATCCGGTCGGCTCCCGACGCGACCAGCATGTCCGCGACGAGACGCCCGCCGAGCGAGATCCGGGACGCGTCCTTCTTGTCCGACCGGGCGTAGGCGAAGTGCGGGATCACCGCCGTGATCTGCGCGGCGGAGGCGCCCTTGGCCGCGTCGATCATGAGGAGCAGCTCCATCAGGTGCTCCTGGGTGGGCGGCACCAGTGGTTGCACGATGTACACGTCCCGCTGGCGGCAGTTCGCCAGCAGCTGCGCCTGCAGGCAGTCGTTGCTGAACCGGGAGGTCTCCGACGGGGACACCTCGATCCCGAGCTCGTCACAGATCTGCCTGGCGAGCGCGGGGTGCGCGCTGCCGGTGAACACCACAATGTCTCGCATGCGCGTGCCTTTCGGGGGTCTGCTGGCGATGCTAGGGGATCTGGTCGACGTCGGCGCGACGGTCCGTGAGCGCCGCCACCGCCGCGGCCGTGTCGCGGGCGACGTCCTTGGCTCGCAGGCCGAGGTCTTCGATGAGTTGGGACCTGCTCGCGTGGCCGAGGAACCGGGTCGGGAGGCCGTGCGTACGCACACCTACCGGCACGTCCCGCTCGGCCAGGGCGTCCCGGATCGCAGCCCCCACGCCGCCCTGGACGACACCGTCCTCGATCGTGACGACGAGGTCGTGCCGGGTGGCGGTGTCGAGGATCTGCTCCGGGACCGGCAGTGCCCACCGGGGGTCGACCACGGTGCTGCCGATGCCCTGCCGGGCGAGCCGCTTCCCAACCTCGACGGCCGTGGCCGCGAACGGGCCGATGCCCACCACGAGGACCCGGGCGTCGCCGTCACCAGGGGTCCGGGCGAGCACGTCGACGACGCCGTCCCGCTGAATCGCCGGGATCGGATCGCCAACGGCGCCCTTGGGGTAACGGACCACGGTCGGGGCGTCCCGGACGGCGACGGCCTCGCGCAGTGCCTCGCGCAGCGTCGCCTCATCCCGCGGGGCCGCCAGACGAAGCCCGGGGACGATGCGGGCCATGGCCATGTCCCACATCCCGTTGTGGCTGGCCCCGTCGTCACCGGTGAGCCCGGCCCGGTCCAGGGCGATGGTGACGCCGGCCCGATGCAGGCCGACGTCCATGAGCAGCTGGTCGAAGGCCCGGTTCAGGAACGTCGCATACAGGCAGACCACGGGGTGCAGGCCGGCGAATGCCATCCCGGCCGCCGAGGTGAGCGCGTGCTCCTCGGCGATCCCGACGTCGAAGACGCGGTCGGCGAACTCCTTCTGCATCCCGCCGAGCCCGACCGGCACCGGCATCGCGGCCGTGATCGCGACGACGTCCGACCGGGCCCTGGCGATGCCCACGATCTCGTCGCCGAAGACCGACGTCCAGTCGGTCCCGGCGGCGGCGACCGGCAACCCCGTCTCGGGGTGGATCACCTTGACGGCGTGGAAGTGGTCGACGGCGTCGTGCTCGGCGGGGGTGTAGCCGTGGCCCTTCTCGGTGATGGCGTGCACGATGACCGGCCCGCCGAAGCCCTTGGCGTTGCGGAGCGCGGACTCGAGCGCGTCCAGGTCGTGGCCGTCGATCGGACCCACATACTTGATCCCGAGGCCCTCGAACAGGCCCTGGGGGCGTAGTACGTCCTTGAGGCCCTCCTTGAGGCCGTGCAGGGCGTCATAGGTCATCCGGCCCGGCAGGCCCCCGCTGCGCAGCGTGTTCTTGCCCCAGCTCAGCACCCGTTCGTAGTTGCGGTCCGTGCGCATCGCGTCCAGGTAGCGGGCCAGTCCGCCGACGGTGGGCGAGTAGGACCAGCCGTTGTCGTTGACCACCACCACGAGGCGGCGGTCGTCGCTGCCGGCGACGCTGTTCAGGGCCTCCCACGCCAGTCCCCCGGTGAGGGCGCCGTCACCGATGACGGCCACGGCGTGCCGGTCCGTGTGCCCGAGCACCTGGTTCGCGCGCGCGATCCCGTCGGCCCAGGAGATCGCCGTGGACGCGTGGGAGTTCTCGACGACGTCGTGGTCGGACTCGGCCCGGCTCGGGTACCCGCTCAGCCCGCCGCGCGAGCGCAGTCCGGTGAAGTCCGTGCGCCCGGTCAGGATCTTGTGCACGTAGGCCTGATGCCCGGTGTCGAAGACGATGCTGTCCTTCGGGGACGAGAACACCCGGTGCACGGCCATGGTCAGCTCGACGACGCCGAGGTTGGGGCCGAGGTGCCCGCCGGTGCGCGAGACCGAGTCGACGAGGAACGTGCGGATCTCCGCAGCCAGGGCGCGCATCCGCTTCGGGGTCAGGCCGCGAAGGTCGCCCGGTCCGCTCAACCTCTCGAGCTCACCCAATGCCGATCCTCCCACCGTGCCCACGTCGGCCGGCGCCGACCGACACTGCTGTCGCGGGCTCCATGGTACGACCGCTCGTCGCCTCAGGCGGTCCGTGGCCGGGCCCCATAGCCCGACGGCGTCGCTCCCGCCAGCAGGTACTCCTCGCCACGTCGTTCGGCCTCGATGGCCAGGGCACGGTGCTCGTCGAGCTCGATCAGGAACGCGTCGGCGTGTTCGGCGAGCATCCCGATCCGGGCCTCGTCCCGCCCGACCCAGCGGAAGTCTCGGCGGTAGCTGTGGCGGTTCTCGACGACGAACAGCACCCGTTCGCAGCCGGTCACGTGCAGCTGCCACTGGAGCTGGTCCCGGTAGACGCCCGCGGCTTCGTCGAGGTCGGCGACGGCGGTCTTGATCTCACAGATCGAATGCTCGCCGACGCCGTCCGGCGTGGCCAGGTGGCGCGGGTTCTCCCCGGCGCACAGGTGTGAGTTCGGGTCGATGCCGAACCGCTGCTGCACCCAGGCAGCGATGACCGGCTCGCGCAGGATGCCATGCTCGAACTGGGGCAACCGGGGTCCTTCCCAGCCGCTCAGCTTGGCGGCCAGCAGCCGTTTGCGCTGCTTGCTGACCTGCCCGCGGGAGGTGACCAGTCGGCGCGCATCGGTGGCGGTGACGCCCCAGAGCCTGGCCCGGAGCCAGGCGACGCGCTGCCGGGAGGTGATCGGATCGCCGCCCGGGCCCTGCACGTAGCGATACCGGTTCTGCTCCACCCGCTAGAGGTTACGCGACCACGCGGCCTGCCCGGCGCAGGCTCGCGGGCCGGAGCGCGACCGGCCCAGGTACAAGGGCCGGACGGTGAACCTCAGGTCCCGCCACGGCTCGTCGCACGGAAGCCGGCCGGGCCCTCCACCCGGTACCCGGCCGGCGCCTGCACGTCGACACCGCCACGGGCGTCGACCGACACGGCCAGTTCCTCGGTCCCCAGCCGCAGGCCGGAGACCGACAGCGGGCCGGAGCCGGCGGGACGCACCCGGACGATTCCGTTCGGGACGTCCGCCGTCAGACCGAGGCGTGCCTGCAGGATCGCCACCGCCGCCGTCGCGGCCCACGCCTGCGGACGGCACGACGCCGGATACGGCACCGGTCGGCTCACGTCGGCGGCGGCGTCACCGGCGAACAGTTCGGGCAGCCGGAAGTCGAACGCAGGGGCGGCCCGCACGAGCCCGTCCCCGAGTCGCGCGGCGACCTCACCGAACCCGGCCCGGGCAAGCCCGTGGACCGCGATCGCCGTGTCGTGCGGCCAGACCGCGCCGCCGTGGTAGCTGAGCGGCCAGTACCCGCCGGAGCCAACGGCAAGGGTGCGCAACCCGTACCCGGAGTCGAGCGCCGCGCCACCGACCCGGTCCGCGATGGCTCGTTCCTCGTCGGCGTTCAGCAGGCCGGTACCGAGCAGGTGCGCCATGTTCGAGGCCACGGAGTCCACCGGGCGCTTCTGCGCATCGAGGGCGATCGCGGGGTACGGGCCCCGTGCGTCCGAGACCCAGTAGGCGCCCCGGAACCTCGTGGCAAGCTCCCCCGCCCAGTCCCGCCAGCGATCCGCACCCGGGCGGCCGAACGCGGCCAGCAGGTCGGCTCCGGCGAGGGCGGCCTCGTGCGCATAGCCTTGGACCTCCACCAGGGCGATGGCCGGCGTGGCGAGAGCGCCATCGCGCCACCGCACCGAATCGTCCGAGTCCTTCCAGCCCTGGTTCGCCAGACCCCGACCATCGGAGTCGTACTCGAGGAAGCCATCGCCGTCGGCGTCCCCGTACCGGACCATCCAGTCCAGGGCACGCTCGGCGGCCGGGAGCAGCGCGGCCACCTCGGCGTCCGGCAGGCCCCAGCGCCACGCGTCCGCGAGCAGGCACACCCACAGCGGCGTGGCGTCGATGCTGCCGTAGTAGAGCGGCGGCAGCCTCGCGTGGCCGGCGCCGATCGGGGCGCGCCGGAGTTCGTGCAGGATCTTGCCCGGCTCCTCGCCGGTGGCGCGATCGACCACACGGCCCTGGAAGGCCGCCAGGGTGCGCAGCGTGCCGCCGGCCAGGGCGGTCCCCAACGGCAGCATCATTCGCGCTGCCCAGATCGAGTCCCGGCCGAACAGGGTGAAGAACCACGGCGCTCCGGCGGCGAGGAAGATCTCGTCCGGTGCCTGCGCGCTCGACATCAGCAGACCCGCCACGTCGTCCAGGCTCCGGGTCAGCAGTTCCGGGAGGCGCCGGTCCCACGCGTCCACGGTCGGTGTCGACCACGGCAGCCGACCCCCGACCGCGTCGGCGGGCCGGCTGGGCGCAGGCGGCGCGGCGCGGACGACGCCCGCCGCGTCCTCGCACTCGAGGTCCCACTCGAGCTCGGCCGGTCGCCCGGGCTCAGCGGTGACGGTCCAGATCAGGGTCGGGGCGATCGGATCGTCGAGATCGATCCGCGCCCCCGGGGCCTGCACCCGGATGCCGATCCCGCCGGCAGCGGCCCCGGCACCGGCCCACCGCAGGCCGGCTGCGGTGCGGGTGGGGACCGTCGGATCCCCGGTCCGCCCGCGCTTGACGAGGTCCATGGCGAGCAGATCCGCGCCGAGGCGGACCCGGACGGTGGCCCGGACCGTCCCGGCCGCGGCGGAGGAGAGGGTCAACCGTTCCCGCATCCGACCCGGGGTGACGGTGCGTTCAAGGTCGATCCTCGTCGTCGGATCGGCACCGGGCCCGTCCAGACCGCGAGCGAGCCCGACGACCCTGACGGTGCCGGCCCCCGCGCCCGCGGTGACGATCGCCTCGGGCTCGACGCCGTCGATCGTCAGAAGAGCCTCGCTGAGCACCCGGACGTCCGCGTGGAAGACCCCGTGCAACTCCGGTCGCCCTGCTCGGATCTGCCCGTCGGCACCCGACCATGCCTGCGTCGGCGCGGCCAGGGCAACCAGCTGTTCATGCAGGAGCGGTTGCCGGACCATGACCTCGCCTTCCATGCTTGACAGCCACCCCGGTTCCGGACCACTCTAGGGCAAATGTTTGAACGATCCAATATGATTGGAACGGTTTTGCTCCATTATTGACCCGGATTGGATCACGATTCTGCGGGGAGGCGGCAAATGCGATCCCGGCAACGAGTCACCCTGGAATCGGTGGCCGCGCACGCCAAGGTGTCCCGTCAGACGGTCTCGAACGCGATCAATGCCCCGGACGTCGTCAAGCCGGAGACCCTCGCCCGAGTGCTCGACTCGATCGCTGAACTCGGCTATCAGCCCTCGCGGGCAGCACGGCAGCTCCGGACCCGGCGCTCCCAGATCCTCGGCTATGCCCTCGGGCCGGTCACCTACAGCGTGTACGGCACCATCGGGGACCGGTTCGTGCACGGGCTGGCCCAGGCCGCCCAGGAACGTGGCTACCGGATCATGCTCTTCGCGGCCTCGAACGACGACGAGGAGATCGTCCAGTTCGACGAGCTGCTCTCCGGCGCGGACCTCGACGGCTTCGTGCTGACGAACACCCATCACGACGACCCCCGCACCACCTGGCTCACCGAGCGTGACGTCCCGTTCGTGACCTTCGGTCGCCCGTGGGACGCCGAGCACGGGACGCACCCGTGGGTGGACGTGGACGGAGCCGCCGGTACGGCCGCTGCCACCCGGCATCTGCACGAACTGGGGCACACCCGGATCGCCTACCTCGGCTGGCCCCACGGCTCCGGCGTCGGTGACGACCGCCGCTCAGGGTGGTCGTCGACGATGGCCGAGCTCGGTCTGAACGCCGACGAGCGGTGGCAGGAGACGACGGACAACGCCACCGAGCACGCCGAGGTGGCCGCCGCGAGACTCCTGCGGCGGGTGGGCCCGAGTGCGGTGGTGTGCGTCAGCGACACGGTCGGACTGGGGGTCATGCAGGCCGCCGAGTCGCAGGGGCGCCGGGTGGCGGTGACCGGATTCGACGACTCCGCTGTCTCCTACGTGGCCGGGATGACCACGCTCGCCCAGCCGATCGCCGAGGCCGCGCGTCGCGCCCTCGCCCTGGTGCTGCGTCAGATCGGCGTTGAGCCAGGTGGCACTGCTGCTCGCAACGAACTGCTCCCTCCCGAGCTGATCGTTCGGCGCACGAGCATCCGGCCCGACCCGTTGTCCGGCACGGTCGGGTCCTGAGTGCTGGTGAGCGGGAGCTGCCGAGGCCACCAAAGCCGTGCCAAGTGACGCCGGGCGCGGTTGGATGAAGGCCTGGCGTCCGTCACCGACCGGGGAGCTGCTCATGAACCAGCACACGACCCCGGTCCGGCGTGCCGCTCGGTCCCGTCGGCGAAGGGCTGGAGCCGCGGGTGCCGCCGCCGCGATCACCCTCGGCCTGGCGGCCTGCTCGGGCGGCACGGGGTTCACCGAGGAGACCCCGAGCGGTGGGGACGACGGCGTCGACGACGGCACCGTGACCGTGCTGATCGGTTCCAGCGGGGCCGCCGAGACGGAGTCCGTGGAGGCGGCCGTCGCGGCCTGGTCCGACGAGTCCGGCACACCGGCGGAGGTCCTGGTCGCGGCCGACCTGACCCAGCAGCTGAGCCAGGGCTTCGCGGCCGCCGAACCTCCGGACGTCTTCTACCTCAGTTCCGACCAGTTCGCCGGGTATGCCGACAACGGCTCGCTCCACCCGTACCTGGACCAGGTCCCCCAGGCCGATGAGTTCTACAGCAGCCTGCTCCGCTCGTTCACGTATGGGGGCACCACCTACTGCGCCCCGAAGGACTTCTCCACGCTCGCCCTGGTCATCAACACCGACTACTGGGACGCGGCCGGCCTCACGGACGCCGATCTGCCGACCACCTGGGCGGAACTGCGGAAGGTGGCCACGACCCTGACGACCGATGACCACGTCGGGCTGAGTTTCGCACCGGAATGGCAACGCATCGGAGCGTTCATGGCCGCGGCCGGCGGCACGCTCACCTCCAGGGACAACGCGGCAGCCACCGTCGACTCCGCGGAGAACCTCGAAGCCCTGACCTACGTCCGCGACCTGCTCGCCGCCGGGGTGGCGGCCTTTCCATCCAGCCTGAACACCGGCTGGGGCGGCGAGGCCCTCGGCAGCGGCAACGCCGCGATGGTGATCGAGGGCAACTGGGTCGTCGGGGCCATGACCGCCGACTTCCCGGACGTGCGCTACCGGGTGGTCGAACTACCGCAGGGACCGGGAGGCCCGGGCACGCTGCAGTTCACGAACTGTTGGGGCGTCGCGGCCGGCACGGACACCGAGGCCGCCGTCGACCTGGTCACCACCTTGGTCTCCCCGGACCAGCAGCTCGCCTTCGCGGACGCGTACGGGGTGATGCCGTCGGTGTCCACCGCCGGGGAACAGTGGGCCGCCGCGCACCCGGACCAGGCCGCGTTCCTGGCCGGCGCCGACTACGCGCATGGCTTCCCGTCCGCGCCGGGCGCCTCGGCGGTGCTCGCCGACTTCAACGCCCAGCTCGAGGGCCTGCCGGACGCCGATCCGGCGGCCATCCTCGCGTCGGTCCAGGTGGACCTGCAAGCCGTGCTCGGCGGGTGAGGCGTCGGGTGGCCCAGCGGACCGGTAGGCGGTCGGTGACCCGGCAGGGCGTGGCGGGCTGGGTGTTCCTCACACCCGCTGTCGTGATCCTCGGCCTGTTCCTCGTGGTCCCGATCGCGATGGCGTTCTGGGTCAGCATCTCCGACTGGCGCGGCATCGGGAACCCGATGACCGGGTCCGCGCAGTTCGTCGGCGCCACCAACTACACCGAGCTGCTCGGCGGGGACGGACTCGCCACGAAGGACTTCGGCCGGGCGATGCGCAACAACGTGTACTACGTCCTCGCCGTGGTCCCGCTACAGACGATCCTCGCGCTGACACTGGCCGTCCTCGTGCACCGGCGGGTGGACGCCGGGCGGGGCTTCTTCAGGAGCGCGTTCTACTTCCCGTCGGTGACGTCGTCGGTGGCCATCACCGTGGTGTTCCTGTTCCTGTTCTCCGCCACCGGCGCGACGAACCGGCTGCTCGCCGTCCTCGGCGTCGAGGGACCGAACTGGTTCGCCGACCCCCGCGGTGTGGTGCACCTGTTCCTCGGTGCGATCGGGGTCCGGGCGCCGTACGAGAGTGGCCCGCTGCTGCTCGGGCTGTCCTGGTGGAACTGGATCTCGGGTCCGAGCGTGGCGATGTGCGTGTTCATCGTCCTCGCCGTGTTCACCACGTCCGGGACGTTCATGCTGCTGTTCCTGGCGGCCCTGCAGCACCTGCCCGGCGAGGTCGAGGAGGCTGCGGTCGTCGACGGCGCCACGCCCTGGCAGCGGCTGCGCCGGATCACCGTGCCGATGCTGCGCCCCACGCTGTTCACAGTGATCACGCTCGGCCTGATCGGGACCTGGCAGATGTTCGATCAGGTGTACACCGGCACCGGTGGCACGCCCGGCAAGACCACCCTGACCCCGGCGTACCTGTCCTACCAGGTCTCGTTCGAGCAGCAGGAGTGGGGTCGTGGCGCCGCCATCGCGTTCCTGCTGTTCGCGATCATCGTGGCGTGCACCCTCGTGGGCCGCCGGCTGCTGGGCGAGCGGGAGGACCCGCGATGACCGGAGCCGTCGCCACGGCCCGCCGGTCCGCCGTGCGCCGCGACCGCGGTCCCGCCTGGCTGCGCCGGTCCCGGTCCGGCACCGCGGTGGCGCTGACCGTGCTCGTGATCCTCGCGGTCGCCTATCTGTACCCGTTCGCGATCAGCCTGGCGACGTCGCTGAAGTCCGATGCCGAGGCCGCCACGGACCCGCTGTCCCTGATCCCGGCCACCCCGTCCACGGCCGCGTACACCGAACTCCTGCGCAACTCCGACTTCCCGCTCTGGGTCCGTAACTCGGTGATCGTCACCCTCGCCGTGACGACCGGCCGGGTGCTGTTCGACTCGATGGCCGGCTACGCGCTCGCCCGCCTGCGGTTCCCGGGCCGCAGCCTCGTGTTCGCAGCCCTCGTCGCGATCATGGCCGTACCGGGCGTGGTGCTGCTGATCCCACGCTTCCTGGTCATCAACTCCCTCGGCATCTACAACAGTTTCGCGGCCCTGATCCTGCCGCTGCTGGCGGACGCGGCCGGTATCTTCATCATGCGGAACTTCTTCATGTCCGTGCCCCTCGGGGTCGAGGAGGCCGCCCGGATCGACGGCGCCGGCCCGTTCCGGGTGTTCTGGTCCGTGGTGCTCCCGATGGCCCGTCCGGCCCTGATCACGATCGTCGTGCTGAGCTTCCAGGGCTCCTGGAACGAGCTGTCGCACTTCATCGTGGCCTCGGACCGGCCCGAGCTGCAGACGCTCACGAAGGGCGTCGCCCAGCTGACCGCCGGGGCCCTCAGTCAGGGCACCCAGTACCCGCTGAAGCTGGCCGCCGCGGTCATCATGTCGATCCCGGTGGCGGTGCTGTTCATCGTGTTCCAGCGCCGCATCACGTCCACCCAGGACGGCGCCATCAAGGGCTAACCCCAGCGGGACGCCAACGCCTCACGGACCTTGCGCCGCTCCACCTTGCCGAGCATCGAGCGCGGCACCTCGTCCACGGCCACGATCCGCTTCGGCACCTTGTACGGGGTCAGGTGCTCGCGGCAGTAGGCGCGCAGCGCCTGCTCGTCGAGGTGGGCCCCCTCGGCAAGGACCACGGCGGCGACGACCTGCTCTCCGCCGTCGGCCCGCATGTGGCCCACCACCGCGGCCTCGGCGACGTCGGGGTGGGCCACCAACACCTCCTCGACCTCGGACGGGGACACGTTGAAGCCGCCGGTGATGATGATCTCCTTGCGGCGGTCCACCACCGTGGTGAAGTGGTCGGCGTCCACGGTCACGATGTCCCCGGTGCGCAGCCACCCGCCGTCGAGCAGGGTCTGCGAGGTGGCCTCGGGGTCCCCGAAGTACCCGGAGAACACCTGCGGCCCGCGGATGAGCAGCTCGCCGGGCTCGCCCTGCGGCACGTCCACGTCGGGCTGCTCAGGGTCCACCACGCGCATGTCGGTGCTCGGGAACGGCACCCCGATCGTGCCGTTGCGCCGGGTCGGTGCGAACGGGTTCCCGAGCGCCACGGGTGAGGCCTCGGTGAGTCCGTACCCCTCCACGAGCAGCCCTCCGGCCACCGACTCCCAGAGCTCGACGACCTGTCCGGGGAGCACCATGGCACCCGAGATCGCGAACCGGATCGTGGACAGGTCCACGCCGCGCGCCTTGCCCTCCTCCGCGACCTTCTGGTAGATCGGCGGCACCGCGCACAGCACCGTCGGCGGCGACTTCCGCACCGCACCGAGGAGCAGGTCCACGTCGAACTTCGGGAACAGCACCAGCTTGGAGCCGGTGAGCACCGAGAACGTCAGGTAGAGGGTGAGACCGAACGCGTGGAACATCGGCAGCACGCCGTAGATGGTCTCCGCGCCGGGCACCGCTCCGTGCATCCACGCCTGCCCCTGCAGCGCGTTCGAACGCAGGTTGTAGTGGCTGAGCATGGCGCCCTTCGGGCGTCCCGTGGTGCCGCTCGTGTACTGCAGCACGGCCAGGTCGCGCACGTCCGGGAACGGATGGTCGACGGCGAGGGCCGGGCCCGCGAGCAGGTCGCCCCAGGTGCCGGTCGCCCCGGTCGCGGGGCCGCTCAGCGCGGCCCGGCCGGCCCTGGCCGCCGGGACCGGCAGCGAGAGGGCGATGCGCTTGAGGCGCGGCATCGCAGCGATCAGGCTGACCGAGAGCAGGTGCCGCAAGCCGGTGGCTGCCGCGAACGACGCGACCCGGGGCACCACCGAGTCCCAGGCGATCACCACCTCGGCGCGGTGGTCGTCGAACTGGTGCTGCAACTCCTCGGCGGTGTAGAGCGGGTTGTGGCTCACCACCACCGCGCCCAGGCGCAGCGCCGCGTAGAACGCGACCAGGTACTGCGGGCAGTTCGGGAGCACCAGCGCCACCCGGTCCCCTGGCCCGACGCCGAGCCGGCGCAGTCCCTCCGCCGCCCGCGCCACCTGGTCCCCCAGCTCGGCGTAGGTGGTGCGGGCACCGAAGAACTCCATCGCCACCTCGGTCGAGAAGCGCTGCACCGAGTCCTCGAGCATCCGCGGCAGCGGTTCGGTGGGGAGGTCGATCGTGGCCGGGACCCCCTCCTGATAGTTCGTGACCCAGGGCGGGATCGGATCGCTCATGTCCCGACCCTAGTCCGCCCCGGACGCAGCCGCCCGGATAGGCTGGCGGTCATGCGCTTCCTGCCCGGCCACACGATCACCCACGACCTGACCTACGGCGACGTGTTCCTCGCGCCGTCCTACTCCGACGTCGCCTCCCGGTTCGACGTGGACCTGGCCAGCTCCGACGGCACCGGCACCACGATCCCCGTGGTGGTGGCGAACATGACCGCGATCAGCGGCCGCCGGATGGCCGAGACCGTCGCGCGCCGCGGCGGCCTGGCGATCCTGCCCCAGGACGTGCCCTTGGACGAGGTCAGTCGCACGATCGCCTCCGTGAAGGCCCGGCACACGGTCCTCGAGACGCCGGTGACGGTAGGCCGCACGGACACGGTGCACACGATCCTGACGCTCATCGACAAGCGCTCCCACGGCGCCGCCGTGGTCGTCTCCGACGGCCGGCCGATCGGCGTGGTCACCCGCCGCGACTGCCAGGGCGTCGACCAGTTCACCCAGGCGCACGAGGTGATGACGCCGGACCCGACGGTGCTGGACCTGCGCGTCCTCGAGGGCCCGGACGCCCTGCGGACCGCGTTCGAGGCCCAGTTCGCCGCCCGGCGCCGGTTCTCCCCCGTGGTGGACGCCGACGGCCGGCTGGTCGGTGTGCTGACCCGCACCGGGGCGCTGCGCTCGTCGATCTACACGCCGGCCGTCGACGCCGCGGGCCGGATGCGCGTCGGCGCCGCGATCGGGGTGAACGGGGACGTCGCCGCGCACGCCACGGGGCTGCTCGAGGCCGGTGCGGACGTGCTCGTGGTGGACACCGCACACGGGCACCAGGCGAAGATGATCGAGGCGCTGCGCGCCGTTCGTTCGCTCGACCCGCAGGTTCCGGTCGTGGCCGGCAACGTCGTCACGCCCGACGGCGTCAGCGACCTCGTCGAGGCCGGTGCGGACATCATCAAGGTCGGGGTCGGCCCGGGCGCGATGTGCACCACCCGGATGATGACGGCCGTGGGTCGCCCGCAGTTCTCGGCGGTGCTCGAGTGCGCGGCGCGGGCGAAGGAGCTGGGCGCCCACGTCTGGGCCGACGGCGGGGTCCGCTACCCCCGGGACGTCGCCCTCGCGCTCGCCGCCGGGGCATCGCAGGTGATGATCGGGTCCTGGTTCGCCGGCACCCACGAGTCCACCGGCGACCTGCACACCGACGCCGACGGTCGCACCTACAAGGAGAGCTTCGGGATGGCCTCGGCGCGCGCCGTCGCCGCCCGGACGTCCACCACGTCGACCCCGTTCGAGCGGGCCCGCAAGGCGCTCTACGAGGAGGGCATCTCGTCCTCGCGGATGTACCTGGACCCGGACCGTCCCGGCGTGGAGGACCTGCTCGACCACATCACCTCCGGTCTGCGCAGCTCCTGCACGTACGCGGGCGCACGCTCGCTGGCGGAGTTCGCGGACAAGGCGCTGGTGGGACTGCAGTCGACCGTCGGCTACGACGAGGGTCGCCCGCTGCCGGCGGGCTGGTGAGTCACCACCTGCGGGAGCCGGTGTCACCGCCGAGCGTCACTCCCCCTCGCCCGGGTCCACCACCTGGCCCATGAACACCGGCACGGCGGTGGGCAGGTGCACGATCCGGTAGGCGAACGGCCGGTCCGCACGGAACACGACCGCGTCCGGCGTGACCTCGGCGCTCGCCTCGCCGACGGCGACCGAGGTGACGGCCGCAGCCACCGTGCCCGCGGAATCCACGGTGATCGTTGCCTCATGTGCGGCCGCGGAGACATACAGCCCCGGCGCGATGCCGCTCAGGTCGGGGGCCACGCCGAGGGTCTCGGACAGGCCTGCCTCGCGCAACATCGATCGCAGGTCGAGGCTGGTGGTGTGCTCCCAGGTGGGCAGCGTGAGTTCCACCGGCACCGGCGCGCCCGCCGCGGCATCCAGGCCGGCCGCGACCGCGGGCCATCCGGCCGGTGCCCAGCGACCCTCGGGAGCGAGCACCACATCCATCGCGAAGTCCGCGGTGTACGGGATCCGTACGGCCGCGGCACCGTCCGCACCGACGAAGTACGCCAGGTCCCGGGTCTCCTCGAGGAACCGCGCCGTGGCCATCGTGCCGTCGGGCCGGTGGAACTGCCCAAGCGACGTCCCGTCGCCGAACGGCTCCTGCCAGGCAGCGGCCAGGTAGACCGTGTTGAGCAGGGCGAGCCTGGTGCTCCGGTCGAACGGCACCGGCGCCGCCTCGATCTGCCCTCCGGTGTGTTCGGCCACCCAGTCGTCGACGACCGCGCGCCCGCCGGCGCGGCCGGTCGCGGTGAAGTCCACCTGGACGGCGTTCGCGCCGTAGTGGGTGGCGAGGGCGTCCAGGAACGGCTGCTGCACGGCGAACCCCTCCTGCAGGAAGACCTGGTCGGCCACGCGCAGCACCGGCACGTCCGGGACCTCGCCGGCGGGTACCTCGCCCGGGTCGCCGTCGTGGAGCTCGAGCTGACGCAGCAGTGCGTTCATCGCCTCCCCGCGCTGCTCGGCCGGGAAGCCCAGCACGGCGTCCAGCTCGGCCGCGGTGGTTGTGGCGGCGCCCTCCCGCAGCATCCCGAAGGCCACCAGGACCGAGATCGGGGACACGACCAGGTTCTCGTCCGGGGCCGCGTCCATGAGCCGGGCGCCGAGCCCCGAGGCCGCAGCGACGGTGGCGGCGGCCGCGACCGGCACGTCGGTCACGGCCACGGCCGCCCGTGGTGCCCTCGACTCCAGGACGTCCAGGCCCGGCGTGGTCCCGTTCGGGCTGGTGCAGCCGGCCAGGACCAACAGCATGATGCCCAGCCCCGCCACGCTCGCCCGCGCCCCCATCGACCCTCGCCCACCCGTCCTCATCGACCCGCGTCCCATGGCCGTGCAGCCTACCGGGGGTGCGCCTTGCCTCGATGGTGAAAGATGGGCCCATGACCGAGACCGACACCCGCACTCGTGCGCCGTTCGGCGCATGGCCCTCCCCCCTCGGAGTCACCGAGCTCACCTCGGGGACGGTCCGGCTCGCCGAGGTCGCCCTCGACGGCGACGCGACCTACTGGATCGAGGGACGGCCGAGCGAGGGCGGGCGGCAGGCGCTCGTACGGCATGAGGCCGACGGCGCCGTCACCGACGTCGTCGATGCGACGTTCGACGTGCGCACCCGTGCCCACGAGTACGGCGGGGCGTCCTACGCGGTGACACCCACCGGTGTGGTGCTGTCCCGCCGCGAGGACGACCTGCTGTACCGGGTCGACCGCGACGCCGGCGGTTCGTTCTCCCGCCCGGTCCCGCTGGTGCCTGCGGACGGGCGCCGGTACGCCGACCTCGAGGTCGACGCGGAGCGCGGGGTGGTCTACGCCGTCGCCGAGGACCACGGCACCCCCGGCGGTCAGCGGACCGACCCGCGGACCACCCTCGTCTCCTTGCCGCTCGACGGCAGCGCCGTCGGCGACCCGGCCGCAATCGCGGTGCTGGTGGACGGCCCCGACTTCGTCACCTCGCCGCGGCTGTCCGCGGACGGCGCGCTGCTGGCCTGGATCTCCTGGGACCACCCGAACATGCCGTGGGACTCGACCACGCTGCACGTGGCCTCCGTGGCCGACGGCGGCGGCCGGCTCCTGCACGAGCGCTCGCTCGCCGGTGGTCCCGGCGTGAGCGCGGCGGAGCCGCAGTGGACCCCGACCGGAGACCTGATCCACGTCGACGACCGCACCGGCTGGTGGAACCTGTACCGCACCGAGTTCGTCGAGGGTGAGGCCCGGACCCGGCACCTGCACCCGGCCGAGGCGGACTTCTCGCTGCCGCAGTGGGGCTTCGGGCCGCGCACCCACGACGTCCTCGACGAGGCGCACCTGGTGGTCTCCTGGTCCAGCGGCGGGCACCGGTTCCTCGGCGCGATGCTGACCGCGAACGGTCAGCTGGAGCGCTGGGACGGCGACTGGGAACCGTGGGGCCCGGTGCGAGCGCACGGGGACCGGGTGGTCTTCATCGGCGAGTCCGCGACGCAGCCGGGCGCGATCGTCGAGCTCGACCTCGCGGGCGGGCAGGTCAACGTGCTGAGGTCCTCCTCGCAGCTGCACCTGGACCCGGCCGACGTGTCCCGGCCGGAGGCCGTCCGATGGCGCTCCGAGGCAGGCATCGCCCACGGCTTCTTCTACCCGCCGACGTCCAGCAGCGCAGCCGGGCCGGCCGGGCAGCTGCCGCCGTTGCTGGTGTTCAGCCACGGCGGGCCCACCGGGGCCACCTCCCCCGGGTTCCGGCCGAGCGTGCAGTTCTGGACCACCCGCGGCTTCGCCGTCCTGGACGTGAACTACAGCGGCAGCACCGGGTACGGGCGCGCCTACCGGGACCGCCTACGCGGAGCCTGGGGCCTCGCGGACGTGCGGGACTGCGCCGCCGGCGCCCGTTGGCTCGCGGACACGGGGCGGGTCGACGGCGCCCGCCTGGCGATCCGGGGTGGCAGCGCCGGTGGCTTCACGACCCTGGCGGCCCTGACGTTCACCGACACGTTCACGGCCGGTGCGAGCCTGTACGGAATCGGCGACCTCGAGGCGCTGGCTCGGGACACGCACAAGTTCGAGAGCCGCTACCTCGACTCGCTGATCGGGCCCTACCCGCAGAAGCGGGACCGGTACCTGGCCCGCTCCCCGATCCACCACACGGACCGGCTCAGCGCCCCGATGATCCTGCTCCAGGGCACCGACGACCGGGTGGTCCCCCCGAACCAGGCCGAGTCGATGGCCAAGGCCGTGGCGGACAAGGGGCTGCACGTGGAACTGGTCATGTTCGACGGCGAGGGCCACGGCTTCCGCGGCGCCGAGAATATCCAGGCCGCCGCCACCGCGGAGCTGGCCTTCTACGGCCAGGCCTTCGGCTTCACCCCCGCCTGAGCCGGCGCGAACCACCCAGCCGCCCGCGACCCGGTCGCCCAGCCCCCAGCCCTGACACCCTCGCTCGGCTTCCCTGACCCGAATTGTGGGTCGGTCGGCCCGGAACCCGCACTTCGCGTCAGGCGAACTGACAACCGGGCGGGTCGACCGGGCCGGTCCCGATGGCTGGCTCCGGGCAGCAAGGGGCCCCGGCACGCGGCCTTGGATTCAAGGGCGCGTGCTGGGGCTTCCTGTCGTGTCAGGCAGCGACGAGCGAGCGCAGCACGTACTGCAGGATGCCGCCGTTGCGGTAGTAGTCCGCCTCACCAGGGGTGTCGATGCGCACGACGGCGTCGAACTCGACGGCGGTGCCGTCGGCCTTCGCTGCGGTGACGTGCACCGTCGACGGCGTGCTGCCCTCGTTCAGGGCGGTCACGCCGGCGATGTCGTACGTCTCGGTGCCGTCCAGGCCGAGGGAGTCCGCGTTCTCACCCTCGGGGAACTGCAGCGGCAGCACCCCCATGCCGATCAGGTTCGAGCGGTGGATCCGCTCGAAGCTCTCGGTGATGACGGCCTTGACGCCGAGCAGCACGGTGCCCTTGGCGGCCCAGTCGCGGGACGAGCCGGAGCCGTACTCCTTGCCACCGAGGATGACCAGCGGCACACCGGCCGCGGCGTAGTCCTGGGCCGCGTCGTAGATCGTGGTCTGCTCGCCGGTGAGGAGGTTCTTGGTGAACCCTCCCTCGACGTCGTCCAGCAGCTGGTTGCGCAGCCGGATATTGGCGAACGTGCCCCGGATCATGACCTCGTGGTTACCGCGGCGGGAGCCGTAGGAGTTGAAGTCGCGGCGGGCCACGCCGTGCTCGGCGAGGTACGTGCCGGCCGGGGAGTCCGGCTTGATGGAGCCGGCCGGGGAGATGTGGTCGGTGGTGACCGAGTCCCCCAGCTTGGCCAGGACGCGGGCACCGGTGATGTCGGAGACTGGCTCCGGCTGGGCGCCCATGCCGTCGAAGTACGGGGGCTTGCGAACGTAGGTGGAGTCCGCATCCCACTCGAACGTGTCCCCTTCGGGGGTCTGCAGGGCGCGCCACTGCTCGTCCCCGGTGAACACGTCCGCGTAGTCGGAGGTGAACATGTCCCGGTTGATCGAGGAGTCGATGGTCTCCTGGACCTCGACAGCGGAGGGCCAGATGTCCCGCAGGAACACCGGCGACCCGTCCTCGTCACGGCCGAGCGGCTCGTGCTCGAAGTCGAACTCCATCGTCCCGGCCAGCGCGTAGGCGATCACGAGCGGCGGGGACGCGAGGTAGTTCATCTTCACGTCGGGGTTGATCCGGCCCTCGAAGTTCCGGTTCCCGGAGAGCACCGAGACCACGGACAGATCGTGCTCGTTGACCGCGGCGGAGACCTCGTCGGCGAGCGGGCCGGAGTTCCCGATGCACGTGGTGCAGCCGTAGCCGACCAGGTGGTAGCCGAGCTTCTCGAGGTAGGGCCACAGGCCCGCCTTCTCGTAGTAGTTCGTGACGACCTGCGAGCCGGGCGCCATCGAGGTCTTCACCCACGGCTTCACGGTCAGGCCCCGCTCCACGGCCTTCTTCGCGAGCAGGCCGGCGGCGAGCATCACCGACGGGTTCGAGGTGTTCGTGCAGGACGTGATCGACGCGATGGCGACGGCGCCGTGGAACAGGTCGTAGGACTTGCCCTCGGGCGTGGTCACCTGGACGGTGCGCCGGGTCTGCTGGGAGACCGCCGGCGAGTCGGACGCCGGGAAGGACTCCTTCTCGGCCTCGTCCACGCCGTTCACGACGTCGGCTGCGTAGTTCGGCAGGTCCCGCTGGAACGCGCTCTTGGCGTGCGTGAGCTCGATGCGGTCCTGCGGGCGCTTCGGCCCGGCGATGGAGGGCACCACGGTGCTCAGGTCCAGGCTCAGGTACTCGGAGAACTTGGGCTCGGAGTACCCCTGCGCCGTGGGGTCGAGCCACATGCCCTGCTCCTTGGCGTACGCCTCGACGAGCGCGACCTGGGCGTCCGAGCGGCCGGTCAGACGCAGGTACTCGAGGGTGACCTCGTCGATCGGGAAGATGGCCGCCGTGGAGCCGAACTCGGGGCTCATGTTGCCGATGGTGGCGCGGTTCGCGAGCGGCACCTGGGCCACGCCGGCGCCGTAGAACTCGACGAACTTGCCGACCACCCCGTGCTGGCGGAGCATCTCGGTGATCGTGAGCACCACATCGGTGGCGGTCACGCCGGACGGGATCTGGCCGTTCAGCTCGAAGCCGACCACGCGCGGGATGAGCATGGAGACGGGCTGGCCGAGCATCGCGGCCTCGGCCTCGATGCCGCCGACGCCCCAGCCGAGCACCCCGAGGCCGTTGACCATGGTGGTGTGCGAGTCGGTGCCGACGCAGGTGTCCGGGTAGGCCCGCAGGACCTTCTCGCCGTTCACCTCGACCTCGCGGGTCATCACCACGCGGGCCAGGTACTCGATGTTCACCTGGTGCACGATGCCGGTGCCCGGGGGCACCACCTTGAAGTCGTCGAACGCGGTCTGGCCCCAGCGCAGGAACTGGTAGCGCTCGTGGTTGCGCTGGTACTCGATGTCCACGTTCCGCTGGAACGCGTCCGGACGACCGGCGACGTCGATCTGGACGGAGTGGTCGATGACCAGCTCCGCCGGGGACAACGGGTTGATGCTGGCCGGGTCGCCGCCGAGGTCGGCGACGGCCTCACGCATGGTGGCCAGGTCGACGACGCAGGGCACGCCGGTGAAGTCCTGCATGACCACGCGTGCGGGCGTGAACTGGATCTCGGTGTCCGGCTGGGCGTCCGGGTCCCAGGCCGCAAGGGCACGCACGTGGTCGGCGGTGATGTTCGCGCCGTCCTCGGTCCGGAGCAGGTTCTCGGCGAGCACCTTCAGGCTGTACGGCAGCCGCTCGAGACCCTCGACGGCGCTCAGCCGGTAGATCTCGTATCCGGTCCCACCGACGTCCAGGGTCCCCTTGGCGGAAAACGTGTTGACGCTACTCACAACCACTCCTCGGCGCTCTCTCGCGGGTCGCGTCCGCATCCTTGCATTTAATGCTACGACCGCATCAGGTAATTTATCTCGATGTCGAGATATCTTATCGCACTTCCGTGCGCGGGTGTACCTCGGCGGCGCCCGGGTGCGCCTGCCGACGGCGGTACACGACCTCGATGACGACGCACCCGACCGCTGCCGTGACCGCCACCAGCACGGCGGTGAACGGCTCCGGCACCTCGAGCGCGAAGAAGTTGCGCACGAACGGCACGACGATGGCCAGCACGGCGCCGGCGGCCATGGCGGCGAAGAGCGCCACCCGCCACCAGTTCCACGGCCGGGCGAGTGCACCGAGCAGCCACAGGCCCATGATGACGAGGGTCAGGGTGGCACCGGTGTTCGCCTGCAGCCCGGCGTCGCGGGCATTCAGGGTGCCGTAGACCACCAGTACCGCGATGGCCGAGGCGACCCCGCACGGGATCGCCAGGGTCAGCACCCGGTGCAGGAACCCGGGCACGTACCGCTGCCGGCTGGGTGCCAGGGCCAGGAAGAAGGCCGGCGTGCCGATCGTCAGCGCGCCGACGAGGGTCAGGTGCCGGGGCAGGAACGGGTACGGCCACGCCGTGATCGCCACCACGATGGCGAGCAGCACGGCGTAGGTGGTCTTGTTCAGGAACAGCGAGGCGACCCGCTCCATGTTCGCGATGACCCGGCGGCCCTCGTCGACCACCCCGGGCAGCGTCGAGAAGCGCCCGTCCAGGAGCACCAGGCGGGCCACCGCCTTGGTGGCAGCCGCTCCCGAGCCCATCGCGATGCCGAGGTCGGCGTCCTTGAGGGCCAGGGCGTCGTTGACACCGTCGCCGGTCATCGCGACCGTGTGCCCCCGGGACTGCAGCGCGTGCACGAATGCTCGCTTCTGCTCCGGCGTGACCCGGCCGAACACCTGCTCGGTGGTGACCACGTCGGCCAGCGCCTCGGCATCGTCGGGCAGGGTGCGGGCATCCACCCCGGTGACCGGCCGGCCAACGTCGCCGCCACCCAGGCCGACGGCCCCGGCGATCGCCGCGACCGTGGCCGGGTTATCCCCCGAGATCACCTTCACCGTGACGCCCTGCGCCGCGAAGTACGCGAGGGTCTGCGCGGCGTCCGGGCGCACGTGCTCGCGCAGCACCACCAGGTGGGCCGGGCGCAATCCGCGCGGCGGGCCGGGCTCCGGCTCGCTCTCGGTGAGCGCGTCCGCCGGTGCCGCGGCGAGGAGCAGCACCCGGGCACCGGTGTCGGCGAGGTCGCGCACCCGCTGCAGGACGCCGTCGCCCGCTTCGAGCAGCACCTCGGGCGCGCCGCACACCCAGGTGCCGGCCTCGGTGCGGTGCGCGCTCCACTTGCGGGCCGAGGAGAACGGGACCAGCACCTGCGCCGCGGGCACGGGCACGTCCGTCACGCCGGCGGCGATCGCGGCCGCGGAGGCGTTGGCATCCGGGTCCGCGGCGAGCGCGGCCAGCGCCCCCCGGGCACCCGGCACCGGGCTGAGCTCGATCAGCTCGGCCAGGGCGAGGGTGCCGTCGGTCAGGGTCCCGGTCTTGTCCAGGCAGAGCACGTCCACCCGGGCCAGTACCTCGACAGCGGGCAGTTCCTGCACGAGCACCTTCCGCCGGGCCAGCACGATCGCGGCCAGGGCGAAGTTGATCGAGGTGAGCAGCACCAGACCCTCGGGCACCATCCCGACCACACCGGCGACGGCGGAGACCACCGCGTTGCGCCAGGTGCCGTCCGCCAGGGCGAGGTCGAGGCCGCCGTGGTGCCGGATCTGGCTCCAGACGAGCAGGATCGCGATCGGCACGATCGCCCAGGACACGTACACGAGGATCCGGTTGATGCCGGACCGCAGTTCGGAGTTCACCAGGGAGAACCGCCGGACCTGCGCCGTCAGCTGGTTCGCATAGCCGGCGGTGCCGACCCGGGTGGCCCTGATCACCGCGGAGCCGGCGACGACGGCGGAGCCGGAGAGCACCTCGTCCCCGGGGCGCTTGCTCACCGGCTCGCTCTCGCCGGTGAGCATCGACTCGTCGATCTCGGCGCCGCGGCTGGTCAGGACCTCCCCGTCGGCGGGCACCTGGTCGCCGAGGCGGAGCAGGAGGATGTCGTCGGTGACGATCTCATGGAGGTCGACGACCTGTTCGGCACCGTCACGCAGGACGGTGGCGTTCGGGGCGTCGAGGATCGCGAGCTTGTCCAGGGTGCGCTTTGCCCGGTACTCGGTGAGCCCGCCGATGAGGGCGTTGGACAGGAGCACGAACCCGAAGACGGCGTCCTGCCAGCTCCCGACCAGCAGCACCACCACCAGGGCGGTGCCGAGGATGGCGTTGAACAGGGTGAACAGGTTGCCGCGGATGATGGCGGCCAGGCTGCGCGAGGACGATTCCGGGGCGACGTTCACCTCGCCGCGGGCGACCCGGGCCGCGACATCCGCGGCGGTCAGGCCGAGCCCCACCTCGGTGGTGCTCATCCGCGCTTCGTGGGAGCCAGGACCGCCACGCACTCCACGTGGTGGGTGTGCGGGAACAGGTCGAACGCGCGCAGGGACACCAGCTCGTGCCCGCGCTCGCGCGCGTGGGCGACGTCCCTGGCCAGGGCCGCGGGATCGCAGGCCACGTAGACGATCCGGTCCGGGCCGGCCGCGAGCACGGCGTCCATCACGGCCGCACCGGCACCCGCGCGCGGCGGGTCCAGGACGACGACGTCGGCGTGCGGGGCGGGGCCCCGCCCGGCGCCGGCGCCCGGCGCTGCGCCGGCGGCGCCATTGCGGCCGTTGCGCTCCGCCAGCACTGCCGCCACGTCGCCGCCGTGGAGCACCGCCTGATCGAGGCCGTGGACGTTGCGACGCGCGTCGGCGAGGGCGCGGGTATCGCCCTCGACGGAGTCGACGCGACCCTCGGGACCGACCTCGTCGGCGAGCGGCACGGTGAACAGGCCCGCACCGGAGTAGAGGTCCCACACGGCTGCGCCGGGGCCGACGGCGGCAGCCTCCAGCACCGCGGTGACCAGGGTCCGTGGCGCCTCGACGTGCACCTGCCAGAAGCCGCCTCCGGCCACCCGGTAGGCGAACTCGCGCCCGTCGGCCAGGCGAACCCGCTCGCGCACGTTGCGCCGCCCACCCCGGAGCGGCTCGCCGTCGACGAGGAGCAGCACCTCACCGTCGGACGGGGCGACCGCCTCGACGGTGGCCCCGGGCCGCCAGGTGCGCCCGAACAGGTCCGCGGCCGCGATCGGCTCGGCGGCGAGCGGCATGTCCGTCAGCGCGAGCACCTCATGCGAACGGTACCGGTGCATACCGGCCCGGCCCTCGCCGTCGGCCACGAGTTCGATCCGGCTCCGGGTGCGCAGACCGCCACGCTCGACGTCACCGGGAGCCCGCTCGACGCTCAGGCCGGCGAGCGCCGGGTGGTCGTCGCCGAGCCGGCCGATCCGGCGGAGAGCATCGGTGATCACGTCCCGCTTCCAAGCCAGTTGTCCCGGCAGGCTCACGTGCGCGAGTTCGCCCCCGCCCACTCCGCCGGGCCCCGCGGCCGGCCAGACCGAGTCCACCCGGTCCGGAGAGGCAGTGAGCACCTCGATCGCGTCGGCCCGCCAGTAGCCCTTGCGGCGGGCCTCGGTCAGAACCGCGCGGACCCGCTCGCCGGGCAGCGCATGCCGGACGAAGACCACCCGGCCCTCGTGGCGGGCCAGGCAGTGCCCGCCGTGCACGGGGGCGCCGACATCGAGGGTGAGCACGTCGCCGACCGCCGCCGGTCCGGATGCCACGGGTCCGGTGAACGCGTCACTCGCCACGTCGCACCATCCCCGGCGCGGGCAGGTCGCCGAGCCGTTCGCCCGGGTCGTCGGGGTTCACCAGGCTCCGCGCGGAGGACGCGAGCTGCCAGGGAACCGACGCCATCACCACGCCGGGAGTGTAGAGCAGACGCGACTTCAGCCGCAGCGCACTCTGGTTGTGCAGCACCCGCTCCCACCAGTGACCCACGACGTACTCTGGCACGTACACCACCACCAGGTCCCGCGGGGACTCCCGCCGGATCGACTTCACGTACTCCAGGACCGGGCGGGTCAGGTCACGGTACGGGGAGTCGAGGACCGTCAACGGCAACGGCACCTCGGCGGCGTCCCAGTCCCGGCGGACCTGCTCGGCGGCGTCCCGGTCCACGGCGACGGTGATGGCCTGCAATGTGGAGGGGCGGGTCGCGCGGGCGTAGGACAGGGCGCGCATGGTCGGCTTGTGCACCTTGGAGACCAGCACGAGGGCATGCACGCGGCTCGGCAGTGCCCGGGCCGCGGCGACGTCCTCGATCTCGAGCTCGTCGGCCACGTGCTGGTAGTGCCTGTGGATGAACACCATGACGGCGAACAGCAGCCCCATCAGTCCGATGGCGATCCACGCACCGTGGGTGAACTTCGTGATCAGGACCACCGCGAGGACGAGCGCGGTCAGCGCGAAGCCGAATGCGTTGATCGCACGCGAGCGCTTCATGGCCCCGCGCTCCCGCGCCGCGACGACGCTGGGCAGTCGCTCGTTCCAGTGCTTGATCATGCCGAGCTGGCCGAGCGTGAAGGCGACGAACACGCCCACGATGTAGAGCTGGATCAGCCGGGTCACCTCGGCGTCGAATACCCAGATCAGCGCGATGGCGGCCAGCGCCAGGATGATGATCCCGTTGGAGAACGCGAGCCGGTCCCCGCGGGTGTACAGCTGGCGCGGCAGGTAGCCGTCCTTGCTGAGGATCGAGGCGAGCGTGGGGAACCCGTTGAACGCGGTGTTCGCGGCGAGCAGGAGGATCAGACCGGTGGAGGCGGTGACGAGGTAGAACATCGGCGGGAAGCCCGCGAACACGGTCTGGGCGATCTGCCCGATCACCGGGTCCTGTTCGTACCCCTCGGGCACCGGCTGCCCGTTCATGGCGAGCTGCAGATGTGGGTCCTGGACGAATCGGACGCCGGTGGCCCGGGCGAGCCCGATCACCGTCATCAGCATGGTCGCGCCGATCAGGCCGAGCAGGAGCAGGGTGGTCGCCGCATTCTTGGACTTCGGCTTGCGGAACGCGGGCACGCCGTTGCTGATCGCCTCGACGCCGGTCAGGGCTGCTGCACCGGAGGAGAACGCACGCAACACCAGGAAGCCGCCGGCGAGGCCCATCAGGCCCTCCTCGTAGCCGGGCTCGGCGAGGACGTCGAACTGGGCGCTCTCGGCGATGCCGAGCGTCCCGGTGGCCCACTGGATGCCGCCGACGAGGGCCATCACGCCCATGCCGGCCATGAACAGGTAGACGGGAAACGCGAAACCGGTGCCCGACTCCCGCACGCCGCGCAGGTTGATCAGCGCGATGAGCGCGACCAGGCCGATCGCGATGATCGCCTCGTGGTCACGGGCAGCCGGGAGCACGGTGGCGAGGTAGTGGGAGCCGGAGGAGACGGACACGGCCACGGTGAGCACGTAGTCGACCTGCAGCGCGCTGGCGACGGTCAGCCCGGCGCGCGGACCGAGGTTCGTGGTGGCCACCTCGTAGTCGCCGCCCCCGGAGGGGTAGGCCCGGACGGTCTGCCGGTAGGAGGCCACGACGGTGAGCATGACGATGACGACGGCGAGCCCGACCCACGGCGAGATCGTGTACGAGGCGAGGCCGGCCAGGGAGAGCGTGAGCAGGATCTCGTCGGGGGCGTAGGCGACCGAGGAGAGCGCGTCGGAGGCGAACACCGGCAGCGCGATGCGCTTCGGCAGCAGCGTGTGGCCCAGCCGCTCGCTTCGGACCGGGCGCCCGACGAGAATGCGTTTCGCGGCGTCGGAGAGATCAGGCACGGTGGCTCACTGTACGCGTAGGTCCCGGCTACCGCGCCCGCATCGTGAGCGTCTCGCGCGAGTCCGTCGCGCGCAGGATCCTGGCGACGACGAACGGAGCCCAGGAGGCGGTCTCGTCCCTGCCCAGCACGGGGTCGACCAGATCCACGGTGCGGCCCCGGGTGACGATCCGCGCGGAACCGGCGGCGCGCACGTTACGTACCCAGTCGGTCCGGGACCCGTAGGTGAGTGCGAACACGTACGAGCCGTTCCGCTGGAACACGTTCACCGGGATGGTGTACTTCGTGCCGGACGTGCGGCCGGTGTGCGTGAGCAGCCCGAACCCGGGCAACCTCGGCGCGACGTGACGCATGACGTGGTTCAGGTACTTCTTGTTGCGCTCCGCGACCGATCGGGACAGCGGACTCATCGGTGTCTCCGTTCTGAGCTCCCGTGCGTCGACTGCTGACGCCGCAACCGTACTCCCGGTGTAGCGTCTGGACTCGTGCACTTCGTCATCATGGGCGCGGGTCGCGTCGGGGTCACCCTCGCCGAGACCCTGGAGTCCAAAGGTCACTCCGTAGCGATCATCGATCAGAACCCGGAGGCGTTCCGGCGACTCTCGGACGACTTCGCGGGCAGCCGGGTGACCGGCATGGGTTTCGACCGCGAGGCCCTGAAGCAGGCCGGCATCGAGGACGCATACGCGTTCGCGGCCGTGTCCAGCGGGGACAACTCCAACATCATCGCCGCCCGGGTGGTCCGCGAGGTGTTCGGGATCGACAACGTGGTGGCCCGCATCTACGACCCGGGCCGGGCCCAGATCTATCAGCGGCTCGGGATCACGACCGTGGCGACCGTCCGGTGGACCGCGGACCAGGTGCTGCGCCGGATGATGCCCACCGGCGCGGCCAGTGAGTACCGCGACGCCTCCGGTGGCGTGAGCCTGTGCGAGATGGATCTGCACGAGGGATGGATCGGCCACACGGTGCGACAGCTGCAGAACCTCGCCAAGACGCGGATCGCGTACATCACCCGGTTCGGTGACGCCTACATCCCGTCCCCGCTCGACGTGCTCCAGGAGAACGACGTGCTGCACGTCATCGTGTACACCGAACACATCAACGAGGTCCAGCGGATCCTGGCCACGGTGCCCAAGCCCGAGGAGGACTGATGCGGGTCGTCATCGCCGGCGCCGGGAGCGTCGGTCGCTCGATCGCCCGGGAGCTCATCGGTCACGACCACGAGGTCCTGCTGATCGACAAGGACCCGATGGCCATGAAGGTCTCCTCCGTCAGCGAGGCCGAGTGGCTGCTCGCGGATGCCTGCGAGATCAGTTCGCTGAGCCAGGCCGACCTCGCCGCCGCCGACGTGGTGGTCGCCGCCACCGGCGACGACAAGGCGAACCTCGTGGTCTCGCTGCTGGCGAAGACCGAGTTCGCGGTGCCGCGTGTCGTGGCCCGGGTGAACAACCCGAAGAACGAGTGGATGTTCGACGAGGCCTGGGGCGTGGACGTGCTCGTCTCCACACCGCGGATCATGACGTCACTGGTGGAGGAGGCGGTGTCGGTCGGCGACCTGGTCCGGATCTTCACGTTCCACCAGTCCGGGGCGAGCATGTATGAGATCACCCTGTCCCCCGCCGCGGCGGTGGTGGGTCAGCAGATCTCCCAGATCGGGTGGCCGAGCGCGGCCGTGCTGGCTGCGATCATCCGCGGCGATCAGCCGATCGCACCCAGCCAGGACGACACCCTGGAGGCCGGCGACGAGCTGCTGCTCATCGTGTCGTCTGCGGAGCAGGCGGATCTGCTTGAGCTGCAGCACCTGCTCGGGGATTCACCAGCAGCCACGTGATCCACAGGACCAGGGCCCACAGCGGCAGTCCCATGACCAGGCGTGCCGTCCCGAGCCAGCCCGCCTCCGCGTTCAGGTACAGGGGCACCTGCACGGCCAGCCGGGCTGCGAACGCACCGACCCAGAGCCAGGACGCGAGCGAGTAACGGCGCAGCAGTGCCCGGTCCGCACGCCACTCGAACCCCTTCCCGAACAGGCTCGAGACGATCACGCCCACCACCGGCCACCTGGCCAGGATGGACACGGTCACACCGACCACGAACGCGGCGTTCACGTACAGTCCCCAGGCGAAGTAGTCCTGCGCCTCGCCGGTGCGCCACGCCCAGATGGCGCCGATCGCCACGCCGAGGAGTCCGCCGACGGCCTGCGTGACCGGCGTCCGGGCGACCAGCCGGGCGATCGTGGCGACGACGGCGACGGCCACCGAGGAGATCAACGCCGGCATGAGTTCCCGGGTGGCCACGAACACCACCACGAACACCAGTCCGGGCGCCGTCGACTCGACGAGGCCGCGCACGCCACCGATGGACGCGGCCAGGCTGAACTCCCCCGCCGCGAGCTGGCCCATGCCACGGCCGCCGGGCACGGCACCGGCCGTGCGGCCCGGGCCGGCCCCGTCGCCCTGCACGATCTGGTCGGAAGCGTCCTGGGCCGGGTCTGCCTCGCGGTTCTCGGTCATAGGGTCGCCTCTGCGGAGTCGGGGGCCAGGAGTCGGTACTCCGGGTTGAACATGGTGGCGTGCGTGCGGCCGAAGTCGGCCGAGGTGATCATGCCCTCCGCGACCAGCCGGCGCCCCGGCTCGATACCGGGGATCTCCCGCCGGCCAAGCCAGACGAGATCGAGGCTGCCGGAACCGTCGTACAGCTCCGCCACCAGGGCCGGGCCGGCGGCGGCCGGCGCGAACGTCACCGCCCGGACCACTCCCGAGACCGTGGCGCGGCTACGTGCATGGCACCGGCCCACCGGCTGGGTGCCCCGGCGGCGTACCTCGAGCCGCTCGTCGTCTGCCTCGAGCTCGGCCTGGGAGGCCGTCAGCCGGTCCCATGAGTTGCGCAGACTCATCGTGTCCTCGACCTCACTGCCGGTTCAACGGGTTTCGGTGATCTCGGGGCCGCGCTTGGGCAGGTCGAGGGTCGGCCGCCCTTCCGCGAGGTCCGGGGTCGACTCGCCCGGACGTCCGGGCAGGTGCAGGGTGAGCAGGTCTCGCGGCGGGCGGGCCTCGGAGCCACGCACCACCACGACGTCCGCGAGCACGTCCTCCAGTGCGGCCGCCGCCTCGGTGTCCACGGTCGCCTTGCCGGACATCACGGCGCGCAGGAACCAGCGGGGACCGTCGACGCCGATGAACCGGGCGGGGCGGCTGCCCGTGCGCCCGTCCGGCAGCCGGGCGGGGAGCCGGGCGAGCAGCTCGCGGCCGAACGGGCCGGTGCGTTCGTCGGATGACCCGCCCTGCTTGACGACCTGCTGGGCGATCTCTTCCCGCAACTCCTCCCAGAGTCCTTCGCTGCGCGGAGCGGCGAACGCCTGCAACTGCAGACTCGAGGAGTCCATCAAGAGGCGCACGGCGACCACGCGGCGGGTCTTGGAGTCCAGCTCCATCTTGACCTGGCTACCCGCCCGCTTCGGTAGCCGGATCGCGCCCAGGTCGATGCGGCCACCCAACTCGGGGACCTCGTCGACGTCCCACGGGCCGCGGCCCTCGGGTTCGACGGGGCTCGGTGCCGAGGCCGCGGAATCCACCGAGTCCGTGGGCTCGATCTGGGCGGCCTTCTTCTTGCGTCCGAACAGTGCCATCAGCGTGCTCCCTCAGCGATCGCGTAGCCCCCGGTCGAACCGAACCCACCATCGCCGCGATCGCTGCCCGGCAGGCGCTCGACCTCGACGAAGGCGGCGGCGGCGACCTGCTGGATCACGAGCTGCGCGATCCGGTCGCCCCGCTCAAGGCGGGCCTCGGCCTCGGTGTCGGTGTTGACGAGGATGACCTTGATCTCGCCGCGGTAGCCGGCGTCCACCGTCCCGGGCGCGTTCAGCGTGGTGATGCCGTGCTTCGCGGCGAGGCCGGAGCGGGGGTGCACGAACGCGGCGTACCCGCGCGGCAGGGCGATCGCGATGCCGGTCGGCACCGTCGCCCGCCCACCGGGTGGCAGGGTCACGGGCTCGGCCGCGCGCAGGTCGAGGCCGGCGTCACCGGGGTGGGCATAGGCGGGCACCGGCAACTCCGGGTCGAGCCGCTGGATCAGGATGTCCACGTCCGTGCCGGGGTCGTCGTTATCAGTCATCACGTCTCGAGCCTACTTCTCCCCGCGACCGCTCGTGGCGGCCGGGGTGGATCGTCGGGGACGGGTGGTCGTTGCCCGGTGCACCCGTGGCCGGTGGCAGACTGGCGTTCGTGCCCGTGTTCTCCGAGACCCTGCTGCCCTCCGTCTGGAAATGGCTGCTCGCCCCAGCCGGTGGCTTCGGCGCCGCCATGATCACGGTTGTCCTGGGCATGCCGGTCGCCGTCGCCGTAGGCGTGGCCGTGACCATCGTGCTGGCGGCCGTGCAGTTACGGACCGCGCCCGTGACCATCGTCACGGCGGACGAGTTGCGGGCCGGCCGGGCGCACATCGCCAGGGAGTTCATCGACGCGGTCGAGATCGTCGAGGGCAGCGGCCTCGACGAGGCGATGGGGCCGGGCCTGGATGCCCGCGCCCACGTCCAGTTCAGTTCATCGGCGCCGGCGGCGGTACGGGTGGTCCTGCGAGACCCGCAGGACCCAACGCCGTACTGGTTGATCTCCACCAGGCGCGCCGCCGAACTGGCGCGTGCCCTGGTGGGTGATGCGGCTCAGGCCGCGCACTCCGAGCAGACCGGCTGACCGTTCTCCTCGTAGGCCAGCTGGCTGCGGTGGTGGACCAGGAAGCAGCGCGAGCAGGTGAACTCGTCTGCCTGGCGGGGCAGGACGCGGACGGAGAGTTCTTCTCCGCTGAGATCGGCGCCGGGGAGTTCGAACCCCTCGGCGGCTTCCGTCTCGTCCTCGTCGACCGCCCCGGAGTTCTTCTCCGCACGCCGGGCCTTCAGCTCCTCCAGGGAGTCCTCGCTGAGGTCCTCTTCGTTCTTGCGCGGTGCGTCGTAGTCGGTCGCCATGGTGGGCAAGCGCTCCGGTTTCTCTTGATGATGGTGGTCGCAGTTACAACGCGTAGGGCTTCGAAATGTTCCCGTAGCGAAGGGATTGTCCACCCGGGACGCCACGTGTGCGCACCGAATGGAGAAATCCCTTGAAACTGAGGCGAGGACGACGCGCAGCCGGCGTGTTGGACCGGGGTCCGCGCAGCCTCACCGGGGCGAACCATACAACGGTCTTGGCCGTTCGGAGCACCACACGCCGACGGGCGGGCGCTCACGGAGCCGCGTTAGGCTGCCACGGTCGCCCCAGTAGCGGCCCGGTCGCGGGAAACACCGCCACACCGGACGTAATGCGGCAGTCCCGACCGGTGGGCTGGCAGGCTCGGGGTGTGCACGGTACGGAGGTGTCATGGTGGAGCTAGAACTGGTTGGGATCCATGCGGATGGTGAGCATCTGATCCTCATCGGACCCGACGGCGAACGGCACCGGCTGCCCATCGACGATGCCCTGCGCGCGGCCGTGCGTCGCGACCGCCCCCAGCTGGAGAAGCTGCGCAGCGATTCGGCGCTCCGGCCGCGGGACATCCAGATCCTGATCCGCGCCGGCGCGAGCGCTGAGGACATCGCCGGCGAGTCCGGCCTCGCGATCGAGCAGATCCGCCGCTACGAGGGCCCGGTCATCGCCGAGCGCGAGCACGTCGCCCGCCGCGCCCGGATGCTCACCATCGGCCGGGAGTCCGGCGCGCCGCAGCTCGGTGACCTGGTCGTGGACCGGCTCGCCGCACGCGGTGTCGACGCGGATTCCATCGACTGGGACGCCCGCCGCCGTGGCAGTGAACCGTGGGAGCTCGTGGCCCGGTTCATCGCGGGCGACCGGGACCGCGAGGCCGTCTGGCAGGTCGATCTCGCCTCGTCGATGGTCACGGCCCTCGACGACGAGAGCCGCTGGCTGTCGGAGACGGACCTGAGCGCACCCGGACCGCGGCGCCACCTCAGTGCCGTGCGCGGTGCCCGGCTCTACGACGTCGAGACCGACGCGGACATCGCGCCCTCGCTCCAGGCCGTCGACGCGGTCATCCGGGACTCGCGGCCGGTGGCCGCCGACCACGACGAACCGGCTGCCCCCGAGGAACCCGATCCGGACAGTCAAGACACGGCGTCCGGCACCGAGGCACTCCTGGACCACCTGACCGCCAGCCGTGGGGTGCGGCAGCCGGTCGAGATGGATGACGACGGTGACGAGGACGAACGCGTTCCCGGGGTGGACGGTGCGGGCCCGGCCGGCGAGCGGCCCGGTGTGGCCGGCGACGGTGTCCACGAGCCGATGCTCTGGGACGATCCTCCAGCGGCGCACCCACCGGCATCTCACCCCGAGGAGGCTCAGGACGCGGGCGTCATCGACCTGCCTCCACACCTGGCCGACCCTGCCGGCGGTCCCGCCGCCGGCGACGACGAGGAGGAGCCGACCGGTCCCGCGGCGGCCGCCAGGAACAAGCGTCCGCGGCGCAACAGGCGTACCAGCGTGCCGTCCTGGGACGAGATCGTCTTCGGCGCCAAGAACGACTGACCGAGCCCGAGGAATCAGCCGCTCAGATCCAGCGGATCCGGCGACGGGCTCGGCGCGTGCGCGGAGGTCGCGGTGAGGCCGGCCCGGTGGTGGCGCCGGCAGAGCACCTCGTAGCCCACCTCACCGGTGCGGGTTCCGGTGTCCCCGACCACCATCTGCTCGCCCTCGGTGACCATGGCGCCGCCGACCGTGCGGGCATTGTGCGTCGCCCGGCGCCCGCACCAGCACAGGGCGCGCACCTGCAGGACCTCGACCCGGTCGGCCAGTTCGAGCAGCCGCGCCGATCCGGGGAACAGCCTGGTGCGGAAGTCGGTCGTGATCCCGAACGCGAACACGTCCACGACCAGGTCGTCGACGACGCGGGCGAGCTGCTCGATCTGCTCGGGCGCGTAGAACTGCGCCTCGTCGCAGACGAGGTAGTCGACCACCTGGCCGCGGGTGCGGCGGTGCACCACCTCCTGCCAGAAGTCGGTGTCCTCGGTCACCTCGACAGCGGGGACGGCCAGGCCGAGGCGGGAGGAGAGCATCTCGGCGCCGGCCCGGTCGTCGCGGCTGAAGATCACCCCGCGGCGGCCGCGGGTGGCGTGGGTGTAGTCCATCTGCAGCGCCAGGGTGGACTTTCCACAGTCCATGGTTCCCGAGAAGAACACCAGGTCCGCCATCAGCCCTCCAGCACCACGAGTGGCACGGTGCGCTCGGCCGGGGTGATGGACCCGTGCATCCCGACCAGGGTGAGCGACGCAGCGGTCTGAGTTCGGGAGTCATGCACCGCGAGGTCGCCGAGCGCGGCCACCACGAGGTCCCCGATGACCTCCGTGAACCGTGGGTCGACCGGGCCGAGCAGCCCGGCGTCGATCACCTCGGCCCGGGACAGCACCCGGGCCCGGTCGCCGAGGGCGTCGGCCCACACCTCCCGGACCTGCTCCGCGGCGCCCGGGCGGCAGTACAGATGCACGGCACGGGGCTCGCCAGCCACCAGGTCCACTCCCGCGGCCAGGTCGGGGCGGTCCGCGACGTCCACCCGGGCCGGTCCCGGGAAGTGCGTGCTCGGCCCGTGCGGGATGTCCACCATCCCGTGATCGGCCGTGACCAGCATCGTCGTGCCGTGCGGCAGGAGCCGGGCCAGCCGGGCCAGCTCGGTGTCGGTGTGTGCGAGCGCGTCGGCCCACTCCCCCGAGCGCCAGCCCTCGTGGTGGCCGGTCGAGTCGACGTCACCCCAGTACAGGTACACGAGGTCAACGTCGACCTCGCGCAGCGCCCCCAGCGCGGTGTCCACCCGCTCGGGCAGGGTCTCGGCGGGCAGGAACTCCGAGCCACGCAGGGCCGCCCTGGTCAGCGGGGAGGAGGCGAACCGCCATGGCCCGACGCTGACCGCTGAGCGGTCGGCCTCCTCGAGCCGTTCGAACACCGTGGGCTGGCGCTGCCAGGCCAGCGGGTCCGCGCCGGTGTTCCACGAGATCATGTTCATCAGCCGACCGCGTGGGTCCCGCACGGTGTACCCGAGCAGCCCGGTCGAGCCGCCGGCCCGGCCGGTGCCGAGGTAGCCGAGGTTCGTCGCCGTCGTCGACGGGAACGCGCAGGTCAGCGCGCCCAGCCGACCCGCCGACGTCAGGAACGGCGCCACGTCCGCGCGGTCGGTGAGGTTGTGCCAGCCGAGCCCGTCGACGAGCACGACGACCGCCTTGCGGGCCTGCGGAAGGCCGAGCGCGGCCGCCACGTCCACGGTCGAGGTGGCTGCGCCGTCGGGCATTGCGAGGTCGATCCCGCAGGCGCCGACGGCGCCCCACAGGACCTCACCCAGCGTGCCCGCCGGTTCGGCGGCGGAGCCGGAGCCGGAGTCGAGCGATGTGCTCACGCGCCGGGGCGAGCGGTGGCGGCGGACAGTGCCGCCGCGAACGAGACGGCCGCGGCCATCGCGTCCGCCCCCTCGGCCTCGGCGCTGACCCGGACCACGAGGTCGTCCGGCATCGACGTGCCGGTGTACCCGTGGTCGGCCTCGCAGTTGGGGTCCGGGCAGGTCGCGGGTTCGAGATCGATCCGCTGTACGGAGCCCCAGTTCAGGGCCAGCGTCAGTTCGGTACCGCCGCTGCCCTGCTGGTAGACGGCCGGGTCGACGACCCCATGGGTGAGCGCCACCGACCGGATCGCACCGATCGGGACGGCCTCTGTGGTGGCGGCGGCCGTCGAGGCGCCGTCGACCTCCTCGGGCGGCACGTCGTCCACATGGGCGACGATCAGCCGGGTGGGCGTGAGGGTCAGCGCGGTGACGTGCCGGCGCACCTCGGTGCGATCGAAGACGGTCTCGGGGTGCACCAGGTGCGCGACGACCTCCTCGCCGGCGAGGGCGATCTCCAATACGTCGGCGACCAGCGACGGGTAGTAGCCGGCGCGCTCGATATCGCTGCGCAGGTGGCGCATCTGTTGGGCTCGTGACTTCTGCACCGACCCAGTCTCCCACCTCACGACGATCCTCGGCTCACGGTCGGCCGCGGGTCACGGGAGCACCCGTCGCGCGGCATCCCCGCGGGCCGGATGGCCGACGTCCACGGTGGCCCCGAGGATGGCGGCCCCGGTCTCGGACACGAGCACGGGGTTCAGGGTGATCGAGGTGACCTCGGCCAGCTCGTCCTTGAGGATGCTGACCCGGCCGATCACATCCGTGAGCGCGGCGATGTCCAGGGCGGGCAGGCCGCGGTGCCCGAACAGTCGCGCCGAGGCCCGCAACGAGCGGATCATCTCGAGGGCATCCACGTCGGTCAGCGGCGGGACCCGGTAGGAGACGTCCCCGAGCAGCTCGACGGCGTCCCCGCCCATACCGGCGCTGATGATCGGCCCGTACAGCTCGTCCTCGGTGGCCCGGATCACGCACGCGGCGCCCGTCGGGGCCATCGACTGCACGTCGAAGGTGGTGCCGCGTCCCACCATCGCGTGCACCCGGGCCTCGCTCTGGGCGAACGCCTCCCGCAGCTCGGCCGGGTTGGACAGGTCCAAACGCACGCCGCCGAGGTCGGCCCGGTGGCGCAGCACCTCGTCCGAGGTCTTCAGCGCGACCGGCCACCCGAGCTCCTCGGCTGCCGCGACGGCCCCGTCCGCGGCTGTGACGGTGATCTCACGCCACTTCTGCAGTCCGTGGGTGGCCAGCAGCTCGGCCGCGCGCTCCGCGCTCAGCCGCTTCGTCAGCCCGCGCGGGAGGTCGGCGAGCTCGGCCTGGACCAGTTCCTTCGCGCGGCGCCGGTCGATGTCGTCCGGGTCGACGCGACGGCCCCGGTCCGCGCTGCGCCAGTCGTGGTAGCGGGCTGCCTGGACGAGCGCGTAGGTGGCCGCCTCCACGGTCGAGAAGCCCGGCACCCGCACCTGGTCGGTGGCCAGTTCGGGGGTCAATCCGGCGATCCCGAAGACGCAGGCGACCGTGGTGCGCCCGGAGCGCTCGGCGAGGCGAGCGATCTCGGGGCCGACGGCGGAGCCCATGTCGTCGAGGATCGGCACGTACGCGACGATGGCCGCGTCCCAGTCGTCGCGGGCCAGGGCCGCGTCGATGACCTCGCGGTAGGCCTCGGGGCCCGCGGTCGGCACCAGCGCGATCGGGGTGCCGGCGACCTGCAGCCCGCCACCGCCGAGCAGCTCGGCGATCACGGCGGCCTGGGTGCCGGAGTTGGTCAGCACCAGGACCCGCCGGCCCCCAGGCAGCGGCTGCTCGGAGAACAGGGTGGCCAGGTCGAGGAGTTCGGGGATCGTCTCCGCGCTGATCACCCCGGCCTGCCGCATCAGCTCGTCCAGGGCGCGCCGGGGCTCCCGCGAGATCCGCACGGCGTGTCCCGGCGGGTTCAGCTGGCCGGTGGTACCTGCGATCATCGTGATCACCGGCCCCTTCTCCGACAGCCGGCGCGCGACCCGGGAGAACTTGCGCGGGTTCCCGATCGACTCGAAGCGCAGGGCGCTCACACGCGTGCGTTCGTCGGCGAGCCAGAACTGCATGGTGTCGTTGCCGGAGACGTCCACCCGGTGCCCGGCGGACAGGAACGAGGACACCCCGAGGTCCCGTTCGGCGGCCCCGGTGACCATCGCCAGTCCGGCCGCCCCGGACTGGCAGAACAGCCCGACGGTGCCCTGCCGGAGGGGGCGCGGCGACATGGTCGCGTTCAGGTGTCCATGGGCGCCGCCGGTGACCAGCCCAAACGAGTGCGGGCCGACCAGCCGCAGCCCGGCCTCGCGGGCGGCCCGGACCAGCACCCGCTGGGTCACCCGGCCCTCATGGGTGGCGGTGGTGAAGCCGCCGGAGTAGAGCACCACACCGTGCACGCCGAGGCCGGCGAGGTCGCCGAGGATCGTCGGGACCCCGACGGCGGGCGCGGCGACCAGGGCGAGGTCGAACGGACCTGCGTCGGCGACGTCGGCCAACGTCGCCGGGCCGCCCGGCAGGCCGACGCAGCGGATCGTGCCGGCGTAGTCGCCGCCCTCGATGGCCGTGCGCAGCCGCTCACCGAACCTGACGCCGTCGGGCTCTGCCGCGTACACGAGCACCGCGCCGGGGTCGAGGAGCCCGGCCATGGAGAGCGCCTCGGCGCGCTGCTCGCGCTCGGCCAGCACGGCCAGCGACCGGTCGGTCGGCCGGATCGTGAAGGAGACCGCCAGGACACCGTCGTCGAGGGCCTGGTCCACGTCATAGCCCGCGTCGGAGAACACCCGCACCATCCGGGTGTTCTGGGGCAGCACGTCCGCGACGAACCGGCGCACCCCGAGCTCGCGTCCGGCCGCGGCCAGGTGCTCCAGCAGGACCGAGCCGAGCCCTCTGCCCTGGACGTCGTCGAGGACGTTGAACGCCACCTCGGCGTCCCCGCCGCCGAGCCGGTCGAACCGCCCGACCGCCACGATGTCCTCACCGAGGAGCAGCACCAGCGCGACCCGGTCGGAGTGGTCGACGTGCGTGAACCGGTGCAGGTCCCGGTCCGGGAGCCGCTCCAGTGGCGCGAAGAAGCGCAGGTAGGTGGACTCCGGGGACTGCCGCGTGTGGAACCGCTGCAGCGCGTCGGCATCGTCCGGGCGGATCGGCCGGATCCGGGCGGTGGACCCGTCCCGCAGCACGACGTCCGCCTCCCAGTGCGCCGGGTACTCCGGCGGGTCCGGCTCGACGCCGTCGGCTGCTCGGGGCTCGCTCGCCGACGCGGGCTCCTGGCTCTGCATGTCCTCGATCCTAGTCAGGCGGCTCCGGTCTCCTCGGTGTGGGACGGCGGGGTTGGCGGCCATGATCGGTGAGAATGGACCCATGGCACGACGCACCACCGGCACCACCCCCGGCTCCGATCCCACGAACATCATCGACATCGACGTCTCCGCGGAGATGCAGGGATCGTTCCTCGAGTACGCGTACTCCGTCATCTACGCGCGGGCACTGCCCGACGCCCGGGACGGGCTCAAGCCCGTGCAGCGCCGGATCCTCTACCAGATGGCCGACATGGGGCTGCGGCCCGACCGCGGGCACGTGAAGTCGGCCCGCGTGGTCGGCGAGGTGATGGGCAAGTTGCACCCGCACGGGGACACCGCCATCTACGACGCCCTGGTCCGGATGGCCCAGCCGTTCTCGCTACGACTGCCGCTGGTGGACGGGCACGGCAACTTCGGCTCGCTCGACGACGGGCCCGCGGCGCCCCGGTACACCGAGGCCCGGCTCGCCACGGCGGCCCTGGTGATGACCGCCGGCCTGGACGAGAACGTCGTCGACTTCGTCCCCAACTACGACAACCAGCTCACGCAGCCGGAGGTGCTCCCCTCCGCGCTGCCGAATCTCCTCGTCAACGGTGCCAGCGGGATCGCCGTCGGCATGGCCACGAACATGCCCCCGCACAACCTGGTCGAGGTCATCGCCGCGGCCCGGCACCTGATCGCGCACCCGGACGCGGACCTCGAGGCGCTGATGCGGTTCGTGCCCGGCCCGGACCTGCCCGGCGGCGGGAAGATCGTCGGCCTCGAGGGGATCCGGGACGCCTACGCGAGCGGCCGCGGCTCGTTCCGCACCCGCGCGAGCGCCCGGATCGAGAACCTCACCCCAAGGCGCAAGGGCATCGTGTTCACCGAGCTCCCGTACCTGGTGGGACCGGAGCGGGTCATCGAGAAGATCAAGGACGCCGTCCAGTCCAAGAAGCTGCAGGGGATCTCGGCGGTCACCGACCTCACCGACCGCGTCAACGGGCTGCGGCTCGTGGTCGAGGTGAAGAACGGGTTCAACCCGGACGCGGTACTCGCGCACCTGTACAAGCTGACGCCGCTGGAGGAGTCCTTCGGGATCAACAACGTGGCCCTGGTCGGCGGGCAGCCGCGCACCCTCGGCCTGCGTGAGCTGCTCACCGTGTACGTGCAGCACCGCTACGACGTGGTCCGCCGCCGGACCGAGTTCCGGCTCGGCAAGCGGATCGACCGGCTGCACCTCGTGGAGGGGCTGCTGATCGCGATCGCGGACATCGACGAGGTCATCGCCGTGATCCGCAGCAGCGACGACGCCGAGGCCGCCCGGTCCCGCCTGATCGCGGTGTTCGACCTGTCCGAGGCCCAGGCCGAGTACATCCTCGAGCTGCGGCTGCGCCGGCTGACGAAGTTCTCCCGGATCGAGCTGGAGGCCGAGCGCGACGAGCTGGCCCGGGAGATCGAGGAGCTGCGCGCGATCCTCGCCGACGAGGGCCTGCTCCGGCAGGTCGTCTCCGACGAGCTGGCCCAGGTGGCCGCCGAGCACGGGACGCCCCGGCGCACGGTTCTGCTGGAGTCCAGCGGCACCACCGCCACCGCCGCGGCCGACGGCGCCCCCCGGTCCAGGCGGTCCGCGGCGGCCATGCCGGACCTCGAGGTCGCGGACGCCCCGTGCCGGGTGCTGCTCTCCGCGACCGGGCTGCTCGCGCGCACCGCGGACGACGCCCCGACCCGGCGGGACGGACATCGAGCCGCCCACGACGCCCTCCGCGCCGAGGTGGCCGCCACCGCCCGGGGTGAGGTCGGAGCGGTCACGAACACCGGCCGGATGCTGAAGCTCTCCGTCATCGAGGTGCCGTCGCTGCCGCCGACGGACGGGCCGCCGAGCCTGTCCGGCGGGGTGCCGGCCAGCGAGGTGCTGCTGCTCGAGAAGGGCGAGCGGATCGTCGGCCTGGCACCGCTGGACGACGCCGCGCCGCCGTTGACCCTCGGCACCCGGGACGGGGTGGTCAAGCGGGTCACCGCGGACCGCCCGGGCAACCGCGACGCGTGGGAGGTCATCTCCCTCAAGGAGGGTGACGAGGTGGTCGGTGCCGCGAACGCCGCAGACGACCACGAGCTCGTGTTCGTCACCGCCGAGGCCCAGCTGCTGCACTTCGGCGCGAGCGCGGTGCGCCCGCAGGGTCGCAGCGGCCAGGGCATGGCCGGGATCAAGCTGGTCGCCGGGGACACGGTGGTGTTCTTCGGGGCGCTCGGTCCCGACGCGGCCGCGGCCGCCCAGGTGGTCACCCTGGCCGGGTCCTCCGGCGCGCTGCCGGGCACGGTGCCGGGGACGGCGAAGGTGACCCCGTTCGCGCTCTACCCGGGCAAGGGCCGTGCCACCGGTGGGGTCCGCGCGCACCGGTTCCTGCGCGGCGAGGACAGCCTGTACCTGGCGTCCGTGGCACCGGCCCCGGTGCGGGCCGTCGGCTCCGGCGGACAGAGCGTCGACCTCCCCGCGCCCGTGGACCGTCGCGACGGCTCCGGCACCGCCCTCGCCGCCCCCGTGGCCGGCCTGGGCTGAGACCCGGGCTGGTCCAGGGCGACCTGGCTCAAGTTGGTCCCAGGCGACCTGGCTCAGTCGGCGACGGCGGCCGGTTCGGTGGCGGGGTCGGCGCTGGGGTCGGCGGCCGGTTCCGTGGCGGGGTCCGTCGCGCGGGGCTCGGCGGGTCGCGCGCGATCCGGCCGGTCGGCGGCGGCGAGGTCGGTCACGATGCCGGCCGCGAGGAGCGCCTGGGCGGCGATGTAGGTGCTCATCACGGCCAGGTGGTGGCCGCCGAAGTAGTACCCGGGCGAGAACGTGTTCAGCGCGATCATCGCGTCGGAGACGAAGAACAAGGCGCCGCCGACGGCGGTGGCCCGGTTCACGGTGGTGCTCGCCGCTGCCATCGCGGCCAGGAGCAGCCCGTAGCCGACCACCGGTCCGCCGAGGAAGCCGGCCTCGGGAAGGCACCACACCGTGAGTGCACCGAACCCGGCCCCGAACACGGCGCCGGCGGCGAGCACCGGCGCGGGCCGCCGTCGCCAGGCCTTCGCCGCATAGGGCGCGAAGGCGGCCAGGTAGCAGGCCTGCGCCACCAGGAAACCGCTCACCATGCCCAGGAAGGCGGCATCGCCGGTGACGAACCTCGGGATGGTGTCCCCCGCCCAGGACGCGGCCAGGCCGGCCGTCATCAACGCGACGGTGCGGCGCCGGACCGGTGCCAGGTCGGCGATCGCGGAACCGAACGCCGCACCGAGCGCGGGCATCAGCAGGATCTGGGAGATGCCGGCCACGGCCGCGCCGCCGTCGACCAGTCGCGAGGCGAGGTGGATGGCGCCGACGGCGAGGTAGGCCCCACCGAGCACCTTGGTACGCCGACCCAGTCCCCGCAGGACCTGACGCACCGGCGCAATCACACCTCGATCGTATACATCGTCGACCCTCGGGTGGGCTCGAACTGGAGGTTCCCGTAGAGGCCGAACGCACCGGTCGGCTGGTCCGTGTCGATGCCGAGTCCGGCGTACTCCATGCCGTCCTCGCGGTAGGCCGCCATGGCGCGGGCGAGCAGGGCCGTCGCGATCCGCTGGCCGCGCCACTCGCGCCGGACGCCGAGGATGTCGATGTACCCCTCGGTCCAGCCGAGGGAGTCCCAGTCCTGCTCGTACCGTCCGGAGAGCAGGTAGCCGGCCACCTGGGCGCGGTCGCTCGTGCGGTCGAGCACGAGGAAGCTCCACCTGGGTGCGAAGTAGGTGCGGCCCTCCTGCCAGGTCTCCACGGTGTGCGGCTCGGAGCCCCAGTGGTCGCGGAAGGACTCGTTGTGGGCGAGCCGGACCTGATCGTCGAGCTCGGCGGACCAGGTCACCAGGTCCAGATTGCTCCGAAGCTTGACCGCCGGCAGCTCGAGCTTCAGATCCCGGCGCATCTCGGTGTACCAGCGCCGCGGGCTGAAACCCTGCTCGGTGAGCATCCGCACCGAGTCCGTCATGCCGTCCTCGACGTGGACCACGATCCGGCCCGGGACGTCCTTGCCGGACGCGGCGAGGACCTGGCGGGACCGGTCCACCTGCCACCGCAGCACCGCGGAACCGATGCCCCGGCGCCGCCAGTCCGGATCCACGCCACCCTCGAGGAACGCCCGCACCGAGCGCACGTCACCTGGCTGCGCGGTCACCGTCCCGTACGCCCGGAGGACCCCGGCGGGGTCGAACCCGCCGAGACTGTTGTTCGGAGCATCCTTCCAGTCGCCCTGGAACGTCTCGGCGGCCTCCTCCAGGGTGGTCCGGTAGGGCGGGTTGTCGTGGGACTCGACCCGGGCGAACAACCCGTGCAGCTCCTGCACGTCGCCGACGCCGAGGGCGCGCCAGGTCAGCCCGGTCTCGGCGGACGGGAGCGTGAGCAGACGTGGGGCCCGCGCACGCTCGGCGAGGGGGGCGAGTTCGGGTGCGCTCTCCTGGGTCATCCGGCCGCCGAGGTGGGCGCGCAGGAGGGAGCGGTCCGCGCACGCCGCAGGTGGAGGTGGTGGATCAGGTACACGTCAGGTCTCACAGTTCGATCGAATACAGCACGCCGGAGCCGCGGAGCCGATACCCGAGCCCCGCGTAGAGGTCACGCGCCGGGTTCCTGGCATCGACGTCCAGCCGGGCCACGTCCATGTCATCGGCAGAGTATGCGTGCAGGGCCGTGGTGAGCAAAGCGCGCCCGATCCCGGCACCGGCCCGATCGGGCCGCACGGCGAGCAGATCGGTGTACGCCACGCGCCCGTCACCGAGCTCCGGGTCATGGCTGGAGATCACGAATCCGACCACGTCGCCGCCATCCAGCGCGACGAAGGACCAGGCCGGGCGCAACCGCCGGAGCAGCCCCGACCAGGTCTGCGGGTCCTGCGCCGCCGCTGTGTCGAACGCCACGTCGTGGACCGCCCGGGCGCCGTCACCGGCGGACGGGTACCACGCGACGATCCGCAGCCCGGCCGGCTCCGCGGCGATCGCCCTGCCCGGTGCCGCCGAGCCCTGGTCGACCGGGAGTGGGAGTTCGAGGTTGTGCACGGTGCGGGTCGGGGCGTAGCCGGCCGCGACGCACATGCGCCGCCGGTCCGCGAGGTGCTCGTCCACGAGCACGCCGATCCGGCCCCGCCGCCCGGGCGCGGCGGAGAGGATCTCCCGGGCCCGGCCCTCCTGCCAGCCGAGCAGCGCCCGCCCGACGCCGCGACCTCGCCAGGCCGGATCCAGGGTCGCCCACAACATCACCCGCGGGTGGGAGGGCTCGACCTGGAGCAGGCCCGCGGCACGCAGCACACCGGCACCGTCGAATCCGGCCAGGGAGTCGTGCTCCGGCTCGGTGCCGGGTGAGAGCAGCAGGTCCTCGATCCGGCCCCGTGTGAACGGGTGCAGGGACCGGTCGACGGCCTCGGCCCGGTCGGCGAGGTCCGCGGCCGTGTCCACGTCCGCGGCCGTGAGGGCGCGCCAGGTCAGGCCGAGATGGGCCCCCGGGGGCGGGGCCGTCGTCGTCATCACGCGTCGATCCGGTCCCGGTCCAGGTCGTCGGCGCCAGCGATGATGAAGTCCTTCCGAGGAGCCACATCGTTGCCCATCAACAACTCGAACACGGTCTCCGCGGCCTCGACGTCGGCCATGGTGACCCGGCGCAGGGTGCGGTGCGCGGGGTCCATGGTGGTCTCGGCGAGCTGGTCGGCATCCATCTCCCCCAGGCCCTTGTACCGCTGGATCGGCTCCTTGTACCGGCGCCCGGACCGCTCGAGCTTCGCCAAGTACTTGTGCAGCTCCGCCTCGGAGTAGGTGTAGGTGGTCTCACCCTTGCGCGAGCCCTGCGCGGTGGTCTCCACCCGGTGCAGCGGCGGCACCGCCGCGTACACCCGGCCGTCCTCGACGAGCGGTCGCATGTACCGGAAGAACAGGGTGAGCAGCAGGGTCCGGATGTGCGCACCGTCGACGTCCGCGTCCGTCATCAGGACCACCTTGCCGTAGCGCACGGTGGACAGGTCGAAGGTGCGCCCGGAGCCGCCGCCGATCACCTGGATGATCGAAGCGCACTCGGCGTTCTTGAGCATGTCCGCCAGGGAGGCCTTCTGGACGTTCAGGATCTTGCCGCGGATCGGCAGCAGCGCCTGGAAGTCGGAGCTGCGAGCCAGCTTCGCGGTGCCGAGGGCGCTGTCTCCCTCGACGATGAACAGCTCCGAACGCTCCACGTCGTCGGAGCGGCAGTCCGCGAGCTTCGCCGGCAGGGTGGAGGTCTCCAGGGCGTTCTTGCGCCGGGAGAGCTCCTTGTGGGCACGGGCCGCCACCCGGGCTCGCATCTCGCCCACCACCTTGTCCAGGACGGCCGCCGCCTGGACCTTCTCGTGCCGCTTGCCGGAGGTGAGCAGCGCCTCGAGCTCCCGGTCGACCACCTTTGACACGATCGCCCGCACGGGGGCGGTACCGAGGATCTCCTTGGTCTGGCCCTCGAACTGCGGCTCGGGCAGGCGCACCGTGACCACGGCCGTCAGGCCGGCGAGCACGTCGTCCTTCTCGACGCGTTCCTTGGCGTCCTTGCCGGAGATCTTCAGGCGGCGGGCGTTCGCGTCGATCTGCTTGCGCACGGCCTTCAGCAGGCCCTGCTCGAACCCGGCCAGGTGGGTGCCTCCCTTGGGGGTGGAGATGATGTTCACGAAGCTGCGGACCTCGGCCTCGTAGCCGATGCCCCACCGGAGCGCGACCTCCACCTCACAGCTGCGCTCGACCTCGGCCGGGCGCAGGTGCCCCTTGGCGTCGAGCTGCTGCACGCTCTCGGTGAACGTCTCGGTCCCCTGCAGCCGCCAGGTGTCGGTGACGGATGCGTCCGCGGCAAGGAAGTCCACGAAGTCGACGGCACCGCCGTCGTGCTTGAAGACCTCCTCGACCGGGCCGTCGGCCCCCGGCGTGCCGGGCAGCCCACGCTCGTCACGGACGGTCAGGGACAGCCCGGGCACCAGGAACGACGTCTGCCGCGCCCGGGTCACCAGCTCGTCGTAGGAGAATGTGGCGGATTCCGGGAAGATCTGCCGGTCCGCCCAGTACCGCACCCGGGTGCCGCTGACCCCGCGCTTGACCCGCCCGCCCACGTTCAGCTCCGAGTGATCGGTGAACGGGGTGAACGGCGCGTCCGGCGAGGGCCCGCCACGGTCGGCGAACGTGCCGGGCTCACCTCGGTGGAAGGACATCCTGTAGGTCTTGCCGGACCGGTCCACCTCGACGTCGAGGCGAGCGGACAGGGCGTTCACCACGGAGGCACCGACGCCGTGCAGCCCACCGGAGGCGGCGTAGGAGCCCCCGCCGAACTTGCCGCCGGCGTGCAGCTTCGTGAACACGACCTCCACGCCGCTCAGGCCCAGGTTCGCGACGTTGTCCACCGGGATGCCCCGCCCGTTGTCGCGGACCTCCACCGAGGAGTCCGGGTGCAGCACGATGTCGATGGCGTCCCCGGCACCCTCAAGGGCCTCGTCGACGGAGTTGTCGATGATCTCCCACAGGCAATGCATGAGCCCACGGGAGTCCGTGGACCCGATGTACATGCCGGGACGCTTGCGGACCGCCTCCAGTCCCTCCAGGACGGAGAGATGGCGCGCGGTGTAACTGGAGTCTGCTGAGGTGGATGACACCCCCTTATCGTAGGCGCGGGCGGCGCCGAACCACGGGATCGCCATCCGGATTCGGTGGACGAGGCGATGGGAACACGCCGGGCCGGTCCGGGCCGGGATACGCGGTGAGCGAACTCACCCCGTTGAACGGATGGAATGTCGGAAGGCGATGGTTACATGTGACTGTGAGCGTACTGACAGCAGACCAAGTGACCCCCGAGCTGACCGCGGCCGACCGCTGTGATGCATGCGGTGCCCAGGCCTACGTGCGTGTACTCCTTCCGACCGGTGAACTCCTCTTCTGCGCCCACCACGGGCGCAAGCACGCTGAGGCTCTCTCGTCGGTGGCCACCCACATCCACGACGAGTCCGACCGGCTCCTCGCCGAGCCCAAGGCCGACCAGCGCTGACCCGGTGGGGGGGGGGGGGGGGGCCCGCCCCCCCCCCCCCCCCCCCCCTCCCCCGGCCCCCGCCCCCCCCCCCGGCCCCACCGGCGCGCCCGGGGGGGGGGGGGGGCGGGCCGCCGCCGCCCCCGCCCCCGCCCCACACACTCCCCGCCGGCAATGAGCCGGCACAGAAGGCATCGATGCCGTCCTACGTCCACCACGTGCAACGGGCGCTGAGCACGCCGCTCGAGGGCTTCGACTTCACGCCCGTGCACGGCCGGGTGATCGACGGCTCGCTGCCCTGGGACTACGCCGAGCTGGCCCGTGCGGCCATCGCCGAGGCGGACGGCCCGGTCCTGGACCTCGGCACCGGTGGCGGTGAGCTCCTGGCCACGCTCGGTCCGTTCCCGCCCGGGTCCGCGGCCACCGAGGGCTGGCCACCGAACGTGGATACGGCACGCGCCGCCCTTGCCCCGCACGGCGTGCGGGTCGCCGCACTGCCGCCCGATGACGCGACCCGGCTACCGCTGCCCGACGCAACCTTCGCCGTCGTCCTCGATCGACACGAGGCGTACGACCCCGCAGAGGTGAGCCGCGTGCTGGCGCCGGGCGGGGTGTTCCTCACCCAGCAGGTCGGCTCGGCCGACGGCACCCGCCTGAACGAGGCCCTCGGTGGCCCCGGGCCGGACGTTCCGGCCGACGTCGCCCTGGAACCGTTCGCCGCCGGCCTCACCCGGGCCGGCCTGACCGTCGAGCGGGCCCAGACCCACGACCCGGGCCGTATCTTCACCGACGTCGGCGCGGTGATCTGGTACCTGCGGATGATCTCCTGGCAGGTCGCCGACTTCGACGTGGCCCGCTACGACGCCCCGCTGCGGCTCCTGCACGCCGCCTTCGAGCGTGGCGAGCAGTTCCGGGACGTCGCGCCCCGGTTCATCCTGAGCGCCCGCCGCGACACACCCTGAGGACCCGCGCCACCTGGCGTGGCCGACCCGGCGCGAACTAGCGTGGGCATCATGACTCCCGCCGAAGGATCCCCCTACGTCCGACTCCTCACCGAGCAGATCGGTCACGAGTTCGACGCCCACACGCAGTACGTCGCGATCGCGGTCTGGTTCGACAGCCACGACCTGCCCCAGCTCGCCGCCCACTACTACCGGCAGTCCGTCGAGGAACGCAACCACGCGATGATGATCGTGCAGTACATGCTCGATCGGGACCTGAAAGTCGTCATCCCCGCCGGCTCGACCGTCCAGAACGACTTCGGCGACGCCGTCGCGCCGATCAGGCTGGCCCTCGACCAGGAGAAGCAGGTCACCAGCCAGATCGAGGCGATCTTCCAGGCCGCCCGCGCCGAGGGTGACGCCCTCGGTGAGCAGTTCATGCTGTGGTTCCTCAAGGAGCAGGTGGAGGAGGTCGCGTCGGCGTCCACGCTGCTGACCGTGGCCCAGCGCGCCGGCCAGAACCTGTTCGACCTCGAGAACTTCGTGGCCCGCGAGTCCATCGGGGACGCCGGCGAGTCCGCGGACGCCCCCGCGGCCGCGGGCGGCGCGCTCTGACCTGCGGCACCCGCCCGCACATGCCGAAAGGGCTGTTCCCGGATCGCCCGGGAACAGCCCCTCCGTATGTCTGGCGCTATCAGTCGAGGTAGTCGCGCAGCACCTGCGAGCGGCTCGGGTGACGCAGCTTCGACATCGTCTTGGACTCGATCTGACGGATCCGCTCCCGGGTGACCCCGTAGACCTTTCCGATCTCGTCGAGTGTCTTCGGCTGGCCGTCGGTGAGGCCGAACCGCATGGAGACCACACCGGCCTCCCGCTCGGACAGCGTGTCCAGCACGGCGTGCAGCTGCTCCTGCAGGAGCGTGAAGCTCACCGCGTCCGCCGGCACCACGGCCTCGGAGTCCTCGATCAGGTCACCGAACTCGGAGTCGCCGTCCTCGCCGAGCGGGGTGTGCAGCGAGATCGGCTCGCGACCGTACTTCTGCACCTCGACGACCTTCTCGGGGGTCATGTCGAGTTCCTTGGCGAGCTCCTCGGGCGTGGGCTCGCGGCCCAGGTCCTGGAGCATCTGGCGCTGCACGCGGGCGAGCTTGTTGATGACCTCGACCATGTGCACCGGGATCCGGATGGTGCGGGCCTGGTCCGCCATGGCGCGGGTGATGGCCTGTCGGATCCACCAGGTGGCGTACGTGGAGAACTTGTAGCCCTTGGTGTAGTCGAACTTCTCGACGGCGCGGATCAGACCGAGGTTGCCCTCCTGGATCAGGTCCAGGAACAGCATCCCGCGGCCGGTGTAGCGCTTCGCGAGGGAGACCACGAGCCGCAGGTTCGCCTCGAGGAGGTGGTTCTTGGCCCGGCGGCCGTCCATGGCGATCCACTCGAGCTCGCGCTTGAGCTTGCGGTCCATGCCCTCGCCGGACTCGGCGAGGTTCTCGTCCGCGAACAGGCCGGCCTCGATCCGCTTCGCGAGGTCGACCTCCTGCTCGGCGTTCAGCAGCGCGACCTTACCGATCTGCTTCAGGTAGTCCTTGACCGGGTCGGCGGTGGCGCCGGCGGTGACGACCTGCTGGGCAGGTGCGTCGTCGTCGTCGGAGTCGGAGTAGACGAAGCCCTTGTCCTCGTCGCCGGACTTCGTGCTCGCCTCGCCGTCCGCAGGCGTCTCGGCCTCCGGCTCTTCCGGCTCGGCCTCGTCGGCGGAGGTGACGGCGGCCAGCTTGGCCTTGCTCGCCCGGGTGGTCTTCGCCTTGGCGGTGGCCGCCTTGGTCGCCGGCTTGGCGCGGGTGGTCTTGGCCGGGGTCTGCTCGACGGCCTCGGCCTCGGCGGGGGCGTCGGTCTTGGCCGGCGCCGTCGACTTCGCGGCGGTCTTGCGGGTGGTGGTCTTCGGCTTCTCGACGGTCGCCGTGGTGGCACCGGAACGGGTCGCGGCGTTCGCGACCGCTCGGTCGGGAACCTCGGTCACGCTGATCTTGGCTTCGTGCATTGCGCCCAGGACCTCCTTGAGACGGCGGGGCTTGACGTTCGCGTCCTCGCAGGCCGCGCGAAACTCGGCGGCTGTGACGTATCCCCTCGTCAGGCCGGACCTGAAGGCGTTCTGCAGAGCGGTGTGTTCGTATTCGCGGGGCAGCACGACATCAGGACTGAGAGGCGACGACACAGAGAACCTTTCGGCGGGGGATGGAGGGCGACCGGTGTTCTGTAAGTCGCAGCAGTACAATTATAACCGGAGTAGCCGCCTCGGCCCGTCCAATGACAGGCGGGTCCGGCCGCTGTTCTTAGAGCGCACCGGACCCCCCGGATTGTTCCCACCCCTACGCGTACGCCTCGATCGGCGGGCAGGCGCAGACGAGGTTGCGATCCCCGTAGGCTCCGTCCACCCGGCGTACCGGCGGCCAGTACTTGTCCGGGGTCGCGCCCGCGGGGTACACGGCCTGGGTGCGCGAGTACGGGTGGTCCCACTCCCCCAGGGCCGAGACGGCGGTGTGCGGGGCGTTCACGAGCGGGTTGTCGTCGGCCGGCCAGGTGCCGTCCCCGACGGCGCTCGCCTCGGCGTGGATGGCGAGCATCGCGTCGATGAACCGGTCCACCTCGCCGAGGTCCTCGGACTCGGTCGGTTCGACCATCAGGGTGCCGGCCACCGGGAAGCTCATCGTGGGCGCGTGGAACCCGAAATCGATGAGCCGCTTGGCGACGTCGTCCACGGTGACCCCGGTGGCGGCCGTGAGCGGGCGCAGGTCGAGGATGCACTCGTGCGCCACCAGGCCGTGCTCGCCCCGGTAGAGCACCGGGTACTTCTCGTCGAGCCGGGCGGCCACATAGTTCGCCGAGAGCACCGCGGCGCCGGTTGCGGCGCGTAGACCCGTCGTGCCCATCAGCCGCAGGTACGCCCAGCTGATCGGCAGGATCGAGGGTGACCCGTACGGCGCGGCGCTGATCGTGCCGGTCTCGCGGAGCACCCGGCGGCCGGCCTGGGCCAGCGGGTGCCCGGGCAGGAACGGCACCAGGTGCTCGGCCACGGCGACCGGGCCGACGCCGGGCCCACCGCCGCCGTGCGGGATGCAGAACGTCTTGTGCAGGTTCAGGTGGGAGACATCCCCGCCGAACGCGCCGGGCCCGGCGACCCCCACCAGCGCGTTCAGGTTCGCGCCGTCGATGTAGACCTGCCCGCCGGCGGCGTGCACCAGGTCGCACAGTTCGGTGATGCCGTGCTCGTAGACGCCGTGCGTGGACGGGTAGGTGACCATGATCGCGGCCACCCGGCCCTCGTGGACGGCGAGCACCCGGCGCAGGTCGTCGAGGTCCACGTCCCCGTTCGGCGCCGTCCGCACGACGGCCACCTCCAGGCCGGCGAGCACCGCCGACGCCGCGTTCGTGCCGTGCGCACTTGCCGGCACCACGCAGACCCTGCGGTCGTCGTCACCGCGGTCGGCGTGGTAGTCGCGGATGGCCAGCAGCCCGGCGAGCTCGCCCTGCGACCCGGCGTTCGGCTGCACGCTCACCACGGCATACCCGGTCAGGCCGGCCAGGGCGGTCTCGAGCCCGTCGATCAGCTCGAGGTACCCCGCCACGTCCGCGGCCGGCGCGAACGGGTGGATCCGGGAGAACTCGGGCCACGTGATCGCAGCCATCTCGGTGGCCGCGTTCAGCTTCATGGTGCAGGAGCCGAGCGGGATCATGCCGCGGTCGAGGGCGTAGTCCCGGTCCGAGAGCCGGCGCAGGTACCGCATCATCTGCGTCTCGGACCGGTGGCTGGAGAAGATCGGGTGGGTCAGAAACTCGGTGCTGCGGGTCAGGTCCGCCGGCAGGCCGAGGCCGGAGTGCCCGACGGCGGAGCCGGCCGTGGTCGCCGCGGCGGCGGTCGCGTCCGTGGTGGCGCCGGGCAGGACCGCCCGGGCCGCGTCGAGCAGGTCGGCGACGGTCTCCTCGGTGGTGGTCTCGTCACACGCGACGCCGACGGTGTCGGCGTCGACCCGCCAGAGCGTGATGTTGCGCTCCAGCGCGGCGGCGACGAACGCGTCGGCCCGGCCCGGGACGTCGACCGTGACCGTGTCGAAGAACGAGGTGTGGCGCACCTGGGCGCCGAGGCCGGCGAGACCGGACGCCACGGCCAGGGCGCGCTCATGCACCCGCCGAGCGATCGCCGTCAGGCCCTCGGGACCGTGGTAGACGGCGTACATGGACGCGATCACGGCCAGGAGCACCTGAGCCGTGCAGATGTTGGAGGTGGCCTTCTCCCGGCGGATGTGCTGCTCCCGCGTCTGCAGCGCGAGGCGCAGGGCGGGGGCGCCGTCGGCGTCCTTGGACAGGCCGACGAGCCGGCCGGGCAGCTGCCGCTGGGCCTTGTCCCGCACGGCGAGGTATCCGGCGTGCGGGCCACCGAAGCCCATCGGCACCCCGAACCGCTGGGTGGTGCCGGCCACGATGTCCGCGCCGAGCGTGCCCGGCGCATCGAGCAGGGTGAGCGCGAGCAGGTCCGCGGAGAACACCACCTGCGCACCGGCGTCGTGCGCGGCCGTGATCCAGCGGTCCAGGGTGGCCCGGTTCCGGACCACACCGGAGGAGCCGGGGTAGGCCAGGAGCACCCCGAACGCATCGGTCAGGTCGGTGGTGCCGGACGCGTCGAACTCGACGAGTTCGATGCCGACCGCCTCGGCCCGGGTCGCCAGCACGGCCTTGGTCTGGGCGAAGCTGTCCGCATCGACATAGAACCGGCCGCCCTCGCCCCGCACCACCCGGCGGGCGAGCAGCATCGCCTCGGCCACGGCCGTGGACTCGTCGAGCATGGACGCACCGGCCACGTCCATCCCGGTCAGGTCGATGACCATGGTCTGGAAGTTCAGCAGCGCCTCGAGCCGGCCCTGGGAGATCTCCGGCTGGTACGGCGTGTAGGCCGTGTACCAGGCCGGGTTCTCCAGCACGTTGCGGGCGATCACCGACGGCGTGTACGTGTCGTAGTAGCCCTGGCCGATCATCGAGGTGCGAACGGTGTTCCGGCCCGCGATGGCCCGCAGTTCGGCGAGCACCTGCGCCTCCGAGATGGCGGCGGGCAGGTCCGGCAGCGTGGGCACGCCGTCGCCGAGCAGCGCGGGCGGAACGGCCGCCTCGAGCAGCGCCTCGACGCTCGGCCGGCCGATCACCTCCAGCATGTGCTCGGTGGCGGCGGTGTCGATTCCGATGTGGCGGGCGGGGAACTCGGGCGTGGCGGTCATCGGGAGCTGATCAGGCCTTCGTGATCTCGGTGTAGGCGGCGGCGTCGATGAGGTCGCCCTCGGCCTCGATACGGACGGTGAACAGCCAGCCGCCCTCGTAGGGCGCGGAGTTCACGAGTTCGGGACTGTCCACGACCTCGGAGTTCACGCTGAGCACCTCACCGGTGACCGGCGCGTAGAGCTCGCTGACGGACTTCGTGGACTCGATCTCACCGCACGTCCCGCCGGCGGTGACCGAGTCCCCGACGGACGGGAGGTCGACGTAGACGACGTCACCGAGGGCGTCGGCGGCGTAGGCGGTGATGCCCACGGTGGCGACGCCGTCGGCGACGGTGATCCACTCGTGCTCGGCGGTGTACTGGCGGTCGGCGGGGACGCTCATGACGGCTCGCTCCTCAATGCGTCTGGCTGGGTCGGGACTGGGTCAGGTGGTGGCTGGGCGACGGTAGAACGGTAGCTCCGTGACGGTCATCTGCTGGAACCTTCCGCGCACGTCCACGTCCAGCACCTGACCGACGGCGACGGTGTCCTGGTCGGCGGCGGTGACCAGGGCCATCGCGACGGGGTGCCCGAGCGTCGGGGACAGCACACCGGAGGTCACGGCACCGATCACCGACCCCGCGGCCAGAACCTCACTGCCGGCGCGAGCGGCGCGGCGGCCGTCGCCGCGCAGCCCGATGAGGCGGGTCCCGGTGGGGTGCTCGGACCGCTCGGCGAGCGCGTCTCGGCCGAGGAACTCATGGTCGAGGTGCACCACCCGGCCCAGGCCGACCTCGAAGGGGGTCAGTGCGGCGGTCAGTTCCTGGCCGTACAGGGGCATCCCGGCCTCGAGACGCAGGGAGTCCCGGCTCGCCAGCCCGCAGGCCTGGACCCCGGCCTCGGCGCCGGCATCGAGCAGCCTGGCCCACACATCGGTGGCGGCCGCCGCGGGGACGGCCAGCTCGAACCCGTCCTCGCCGGTGTACCCGGTCCGGGCCACGAGGGTGGGGACGTGGGCGTCGAAGGACGCGGACACGCTCGCGTAGTACTTCAGAGCGCTCAGGTCGGCGTCGATGAGCGGGGCGAGCACCCCGGCGGCGGCCGGCCCCTGGATCGCGATCAGCGCCCGGTGCGGGGTGCGGTCGACCACCGCGACCTGACGGCCCTCGCTCCGGTTCGTCAGTTCGTCGAGCACGGTGAGCCGGTTCGCCGCATTCGCGATCACCAGGAACTCGTGCTCGTCGAGCCGGTACACGATCAGGTCGTCGAGGATCCCGCCGTCGATCGCGGTGATCATCGTGTAGCGGGCGCGGCCGACTCGCAGCCGCGACGCAGCGCTGACCAGGGCGCCGTCGAGGGCCGCGGCCGCCTCCGGCCCGGTCACCTCGAGCTGGGCCATGTGGGAAAGGTCGAACAGGCCCGCCCGCTCGCGGACCGCACGGTGCTCGGCCAGGTCACCGGCGAACCGCAGCGGCATCTGCCACCCGGCGAAGTCGGTCATCGTCGCGCCGGCAGCGCGGTGCGTGGCCTCGAGCGGACTGGACGGCCCGGCGGGCCCGTCCGGCGCGGCCGAGGGCCCGGGAACTGCTGCCTGCACTGGTGGCTCCGTTCAGGTGGTGACGGCGGGGCGCGGCTACGCCTGCGCGGGCTTGACCGCGAGGACGTGGCAGGGTGCGTCCAGCAGGATGCGTTGTGCGTTCGAGCCGAGGATGAGCTTGCCGAGCGGGGACCGGCGGCGCAGCCCGATGACGATGAGTTCGGCGCCGGCCTCCTCGGCGGCTCCCATGAGGGCTTCGGCGACGTCGTTGCCGCGCTGCAGGTGCCGCACGTCGAAGCCCACGCCCGAGGTGTCCAGGAGGTCCCGGGCCTCGTCGACGGCGCGGTCGATCTCGTCCTCGTCGGCGCCGCGGCTGCCGTGCACGATCACCAGGAGGCGATCGGAGCGTCGCTGCGCTTCCACGATCGCGGCATCGAGCGCCGCACGTCCTTCGGCGGTGGCGATGAAACCGACCACTATGGCCACGACGTACTCCCTCGTCACACAACAATGCGTCCGCCTCCGACAGTAGCGCTTCCGCGGGCTCGCGGCGCAGTCGCCGGGCCCCGGGTACCCGGCGGCGCTAGTCTCACGCCTGAGATCGCGACCCGTGCGGAGAAGGGGCGGCGCCCATGAGTGACCAGACCACACCCGGCGAGCACCCGGATGCGCCCGACCGGTCCGGCGACGTCGAGGAGACCGGGTCCGGCGACGTCACGACCGACGAGGCTGCGGCAGAGCGTCCCGGCCCCACGAACCGGTCCAAGGATGAGGGCGAGAGCAAGAGCGCCGCCGACATCCTCACGGTGTTCCTGCTCTCCCTCATCGCGGTGCTGACCGCCTGGTGCGGCTTCGAGTCGTCGAAGTGGGGCGGCGAGATGTCGATCGCGTTCAGTCAGGCGTCGAGCGCCCGGATCCAGTCCACGGCGGCCGAGGCGCAGGCGAACGCTGCGCGCCAGTACGACCTCACCATCTATACCCAGTGGGTCCTCGCCGTCGAAGCGCAGGACACGGACCTGCAGGGATTCATCGAGGAGCGGTTCAGCCCGCAGTTCGCCGTGGCGTTCGACGCCTGGGAGGCGGGCGGTCGCGAGGCCCTCGGACCGTTCACCGTGCCCGAGTACGTACCCCCGGGCACCCTCGAGTCCGTGGCGCTCGCCGACCGGGCCGACGCCAAGTTCGACGAGGCGCTCGAGTACAACCAGCGCGGCGACAACTACACGCTGCTCACCGTCCTGTTCGCCCTGGTCCTCTTCCTGACCGCGATGTCCCAGCGCGTGAACGCGGCCTGGATGCAGCGGGCCATGCTTGGGCTGGCCGTCATCGTGGCGGTCGGATGCGTGGTCACCATGCTGACGTACCCGGTGAAGATCTAGTCGAGCGGCCCGCGCCGATCGATCCGCCGGAGCAACCTCGCCGTCGCCGGGCCGGAACGCTCACGCCGTCGCGGAGTGTTCGCGTCGAGCCCAGCCCGGCGCGACCGCGCGGTCGACGACGTGCCGCAGCAACCGAGCCAACCGGTGCAGCGGGTCGCGTTCGAGGGCGGCGGTGACGAGCACGTCGGCACGGGCGCCGTCGCCGTTCCACCAGGCGAGCCAGGCCAGGGTCGCCAGCGCCGGCGCCGCGCGGGCCGTGGCGGCGTGCGCGGCCACCGCGACCAGGGCAGCCTCGGCCATCGCGAGCGCCGCCTGGTCCGGCATCAGGTCCCCGGTGAACACAGCCTCGAGGATGCGTGAGGAGTCGGCGTCGGCCGGGTCCTCGATCCGGGTCACCGCCGCGACGGACAGCAGGATCGCGTCCCGGACCTGGGTGTCCTCCAGGCCGGCGAGCAGGTGTCCGTACTCGGCGGCAGGGATGTCGGCGAGCACCTCCTGGGTGGCGCGCCGCTCTGCTCCCGGTGTGGCGGCGCCGAGCAGGCGGCGCCATCGGGCCCGCATGTCCGCGCGCCAGTGCGTGAGGTCGGCTCCGGTCAGTCGCTCCCGACGGCGTCGCTCCCGGGTGGCCGCGCCGGCGGCGGTCCGACGGTCCGTCGCCGCGCAGCGCAGGTCCGGCAGAAGGTCCGCGCGGGAGGCGACGTAGGACTCGCCCTGGTAGACGAGGCTCGCCCGGATCCGCGCGTTGGTGAGGCCGTCGACGGGCTGGCCGGCCGGCGGGCAGCAATGCGAACTCATGCACTCGATGCACCGGTAGTACCGGTTGCCCACGAGCCAGGTCCGGGTCGGGTGGGCGAGCGGGGACTGGGCGAGCCACCACGCCAGCGCGGCACCCGCGGCGCCCCGCCCGGACAGGACGGCAGGCCAGGAGGACTCGGTGTAGACGGCGGCGAACACAGCGACCGCGCCGTCCATGGCCAGTTGCCTGAGGAGATGCTCACCCAGGGCGAGGCCAGGGCGTGAGAGGTCCGCGAGGTCCACACGGGCGACCACGCCGATCTCCGGCCCGCCACCGGGCTCGGCCCTGATCGCCAGCAGCACGAGGGACTCCTGTGGCAGGAAGCCGAGCCGGAACGGGAGGTAGGCAAGTAGTTCGGGCGGGTCGTCGAGGCGCAGCGTGGGCACCCCGATGTCGTCGGGATCCGGTTCGGGTCCGGGTTCGTGTGATCTCATCGGTCCAGTGCAGCGGCGCGCGGCGCCGCGCAGGTTGGCGACCATCGGCGCTCTGGACCCGCGGACCCCGGGCCGCTCGCGTGGGATCCTTGGTGATCGGCCCGTGCCCTGGGGATCGTGAGGCATCGGCGCGCGGATCCACACGGATAGGCTGCGGTGGTGTCCGTCTCCCCCGCGTCGCCCACCGATCCACTGACGTCTCTGCGGGAGGCGGTGTCCTCCCGCGTTCGGACCACCGTCGAAGGCCTCGGCGAGTCCTTCCGGGACGTGGGCCCCGAGGTGACGGACCTGTTCGACGTCGCCGGCACCATGCTGCCGGGCGGCAAGCGGCTCCGCGCCTCGTTCGCCGCAGCCGGGTGGCTCGCGCTCGGCGGCCCAGACGACCTGCAGCGGGCCCCGGAGATCGTGCTCGCCGGATCCGGGCTGGAGTTGTTCCAGCTGGCGGCCCTCGTCCACGACGACCTGATCGACGGCTCCTTGACCCGCCGTGGACTCCCGGCTGCGCACCGGCAGTTCACCACCCTGCATGATCAGCGGGCCATGCTCGACACCGGTGACCACTTCGGCGCGGCCGGCGCGGTGCTCCTCGGTGACCTCCTCCTCGTCGCCGCCGTCGGTGAACTCCAGGACGCGCTTGAGCTCCTCCCGGCGTCGGCCCGGGCGGCGGGCCGGCGAATCGTGCAGCGGATGATGGCCGAGGTCACCGTCGGGCAGTACCTCGACATCTACGCCCAGTCGGCCCCATGGAGCGCCGACGCCGCGCTGGACCTGGACCGGGCCCGGCGGGTCATCCGGTCCAAGTCGGCCCGCTACAGCGTCGAGCACCCGCTCACGCTCGGCGCCGCGATGGCCGGCGCCGACGAGCCCGCGCTCGGGGCGGCCAGCCGGATCGGCCTCCCGATCGGCGAGGCGTTCCAGCTCCGCGATGACGTGCTCGGCGTGTTCGGCGACCCGGACGTCACCGGCAAGCCGGCTGGTGATGACCTCCGGGAGGGCAAACGCACCGTGCTGGTCACGTTGGCCATGACCCGCGCCGATGCCGCCGGCGTGGACCTGCTCCGGTCCGCCCTCGGCAACGCCGACCTCGACCCCGACACCGTCGCGCGGGTGCGGGAGCTCCTCACCGGCACCGGTGCGCTCGCGAGCGTCGAGGAGCTCATCGGTGAGCGCACCGCGGCCGCGCTGGCCGCGATCGACGCGGCCGGCTACGCGCAGCCGGCGCGGGACCGACTGCGCACCCTCGCCCGCGCGGCGATCACCCGCTCCTTCTGACCGGCGCCGGATACTCCTGCTGGAAGGTCGTCAGAAGGCGAGCGCCTGCGCGACCCGCCGCACCGCATGGGTCCGGGCGGCCCGGAGCGCGACGATCGGGGTCTCGCCCAGCTCGTCGTTGTCGGCATAGAGCCAGCGCAGCGTGTCCTCGTCGTCGTAGCCGGCGTCAGCGAGCTGGATGATCGTCCCTCGCAGCGCCGGGATGACCAGCGGCGGATCCGCGATGACGGAATCGTCGCCGGGCAGCACGAGGAAATCGCGCGGAATGCTCAGCGCCTTGTTCTCGCCGCGCCGCACGGCGACGATCCGGCGCTCGGTCAGCATGCCGCGCACGACGCGCAGTTCGACCTCGAGGAGTTCGGCCGCCTCCGGCAGGCTCAGCCACTTGATGTTCTGGGGGTCCGCAGTAGTCACCCGGAGAGCCTACGGGCGCGACTGGGGTTGTCGTCACCTATCAGCCACGCTACTGTCACTTTTGGCACATATACCTCAATTGCCACATCAGTCACGGGCGACACGCCGTGACGTCCGTCCGAAACACCCGGGGGAACCCATGGCTCGCACCGCACGGCCCAGACATGCCCAAGCTCGCTGGGGCTCTGCCCTGACCACTGCAGGAGCGCTCAGCGCCGTCGCAGCGATGGGGCTCGCCTCGTCGGTGGCGCCGGCAGCAGCACAGCCGCACAGTGAGGAACAGCCGCAGCGCAGCCCGGGCAATGTCCCGGCGCACCTGCTCGGCAAGAACGACGGCCGGGCCACCCGGATCACCACGGAGAGCGCGGGCGCCGGCCTGTCCCCCACGCTCCGCACGGTCGCACCGGCGCCCCGGGCGGCCGGGGACAGCCTGTACACCGTCCGCGCCGGTGACACCGTCGGCCACCTTGCCCTTCGGTTCGACGTGCCCGTCTCGGCGATCGTGTCCGCGAACGGCCTCAACTCCCGCGCGATCATCCGGATCGGCCAGACCCTCACCATCCCGGGCGCCTCGACCGGCTCCAGCAGTTCAGCCCCGAGCAGCCGCGCCCCGGCCGCGCCGGTGACCTCCGGCGGCTCCTCCTACACGGTGACCAGCGGTGACACGGTCTCCCGGATCGCGGCCCGCCACGGCACCACGGTCTCGGCGATCGTGTCCGCGAACGGCCTCGATTCGCGGGCCCTCATCCGCATCGGGCAGACCCTGACCATCCCGGGCAGCGGCGCCTCGAGTGGCGGGGCGTCGAGCACTCCGGCGGCCGCACCCACCCGGGCCGCTCCGGCGCCGTCGGGCGGTTCCTCGCACACGGTGCGTTCGGGCGAGACCGTCTCGGGGATCGCGTCCCGCTACGGCACCACGGCGTCGGCGATCGTGTCCGCGAACGGGCTCGACTCCCGCGCCCTCATCCGCATCGGGCAGACCCTGACCATCCCGGGGTCCACCCAGCTCGTGCCGAACACCTTCCTGCACTACACCTACTCCGACGACGTCAACGCGGCCGCCAACGCGAACGCGGCGACCCTGCTCAGCGTGTCCGTGCCCAGCCGCGCGGCAATGCAGGAGATGATCCGGACCACGGCCGTCTCGATGGGCGTGGACCCGGCACTGGCGCTGGCCGTCGCCCAGCAGGAGTCCGGCTTCAACATGCGCGCCGTCTCCCCCGCGAACGCGGTCGGGGTCATGCAGGTCATCCCGTCCTCGGGTGTGTGGGCCTCGGACCTGGTCGGGCGGCAGTTGAACCTGCTCGACCCACAGGACAACGTCACCGCGGGGGTCGCCATCCTGCGGGCCCTGATCCGCACCGCGCCGGACATGCAGTCCGCGATCGGCGGGTACTACCAGGGCCTCGGCTCGGTCAGCCGAAACGGGCTGTACGACGACACCCGCCGGTACGTCGCGAACGTGCAGACGCTGATGGCGCGCTACTGAGCCCGACCTGTGGAGGCCGTGTGCACGGTGCGGTGACACGCACCCCACAAGCGCCGGGATCGGCGAGGTAGCACCGTAAACTCACGGCCATGGCCAGCACCCTCACCGACCCCATGATCGGCCGCCTGGTCGACGGTCGGTACGAGGTGTCCTCGCGGATCGCGCGGGGCGGCATGGCGACCGTGTACCTGGCCACCGATCGGCGCCTGGACCGCCAGGTGGCGCTGAAGATCATGCATCCGCACCTGGCCGAGGGTGCGGACGTGGCCGCGCGGTTCCGGCGGGAGGCACGGGCCGCGGCACGCCTCACCCACCCGGGCATCGTCGGCGTCTACGACCAGGGCAGCGAGGGCGACCTCAACTACCTGACCCTGGAGTACGTCGACGGGCGCAACCTCCGGCGGGCGCTGCGGGCCAAGGGCGCCTTCAGCCTCGGTGAGACCCTGGACGTCCTCGAGTCCATCCTGGACGCCCTGGCCGCGGCGCACCGCGCCGGCCTGGTGCACCGGGACATGAAGCCGGAGAACGTGCTGATCGCCGCCGACGGGCGCGTCAAGGTTGCCGACTTCGGCCTTGCCCGCGCCGTCACCGAGGCGACGGCGGCGAGCACCGGGAACCTGCTCGGCACCGTCGCCTACCTCTCCCCCGAGATCGTCACCTCGGGCAACGCCGACGCTCGTGCCGACGTGTACGCCGTCGGGATCCTGTTCTACGAGATGCTCACCGGGCACCCGCCGTTCGAGGGCGAGACCCCGATCCAGGTCGCGTACAAGCACGTGCACTCCTCCATCCCGGCCGCCTCCGACGACGTCCCCTGGCTACCGCTCGAGATCGACGACCTGATCGCCACGCTGACCGCGCGCGAGGTGGGCGACCGCCCGGTCGACGCCGGCGCCGCGCTCGCGCTGGTACGGCGTACCCGCGCCACGCTCGACCCCACGGCGCTGGCCGTGCGCGCCGACACCCCCGCCGACGAGGTCGGCGAGATCGTCGCCGACGCCGAGGCGGAGTCCGACGGCGACGAGACCGTCTCGGTGAGCCGGCACACCGGCACGATCGCGCTGCCGATCGGGGCGGTCGCGGCCACCGATGCCGCCGCCGCGGAGCAGCGCTCGACCCGTCGGCGCAAGCGTCGGCGTCGCCTGCGGGTGATCGCGATCATCCTCGTGGTGCTGCTCGCCCTCGGCGCCGGCGGCTGGTGGTACCTGCGCGTCGGCCCCGGCGCCTACACGGCGGTTCCGGACGTGACCGGGGACGAGGAGGCCGCCGCCCTCGCCGAGCTCGAGGGGCACGGACTGCGGCCGGTTCCCGACTCCGCGTACCACGACGAGGTGCCCGCCGGGCTGGTCATCTCGACCGATCCCGCTCCAGGTGAGGACGTGCTGCGCGAGGGTGGCGAGGTCGGGGTGCTGATCTCCCTCGGCATCGAGATGCTCACCGTGCCCGACGTCGCCGGCTCGCCCGAGGCCGACGCGCTCGACACCCTGACCGGCGATGGCTTCGAGGTCTCCGCCGAGGTCCGCCGGCCGTGGGATGCCGAGGTTCCCGAGGGCACTGTCATCGGGACCGACCCGGCCATCGGGGAGACGATCGCGCACAACACGCCCCTCACGCTGGTTGTCTCCGCGGGGCGCGAGCCGATCACCGTCCCGAACGTGGTCGGTGCCGACGAGGCGACGGCGGTCGCCCAGTTGGAGGCCGCGGGCGCGGTCGCGCAGCTGGGGCCGTCCGCGTACAGCGACTCCGTCACTGCCGGGGACGTGATCAGTCAGTCCCTCGAGGGACCGGCGTTGCGCGGCGACGTGGTCGAGGTGATCGTCTCGCTCGGGCCGGAGCTGTTCGAGGTGCCGAACGTGTTCGGGGACCAGTACGCCGCGGCCGCCGAGGAACTGACCGCCCTCGGGTTCGAGGTTCGCCGCGAGAACGTGCTCGGCGGCCTGTTCGGCACGGTGCACAGCCAGTCGGTACCCGCCGGCGAGATGCACCCCGCCGGCACGGTCATCGTCCTGACGGTGGTGTGACCTCGTCGCTGGCGTCCTCGGACTGGTAGGCGTACCGCTCCTGCCGCCAGGCGTCCCCGTGGGCGTGGTAGCCGCGCTCCTCCCAGAAGCCGAGGTCACCGTCGTCGGGCAGCAGGTAGTTCCAGCCGCGCACCCACTTCGGGCCCTTCCACGTGTACAGGTGCGGGACCACCAGCCGCAGCGGGGCGCCACGCTCGGCGGTGAGCTCCTCGCCGTCGAGATGGGTGGCGAGCAGGGACCGGGGTGAGACGAGGTCGTCGAGGCTCAGGTTCGCGGCGTAGCCGTACTCGGCGAAGACCAGGACCTCGCGAACCCGCGGGTCCGGCGGGGCGAGTTCGAGCAGCTCCGCGGCGCGGTAGCCGGACCAGCGCAGGTCCAGCGCAGACCACCGGGTGGCGCAATGCATGTCCGCGAGCTCCTCGACGAACTCGAGGCCGCGGATGGCGTCCATGTCGAAGGTCTGCTCGGCGCCGCTCGCGGTGGCGCCGCCGATCGTGAACGTCCACCGGTCCGGGCGGGGCTTGGGCACCCGGCCGTAGTGCATGACGAGCGGTTCGGGCCGCCAGTACTGACCGGGCGGTAGCGAGCGCTCCAGCGGCGGGTCGGGATGGTGGGGGGTACTCACCGGTCAGTCGCCCCGCAACATCTCCGCGACGAGGAACGCCATCTCGAGGGACTGCTGGTGGTTCAGCCGGGGGTCCACCAGAGTCTCGTACCGGCGGGCCAGGGCGAGGTCGTCGATCTCCTCGCTGCCGCCGAGCACCTCGGTCACGTCCGAGCCGGTCAGTTCCACGTGCAGGCCGCCCGGCACCGTACCCAGGGCCGCATGCACCTCGAAGAAGCCGCGCACCTCGTCGATCACGTCCGAGAACCGTCGGGTCTTGTACCCGCTGTCGGACGTGAAGCCGTTGCCGTGCATCGGGTCGCACACCCAGACCACGGGCCGGCCATCGGCTCGCACCCGCTCGACCAACCCTGGGAGCAGGTCGCGGACCTTGCCCGCGCCCATCCGGGTGATGAACGTCAGGCGCCCCGCCTCGCCGTCGGGGTTGAGCTTGTCCATGAGCGCCAGCGCGTCGTCCCCGGTGCTGGTCGGGCCGAGCTTCACGCCGATCGGGTTCCGAACCCGGGAGAAGTAGTCCACGTGCGCGCCGTCCAGCTGGCGGGTGCGCTCGCCGATCCAGAGGAAGTGCGCGGAGCAGTCGTAGGGCAGGCCGGTGCGGGAGTCGATCCGGGTCAGCGGCCGCTCGTAGTCGAGCAGCAGACCCTCGTGACTCGAGAAGAAGTCCACGGTGCGCAACGCCTCGAAGTCGGCGCCGGCGGCGTGCATGAACCGGATCGCCCGGTCGATCTCCGCCGCGAACGTGTCGTACCGGGCGTAGGCACGGTTGGCCATGAAGCCGCGGTTCCACTCGTGCACCCGGCGCAGGTCCGCGAACCCACCCTGGGTGAACGCCCGGATCAGGTTCAACGTGGTCGCGGAGTTGTGATAGGCGTCCAGGAGCCGGTTCGGGTCCGGGATCCGGGCCGACTCGCTGAACTCGAAGCCATTGATGATGTCCCCGCGATACGCGGGCAGGGTGACGCCGTCACGGGTCTCGGAGTCGGAGCTGCGCGGCTTGGCGTACTGGCCTGCCATCCGGCCCATCTTGATGATCGGCAGGGACGCCCCGTAGGTGAGGATCACGGCCATCTGGAGGATCGTCTTGATCTTGTCCCGGATGTTGTCCGCGGTGAGTTCGTCGAAGGTCTCGGCGCAGTCGCCGCCCTGGAGCAGGAACGCCTCCCCGCGGGACGCGGCACCGAGCCGCTCGCGCAGATTGTCCGCCTCACCGGCGAACACCAGCGGCGGCACGGAGGAGAGCTTCGCCGTCACATCGGCGAGGGCCTGCGCGTCGGGCCAGCTCGGCTGCTGCTTCGCCTCCAGGTCGCGGAAGGTGTCGAGGCCGGCCAGTACCGCGGGGTCAGGGAGAACGCTCACGGCACCAAGGATAGGGCCCGCGCCGGGGCGGACCGGACCGTGGTCCAGCCGCCGGCGCGGGCCCGGAGGTCGAGCCACCAGGAGTCAGTGCGCGGCGGGCTCCGCCGCCACGGCGTTCTGGCCGATCTCGCCGAGCAGGTCGCCGAACCACGGCGTGGCGATGTCGAACGCCTTGCCGCCGGCGATCCGCGGGAACGCGATGGCGGTGAGCTCGTCGTCGTTCTCCTCGTCGTGGCCGATCACGCCGGACTCACCGGCGATGGCCTTGACGACGGCCAGGTCCGTCATGCGTCGGATCAGCGCGAGGTCCTCATCGTTCGCGCGGGCCGAGCGGGAGAAGTAGCCGCTCTTCTGAACCATCGTCTTCTCGGCACCGATGAGGGCGGCGAACTGCTTCGCGAACCAGGCCCCCGGGTTGATGGTGTCGAGCTTGACGTGCCCGAACGGGTCGCGCTGGACCTCCTCGCCGGCGGCCTCCATCTCGGCGATGATCTCCGGGACCCCGGCGCCCTCGGACAGGAAGATGTTCACGTTGCCGATCTCGTCCATGATGCCCCGCAGGCGCTGCGCCTCGCCGGCCATGTCGAGCTTCAGCTCGGGCAGGAACACGGCGTGGATGTCCCAACGCTCCTTGGCCAGGCCAAGGGCCGGGTTCCACTGCTGCTCCGACCACCAGGACCGGTAACGCTGCGCCGCGGCCGCGGTCAGCCAGCCGCAGTGCCGCCCCATGACCTCGTGCACGATCAGCATCCGCGGGTTGGACCGGTGCTCGCCGATGATGTTCTGCGCGAAGACCGAGGCCTGCTCGGCGGCGGTGTTCGCGCCGAGGGACTGCCGGATCGGGATGATGTCGTTGTCGATCGTCTTCGGCAGGCCGACCACGGTCAGGTGGTAGCCGTTGTCCTCGAGGTAGGCCGCGAGGTCCGCCGCGGTGGTGTTCGTGTCGTCGCCGCCGATGGTGTGCAGGACGTCCACACCGTCCTTGCGGAGCTGCTCGGCCGCCACCTGCAGCGGGTCCTGGCCCTCGGTGACCAGGCCGCGCTCGACGAGGTTCTTCGCGTTCGTGAGCTTCACCCGGCTGTTCCCGATCGGGGAGCCGCCGAAGTTGTCCAGGACGTCGATGTCGGCGCGCGCCTGTTCGTCGACAACCACCCAGGTGCCGGTGAGCAGGCCGTGGTAGCCGTACTGGTAGGCGATGATCTCGGCATCCGGGAGGACCTCGGTGTAGCGGCGCACGAGCCCGGCGACGGAGGCCGATAGGCAGGGGGCGAAACCGCCCGCGGTGAGCAGTGCGATCCGGCGGATCGGCTGGGACTCGGACATGGGTGTGCCTTTCACTCGGGCGGTGCGGGACCTGCGGCGTCCATGCTACTGACGGAGGCGGCCGTCCAGGGACGTCGCCACACGGGCCGTCCGCGGCCTCGCTACCGCCCCGCTGCGGCGCCACCGCCGGGCCCGTCGGGCGCCGGGCGACCCCCTGGCCCGCCCGGGGCCGTGGGCGTCGGCTCGCCGCCGCGGGAGGCCATCCGCGCCTTCTCCGAGGCAGCGTACGCGTCCACGTAATCCTGGCCGGACAGTCCCATGATCGCGTACATGATCTCGTCGGTGACCGCGCGCAGCACGAACCGGTCCGAGGCCATCGCCCGGTAGCGGCTGAAATCGAGGGGCGCCCCGATGACCACGCCGACCCGGTGCCGGGACGGGATCCGCTTGCCGATCGGCTGGGCGATGTGGGAGCCCACCATCGCCACCGGGATGACCGGCGCCCCGGACTCGAGCGCGAGCCGCGCGATCCCGGTCTTGCCCCGGTACAGGCGCCCGTCGGGGCTGCGGGTGCCCTCGGGGTAGATGCCGAACAGTTCTCCCGCCTCGAGCCTGGCGAGTCCGGTCCGCAACGCCGCCTCCACTCCCGGGCCACCGCTGCGGTCGACCGGGATGGTGCCGACGCCGCGCATGAAGGTGGCCACGACCCGGCCCCGGATCCCCCGCCCGGTGAAGTACGCGTCCTTGCCCAGGAAGACCACCGGACGCTTGAGCAGCGCGGGCAGGAAGAAGGAGTCGATGACGGCGAGGTGGTTGCTGGCCAGGATCGCCGCCCCGGACGGCGGCACGTGCTCGGCCCCGCGGATCCACGGCCGGTAGTACCACCGCAGGAACCGGCCGAGGGTCGCCTTCATGAACCGATAGAACACGCGCCGGTCCTTCCTTCCACTCGGCGCCCGCCGCCGACACGAACGGGCCGAACTCACCCTAGAGTGAAGGGATGAACGGTCCCACCTCGGGCGGAGAGCCGCGACCCGGCGACGGCGCCCACGAGCCCAGCGACGCCGACGTCGAGGCGAGCTGGGCCGAGATCACCGCACGCCTGGGACCGCTCGGCGAGGGACTCACCGAGGAGGCCGCGGACCTGGAGCGGTTGAACCGCTCGGCCGAGCCACGCCCCGCGGGAGCGGCCGACGACGTCCACGACGGCGACGTCGACCCGGGCGACCCCCTCGACAACGATCCGGAGGGGACCAGGGCGACCCCCGCCGTCGGGCCCGGCCCCCGCGACTACGGCGTGGACGAGACCGAGGAGGACGACGGCTACGTCCCGCCCGAGCCGGAACCGCTGGACACCTCCGACCCGCTCGTCACCATGGCGTGGATCGGCGCCATCGGAGGCCCGGTCGCGACCGTACTCGCCCTGATCCTGTGGGCCGGGGCGCCGCAGCTGTTCTACATCGGCGCGCTCGTCTGCTCGCTCCTCGGCTGGGGCATCCTGCTGTGGCGGATGCCGAAAGACCCCTCGGACGACGACGGCGCCGTAGTCTGAGACCCTGAGTGGATCAGCGTACGATCACCGCCGATCGCCGCGCCGCTCCCCCCGCAGCCGTCGGGCGCACGTATTCTTGAGCAAGTTTCGACCACTGACGAAGGAGCCAGACATATGGACCAGAACGAGGCCCCCCTCCTCGTCCAGACCCCTCCGGAGATGAGCACGCCGGACATCCTCGCCGACTGGGCCGCGAAGGAGCCCGGGCGCGTGCTCATCGAGGAGCTGCGCGGCTCGACGTGGCACCCGATCACGGCGCAGCAGATGCACGAGAAGGCGTCCTCGATCGCGAAGGGTCTGATCGCCGCGGGCATCGGCCCCGGGGACCGGGTCGCGGTGATGAGCCGCACCCGCGCCGAGTGGGTGCTCCTCGACTTCGGGATCTGGTACGCCGGCGCCGTCACCGTGCCGGTCTACGAGACCTCCTCGGCCGACCAGACCGCGTGGATCCTGTCCAACTCGGATGTGAAGGCGATCGTCGTCGAGAACGCCGGCCACCTGGCTGTGGTCGACGAGGCCCGCGCCGAGGCCCCGAACCTCGGGCCGGCCTGGGTCATCGACGACGGCGCGCTCGACAAGCTCGCATCGGAGGGCGCCGGCGTCTCGGACGACGAGGTGCGGGCTCGCTACGACGCGCTCCGCCTGGACGACCTGGCCACGATCATCTACACCTCGGGCACCACCGGCCGACCCAAGGGCGCCGAACTCACCCACTCCAACTTCGTGGAGCTGACCCGCAACGCCGTCGGTGCGCTCGGGCCGTCGATCCTGCACGAGGCCTCGCGGACCCTGCTGTTCATGCCGCTGGCGCACGTGTTCGCCCGGTTCGTCGAGGTGCTCTGCGTGACCGCCGGCGTGCCGCAGGGGCACACCCCGGACACGAAGACGCTGATGGCGGACATCGCCACGTTCCGGCCGACGTTCATCCTGTCCGTGCCGCGCGTGTTCGAGAAGGTCTACAACAGTTCCGAGCAGAAGGCGGCCGCGGGGGGCAAGGTGAAGATCTTCCGCTGGGCGGCGAAGGTCTCCGGCGACTACTCGCGCTCGCTCGACACCGGTGGCCCCGGGCTCGGCCTGAGGCTGCAGCACAAGCTCGCGGACAAGCTCGTGCTGCACAAGATCCGCAACGCCCTCGGCGGCCAGGCCGAGTTCGCGATCTCCGGCGGCGCGCCGCTCGGCGAGCGGCTCGGTCACTTCTTCCGGGGCGTCGGCCTGACCGTTCTCGAGGGATACGGGCTGACCGAGACGACGGCGCCGGTGAGCGTGAACGTGCCGTCCAAGTCGGTCATCGGTACCGTCGGGCCGCCGCTGCCGGGCGTGGGCCTGAAGATCGACACCGACGGCGAGATCCTCGCCCGCGGGATCGCGGTCTTCCGCGGCTACCACGACAACGCCGAGGCCACCGCCGAGTCGTTCACCGGCGACTGGTTCCACACGGGCGACCTCGGCGAGCTCACCGGCGACGGCTACCTGAAGATCACCGGCCGCAAGAAGGAGATCATCGTCACCGCCGGCGGCAAGAACGTGGTGCCGTCCCAGCTCGAGGACCGGATCCGGTCCCACCCGCTGGTCAGCCAGTGCGTGGTGGTCGGGGACCAGAAGCCGTTCATCGCGGCTCTGGTCACCCTGGACACCGAGATGCTGCCGACGTGGCTCGCCAACCACGAGGTCGGCGAACTGTCCGTGGCGGAGGCGGCCAAGGACCCGACGGTCGTGGCCGCGATCCAGAGCGCGGTGGACCGGGCCAACTCGAAGGTCTCCCGGGCGGAGTCGATCCGGACGTTCGAGATCCTCCTCGACGACTTCACGATCGCCAACGACTACCTGACGCCGTCGCTGAAGGTGAAGCGCAACCTCGTGCTGCGCGACTTCGCGGACCGGATCGAGGCGATGTACGACAACGCCGCCAAGACCCGTGCGGCGAACGGGGCCGGCGCCAGCGCCGACTGACGCCCGCACCCCGCCACCGACGCCGGTGTGGCCGCGCCCGGGACTTCCCGGCGTGGCCGCACCGGCGTTGTCGGTGCCGGGCCGTAACGTTCGAACGGATGGCCGAGAACCTCCTGCACCCGCCCCGCCCCGGCCGGCGTCTCGACCTCATCGACGCCGGGCGGTCCCCGTTCCAGGCGTCCGGGCAGTCTGGGCAGTCACCGGTGCAGCTCGCCCTCGACGAGGTCGGCACCCCGCTCTACGAGGCGACGTTCGTGGTGGTGGACCTGGAGACCACCGGCGGCTCCCCCACCGGGAGCGAGATCACCGAGATCGGCGCCGTGAAGGTGCGCGGCGGCGAGGTGCTCGGCGAGTTCCAGACGCTCGTGAACCCCGGCAGCGGGATCCCCCCGATGATCACCGTGCTCACCGGGATCACGAACGCCATGGTGATCGAGGCGCCGCCGATCACCGAGGTGCTGCCCGCGTTCCTGGAGTTCGCCCGCGGCGCGGTGCTGGTGGCGCACAACGCCCGGTTCGATGTGGGGTTCCTCAAGGCGGCCGCGGCCCGGATGGACCTCGCCTGGCCGCGCCCGCAGGTGGTTGACACGGTGGCGCTCGCCCGCCGGGTGGTCACCCGGGACGAGGCGCCCAACCACAAGCTCGGCACGCTCGCGGCGCTGTTCCACGCCGGGACCACCCCGGACCACCGGGCGCTGTCCGACGCCCGTGCCACCGTCGACGTGCTGCACGCCCTGCTCGGCCGGATGAGTGGGCTCGGCGTCACCCACCTGGAGGACCTGACCACGGCGGCCGACCCGGTCCCGCACGCCCGGCGCCGCAAGTCCACCCTCGCGGACGGCCTACCCACCGGGGCCGGCGTCTACCAGTTCCTCGGCCCCAAGAACGAGGTGCTCTACGTCGGGACCGCCGTCAACATCAAGCGGCGGGTGCGCAGCTACTTCACCGCCGCCGAGAAGCGGGCTCGGATCGGCGAGATGGTGGACCTGGCCACCGGGGTCCGCCCGATCCCGTGCGCCACCCCGCTCGAGGCGAGCGTGCGCGAGCTCCGCCTGATCGCCGAGCACAAGCCGCCCTACAACCGGCGCTCCCGTGCCCCCGAGCGGCGCCCCTGGATCCGGCTCACCGACGAGGCGCACCCCCGGCTGTCCATCGTGCGGTCGGTTCCCGTCACCGCCCGGGACACGGCGATCGGCCCGTTCTCGTCCCGGCGCGGCGCCGAACAGGCGATGGAGGCGATCCTGGCGACCGTGCCACTGCGGCAGTGCACCGCACGCCTGCCCCGGATCCCGGCGGCCGCCGCCTCGGCCTGCGTGCTGGCCGAGCTCGGCCGGTGCAGCGCACCGTGCGTGGCGCCCACGGACGGGGTGGCAACGCTCGGGCTGCCGGGAGTCGGCGGACCGGAGATCCGTGGTGGGCTGCCGCCGTACGAGAGCACAGTGGCGGCGGCAGTGGAGATCATGCGCGGCGACGCGGGCCCGGTGATGGCAGCGCTGCGGCGCTCGATCAGTCACCTGAGTCTGCAGCAGCGGTACGAGGAGGCGGCTGTGCACCGGGACCGGCTGCTGGCGTTCCTGCGCGGGGCGGCGCGCACCCAGCGCCTGGCCCCGATCCAGCGGGCCCGGCAGATCGTGGCGGCCCGCGCGCACGCCGAAGGCGGCTGGGAGATCGTCGTGGTGCGTCACGGGCGGCTCGCGGCCACCGCGATCAGCCCGCGGGACACGAGCCCCTACCTGACCATCGCCGCCCTCGTCGCCGGCGGCGAGCAGGTGGCCGAGCCGGACGTCGCCGGTGGTGCGGCCACGGCCGAGGAGACCGAGCTGGTCACGGGCTGGCTGGAGCGGGCCGGCACCCGGCTCATCGAGTTCGACGCGGCCGACGCGCAGGGGTGGGCCATGCCGGTCGGCGGTGCGACCGCGCACCTGCGTGAGCTCGAGGCGGCCCAGGCCCGGGACACCGAGCGGGCGGCGCTCGGCCGCCGCGCCGGCGAGGTCCCCGTGGTCCCGGTGGCCGACCGCCCGGGCGGAGCCGGACGACCCACCGCGCGTCGAACCGACGCCGGCTAGTCTCCTCGGCCGTGCTCCCTCGGTGCCGGGCGACCCGTCGCGCGTCAGCGGCGTGGCCCCTCGCCGCGCGCCCTGATCTGCCGGTGACGCAGTACCTCCCTCCCGAACAAGTACGGAAGAACGTCCTGCGTCAGGCACCAGTGTCTTGGTCACGGCGCGAGGTACTGCCTCACGGAGTGCTACCCGGCGGCGTCTGCCGGCGCGCCGGGCGGTGCCGGCGCGGCATGATGGATCCGTACCCCGCAGCTGCCCCACCCACGGAGGACCCATGATCACCGCGATCGTCCTGATCGACGCCGACGCCGCCCGCATCCCCGAGGTCGCCAAGGAGGTCGCGGACATCGACGGCGTCAGCGAGGCCTACTCCGTCACCGGGGACATCGACCTCGTGGCCATGGTCCGCGTCCGCCGACACGAGGAGCTCGCCGGAGTCATCGCGGACAAGATCAGCAAGGTCGACGGCGTGATCCGCACCCAGACCTACATCGCGTTCCAGACCTACTCCGGCCACGACCTCGAGGCCGCCTTCGACCTCGGCCTCGCGGACTGACCCCTACGACCAACCGCCTCAGGCGTTGCTGACGGTGATCCAACGCTCGAGGACCGCAGCTGCGGCGCCGTCGTCGATCGACGCGGCACCGAGGGCCAGGCCGGCGCTGAGCCGGTCGAGGAGGTCACCGTCAGCGGTCCCGGGCCTCCGGCCGTCCGCGACGAGAGCGGCGGCCGCGTTCAGCAGCACGGCGTCCCGGACCGCGCCGGTGCGGCCGGCGAGCAGGTCACGGGCCACGCCCGCGTTGAAGGTCGCGTCCGCACCGCGGATGTCGTCGAGCGTGGCCCTGGCCATCCCGAACGCCCGGACCGGGTCGACCTCGTGCTCGCGCACGAGGCCCCCAGTGGTGGCGGTGACCTCCCAGACCTTGGCGGGCGCCGTCGTCGCCAGCTCGTCGAGGCCGTCCTCACTGCGGAACACGAGGGCGCTGGTGCCCCGCTCGGCGAACACACCGGCCATGATCGGCGCCATTCGAGCGTTGCCGACCCCGATCGCACCGGCGCGCGGCTGAGCCGGGTTCGTCAGCGGACCGAGCACGTTGAACGCCGTCGGGACACCGAGGTCCCGCCGCGCGACCGCCGCGTGCCGCATCGCCGGGTGGTAGTGGTTCGCGAACAGGAACGTGATGCCGGCTTCGGCGACGACCCGGGAGGCTGCCGCCGGGTCCAGGTCGAGCCGGACCCCGAGTGCCTCGAGCACGTCCGCCGAGCCGCTCGCGGACGATGACGCCCGGTTGCCGTGCTTGACGACCCGGACCCCGGCCCCGGCGACCACGATCGCCGCCATGGTCGATATGTTCACGCTGCGGTGCCGGTCCCCGCCGGTGCCGACGATGTCGACGGCGTCCCCCGGCACGTCGATGGGGACGGCGTGGGAGATCATCGAGTCCGCGAGCCCGCGGACCTCGGGCACCGTCTCGCCCTTCGCGGCGAGGGCCACGAGGAACCCGGCGAGCGTCGCCGGGGCGGTGTTCCCGGACATGACCTCATCCATCGCCCAGGACGTCTCCGCGGCGGACAGGTCCGACCCGCCGAGCAGCCGCACGATCAGGTCCGGCCAACTGCGGCCCTCGTCGGCGCTGGGGACGGTCATCGACTCAGCGTACGAGTCGCGCCCGGAGCACGTCCGCGACCGACTCCTGCAGCTCCAGGGGATCGAGCGGGTAGGACACCACCGCGTCTGCCTCGGACCAGGACGCGAGCCAGGCATCCTGCGCCCGGGCGATGAGCACCATGATCGGCGGGCACTTGTAGATCTCGGACTTGAGGGTCCGGCACAGACCCAGGCCGCCGTGCTTGGCTGCCTCGCCGTCGAGGATGAGGAGGTCGTAGGCGTTGTTCTCCACGTGCTCGATCACCGCGGCCGGTGTGGCCGTGTCGGTCCAGGTGATCTTCGGGGTGTCGATCGACGCGCGCCGGCCGACGCCGACCTTCACCGCATCCCGGGTCGTGTAGTCGTCGCTGTACAACAGGACCGACACGGTCTCCTGCTTCTGCGGGGCGGGCGCGGCCTCGTGCTGCGCAGCGGTCATCGTGGTCCTCCAGATCGAGAAGCGGCGCGGATCACACCGCCGCCGAAGTCCTGCCGAACATGCTAGTGCGTCCCCCACCTCCGGCGGCGCCACCGGTGCTCGGGGGCGAGCCCTCGACGGTGCCCACGACGAACCGCTGCGGGACCCCGTGGTGGGACGTGACGCCACCGGCACTTTTGTCAGTACCCGCCTAGGTTTCCATGCCCTCCGAAGTCACTTTGGGGCATCATCATGCGGCAAAGTCCCATCCGGGCGTGCCGGAGGCTCCACGCGGTTGCCATTCGGGCCATAATGACATCGTGTCGTCTGCAACCACTGAGCTCAGCACCCCCCACCTATCGGTGAATCGGCCCAACCTCGCGCAGGTGGGCACGATCGTCTGGCTGTCCAGCGAACTGATGTTCTTCGCGGGTCTCTTCGCGATGTACTTCACGCACCGCTCGGTCGCCGGACCCGAAGTCTGGGCCGAGGGTGCCGGCCAGTTGAACCTCCTGTTCTCGGGCGCCAACACCTTGGTGCTGGTGCTCAGCTCGGTCACCTGCCAGATGGGTGTCATCGCCGCCGAGCGGCTCCAGGCGCGGCGGTCCGCGGGACTGTTCGCGTTCTGGAAGTGGGGCATGAACGAGTGGTTCATCCTCACCTACCTGATGGGCGCCTTCTTCGTCGCCGGCCAGATCTTCGAGTACGCCGAGCTAGCCCAGCACGGCCTCACGTTCCAGAACTCGACCTACGGCTCGGTCTTCTACCTCACGACCGGCTTCCACGGCCTGCACGTGCTCGGCGGGCTCATCGCGTTCCTGTTCGTGTTGCTGCGGTCGTTCTCCGCGAAGCGGTTCGGGGAGCACGAGGCCACCACGGCCATCGTCGTCTCCTACTACTGGCACTTCGTCGACGCCGTCTGGATCGCGCTGTTCTTCACCATCTACTTCCTGCAGTAGCGGCTCCCCCGAATCCACCCCACACCTGACGTAACGAAGGATCTGACGAAGTGAAGGCATTAGCGGCCAGCAGAAGGCACCGGTTGGCGCCGGTCATCCTGATGACCTTGGCGTTGTTCCTCACCGGCGCGGTCTACGCCGCTCTCGCCCCGAGTTCGGCGCAGGCGAACAGTGCGTCCGCCGATGACATCGAAGAGGGTCGCCGGCTGTTCATCACGAACTGCTCCACCTGCCACGGTATGGACGCCGAGGGTTCGGACACGGTCCCCTCGCTGATCGGCGTCGGCGCCGCGTCGGTGCACTTCCAGGTCATCACCGGCCGGATGCCGATGGACGCGGACGCCCCGCAGGCCGGCGCGAAGCCGCCGCAGTTCAACGATGAGCAGGCTCGGCAGCTCGCCGCCTACGTCGCCACCCTCGGCCCTGGCCCGGGCATTCCCGGCGAGGACGTCGTCGATCCCGAGCTGGGCAATGCGGCGGAGGGCATGCAGCTCTTCCGGACCAACTGCGCGATGTGCCACAACTTCGTCGGTGCCGGCGGCGCCCTCAGCAACGGCAAGTACGCGCCGGCCCTGGATGACAGCACGCCCATCGAGATCTACGAGGCCATGATCACCGGCCCGCAGTCGATGCCGGTGTTCAACAACGCGAACCTCAACGAAGAGGACAAGCGGAACATCATCGCCTTCCTGATCTCCCAGCGGGAGCCCAACCCCGGTGGCTTCAACCTCGGCTCGATCGGCTCCGTGTCCGAGGGCGTCTGGGCATTCCTCGTCGGATTCGGCCTCCTGATCGGGGCCGCAGTGTGGATCGGAGCGCGCTCCTCATGAGTATCGAGCAGTCCGACCACTCCACCGAGCTCACCGAACACCCGGCGACCTTCCCGAACCCGGGTCTGCCCCCGCACCGGCCGCGCCTCGGCGACGAGGACCCGAAGGCCGCGAAGCGCTCCGAGCGCCTCGTCCTGCTCCTCTTCACCGTCTCCGTGCTGGCCAGCATCGCCGCCATCGTCGGCTACTTCGCCATCCCGGTCGACCCCGAGACCGGCAGCGTCGGCAACACCCGGCTGTCCACCCTGATCATCGGACTGGGGCTCGGGCTCGGCATGCTCGGCATCGGGACCGCCGCCATCCACTGGGCCAAGTCGCTCATGAACGACCATGACAAGGTCGAGGAGCGGCACGAGATCGCCGGAGACGCCGAGACCCGCAGCACGGCGATCGAGATGTTCAACGACGGCGCCAAGGACACCGACATCGCCCGCCGGCCCCTGATCAAGGGCGCGCTGGGTGGTGCCCTCGCGCTCGCGCCGCTGCCGTTCCTGGTACCGCTGATCGGCAACCTCGGCGGCGACTGGGACATCTCGAGGTTCAAGCGGACCGCGTGGGCGCCCGCTGCGAACGGGGACCGCATCTACCTCGCCACCGACCCGACCAACCGCCGCATCAAGGCCTCCGACGTGACCATCGGGAGCCTCTTCCACGTGATGCCGTGGAACCTGCCGGAGCACCCGAACTACCTGGACGAGAAGGCCAAGGCCGTGGTCCTCCTGGTTCGCGTGGACCCGCAGGACCTCAAGGAGACCGAGGAGCGCGCCAGCTGGTCCTACGACGGCATCGTGGCGTACTCGAAGATCTGCACGCACGTCGGCTGCCCCGTGGCGCTGTACGAGCGTGAGACCCACCACCTGCTGTGCCCGTGCCACCAGTCCACGTTCGATGTGACCGACGAGGCGAAGGTGGTCTTCGGACCCGCGGGGCGTGCCCTGCCCCAGTTGCCGATCGACGTCGACGAGAACGGCTACCTGGTGGCGCAGCGTGACTTCGACGAACCCGTCGGCCCGAGTTTCTGGGAGCGTGAACGATGACCACCGACCTGGCGCCCGGCCCCAAGGTGGACCCGAAGATCGCCGCGACGGCGGACTTCCTGGACACCCGCCTCGGCATCTCCAAGATGTTCAAGGGACTGGGCCGCAAGCTCTTCCCGGACCACTGGTCCTTCCTGCTCGGTGAGATCGCGCTGTACAGCTTCATCGTGCTGATCCTCTCGGGCACGTTCTTGGTGTTCTTCTTCGTGCCGAGCATGAACGAGATCCACTACCCGCACGACGCCCTCCCGGTGACCATGCAGGGCCAGCCGATGTCCGAGGCGTTCGCTTCCACGCTGAACCTCTCGTTCCACGTGCGGGGCGGGCTTTTCATGCGTCAGCTGCACCACTGGTCCGCGCTGATCTTCGTCGGCGCCATGGTGATCCACATGCTCCGCATCCTGTTCACGGGTGCGTTCCGCAAGCCCCGGGAACTGAACTACCTGATCGGCTTCCTGATGCTGATCACGAGCCTGCTGGCCGGCCTCACCGGGTACTCCCTCCCGGATGACGTGCTCTCCGGAAACGGGCTGCGGATCACCGACGGCGTGGTCCGGTCCATCCCGATCATCGGCTCGTACATGAGCTTCATGGTGTTCGGCGGCGAGTTCCCAGGCATGGACGTCATCCCCCGGATGTACGCCCTGCACATCCTGTTCATCCCCGGGCTGATCCTCGCGCTCGTTGCCGTGCACCTCTTCCTGGTGTTCTGGCACAAGCACACCCAGTACCCCGGCCCGGGTCGCACGGACAAGAACGTGGTCGGCTTCCCGCTGTTCCCGATCTACGTGGCCAAGGCCGGCGGCTTCTTCTTCATCGTGTTCGGCATCCTCGGCCTCATGGGCGCGACGATGAGCATCAACAACGTCTGGAACTACGGCCCGTTCGACCCCGCCCTGGTGGGCGCGGGTGCCCAGCCGGACTGGTACATGCTCTTCCTCGAGGGATCGCTGCGCCTGATGCCGGGCTGGGAGGTGGTCATCGGCGGTTTCACGCTGTCGCTGAACGTGCTGATCCCGGCCGTGGTCATCCCCGGCCTCCTGTTCACGATCCTCGGGGCGTACCCGTTCATCCACAACCTCGTCACCAAGGACACCGGCGAGCACCACGTGCTCGACCGGCCGCGCAACGCACCGACGCGCACCGCCATCATCGTGGCCGTGCTGAGCGCGTTCTTCGTGCTCCTGGGTGCCGGCGCGAACGACCTCATCGCCACGCACTTCAGCCTGTCCCTGAATGCGATCACATGGGCGTTCCGGATCCTGTTCTTCGTGCTCCCCGTGGTCGCGTTCGTCGTCACGAAACGGGTCTGCTTCGGTCTGCAGCGCAAGGACCGCGAACTGGTCCTGCACGGCCACGAGACCGGCCGCGTGGTCCGGTTCGCCTCCGGCGAGTACGCGGAGGTGCACCAGCCGCTGGACGAGTTCGAACGATGGGTGCTGGTCGGCCAGGACCTGCCCAAGCCCCTCGAGATCGAGCCGGCCGAGGACGTCAACGGTGTGCGCCGCCCCGGGCACACCAAGGAACTGCGCCGGCAGAACCTCTCCCGCTTCTTCTACGAGGAACGGGTCGAACCCGTCACCCCGGCCGAGCTGGCCGCCGCGCACGCCACCGGCGCGCACGACGCGCTGCCCGCGTCCGCGGGTCGGGACGTCCACGAGCTCGAAGCGCGTAGCCACTGACCTTCGGGATACGGTGGAGGAGACCCGCCGCTCGCCGACGGGTCTGATGCTGACAACGTCCCGCGGCCCCACACCGGGGCCGCGGTGATACACCGCGGCACGGAAACACTGCGCCGCACCGACCGGGAGGACCACATGGCTCAGTACACGCTTCCTGACCTGCCGTACGACTACGCCGCTCTCGAGCCCCACATCTCGGGCAAGATCATGGAGCTGCACCACGACAAGCACCACGCCGCCTACGTGACCGGCGCGAACGCCGCGCTGGACAAGCTCGCAGAGTCGCGCGAGAAGAATGACTTCGCCGCGGTCAACCTGCACGAGAAGAACCTCGCGTTCCACCTCGGTGGCCACACCAACCACACCGTGTTCTGGAACAACCTCTCCCCCGAGGGCGGCGGGCAGCCCGACGGCGAACTCGCCGAGGCCATCAAGGACCAGTTCGGTTCCTTCGAGGCTTTCCAGGCACAGTTCGGTGCCAACGCCAACGCGATCCAGGGGTCCGGCTGGTCCGTCCTCGCCTGGGACAGCATCGGCCAGCGGCTCGCGATCTTCCAGCTCTTCGACCAGCAGGGCAACATCCCGGTCGGGATCATCCCGCTGCTAATGCTGGACATGTGGGAGCACGCGTTCTACCTGGACTACCTGAACGTCAAGGCGGACTACGTCAAGGCGTTCTGGAACATCGCCAACTGGCAGGACGTGGCGGCCCGCTTCGAGCGCGCCCGCACCCAGACGGCTGGTCTGATCGTCCCCTGACGATCAGCGCAGGCAGGAACGGCGGGCCCACACCGGAGAGATCCGGGGTGGGCCCGCTTCTCTTACTGGTTCGGATCGGTCAACCGCGCACCCGACAGCGCAGGTGAAGCACGCGGTTGCCCTGGATCACCACGTCGGGGTCCTCCAACAGGTGCTGCGCGTGGACCGATCCGAAGTTGCGCTTGCCGGACCCGAACACGACGGGTACGACGTCCATGCGCACCTCGTCGATCAGGCCCGCGGCAAGAACCTGGCCACCGACGTCGCCGGCGGCGACCTCGACCACGCGGTCACCCACAAGCTCCTGCGCCTTCGCCACGGCTGCCTCGACGCCGTCGACGAAGTGGAACGGCGCCTCGGGATCCCAGCCCTCGGGCTTCGGCCGGTGTGTCACGACGACCACGTGGTCGACCCCGCCCGGCGGCGTCCCGTCCCAGCCATCCGTCATGTCGAAGACGTGGCGTCCGACGATTGTCGCCCCGATCTCGTCCCAGTACGGCCGGGTGTAGTCGTAGGACGTTTGCGACACCTTCAACACGCCGGTCTCGTCCAACGGCACGTCACCGCCCGTCAGCCATTCGAACAGGGGTCCGGGATGGTCGTGCTCGTCCGCGACGAAGCCGTCCACCGACACCGAGCCGTACATGACCACCTTGCCCACGGGGCTCTCCTCTGCTTCGAGTGCCCCAAAACTAGCGTGTCGTGAGTAGGCATGCGAAAGGGTCCGTGCCGATCTCGCTACGGACCCTCTCGCGAACGCGGGCTCAGGCGCCGCTCAGTGGGCGTGCTGCCCGCGACTGAACTCCAGGACCTGACCGACGAGGCCGATGATGCCAAGAACCACGCCGATACCGGTCAGCCACCAGCCGGCGGCCGCGCCCAGGAACACCAGGGTCGCGGCGAGGCCGAGCACGAGCGGCCACCAGCTCCACGGGGAGAACACACCGTAGTCGGAGTCGGCGGTGATGTCCGCGTACGGGTCGTCCTCGGGGCGCTCGTCGATCCGCGACCCGACCCGCCACAGATAGACGCCGACCATGCCCCACATGCCGATGATCAGGCCGAGGGCCATCGAACCGATCGGCTCCCAGTGGGACCAGAAGCCGTACAGCAGGAAGACCGGACCGAAGAAGAGCAGGCCGAGGAGGAAGAACCACTTCTCCACCCCGAGCGGGGAACCCTTCTTCGGACCCTTGGGCGTGTGACCCCTGCTCACTTGTCAGTCCCTTCCTGCCGCTGCCGGGCCGCTCGCTCGTCGACCTGGGCCTTGTGGCCGGCCATCTCGGCGTTGCCATAGATCTGATCGAGGATGTCCTTGTCAGGTTCCGCGTGGTCGAGCGCGGCGACCTCCGGGTGGTGCAGGTCGAAGGCGGGACGCTCGGACCGGATCCGGGGCAGGGCCGTGAAGTTGTGCCGCGGCGGTGGGCTGGAGGTGGCCCACTCGAGCGAGGCACCGTAGCCCCACGGGTCATCAACCGTGACCAGCGGCGCGTGCCGCCAGGTCTTGTAGACGTTCCACAGGAACGGCAGCGTGGACAGTGCCAGCAGTACCGAGGAGACGGTGGAGATCTGGTTGAACAGTACGAAGTCGGGCTCTGGCAGATAGTCCGGGACCCGGCGCTGCATCCCGAGCACGCCGAGCCAGTGCTGGATCAGGAAGGTGCCGTGGAAGCCGACGAACAACAGCCAGAAGTGGAGCTTGCCGAGCTTGTCGTCCAGCATCCGGCCCGTGAACTTCGGCCACCAGAAGTAGAACCCGGCGAACATCGCGAACACCACGGTGCCGAACACGACGTAGTGGAAGTGCGCCACCACGAAGTACGTGTCGGTCACGTGGAAGTCGAGCGGTGGACTGGCCAGGATCACGCCGGTGAGGCCGCCGAAGAGGAAGGTGGCGAGGAACCCGATCGACCACAGCATCGGCGACTGGAACGTCAGTTTCCCGCGCCACATGGTGCCGATCCAGTTGAAGAACTTCACACCGGTGGGCACTGCGATCGCCATCGTCATCACGGAGAAGAACGGCAGCAGCACCTGGCCGGTGGAGAACATGTGGTGGGCCCACACGGTCACGGACAGGCCGGCGATCGAGATGGTGGCGAAGATGAGGCCCTTGTAGCCGAAGATCGGCTTGCGGGAGAACACCGGCAGGATCTCCGAGACGATGCCGAAGAACGGCAACGCGATGATGTACACCTCCGGGTGTCCGAAGAACCAGAACAGGTGTTGCCAGAGCATCGCTCCACCGTTCTCGGCGGCGAAGATCTGGGAGCCGAGGATCCGGTCGGCGCCGAGGCCGAACAGCGCCGAGGCGAGGATCGGGAAGGCCATCAGCGCGAGCACCGAGGTGAGCAGGATGTTCCAGGTGAAGATGGGCATCCGGAACATCGTCATGCCCGGTGCGCGCATGCACAGGATCGTGGTGATGAAGTTCACGGACCCGAAGATCGTGCCGAAACCGGTCATCGCCAGGCCCATGACCCAGAGGTCACCGCCGAGTCCGTCGGAATAGGTCGCGTTCGACAACGGCGCATACGCGAACCAGCCGAAGCTCGCCGCACCCTTCGGGGTGAGGAAGCCGGCGCAGGCGACGATCCCGCCGAACAGGAACAGCCAGTAGGCGAACATGTTCAGGCGCGGGAACGCGACGTCCGGGGCACCGATCTGCAGCGGCACCAGGACGTTGCCGAACCCGACGAACAGCGGCGTCGCGAACAGCAGCAGCATGATCGTGCCGTGCATCGTGAACAGCTGGTTGTACTGCTCGGCGCTGCTGACGATCTGCACGCCCGGCTCGAACAGCTCGGCCCGGATCAGCAGCGCGAGCACGCCGCCGATGCAGAAGAAGATGAAGGAGGTGATCAGGTACAGGTACCCGATCGTCTTGTGGTCGGTGGACGTCACCCACTTGATGACGGTCCGGCCGAGCTTCTGCCGCTCCGCGGGGAGGCCCGGCACCGTCTCGACGTGTGCCTGCGGCGTGTCCTCGATGGTGGCCATCAGTGGTCAGCTCCTTCTTCGGCGCCGGTCAGGTTCGCCGGGTTCTGCCGGTCGTACTCCGGCCCCAACTGGCCGGTCTGACCGGCTTCCTCGAGCTCGGCCATGTGCGCGTCGAACTCCGCCTGGGAGACGACGGCCACGTTGAACAGCATGTAGCCGTGGTACTGGCCGCACAGCTCGGCGCACTTGCCGAGCCACTCGCCCTCGACGCCCGGGGTCACCTGGAAGGTGTTCACCTCGCCGGGCAGCATGTCGATCTTGTACAGGAACGCGGGCACCCAGAACGAGTGCGCCACGTCGCGGCTGCGGATCGTGAACTCGACGGTTTGGTCGACGGGCAGGTACAGCGTGGGCAGTTCCTCGGTCACGGCCATGTCGCTGAGGTCAAGCGGCGCCGGCTGCCCGGAGTCCCAGACGTCGGCGTCCTGGTAGTTGAAGTCCCAGGACCACTGCCGTCCGTACACCTCGATGTGGACGTCGGCTTCGGTGGAGGTGTCGGTGATCTCCTCCTGCAGCGTCGCCGTGTAGTAGAAGAGCACGCCGACCATCACGATCGGAACGAAGGTGTAGAGCAGCTCCAGCGGCAGGTGGTAGCGCAGCTGTACGGGCAGTCGGTCGTCGTCCTTGCGCTTGCGGTAGACGATCACGCACCAGATGAGCAGCCCCCACACCAGCACCCCGATGATGAGCGCGGCGATCCAGGAACCGGTCCACAGCGCGACGATGTCGTCGGTGTGTTCGGTCATGCCGGGGACCGTCGGCATCCAACCGCGACCCACCTGCTCGGCGGAGCAACCACCCAGAACTGCGGCGGTAACGAGCCCGACCACGCCGAGCGCCGCAGCGCGGCGTTTCGGGTGTCGAGAAGAGGGCGATGACACGATCTTCAAGCCTTCCGACGTCACAACGATCTGCAAGTTCGGCCGCGTGATCACTAGTTATTTGGACACCTTCAGGGTGTCCGTCACGAAGTTCTCACCAGCCTCGCCCACCTTATCCCCAACGGACCGGTGCGTGCGTCAGGACCCGCTCGGATGGACGCCTCGGGTCGGATCCGAGGGCGTGGCGTCGAGGTGGTCGGTCAGGCGGTGCCGAGCACGTCGATGACGGCGGCGCTGGCCGGAGCCTGCTCGGTCGCCGGTGCCAGCACCAGCACCCGCGAGCCCACCGGCACGTCCAGGGTGGCGTCCACGATCGTGCCCTGACCGGCGAACGCCGAGAACGGGCCCTCCGGGTCGGCGCCGTCCCAGCCCCAGCTGGAGCCGGTCCCGCTGCCGTCCCAGTACGAGAACGCGTACGCGACGGCGACGCTCTGCTGGCTCGCCACGGGCTCACCAGTCCCGGTGGCCAGGACGATCACGGTCAGCTCGGTCGGCTCCGTCGCGCCCCCGGCGATCGTGAACGTGACCGGCTCCCCCAGTGCGCCGTCGATGACGACCGGGGCGTCGGCCGCCTCCGGCGTCGGCGCCGCGTCGGCCTGGCCGGCGTCGCCCGGGTTGTACGTCTCGACCACGTCGATGACGAACACGATGGTGTCCTCGGCGCCGATGCCGGCGTCCGGGTTCCCGCCCTGCGGCCCGTAGCCCAGATCCGGCGGGATGCTGATCAGCAGCCTGGAGCCCACGGCATGGCCGGGGATCCCGTCGGTCCAGCCCTTGACCACCTGGGTGAGGCCGAACATGCTCGGGGCGCCGCGGCTGTAGGAGTCGTCGAACTGGGCGTCGGATCCCCAGACGATGCCGTAGTAGTTCGCGGTCACGACCGCGTTCGGCTCCACCACCGGTCCGTCGCCCTCGGAGAGGACCTCGACCTGCAGCCCCTCCGGCGGAGCGCTGTCCGGGAACGTGAGGTTCGGCGACTCGCCGAACTGCCCCGAGGCCTGCGGCATGCCCTCACTGCCCTCGGTGACCTCGGCGCCGGTGCTCTCCGATGCCGACGGCGTGGGGTCACCACCGTCATCGTCGCCGGAGCCGGCGCAACCGGCCAGGAGCAGGGCGGCCGCCGTGGCACCGGCGATCAGGAGCGGAAGGGGACGACGGCGGGTCAGACTCACGTGGGTGGGCTCGATTCGTAGCTGGTCGGTTCGGGGACAGCAGACGGCTGCGCCCCTCGTCCGCTGCGGACGAGGGGCGCAGCCGTTAGTTACGGGGGCGGCTCAGTGGAACGAGTCGCCGCATGCGCAGGAGCCGCCGGCGTTCGGGTTGTCGATCGTGAAGCCCTGCTTCTCGATCGTGTCCGCGAAGTCGATGGTGGCGCCGGAGAGGTAGGGCACGCTCATCTTGTCGACGATGACCTCGACGCCCTCGAAGTTCCGGACCGCGTCGCCGTCGAGGTAGCGGTCGTCGAAGTACAGCTGGTAGATCAGGCCGGAACAGCCGCCGGGCTGCACGGCCACGCGCAGGCGCAGGTCGTCGCGGTCCTCCTGGGACAGCAGAGACTTCACCTTGGAGGCGGCGAGGTCCGTCAGGGCGACCTCGTGCTCGAGAGTCTCGGTGGTGGTGTCGGTCATCGTCATCTCCGATGTGGTGTGCCCGCCGGACACGGTCGCCGGCATTCTCCTCAGTGGTAACGCACCGATCGGGCGAAGTTGTTCCCGTCCGCTCACGGCGTCCAGACCAGAGTACGTCACCTGCCCCAGGAGCGGGCCACCCGGTCCCCGCGGGTCCGTAGGGCGGACCATGCGTCGGTCCCGCCGGCGTCGCGACCGGCCTCGGATCCGCCCGACGGCGACAGCGGCGTGTCGAGGACGGGGTACGCGGCGCTGATGCCGACCCGGGCGAGCTCGCGCCGGTTCACGTGCACTTCGTGGGCGATCGCCACCACGGGCAGGCCGTACGTCATGGCACGGTTCCCGACGGCGGCCGGTACCCCTTCGTGGAGGGCGTCACCATCCAGGACGGCGGTACCGGTGACGACGAGGTCCGCCTCGGCGACCCGGTCGTCGAGGCCGACCTCGGTCGCCACCACGTCCGAGCCGGCGAGAACCCGCGCCCCGAGCAGGGCCAGGGCGAACGCGAGCCCGCCACCGGCCCCGGAGTACGCCGCCCGGCGGGCCGGCGCAGGCCGCTCCACGTGCCGGTGGCCGGCGTGCTCACGAGCACCGGCGAGCAGGTCGCTCCCGACGCCGGAGCCGCCCGGGCCGGGAGTGGCCGCACCGTCGGCGGCACGGGCCGCGGCCTCCTCGAGGTCGGCGGCGAACGTTGCCACGTCCCGTTCGATCTCCTGGGCGTCGACCGCGTCGATGCCGGGCCGCTCGCTCAGGGAGGCGCCGGCGCCGTGCAGGCCGAGGAGCGGGATGTCGGTGGCGGCGGCGACGATGATCTCGGTGCCGGCCAGGGCGCGGCGCAGCGCGGGCACCCGCGCCCCGAGGGCGGCGCCCGGGGTGGTGGCCGCTCCTCCCACGGGCTCACCAGGCGTCGCGAGCAGACCCGCCAGTCCCGGCGCGGCGCCGGGCGCCGGGCCTGCCCCCGACTCCCCCAGCAGCTCGGTGAGCCGACTCAGGAAGCCCGCTCCGCCGTCGTGCACCGCGACGGCACCGACGCCCAGCACGACGCGGCGCGCACCCGTGCCCAACGCACCCACGAGCAGGTCCGCGGCGGCGGCGCTCGAGCCGCTGCGCGCGAGGGTGAGCGGGTCCGCAGCGGTGCCCACGCCGTCGAGCGCGACGGAGGCCTCGGCGTAGGCGGTACCGCCGCTGCGGCCGGGCACGTGCAGCACGGTCGCGGGCCGGTCCGCGCCCCCGGTCCCGCCGGGCAGGGTGAGGGCGACCATGTTCCCGCCCCGGGCGGCATGCACGGCCTCGACGAGACCGGCCCCGCCGTCGCTCATCGGCACCGCGACCACCTCGTGCCCCCGCTCGGTCCAGCCATGGGCGAGGGCGGCCGAGGCCACCGGGGAACTCAACGGGCCACCGAAATGGTCGGGGGCGATCACGACGCGCACCCGGCCAGTCTCCCAGGTACCGATGCCGCTGGGCGTCGGGCACGGTTGGTGGGATCATCGGGCCTGTGACAACGGCCTCACCGATCCGGTTGGGCATCCTGGTCTTCGACGGCGTGGACGAGTTGGACGTGGTCGGGCCGCACCGGGTGCTCAGCACGTGGAGTGCGCGCAGCGCGCTCCGCCCGGACGTGATCCTGTTCTCCCACGACGGGCTGCCGGTGCGGTCCTCGACCGGCCTGCACCTGGTCCCGGCCGGGGACGTCGACGACGCCGGCACCATGCACGTGCTGATCCACCCCGGCGGGCCGGGCGTGCGGCGCCTCACCCGCGACCGTGAGCACCTCGCCTGGCTGCGACGGACCCGGGCGGGCACGGCCCTCCTGGTCGGCGTCGGCAGCGGGAGCCTGGCGCTGGCCGCCGCGGGTCTGCTGGCGGGCCGGGCTGCGGCCGTGCACCCGGACTGCCGTCGACTGTTGCTCGGGCTCGAACCGAGCGCGCTGCTGGACGTCGGGGTGACCAACCTGGACGACGGCGACCTGCTCACCTGCACGGGTGGCGTGCACGCGATCGACCTGGCCCTCGCCGTCGTCGAGCGCTTCGAGGGGGCACCGATGGCGGCGGCGGTACGCGGCACCCTCACCTACGACCCCGGGCCGTGACGGCGGCGCCCGTGGCACCGGTTCCGCTCGACTAGGCTGGACCTCGTGTTCGGACGCAAGAAGGACGAGGAAGCCCCCATCGTTGAAGAGGTAGAGGCGCCTCCATCCGGTAAGGGACGGCCCACGCCCAAACGAAAGGTCGCTGAGGCCGCCAACAAGCGTCCCCTGGTGCCGACGGACCGTGGCGCCGCACGCCGTGCCGAGCGCGAGAAGATGAACGCCGCGCGCGCCCGGATGAACGAGGCGATGATCACCGGCAAGGAGGAGGACCTCCCCCTCCAGCACCGCGGCCCGGTGCGCCGGTACGTGCGTGACTACGTCGACGCCCGGTTCAGCCTCGGCGAGCTGTTCCTGCCGCTGTCCGGCGCGATCGTGGTGATCCTGCTGATCTCCACGTTCAACGCCAGTTGGGCCGCGATCGGCGTCACCGCGATCCTCGCGCTGTACGCGATCGTCGCCATCGCGCTGGTCGACGCCCTGATCGCCGCGTTCCGGGTGCGCCGCCAGCTCCGCGAGAAGTTCGGCGAGGAGCGCGCCAAGCGGACCCTCATGTACACGGTGATGCGGGCCTTCCAGCTGCGGCGCACGCGCATGCCGAAGCCGCAGATCAAGCGCGGCGAGTACCCCCGCTGAGGCACCCTTAAGATCGTGGGATGCACTTTCGATACCTCGGCAACTCCGGTCTGAAGATCAGCGAGATCACCTACGGCAACTGGCTCACCCACGGTTCCCAGGTGGAGAACGACGCCGCGACGGCGTGCGTGAACGCCGCCCTGGACGCGGGCATCACCACGTTCGACACGGCGGACACCTACGCCAACCTCAAGGCCGAGGAGGTGCTCGGGGACGCCCTCGCCGGGCAGCGCCGGGAGTCCCTCGAGATCTTCACGAAGGTCTACTTCCCGACCGGCCCGAAGGGCCCGAACGACACCGGCCTGTCCCGCAAGCACATCATGGAGTCGATCAACGGCTCCCTGCGCCGGCTGCGCACCGACTACGTGGACCTGTACCAGGCGCACCGCTACGACTACGAGACGCCGCTCGAGGAGACCATGCAGGCGTTCGCCGACGTGGTGCGCTCCGGCAAGGCCCTCTACATCGGCGTCAGCGAGTGGACCGCGGAGCAGCTGCGCGCCGGGCACGCGCTGGCGAAGGACCTCGGCGTCCAGTTGATCTCCTCCCAGCCGCAGTACTCGATGGTGTGGCGGGTGATCGAGGAGAAGGTGGTCCCCACCTCCGCCGAGCTCGGCATCTCCCAGATCGTCTGGTCCCCGGTGGCGCAGGGCATCCTGACCGGCAAGTACCTGCCCGGCTCCCCCGCGCCGGAGGGCTCCCGGGCCGCCGACGACAAGGGCGGCGCGCAGATGATCTCCGGGATGCTCGGCCGCGAGGAACTGCTCCGCCGGGTGCAGGACCTGCGCCCGATCGCCGAGGGCCTGAATCTGACCATGGCCCAGCTCGCGGTGGCCTGGGTGCTGCAGAACGACAACGTCGCCGCGGCGCTGATCGGTGCGTCCCGGCCGGAGCAGGTGGCAGAGAATGTCGCAGCCTCCGGAGTCACCCTTGACCAGGATGTGCTCACCCGGATCGACGACGTCCTCGGCGACACCGTGGTCCGCGACTCCGAGAAGACCTACAGCGTCTCGCCGAAGTCCCGGCTGGTCTGAGCCGCAACCGGCTCGCCGGGAGCCGAACTCCCCGTCGACGGCGTCACCTGGCTCAGGCGGCGCCGTCGCGCCGGGTAGGGCAGCGGTGCGCCCCGCCCGACCAGCCCGGCGCCCCAGCAGATCATCTCCTTGTACCGGGCGGCGAACCGTCCGGTCAGGGCGAGGGGCCGGGCCCGGTCGTCGGAGGTGACCATCTGGATCAGGCCGTCGCGCCGACCCAGGCTGATGCACTGCTGCACGTAGGACAGCGGGATCCGCAGTGCGCCGGCCCCGGTCAGCTCGGCCACGATCGAGTCCGCGGCCCGCCACGCCATCGGGATGCCGGACGCGCAGGACATCCGCAGCAGGTTGCCCTTGGGTCCGCGGGCCTGCCCGGCGTCGCCGACGGCGTACACGTCCGGGTGGGAGACCGAGCGCATCGCGTCGTCCACCACGATCCGCCCGCGGTCGGTGACGGTCAGTGCCGACGCGGCAGCGATCGGGTGGGTGGTGAACCCGCCGGTCCAGACGGTGATGTCGGCGCCGATCGTGGCGGCGTCGGTGGTCAGCACGCCGGCCTCGCCGACGCTGGCCACGTCGGCGCCCTCGTGCACGGTGATGCCGAGCCGGTCGACGACCCGGTGCAGGTGCCGCCGGCCCGCGGGCGAGAGCCAGTAGCCGAGTTCGCCGCGCGTGGTCAGCGCCACCTGCAGGTCCGGCCGGGACTCGGCGATCTCGGTGACGGCCTCGATCCCGGTCAGCCCGCCCCCGACCACCACCACGCGGCCACCTGGTCCGAGCGCGGCGAGGCGCTCGCGCAGCCGCAGCGCGCCCGGCCGGCTCGCGATCTCGTGGGCGTGCTCGGACGCGCCGGGCACACCGCCGTCGTTCTGGGTGCTGCCGAGCGCGTACACGAGCGTGTCGTAGGTGAGCGAGTGCTCGCCGTCGGCCTCGGTGAACGAGACCGTCCTGGCCTCGACGTCCACGGATTCCACCCGGCCCACGCGCACCCGCACGCCGGTGCCGGCGTACGCCGCGCGCAGCGGGAGCGGCCGCAGGTCCGCACCCGTCGCCAACTGGTGCATCCGGACCCGCTCGACGAAGTCGCTCTCACCGTTGACCAGGGTGATCTCGACGTCGTCGGCGTGCAGGCGGCGGGCCAGGCGTCCGGTCACGGAGGCACCGGCGTAACCGGCGCCGAGGATCACGATGCGGTGCTTCATGGGTCACTCAGCTCCTTCGAGGGTTGTCCCTCCTGAACCGGGCGTGTCCGTGATCCCTGACACGTGCCGCTGTGATGTGGCTCACAGACCGAAGTCGATGGGCTCCCCGTGCTCGATCTGCGCCCACCGCCGGGCCGCCCGGCCGAGCTTGTCCGGGTTCACTTGGCTCAGCACCGCGTCGACGCCGTCGTCGGTCAGCTCGAGAACCATCACCCCCACCACCCGGCCGTCCACCACCACCATGGCCGCAGGGCTGCCGTTGACCACTGCGGCGTAGAACTCGGGCTTGCCGCCGAAGATCGCGAACTTCGCGTCCGTCCCTCGGAACAGCCCGCGCAGGAACTTCGCCACCGTAGCGGCACCGGAGAAGGCCTTGCGCCGCGCCGGGATCCGCCCGCCGCCGTCGCCCGCGCCCAGCACGTCTGCCGTGAGCAGCCGCACGAGCGGCTCGGTGCGGCCACTGGCAGCGGCGGTCAGGAACTCCTCGACCACCTCCCGCGCGGCGACCCGGTCGACGGCAGTGCGGGGCTTGGGGGTGTCCAGGTGCGCCTTGGCACGGTGCAGCACCTGTTGGCTGGACGCCTCGGAGATGTCGAGGATCTCGCCGATCTCGGCGTGCGGGTAGCCGAACGCCTCGCGGAGCACGTACACGGCACGCTCGTTCGGGGTGAGCCGCTCGAGCAGGGTGAGCATCGCCGTCGAGACCGATTCGCGCTGCTCCGCGGTCTCGGCCGGGCCGAGCATCGGGTCCCCGTCGAGGACCGGCTCCGGGAGCCACTCCCCCACGTACACCTCGCGTCGGGCCCGGGCGGACGTCAGCATCGTCAGGCACAGGTTCGTGAGCACACGGGTCAGCCAGGCCCGCGGTACCCGGATCCCGGAGCGGTCGGCGCCCTGCCAGCGCAGGAACGTCTCCTGGACGGCGTCCTCGGCCTCGGTGGCCGATCCCAGCATCCGGTACGCGATCGCCTCCAGGCGGCCCCGGAAGTCCTCGAACAGGTCAACTTCTTCCGCGCGCAGCGGTTCTGCGGTCATGGTTCGAGACTACGACGGCGGAGCTTGCGTCGACGAGTGCGTGTCTCCGGTCGGGCGGTGTGTTCAGCCCTGGCCGAGCGCCCGGTTGATCGTCCCCGGCCAGGTGGCGCCGCCGTAGATGAACGCCGTATAGGCCTGGAGGGCGTTGGCCCCCGCGGTCAGGTAGGCACGGGCGTCCGCCGGCGTGGAGATGCCGCCGACGCCGATGATCACCTGGTCCTCGGCGAGCCGGGCCCGCACCCGGGCCACCACCTCGATGCCGCGCTCGCGCACCGGCGGGCCGGACATGCCGCCGGCGCCGAGGTCGTGCTGGATCGTGGTGTTCACCGCGACCACGCCGGCCAGGCCGATCTCCCGGGCCAGGTCCGCGACCGCGTCGACGTCGGCGTCGGCAAGATCCGGCGCGATCTTGACCAGGACGGGCAGCTCACGCGCCGCGGCGGCCCGGGCCGTCTCCAGCACGGCGACCAGGATCGGCCGGAGCGCCTCGGTCTGCTGCAGGTCCCGCAGGCCCGGGGTGTTCGGGGAGGACACGTTGACGACGATGTAGTCCACGTACGGGGCCAGCGCGCGCGCGGACGTGCGGTAGTCCTCCACCGCGGCGGCCGGCGGGGTGATCTTGGACTTGCCGATGTTCGCCCCGAGCACGAGCCGGCGCCCGTGCGGGGTCCTGCGAAGCTTGCGCAGCCGGGTCGCGGCGGCCGCGGCCCCGGAGTTGTTGAAGCCCATCCGGTTCACCAGCGCCTTCCGCTCCGGGATCCGGAACAGGCGCGGCCGGTCGTTGCCCGGCTGGGCGTGGGCGGTGACGGTACCGATCTCCACGAACCCGAACCCGACGGCGTCCAGCCCGGCCGCCATCGTCGCATCCTTGTCGAAACCGGCGGCAAGCCCGAGCAGCCCGGTGGTCGGCCGGCCGAACAGCTCCGGCGCTCCGGCCTCCGGCGCACGCCCGAGCGTGACCCGGACCGCGTCCCGGAGCACCGGGGTACGTCCGAGGATCCGGAACAGCGTCGCGGCCCCGTGGTGCGCCCGTTCCGGGTCGACCTTGGTGAGCAGATTGTCGAAGACGAAGCGATACGGGCTCGGCACGCCCTCACCCTACCGAGCCCGCGCCACCTTCAGTCCCGTCACCCCCTGGCCCCCTCACCCCGGCCCACCCCGTCGAGCGCGCGGAAGCCCACGGTCCCGGAAGGCTTCCAACGTGGGAACCGCGCGCTCGGCACCGAAGGGCGGGCTTGGGGGTGGTGGATGGTCCGTGGGGCAGGAAGGCCGAGGCAGTACCCGTCAGCCGGCGGCGATCCGCGCCGGGCTGGACCGCCACATCCAGAACAGCCCGAGGATCGGCAGCACCAGCGGCACGTAGCCGTAACCCTGGCCGAAGTTCGACCAGACGGTGTCCCGCGGGAAGTACTCGGGGTGCAGCACGCTCAGGGTTCCGACGGTCAGCACCCCGACCAGCTCGAACGAGACGGTGATCCAGCCGACCCGGCGCATCCGGCGGCCGTTGTGCGCCAGCGCCACGGTCGCCAGCACATACACGACGGCGGACAGCGCGGACAGCGAGTACGCGAACATCGCCTCGGAGGAGTCCCGGATCAGTTGCACGGTCGCCCGGGCCGTCGCGGCGAGCGCGAAGATCCCGTAGACGAAGATGAGGACCCGGCCGGCCCCGTACGCCGGGCGCCGGGTGTCCTCCACGTCCTCAGGGGCCGTCACGACATCATCCATACCTGGTTCACCCGTATCTGCATCACGATCAGGACCGCCGCGGCCACGGCCAGCACCACCGAACTCCACCGGCTGCGCTCGGCGAACGCCACCACCGCGGCGACCGGCATCATCACCAGCGCCGTGATCAGGTAGCCCCAGAAGGTGACCGGGTCGCCGAGTTCGTGTCCGCCGCCGAGGCTGACCCCGGCCACGATCATCTGCGCGATCAGCGCGACCTCGATCACGCCGGCCCCGATGAGCTGGTTGAACGTCACCGACGTGTTGCGCAGGGCAAGCACCAGGGCCCAGCCCGCCAGCACCAGGCAGCAACCCACGATGAACCATGACACAACAGGCACATCGTGCAGGGTAATGCCCGCCCGGTCACCGATCCGCATCCGCGCCGTTTCGCCCACGGGCGGCGGGACCTCCTACGATGGGCGGGTGACCGAACTAGCGCTGAGTTCCTCCGACCCTGCCCGCCTGGCCACCGACGCCCTCGTGATCGGGATCACCCCCGACGGCACGGGTGCGCGCCTGCTCGGCGCCGACGCCCTGCCCGGCCCGGTCCGCGCCGCCCTGGAGAGCGCGATCGGTGTCCTCGGCCTGAAGGGCACCGTCGACGAGGTGACGAAGATCCCGGCCGGCGACGGCGTCAAGGCGTCACTGCTGGTCCTGACCGGTCTCGGGGCGGTCGCCTCGGGCAAGAAGTCCGAGGGCGCCCCCACCCTCGAGAACCTGCGCCGCGCCGCGGGCGCGGCCACCCGCCAGCTCGCGGGCACGACCGCCGTGGCCCTGGTACTGCCGGCCGACGACGCGGCCCAGACCTCCGCCGTCGCCGAGGGCGCCCTGCTCGGCGCCTACACGTTCGGCGACTACCGCGGGACCCGTGCGGGCGCCGTCGCCCCCGTGGCGACCATCACCCTGGTGACACCGACGGCCCGCACCCGCGCCGCGAAGGACGCCGTTGTGCGCGCCCGGGTGCTTGCCGCCGCGGTGCACGGCACCCGGAACCTGGTCAATGCGGCCCCGAACGACCTGTACCCGCAGACGTTCGCCGACCATGCACGCGCCTCCGTCAAGGGCACCAAGGTGAAGATCACCGTGCTCGATGACGCCGCGCTGCGCGAGGGTGGCTATGGCGGGCTGATCGGCGTCGGGCAGGGCTCCGTCCGGCCGCCGAGACTGGTCAAGCTCACGTACGCCCCGGCACGGGTGAAGAAGCACTACGCGCTCGTCGGCAAGGGCATCACGTTCGACTCCGGCGGCCTGTCCATCAAGCCCGCGAAGTCCATGGAGACGATGAAGTCGGACATGGCCGGTGCCGCCGCCGTGCTGAACACGGTCCTCGCCGCCGCCGAGCTCGGCCTGCCGATCAAGGTCACCGGGTGGCTCGCACTGGCGGAGAACATGCCGTCGGGCACGGCGCAGCGACCCTCCGACGTGATCACCATCCGCGGCGGCAAGACCGTCGAGGTCCTGAACACCGACGCCGAGGGCCGTCTGGTCCTCGCCGACGCCATCGTGGCGGCCGGCGAGGAGAAGCCGGACGCGATCATCGACATCGCGACCCTGACCGGCGCTCAGATGATCGCCCTCGGCAACCAGGTCAGCGCCGTGATGGGCTCGGACGACGTCCGCGGCGCGGTCATCGGTGCCGCCGAACGGTCCGGCGAGCAGTTCTGGCCGATGCCGCTGCCGGAGGAGCTGCGCGCGTCCATGAAGACGCCGATGGCGGACCTCGCGAACATGGGCGAGCGCTACGGCGGCATGCTCGTGGCGGGGCTGTTCCTCCAGGAGTTCGCCGGGAGCACGCCGTGGGCGCACCTGGACATCGCGGGCCCGTCGTTCAACGAGGGCGGTCCGCGACACTACGTGCCCAAGGGCGGCACCGGCGTCGGCGTGCGAACCTTGCTGAGCCTCCTCGAGGACGCGGCCGGGGCCTGAGGTGAGCAACCTCACGGGCTCGGTCGTGGGCCCGGTTGGGTGAGTGCGGAAGACAGTGCCAAGATGGACGGAGCCGGTAAGCATGGCAGCCCCGGCACGGTGGACGAGGAGACACACGTGACGCAAGCACCAGGCGAGGCCTACGACGTCGTCATCCTGGGTGCGGGCAGCGGTGGCTATGCCGCCGCGCTGCGCGCCGCGGAGCTCGGCATGTCGGTTGCGCTGATCGAGTCGGACAAGGTCGGGGGCACCTGCCTGCACCGCGGCTGCATCCCGACGAAGGCGCTCCTGCACGCCGGCGAGCTCGCCGACGAGATCCGCGAGAGCGAGCAGTTCGGCGTCAACTCGACGTTCGAGGGCATCGACATCAACGGCGTGAACTCCTACCGCGACTCCGTGGTGGCCCGCCTGTACAAGGGCCTGCAGGGCCTGGTCTCCTCACGCAAGATCGAGGTGATCAACGGATACGGCCGCCTCGTCGGCCCGGACACCGTGGAGGTGGACGGGCGCCGGGTCACCGGTCGCAACGTGGTTCTCGCCACCGGCTCCTACGCGAAGTCGCTGCCCGGGCTGGAGATCGGTGGCCGCGTCATCACCTCCGAGGAGGCGCTGACGCTGGACTGGGTTCCGAAGACGGCGATCGTGCTCGGTGGCGGCGTCATCGGCGTCGAGTTCGCGAGCGTCTGGAAGTCCTTCGGCGCGGACGTGACGATCATCGAGGCGCTGCCCCACCTGGTCCCGGCAGAGGACGAGGCGCTCAGCAAGGGCCTGGAGCGTGCGTTCAAGAAGCGCGGCATCAAGTTCTCCCTCGGCGTCCGGTTCGCGGGTGTCGAGCGGTCCGACGACGGCGTGAAGGTCACCCTCGAGGACGGCACCACCTATGAGGCGGACCTCCTGCTCGTGGCCGTCGGCCGCGGGCCATCGACGGCGAACCTCGGGTACGAGGAGCAAGGGCTGCGGATCGACCGTGGTTTCGTCCTCACCGACGACAAGCTGCACACCGGCGTCGCCAACATCTACGCCGTCGGGGACATCACCCCCGGGCTGCAGCTCGCGCACCGCGGGTTCGCGCAAGGCATCTTCGTGGCCGAGCAGATCGCCGGGCTGGACCCGGCGCCGATCACCGAGAGCGGGATCCCTCGGGTGACCTACTGCCAGCCGGAGGTCGCCTCCGTTGGGCTCACCGAGGCGCAGGCCAAGGAGGAGCACGGCGCGGACGGCGTCGAGGTCCTCGAGTACAACCTCGGCGGGAACGGCCGCAGCCAGATCCTCAAGACCACCGGCTTCGTGAAGCTGGTCCGCGCGAAGGACGGCCCCATCATCGGCGTGCACATGCTCGGCGCGCGGATGGGCGAGCAGATCGGCGAGGGCCAGCTCATCGTGAACTGGGAGGCGTACCCGGAAGATGTCGCCTCGCTGATCCACGCGCACCCGACACAGAACGAATCGCTGGGCGAGGCCGCGTTGGCCCTGGCCGGTAAGCCCTTGCACTCCCACAACTGACCACCCAAGAAGGAGACACCCGGTCATGTCGCAGTCCGTGCAGATGCCCGCACTCGGAGAGAGCGTCACCGAAGGCACCGTGACCCGTTGGCTCAAGGCCGTCGGTGAGACGGTCGAGGTCGACGAGCCTTTGCTCGAGGTCTCCACCGACAAGGTGGACACCGAGGTGCCCTCCCCCGTGGCCGGTGTGGTCGAGAAGATCCTGGTGGACGAGGACGAGACCGTCGAGGTGGGCGCCGACCTGGCGATCATCGGCGACGGCTCCGGAGGCGGCGAGTCGGGTGACGCCCCAGCAGCTGCTGCCGAGGAGGCGCCGGCCGCGGAGCCCGCCCCCGAGCCGCAGGCCGAGGCCGCCCCTGAGCCGGAGGCAGCCCCCGAGCCCGCCGCCGCCCCCGAGCCCACAGCCGCACCCGCCGCCGCCGACGCGGCCGCCGAGGAGGCCCCGGCCCCGGCCGCACAGTCCTCCGACGCTGGTTCCGGCGACCGTGAGGCCGTGACCCTGCCCGCGCTGGGCGAGTCCGTGACCGAGGGCACCGTGACCCGGTGGCTGAAGGAGGTCGGCGACGACATCGAGGTGGACGAGCCCCTGCTCGAGGTCTCCACCGACAAGGTCGACACCGAGGTCCCCTCCCCCGTGGCCGGCAAGGTCCTGGAGATCCTGGTGGCCGAGGACGAGACCGTCGACGTCGGCACCACGCTCGCGTACATCGGCTCCGGTGCCGCGGCCCCCGCCGCTGCGTCCGCACCGGCGGCGCCCGAGCCCGAGGCCGCTCCGGCGCCCGAGCCGGCCCCGGCTGCCGAGGCCCCGGCGGCCCCGTCGCCCGCGCCCGCCGCCGCGTCGCCCGCACCCGCGGCGCCGACGCCCGCCCCGGCTCCGGCCGCTCCGACCCCGGCTGCAGCGCCCGCCAAGGCCGAGCCGGAGCCCGCCAAGCCCGAGTCGTCCGACGAGGGTTCCGGCTCCTACGTGACCCCGCTCGTGCGCAAGCTCGCCGCGGACAAGGGTGTGGAGCTGTCCTCCGTCACCGGTTCCGGTGTGGGTGGCCGCATCCGCAAGCAGGACGTGCTCGCCGCCGCCGAGGCCGCGGAGAAGGCCGCCGCCGCGAAGTCGGCCGCAGCCGCCGCTCCCGCTGCCGCCCCGGCTCCGGCCGCACAGGCTGCGAAGTCGACGCCGGCGGTCTCGCCGCTGCGTGGCACCCGGGAGAAGATGTCGCGGCTGCGCAAGATCGTCGCGTCCCGGATGGTCGAGTCGCTGCAGGTGTCCGCCCAGCTGACCACCGTGGTCGAGGTGGACGTCACGAAGGTGGCCCGCCTGCGCGCCCGTGCCAAGAACGACTTCGCCGCCCGCGAGGGTGCGAAGCTGACGTTCCTGCCGTTCTTCACGCTGGCGGCGACGGAGGCTCTCAAGGAGTTCCCGAAGCTCAACGCCAGCATCGACGGCGAGGAGATCGTCTACCACGGCTCGGAGAACATCGGCCTCGCCGTGGACACCGAGCGTGGCCTGGTGGTCCCGGTGATCAAGGAGGCCGGTGACCTCAACATCGCCGGCATCGCGCGCAAGATCGCCGACCTGGCCGCCCGCACCCGGGCGAACAAGGTCACCCCGGACGAGTTGTCCGGCGGCACCTTCACGATCACCAACACCGGCGGCGGTGGCGCCCTGTTCGACACCCCGATCCTGCTCCAGCCGCAGGTCGGCATCCTCGGTGTCGGCACGATCGTCAAGCGCCCCGTGGTGGTCGCCGACGCGGACGGCGCCGAGGTCATCGCGGTCCGCTCGATGGTCTACCTGGCACTGTCCTACGACCACCGCCTGGTGGACGGCGCGGACGCGGCCCGGTTCCTCATGTCGATGAAGGGCCGGCTCGAGGAGGGTGCGTTCGAGGCCGACCTGGGCCTCTGACCCACCTCGCGTCAACGAGCAACGCCCGACGGCGGCCGTCCCCTTCGCGGGACGGCCGCCGTCTCGTCGTGGTGGGGTTCGGCGCGGTTCCCGCGTCAGCAGCGGCCCGGTCGCGAGGCGGTCGGCGCCTTGGCGTGACATGGTGCATCGAACGGAGGAAGGGGCGGACGTGAGCGCTGTCGTGCTGGCCGGGGCGTCCGGGCTGATCGGGACGGCGCTGGCCGACACCCTGCGGGCACAGGGGCGCGAGGTGCGAGTACTCGTGCGCCGCGAGCCACGGGCGCCGGGCGAGGTCCGGTGGGATCCGGACTCCGGGCTGTTGCCGGACGAGGTGTTCGACGGCGTCGCCCGGGTCGTGAACCTCGGTGGCGCCGGCGTGGGTGAGCGCCGCTGGACTCCGGCCCGCAAGGCGCACCTGATCAGTTCGCGCGTGGCGGGTACGTCGCTGATCGCCACCCGGATCAGCAGGCGCGACGAGCCGATCCGGCTGATCCAGGCCTCCGCCGTCGGGTTCTACGGGGACACCGGCGAGGCCGTCGTCCGCGAGGACCACCCCGCGGGGACCACGTTCCTGTCCGGGCTGTGCCGCTCCTGGGAGGCAGCCACCCAGCCCGCTGTCGACGCCGGTCTGCCGGTCGCCGTCGTGCGCTCCGGGATCGTGCTCAGCCGCACCGGTGGCGCCATCGGCCGGCTGAACCTGCTGCTCCGGATCGGCCTGGCCGGACCGATGGGATCGGGGCGCCAGTGGTGGCCGTGGATCACGCTCGCCGACCAGGTGGGCGCGATCGTGCACCTGCTCGACTCCGACGTCACCGGCCCGGTGAACCTGACCGCCCCCGAGCCCGCCCGCAACGCCGACCTCACCCGGACCCTCGCGGCCGCGCTGCACCGGCCGGCCGTGGTGCCGGTGCCGGCGTTCGCGCTACGCATCGCCCTCGGGGAGTTCGCCGGGGAGCTGCTGCAGTCGCAGCGGGTGCTGCCCGGGGTACTGCAGGCGGATGGCTTCGAGTTCGCGCACCCGAGCCCGGAGTCCGCCGCGCAATACCTGTACGGGTGACCCACCGGGCCGGCTCGAGGGTCAGCGACGGGAGCGTTCCAGGGCTCGGCGGGCGAACACCTGCTGCTCGGTGACGGTCCGTTCGGACCGGCCCCGGCCGACGAAGCTGACCACCCAGTGCAGCAGCGTCGTCACCTGGGACTTGAATCCGATGATGTACACCAGGTGCACCGCGAGCCAGGCCAACCAGGCGATGAAGCCGGTGAGCCGGATCCGTCCCATCTGGGTGATCGCACGGAACCTGGAGATCGTGGCCATGCTGCCCTTGTCGTGGTAGCGGAAGGCGCGGCCGGTGGGCTCCCCGCGGTGGGTCCTGCGGATCTCGGCGGCCGCGTGCCGGGCGCCCTGGATGGCGACCTGCGCCACCCCGGGCAGGTTGTCCAGGGCGATCATGTCCCCGATCACGTGGACCTCCGGGTGCCCGGGCAGCGTCAGGTCCGCCTCCACCGGGATCCGGCCCTGCCGGTCCACCCGCAGGCCGACCTGATCGGCGAGGTGCCCGGCGAGCGGGTTCGCCGCCACACCGGCCGCCCAGACCAAGGTGGCCGCCTCGACCCGCGTAGGTTCGCCGTCGGGCCCTTCGAGATCGAGTCCGTCGGCGTCGACGCCGATGACGGCGGTGGACAGTCGCACCTCGATCCCGATCCGGGCCAGCGCAGCGTGCGAGCTCGCCTGCAGTCGCGGATGGAACGAGCCGAGAACAGCTGGGGCGACGTCGACAAGGATCACCCGGGACGTCGCCGGATCGATGTGCCGGAACTCCCGGCGTAGCGTCCGTCTGGACAGTTCGGCGAGCTGCCCGGCCATCTCCACCCCGGTGGCCCCGGCGCCCACCACCACGAACGTCATCAGGCGTGCCACGTCCTCGTGCCGGCCCTGCGCCGCGGCCAGTTCGGCCAGCTCGAACGCACCGAAGATGCGTCCGCGCAGTTCCAGGGCGTCGTCGATGCTCTTGAGGCCGGGCGCGAACTCGGCGAACTGCGGGTTGCCGAACCAGGACTGGTCGGTGCCGGCCGCAACGATCAGGTGGTCGTAGCCGTGGCGGTGCGTGCGCCCCAGCGTGCTGGCCGTGACCGTCCGACGGTCCAGGTCGATGTCGCCGACCTCGCCGAGGATCACCTGCGTGTTGCGTTGCCGGGACAGCACTTCCCGGGTTGCCGGGGCGATCTCGCCGGGCGAGAGGATGCCGGTGGCTACCTGGTAGAGCAGGGGCTGGAAGAGGTGGTGACCGGTCCTCGCGATCAGCGAGACGTCCACGTCGGCGCGTCCCAGCGCACGTGCGGCGAACAACCCGCCGAAGCCCGAACCGATGATGACGACCCGGGGCCGGGTCCTGGCTGCCTGCGATGTGTGGTCCATGGGAACCAGCCTGACGTGCGGCCCATGAGGTGCCCTCCCCCTGGCGAGGGAACGGCACGCCTGAGGTTCACCCAGGTGGGTGAGCGGCCGCGCGGCCGGGTCAGGGCGCGCACTCGGCCACATCCGCGGTCAACCAGTCCGGTTCGACGAGTGCGAGCGTGAACTCCACGCATCGCGGGGGAAGGGCCGCAATGGTCGTCACGTCCGCACGTGCGGCCGCGGTGCGCTGGTGTTCGCCCTGGGTCAGGACGGCCCGCACCACGGCCTCGTCCCCTACCTGGCTCACCACTTCGACGTCCGTCACGGCCGTGGCGAGTCCGGACAACGTGACGCCGGCCGTCGCGAGCGCCGCCAGGAGCTCGGCGTCCGCCGCCGCGGCGGGCGAGCCGGGCACGCTCACGGCCGCCAGCGCCTGCGCGTCGCCCGCCGCGAGCGCCACGTCCCGCGCCGCGGTGAGAGCCGGCACCGCTGCTGGTACGGCGGTGACCGCCGACGTACCCGGCCGGCCGGTCGGGTCCTGGGTCCCGTGCGGCTCGCCGGAGCCCTGCGGGTCCGCTGCGACCGGTCCCCACCCGTTGAGGGAAGCGGCGCCCACGAGGGCGCCGAGCATCATCGCCGCGCAGGCCACCACGCGCCACCGCCGGGATCGTCGGTGGCGGGCCCGGCCGCGCGGACGGCGGACCGGCCGGCGGATCGTCTCCTCCCGTCTGGCGTGCTCACGCAGGCTGGCGCCGGCCAGGGTGCGCGCGTCCGGCAGGCGCACCGGAGCGACGTCGTACTCGGCGAGCCAGGCCCGGACGTCCGCGAGGGACGGCCGCCGCCGGGGCTCGCGCGCGGTGAGCTCCCCGAGGATCTCGCGCAGCGCCGGTCGTTCCGCGTCCGCCACCGCCCACCGGGCGACCGCGCCGATGCTGTAGAGGTCCGCCGACGCGGACGCCTCCTGCCCCGCCACGAGCTCGGGTGCGCGGAACCCCTCCGTGCCGGCGTCGGTTCCCGTTCCGCCGAGCAGGTCGACCAGCACGGGCCGGACCGCGCCCGGGTCCGGGTCCGGCAGCTCTGGTGCGCCGACCGGCGGATGGGGAGGTTGCCGTTGCTCGGCCGACCGCGCCCTCGTGTCCTTCGGGCCCGGCGGGGGCGTTCTCAGCAGGATGTTCGCGGGTGAGATGTCGCCGTGCACCACCCCGGCGGCGTGCAGTGCGCTCACCGCGTCGGCCAGCGCGGCCACCAGGCCGAGCGTCTCGGCCAGGTCGAGGCCGTGCCGCCCGGCGCGGACCGTCGCCAGGGTGGGACCGTCGATCAGTTCCTGGACCACGGCGCAGCGCCCGTCCTCGCGCTCATGCACCGCGAGTACCCGAGCCAGCCCCGGATGGTCGAGACCTCCGAGCGCACCGAGCCGACGCCGTCGGGCTCTCGCGCGGTCCTCGTCGACCGGTTCGGACACCCGGATCGCCACCGCGCGTGCGCCACGCGCCGGTGCCTCGCGGGCCGCCCACACCCGCGAAGGCGCCCCGAAGCCGAGCGGTCCCGTGATCTGGTAGCCCGGGATCTCCGGCACTGTGCCGCTCATGCGTCCAAGGAAACACCGGCGTCACGCTTCCTGCGCCGGTTATCCACAGGCCGCCCCGCGGCGCGCGTGCCTACCGGGCGATCTCTTCCTGCCTGGCCCGGCGGGCCTTGACGAAGCCGTCGATCGGCCAGACCGCCGCGACCGCGACGACGCTGACCGCGAGGACCGACGCAACGGGACCCTGTGAGCCGAGTTGCTCCACCGCGTCCGTCCAGTCGGTGCGCGCCAGGAACTCGGGATTCACCAGTGTTCCGCCGGCCAGCGTCGCCGCGATCGGCAGCGCCGCCGCGGCGGCGAGCACCAGGCTTGCGAAGACGAACCGGTAGGACCAGCGCCCGTGCCGCAGGAGCAGGAGCCAGAACACCAACTGGGCCACCAGCACCGCCAGCAGGTACCACTGGAGCCAGGCCCAGGTCGCGGGCTCGAAGAACGGCACCGGACCCGCGCCGTCCGGCGACGGGATCAGCCCGGGCCCGACGAGGATCACCAGCGCGGTGAGCACGATCAGCACGAGGTTGCTCACGACGTCGAGGCGAAGCTGGTTGCGCGGCGGCTCGACCACGACCGGAAGTTCCTCCGGCTTCCACTCGAGGACGGACTTACCGCCGCTGACCCGGTCGATGAAGGCGAACACCGCCGTCGTCCAGAAGGCAAGGTGCACCGTGACGTTGATCAGCACCACGACCGTGCCGCCGTAGATCTCCCCGATGCCGGCACCGGAGATCAACTGCCCCAGCACGTAGGCGAATGCGACGCACGGCAGCACGATCGCGAGCAGCAGCCGCAGCAGGCGCTTCCAGAGGAGGTAGTGGGCCGGGCCGATGAGTTGCAGCGGCCGGTCGGCGTAGGCGGCCGCGAGTGCGTCAGGGTTGCCGAGCTCGGTCAGCACGTCCAGCTCCGCCGCCTCGCGGTCCGCCCCGGCGTCCACCTTCGCATCGATCGAGTCCCCGATCCGCTCGGCGAGCTCGCTGCGGAACTCGGTGCGCTGCGTCTCCGGGACGCTACGCGCGGCAGCGAAGAGATAACGGTCGGTGAGTGTCGGTGTTGTCATGATTCCCCTCGTTCGATCAGGCCGCGCAGCGCGGCGTCCAGTCGGTGCCAGTCGTCGGTGAGGACCCGGGCGAGCCGGTCCCCTTCGTGCGAGGTGCGATAGAACTTGCGAGGCCGCGCCTCCCCCGTGCTCCACTCGCTCGTGACCAGGCCCTGCTTCTCGAGCCGGCGAAGCAACGGATAGAGCGTGTTCGCGTCGACGTCGATGCCGTCGGCACCCAGTGACTCGAGCAGCGCGTAGCCGTAGTCGGGAGTGCGCAACCGGAGCAGGCACGCGAGGCCGACGGTGCCACGCCGCAGCTCCTGCCGGTGGCCCGCCTCGATCTCGTCCTCGCCCATGCCTCACACTATACTGTGTGTCACACACTAGTGGAAGACGAACGGTCACCGGACCGACGCAGACTGCCCTACGAGGCCGGTGTTCCGGGGCCGGACGGTGCTTCCGCGGAAGCGCCCCAGTGACGTCACACGTCCGCGGAAGCAGTCTCCACACGTGCTCGGGGACCGTCGAGGATCGGAACGCCGTCCGGCCACGTGAGCTCGGTGAGCCACATCGTGCGCCCCGGCGCCTGGGCGCCGACTGCGTCCGGTGGCCACGCGTGGTGGACGTACCAGGTGCGCCCACCGGTCTCGACGACCATCCCGTGCCCGGGCCCCGCGGCGGCGTCCGTACTGCGCATGAGGGGCTCATCGGACGGTTTCGTGTACGGCCCGAGCACGTCGTCCGCGACGGCGTAGCCCACGCCGTAGTCGGCTGACGCGTAGTCGTTCGCCGAGTAGAAGAGGATGTACTTGCCGTCATGGATCCACAGGGAGGGCCCTTCGACGAGGTGGCCCTCCCAGGTCTGGTCATGCGTGAGAAGCCTGCGTGGCTCCCCGACGAGTTCGAGCCCGTCGGGGGACAACTGCTGGAGGTACAGCCAGCTGTCGATGCCGATGTGGTTGCCGTCGTTCTTCCACAGCAGGTACCGGGTGCCGTCGACGTCGGTGAACGGGCTCGCGTCGATCGATCCACCCTCGTCGTGCTGACCGATGAACGGCACCTCGGCGGTGTCTTCGAAAGGCCCCTCGGGTGAGGCGGCGACGGCGATCCCGATGCACTGGTTCCGGGTCACCCGCTCCATCGCGGTGTAGTAGGCCACGTAGCGGTCGGAGCCGAACGCCGCGATCTCAGGAGCCCAGTGGCGTCCGGCGACGGACCATGGAGCCGGTCTCGGCATGCCCTCGCCCACCACCTCCCAGGTGATCAGGTCATCCGATCGCAGGATCGGAAGCGTGCCGACCTCGCCCTCGGTGGCGTAGCCGTACCACCGACCGTCCACCTCCAGCACGAACGGGTCGGGAAGTTCCGGTCGTGGACGGGGTTCGTGAAGGCCACGGTGTCACGGGCGCTCACTGAGCCTCGAACACACGGACGTGGTCGAACGTGGCGACCGCCGACGGGGTAGCGCCGCCGCCGGCGTACAGCCCGATCTGAGGGTCGGATCCGGCCGGCAGCGTCCACGTCGCTCCCCATCGCCAGGTCTCGCCATCGCGTGACGTCGCCGAGCGGTAGAGCAGGTCGCCGGTGGTCGGATCGACGGTGTGGTGCAGCTGCAGCCACATCGTCGGCGCGACGGGCCCGCCGAGATGGGCTCCCCAGTTGAACCGCCCGTCCTCCACGAGTTCCTTGCCGAACTCCGCCTGCCGGCTGCTCCAGATCGCCACCGTGCCCAGCCGGAGGAAGTCGTCGTCGGTGTTGCGGACGATCAGCCCGGCCTGCTGGTAGTTGCGGATCGTGTCCACGCCGAGGTCGAGGGTCACACGGGTCTGCATGATCCACTCACCCTCCGGTGCGTCCCGGAGCAGGAGGGCTCCCGTGTTGCCCTCGCCGACGATATCGACCGACTCGAGCGGCCACTGGAGCTGGGTGTCGGTCACCGTGGTCTGCGTGGGGCGCACCCACTCCCAGCCGGGCTGCAGGTCACCCTCGAACTCCTCGGCGAAGAGCACGGAGCCGGGTTGGGGCTCGGCGACCCGCTCGGTCACCGGGGTGTGCGCCGCGACCACACTGAGGTTGTCCACCTGCACGGCACCGCCGGTGGCCACCAACTCGACGGGTCGCTGCTTCTGCGCGCCACGCGGCAGGTCGACCGCCACCTCGGCGAGCACGTCGCCGAGACGGCTCTCGGACAGGACCGTGTGCAGGACGCCGTCGCGCACCTCTACGGTCAGCGACGTGAAGGCGTCCGGGGTGAACAGGTTCGTCAATGGGGCCACCTCGACGGTGGTGTGTTGACCCTGCGTCACCTCCGCACGGAGCTCTCCGGTCGTCCGGTCGACCGTGACCACGATCGCGTTGCGTCCGGCGTGCGCCAGTTCGACAGCGAACGTCCGGGCGTCGCCGAGGAAGCGGACGTCCGCCTCAACGCGCACGTCGCTCGGGGCCGGTCGGTTCGAGACCACGCTCGCGGTGCCCCCGAGCGGGTCGAGCACACCCACCCCGGCCGCGTCGTTGAGGTCCTCGACCGCCGCCCGCCAGGTTCCCGAGGTGACCCGCAGGGCCTCGTTCGCGGCCGGGTCCCCCTGGTCGATCCCGAGTGCCGATCCGGTCACCGGTCCGGTCAACGATCCCTGCGTCGGTCCGGCACCGGCGTTCGCGACCGGCCAGCCATCGATCCAGTCCAGTCTGTCGACGAACGTGGGCCGCTCGTTGATACCACCGGGCGCATCGAGCCAGGCATCGTCCCGCTCGATGCCGTGATAGAGGATCCAGTCCTGACCGCTGGTGTCGGTGAAGATCGCATGGTGCCCCACCCCGATGATGGAGTTGCCGTTCTGGGCGAGGACCTGCGTGCCGCCCACCCGGGAGTCGAGCAGCGAGACACCCTCGTGGTCGACGAACGGGCCGAGCGGTGAGGTGGACCGGCCCGCGTACACGCTGTACCCGGTCACCGGGCCGGCGCAGCAGTTCGCGGACGACGCGGTGAGGTAGTAGTAGCCGTCCCGCTTCACCACGAACGAGCCCTCGTAACGATCGGGCCGCGCCACCCGGGTGGCCGCACCGACCGCCGTCAGCCCACTCTCGTCGAGCTCGGTGACCCACAGGCCGCCGTGGTACCCGCCGAAGTACAGGTACCGGACACCATCGTCGTCGACGAACAGCGCGGGGTCGATGGTGTTGAAGTAGCCGCCACCGCCGTCGGGCCGGGGCTCGACGACGGCGGCGCCGGAGTCGGTCCAGGGTCCGGCCGGGGTGGGTGCGGTAGCGGCGCCGATCGCATAGTTCGACCCGCCTGGGTCTGCCACCGTGTCCGTCACGGTGTAGTAGAGGACGTACTGCCCGGCCACGTACCGGATGTCCGGTGCCCACAGGAACGATCCCGACGTCGCCCAGTCGGGCCGGGTCTCGTCGTCGAACACCGTGCCCAGATACTCCCAGCTGGAGAAGTCCTGGCTCCGCGCGATGTGCATCAGTCCGAACGGGCTCGGCGCCTCGGTGAGCGGGTCGCTCGTCGCGTACATGTACCAGTAGCCGTCCTTGCCACGGATGATCGCGGGATCGGCGTAGGTGTCGGAGAACTCGTCCGAGATCGGGTTCGTCACGGTCGCAGCCGGCGGGCTCGACGACGACGGGGCCGGGTCGGCCGTCGCGGCCTGGAGCCCCGAGCCGAGCAGGCACAGGCTTGCGGCAGCGGCAAGGACCGCACGGAGGGTGGGACGCATGGGTGTCAACCTTTCGGACCGCGACAGCTTCGATGATGTGGCGCCTGCGTCTTGTCTAGCGAACTACTCCAACGTTGTAAAGGGGCTGGGTACGTGCTCAGTGGCCGGCGAGCGTCACGTCGGTGCTACCGGGCCACGTCTTCAGCGACCAGCCATCCGCGTCCACGTGCACCTCGGCGACGCCGCACGGCGGGATCCACCGCGCGGCGGTCATCCCCGGCTCCGCGGCCGCGAGGTGCGGCAGCACGAGCGACATCGCACCGCCGTGACTGATCACCAGCACCGTCTCGCCGCGGAACCGGTCGGCGATCTCCTCCGCCGCGCCGGCGAACCGAGTCACGACCTGCGCGCCGGACTCCCCGCCCGGCAGGGCGGCGCCGAGGTCACCATCCACCCAGCGGCGCATCACCTGCAGTGCCCGGGCTTCGCCGTCGGGCGTCACGGCGTCCGGACCGAGGTCGAACTCGACCAGACCTGGCAGCGCCTCGGGCTTCAGCCCGAGCTCCGCACCGACGACGGCGCCGGTCTCGACCGCCCGGCGCAGGGTGCTCGTGAACAGCCCGGCCACCCTGCGGTCCCGCAGCGACGCGGCGAGGGCGCGGGCCTGGGCGACGCCGTCGGGGGTGAGGCCGAGGTCGCCGTCCGTCCCGGGCTCCGGCTCATAGGCCTGCCCATGCCGCGCCACCAGCACCACCGCCGCGCACTGCAGATCACTCATCCGTTCGACGGTACTCCAGGCTGAGTGCGTACGGCGGCCGCTCGTCCACCGTCCCCTCCCGGGTCAGCTCGTGTGCTCGATGACCCGGGCCCGGAGCGGTGCAACGGTGAGCGAGCCCGATGTGCGCATGCCCGTGGTGAGCTCCCGGCCCCCGCCCTCCGGCACCTCGACCAGCGCCTCGATATCGGTGGGGTTCACCACGACCGTCCACGTCCGCAGGTCCTGGCTCTGCACCCGCCATGCCCGGGCTCCGCCGGTCGCCGGCACCGCAACGCAGTCCGGCATCGACGACTGCGGACCAGCGTCCTCGACGTGGACAAGATACGCGGCGTCGACGATCCGCGTCCGCGGCGGTACGTAGGCCGGACCGCCGAACGCGCCGATCGCAAGGGTCTCGACGCCCAGCGAGCGCAGCGCGGGACCTCCATGGGGTGTCGGCCGGCGCAGCAACTGCACGGGCTGCGCGTCCAGGGACCGAACGGTGAGCCGACCGTCCACACAGACCTGGGGTCCCAGATCGCGCAGCGAGTCCTCGGCGGCCGGGCCCTCGAGGTCGATGGTCTCGTGCTGTGTTCGCAGCACCCGCTGGTGCGCGTTGTAGGCGTCGTTCGGGATGCCCAGGTTCAGCCCGTGACCGCCGAGCAGCCCGACGTACCAGTCCGGCGTGGTGACGATCTGGAGGCCCAGTACCGTGGCGTCGTCGGGGAGGGCGACCATCGCGATGATGCTCTCGGCCCCGGGCCCGCCGCTCCAGCCCTCGCCGATCGAGAGTTCGACGCCCTCGGCCACCTGACCGACGGTCGCGAAGCCGCCGGCGAAACTGCCCTGCCAGTAGTCCAGGACCCGCCGGGACGGCTTGCCGGAGGTGTACTCGCCGAGTGCCGCCTGGGCGCCCTCGAAACTGAGCTGCGGGGCGAGGTTGAGGTGGTATTCCGCGAGGTCGCCCTGCTCGACCGGCAGGCACAGGCCCTGGGTCGTAGTGAACGCACGCCAGCTGTGTGAGGCGAACCGCCGCGCACCCCGGCTGGCCAGTACTCCGTGTTCGTCGTCGTGCCAGGCGTCCGAGCGTTCCGGAGCGTCCGCGGGCACCAGAGGGTCCGGCGACTGCTCCGCGACCGCGTCCTGGGCCGGCGGATCGGCTGCCATCGTGCGCGCGCCATCGAGATTGGCCGCAATGACCGCCAGGGCGTTGGCCCGGTCCGACTCGAGCCGCACGTAGTAGTACGGGCGCTCCCGGGCGAGGTGATCGAGTCGCCGGTCGTAGAAGGCGCCGCTCTCGCTACGTTCGGCATCGACCATGCCCAGGTAGGCCGTGACCAGGTCGGCGGCCCCGGCGTCGCCGAGGTGGTGCTCGGCGTAGAGCGCGCCGACGGGCACGTACTCCTGGCAGTACGCATACCGGACTCGACTGTCGCCGCCGATCCGGATGAGTCTGCCGTCCGGCGTGACGCATGAACTCAGCCGCTCCCAGAGCACGTCCTGATGCAGGTGCAGCAACTCGGGCACGGGCAGGCCGGCACGCACTTGGTCGAAGTGCAGCAGGGCGGCCTGACTGGTGCAGATGGCCATGTAGCCCGCGTTGAGGTAGCCGTGATGGTCCAGCGCCATCGAGTCGAAGAAGTTGGCACCCAGGTGCCGGTCCCGAAGCGGCTGCCCGTCGTACATCGTCTCGTCGGTGGCGTCGGCCGCAAGGGACACGCCGTTCGCCAGGAACCGCAGGGCCACCTCGCGGAAGCGCGGAGCGTTCTCCTCATCGGGCCAGCGCGTGGCGGTGCGCCACAGCAAGGCACCGTTCCAGAGGTTCGACTCCGGATCGTTGCGACCGGCGGCGTTCCAGAGGCCGGCCTTGACACCCGGTTCCGCACCGCGCCGGTAGTCGGTGCTGAGCCACTCCGACTCACTCACGAGCACGGACCGCGCACCGGCGTCCAGGCTCGTCCCGGTTCGCCCGCGCAGGAGATCCACGCCGAACCAGGCACGCTCGATGCCGAGCGCGCTGATCCAGGTGTGCCCCCATTGCGTGCCGTCCGTGCAGGCCCCGGTGCCCGACAGGTGCGAGTCCCAGGCGAACCGGTAGCTGGCCTCCGCCCGCCGGAGGGCCAACTCCCTGGTCGCGGGATCCTCGTGGTGGACCGCGACGACGGCTGCCGCCGACGCGTACTTGAGGTTCGTCTGCGAGCCCCAGTGGTTGTAGCCGGAACCGAACCAGCCGGTGCCGTCCGGGCCATCGGTCCACCACGGCTCCATCGCGTGCAGCCAGGCGCCGAGGTACGCCACGATCCGCGCCTGCTGCCCTCCGATGCCGTCCTCGCGCGTGTGGTTGGCACGCTGCGCCGTCACGTTCATCGGGCGGTCACCCCTGCAGCTCGTCGTACGCCGCCTGGTACTCGGCGAGGATGTCCGCCCCGCCGCCGGCATTGAACTCCTCGACGGCGGCGCTCCAGTCGCTGACCGGGCGGCGCCCGAGCATGATGTCCAGCTCGGCGTCCCCCAGTGCGCCCTCGAGGGACGCGAGCTTGCGGCTGGCCGTCTCGGAGTACAGCCCGAGCGTCGGGTCCTGGAACGACTTCTCGGTGACCCGGTTCTGCTGGTCCCATGCAGCCTGCACCACGGCCTCGCGGTTGGGCGCATAGATCACCCGCGCGGCGTCGGCGATGTAGAGGGACCCGATGTTCACCTCGCTCGCGGCATCCGTCGGCACCGGGTCCGAGCCTTCGAGCTCGAAGTTGACGCCGTCGATGCCGAACTTGCAGAACAGGTACTCCTCGGTGCCGAACGGGGCCGCGAGGTAGTCGGCCACCCGCAGCAGGGTCTCGGCCCGGTCGGCCGAGCCCGCACTGATCGCGGTGATCCCGTAGTTCGGGTTCGGCACGAACTGGGTCCCGGTGCCGCCGTCGAACCCGATGACCGGTAGGGCCTGGATGTTCAGCCCCGGCACGGAGCCGTGCTGGACGTACAGGCTGAACCAGGCGATGAAGGAGTCCTCGTGGAAGATCGACCTGCCGGCACCGAACCAGTCCTTCCTCGTCGACGTCGGTGCGGACGCCGCATCCGGGTTGACCACGCCCGCATCCTGGAGGGCGCGCACGGCCTCCAGCGCCTGCTCGTGCCGCTCGTCGCCGAGGGTGCTGGTGAACGTGCCGTCGACGATCATCCAGTAGCTCGGCACGTCCACCGTGGCACGCGCGTAGGCCAGTGGCAGACTCCCCCAGGCCCACGTGTTCCCGCCAGTGAGCTCCTTCGAGATGTCGCTGAGCTCCTCGAAGTTCTGTGGTGTCGCGGTGATGCCGGCGGCCTCCAGCAGGTCCTGGCGGGCGAAGAGCGTCGGCAGGTTCACCAAGCCGCGCTGGATCGGGATGGCGCGGATCCGGCCGTCGAAGATGCAGTCCTGCCACGACGCGGTGGGGATGTTCGCCAGGCCGGGGTAGTCCGCGATGGCGTCGCCGCTGAGGAAGTCGGTGAGGTCGGCTGCCTCGGAGGCCATGAACTGCGGCAGGGACTGGGTCGAGCCCACGTGGAAGAAGTCCGGCAGCGCGCGCCCGGCAACCGTGGTCGCGAACTTGGCGTCGTACTCACCGCCCGGGGTCAACGTGATGTGCAGTTCCGAGCCGAGCCGTTCGTTCATCTCCTGCCAGAACGCGTTCTGGTCCATGGCGGGTGGAAGCGCGAACGAGGTCGGCCCCATCGCCGTGATGGGCTCGCCGTCGCCGGGGGTGCCCGTCGAGATCGTGGCCGGGCCGGCCGGGTAGGCGAAGAAGCCGCTCGACGTGCGTCCGTCCTGCACGGGGAGATCGGCTTCGACGCCCTCGTACGGGATGTAGGCCGGCAAGGCAGCCGCCGAGCCGCCGCCCGAGCCGCCCTGGCTGGTGCTGCTGTCACCGTCGGAGTCGCTCGAGCAGGCCGAGATGCCGGCCAGTGCGGCGATCCCGAGACCGGTCGTGAGGACGGCTCGACGGGAGGGGTGACGGGGGTGCGCGGACATGGGTCCGTCCTTCCATGGTGTGTGGTGTGGGACTGAGAACTGGGGGGTGCGTCGATTGCCGGCGTCAGCCCTTGACGGCACCCGTGAGCGCGCCCTTGGCGAAGTGGCGCTGCAGGAACGGATACACGCAGACGATCGGCACGATCGAGACCACCAGGATCGCCATCTGCATGGTCACCTGGGCCGGGAGGATCCCGGACGCGACGTCCGCGGTGCCGATCTGGTTGTCGTTGGTGACGTAGGACCGCAGCACCAGTTGCAGCGGCCACAACTTGGGGTCATTGATGTACAGCAGCGCCGAGAAGAAGGAGTTCCAGTACCCGACGGCGTAGAAGAGGCCGATGACGGCCAGCGCTGCCTTCGACAGCGGCAGGACGATGCGGGCGAGCATGGTCACCTCGCCGGCCCCGTCGATCTCGGCTGCCTCGAGGACGTCCTTGGGCAGGTTGCCGAAGAACGCGCGCAGCACGATCACGTTGAACGCGTTGAGGCAGGTCGGCACGATGAGCGCGGCGAGACTGTCGAGCAGACCGAACTGCTGTACCGCGAGGTACATCGGGATGATGCCCGGGTTGAAGAACAGGCTGAAGATCAGCAGCAACGTGATCGCTCGGCGCCCCGGCAGCGCGGACCTGGTCAGCGCGTAGGCGAGCATCGAGGAGACCGTCAGCGACAGGACCGCTCCGAGGATCGTGATGATGCCGCTGACGCCGAGCGCGCGGGTGACCACGCCACCGGACAGGATCGCCTGATATGCGGAGATGTCGAGCCGCTCGGGCCAGAGCACCATCCCGCCCGCCGCAGTCACCTGCGCCGACGGTGCCAGTGACGTGGCGATGATCGCGGCGAACGGAAGCACCACGAGCGTGCACGCGATCGCGAATACGAGCAGTTTGACCACGCTGGAGACGGGTGACGGACGCTGCTGACCGTTGATGAGGGTGCTGCGCCGGACGTTGCGTGTTGAGTTCGTCATGATCGGTACAGCCCGTCCTCCCCGAAGAGGTGCGCGAGCTTGTTCGCACCCAGCACCAGCAGGACCGACACGACGCCCTTGACCAGGCCGACCGCCGTCGCCTCACTCCAGCTGCCATCCACGATGCCCGCGTTGTAGACGTAGGTATCCAGCACCTCGGAGGCCTCGATGCCCACGGCCGGCTGCTGCAGGATGATCTGCTCGAAGCCGACGCTCAACGCGTCGCCCAGGCGCAGGATCAGGAGCAGGATCACGATCCCCTTGAGCGCCGGCAGGGTGATGTGCCACATCTGCCGGAACCGTCCGGCGCCGTCCATCGTGCTCGCCTCGTACAGCGAAGTGTCGACCTGGGAGAGCACCGCCAGGAACAGGATCGTGGCCCAGCCGGCGTCCTTCCAGATCAGCTGGCTGGTCACCAGCGGGATGAACAGATCGGCGTTGCCGATGAGCGAGAACGTGTCGAGTCCGTTGGCGCGTAGGAAGTTGTTGAGCATCCCGGCACCGCCGAGGAACTGCTGGAAGACCGCCACGACGATCACCCAGGACAGGAAGTGGGGCAGGTACAGCACCGACTGGACGATCCGCTTGATCCGATCCGAGACCATCGAGTTCAGCGCGAGGGCCAGCGCGATCGGCACCGGGAAGACCAGGAGCACCTGCACGAGCGTGATGATCAGGGTGTTCGTGAGCGCATTGACGAACCGGCGGTCACCGCGCGCGATCAGCTCGAAGTTCTCCAGGCCGACCCATGGACTCTCCCAGACCCCGACGAACGGCAGATAGTCCTTGAAGGCGATGACGTTGCCGACGAGGGGGTAGTACTGGAAGGCCAGCAGGAGCAGCACACCCGGTGCCGCCAGCGCCAGCAAGGGGGCGCTGCGCCGCAGCCGGGCCGCCCGTTTGGTGGAATTCACGCGTACAACAGCTCCATTGCCTGTGAAGAACATAAGTGTCTATGCCAATGAACGCGCGATCATCGCGGGTCGCGTGCAACTTAACGGGCACCCGGACGGACTGTCAAACGTCGCCTCAGCCGGCGGTCCACGGCGATGCCCTGGCGACTGCGGCCACCGCGTGGTCAAACGCCGGGGCGGGCGCCGATCCCGGGTCCGGACTAGAGGCCGGACACCCCGGGCGAACCGCCCGCCGGAACGGTGGATGGCCGCATTACCAGTTCGCCCTCGAGCAGCCGGTGTGCCGGCGGGCTGTCCGGCTCCGACAGCCGCCGCATGCATTCCTCAAAGGCCAAGGCGCCGCGCTCCTGGGGCGCCGTGGCTACGGTCGTGAGCCCGGGGCCGTAGAACTCGGTGACCGGAAGCCCGCCGAATCCGGCGACCGCCAGGTCCTCCGGGACCCGCAGACCGAGCTCGCCCGCCGCGGACATGGCGCCGAGCGCCATCTCGTCACTGGCAGCGAAGACTGCGTCCGGACGAGCACCGCGCGCCACCGCCCGGTGCAGGGCCTCGTAGCCTCCGCGAGCACTCCACTCGTCGGCCATCTCGAAGAGATCGGCCTCGTCGACACGCGCCTGCCAGCCGCCGCGCCGGAACTGTGACACCAGCGTCTCGTGGCGGGCTCCGATGTGCAGGATCCGGTTCCTGCCGATCTCCTGCAGATGCCCCACCACGGCGTCGACGGCGCCCAGCTCATCCAGTGCGGCAACCGAGCACGGCGAGCCTGGTCCCAGATCGGTGGTGCTGATGATCGGGAAGGGTACGTCCGCCGCCGCCAGCACGTCTGCGTTGAGCCTGGTCGCCGGCAGCACCATGACCGCGGCCGCCGACTGCTCGACCATTGTGTTGAGGCCCCGTCGCAGCTCCTCGCCGCCCGCGTCTGTGGCGATCGCGACCGTGAGCGCGTACCCCTTCGAGGTCGCGGCCTCGTTGATACCGCGCAACAGCAACGCGCTTGCCCGGTCCGGTGGCTCGCCGAAGATGACGCCGAGGGTCCTGCTCGCGCCCATGAGCGCCTGGGCCGCCCGATTCGGCCGGTAACCCAGCCGCTCGATCGCCTCCCGGACAACTGCGGCGGTGGCCTCGACAACGGCGGGATCGTGGCTGAGCACTCTGGACACCGTGGCCCGGGAGACACCGGCGGCTTCCGCGACATCTGCCATCCGCACCCGTTGCGACGGCGCTACGCGCCCTCGTCGACCCATCGTCCGCTCCCTTCCGCCCCGGCCTCGCGAGCGTTGACCCGCAGAGCATACCGAGGTCGAGGTCTCCGACCGGCCCGAGTGTAACCGCGTACATTCGAGTGGGAGCGTGGGAGCACGCATGCTCTCCAGCGGCCGCTAGCGCGCCTCCGGGTCGAGCCCGAGCACGGACCGTCCGCCGTCGATCGGGATCACGACGCCCGTGATGAACGCGGACTGCGGGGACAGCAGGAACGCGACCGCCTCCGCGACGTCGACGGGCCTGCCGACGTGCCCGAGCGGATGCAGCACGGCCATCTGGGCATCGACGTCGGGATGGGCGCGCCGGTACTCCTCGTAGCGCGCGGTCGCGATCGACCCGAGGGCGACGGCGTTGACCCGGATCCCCTGCGGCCCGTGGTCGACGGCGGCCGCGCGGGTGAGGCCCTCGACCGCGGCTTTCGCGGTCGCATAGGGCAGGGCGCCACGGACGGGTCGCTGGGACTGGTGGGAGGAGACGTTGACGATCGAACCGGGGCGGCCGTGCGTGAGGAAGTGGCGCACGGCGGTGTGGGTGCCGACCAGGGCCAGGCTCACGTTGGCGGTGATGAGGGCGCCGATCTCCGTCGCGTTCGCGGTGGCGAGGCCGGCATCGGAGAAGATCGCCGCGTTGTTCACCCAGCCGCGCAGCGGGCCGCGGGTCTCCGCGAGCCGGGCGGCCTCGCGACAGGCCTCCGCGTCGGCGGCGTCCGCCTGGACGTGCTGGATCCGGGCACTGGTGTGGGTGGCCGGGGCCGGGTCCAGGGTCACCACCTGGCCGCTCTCGGCCAGGTGATCGGCGATCACCCTTCCGATGCCCCCGCTGCCGCCGGTGACGACGACGGAACCGCCCGATGCCCCTCCGTCCCGCAGCGGATCGGCTCCTGTGCCCTCGGTGCTCGGGATCCAGACCATCCCTGCCTCCTTTACCCATCGCGACCGGTTCCGAGCCTACGACGCGGCACAGGGCCGCCAGCAGAGCCGCAGCACCATGCACCTCCGCTGTGACGATCGTCTCGCATCTGCGGCGGGGCGTCACAAACCGCCCAGCTACGGCGTCATCCATGTAACCGGCTCCACGAGCCGGCCATCGAGTAGCGAACGGAGTGGGTGCCACGTGAGCGCAGGAAGCGCGAAGGGCAGTCAGATCATGGACCGACTGGCGGATCGGTTCGCCCAGCGAACCCGGCTGGGCACGATCATCACGTCCTGGCGGGTGCACGCATTCACGGATCAGTGGTCGCTGCTGCTCGGTCAGATCGTTGTCGCGAGTGTCGTCGTGTGCACGCTCACGGGCGCCTTCCTCACGTTCTTCTACGACCCCTCCGTCACTCCGGTGATCTATGACGGCCCGTATGGACCCCTCCAGGGCGTCGAGATGTCACGCGCTTACGAATCGAGCCTGGAGATCTCGCTGGAGGTTCGCGGTGGCTTGTTGATGCGCCAGCTCCACCGTTGGAGCGCCAACCTGATGATCGCCGCGTTGCTGCTGCACATCCTGCGGGTCTTCTTCACGGGTGAGTTCCGCCGGCCTCGGGTGAAGAACTGGCTCATCGGGTTCGGCGTCCTGTTCGCGGGCCTGGGCGCGGGTCTGACCGGCGCGATCCTTCCCGACGACATGCTCTCCGGGAGCAGCCTCGCGGTGCTCGACGGGCTGCTCAAGAGCGTCCCCGTGGTGGGCACCTGGCTGTCGGGCCTCGTGTTCCAGGGACAGTTCCCGAGCGGCGCGATCGCCACCTTGTACCCGGTCCACGCGTTCATCCTGCCGGGCATCATCGTGGCGCTCATCGCGATGTATGCCGTCCTCGGTGCACGAAGCCGGCCCGCTCGCCCCGGACCTGGACACGGATCCGAGCGCGTGGTCCGGCGTCGTCCGGGCGGAGCCGCAACGAAGCGAGGAGGCCTGTTCCTCATCGTGTTCGGCAGCCTGACCCTGATGGCCGCGCTGGTGACCGTGAACCCGATCTGGGACTACGGGCCGGCAGATCCGGGCAACACCTCTGCCGGAGCCGGCGCGCTCTGGTACCTGGCCTTCCTCGACGGAGCGCAGAAGCTCGTTCCCCCGGGCTGGGATTTCGTCTGGATGGGTGGGACCTGGGTCCTTGGGCTCCTCGTGCCCGTCGCGGTGTCCGGGTTGTACCTGATGACAGCCATGCTCTACCCGTTCATCGAACGCTGGATCACCGGCGACCGACGCGAGCACCACAGGCCCACCAGACCGCGCAACGCCCCGACCCGCACCGCAATCGGAGTCGCCGGAATGATCTTCTACGGCGTTCTCTGGGCAGCGGCCGGAATCGACACCATCGCGCTGCAGTTCGGGGTCGCCTTCGAGGGACTCGTGCTGACACTCCAGATCGCGCTCCTGCTCGGCCCCGTGCTCGGGTTCGTCCTGACCAAGCGCATCTGCATCGGACTCCAACGAAAGGATCGAGAACTCGTGCTCCACGGCCATGAAACCGGCAGAGTCGTCCGGACCTCGACGGGTGAATACATCGAGCTGCATCGGCCATTGAACGACTACGAGCGGTGGCGGCTGGTCGACTACGAGGCAGAAGAACCGTTGACGCTCGAGCCGGACGCCAACGGACGCGTCCGGTGGCGGAGGCGCGTTCGTGTTCGTCTCTCCCGCTGGTTCTACCGGGATCGCATCCTTCCGGTCACCCCCGCCGAACTGCTCGCTGCCCGTGACCGGGATGCAGTCAACGCAGTGGAGACAGCCGAACGGGGCCGCGTTCTCGAGGATTCACGGTGAGGCCGCGCGTCACCGCGAGTCGACTCCGCTGAAGGGCCGGGAGGTGTCGATCAGCCCTTGGAGTGTGTCGCGGGTGCTCACCAGGTTCGCGATCCGCTCGTCGTGGACGCGCAGGTGTTCGACGAGGATGGGCACGGCGCAGGGGTCCAGTCGCCCCGGATCGCGGATGCAGTCGAGCAGTTCGCGGATGACGCGGGTGGGCAGTCCCGCCTCGAGCAGGAGCCGCACGTGCTGGACCACGCCGACCGTGGTCTCCGCGAAGAGTCGTTGCCCGCTCGCCGATCGCTCCGCGACGATCAGCCCCTGGCTCTCGTAGTAGCGCAGGAGCCGCGGGCTCACCCCCGTGCGCGCGGCGAGCTCACCGATGCGAACACGCTCGTCCGGCCCGCGGCTTGCCCCTGACACTGGTGTCAACTCCTAGGTTCGAGACCATGACCACGCAGATCGTCCACCTCAACGGCTCCCCCGCCACCGCTGGGCAGCTGGCGCCGTTCGCCTTCGCAGGCTACGCCCACTTCACCGCGATGCAGGTCCGCAGCCGGTCCGTCCGCGGCCTCGACCGGCACCTGGCCCGGCTGCACGGCGCCAGCGACGAGATGTTCGACCACCACCTCCCCGACGAGACGATCCGCGAGTACCTCCGGGCCGCGATCGACGCGGGACCGCCGGACTCGTCCGTGACCGCCTTCGTCGCCTCCCGTCCGGGCGAGTTCATGCCCGCGGAAACTCCCGCCGATCTCGACGTGCTCGTCCGGGTCTCCGCGCCGGCCGACCCACCGAGCGGGCCGCTGCGGCTCGACGTCGTGACGCACGAACGCGTGCTGCCGCACGTGAAGCACGTCGGCGAGATCGCCAAGACCCTCTTCCTGCGGGAGGCGAACTCCCGAGGCTTCGACGACGCCGCATTCGCCGACCGCTCCGGGCGGCTCAGCGAGGCGACGATCTGGAACCTGGCGTTCTGGGACGGGCAGTCCGTGATCTGGCCGCAGGCGGAGGTCCTGACGGGCATCACGATGCAGATCCTCGGCCGTCAGCTCACGGCACGCGGGGTGCCACAGCTGACCCGGGAGATCCGCCCCGAGGACCTCACCGCGCGGATGTCCGCCGTGGTGATGAACTCGTGGACCCCAGCGATCCTGGTCGCGAGCGTGGGCGAGCGCCTCCTCGCCGTGGATCCGGGCTTCGCCGCGCTGCTTCATCAGGCGTACCAGGATGAGCCTGCACTGCGCGTGTGATTGTCGGCGACGGCAACACCCTCACAGGAGTGCGCCCGGAAGTCGGAGCCCGTACCGCGCGAATCGAGTCCTAGGGTGTTGTCATGCTGACGCACCGCTGGGGTCTGGGCTCCGAGCTCGTGGACTACGAACAGGCCTGGGCCGAGCAGCGAGCCATCCACGACCGCGTGGTCGCCGGCGGCCCGGACGAGATGCTGCTGCTCGAGCACGCGAGCGTCTACACGGCCGGCAAGCGCACCGCGAAGTGGGACCGGCCCACCGACGGCACCCGGGTGGTCGACGTGGACCGTGGTGGCCGGATCACCTGGCACGGCCCGGGGCAGCTGGTGGTCTATCCGATCCTGCGCCTCGTCGAACCCGTCGACGTGGTCGAGTATGTGCGAGTGCTGGAGCAGTCGGTCCTGGACCTGTGCGCCGAGCTCGGCGTCGCCGCCGAACGCGTCGAGGGGCGCAGCGGGGTCTGGGTCCTGGGGGTCGACGGCGGCCAGGACCGCAAGCTCGCGGCGATCGGGGTGCGCGTGGCCAAGGGCGTGACGATGCACGGCGTCGCCGTGAACGCGTGCCCTGATCTCGCCGCGTTCGACGCGATCGTGGCCTGCGGGATCGAGGACGCCGGTGTGATCTCGCTCACGCAGCTGCTCGGCCGGCACGTGAGCGTCACCGAGTGCGCCGACCTGCTCACCCCACACCTGGCGCGGAACCTCGCGGCGGTGCGGGCCGCCGTCGCCCCTGGCGCGGTGAGCGAACAGACCGAGGCGAGCGCCGCCGTCGTCCACTAGATGGACCACGCACCCGCGGCACGCGGCGTGAACCGAGGGCGGGTCGTAGTGTGACCAAGAAGCAATCAAACCGATGCAGAAACGGGTGAACCGGGTGACCATCGCGCCAGAGGGACGACGCATGCTTCGGGTGGAGGCGCGCAACTCCGCCGTCCCGATCGAGAAGAAGCCCGAGTGGATCAAGACCCGCGCCACCATGGGACCGGAGTACACCGAGCTGAAGCAGTTGGTGCGCCGCGAGGGTCTGAACACCGTCTGCGAGGAAGCGGGCTGTCCGAACATCTTCGAGTGCTGGGAGGACCGCGAGGCCACGTTCCTCATCGGCGGCAACCAGTGCACCCGCCGCTGTGACTTCTGCCAGATCGACACCGGCAAGCCGGACGCCTTCGACGCCGACGAGCCGCGCCGGGTCGCCGCCTCGGTGCAGGCGATGGGCCTGAAGTACGCGACCGTCACCGGGGTGGCCCGCGACGACCTGGACGACGGCGGTGCCTGGCTCTACGCGGAGACCGTCCGCCAGATCCACCAGGTGAACCCGGGCACCGGTGTCGAGCTGCTGATCCCGGACTTCAACGCCGACCCCGACCAGCTCGCCGAGGTGTTCTCGTCCCGGCCGGAGGTGCTCGCGCACAACCTGGAGACGGTGCCGCGGGTGTTCAAGCGGATCCGCCCCGGGTTCCGGTACGAGCGCTCGCTCGAGGTGATCCGGATGGCTCGGGACGCCGGGTTCGTGACGAAGTCGAACATCATCCTCGGCATGGGCGAGACGTTCGAGGAGGCCGCGTCCACGCTGCAGGACATGCATGACGCCGGCTGCGACCTGATCACGATCACCCAGTACCTGCGTCCCTCGCTGCGGCACCACCCGGTGGACCGCTGGGTGAAGCCGGAGGAGTTCGTGGCGCTGTCGGAGGAGGCCGAGGACATCGGCTTCCTGGGCGTGATGGCCGGGCCGCTGGTGCGTTCGTCGTACCGGGCCGGCCGGTTGTGGGGGCAGGCGATGGCCCGCCGCGGCCAAGCGGTCCCCGAGGCGCTCCAGCACCTGACCGAGCCGACCACCGCCCGCCAGGAGGCGGCCTCGCTGCTGCACCGGTGACGGCCGTCGGGGCGCCCTGAGCCCCCTCGCGCGACCGGTAGGCTTGACCCCATCATGGCGAAGAACTCATCCCCCGACGCGGCTGCCCCGAAACCGAAGAAGAAGCGCTGGTATCACCAGCTGTGGGACGTCTACAAGATGGTCCGCGAGGCGCAGCCGTCGATCACCTGGCTGCTGCTGCTGATCATCATCGGCGGCACCGCCGTCGGCTTCGGGCTGGGTGTGATCTTCAACCAGCAGGTCTACTTCACGGTCCTGGCGCTGCCGTTCTCGCTGCTCGGGGCGATGTTCCTGCTCGCCCGGCGGGCGGAGTCGACGGCGTACCAGCGCATCGAGGGCGAGCCCGGCGCGGTCTCGGCTGCCCTGGGCACGATCAAGCGCGGCTGGAACATCGAGGAGGAGCCGGTCGTGATCGACCCGCGGACCCAGGACATGGTGTTCCGCGCAGTCGGCAAGCCGGGCGTGGTGCTGATCTCCGAGGGTCCGCCGCACCGCGTGAAGAAGCTGCTCGAGAACGAGCGCCGGCGCACCGCCCGCGTGATCCCGAACGTGCCGTTCGTGCTGCTCGAGTGCGGGCAGGAGGAGGGGCAGATCCCGCTGCCGAAGATCGCCTCCAAGGTGCAGCGGCAGAAGGGCAAACTCACCAAGAACGAGGTGGCCGAGGTCTCCAAGCGGCTGCGCGCGCTGCACCGGAACATGCTGCCGATCCCGAAGGGCGTGGACCCGCGGAAGGCGCGGCCGGACCGCAAGGGGATGCGGGGGCGCTGAGCCGGCTCAGTCTGCCCCGGCTACGGTCGGTCTCCCGAGCTGACCGCTGATCCACCCCGCGCGCACTTCTGCGGTGCCCGCTATCGCGAGGGCGCGGTCGCGCGGCCCAAGCCGGTTGTGCGCCGCGGGATCACTCGCTCGCGAGGAATTCCTCGCCCGGACCCTGGCGGCCAGCCTCCACCGGCGCCCAGTCCCGCCCGAACCAGCGTCGCGCCCGGTCCGCCCCGAACCGCTGCTTCTCCACTCCATTCGGCAGCGACGGACCGTCCATCCCACCGAACGGCGCCTGCCCGGGCAGGAACGTCACGTCCACCTTCGCGACCTGTCCGCCGCCGAACTCCATGTAGCAGATGCCCTGCCCGCCGTATTCGGCGTCGGAGGTGCCTCCGTCGGCCCGCGCGATGATCTGTGCGGCCACGACCTTCGCCTGGCCCTCGGAGAACACCCCCGCCTTGGGCGTGCCCACGCTGGTCACGTCCCCGATCGCGAACACGTCCGGGAACTTCGTGCGCAGGGTCCTCGGGTCCACCGGGATCCAGCCGTCCTCGGTCAGCCCGGCTTCGACCACCACCGGCGGCGCGAGGTGCTTGGGTACCGCGAGCAGCAGGTCGAAGCCGATCTCCTCGCCGTCGCCGAGCACCGCGACCCGACGCGCCGGATCAAGCGAGCGCACCAACGAACCCGGGTGCCACCCGATCCCCCGCTCCTCGAACGCCGCGAGGATCGCCGCCGAGGCGAGCGGCGACGGCGGGATCGGCCTCGGCAGCGGCATCACGAGGTCGATGCTCGAGCGCCGGCGAAGACCCCGCTCGGTCAGGAAATCGTGCACCAGCAGTGCGGTCTCGCTCGGCGCGGGCGGGCACTTGAACGGCGTCGACGTCACGGCGATCACCACCCGGCCGCCGTCGAAGGCGTCGAGCGCATCCCGTGCGGCGATCGCGCCGGGCACCGTGTAGAACTCCTGTCCCGCCTCGACCAGACCCGGCGTCGCGGACGGGTCGAGATCCGCGCCGAGCGCCACCACGAGGACGTCCGCCTCCAGCGTCTCCCCCGAGTCCAGCGCGACGGTCTGCGCGACCGGGTCGATGCCGACGACCTCGGCACGCACCATCCGCACGCCCGGATGGGCGACGTCCGCGTACGCCAGCTGTACCCGCTCGGCGCTCGTGCGCCCGAACATGAAGTCGAGTTTCGAGAACCCGAACACGAAGCTCTCCGCACGGTCGACGAGAGTGGTGTCCACGCCTTCGCCGAGCGCCTCCGAGAGCTTCGATGCCACCTCCAGGCCACCGAAACCGGCGCCGAGGATCACCACCCGCAATCCGGTCTTGGTCACCGGGTCATGTTCGCATCGAGGGCGGCGTCAGGTCCGGCAAACGAATCAGTAAATGCCCGACGGCGGCCGGTCCGTGTGCGGTACGCCACCTTTGCGCGAGTGTGCTGAAGTGGCTGCCACTTCAGCACACTCGACCAGCCGTCAGGAGTGGGACACCCATACGACCGTGCCGTGTGGCCACTCAGGGTCAGTTGGTCGCCGTCACCAACCAGGCGTGCGCGACGAACTGGACGACGCCGTCGACCATCCGCTCCCGCACCTCCTGACGTGCGTCCTCGAGCGCGGCGTCCCAGCCCGCGGGGCCGAGGCGAGGTTCGAGTTCGGCGCGCAGGGCTCGTCCGGCCTGCCCGCCGAGCACGATCGCCAGCCGCTCCGCCACGCCGTCGCTGCCGTCCACGCCGTAGTCGCACAAACCGTCGACCGGCTCGACCGCCACGTCACGCCAGCCCGCGTCCGCGAGTACCCGGCGCACGTGTGCCTCCTCGCCGAGGCCCAACGGGCCCGGAACGCCCGACGGCGGTGGGCCGGGTGGGTCCTCGAGCCTCGCCATGAGCGAGCGCAGGCCGACCTCGAACAGGTCCCGCTCCCCCTCGCGCCAGCACACGAACGCCAGGCGGGCGTCCGGCGCCGCGGCCGCGCGGAGGTTGGCGAAGGCGGCGCACGGGTCGGCGAAGAACATCACTCCGAACCGGGAGACGACCTTGTCGAACGGGGCGCCGGGCGCCGCAGCGGCGAGGTCGTCGACCTGCGCGTCGGCGACGATCACAGCGGCTCCAGGCACCCGGAGCCGAGCCGCGGCGACCATGGCGTCGGAGATGTCGACGCCGACCGGGTGTGCACCGGCCGCGGCCGCCGCCTCGAGCAGGGTGCCGGTGCCGCAGCCCACGTCGAGGACCCGCTGACCGGGAGCCAGTCCCGCAGCGGCGAGCACCGCCGTCGTGAACGGCACGAACGCGGCGTCGTAGATGCGCTGGTGCCGCACCCAACCCGCGGAGCCGGACGCCCAGACCTCACGCATGCCCTCGTTGCCCATCCGGCAAGGGTAGGGCGCCCCCGACGGGCTGGTCAGAGCCGAGCGATCCTGGTCTTCGCCCAGATGTCGTGCAGCCCGCGCCCGTCCGGTCCGGTGATCACCGGCGGGAACACGAGGCACAACCCCAACGTCCGGACGGCCGCGCGCACCGGACCGGGTGCCCCGCCCTCGATCCCGCGCACCCCGATGCCGAGGAACCGGTGCCCGATGGTGAACCCTAGGGTCGCCACGAGCAGGTACGTCATCACCGCGAACACGCCGAGCGTGGCGAGCGGGTGATAGTCCAGGAACGCGTAGCTGATGACGCTCGCGAGAGCCCAGTCGAGCGCCAGGGCGACCAGACGCCGACCGAGCGGCGCGTTCGCGACGTTCGCTGCGCCGTCGGATGTTGCTCTGCCTTTCGTCCCGGCGGGTCCACCACTCATGCCTCAAGAGCGTAGTACCGCGCCGGGCCGGACGAGACAGCCGGACGGCGCAGGTGCCTCGGCGTTTAACATGGCGGACACATACGGGTCACGGTAGGGAAATGCCGCGCCCCTACCGTGTGTCCGAACCCAGGACGGGTGTCCTAGATCAAGGAGCAACGGATGTTCAGTACTGCCGAGGAGGCCATTGCCTTCACCAAGGAGCAGGGCGTCAAGTTCGTCGACGTCCGGTTCTGCGACCTGCCGGGGGTGATGCAGCACTTCAACATTCCGGTCGAAGCCTTCACCGAGGACGCCTTCACCGAGGGGTTGATGTTCGACGGATCCTCGATCCGCGGCTTCCAGGCCATCCACGAGTCGGACATGAAGCTCGTGCCGGACGTCTCCAGCGCGTTCGTGGACCCGTTCCGTGCGCAGAAGACCCTGGTGGTCAACTTCTCCATCGTGGACCCGTTCACCGACGAGCCCTACTCCCGCGACCCGCGCAACATCGCGGCGAAGGCCGAGGCCTACCTTGCCTCCACCGGCATCGCGGACACCGTCTACTTCGGCGCCGAGGCCGAGTTCTACATCTTCGACGACGTGCGCTTCTCCACCAGCGCGCAGCACTCGTTCTACTACCTCAACTCCAACGAGGCCGCGTGGAACACCGGCCGCGAGGAGGAGGGCGGCAACCTCGGGTACAAGACCCGCTTCAAGGGCGGCTACTTCCCCGTCTCCCCCAACGACCAGATGGCGGACCTGCGCGACGCCATGGTCACCCAGCTCCAGGAGGTCGGCCTCGAGGTCGAGCGCGCGCACCACGAGGTGGGCACCGCCGGCCAGCAGGAGATCAACTACCGCTTCGACAGCCTGCGCGCCGCCGCCGACGACGTGATGAAGTTCAAGTACGTCATCAAGAACGTCGCCTGGGAGGCCGGGAAGTCCGCCACCTTCATGCCCAAACCGCTGTTCGGTGACAACGGTTCCGGCATGCACTCCCACCAGAGCCTGTGGAAGAACGGCGAGCCGCTGTTCTACGACGAGCGCGGGTACGGCGGCCTGTCCGACCTCGCCCGCTGGTACATCGGCGGCCTGCTCGCCCACGCCCCGTCGTTGCTCGCCTTCACCAACCCGTCGGTGAACTCCTACCACCGCCTGGTCCCCGGCTTCGAGGCCCCGGTCAACCTGGTCTACTCCGCGCGCAACCGCTCCGCGTGCATCCGGATCCCGGTCACCGGTACCTCGCCGAAGGCCAAGCGGGTTGAGTTCCGTGTGCCGGACCCGTCGTCCAACCCCTACCTCGCGTTCTCGGCGATGCTGATGGCCGGCATCGACGGCATCAAGAACCGCATCGAGCCGCCGGAGCCGGTCGACAAGGACCTGTACGAACTGCCCCCCGAGGAGCACTCGCAGATCGCCCAGGTGCCGGACTCGCTGCCGGCTGTGCTGGACGCCCTCGAGGCCGACCACGACTACCTCACCGAGGGCAACGTGTTCACGCCCGACCTGATCGAGACGTGGATCGACTACAAGCGCGCCAACGAGGTCGACGCCCTGCGGCTGCGCCCGCACCCGCACGAGTTCGAGCTCTACTACGACATCTGAGACCCGGGGCTTCAGCCCCTGTCAACAGCTGTCATAGACGGCCCCTGACCTGCGAGAACGTCTTTCGACGTCTTCCAGAGTCAGGGGCCGTCTTTCGTTGTTCTGCCCTGGACGAACGCGTATAAGTCTGTTGCGGACTCGGCGAAGAATCGCTGGTTTTTGAACACGGTCGTCACGTCGCCGGCGAGGGCGTCACCGTCGAGTGGCGTGGCGTCGAGGTGGGCAAGGATGCGTTCGAGAGTCTGGACGGTGCTGCCTTGGAACTCGCGCGCAATCTCGCGGGCACCGTCGGAGGCACGAAGAACATTGTCGACCTGGCGGTGTACTCGACCGCCGAGCTTTGACGCCGAGTATCGGGACCTGGCACGAAGCCACTCGCTGACCGTGGCGACGCGGGCGTCACGGACGGACGGTACGAGGTTCCCCACGTCACCAGCTGTCGGCAGCGGTGCTCGATGTCGTCAAACGACAGAGCCGTACCGGGCACGGTGCGAAGGAGAGCCTCGTGCGCTTCAGCCGCGGACAGGTCGTTGAGGAGAGTCTCGGTGAACAGCCGCATCAGCTGCGGGTATTCGGCCGCGTTCTCGGCCGTGACGTACCGGTAGAGCGTCCGCTCGCTGACCCCTACACACCACGCACGCTATGTGAGACCACCGACACTCGCCTGAACCAACTGAGAGTCCGCCCACGTCGGGCCACGCAGACTCAGCCAGTGAGAATTCGGAGCGCGACTTGGCCGTCCGCTCTCCGATCAGCACTGAGCGCACGCCACGGCCGCGCGGAGTCGGGCATGGCTTTCGCGAGCACCGCCAACCGAGCCTTGTCGGACCCAGCGAACTGGTCGCGCTCCGCGTAAGGATCCTCGATGACCGACAGCAGGAGGGCCGCATCCTGGAGGTGACGTTCCTTGTCGCGCGAGTCTGTCTGGTAGGCCGCCGCCTTGAGGATGAGGGCACCGAAGGGAGATGGCACGCTGACCGTGGTCATTCGCTCGGACGTGATCTGCAGACGCGCGTTGATGGTTCGCCGCAGCGCCTGGGTTCCGCCCTCGATCGCCATCATGTCCTTGCCACGCAGCTTCGCGATCACGCGGGGTGCGGCGTGGTCGGCGACCAGCACGTCGACGACATCCGCACTGGTCGCGAGGTCAACCCGTGAGTCGCCTCGGAGGAAGCGGTGTGCGATGGCGTTTCGATCGTCCATCGATGGGGTGAACGCGTAACCAATCGACTCCAGTGCGTTCGCCGCCTCCGCGGCGATGCCGCGCGTGGTCTCGACGTGGAGCACGATGTCCACGTCGTTCGTCGGCCGGATCGCGTCGACGCCTCGATGGATGGCGTGGAGCTGCGCCATGAGTCCGCCGACAAGCGTCCATTTCTCGTGCGGCAGCACGGCCTCGATCTCGGCGACATTCGGCCACGGCGCACCCCAGCCGCCCACGGGGCTCGGCACATCGATGGTGAGACGGTCAGCCACGCCAGCCCTCCAGAACGCCGTCGAGCGCGGCGAGGCCCGCCCGCCGCTCGCGTACGTCGAGGGACTCCGCCAGATCCAGGGCTGCGACGAGCACGCTGCGTTCACACAGGTCACGCACGATGTCGAGATCCATGGTCGTGGCGCGGAGAGTGACTCGACCCGCGTCGTCGCGGATCAACCCATGACGCGACACCACGGCGGCAATGCCATCGACGGCGAGATACCCGTCGATGGCGCTCGTCTCGGCGAGACCAAGACGGCCAGCCACGTTCACTGGATAGACCACCGCCGCGACGAGGTACTTGCCGGCGCTCGAGTGGGCGCGGTAGCGAGTCACAACGGCCCGGCCACGGGCACGCTCCACGAGTTCGACCGCGGACAACGTACGCAGCCGCGCCCTCAGGCGCGAGCGCTGCCGCTCCCCCATCCAGTCAGCCTCTGCCCCCGACAGGATTGCCACCGCTCCCCAAGCTGTCGCCTCCGACCAGGCCCGGACGTGTGAGCCGCCGCGGACCGCGATCAGACGCTCGACCGAGACTTCGTCGACGACTCCGCGCGCCACCTGGCGCAGGTCTCCACTCGCGACGAGGTGCTGCACGCGTCGCGTGGATACCCCCAGCCGCTCTGCGGCCTCAGATACACCGAGGAGACTCATGACAGACAGTTTCGCATATGCGAAGTTGTCTGACCAGCCTCGCCAGTGAAGTGCTGGAACTCGTACCGTAGAGAATCGACTCGTTGCCGCATCGCCGCCCGAACCCCTAGGGTTGCGGCCCCAGCGCGGCCCCAGACTCGGATTTCGCTGCGTTTGCGCAGGTCAGAGCCACATTAGAAATGTATTACGACATCTGAGTCGTAGCGCTCACGAGGTGCCGCTGGTTCGAGGTTGCTCGGGTCGGCGGCGCTTCGCGCTTGCCGGCGTCAGGGAGCCCTCAGAACCAGGTCGGTCTCGGCATCGATCACGTACCGGTCGCCGTCCATCTCGCCGTCGACGAACTCGTTCAGTTCGAGGCTCAACAACGCATCCGCACCCTCGTCGTACCAGTACGCCTCGGCCCAGGACACCGAGCGGCCAGGACCGATCGGCAGGTTCCAGTCCGTCTCACCGGCCGTGGCGGTGAAGTCGATGGGACTGTTCGGCACACCCTGGCTCTCCACGAGTTCCCAGAAGAACTCGCTGGGAGTGGCCGAGTGGCCGCTGTCCGCATAGTTGAGGCTGATGCGCATATCCCCGTTCGGGAGCACCAGATCCTCCTCCCCCACGTTGGTGACCACGTACTGCAGGGTCACGACCGGGTCACCCTGCTCGAACAGCGGGACGCCCTCGAAGGTCCATTCGGATTCGCCCGGGGCCGGGGCGACGGCCACCAGGTAGACGTCCAAACGCAGAGCCTCATTCTGCACCGAGGTGAGCCAGGCGCCTGCCACGGCCACCGGCAACGCCCCTTCGGCCTGGCAGAACGAGGCGGGCGGTTCGGTTCCGAACTGGACGTCGGCCTCGGCACTGTCACCCTCCGAGAACGCGGCGGCTGCCGCAGAGTATCCGGGCGCGAGCCCATCACGCGCGGCCCGCGATGCGCAGCACTGCCCGAGTGCTGCGGAGCCCGGGATCCGATGACCGCCCGCAGGTCTAGGCGTCGAACCCGGTCTGCCGGACGACCCTGGCCGGCACCCCGGCCACGATCGTGTTCGCGGGGACGTCCTTGGTTACCACTGCGCCCGCCCCGACGATGGCGCCGTCCCCGATCGTCACACCCGGCACCACCGTGACGTTGGCGCCGAGCCACACGCTCCGGCCGATCACTACCGGCGCCGGGATCATGTCGCCGCGCCGGGCCGGGTCGACGCCATGGTTCAGCGTGGTCAGGGTGCTGCCGTGCCCGATGAGCGAGCCGTCCCCGATCGAGATCCCGCCCGTGTCCTGGAAGGTGCAGCCCATGTTGACGAAGACGTTCTCGCCGAAGGTCAGGTTCTTGCCGAACTCGCAGTAGAACGGGGGGAAGACGGTGACAGACTCGGCGATCGTCCGTCCGGTCAACTCGGACAGAAATGCGCGCACTTCGTCCGCGTTGTGATAACCCGTGTTGAGTTCGGCGACGATCCGGAGCGCGTCCTGCGCGACCTGGTGCATCATCACGTGCGCTGGCGAACCGCCGCCGATGACAGCGCCGGTTGCCACGTGGTCCAGAAAGCCCGGCAACTCCATTAGTGGTCTCCGTCCTCGGGTCGTCCAGCACTCCGAACGCCACCCTAACGGCCGTCAGCCAGTCTCACGCGTCCCGGGTCAATGAGCCCGTAGCCGGGCGACGCCGGGAGCCACGGCGGCGGTCGGCGGCAACCTCGGCAGGAGCACCGCCTGGAGTGCGTGGTAGGCGTCGGCCTTGCCGTCACGGATCGTGGCGCTCGGGGCATTGTGCTCGTCGAGTTCATGGTGCCATGAGCCCCGGAGTTCGTCGATCAGGTACCGCTCGGCGTAGGCCCACCACGTCTCGTAGCGGCGGGCATGCCGCTCGTCTCCGGTCACCTGCCAGAGCATCGCGGCGGCGCCCAAGGCCTCGCAGGTGACCCAGTGCAGGCGGCTCCGGATGACCGGAGTACCCTCCCAGTCCACGGTGTAGACGAAGCCGGGGGCGCCATCGACGTGCCAGCCGTCCCGCACGGCTGCGTCGGCCAGCTGCTCCGCGGCCGGAATCAGCCAGGCCGGCGAACCGCCCGGGGCTGACTCGTAGGCGAGGTGCAGCTGGACCAGCAGCCGCGCCCACTCGAGGCCGTGACCCGGTGTGGCGCCGAACGGCTTGAACGGGTCCCGCGGACGGTCGCGGTACCGGTCCAAGGCTGGGTGCCAGGCCGCGTCGTAGTGCTCCGGTAGGCGCCACTCGTGCCGGCGTGCCACGTCAACCATCCGCGAGCCGATCCGTAGGGCGCGGTCCCGCCACACATCCCGGCCGGTCGCCGCCCACGCGGCGAGGAACGCCTCGACGGCGTGCATGTTCGCATTGGCCCCACGCTCGGGGTCGAGCCGAGTGAAGCCGACGTCCCACTGTTCGACCACCATGCCCGCCTCCTCGTCCCAGAAGCGCTCCGCCATGACGTGCAGGGCGTCGTCGAGCAGCTCGGTGGCGCCGGGCCGGCCGATCGTGGCCGCACTCGCAGCAGCGAGCACCACGAAGGCGTGCGGGTAGGACCACTTGCGGTCGTCGGCCGGCCCGTCGGCACCCACCGAGGTGAACCAGCCTCCGTGCGCCCGGTCCCCGAACAACCCGCGCAGCGCCTGCAAGCCGTGGTCGACGAGTTCGGCCGAGCCGTCCACCCCGAGCAGCGTGCCGAGCGCGAACGCATGCGTCATCCGGCAGGTGACGTAGAGCATCCTGGGCCGCCCCGGCGTGGGCACGCCCGTCGCATCGAGCCAGCCGAAGCCGCCCTCAGGCAGCCGCGCGGCGCGCCCGAACTCCAGCAGTCGGCGGGCCTCCCGGTCGAGGCGGAGCCGATGCCCCGGGGAGTCGATCAGTACCCCCTCCCCACCCGCACCCGTACGCTCCACCGGTGGGCCGCCGTCGTCCATCACGTTCACGAAGTCACCTCAGGCCAGCACGCCGCCGCCATTGGCGTGCAACGTCTGACCGTGCATGAGGGAACCCGCCTCAGAGGCGAGGAAGACCACGGACGCCGCGATCTCCTCAGGCTCGGCGAGCCGGCCGATCACCAACGGGCCGGTGCGCTCCGCGAGCCACTCGTCCGTGGCGTACGGGTCGGTCATCGGCGAGGCGACCGGACCCGGTGCGATCGCGGTCACCCGCACGGTCGGACCGATCTCACGGGCGAGCGCCCGGGTGAGGCCGGCGACCCCCGCTTTGGCTGCGCAGTACGCGGTGTACCCGGCGGCACCCTTGAAGGCGAGCTGCGATGACACGTTCACGATCGCTCCCCCGCCCGCGGCGAGCATCGGGACGGCCGCGTGGCGAGCACACAGGAACACCCCGGTGAGGTCGACGTCCATCGTGGCGTCCCAGTCCGCCCGGGTCATCTCGGTGAACGGAACCTCCGCCATGATCCCGGCGTTGTTGACGAGCACGTCGAGGCGTCCGCGCTCGGCCAGGACATCGTCCACGAGCCCGGCGACCTGGTCCCAGTCGCGCACGTCCACCTCGCGGACCAGGGCGCCCACCCCGACCGACTCGGCGAGCGCCGTCGCGGCCGCGGCCTCGCCGTGATGCACGATCACGGGCACGCCACCGGCCGCGCCCACCGCACGAACGATGGCCGAGCCGATCCCCCCGGTGGCGCCGGTGACGACGACCACCTTCTCCTTGAGAACCCCGGTCACGGCACGTGCACCAGGAAGGACTCGAGCGGCTCCCCCCGCGAGAACGCGCGGACGGCACGTCGTCCGAGCATGGTCTCGTGGATCTCGCTGGTCCCGTCGAAGATCTGGGTCACCTTGGCGTCCCGGTTGAGCCGGTTCACCCAGGACGAGGTGACGATGCCCTCGGCGCCGAAGATCTGCACCGCCTCGTCGGTGTGCCTGCGGGCGGCGTCCGATGCGAACATCTTCGCCATCGAGATGATGTCCTGGTCGCCGCCATTGCCCTCGGCGAAGGACTCCGAAGCGAGCCGGGTCAGCTCGCGGGCAGCTCGGTAGTCGGCGGCCATGCGGCCGATCTTGCTCTGGATGGACGGTAGATGCCCAAGCGGTCTGCCGAAGGCCTGCCTCGTCGCGGCCCGCTCGATGCTCGCCTGCAGAGCGCCTCGCAGCAGCCCGCAGGCGTAGGAAGCGGCGTCGATCCGGGCCAGGTTCAGTCCGTCCATCATGCCGCCGAAGCCGTCGACGTCGAGACGTGAGCCGGCCGGGACTCGCACCTTGTCGAAGGTCAGCGTCCCGTTGGTCATGCCACGCAGGCCGGAGAACTGTGGCCCGTGCGCCTGCGTCACGCCGGGCAGCGAGGTGTCCACGACGAGCGCAACCATTGCGGCGTCGCGGTCGGTGGTCTCCTCCTTGGCGAGCACGATCGCGTAGTGGCCGTTCGGTGCGTATCCGACCCACGACTTCGCCCCGGTCAAGATGTACTCGTCCCCGTACCGGGTGGCGAGCGTGGTCATCCCCCGCACATCCGAACCCGCGTGCTGCTCGGTGATGGCGAAGGCTCCGAAGGCCCGACCGGACAACGTCGGCTCCACCCACCGCTCAATCACGTCGACCGGGGCGTACTTGAGCAGCAGGTAGGTCGCCAGGCGCCCGTTGCTGATCGCGACCGCGGATGCCATCGAGTGCATCGCCAGGCGCTCGGAGATCTCGTGGACGATGGTCGCCCTGGAGACGTCGAGCGCGCCGCCCTGTCCCACCAGGACCCGCTGCAGCCCGATCTTCGCGGCCGCGTCGACGACGTCCTGCGGGAACTGCGCGGTGGCGTCGATCTCTGCTGCCCGCGGCGCAAGGGTGGTCGCGATCATCTCGTCGAGATCATCGAGGATCTTCATGCTGGTGCTCCTTCGTCATCGGGGTAGCAATAGAGAATGTGTACCGCGGCGAGCACCTGCTCGCCGTGCTGGTTCGTGACCCTGACCTCGGCGAACCACTTGCCTGTCGCGGGGTCCACCTCGGTGGTGCGGTAGCGCGCCTCGACGGTGTCCCCGAGGAACACCGGGCGGAGGAAGCGGAGCCGGTCGTAGCCGTACGAGACCGCGACCACGTCCTCCCGCTCGCACAGCAGCGAGGCGGCCGTCGAGGCGACGCCGAGCGTGAGGATGCCGTGCGCAACGCGCTGCCCGGCGGGGTGGGTTCGCATGTACTCGGCGTCGATGTGTTGCGGGGCGAAGTCGCCGGTGATTCCGGCGAACAAGCCGACGTCCGCCTCGGTGATGGTCTTGGCGAACCTGCTCGTGGAACCGATTGCGGGGAAGCGGGCGCTCATGCGGCACCGCCGAGGTGCACGACGCCGTCCCGCGCCAGCAGCTCGGTCTCGCCCTGGTCCAGGCCGAGCTCGGCGAGGACCTCTGCCGAGTGCTCGCCGTGCAACGGGGCGGGGCGGCGCACCGGCAGCCGCCGACCGTCGAGCGAGAGCGGGTTCAGGACCAGGTCGACCGGACCGATGCCGGGGTGCGGCACGGTGGTGTGCCGCCCGGCCCAGCCGACCACCGGGTCGGTGGTCATCGCGTCGAGGTCGTTGACCGGCGCGCACCACACGCCGTTGGACTCCAGCGTGGCGAGGGCGTCGGCCGTGGTCCGCGGCGCGAGCAACGCGCTCACGTCCTCCACGAGCTCGTCGCGGCGTTCGAGTGCCGTGGCCTTGTCCGGGAAACGCTCGTGCAGGTCCGGGCGCTCCAGCGCGCGGGCGAGGTCCGCCGTCGGGCACATCGAGATCGCGATCCACCCGTCGCTGGTGGCGTAGACGCCGTAGGGACCCTCCATGAACGGGTTCGATGGCGAGGGGGAACGTCGGGTGGGCCGGTCACCGTTGTGGTGGGAGACGAGTTCCTGCGTCATCTGGTGCAGCATCGAGCCGATCAGGTCGATCTCGAAGTGCCGCCCCAGCCCGGTACGGGTCCGGTCGAAGAGGGCGGCGCACACCCCGAGGGCGAGCATCGACGCGGCGTGCGCATCCGCGACGAACGGCCCGCTCGGCGCGGGCGGTCCGCCGTGGTGCCCGGTCAGCGCCATCGCGCCGCTGCGGGCCTGGGCGAGCAGGTCCTGGCCGGGTCGATCGGCCTGGTCGGCGCCGTACCCGGAGCCGGAGCAGTAGATCAGCCCCGGGTTGAGGGCGTGCACCTCAGTCCATCCCAGTCCGAGGCGGTCGATGACGCCGGGCCGGAAGTTCTGCACCAGGACGTCGGCGCGGGCCACGAGGTCCCGGGCGATCGCGAGCCCGGCCGGTGCCTTCAGGTCGAGGGCGAGCGACCTCTTGTTGCGGTTCATGGCCAGGTAGAACGCCGAATGGCCGCCGATCTCCGTCGTGCCGGACTGGCGTCCGCGCTCACCACCACGGACGTGCTCCACCTTGATTACGTCGGCTCCGAGATCCGCCAGCATCTCCGTGGCCCACGGCCCCTGCATCATGTGCGACAGGTCGAGGACGCGGACGCCGCGCAACGGCAGGTCCTCCACCCCCACGAACGTCCCGGTCTCGCTGATCGTGCTCACGTACCCTCCTGTATGTGGGGAGCCACGCCGGTCCCCGGTTCTGCCCGTCGCATTCGGCGAACAGGCGCTAAGGTCGTTGTTATATCGATCTAACGGATCGTAGCATTCGGGGAGTGAAGGAGCACACACCATGGGGCGCGTAACCCTCAATGACGTCAGCGCCCGGGCGGGGGTCTCGCGGGCGACGGCGTCGCTCGTGGTCCGTGGCAGCGAGCGGATCTCGCCGGCCACCACCGAGCGTGTACGTGCGGCGATGGTCGAGCTCGGGTACGTCTACGACCGTCGCGCGGCAATGCTGCGCGCGTCCAGGTCGATGACGATCGGCGTGATCGTACCGGAAATCCGCAATCCTTACCTTGGCGAGATGATCATGGCCATCGAGGCGACGCTGCACGGCGAGGGCTTGACGGTGCTCGTCGGACATAGCCACGATCAGTCCGAGCGCGAGTCCCAATTGCTGTCCACGATGGTCGAACGCCACGTCGACGGCCTCCTCCTCCAACCGGCCCAGGATCTCACCCGGGAGCAGGTAGACCGATACACCAAATCGACCGAAACGCCTCTGGTCATGATGATGCGGTACATCGACGAGCAGGACAACTATGTCGGCCCGGACAACGAGGCCGCCGGCCTCATCCTTGGTGAGCACCTGCGCACCCTGGGGGCCCGGTCGGTGACGTTGGTCGGCGGACCGCGGAAGTCCTCCGCGCGCCAGGGACGCATCGCCGGCCTGCGCGCCGGGCTCGGCACGGCAGTCGAGTTCGACTCCGGAGAGGCGACGGCGCTGCCGACGAACTACACCGACACCGGCGAACGCGCTATGGCGCACGTCTTCGACCAGGGCAAGGTGCCGGACGTCGTGGTCGGTTACAGCGACGTGGTGACGATGGGTATGTACGCAGAGATCTACCGGCGCGGCCTGACCCCGGGCCGGGACGTCGCCGTCGCGAGCTTCGACGACGTCCCGATGGCGTCCTGGCTGGCTCCCCCGCTGACGTCGGTGGCGACCTGGCCCAATCGCGTCGGTAAGGCCGCCGCGGAACTGCTGCTTGCCCGGATCGCCGACGGTGCCGCCCCTCCGGAACGGATCGAGTTCGAGCCGGCTCTGCGGCTACGTGCATCGACGCTGTCCTGGGGCAGGCGCTCGCGAGGCTGAGCGGTCGTGTAGTCCGTCGACGGACCACACGTTCGATCAGCCCGTCCCCGACGCGCGAGGCCGCCACGACCTATCGGCCGGTGAACTCCGGGGTGCGTTTGGCCCGGAACGCTGCGACGCCCTCAGCGAGGTCGGCGGTACCGACGGAGAGACCGCCGGCCAGCGCCTCGACCACCGAGGCCGGGGCGCCGTCGAGCGTCGCCGTGACGAGTTGCTTCGCCAGTGCCACGGCCACCGGACCACCGCCCCTGATCCGAGCGCACCAGCCCTCGACGCACTCCTCCAGTGCCTCGGGTGCTGTGACGTCGTTCACCAGTCCCCAGGCGAGAGCGAGGTCCGCCCCGACCTCCCGGCGGGCGAGGATCATCTCCTTCGCGCGGGAGGCGCCGACCAGGGCCGGCAGCCGACCGGTGCCGCCCCAACCGGGGACGGTGCCGAGGCCGGTCTCCGGCAGGGCCACGCGGGTGTCGGTGACCATGATCCGGAAGTCGCACGCGAGCGCGAGCTCGAGTCCGCCACCGAACGCGAGGCCGTCGATGACCGCGATCGTGGGGCACCGGATCGCCTCGATGGCGCTCAACGCGCGGTGTCCCACGGTGATCCAGTCGCGCCACATCTCGACCGGGCTCAGTCCGCCGAACATCGTGATGTCGGCCCCGACGCAGAACACCTTGACGCCCGCCGTTCGCACGAGCACGACCCGGGCCGGGGAGTCGTCGGCCGCCCGGGCTGCGACCTCGAGGTCGCGCAGCATCGCCGGGGTGAGCGCGTTGAGTTTCGCGGCCCGGTCGAGCGTGATCGTCGCGACCTCGCCGGAGGGGTCGAACGAAAGTGTTGCGCTGCCGTGGTTCGGGGACTCGCTCATCGGGGGCTCCCGTCCGCGGCGCCGGCGCGTCGGACCAGCCGCTCGTGCGCCGGATGTCTGGGCAGGGTCAGGCCCATCGCGCCGTCGCGGAACAGCACGGTGTCCATGAGCCGCAGGTCGTCGCTGACCAGCAGCGGGAAGGCGCTGCGGGCCAACACGTCCCGGTCGAGGTCGACGCCGGGCGCGATCTCGGTGACCGTGATGCCCTCAGGTCGCAACTCCATGACGCAGCGTTCGGTCACGTAGATCACCCGCTGGCCCCGGCGCAGCGCCAGTTGGCCGTTGAAGGTCACCGCGGCAACCTCTGGCACCAGCTTCGTGTGTGGGCCGTCCTCGACGATGCCGAGTCCGTCGGCACCGACCTCGATCTGGCGCCGTCCGGCCGTGAACGAGCCGACGAACACGATCTCCGGGGCGGCCGCGGTGATGTCTGCGAAGCCACCGACCCCGGCCGTGACGTGCCGGCGGCGAGGGAGGTGATGGACGTTGACGTTGCCGCGGGCGTCGATCTCCAGGAACGACAGCAGCGTGTGGGAGAAGCCCGCCCCCTGCAGGAGCGTGAACTGGTCCGCGCTCTGCATGATCGCGTCGGGGTTCTGTGAGCAGCCGAAGGCGAAGTCGAGCAACGGGACGCCGCCGACCGCGCCCTGCTCGAGCACCCACGAGACGGCAGTACCGTGACCTTCCTCGTTCAGAACGTGCGGTACCAGGGCGGAGACGCCGAAGCCGAGGTTGACGGTCTCGCCCTCAGCCAGTTCTTGAGCTGCGCGTCTGGCCATCACCTTCTCCAGCGAATACGCGACCGGGGGCAGGTCCGCGAGTGGGCGGCGCAGCTGCCCGGATATGGCCGGGTCGTAGCGGGTGCCGGTCGTCTGCATCTGGTCCGGGTCGAGGACGACGGCGTCCACGAGGATTCCAGGGACGCGCACCTTCTGGGGGTCGAGGCTGCGACCGCTCGCCACACGCTTCACCTGGGCGATGACCAGGCCGCCGTTGTTGTGGGCCGCATAGGCGAGGTCGAGCGCTCCGAGCGGCGAGCCCTCGTCCTCGAATGTGAGGTTGCCGTACTCGTCGGCCGTGGTCGCCCGGATGATCGCTACGTCGGGGACGATCGAACGGAAGAAGAGCCATTCCTCGGACCCGACGGTGTGCAACTCGACGATATCCGCCGGCGTGGTCTCGTTCATGCGACCACCGCGATCACGCGGGTCGATGAAGGTGCCCTCGCCGACCTTCGTCAGCACGCCGGGCTGGTGGGCCGCGACGGCCCGGTGCATCTGGAACAGCGTGCCCGACGGAAAGTTGTACGCCTCGACCTGCTCGTTCTCGATCATGGACCAGATCGCGGGCGGCTCCGCGGACGACGGCCCGGACGGGTAGGAGCCCGCCACTACCCGCGTCAGCAGGCCGGGCTGGGCGAGGTGGTCGATGCCCTTGATGCCGTACATGTCCCCGGCCGCGATCGGGTGGACCGAGGTGAGTCCCCGCGGGGACTGCGTCTGCCTGAACCGCTCACCGATCCCCTGCAGCACCGAGTCCGGACACCCGAGCCCGGACGACGAGCTGACGGTGAGGACGTCGCCGTCCTCGATGAGGTCGGCCGCCGCACGCGCGGTGAGGATCTCGACTTTCTTCATGCCTACCAACTCTCTTCCAAGATGAACGTGGCCCCACCCGAACAGGGTGGGGCCACGCCGCTAGCGGTTACTCGCCGCCCAGTCCGGGCAGCCACAGAACGACGTCCGGCACCAGGATCGCGAGCGCCATCGTCGCCACGATCACGAGCGCGAACGGGGCCATGGGTTTGACGGCCTGGATCACCGGGATCTTCCCGATCTTCGCGGCGAGCAGCAGGCACAGCCCGTAAGGCGGCGTGATCAAACCGAACGCGAGCGAGATGACGGCGACCACGCCGTACTGGACCGGGTCCACGCCGGCGGCGAGCACGGCCGGCGCGAGCACCGGAATCATGATCGCCATCGCTGGGAGTGCGTCGAGGAACGTGCCCAGGACGAGGAAGATCGCGACCACCACCCAGAGGATCGCCCAGCTCGGGACCCCGGCGAGGGCGTCCTCGAAGATGAACGGGATCCGGTAGAAGGCGAGCAGGTACGCGAACACCGCGGCTGCGGCAAGCGCGAACAGCGGCAGCGCCGTGAGCAGCGCGCTCTCCCTGAAGATCTTCGGCAAGTCCCGGATCTTGATCGTGCGGTAGACCACCAGGCCGAGGAACAGCGCGTAGAGCACGGCCAGGACGGATGCTTCGGTCGCGGTGACGAAGCCACCGATGATGCCGCCCAGGACGATCACGATCATGACCAGGGCCAGAGCCGAGTCCCGGAACGCGACCGCGACCTCCTTGAACGGCAGTCTCGGCTCCCGCGGATAGTCATGGCGGCGCGCCTCGATGTAGGCCACGAGCATCATCCCGCCACCGATGAGGATCCCGGGGATCACGCCGCCGAGGAACATCGCACCGATCGAGGTGTTCGTCAGGGATCCCCAGACGACCATCTGGATGGACGGTGGGATGATCGTGCCGATGACCGCGGATGCTGCGGTGATGCCGACGGCGTACCCGGCCGAGTAACCCCGACGCTTCATCTGCGGGATCAGGATCGAGCCGAGGCCTGCTACGTCTGCCGTCGAGGACCCGGAGACGCCACCGAAGCCCATCGACGTGGCGACGTTGACCATGCCCAGTCCACCTCGGACCCATCCGACCAACGCATTCGCGAGGGCGAGCAGCCGGTCGGTGACCTTGGCTGCGTTCATGATGCCGCCGGCCAGGACGAAGAACGGCACCGCCAGGAGCACGAATGAGTCGACCCCGGAGTACATCCGTTGCGTGAGGAGTTCGGTGTTGAGCCGGTCCGCCAGGAAGAAGAACGGCAGGCACGCCAGCAGCAGCGCGTACGCGATCGGGACGCGCAGCAGGCAGATGCAGATGAAGATGACCAGCAGCGAGACCGCGATGGCGACCATCACTCACCAACTCCTTCGATGCCGTGACCCTCGGGGGTGACCGCGGTCTCGTCGATCAGTTCGGCGCCGATCTCCTCCACGGATTCGCCGCGCAGGGTCCGGACCGCAAGCTCGACGACGAAGAAGAGCATGCAGAGCCCGGCGACCGGCAGGGAGGCGAACGCCCAGCTGAGGGTGATGCCAGAGGTCGTCGACGTCCGGCCCAGCCCGGTCTCAGCGAACGCGAACCCGCCGACGATGATCGCGATGGAGGCCACGGCGAGCAGGACGAGGATGACCAGCTGGATCGGGACGCGGAACCTCGTTGCAACCTTCGACGGGATGACGTCGATGATGAAGTGCTCGTTGCGCCGGATGGCGAGGGCCGCGCCCAGGAAGACCAGCCACTCCAGGCAGAGCCTGGAGATCTCTTCGGTCCAGATCGCGCGGGGGATGAACGGCACGTAGCGGCCGATCACCTGGTACGAGACCACGACGGTCAGCGCTGCGAGGAGCACCGTCACGGCCACGAGGAGGGCTCGGTAGAGCCGATCTGCAGCGGTGACCATGTCAGTCCCGCAGGTCGATGATCTGCTGCAGCGTGTCTTCCATGCCCCACTCGGCCGCGTACTGCTCCCAGACCGGCTGAACCATGTCGAACGCGCCGGACGTGTCTGCCTCGACCACGGTCACGCCGTCCAGTGCGGCCAGGCCGGCGAGCTGCTCGTCGTCCGTCGTCGCCTCGAGGTCACGCTCGTAGGCTCCGGCCTCATCGGCCGCCTCGAGCACGGCGGCCCGTAGGTCCTCGGGGAGTTCCTCGAGTGTCGACGCCGCGATCATCACCGGCCGGATCGTGACCTCGTGGTTCGTGATCAGGATGTTCGAGGCCGGCTCGTAGAACTTCTGGCTCTCGATGAACACGGACTCGTTCTCGGCCCCGCCGACGACGCCGGTCTGCAGCGCGTTGTAGAGCTCGTTGTAGGCGACCACGGTGGGCTCGAGCCCGATGGCGGAGAAGGAGTCGGTCAGCACCTCGCTGGGCTGCACCCGGAAGAGCCGACCGTTGATGTCATCGATGCTCTCCGCGGGCTCGGTGAAGAACATCTGCCGGATGCCGCCGCCGAAGTACGTCATCGGGACGACCCCGGAGGCCTCCTCGATGCTGGTGGCGAGATCCTCGGCGATCGGTCCGTTGATGATCTCGTCCCGCTGCTCCCGGCTCGTGACCAGGAACGGCATCGACAGGATGGAGACCTGTGGCACGAACTCGGCGATCGAGCCTGGCGCCACGATCGCGATGTCCATCGTTCCGGACTGCATGGCCTGGAACATGTCCGTCTCAGTGCCGAGTTCGGCGTTCGGGTGGACCTCGACGGTCACTTGGCCGTCGGTCTTCTCCTCGACCAGCCGGGCGAACTCGTCCAGGCCGAGGTCGAACGGGGTGTCCGCGGCAAGCTGGTGGCCCGCGACGAGCACATGGGGCTCGCCCTCGGCCTCGCCGCCCTCCCCGTTGATGGCGTCCTGGTCGCAGGCGGCGACGCTCGCCGTCAGCGCGGCAGCGACCAGCAGGACGCCCGCGCGGCGCCGTGCACTCGTGGTGGTTCGCATGGTGGTGGACCCTCTCAGTCTTCGTTGACGCCGTCACGACGGGTGACGGTCGGCCGGGAGTCCGGGTCTTTTCGACCCGGTAGATCGATCACATTAGAATAGTCACCCAACACAGTCAACCCGCAAGGACCAGCGTGACATCACGGTCGCGAACCTGTCGACAGGACCACAGTCTCCGCACGTTCTAGCGGCCTAGCCGGAGCCCGCTCAATTGATCATCCAGGTTGCAAGAATCGGTAGACCGATCTACGCTCAGCCGGTCCAATGGCCCGAAGGAGCACCATGCGCACCCCACCGATCGTCACCGCCGACGAGGCCGTCGGCCTCATTGCCGACGGCGCGACCGTCACCGTCTCCTCCTCGTCCGGCCTCGGCTGCCCCGATGCCGTGCTGGCAGCGCTGGGCCGTCGATACCGGGACACCTCAGCCCCGGGCGGACTCACTCTGATCCATCCGATCGCCGCCGGCGACATGTACGGCATCAAGGGCATCGACCATCTCGCCGAGCAACCCGGGCAGCTGAGCCGGCTGTTCGCGGGGAGCCTGCCGTCGGGTCCGTCCGACTTCGGTCCCCCCGCGGTGCGCGCACTCATCGAGAGCGGTGGCGTGCAGGCCTACAACATCCCCTCAGGGGTGCTCTTCCAGATGCATCGCGCCGCGGCCACGCGGCAGCCCGGCGTCCTGACCGAGGTCGGTGCAGGCACCTTCGCCGACCCGAGACAGGACGGGGCACGGATGAACGCCGCCACCGAGGAGTTCGTGCGGATCGAGCACCTGGCGGGCAAGGACTGGCTGTTCTATCCCGCGCTCAGTGTGGACGTCGCGATCATCCGGGCAACCACGGCGGACCCGTTCGGCAACCTCAGCTTCGAGCAGGAGGGCGGCACCCTCGGGGCACTCGATCAGGCGTATGCCGCCCACAACAACGGCGGCATCGTGATCGCCCAGGTGAAGCGGACTAGCCCGGACAGATTGCCGCCGTCGACGGTGCGCGTCCCTGGGATCGTGGTGGACGTCGTGGTCGTGGTCCCCGAGCAGATGCAGACGACCCAGATCTCCTATGACCCGACGATCTCCGGCGAGGCGTCCCGGTCGCTGGCCGAGATCGAGCCACTGCCGTGGGGACCCGAGAAGGTCATCGCCCGGCGGGCCGCCGCAGCGCTGCACCACGACGACATCGTCAACCTCGGTTTCGGCCTGTCCGCTGGGGTGCCGCGGGTGCTGCTCGAGGCCGGTCACGAGGACGAGGTGACCTGGGTCATCGAGCAGGGACCGATCGGGGGCTTCCCGCTCACCGGCTTCGCGTTCGGCTCCGCAATGAACCCGCATGCGCTGATGCCGAGCATCGACCAGTTCACCCTGCTGGCCGGCGGCGGCATCGACGTCGCCATGCTGTCCTTCCTCCAGATATCTGGAACCGGCGATGTCAACGTCTCCCACCTGCCGAGTCGGTCGCACGTCACGGTCGGTATCGGCGGCTTCGCCGACATCACGACATTCGCGCCGCACGTCGTCCTCTCCGGATACTTCACCGCCGGCAGCCGGGACATCGAGGTCGGCGACGGGCGCCTGACCATCCGCCAGGACGGTGACGTCGCGAAGTTCGTCACCGACGTCGCGCAGATCAGTTTCGCTGCGCGCAATGCCCTCGACCGTGGGCAGCAGGTGACGGTCGTGACCGAGCGCGCAGTCCTGCGCCTGACCCCCGCAGGACTCGAGGTCACCGAGATCGCCCCCGGCATCGACCTCCGGCGGGACGTCCTCGACCGCGCCGACTGCGACCTGCTGGTCAGCGACGACCTTCGCCTGATGGACCACAGGCTCTTCCGGGAAGTCGCGCCACAGCTGGAACTCGGCCCTCGCCGTCGACCATTGCTCATGCCTGCGGGACGCCCACCCGTCCCTGCCGCGCCGCCCACCCGGTGCGGAGCGACCTCCCACGCATAACCGTCCGTGTCCGTGAACGGGTCAGCGTCGGTTCCGATCACCGGGACCCGTCCGCCCGCGCAGGCGCGACTCACCGATGCCTGGATCGGCCGCCGTCGTCTCGACCTGCCGCCACCCGAGCGGTCAGGTGCCGTCAGCGCGCAGTTGGGCTGGCTCCGGAGACACCTGCGGCGGGCCCTTGGGAGGGTCGAGCAGTTCGAGCAGCCGTGCCGCTGAGGCATCGGCCTGATTGGCGGAGACGACGGAGACGACCCATTCAGGGGTCGACTCGCGTGGAAGGCTGATCGTCGCGAGACCAGCGGCTTGGGCCTTCTCCGCCACATGCTCCGGGACGAGCGCAATTCCGAGACCACGATGGATCAGATCGAGGAGCGTATGGATGTCATCGACGGTGCACCGGACTCTTCTCGACACCCCCCGCGCCGAGCAGGCCGCGTCGTTGAGGGAGCGCACCCCCCACGACTCACGGAAGTCGATGAACTCGTGATCGCGTAGCTCGGCCCATTCCACACCCGCGGCGCCCCCGAGAGGATGCCCCGGCGGCACGAGCAGCACCACCGGCCGCCGCCCGAGCTCCGTACTGCGGGCGGTGGCCAGGTGTTCGGTCGTGGCAACGAACGCCACATCGAGGTCGCCCGCGCGGACCTGCGCGACGAGGTCATGCGAGCCGGCCTGGGTGAAGTTGATGTCGACGAGCGGATACCGGCGATGGAACCGCTCGAGCAGCGGCGGCACGTCGACGATGCCGAGGCACTGCTCGGCGCCGACGTGCAGCCTGCCGGACAGCGAATGGGTCGCGCGCACGACTGCATCGCGGCCCGCGGCCGCCTGGGCGAGTGTGGCCCGCGCAAACGGCAGAAGGGCAAGCCCGGCATCGGTGACGTCCACGCGGCGGGTGGTCCGCGTGAACAGCGGTGTGCCGAGTTCGTCCTCGAGGTTGCGGATCGCGGCGGACAGACCCGACTGCGAGACTCGGCAGAGCGCCGCGGCGCGGGTGAACTGCTGCTCATCCGCGAGGGCGACGACGTACTCCATCTGACGAAGATCCATTGATCGACGACCCTTCTCAATCGCATCACAATTAGTTGTTTTACTTCTTTCCTGGCGCTCCTTAGCGTAGATGCACACGTCATCGAACGAAGGGCACGTCTTGCAGCAACGAAACCTGGGCACGCGTTCCGTCGGCGCGATCGGACTCGGCGGCATGCCCATGTCGATCGAAGGGCGGCCTGATGAGAAGCGGTCGATCGCTACGATCCACGCAGCCCTCGATGCCGGCGTCACCCTTATCGACACCGCCGACGCCTACCACCGCGACGCCGGCGAGGTCGGCCACAACGAGGATCTCATCGCCGGAGTCCTGCGCACCTACTCCGGAACAGCCGATGACGTGCTCGTTGCCACCAAGGGCGGGCACCTGCGTCCCGGCGACGGCTCGTGGACCGTGAACGGTCGGCCCGACTACCTGAAGGAGGCGGCCAAGGCATCCGCACGCCGGCTTGGCGTCGAGGCGATCGGCCTGTACCAGTTCCACCGCCCCGACCCCGACGTCCCCTACGCGGACTCGATCGGCGCACTTCGCGATCTCCTCGATGAGGGCGTGATCATCATGGCCGGCATCTCGAACGCGACCATCGCTCAGATCGACGAGGCCAACGAGGTGCTCGGTGGACGACTGGCCTCGGTCCAGAACCAGTTCTCGCCGGCTTTCCGCTCGAGCCTTGATGAGCTTGACCACTGCGCTGCTCTCGGCGTCGCGTTCCTGCCGTGGTCGCCGCTGGGCGGCATCAGCCGCGCGGGCGCGGTGGGCGAGCACCACACGGCGGTCCAAGCCGTTGCCGACGCACACGGCGTGAGCCCCCAGCAGGTCGCGCTCGCATGGGAGCTGTCCCTGGCGCCGGTCGTCATCCCCATCCCTGGCGCGTCCCGCCCCGCCAGCATCAACGACTCGGTGCGGGCCACCGAGCTGGTGCTGAACGCCGGCGAACGTGCCGCCCTGTCGAGTGTCGGCTGACCTCCTCGCCGCGCCGCCGCACAACCCTCTGAAAGGACAACAGTCGTGAAGACGTTCACTCTGCCGGGAACCGAGATCGTCGCTCCCAATGTCGTGCTCGGCCTGATGCGCATCGCCGACAAGACCGATGACGAGGTGCGTGACCTGGTCGGTGCCGCCCGCGACGCCGGTATCGACTTCTTCGACCACGCCGATGTCTACGGCAACGACCTGCACGGGTGCGAGCGCCGCTTCGCGGCGGCGATGCACCTGACGCCATCACAGCGCGACGAGATCACCATCCAGACGAAGGCGGGAATCGTGCGGGAGGGCCCGTACTTCGACTTCTCCTACGAACATCTCGTGGGGTCCGTCGAGGGGTCCCTCACGGCGCTTCAGACGGACCGCATCGACATCCTGCTGCTGCACCGTCCCGATGCGCTCGTCGAACCGGAAGAGGTCGCCCGAGCGTTCGACGACCTTCAGTCCTCCGGCAAGGTGCGCGCCTTCGGTGTGTCGAACCAGACGCCGCGGCAGATCGACCTGCTACGCAAGCACGTCCGACAGCCGATCGTCGCCAACCAACTGCAACTGTCGATCACCCACGAACCCATCATCGCCCAGGGCGTCTCCGCGAATATGCTCGACGAGCAGCAATCCGTCAACCGCGACGGCGGCGGCATCGTCGACTACTGCCGCCTCCACGACATCACGATCCAGGCGTGGTCGCCTTTCCAGGCAGGCTTCTTCAACGGTGTGTACCTCGGCTCCCCCGACTACCCGGAACTCAACGCCGTGATCGACCGGCTCGCCACCCATTACGACGTGCCACCGATCGCGATCGCGACCGCGTGGATCACCCGCCACCCGGCCCAGATGCAGGTCGTGCTCGGGACAACGAACCCCGAGCGTGTCGCGGGCGCGGCGCAAGGTTCCGAGATTCCGCTGACCCGTGCCGAGTGGTACGAGTTGTTCCGCACCTCCGGGCACCTCGTTCCGTAGCGGTAGTCCCACGCCAAGGTGCCCGTCGCGCCGGTCGTAGGCGAGCACCACCCATCATCCAGTTCCAGGAGAACGTGTCATGACTCAGGACTCTGTCGCATACCGCACCCTCGGCCGCAGCGGTGCTGCCGTCTCAACCCATGCGCTCGGCACGATGACTTTCGGCGCCGAGGCCGACGAGGCCACGTCGCATGCACTGCTTGACGCCTACGTCGCCGCGGGCGGCAACTTCATCGACACCGCCGACGTCTACAGTGCCGGTGTCAGCGAGGAGATCATCGGCCGGTGGCTCGCCGCGCATCCCACCGAGGCCAACCAGCTCGTGCTCGCGACCAAGGGACGCTTCCCGATGGGCGAGGGGCCCAACGACCTCGGTACCTCCCGGCGCCACCTTCGCGCTGCCCTCGACGCCTCCCTGCATCGGCTCGGGGTCGAACACATCGACCTGTACCAACTACACGCATGGGACGCGATCACCCCGCTGGACGAGACTCTGCGGTTCCTCGACGACGCGGTCACGGCCGGCAAGATCGGCTACTACGGATTCTCGAACTTCACCGGCTGGCAACTCACCAAGGCCGTCCACCTCGCCCGAGAACAGGGCTGGGCGCCACCCGTGACCCTCCAACCGCAGTACAACCTCCTCGTCCGAGGGATCGAACTCGAAATCGTCCCGGCCGCCCTCGACGCCGGTATCGGACTGCTGCCGTGGTCGCCACTGGGCGGTGGCTGGCTCAGCGGGAAATACCGCCGCGATCAAGCTCCGAGCGGTGCGACGCGTCTCGGCGAGAATCCGAACCGCGGGATGGAAGCCTGGGACAAGCGCAACGCGGACGAGCGCACCTGGCGGGTCGTCGACGCGGTCTCTGCCGTCGCCGATGAGCACGGGGTGACACCGGCGCAGGTGGCGTTGGCCTGGGTGGCCGCGCAGCCCGCGGTCACCTCCGTCATCCTCGGCGTCCGGACGCTCGAACAGCTTCGGGACAACTTGGCCGCAGCCACCCTGACGCTGACGGCCGAGCAACTCGACCGGCTCACCGCCGCCAGTGCCCCGGAAATCGAGGACTACCCCTACGGCGCGCCAGGCACACGGCAACGCCACCGCAACCTCGCCGGCGGACGCTAGCACCGTACGCTCAGCGCGACAGGGTCAGCCCACCCGTTGCGGCGCGGCCTCCCACGCGTAGCCGTCCGCGTCGGTGAACGGGTCCGCGTCGGTCCCGATCACCAGCCGGTGCGACCCCGAGCCCTCGGGCGAGAGTCCGGCGTCCTTCGCGGCGCCCTTGCGCGGGTACAACGCGAGCTTCACGTCGCCCGGCCCGGCGGTGAACTCGGCGTACTTGCCGCCGAAGCTGCGCGCGACCTCGAAGCCGCGCTCGACGTAGGCGGTCTTGCTCGCCTTCACGTCGGCGACCCCGAGCAGCAGGACGAGGTCGTCGAACTCGCGTGTGGCCGGGCCGGAGTCCTTCTTCGACGAGCTCGCGATCTTCCAGATCGCGCCGTCGGGTGACTGGACCACGCCGCCGTAGCCCCAGAACGACTTCTCGGCAGGCTTGAGCACGCTCGCACCGGCGTCGACGGCGGCCGCCACGAGCGCGTCGACGTTGCCCGGCTGGCCCGTGACCAGCGAGATGGAGTACCCACGGAAGCCCTGGCTCGGCGCGCCACCGGCGCGCACGCCGATCCGGTCGCTCACGCCGAGGGCGTCGCACACGGCGGCAGTGGCGGCCGGGTCGGAGGACTCAAGGGTCAAGGACGTGATGGCACTCATCGGAATCACCTGTTCTGATCGACTGGGATGGAGCGCCGAATCGGCCCACGGGGCGGCGATCTGGCGTGTCCTCCACGCTAGGACCGCCCCACCGGTAGCTGCTTCTCGATTCCTGACCACCCTCCGGACCGTGGCGGTCTCTCACGCCGCGGGCCGCACGGGGCGCTGGACAAGCTCTCTCAGGTGACGGGCCAGCAGGTCCGGCTGATCGAGCGGCACGAGGGTCGCCGCATCCGGGATCCGCACGAGTTCGGCGTCGGGCAACAGGTCCGCGAGGCGCGGGCCGTGCTCGGCGGGCATCATGCGGTCGTCCTCGGCCCACGCCACGAGCGCGGGACCGGTGAACGCGGCGAGTCCGCTGGACCAGTCACGAGTGGCTGGGATCGGGAAGCGGGCGCTGAACCGGCGCAGGTCCTCGCGAATGCTCGCCTCGCGTGAGGGTTCGAACCATCGACGCATGCGTTCGTCCGGGATGGGATGGGCGGCCATCGAGGCTGCGAGCCGGCGCCGCACCGCCCGCAGCTTCGTCAGCTGCGCCTGAACGGCGAGCCCACCGGGGATCCTGGACATGCGCGCCAGCATGCGCCCCGGTTGTCCGGCGGGCACGTTGTCGAACGCCTCACAGGCGACGAGGGCGAGCCGGGTGACCCGATCGGCAAGGCCGAGTTCGACGATGATCTGCGCCCCACCCCAGTCGTTGAGCACCAGCGTCACCTCACGCAGGTCGAGCGCGACGAGCAGGTCCGCCACGAGCCGGGTCAGTGACTCGTTGGTCAGCTCGTTCTCGGGCGCCGGATGACGGTGCGCACCGAGCGGCAGGGTGGGGGCGATGCAGCGCATGTCGGGCAACCGGTCGATCACGCCATCCCAGATGGTGCGGTCCAGGAGTGGCCCGTGCAGGAGCACCAGGGCAGGTCCGTCTCCGCCGGTGTCGGTGAGATCGAGCGTCGCGGTCTGCAGGTCGAGCGCGGGCATGGCGCTCACCTGGTGCGCTGGTGGATGGTGACCAGCACGCCGTCGCCGTACGTCGTCGCCTCGGTCAGCGTCCAGGTGCTCCTGTCGGGTGTCTGCGCCCACAGGCTCCGGCCGTACCCGAGGATGACGGGAGAGACCATCAGGTGGATCTCGTCCACCAGGTCGTGCGCGAGGAGGCCCTGGGCGAGCTGGATGCTCCCGGCGACGGAGATCTCGCCGTCGACCTCGCTCTTGAGTCGGGACACGTCCTCCACGAGGTCTCCGGAGAGCACGGTGGTGTTGGTCCACTTCGGGTCGGCGAGCGTGCGCGAGACGACGTACTTCGGCATGCTGTTGTACTTGTCGGCGAGCTCACCTTCGTACTGTGGCCAGGCCTCGGCGAACCCCTCGTAGGTCTTGCGGCCGAGGAGCAGTGCCGCGGATCGGAGCGCTTCGACCTCCTTGAACCGCTCGCCGTCGGGTCCGCGGTCGACCTCGAAGCTCCAGTCCGGGTACTTGAAGTCCTCGCCACCCGGCGCCTCCACGACGCCGTCGATGGAGATGAACTCTGTGATCACGATCTTGCCCATGTCAGTTCTCCTTGATCCGGTTGCCGGAACCCACCACGTCGAGAAGCCGGTCGAGGGTGACGTCGAAGCTGGTGTGCACGTGGATGCTCCGGTCGCCGCGCGGCGCCAGCAGCCCCTGCTCGTCGGCGCGGTAGAGCTCGGCGACGCTCGTTGCGATGTGCGGGCGGAAGCCCGCGTCCTCCAGCGCACCGGCCCATGCCTCGTCGGGAAGCGTGGCGACATGGAGTTGCCGGCCGAGCGCGTCACCGAGCGCGACGGCGACCGCCCTCTCGGAGTACGCAGGCCCGATGATGTCGACCGCTTCACTGGCGGCGGGGGGCGAGAGGAGAGCGTCGGCGGCGACGGCCCCGAGGTCCTCGGTGGCGACCATCGGCTGCGGAACGTCGGCGGAGGCCGCGAACACCGGGTAGACACCGCTCTCGCGTGCGACCTCGACCAGGTCGGTGACCTTCTCCTGGAAGTGGCCCGAGCGCAGTGCCGTCAGGGTCGTTCCGGTGGCCAGTAGCGCCTGCTCCAACCGGTGCAGTCCGGTGATGGGCCCAGTTCCTTCGGCCAGATCGGCCCCGCCGGAGGAGAGCATGACCACGTGCGGAACCTGTCGGTCGGCGACCGCACCCGCGATCGAGCCGATCAACCTGTCGGCGTGCGCGTCGAGGTCATCGACGGTGAGGTCGAACGGCAACAGCACGAAGAACCCGGTGCAGCCTTCGAGCGCTTCGCCGAGTCCGGCCCGGTCGTCGAGCGCGACCACACGCGCCTCGGACCTCCGTGCCTCCCAGGCATGGGCATCGGCCTGACGGCGAACCAGGACTCGAACGTCCGCACCCGCGGCGAGCAGGCTTCGTGCCGTGGCGGATCCGACGCGGCCGGTTGCTCCTGCGACGACGATTCTGCCCACGTCAGTTCTCCCTGATGAAGGTGCGCAGGGCGTCAGCGAGCACCTCGGGGGTGGTGCTGTGCTCCTCACCGGGTACCGGCTTGAGGGTCGCGGTCGGCAGGTGCCCGGCGATGGCCCGTGCCGCATCGGCGAGGAACGGCCAGGTGTCGATGCCGTGCATGGCCAGCACGGGTACCTCCACCCGGTCCCAGAGGTCGGCCCGCAACGGCCTGCCGGACATCGCGTCGCCGACCTGGCGGCCGTCGTAGGCGATCGTCGGGGCGATCGCCTCGAGGCCGGGCCAGAAGTCCTCGCCCCGCATCCCGGCCACCATCTCCTCCGGCATCATGACGGCGGCGGTCATGAACAGGGCGACGGCATCGCCCGGCCGGCCCGCGGCCACGGCCGCCTCGAGTTGCTCGACGTAGTCGTGAGGCAGCGGCGGACGCGAGTCGTCGGTCACGGCGTTCGCCTCGAACACGGCCAGCCGCGCGATCGGGACGCCGGCCTGGGCGGCGTTCAGGGCAAGGTTCCCTCCGGAGGACCAGCCGAACACCGTCGCCGGACCGCCGTGGCCGGCCTGGTCGATGATCGCGGCCAGGTCCTCGAACTCACGCCCGACGGCGTAGGGCAGGTTGTCGCCGCTCTCGCCGCGTCCGCGGCGGTCGTAGTTGATGACGAGGAACTCGTCGGCGAGCAGGTCCGCCGTCCGCGCGTTCTCGGGGGTACTGGCGCGGTACGCGGTCGCGCCGTCGATGATGACGATCGGGTCGCCGTCACCCCACGCCGTGTAGGCGATGGTGGTGCCGTCGACCGAGGTGACAGTGCCGTCGGACATTGACGTTTCTCCTCATTCTCGGATGCGGTGTCGATCACCGCGATGAGATGACGTTAGGAATTGACCGGGTCGCCTGGCTTGTACAGGAGCGACATCGGCTCGGCGGCGTCGTCGCGCCGCTGGAGCTGTGTCGCGGTGCGGCCGATGAACCGCTGGAGCGACCGCGCCAGATGTGGCTGGTCGTAGTAGCCGAGCCTGTGTACGGCGTCGAGTGGTGCGGCGCCTTCACCGAGCAGCACCGCCGCTTCCCGCGCCCGGTGGATCTGTCGGATCGCGCCCTGGGTGAGGCCGGTCGCCGCGGCCACTCGCCGTTGCACCGACCGCGAGCCCACCTTCGCGATGCCGCCCCACACCACCTCGTCAACCAGCGGGTCTCGGACGAGCACGCCGGCGTCGACGAGCTTGCGGACCAGGAGTTCCGCGTCATCGAGGTCGGGGATCTCCCACTGCTCGTCCCGCAGCTCGAACGTACGCCCGGTGACGCGCGGGCTCTCCAACTCGCTGTCGACGAGGCCGGCGTTCGGCAGGTGCGGCATGGACGTTCCGTGCGCGAACGTGATACCGAACGCCTCCGAGTCACCGGTGATCGGTACCGTGGAGGCCGTCGTCTCCGGTCCCCGGACCGCGGCATGGGCGACGCCTTCGTCCTCCCAGAACACCAGTTCCCAGGTCGACGTCGCGACCGAGGTCATGGTCCCGGCGCCGTAGGTGCGGCCGCGCCAGACCCGGTCCACATAGGGCGAGTCCGAACCACGGTGAACGCTCTCGATCGACATGCCACACCTTTCGACAGGAGCGCGGAGTTAGCGAAGATCCGTTGACGATATGAGCCGGTCGGCGGGCTCGCGTCGGCCGATGAACGTAAGCGTCGCTACGTCGACCGACGTACCGACTGCACCAGGTGATCGTCCCGCGATCAGCCTCTCCTCGGTAGTGCCGCAACCGTGCGGTTTCTCGACCTGGCCGCATCGATGTACGTCACACGACGTAGCCGAAGTGTCGCGGCTCGCGGTACCTGGCCGGTGCTCGGACGCGCGAGCGTAGAACGTCCACCAATCGCTCAAGGAGGATCATCGTGAGAATCCGCCGCACCGCGTTCGGCCTCGCCGTGATCGAGCATGCCGGTGAGGCTGTAGCCGCACAGGTTCGGATTGGCACGGAGCTCACTGAAGGAGTGCGCTCGCTGCCTCGACTGCTTGAGATGACTGTCCCTGAAGAACTCCTCGGGCGTGGCGTGGATGCCCGCGAGCCCGAGGCGCTCCCAGTCCGACTCGAGCCGCTCGGCGAGCCCGCGGAAGAAGGCACCGTCCGGCAGATCCTCGGGCCAGCCCTCCTGCTCGTAGCGTCGGGTCAGGGTCCACACGTCCAGCAGGCTTCCCACGCCGAACTCGGAGACGAACACCGGCTTGGTACCGGCACCGATCGTCCGGATCCGCTCGCTCTCGGCAGCAGTGCGCGGTTCAACCGGGTAGAGGTGGACGTCTCCCATGCCCTCGACGTATCCGCCGGGCAGGCCACGGGCGTGGGCGTCCGGGATGAGTCCGCCCGCGGGAGGCACTCCGGGTTCCTCGGCACCCCACTCGAACTGCCACTCGCGCGATCCGGGGTTGCTCACCGAACCGGTGTCGAGTTGAGCGTCCCAGCGACCGCTGCCCAGCAGCACGAGGCGATCGTCGTCGACCTCGCGCAGGCGAGACAGCAGGTCGGCCGCATGTCGGCAGACGGCGCCGTCCCGCGTCTCGTTGAGCAGGCCCCAGATGACGACGCTCGGATGGTTGCGGTCGCGGCGCACCATGCCGAGGGTCGCGGCGTCGAACCGCTCGGCCATCCGCGGGGAATCCTCGAGGCACCACGCGGCGGCGCACTCGTCGTAGACCATGAGGCCGATCTCGTCGCAGAAGTCCAGTTGCTCCTGGAACGGTAGGCCGGCGATGAAACGCACCATGTTGAACCCGGCCGCCTTCGCGAGCACGAAGTCCCGGCGCATCAGGTCGGGGTCCTGTGGCGTGATGGCACCCGCCGGGAACTGATTGCCCGAGTGGGTCGAACGCACCAGCACGCGGCGACCGTTCAGGCGGAAGAAGCCACGCTCCACCCGGAAGTCCCGGAAGCCGCAGCGGACCGAGAGACGATGCTCGGACGCGTCCGGGACATCGCCGGCGCGCACGGTGGCGTCGAGGCGGTACAGCGTGGGGTCCTCGGGACTCCAGGATCTCGGGGCAGTGACTGACAGAGCCAGCCGATGCTCCGATTCGCCCGGCCGGAACTCGCCCTCAGCGGTTGCCTCCGTGACCGGCTCGCCGCCGGCGCCGTGGCTCACCAACACCGTCAGAGTTCCCGTCCTGGACACACCCGTGTCGTTGCACACGGTGACCGTCACCGGCAGGTCGCCGGAGGGCCATCGCGGGCTGGCCACGAGATCGGTGATGCGCAGCCGCGGGACGGAGGTGAGCCGAACCGGCCGGAAGATGCCGCCGTAGTTGTACTGCCAGCCCGAACGCACCCCACGTGGCACCTTGTTGCGGTGGGGGATCTCGCCGATGACAAGCCCGTCCACGGGTTCGTCGGAGGGGTTCACGACCCGCACCGCGACCAGGTTCTCCTCGGCGCGCTTCACCAGATGCGTGACCTCGAAGTGGAAAGGCAGCTCCCCGCCGTCATGCGTGCCGAGCGGTGTCCCGTTGAGCCAGACGTCGGCTCGGTAGTCCACGAACTCGAACTCGAGAAACAGCTGTCGGTCAGGATCGGCCGACACCTCCGCGACGAACCGGTGCCAGTACCAGGCGATCCCGTGCTGGTCCGGAAAGACCTGCTGGATCGCGCCGGGTACCGGTGCCGAGCGGGCGGCGCGGTCGGGCGAAGTGGCCCAGCCCGAGGCTCGTCCGGCGTCGTCCGGATCCATGGCGAGCGACCATGCGCCACCAAGTTCCTGGGTGGTTGGGCAGGCCGACGTTGCTGCCGGTTCCATGCATGCTCCAAGCGAGGGGGCTCAGCAGGGTGCGACGGGTCAGTCCCGGTTCTCCATGGCGTCGACGACGCGCTGGTAGGAGGCATTGACGTGCCCCCGGATGTGCGCGACCGCTTCGTCCACCCTCTTGTTCGCGATGTGGCCGAGCAGTTCCCGGTGGTCCGGCTCCCAGCTCTCGCCGTAGTCCTTGCGAAGCGCCAGGCGCGTGATCAGGAATGACGAGATCTGGGCCTTGAGTCCGTCCCAGGCACGGATCAACCGATCGTGCCGCGACGCCTGCATGATGCCGTCGTGGAAGGCGATGTCCAGCTCGGCGATGAGTTCCGGCGTCAGGGTGTCCGGGGTCGCCTCGAGGAACCGGTCCAGCACCCGTCCGAGTTCCTCGATGTCCGCCTCGGTCGCGTGCTGGCAGGCCCACTCGGCACCGAGCGCCTCCAGTACCGTGCGGAGGCTGAAGATCTGGTCGATGTCGTCTCGGTAGAGCTCGACCACCCGGGCGCCCTTGTAGCGCTCGATGACGATCAGGCCCTCGCGTTCGAGTTTGACGAACGCCTCGCGGATCGGCCCTCGGCTCACGCTCATCTGCGTGGCGAGTTCGTCCTCACGCAACCGCTCGCCCGGCGGCAGCGAGCCGGAGACGATGGCTGCGCGCAACTGGTCGGTGACGTCGTCGGCGAGCACTCGTCGCTGAGCTGGGCCGAACGTCACTGTGCTGTCCCCTGGCGTCATCGATTCATCCTTCGCACATCGATCAGTGTAGGGCGTACGCTACGCATTCCGCCGGAACCCATGGACCTCACCCCTTCGTTCCGCCGCCGGCCATCGCGGTGGTGAACTGTTTCAGCATGAGCGCGAGCAGGACCGCCGAGATGATGATCGGAATGAGCAGCAGCACCGCGATGCCGCCCGGCGGTGTGTTCTGCATGAACTCGTTGCCGCGCATGAACTGTGCGATCGCCGGCGGGAACGTCCGCGACGCCGGGTCCTGGACGAGGGTCAGCGAGAGCAGGAACTCGTTCCACGTGCCGATCAGCGAGAACGCGGCGATCGCGGCGATCGCACTGGCCGCGTTCGGAACCACGATGGTGAAGAACGTCCGGAGCGCGCCGGCGCCGTCGATCGCCGCTGCCTCCTCGATCTCCCGCGAGGACCCGGCGAAGTAGACGCGGAAGTACAACAGCGCCATCGGTAGTCCCCCGGCGATCAGAATGATCATCAGGCCGGCGGGGTTGAGCAGTCCGAACTTCGCAGCCATCAGGTACAGCGGGAAGATCAGGATCATGCCCGGAATCATCTGCACGAACAGCAGCAGCCCGGAGAACCCGTTGACGACGAGCCTGCCGACCGAGCCCCGCCAGCGCGCCAGCGCGTAACCGCCGAGCGAGGCCACCAGCACCGAGCCCGTCGTCACGACGATCACCAGCAGGACGCTGTTGCCGAAGTTCCTGATCAGCGCCGGCGCCGTTGCGGTACCGCGCCAGATCGCGTCACTCGTCAACACCGAGATCCAGTTGTCGAGGGTGAACTCCGCCGGGAAGATGCGTGCCGTGCCGGGCCCGGGTGGCCGGCCGTCGAACGACTGGCTGAGCAGGTAGAGCGTCGGGATCGAGGAGAAGATCGCGAAGGCCAGCGCGGCCACCGGGATCACCCGGTTCCGCTTGGGGCGCAGCTTCGCCGACCCGAACGCACGACGCCGGGTGACCGGGGCCAGGAGGAGATCGAACGAGTCCCCTGCCTTCGACGCCACCGCCGTGACACGTGCCTTCACCCGGGCGACGCCGACGGCCCGGATCACGAGCCAGCCCACCAGGCCCATGATGCCGATGGTCAACGCCATGATGACGGCGGCGATGAAGGTGGTGGCCGCGGCCAGGCCCACGCTGAAGCCGCCACCGAAGCCGAGCTGGTAGGCGTACGTCGCGAGGGTCTGGGTGGCGTTGAGTGGGCCACCGCCGGTGGCCAGATAGATGAGGTTGAACTCCTGGAAGCTGCCCATGAAGTGGAAGACGCAGATGGCGGCGCTGATCGGCAGCAGGGCAGGCATCGTGACGTTGCGGAACTTCGCGAGCCGGCCACCGCCGTCGACCTCGACCGCCTCGTACTGCTCGGTGGGGATCCGCTGCAGTCCCGCCAGCAACAGGATCGAGTAGAACTGGAACGACCCCCACGCGTTCATGAACAACAGCGTGGGCCAGACCGTCTGCTCGTTCGCGAACAGGTTGCCCCAGTCCAGTCCGAGCGCGGCCGGGACCCCGGTGATCGGGTCGAACACCAGCTTCCAGGTGTTGATCGCGATCGGGCCCGAGATCACGAACGGCAGCAGCACCACGACCTGGAGACCGCGCATGCCCCGGGTGGCGCGGTTGAGTGCCAAGGCAGCGAGGAACCCGATGATGTAGCTCGGGATCACCCCGCCGAAGCCACGGATGAATGAGTTCCTCGTGTACAGGAGGGCGTTCGGGTCGGCGAAGAATGCCTTGTAGTTCGCGAAGCCGACGTACTCGCTGTTCTCGATGTTGAAGGTGCTCCCGCTGTGCATCGAGATCACGAAGCTGTAGATCAGGGGGTAGGCGACCAGGCCGAGCACGAGCAGCACCGCCGGCACCAGGAAGGCGGCGTAGACGAGCGACGATCGCCGCATCCCCTTGCGCTTCCTGGTCACCACCGTGCCGCCCGTTCCGGCCGGGCCCGGGGCCCGACGCCGTGACCTGGCGTCGGATGCCCGGCCGGCGGGATCCGCTGTGTCGATCGAGGTATCCGGGACCGAGCTTCGGACCCCACCAGCCGCTGCCATCTCAGCCGTTCACCTCCGCAAGGACGGCCTCCGCCTGCGTCATCGTGGTCTCGGCCATCTCCGCCGGGTCGGTGCCGCGCAGCACGAGCTCCTGCATGGCCGGGTAGAACAGGTTGTTCATGAACGGCTGCGCCGGAACGGGCGCAGGCTCTCCAGCGATCTCCAACTGCTGCGCGAACACGCCGAGATACTCCGGGTCGCTCTCGATGGTTCCCTGGTTGAGCGCCTTGAGCGGACTCAGACCGCCCCGAGCCACGGTCACCTCGCTCTGGTATTCCTCGCCCCGGACGAGGAGGAACTCCCAGGCCTTCTCCTGCTTCTTGGAGTCGGCGTGGATCATGTAGGACGAGCACTCCCAGAACGTGCTCGGAGTACCGAGGTTCGGCAACGGCGCCACCCCGATGTTCTCGTGCACCTCCGGGTACTGCTCGGCGACGGACTTGATCCATGGCCCGACCGAATAGGCACCGAGGATGCCCTCGGAGAAGCCGCCGTCGGTCTCCTCCCAGCCCCACGTGGCCACGTCGGTCGTCGTCGCCCCGTAGGTGTGCACCATGTCGTAGTAGAACTGGTACATCGTGGTGAGGACCTCGGCGTCGAATCCGAGCTCGAACGCGCCGGGCTCACCGACGACCGTATTGCCGCCGGCCGACCACAACATCGGCAGGACGTTCGAGGAGCCACGGCCATCGCCGGTCTTCGCCTCGAATCCGAAGGCGTAGCGGTTGGGGCCCACCATCGAGGCGGCCCACTCGCCGAACTCCTGGACGCCCCAGCCCTCGACCGGCGTCTCGGCCCAGTCCCTGCGGTACACGATCGCGCGGCAGTTCACCCCGGACGCCAGCGCATACACGCTGCCCTCGGACGTCCCGAGGCGAAGTCGGCGTCATACCCCGCCGCGCGCATGTCGTCCGTCACGTAGTCGTCGAGAGGTGCCAGGTTGATGCCACTGGCCCGCAGGTAGTGCATGCCCTCGGAGGTCCACTGCACGAGGTCGGGGCCATTGCCCGCCTGCTGGACCGTGGCGAGCTGCGAGGCGTAGGTCTCGTCCTGGAGGGTCAGCAGCTCGAGCTTCATCCCGATCTTGTCGCCGACGTACTCCTGGAGGAACTCCAGCGACTCGGCGGACAGGCCCGATGACGAGATCACCAACGTGTCGTCATCCGCTTCACCGCCGCCACCACCGCTGCCGCCGCCGCAACCGGCGAGCAACGTCCCTGCAGCGGCAGCACCACCTAGTCCGAGGAACCCTCGACGCGATACACCTGGGTTGGCCCATCGCGACTGCACTCCAGAGCTGTGGAACCTGCTCAGGTCATCTCCTTCGATCACATCCGTACGACGGGCTGGCTGCCGCCACAGTCCACAGGTTAGAGATTAACTGTCGATCGCACAAATATTTTTTGTTAACAGACTTGCAACAGCGCTTCTCTTGGGCGTCGTGGCGGCACGCCGCGGCAGACACAGCGGCGGTGAGCACCGCTGTGTCTGCCACCGAACCGGACCGGACCTTACCGCTCCAGCGCCGCCCGTGGCCGCTCCGGCGGGATCGCCGCAAGCAGCCGCTGCGTGTACTGCTCGCGCGGGTCGGCGAAGAGGTCCGCGGCGGGCCGGTACTCGACGGCGACGCCCTCGCGCATGACCAGCACGTCGTGGCTCATGTCCTGCACGATCGCCAGGTCGTGGGCGATGAACAGATAGGTCAGGGCCAGTTCCTGCTGGAGGTCGCGCAGCAGCTGAAGGACCTGCGCCTGGATCGAGGCGTCCAGGGATGCGGTGGCCTCGTCGAGGATGAGCAGGTCCGGCTCGAGCGCGAGGGCGCGCGCGATCGAGACCCGCTGGCGCTGGCCGCCGGAGAGCTCGTGCGGGAACCGGGACGCGAACGCCCCGGGCAGGCGCACCAGGTCGAACAGTTCGGCCACCCGCTCGCGGTGCCGGCCGGGCCGCAGCCGGTGCACCCGCAACGGCTCGGCGACGGCGCCGCCGGCGCTGATACGCGGGTCGAGCGAGGAGAACGGATCCTGGAAGACCATGGCGAGGCGCCGCCGTCGGTCCCGCGGCACCTTGCCGAGCAGCACCTGCCCGTCCAGCCAGGCGTCCCCGTTCGCCCGCACCAGCCCGGTGAGGGCGTTCGCGATCGTGGACTTGCCGGAGCCTGACTCCCCCACCAGCCCGAGCGTGGTGCCGCGCCGGACCTGGAACGAGACGTCCTGCACGGCGTGCACGTGGGTGCGGCCCGTGGGCGTGGAGACGGGGAACCGCACGTCCAGGTTCGCCACGTCCAGCAGCACCGCCCCGGAGTCGTCCACCGGCGGCGGGGGCGAGCCGCCCAGCCGCGGCCGGGCCGCGAGCAGCACCTGCGTGTACGGGTGCGCCGGCGCGTCCACGAGGTCCACGATCGGCCGGTGCTCGACCACCCGGCCCTCCTGCAGCACGAGGCAGGAGTCGGCCACCTGCCCGATCACACCGAGGTCGTGACTGATCCAGACCACGGCGGTACCGCGCTGTTCCTGCAGGTCCCGGACCAGGCTGATGATCTGTGCCTGCGTGGTCACATCCAGGGCCGTGGTCGGCTCGTCGGCGATCAGCAGGGCGGGGTCGCACGCGAGGGCGATCGCGATCATGACGCGCTGGCGCTGCCCGCCGGAGAGCTGGTGCGGGTAGGCGTCGAGCCGGTTCTCAGGACTGGGGATCCCGACGGCGGTGAGCAGGTCGAGCGCGCGGACGCGGGCCGCGCGGCGGGTCATGTTGCGATGGGCCTCGAGGGACTCGGTGATCTGCCGCTCGAGGGTGAGCAGCGGGTTCAGCGAGGTGGACGGGTCCTGGAACACGAACCCGATCGCATCCCCGTGCACCCGGCGCAGCGCCTTCGGGGTCTGCCCGATGAGTTGGGAGTCGCCGAGCCGCTCGTCGTGCAGGAACGAGGAGCCGCTGACCCGGGCACCGGGGGCATCGAGCAGCCCGGTGGCGGCGAGCACGGTCATGGACTTGCCGGAGCCGGACTCCCCCACGATCCCGAGGGTCTGCTCCGGCTCCAGCGCGAAGGACACACCGCGGACGATGTCGGTGCGGCCGATGGACACGTGCAGGTCGGCGACCTCGAGGACGTTCATCGGTGCCGGGCCTCCATCCGGGTGCGCTGCTTGGGGTCGAGGACGTCCCGGAGGCCGTCGCCGAGCAGATTGAACGCGAGCACGGTCACGAAGATCGCCAGGCCCGGGAACACGCTCATCCACCACGCCTGGGTGACGAACCCCTGGGCGGCGAACAGCATGCCGCCCCAGGACGGCTGCGGCGGCTGGATGCCCAGGCCGAGGAAGGACAACGCCGCCTCGGACAGGATCGCGAACGCCAGCGACAGCGACGTCTGCACGATCAGCGGCCCGGTGATGTTCGGCAGCACGTGCCGGCGCAAGATGCGCGACCACGGGGTGCCCATGGTCTGGGCCACCTGCACGTACGGCTCGGTGCGCACCGAGAGCGTCGAGGCCCGGGCCACCCGGGCGAAGATCGGCGTGTAGACGATCCCGATGGCCAGCATCGTGGTCGCGATGCCGGGCTGCAGGATGGCCACGATGGCGAGCGCGAGGAGCAGCACCGGGAACGCGAACATGACGTCCACCACGCGCATCGAGACGGTGTCGAGCCAGCCGCCGACGTAGCCGGAGATGATCCCGACCGGCACGCCGATGCAGAACGCGAAGGTCACGGAGACGACGGCGACCTGCAGCGAGGTGCCGGCGGCGAGCATCACCCGGGACAGGATGTCGCGGCCGAGGTCGTCGGTGCCGAACGGGTGCGCCCAGCTCGGCGACTGCAGCGCACCGGCGACGTCCACCTCGTTCACCCCGTACGGCGCGAGCCACGGGGCGAACAGCGCGACGAACGCCACGACCGCGAGCACCACCGCCGCCGCGACGGTGACCGGGTTGGCCGCGAGCAGCCGCCACGAGGCGACTCGGCGCTCGGGCGCGGAGCCGTCCAGCCCGGCCGGCCCGGCACGGCCGGGTCCACCCAGACGGTCCACCCCACCAATGGGTCCCACCCCACCCGACCCAGGCTCCGCCGTCGGGCGTTGCTCGTTGCTCATGAGAGCCGGATCCGCGGATCGACGATCGCGGACAGCACGTCCACGATCAGGTTCACGAACAGGAACAGAACCGCGATCAGCAGCACCGCGCCCTGGATGAGGGCGTAGTCGCGGGCGGCCACGGCGTCGTAGACGAGCCGGCCGAGCCCGGGCCAGGCGAAGACGACCTCCACCACGATCACGCCGGACAGGATCGTGGCGAGCTGGATCCCGACGATGGTCAGCACCGGCACGAGCGCGTTGCGCACGATGTGGCGCCCGGTGACCACGCTCGGCGCGAGCCCCTTCGAGCGCGCGGTCCGCACGAAGCCGGCATGCGCCACCTCGAGCACGGCGGCGCGGATGTAGCGGGTCAGGATCGCGGCGGCCACGAGCCCGACGGTGAGGGCGGGCAGGATCACCCGCCGGGCCCACCCGGCCGGGTCCTCGGCAAGCGGGGCGTACCCGCTGGAGGGCAGCCAGCCGAGCACCCCGGCGAACAGGGTGATCAGCAACAGTCCCATCCAGAAGTCGGGGATGGACACGCCGAACTGGGACGTGACCCGCACGATGCCGTCGGCCAGGCGGCCCTCCCGCAGGCCCGCCCAGATCCCGGCGGGCACGGAGATCAGCAGCGCGATCAGCAGCCCGACCACGGCGAGTGAGATCGTCGCGGGCAGCCGCTCGAGCAGGAGCAAAGTGACCGGCTGCCCGCTGCGGAAGCTCACTCCGAGGTCCCCGGTGAGCGCGCCGGTGACGTAGGAGAAGAACTGTTCGGACAGGGGCCGGTCGAGCCCGCTGGCGGCCCGGAGCGCGTCGTAGGCCTCCTGGTTGAACCGGGTGCCCAGCGCGAGCCGGATCGGGTCACCGGGCACCAGTTGCACGATCGCGAACGTCAGCACGAGCACCCCGAACAGGACGACCGCCGAATACAGCAGCCGCCCGCCCAGGAAGACCACGAGCGCCCGGGGCGAGCCCGACCTCACGACGCTGCGAGCTCCACGGAACGGAACCGGATGGCCCGGTCCGGCAGCACCTCGTAGCCGGTCAGGTCCGGGCTCCACGCCTGGGTCACCGAAGGGTTGTAGAGATAGATGTAGCTGGCTTCGTCGGCGATGATCGTCGCGGCGCGGGCGTACAGGTCGGCGCGGGCGGCCTGGTCGGTCTCCACCCGGCCCGCATCGAGGAGCTCGTCCACCTCGGTGTTGGCGTAGCCCTGCGCGTTCGAGGCGCCGGCGGAGTGGTGCTGGGCGTAGTAGAAGTCGTCCGGGTCGATGTTGCCGAGCCAGCCCATCATGAGCATGTCGAAGTTGCCGGTGTTCTGTTCGTCGAGCCAGGTGGAGAAGTCCGGCTGCCGGATCGAGACCTCGATGCCGAGCGGATCCAGGTTCGCGGCGATGATCTGCGCGGCCGTGACCGTCTCCGGGTAGTCGGTGGTGACGAGCAGGTCGAGGGTGCCGCCGCTGTAGCCGACCTCGTCGAGGAGTTCCTGGGCCCGGTCGAGGTCCGTGGCGTAGGTGTCGTACTCGGTGTACCAGATGCTCTGCTCGGGGATCGCGAGCTGGTTCGCGGTGGCGGTGCCGTAGCTGACGGCCTGGATGATCGCGTCCCGGTCGATCGCATAGGCGATCGCCTGCCGGGCCCGCGGGTCGTTCCACGGCTCGTTGGCCTCGTTCAGGGCGAGGTACCAGTAGTCGCTCGACGGCGCGACGCCGAGTTCGACCGCGTCGTCACCCTCGAGCTCTTCGACCTGCTGCGGCGGCACCACGTCGGTCCAGGCGATCTCCCCCGAGCGCAGCGCGGCCAGGGCCGTGGACGGCTCCGAGATGAACTGGAACTCCACGCCGCCGATGGACGGGGCGCCGCCCCAGTAGTCGGGGTTCGCGGTGAGGCTGATGTGGTCACCGGAGACATACTCGGTCATCGAGAACGGCCCGGTGCCGATCGGCGCGGTGGTGATCTCCCCGGACTCCACGTTCTCCTGGCTCACGATGGCCATGCCCTTGAAGCCGCCGAGGTTGGACAACAGGTTCGGGGTGGGCTGGGAGAGGCTGATCTCGACCGTGTACTCGTCCGGCGCCTGGATGGCGCTGATGGCCGCGAACTTCCACGCGTTGGAGAGTTCCTCGTCGATGATGCGGTTGTAGCTGTAGAGCACGTCCTCGCTGGTGAACTCGGACCCGTCGTGGAACGTCACCCCCTCGCGGAGGTGGAAGGTCCAGGTGAGCTGGTCGTCACTGGTCTCCCACGTCTGCGCGAGGGCGGGTTGCATCTCGAGGTTCGCGTCGGTCTCCACGAGGGTGTCGTAGACGTTCTCGAGGACCTGGAAGGAGAAGTAGGAGGAGGTCTTGTTCGGGTCGAGCTGATCGGGCTCACCGCCGATCGCGACGCTCAGGATCTCGCCGGCGGACTGCCCGGGGCCGGTACCGGAGTCGTCGTCCAGGTCGACGGGTTCGCCGGCCGAGCATGCGGCCAACAGCGCGAGGCTTGCCAGGCCTGCGATCAGGGATGCGGCGCGGCGCATGAGGACTCCTTCGATCACTCTAATGATGATTTGATCAGTATGTGCGAGACTTCGGAATGAGGCAAGACGCCGGCACAACCGTCACCAAACGAAACACACGGGAAACCATGACCTACACGGTGATCGCGCTCGACCGCGACCGCACCGCCATCGGCGTCGCCACTGCGAGCCGGTCCCTCGCCGTCGGCGCGACCGTGCCGGCGCTCGATCCAGCGGTCGGCGCGGCCGCCAGCCAGGCGTGGACGAACCCGCGCCTGCGTGCCCTGCTGCTGGACGCCGTGCGGACCGGACGCTCCCCCGAGCAGGCGATCGCCGCCGTCGGCGACTGGGACGACGAGCCGGAGCTGCGGCAGGCCGCGGTGCTCGCGCTGGACGGGCGTGGGGCCGCGCACACGGGGCGGGCCACCACCGCGTGGCGTGGGCACCTGCTGCACGACGGCGTCGTCGCCCTGGGAAATGTGCTCACCGGTGCCGAGGTGCTCGAGGCGATGCTCGCCTCGTTCAGCCACCCCGCCGAGCCCGACGGCGTCCACTCGCTCGCGCAGGCGATGTTGCGTTCGCTCGTGGCCGGGCAGGACGCGGGCGGCGACGCTCGTGGCCGGCAGAGCGCGGCCCTGATCGCCGCCGAGGTCGGGGCCGACGCGCCGACCTACGACCTGCGCGTCGACGACGACACCGACCCGCTCGCGCGCCTCGCGGACCTGGTGCGGCTGCGGGCGGTGGTCACCGCTCCGACGCCGTGACCGCCCCGATCACGACCGTGGGCGTGTCCGCGACGTTCGCCCACCAGTGCGGCTTCTCGCAGCCGTAGGTGGCCGAGTCGCCCGGCTCGAGGGTCTCGCGTCGGTCCCCGTGCGCGAGCAGCAGACGTCCGCTCTCCACCGTGATGGACTCGGTGGCCAGGTGCCGGAACGGCTGCGCCTCGTTCGAGAATCCGACCGGCAGGGTGGAGCGGATCACCTGGAGGCGCGTCTCGCCGCGCGGGGTGAGCAGTTCGCGGACAACCCGCTGGGGCTCCGCGCCGTCGGGCACCGGGAGCAGGTGCCGCTCGTCCGCCCGCACCACGCCGACGTCCTCCAGCGCCGGTTCCAGCAGGTCCGCCACGCCCACGCCGAGCACCGCCGCGAGCTGGCGCAGCGTATGCAGCGACGGGTTCCCGCGCCCCCGCTCCAGCGTGCTGACCAGGCCAAGGCTCACGTCCGCGCGGTCCGCGAACTGCTGCACGGACAGCCCGAGCCGCTTGCGTCCGGCCCGCACGGCCTGCCCGATCGCGTTGACGGCGAGCTCGTCGTCGCTGAGAGTCATGGGTCGTATCCTGCCGTGCCGGCGCCCACCATGACGACCGCGGGACGGTTCTCGGCGGCAGGCTCCTGCGGCTCCCCCACCGCTCACTGCCCGTTCCCCGGGCCGGCGCGGCACAATCGGAGGTGCGGACCGTCCCCGGAGTCGGTGCCGCACCCTTCGGACAAGGACGGAGACCACATGACCGACGTCGTCGTGGGTGTGCTCGCCCTCGTGATCGGCCTGCTGTTGTGCTTCCGCGGAAGCGGAGCGATGCGGGTCCTGCTCGCCCTCTGGGGCGCCTTCATCGGATTCGGACTCGGCGCAGTGCTGGTCGCCGCGCTCGCCGATCAGGGATACCTGGCCACTGCCGCGGGCTGGATCGCCGCGATCGTCCTGGCGGTGGTGTTCGCGGCGCTCGCCTACTTCTTCTTCGCCGTCGCCATCGTGCTCGCGTTCGCCTCGATGGGGTTCGTGCTCGGCCAGACGATCGCCTCGGCGCTCGGTGTCTCGCAGCCGTGGCTGCTCGTCGTCGTCGGGCTCGTCGGCGGCATCGTGCTGGGACTGCTCGCGATAGCGACGAACCTGCCCGAGTTGGTGCTCATCGTGGTCAGCGCTCTCGCCGGCGCCGGCGTGGCCGTCGCCGGGCTGCTGCTGCTGATCAACGGCCTTGATCTCAACACCCTGGCCGATACCGAGCTTCGCATCGGCGACCAGCCGCTGTGGTACCTCGGCCAGCTCGTGCTTGCCGTGGTCGGCATCGTCGTCCAGCTCCGGTACGCCCGGCGACGCCGGCTCGGCTCGGTGCGCCAGTCCTGGGCGGCCGCCGGCGCGGTGTAAGGGCCATGTAAGCGGGGTGAAACCCAGCGCCCTCAGGGTGGTCGCGACCGAACACCCGATCAATGAGGAGCAACACCCGATGACCATGGCCAATCTTCGTCAGCGCAGCCTCCGCATGCTCGCGGTCCTGGCGCTCGCGCTGACCGCCGTCGCCGGAGTCTCCGGCGCCGCCCAGGCTTCCGAGCCCGACCCGCCCGGCGGCGAGGACCCCGGCTGCCCGTCCGGCGCGGTGTGCGTGTACCCCGGCACCGACTGGAACGGCGGCAACCCCACGTACGTCTTCTACTCCTACGGTGCGCACAAGATCTACAACCAGTACGGCGTGCACCGCGTCTACAACAACCAGACCGGCGGCGCCGGGGCCAGCATGTGCTCGGCCACCAACGGGACGTTGTGCGGGTCCGAGTTGTACGCCGGCAGCTACCGCGACGTCTACCTCACCCCGATCAACTCGATCCGTCTCTTCGAGTAGGCAGACCCGTCGGAGGCAAGCTCCGGTGCTCGAGGCAAGGCATCTGCCTGCCCGACGCCGGAGCTTGCCTTCCGTCTGCGCCTCACCTCTCCCGGCGCTGCGTCAGCGCCGCGACGTCGGCCCTGTGGACCTTCGCAGGACCAGCTCCGGTGCGGGTTCGGTGATGGCCACGTCGCGGACGGGGCTCCGCCCCTCGATCGTGTCGATCAGCAGGTCCGCGGCGGTCGCCCCGAGCACCTGGAGCGGCAGCCGGACGGCGGTCAGCGCGACGGACAGATGCTGCAGGAACCACGAGTCGTGGATCGTGATCACCGAGACTTGCCCGGGCACCGCGAGCCCGGCGTCCCGGAAGGCGCTGAGCACCCCGGACGCCGCGACGGCGTTCGCCACCACCAACCCGGTCGGAAGGGTGGGCCGACGAAGAAGCTCGTGGACCGCCGTCGTCCCCGCGCCTGCAGACCAACCGGCGTGGACCACGTCGACCGCGCCGCCGAGGTCATGGCGGGCGAGCGTGTCCCGATAGCCCGCCTCGCGACGGTCCGAGGTCTGCGAGCCCTCAGGCCCCGCGATGTAGGCGATCTCGCGGTGACCGAGCTCGATGAGGTGCTCGGTGGCCAGCCGCGCCGCTGCGGCGTCGTCGACCCGGACCGTCGGCACCGGCCGGCCGTCCTCGGAGTTCACCAGGACGGCAGGTACCGAACTGGTGATCGCCTCCAGGAGACGGTCCTCCTCGCCGTAGCCGCTGTGCAGGATCACCCCATCGAGGCGGCCCCGTGCCAGGAACGCGCTGAGCTGGCTGTGGTCCCCGGCGAGCTGCTCCGCGTCCGCGAGCAGGGTGACGTAGCCGGCTCGCGCGCAGGCGGCCTGCGCCCCGGCGAGCACATCGACGTTGATCGGGCTGTCCAACCCGTGCATGACCAGCCCGATGGCGCCGGTGCGTGCACCCCGCAGTGACCGGGCGACGCTGTGCGGCACATAACCCATGTCCTTCGCGACGCCCTGGATCCGTTCGCGTGTCTCCTCGCGTACTCGGACCGTGGGATCGGCGTTCAGGACCCGGGAGGCGATCGCCGGGGAGACGCCCGCCTGGGTGGCGACGTCGCGCAACGTCGGGCGGGCACCAGCGGACATGCCGGAACGATATCGAGGCGGTGGAGTTGACACCGGTACATCATGCCATTAAGTTCCTGAGAAATCGATTGTTCAGCCGGTTTCCCTGCACCGTATGCACGGGGAGCAGATCGGCGACACGGCCATCCTGCGCTGCTGTCGCACGCCCACCCAGGCGGGGCTTCGCCCTGCCCGAACGCCTTGAACGGAAGATAGACATGAGACCCACACTGCGCGAGAACGCGGTCACCTACGACGTCGCTGTGATCGGCGGCGGCCCCGGCGGACTCCCGGCGGCGATCGCCGCGGCTCGGTCCGGCGCCCGCACGGTGCTGGTCGAGCGGACGTCCGCGCTCGGCGGCGCGGCCGCCTCCGGGCTCGGCGTCCTCGGGTACCTCGACCGGTCCGGGAACAAGGCGCTGGGCGGCATCGCGCAGGAACTGATCGACCGCCTGGTCGCGATCGATGGCTCGCCGGGGCACTTCCGCTGCCCGGTGCACAACTCGATCACCCCGGTCTCCCCCGACCTCGTCAAGATCGTCGCGGTGCAGATGTGCCAGGAGGCCGGCGTCGACATCCTCTTCGACCACGAACTGCTCGACGTGGGTGTCGACGACACCGACACCGTGCGGTCCGTGACCGTGTACGGCAAACTCGCCAAGACCCGCATCGATGCGAAGGTGTTCATCGACGGCACCGGCGACGGCGACCTCGCCTACCTCGCCGGGGTCCCGCACCTGCTGGGTCAGGACGGCACGCAGACGATGCAGCCGAGCACCCTGATGTTCACGGTCACCAACTACGACCTGCCGCGGTTCTGGGCCTTCCTCGACGAGAACCCCGAGGAGATGGGCATCAAGGAGGACTACGCCGCGGGCTACGACGTGGACTTCCTGCGCCGGACCCGCGGGCACTGCTACATCGGCCTCACCGAGCACGTCAAGGACGCCCGGGCGGCGGGGAAGTTCAACATCCCCCGCAACCAGTTCATCTACATCAGCACCGCGTCCGAGCGGCTGCTGGCGATCAACACGTCCCGGGTGACCCGGATCGACGCGTCCGACCCGGTCCAGCTGTCGAAGGGCCTGGAGACCGGTTACGCCCAGGTGTGGGAGCTGGTCGAGTTCATGCGGGCCAACATGCCCGGCTTCGAGGACGTGGAGATCGCACAGATCGCACCTGCGCTCGGGGTCCGGGAGACCAGGCACTTCGTCGGGGAGCAGCGGCTCACGATGGACACCCTGTACAGCGAGGCCACCACGGAGCAGGCCATCGCCCTCTCCGCGTACAACATCGACATCCACTCCGGCACCGGCGACGGCATCGAACTGCGCGTGATCGAAGAGCCGTTCGGGATCCCGTTCGGCAGCCTCCTCCCGCAGCAGGTGAACGGCCTGCTGCTCAGCGGCCGGACGATCTCGGTGGACTCCACCGTGTTCGCGGCGGCCCGGGTGATGGGCACCTGCATGGCGATCGGTGAGGCCGCGGGCCTGGCCGCGGCCATGGCCGTTCGCGCCGGCACCACCCCGAAGGACGTCGACGTCGCCGAACTGCGGCAGGAACTCGCCGCCCGCGGCGCCATCCTGCCCGGCACCGTCCGGCCGGCGGCCATCGCCGTCACCACCCACTGAATCAACCGATGAATGCACGCTGCCCGGGGCACGAGGCCCTGGGCAGCTCGAGAGAGGAGACGACGATGTCGACACGAAGAAGTCACACCAAGCGCCGCATGCTCACCATCACCGCCGCGGCCCTGACCCTTGGCATGGTCGCGGCCTGCGGGAACGGCGGCGGGGACACCCCGGACGAGATCACCATGTGGACGTTCCTCGACCCGGAGGGGTCGAGCGGACGCGAGCAGGTGCTCGCGAGCCTGATCGAGTCCTACGAGGAGGAGTCCGGCGTCCACGTGAACGTCGAGGTGCAGCAATGGGACACGATGACCCAGCAGTTCCTCGCCGCTGACGTCTCGGGTTCCGCACCGGACGTGATGTGGGTGGCACTGGACCAGGTGTCCAACGCCGTCGAGCAGGGCGCGCTGGCGGACCTCAACTCGCTCGCCTTCGGGGACCTGCCCGAGGACCAGCTGGCGGACCTGCGCGACGTCTACTGGGAAACCATGGAGGCCGATGACGGTTCCATCTACGGGGTGGTGCACTCCCGTAACCACTTCGGGATCATGTACCGGACGGACCTGCTCGCCGAGGCCGGCGTGGACCCGGCGCAGATCCGCACCTGGGACGACCTGACCGCGGCCGCGCAACAGCTGACGGCGCCGGACGAGAACCGGTGGGGCCTGGGTCAGGCGTTCGGCACGTCGTTCGCGGACCCGCAGATCCTGTCCGCACGCCTGGTCGAGACCCAGGGGTCGATGTTCGGCGACGACGGCGTGCCCATGTGGGGCACGGACGAGGCGGTCGAGGCCATCGAGTTCCAGGCCGCGTTCGTGACCGAGTCCCAGGTCACGCCCCCGGACGCGGTCCGGCTCACCGCCGAGGACCTCTACGAACTCTTCTCGGCCGGTCAGGTGGCGATGATCAACGCCGCCAGCGTCCGTGTACCCGCGATGCAGGAACAGGTCGGCACCGAGAACGTCGGCTTCATGCACTACCCGTCGGAGGACGGCGAGGGCTACGCACCGGGCAACCTCGCCGGCTGGTCCGTGGGCGTGTGGAGCGGCAGCGAGGTGACCGAACAGGCCGCCGACTTCGTGGCCTACATGTCCAGCCCGGAGGCGGACGAGCAGTGGATGGTCGACGCCCAGCAGCCCCCGCTGTACGCCTCGACCGCCGAGAACAACGCCGATTTCCTGGCGCAGCCGGAGAACGCGTTCCTGTCCGTCGTCCTCGAGGGTTCCCAGGACTACGGCTGGCTGCCACCGACGGACGTGCCGACCGCCGGCTGGCGGGAGACGCTCAACGAAGCGGTCCAGCAGGTCCTCCTCAACGAGGCCACGCCGGCCGAGGCGATGGAGGCCGCGCAGCAGGAGTTCGGTGCCGGCGCCAATGGCTGAGTCCCAGCTCTCGCCCGTTCGAAAGGGCGCGATGAAGCGGGACCGGCGTGACCTGGTGGGCCTCGCCTACGTCGCCCCGGTCATGCTGGTCCTGCTCGTCGTCCTGATCCTGCCGGCGATCTTCGCCGTCTACTACAGCCTGTTGGAACTGCAGTCCGTGCGGCCGATCGGGTTCGCCGGTCTGGACAACTACCGGCGGGTTTTCAGCGATCCACAGATGGTGGAGGTCGTGCTGCGGACCCTCGGCTTCGCCGTGGTCACCGTGGCCCTCACTCTGACCGTTGCGCTCGCCGTGGCGGTCTTCCTGGATCGGCTGACCACGGGGCGGGCCACCTTCGTGCAGATCCTCGTGATCCTGCCGTGGGTCATCTCGACCATCGTCGGTGCGCTGCTGTTCCGCTGGTTCTTCGTCACCGACATCAGCCCGGGCGTCTACTTCCTGAGTCTGGTCGGGATCCACGTCAAACCCCTGACCGACCCGACCCTGGCGATGATGACCCTGATCCTGGTGGCGATGTGGCGCACCCTCGGGTTCGCAGTGCTGCTGCTGCTCGCCGGGATCAAGGCCGTCCCGGCGGAGTTCTACGAGGCCGCCAAGATCGACGGCGCCACCTCCCGCCAGCAGTTCCGGCTGATCACGCTGCCGATGATCAAGACCCCGCTGACCATCACCACGGTGGTCCTCACGATGAGCAACCTGAACAACGTCGAGGCACCGCTGGTGACCACCGGCGGCGGACCCGGGGACGCCACCCAGATCCTGCCGCTGACGATCTACCAGCAGGCGTTCACCCACTTCGACTTCTCCGGCGGGGCGGCCCTCGCGGCCGTCGCCCTGCTATTGAACGTCGGCCTGGTGTTCGCCTACCTCCGGCTCGCGAAGTGGAGCGTGTGATGGGAGATACCTCTAGTCACCGCATCGGCGGTCGTCGCCACGTGGTGCGCATCGTGATCGTGCTGGCGGCCGCCGTGGTCGCCCTGATCAACATCGCCCCGGTGCTGTGGGGCGTCGCCACGTCCGTACGGCCGGCGGCGGAGATCTTCGCGTTCCCGCCGTCGTTCCTCCCGGGCGACCTCACCGGTGAGCACTACGCGCAGGTGCTCAGTGGCTCGTTCACCCGGAACCTGGCGAACAGCCTGATCTACTCGACGGTGGCGACGGTGGCGGCGGTCCTGCTGGGCGCGATCGCGGCGTACGCGTTTGACAGGTTCCGGTTCCCGATGCGGCGCCCGCTGTTCGGGGTCATCGTCGCGTGCATCCCGCTGTCCATGGGTGCCGCGGTGCTGGTGATCCCGAACTACCTGTACTTCGCCGCACTCGGCCTGCTCGACACGCCCGTGATCCTCCCGCTGCTGTACCTCGGCTACAACCTGCCGATGGCGGTCTGGATCCTCAAGGGCGCCATGGAGGGCATCCCGACCGAGCTCGACGAGGCCGCCAAGATCGACGGGGCGTCCCGCCTGCGGACGTTCCGCTCGGTGATCCTCCCGCTGTGCAAGCCGAGTCTGGCCGCGGCGAGCATGTTCGTCTTCATCGGCGCCTGGAACGAGTTCGTCGCCGGATCGGTCATGGTGAACACCTCCGCCTACCGGCCGGTGCAGGTGGCGGTGTACCAGTTCATCAGCGCCTTCGGGCGGCAGTGGGGACCGCTGACGGCGAGCGCCGTCCTGGCGCTCGTGCCGATCCTGTTGCTCGTGGTGTTCTTCGGCCGCTACCTGGTTGCCGGCCTGATGCGCGGCGCCGTGAAGGGGTAGGCGCTCGCGCACTTTCGGGGCAAGCTCCGGTGCTCGCGGCAGGCGAAGACCCTGCCCGACGCCGGAGCCTTGCCGTTCGCAGGTCACTCTCGTTCGCTGCGCACGTCGGCGGGTCGCCTGGGCGCGCGCCGGACCACTCCAGCGTGGCGCGGGCCGGGACCGGTGTGGGAGGCTGCCGCGATGGCTGCCGACCTCGCCCAGAGTGACCAGTTCCGTGGTGCCCGCATCCACCTGTCCGACCTGACCGGCCTCGAGATCCGCGACTGCGCGGTCAGCGGTCTGAAGATCGTCGACTGCTCCGGGAGCGACGTCTACCTGGGCGGCGAATTCGAGCGTGTCGTCGTGAACGACGTCGACGTGACTGCCTACGTCGACGCCGAGCTCGACCGGCAGCACCCCAAGCGCGTGCTGGCGCGTGATGCCGTGTCCCCGGACGACTACCGGGCTGCTTGGCATGCCATCGAGGCGCAGTGGGCGGCGACGCTCGACCGCGCCAGGCTGCTGCCCGAGGCTGCGCTGCACGAGCAGGTGGGCGGCGAGTGGTCCTTCGTCGAGACCCAACGGCACCTGCTGTTCGCCGCCGATGCCTGGCTGGGCAGTGCCGTGCTAGAGGAGGAGGCGCCGTTTCACCCGTTGGGCTTTCCTGCCGGCGGCACACCGCCGGACGCGACGGCGAAACTCGGACTCACCCTCGAAGCCGCCCCGACGTTCGACGACGTGCTCGCGCCGCGGCTCGCCCGCATGGCCACGATGCGCAATGTCGTAGACGGGCTCACCGAGGCCGAGCTCGATCGGGTCTGCGCTCGCAAGCCGGCTGAGCCCTATCCCGACCGGGAGTACGTCGTACGCCGCTGCCTCAGGGTGGTGCTGAAGGAAGAGGCGGAGCATCACCGCTATGCGGTACGCGACCTCGCGGTGCTCGAGGCCGGCGAGCCCTCCCGGGAGGGCTGATGCCCCGCGCGAGCCTGACTGCCGGCACGATCGACTACGAGGACACCGGCGGGGACGGCCCCACCCTCGTGCTGCTACACGGCGTGAACATGGACGCGAGCCTGTGGCACGGCGTGGTGGAGCACCTCGCCCCGCGGTACCGGTGCATCAGCCCGACGCTGCCGCTGGGCAGCCACCGCCGCCCGATGGACCGTCCCGAGCTCGTGACCCATCGGGGCGTCGCCGCGTTGGTCGGTGAACTGCTCGAGGAGCTCGACCTCCGCGATGTGACGCTGGTCCTCAACGACTGGGGCGGTGCCCAGTTCCTCCTCGTGGGTGATGACTCGTCGCGGATCGGGTCCGCGGTGCTGGTGGCGTGCGAGGCCTTCGACAACTTCCCACCGGGGCAGCCCGGCAAGGCCATCGCGACCTCCGCGCGGGTACCGGCGCTGCTCTGGCTGGTCATGCAGCTGCAGCGGTTCACCTGGTTCCGGCGCGCCCCGGGCGGGTGGGGCTGGATGAGCAAGCGACCCGTCGACAACGCACTGATGGACCGATGGTTCGAGCCCTCGCGCAGCGACCGGCTCGTGCGCCGGGACCTGCGGACGTTCGCGCTGTCCACGCCGGCCCCGGAAGAACTGCGCGAGCTGACCGACGGACTTCGCCGCTTCGACCGCCCGGCCCTGGTGGTTTGGGCGACCGAGGACCGGATGATGCCCCGCCAGCATGGGCCTGCGCTGGCGGACCTGTTCCCGCAGGGCCGGCTGATCGAAGTGGCCGACTCCTACACTCTCGTGCCCCTGGACCAGCCGGCACGGTTGGCGGCGATCCTCGATGACTTCGTCGCCGAGGTGGCCCCGCCAGAGCGTGGCGACACCGCTCGGGAGGAGCCACGGTGACGTGGACACCGCGTCCTCACGTCATGAAACCCCCGCCGAGGTCCCGGGCGCTGATACCCAGCGCTGTCGCTCCGACTCGCTGAGGCCCCCTCAGCCGGCACTTGGGTCTGTGACGGTGGTCCGGAACGGGCCACGGCCGGAGTGGATGGACCACAGCCGGTCGGCGAGCGCGTCGGGGGCGAAGAGCGGGTCGCCACCACCGATGGCACCGGGAATGATCAACTGCCCGACGTGGATGCCCTGCGGTGCCAGCGCCTCGTGGAGCATCGTCCCGTAGGCGGACTCGGCGGCGAACGCGGTGGAGGTACCCGCGACGTTGCCGTTCGGGTTTGCGGCGCTGGAGCCGTTGACGAGCAGGATCGTGCCCCGGCCCAGCTCGGCCATGCCGGGCAGCACCTGGCTGACCGCCGCCGCCGGCGCGAGGATCGAGAACTCGGTTGCGGCAGCGAGGTCCTCGACGGTCGTCTCCAGCACGGGCCGGAGGAACTCCCGGCTGGGTACCGGACTGTACTGCAACACCTCGATCGTCCCCAGCTCCGCCGCCGCCGACTCAAGTGCGCTCGTCAGCGCACCCCGGTCCCGGACGTCGGCGGCGTAACCGCCGGCCTCGATCCCGTCCACGGCCAGGGCGCGGGCCATCTCGTCGACCTTGTCCTTGGTGCGGGAGATGAGGGCGACCGCGAACCCCTCGCGTCCGAACCGGTGAGCGGCGGCGAAGCCCAGGCCGGGGCCGGCGCCGATGATCGCGATCGATGTCATGGTCTTCCTTGTCTCGTCCGCGTGATCACGAGGTGCTGAGTGCGTCCCGTGCGCGCGGACCGGTCGGGTCCGTCATCGACACTATGCGCCCTGAACGCACGCAGCATCGTCGTGACGCGGCGCTGCCACGGGTAGACCACCTGGTTGCCGTGCCGACCAGCGCCGCGAATCTAGGGACGGTGGCGGCCCCTCGCCGGTAAAATCCGCTGATCGTCGGGCACCGTCGCCCGCGAGCCCGTGGAGGTTGCCATGCTCTCCATCGTCCTGGAGACCGCGATCGGACTCGCGTTGATCTTCTACTTGATGGCCCTGTTGTGCAGCGCCCTCACCGAGGCGATCGCGAACGCGATGAGAAAGAGGGCCAAGTATCTGCTGCGCGGACTGCGCGAACTGCTCGACGACCCCGGAGACACGGGGACCGGGCCGAGCATCGTCGCGCCGGTGGCCCCGATCGTGGCCGAGCAGGCGCTCTACAGCCAGGCACTGGCGGCCAACGCAACGACCGTCCCGCCCACCTCTGCGGCCGCCGACGGCCCGCCCAATCCGTGGACAACGGCGGTCATGGGTCACGCCCTCATCAGGCCGTTCAAGGAAGCCCGCTCCACACGGCAGAAGACCCGAAACCCCAGCTACCTTCCTGCGCGGGCGTTCGCCTCAGTCCTGGTGGACCTGATCGTGCCCGACACGGACGGCGAGACGACCCTCACCGCGATCCGCGCGCACGTGGCCGAACTGGACGACTCCACCCCGTTCAAGGGAGCCCTGACCAGCATCCTCAAGCAGACCGAGGGAGACGTGAAAAGCTTCGTCTCCGCGCTCGAGGATTGGTACGACGACCAGATGGACCGCATCAGCGGCTCATACAAGCGCTGGTCCAAGCGCTGGCTGGTCGTCATCGCCGTTGTCCTGGTCAGCGCCGCCGGGATCGACACGATCTCGATTGGGCGATCCCTCTACGAGGATGCACCGCTGCGCGCTGCGGTCGTGGCGGCCGCCGCCAACGAGACCCTCTGCGAACAGGACGGATCGTTCGACGAGACCCGCGAGTGTGTGAGGTCCACGCTCACGGAATTGGGTTCCAGCAACGGGCTCCCTCTCGGTTGGTCCGACGACAGCAGGCCCACGACGTTCGCCGGCTGGCTCCTCAAGGCGCTCGGCCTGGCGATCACGGCCGCTGCAGCCGCCCTCGGGGCACCGTTCTGGTACGACGCTCTCAACCGGCTGGGGTCGCTGCGCAACACCGGGCCGAAGCCGAAACCGGCGGACGACTGACGACGCACGACTCAGTCCCGCCGAGACCTGCCCGTAGCGGCCTACCGCGCGGGTACCTGCCCGCCGTTGCGGCTCTCGGGGGGTGGCGCCGTCGAGGACCGCAGGATCAGCTTGGCCGGTCGCACCACGAGTTGCGGGGACTCGCTGTCGGCCTTCTCGCCCCGGATCCGCTCCAGCAGCATCTCGGCGGCGCGCTCACCCACCCAGGCGGCGGCACTGTCGACGGTCGTGAGCCCGATGCCGGGCAGCGATCCCGCGGTGATGTTGTCATGCCCGATGATCGACACGTCCCAGGGCACGCTCAGCGCCAGTTCGGCGCACGCGACGAGCCCGCCGAGGGCCATCACGTCGTTGGCGAAGTGCAGCGCGGTGGGCCGCGGTGCGCGCGCGAGCAGCTCGTGGGTGCCGAGCCGACCGTCCTCCATCATCGAGCCCACGGTGACCGTGACGGCCTCCGGAAGGTCCGCCGTCGCCGCCTCGAAGCCGTGCAGCCGGTCCAGGAACGGCTTGACCGTCGGGTTGCTCCCGACGTACCCGATCCGGGTATGGCCGAGGTCGCGCAGGTGCTTGACCGCGATCCCGGCGCCCTGGACGTTGTCGATCACCACCGTGTCCCAGATGAGCTCGGGCAGATCGCGGCTGGCGAGCACGGTCGGCAGGCCCAGTTCCTCGACGAACTCGAGGTCCTCGGAGCCGCCCTGGACCGAGGCCAGGACCAGGCCGTCGACGCGCCGCTGGACCATCGACCGGATGATCTCGATCTCCCGGCCGGTGTCGCGACCGGAGCTCCCGAGGATCAGGTTGTAGCCGCCGGCCTCGACGATCTCCTGCACGCTGGCGACGAGGTCGGGGAAGAACGGGTTCTTGATGTCGGCGATGACCAGGCCGATGGTCATCGAGGAACCCCTGGTCAGGCTGCGTGCGATCGGGTTCGGGTGGAAGTCGAGGTCGCGGATCGCGTCCTCGATCTTCGCCCGCGTCTTCGGCGCGACCGAGTAGCCCAGGGCCACGTTGAGGTACTTGGAGACGGTCGCCTTCGACACCCCGGCCCGCGCCGCGACGTCGTTGATCGTGGGCTTGCTGCTCACCCCAGCACCCCGCCACCGTTCAGGTGCAGCGTCTGTCCGTGGAACAGCGACGCGCCGGGGCCGACCAGGAACGTGACCGCCGGACCGATCTCCTCGGGCAGGCCGAGCCGACCGATGACGGAGTCGCGGGTGCGCGCGTGTACCCACTCAGGTGTGGCGTGCGGGGTCACCATCGGGGTGTCGATCGGCCCGGGTGCGATGGCGTTGACGCGCACGACGGGTCCGATCTCGCGGGCCAGCGCCCGGGTGAAACCGAGCAGCCCGGCCTTCGCGGTGCAGTAGGCGACGAAGTCGGTGGCTCCCTTGAAGGCGAGTTGCGAACTCACGTTCACGATGCGCCCCTCCCCTCGCTCCAGCATCCCCGGAACCACCTGGCGGGTGACGATGAAGACCCCGTCCATGTCGACGGACATGGTCCGGCGCCACTGGGCCAGGTCGGTGTCGACGAGTCGCCGTGACTCCATCCACCCCGCGTTGTTGACCAGGGTATCGATCGGACCCAGGTGATCCTGCGCGCGCGTCAGCGCGGCGGCGACCTCATCGGGATCCGTCACGTCCGCGGACACCGAGACGGTGCGGGCACCGAGAGCCTCCAGCTCACCGCAAAGGGCACGGGCCTGCTCGTCCTGACGCAGGTGGTGCACCACGATGTCGGCCCCTGCCCGGGCGAGGTCGCGGCAGATGGCCGCCCCGAGCGCACCCACCGCACCGGTGACCAGGGCCACCGACCCACCCAGCGGCGCCTCCGCCGTCGGGCCCGTTCGACCGCCGTCAGTCATCGCCTGCCCCCTACTCCGGGCGCGCTGAGTTCAGCGGCCGGCTCGTCGTCCACGAACGGTACAAGGCGGCCGGCGGACTGCGCCCGCAGGGCGCGTCGCCCGAGCATGGTCTCGTGGATCTCGCTGGTGCCGTCGAAGATCTGGGTCACCTTCGCGTCCCGGTGCATCCGGTTGACCGGCTCGTCGGTGACGATGCCGAGGGCGCCGTGGATCTGCATTGCCTCGTCGGTGGCCCGCCGGGCCGCGTCGGAGGAGAACATCTTCGCCATCGAGATGAGGTCCTGGTCGCCCCCGGTCCCGTCGGCGAACGAGCGTGCCGCCCGCTGGGTCAGCGCCCGGGCCGCGTGATAGTCGGTCGCGATGCGGCCGATCTTGCGCTGGATGATCGCCAGGTCGGCCAGCGGCCGCCCGAACGCGGCCCGTCCGTTCGCCCGCTCGAGGCTGGCGACCAGTGCTCCCCGGAGCAGCCCGCACGCGTAAGCGGCGGCGTCGATCCGGGCCATGTTGAGCCCGTCCATCATGCCGGCGAAGCCCTCCACGCCCAGCCTGTCGGTGGCGGGCACGGACACGTCGGTGAAGGTCAGCTCACCGTTGGGCATGCCCCGGAAGCCGGAGAGTTCCGGTCCCGGGCGGCCGGACGCGCCGGCGCTTGCCATGTCGACCACGAGCGCGACCATCGGCGCGTCCCGGTCGGTGGACCCGACCTTGGCGAGCACGATCGCGAAGTCGGCGACCGGGGCGAACCCGACCCAGCACTTGCCGCCGTTCAGGATGTACCGGTCCCCGTCGAGCTCGGCGACGGTGCTCATCCCGCGGATGTCGGTGCCGGCATGCGGTTCGGTGATCGCGAACGACCCGAACGTCCGCCCGGCCAGCGTGGGTTCGAGCCACCGGTCGACGAGGTGCGCCGGCGCATATTTGCCGAGCAGGTAGGTGGTCAGCCTCGTCCCGGCGATGGCGAGCGCGACCGCGGGCGAGTGGGCGGCGATGGCCTGCGACACCTCACAAGCCTCCTCGATCCTGGTCGCGTCCGGGCGACCGCCGGGGCCGGCGAGGATCCGCTGCAGGCCGAGGGCGGCGGCCGCCCCGACCAGCTCCGGCGGGATCGTCGCGTCGCGGTCGATCTCCTGCGCCCGCGGGGCGACGTCGGTGCGGATGAACTCTTCCAGCCCGCTGATCATGACGCACCATCCTCGTCCGGGTAGCAGTACAGGATGTGGGTCCCGACCAGGACGAGTTCCTCGCCCTGCCGGGTGGTCGCGCGCATCTCGGCGACGGCCTGGCGGCGCCCGGGATCGACGGACGCGATCGTGTACTCCACTCGGACCGTGTCCCCGAGGAACACCGGCCGGATGAACCGGACCCGGTCGTAGCCGTAGGAGACGGCCGTGACGTCGTGCTCGGTGCACAGCCGCGCCGCCGCGGTGGAGGTGAGCGCGAGCACGAGGGTGCCGTGCGCCATCCGCCGGCCCTGGGGGCGCTCGCGCATGTACTCCTCGTCGGTGTGTTGCGGCGCGAAGTCGCCGGTGATCCCGGCGAACAGGCCGACGTCCGCCTCGGTGACGGTCTTGCGGAAGACAACGGCCGAGCCGACGGCGGGGAGCCCGTCGCGCCGTCCGGTGGCACTCATGAGGTCACTCGCTCGGCCAACTGCTCGGCTCCGGCGCCGATGGCGCCCTTCGCCAGGAGTGCGTCGAGCTCGTCGGTGAGGCCGAGCTCGGCGATCAGCTCGCCGGTGTGCTCGCCTAGCAGCGGGGCAGGGCGGCGGGCCGGCAGCTGGGCGCCGTCGACCCTGATCGGGTTGCCGACCAGGTCGAGACGGCCCGCCTCGGGGTGGTCCACCTGGACGCGGCGCTCCGGCCAGGCGACCATCGGGTCGGCCATCATCGCCGGATAGTCGTTGACCGGGGCGCACCACACGCCCGCCGCGCTCAGCGCGTCCAGGCACGGGGCGGAGTCCATGGTCGCGACCAGTGCGCTCACGCGGGCATTCAGTTCTTCGCGGCGCTCGGTCGCGGCCTGCTTGTCCGGGAAGTCCGCGAGGAGGCCCGGCCGGCCGAGGCCCTCCGCCAGCGCCTCCATGGTCGTCAACGAGATCGCGACGAAGCCGTCGCGAGTGGCGTGGACGCCGTACGGGGCCTCGATGGATGCGCTGCCTGGCACCGTCGGCCGGACCGGCGCCGTGCCGGAGTTGATCGCGGTGACGACCTCCTGGGTGGTCTGGTGCAGCATGGCGCCGACCAGGTCCACCTCGATCAGCCGGCCGGTGCCCGTGCGGACCCGCTCCACGAGTGCCGAGGCAGCGCCGAGGGCGAGCATGGTGGCGGCGTGGACGTCGGCGACGAACGGGCCGGCGGGCGTCGGGTCGGCGTCGCGGGTCCCGGTCAGCCAGAGCGCACCGGTGCGGGCCTGGGCGAGCAGATCCTGGCCCGGCATCCGCTGGTCCGCGGCGTGCGGCCCGTACCCGGAGGCCGAGCAGTACACCAGCCGGGGGTTCAGGTCGTGGACCCGGTCCCAGCCCAGACCGAGGCGGTCCATCACGCCGGGCCGGAAGTTCTGCACGAGCACGTCCGCGCTCTCGATCAGGCGCAGGGCGACCCGCAGCCCGTCCGGGTCCTTGAGGTTCACGGCGACCGACCGCTTGTTCCGGTTCATCGCCAGGAACTGCGAGCTGTGGCCGTTCAGGAACGTGGTGCCGGACTGGCGGCCCCGCTCACCGCCGTCGACGGCCTCGACCTTGATCACATCGGCGCCGAGGTCGGCGAGCATCTCGGCTGCCCAGGGGCCCTGCATCATGTGGGCGAAGTCGAGGACGCGGATGCCCTCGAGGGGAAGGATGTTCGTCATGGAGGGCGTCCTCACGCGTCGATGAAGGTCGGCTGGCGCTTGGCGAGGAAGGCGCTGGTGCCCTCCTGCAGGTCGCGCGTGGGCAGGGTCTCGTCGATGAGGGCCTCCAGCGCACGACGGACCTTCGGCAGGCCGGTCGCCACGAGTTCCTCGTTGAGGAACCGCTTGGTCAGCCGCTGCGCCTGCGGGGAGCCGGCGCGGATCCGGGCGATGGTCCGCTCGATCTCGTCCTCCAGGTCCTCATCGGGGACCACCCGGTTGACGAGCCCGAACCGAGGCGCCTCGGCGGCGGGCACCCAGCCCATCTCGAACGCCATCTCGTTGGCCAGCTTGCGTCCGCTCTCGTGTGCCGCCACGCCGACCTGGACGGTGGGCCAGGCCCCGATGCGGCCCTCGGGCAGCGCGAACCTCGCGGACTCGGCCGCGATGGCCAGGTCGGAGACGAGCACGAGCTCGCAGCCGCCGCCGACCGCCAGCCCGTTGACCCCGGCGATGACCGGGTAGGGGTGGGTGGCGATGGCCTCCATTGTCCCGAGCAGGCCACCGATGAAGAAGTCGTGGGCTCGTTCGCGGGTGGTGTGCTGGGCGAACGTGGCGATGTCGTCGCCGGCGCAGAAGGCGCGGCCGGTGCCGGTCAGGACCACGGGCCCGGGTGCCTCGGCCGCCGCCTGGTGCAGTGCCGCCGTGATCCCGTGCCACCCGTCCATGTCCAGGGCGTTGAGCTTGCCCGGCCGGTCGATGATGATCCAGGCGGCATCGTCCCGGACCTCGAACTTCACATACATCTGCGACTGCTCCTCGTGTTGGCGGTGGCGGGCTTGGTCGGTGACGCTCACTTGATCGCGCCGGCGCCCCAGCCGGCGATCAGGTACTTCTGCAGGTACAGGAACGCGAGCAGCACGGGCAGACTGACCAGGGCCGCGGCGGCCATCAACAGCGGCCAGTCCTGCAGGCTGGCGTTCTGCAGATCGTGCAGGGCGACGGGCAGCGTCTTCATGTTCGTGTCCGTGATGAGCACCCGGGCGAACAGGTAGTCCTCCCAGGCGAGCAGGAAGGTGAACACCGAGACGGCGATGATGCCGGGGGTCGCCTGCGGCAGGACGACGTACCAGGCACTCTTGATCCGGTTCGCGCCGTCCAGGAACGCGGCCTCCTCGAGCTCCTTCGGGATGGAGTTGAAGAACGGGCGCAGCAGCCACATGCTGAACGGAACCCCGAACGAGGCGTACGCCAGGATCATGCCGCCGTAGGTGTTGATCAGACCCAGGTCGCGGAACAGTCCGTACAGCGGCACCACGACGACGATCGGGGCGAACGTGTACGCGTACAGGATCCCGGTGGTAAAGGCCTTGCTGCCGGGGAACTTGAAGCGGGTGAGCCCGTAGGCGGCCATCGCCGAGACCGCGATCGAGAGCAGCGTGGAGCCGATGGAGATGATCACGCTGTTCTTGGCGAAGGTGAGGAATCCGGTGCTCTCGATGAGCCGGACGTAGGCACCGAAGTCCGGCATCGTGGTGAAGAACCGCGGCGGGTTCGAGAACAGCTCGGTGCCGGGCTTCACCGACGTCAGGACCATCCAGTAGAACGGGAACAGGTTCACCGCCACCACGATGCCGATGCCGATGGCCAGGACGTACCGCGGCTGGGTGAGTCGCTTCAGGGTGCTCATTCGGTGTCCTCCGAGCGTCGGTGCAGGGTCTTGAGGTAGACCGTCGTGAAGACGACGAGCAGGACGAACATCACCATCGCCAGGCTCGCCCCGGCGCCGAGCCGGGACTCCCCGAAGATCGTCTGGAACGTCAGCAGCGGCAGCGTCCGGACCTCCTGGCCGGTCCCGGCGAAGAGATAGACGATGTCGAACTTCGTGAACATGAACATGAACCGCAGCAGTGCCAGGGTCAGCAGCACCGCGCTCAGCTCGGGCAGGATGATGTGCCAGAACCGGCGCCACGGGCCGGCGCCGTCGACCGTGGAGGCCTCGATCACGGACGGATCGACGGTCTGCAGCCGGGCCAGCACGCTGATCACCACGAACGGCGTGTACATCCAGACCGAGACCATCACCAGGGACGCGAAGATCCAGGTGGGGCTGAGCAGGTTCACCGCGTCCGCCCCGGGCACCACAGTCCGCACGATCCAGGAGTAGGCGCCGTTGTTGGGCTCGAGCAGCCAGCGCCACACCAGGGCGACGATGATCGCCGGGATCATGTAGGGCGCGATCGCGATGAGACGGACGACGCCGCGGCCGCGGAAGTTCTGGTGCATCAGCAGGGCCACGATGACGCCGAGGACGAGTTGGATCACCACGGTGAGGACCGCGTAGAGGAGGGTCGTCCGCAGGCTCTGCCAGAACTGCGGGGAGGCCGCGAGGTTGGCGAAGTTGCCTAGCCCGATGTCATTGATCCGGGGCAGGTACGCGTGGGCGTCGGTCAGGCTGAGCCGCGCCAGGTACACGATCGGCACGGCGATGACGCCGAGGACCAGGACGGCTGACGGGATGACCAGCAGCACGCCCCAGAACCACTGGGGCATGCGGGGCTTGCGCGCCGCCTTCAGCGGCGGACCGGTGCCGGTCTCGGCACGCGCGGGGGTGTCTGTGAGCATGGGAATCCTCGGGAGGGTCGGGAACGGTGGCGTTGCGGCCCTGGCCGGGCGGGGCGCCGGGTGGCGCCGGCCAGGGCCGCAACGGCGTTACTCAGTCCTGGTACTGCGGGGAGAGCAGCTCGTCGGCCCGCTGCTGCGCGGTGGCCGCGGCCTCGGCGGGATCGGCGCCGCTCTCGACGACTTCCATCACCATGTCGACGAGGATCGCCGAGCCGTACAGGTCGCTCAGATACGGCAGCGACATCTCGTCCGCACTGGTCACCATGAGCGGGTGTGCGCGCCCGGACTCCAGCGCCTCACGCTGTACGTCGATCCAGAAGTCCCACTCCTGCACCTCGGGCAGCGCCTGCCACTCCGGATCGTCGAACATCGACGGCATGACCGGCAGCAACTGGGTGGGCACGGTGCCGATCCAGCTGAGGTAGTTGTCGTGCTCGTAGAAGAACTTCAGGAAGTCGACGGTCGCGTCGGCGTCCGGTGAGTCCTTGAACACCACGAACGGCTCCGCGTCGAGCTGGGTGATCCAGTCGTCGCCGGAGGGGCCGATGGGACGCGGGCCGTAGACCCGGATGTCCTCCCCGGGCACCAGGTCCGGGGCCTGCTCCTGGAACGTGTACACCGCGCGGCCGAAGGAGTAGATCGTCGCCGCATCGCCGTTCGCGAGGCCGCTCAGGCTGTCCGCGTAGGCGGCGGAGGACCACTGCGGGGAGAGGATGCCGGTGTCCTTGAGTTCCTTCCAGTACTCCAGTACCTCGATCATCTCCGGGGTGTCGATCGTGACGTGGCCGTTCTCGTCGAAGAGGGTGCCGCCGTTCGAGCCGAGCCACAGGTACACCTCCTCGTTGACGTTGTGCGCGGCGGCGCCGGCGAGCAGCAGCGGGGAGACCCCGGGGTTGGCCTCGGCCACGGCGGACCACTGCGCGATCGACTCGTCCCAGGTGGTGACGTCCTCGGGAGTGCCGGCCTCGGGTGCGTTCGCGTACAGGTCGGCGCGGTAGGTCGTGGTGTCCGTGCCCCAGGCGTGCACCACGCCGTAGGTGTGGCCGTCCTCGAGCTCGAACATCTCCTGCAACTGCGGCAGGTAGTCGCCGTCGAAGGACTCGACGACCTCGTCGAGCGGGAGCAGCAGGTCCTGGCCGTACAGAGTGCGCACGAACATCGGCTCGACGTGGGTGATCTCGGGCAGGTCGCCGGCGGCCAGGGCAGCTTGGAACTTCACCTGCAGGTCGCCCCACCCGACGGTCTCCTGGATGATCTCGACGCCGGGGTTGGCCGCCTCGTACTCGTCGATGATCTCCTGCATCGCCTCGACGGTGATGGGCGTGGACTCGGTGTGCCACAGGTTGATCGTGGCGCTGCCGTCTCCTTCGTCGGTGCCGGGCGTGCCCGAGCCCGAACACGCCGTGAGTGCGGCGGTGGTCGCGATCGCCACCGTCGTTACCAAGCGGGCTTTCCTACGCATACGGCCTCCTTGCCGGGTTGGTTCCGGAGCATCCGCGATCGGCGCCAAGGGCGACGGTGATGCTCCGGTGCCCTCCATCACGGGAGTTCGGAGAGCGTTGTTCGCACACTCTCTAACACCGGTTTCCATATGTCAAGACACGAGCTCAGCCAGCGATTCCATTGGTTTGTGCCAGTTCTAGGGTTCGCACGGTGACGCAGGGTCGCGACTTGACACACAGGATGGAAACCGGTGTCATTCGTACGGACACCCTCAGCTGGAAGGACAGCCCATGCGAGCAGAGTTGCTCTCGGTCGATGACGCCGCGGCGTTGGTCAAGGACGGCGCCACCGTGGCGCTGGCCGCCAACGGCGGCGGGATGCTCGAGCCCACCGAGCTGATCGGTGCCATCGAGCGACGCTTCCTGGCGACGTCCTCCCCCCGCGCCCTGCACGTCGTGCACGCCCTCGGCGCCGGCGACCGCGCGTCCCGCGGCCTCAACGGCTTCGCCCATGAGGGGATGGTCCGGCGGGTCACCGGTGGGCACTGGACCTGGTCGCCGGCCATGATGCGCCTCGCCGCCGAGGAGAAGATCGAGGCGTACACGATGCCCGCCGGCGTCATCACGCACCTGCTGCGCGAGTCCGGTGCGCGCCGCCCGGGCCTGGTCACCCGGACCGGCCTGCACACCTTCGCCGATCCCCGGCTCAAGGGCTGCCGCGCGAACGCCAGCGCCCGCGACGACGTCGTCGAACTGCTCGAGCTGGACGGCACCGAGTACCTGCGCTACCGCCCGTTCCAGGTCGACGTTGCGATCATCCGCGGCACCGAGGTCGACGAGCGCGGGAACATCGGCGCCGACGCCGAGCCCGCGACCCTCGACGCGCTCGAGTGCGCCCAGGCGGCCCGGGGCTCGGGCGGGATCGTCATCGTCCAGGTCAAGCGCCGCACCACGGCGCCGCTGGACCCGCGCCGGGTGTTCATCCCGGCCGCGCTCGTGGACTACGTGGTGGTCGTTCCCGAGCAGCGCCAGACCTACCTCACCGAGGAGGACCACACCCTCTTCGACCCGGCACCGCCCGCGCCCGAGGGCGTGCCGGCCGGTTTCACCGACCCGATCCGCGCCGTCGTCGCCCGCAGGGCGGCCATGGAGGTCCGCGAGGGCGACGTGCTCAACCTCGGCTTCGGGATGAGCGCCGACGTCGGCGCAGTGCTACGGGAGGAGGGCCGCCTGCACGAGGTGACCCTCGCCGTCGAGCAGGGCCTCTACGACGGTGCCCCCGAGCTCGGTGACCTGTTCGGGATGTCCGTCGGGCCGTCCGCCCGGGTCAGTTCCGCGGTCCAGTTCGACTCCTTCGCGGCCGGCCTGATCGACGTGACCTGCCTGGGCATGGCGCAGGCCGACCGTCACGGCAACGTGAACGTGTCCGCGTTCGGCGGCAAGGTGATGGGCCCCGGCGGCTTCGTCGACATCAGCCAGTACGCGCGCACGTCCGTGTTCTGCGGCGCCTTCCGCGCGAAGGGCCTCCAGATCGAGCTGCTCGACGGCGGAGCCCGGGTCGTGCGGGAGGGTCAGGTCGCGAAGTTCGTCGCCGACGTCGACGACGTCACCTTCTCCGGGCGCCTCGCCGCCGAGGAGGGCCGGCGAGCCCTCTACGTCACCGAGCGGTGCGTCTTCGAGCTGACCCCGGACGGCCTCGCGCTGATCGAGGTCGCGCCCGGACTCGACCTCGAGCGCGACATCCTCGCGCACCTGCCCTGGCGCCCGATCATGCGGGACGTGCGCCCGATGCCCGCCGCGGCCTTCGCCCCCATCGACCCCATCCTCCTGGAGCAGCAATCGTGATCATCGAGCACAAGTCCGACCACGTCGTGGTGACCCTGGACCGTCCCGCCAAGCGCAACTCGATGGACCTGGACGCGTGGACCGGTCTGCGCGAGGCCATCGAGGCGGCGCCCGACGACGCGGCCAACCGGGCCGTGGTGATCCGCGGCGACGCCCGCTCGTTCTGCGCCGGCAACGACATCGACTCCATGCGCGACCTGGCCGGCCCGGACGCCGCGATCGAGTATTTCGTCGACGGCATGCTGCCGACTTTCGCCGCGATGGCCGCCTCTCCCCTGCCGATGATCACTGTGGTCGAGGGCGCCGCCCTCGGCGGCGGACTGGAGATCGTCGTGGTCAGCGACGTCGTGATCGCCGGCCCCGGCGCCACGTTCGGGCTGCCGGAGACCCGGATCGGAGCGTGGCCGACGGTCTTCCTCGCGGCGGTCCCGTCATCCTCCACCCGGCGCCTGGCCGCCCGGCTGGCGCTCGTCGGCGACACGATCGGCCCCGCCGAGGCGCTGCAGCACGACCTGGTCAGCTACGCCGTCGACGATGTCGACGCGACGCTCGAGCGGGTCCTGGCGGGCATCGGCGCGGCCGCACCCGACGCCACCGCCCGGAGCAAGCGATGGCTGAACCGCGAACTGCTCGCGAGCGGCATGCCGGACGCGGCCGCGGCGCTGACCGAGCTGTCTCGCGCGACCCTGCAGGGCACCGAGTTCGGGGAGCGGATGGCGGCGTTCCTCGAGGCACGGGCGGCGCGTCGGGCCGCTCTACGAGCAACTCGCCCCACCGCAACCAGCACACCCACCGTCTGAGCGCCCGCCCTCACGCCGCCCCTCACCCGGTTCCCCTGGCTCGAAATGTCGATCGATCCGTGCGGAACCCGCATCCTGCGTCAGGCGAACGGGCGCGTTCGTGACTCCCCTGACTCGAAGTGTCGATCAGTCCGTGCGCAACCCGCATCCTGCGTCAGCGGAACCAGCTGAGCGCGGCGCCGCCCAGGCAGGGCACCTAGCCCGCGGACCCGAGCGCCGTCCTGATGACGTCCTCGCGGTCGGCGAGCAGCGCCTCGGCCGCCGTCTTCCCGGTCGCGGCGAGGTAGGCGTCGACGAGCCGGTTGCCGGCGGAGTAGCCGGCGCCGGTCGGCAGGCCGACCGGGTCGGTGCCGTAGCGGCGGGCGTGGGCGTCACCGTGTACCCAGGCGGTGAAGTTCTGCATGCCCGTGATATCGAGACCGGTAACGGTCTTGGCGAACACGGCGTCGTCGGCCAGGCTGGCGAGCCCGATCCGGGTGTAGCCGAGGTCGCCGTACAGCTGCCGCGCGAAGGCGTCGGCGAGCCCTTCGGAGACGACGTGCTCGCCGACGGTCACCGTGGCGGGGTCCCAGACGCGGTTGGCGTAGCGCAGGTTGTGGTTGAGCTCGTGCACCGCCGTCGCCTCGATCCGGGCGAGGTTCTCCTCGCTGGGCCAGATGTTGAGCCACACGTACCCGGTGACGCTCCCGTTGCCACTCACCCCGAGGCTGACGTCCATGAAGAGTTCGTCGGCCGGGTTGCCGAGCACGATGAGGACGACGATCTCCTCCGGAACGGTGATGCCCGGCGTCGCCTCGAGCTGCAGCGAGAGGGCGGCGTCCAGCGCCGACTGCACGCGTCCCCACACGTCGGCGTCGGCCATACGGTCGAGAGCCGGGAGGTAGCGTGCGTCGTCGGTGTCGAGCCGGAAGCCGGCGCCGAGGTGGTGGAGCTCGACGACGTCCGGCTCCCCCGGGAAGTAGCGGTACATGCCCGCGGCCTCCGAGAGGAACGGACGAGCGGCCTCGGCACGCTCGGCGACCGGCAGGGCGAGAACCTCACGCATCGCGGTCAGACTGTCCAGAACGATGAATGTCATGTCGTCGACGCTAGACGTTGACGCGGCGGCAGAGTCAACTGCTTTGGCCCAGTCAGATCAGCCGTGCGGGACACCGGGCACCGAGGTCCCGCGCACGTCCTTCCGGTACTGCCCGGGCGACCGCCCGGTCACGCGCTTGAACGCGACACCCATGTACTCGCTGTGCCTGAACCCGAGCCGCTCGGCCACCTGAGGCAGTGTCAGGTCCGTGGTCGACAGCAGGTCCGCCACTCGTTCCATCCGAACCCGGGTGATCTCGGCATGGACGGTGCGACCGAGGATCCGCACGAAGCGTTGGTCGAGAGCCCGCCGCGACGAGCCCACCTGCCGTAGCACGTCACCCACGCTCACCTCGCCGTGCGCTCGATCCCTGACGAACCGCAGGGCCGCCACCACCTGCGGGTCGTCGACCGAGAGGATCTCCGACGACTGCCGTGCCACGATCCGAACCGGTGGGATGAGCCGCAGGCCAGGCTCCAGTACCTCGCCCGTCATCATCCGGTCGAGCATCGCCGCCGCGAGGTAGCCGGTACGTGTGGTGTCCGGCTGGATGCTCGACAGTGACGGCGATGTCAGCGTCGCGATCAGCTCGTCGTTGTCCACGCCGAGCACGGCCACCGCGTCCGGTACCGGGATGTCGGCCAGTCTGCAGGCTTCGAGGATCTCCTGCCCGGCGATGTCGTAGCAGCCCAGCACGCCCACTGGCTTCGGCAGGTCCTTGAGCCAGCGCGCCAGCCATTGCCGGTCCCGCGACCGCATCCCCGACCGTTGCATCGCGAAGACGTGCGCGTGCGCGCCCCGCTCCGCCACGTGGTGCATGAACCGCTCCCCGCGCGTGCGCGACCACCCGAACCGCTCGTCACCGCAGAACGCGAACTCGCGCAGACCCCGCTCGGCGAAGTGCTCCACCGCGATTCTGGCGATGTCGTCGTCGTCGGTCTCGGCGCCGGGCAGCTCCGGCACCAACCTCGCGGCCGAGAGATCCACTGTGGGCAGCCCCAGCTGCCGCACCAGGTCCGCGGTCTCGGTGTTCTCGACTCGCGCGATCAGCCCATCCCCCTGCCAGCCCTCCAGCCATGAGAAGTCGGTCTCGTTCCGGCTGTGTTCGGCCAGGTAGAGCGACCAACCGTGGTGCGCCCGCACATACGTCTGGATCCCGGCGAGCAGGCCACGTGCGTACGCGTTCGACGTCTCGATGAGCAGCGCCACCTGGCGCACCGGATGAGCGCCAGCAGTCATGCCAGAACTCTAAGGAACTCAGCTATATATCGCATCGCAACGGCCTGCACGCGCTCCCTAACATGAAGACAGACGGCAGCAGTCCCACCCAGCGACGACGTTCTCCAGCCATCCCGTGAACCTCCCGAATACTCCGACCGAGTAATTTTTCTCATGGGGACACATAATCCCTTGGGGTGCGCACCAGCGCCTCACCTGTCAGCAACGACGCGAACGGGAACCACATGACCACCACCACCTTGGAAGGCCGGCCACTCACGGCTTCGCCCGAACCGCCACGACGGCGCCCGGCCGGTCGACGTGCGATCGCCCCCTACCTCTTCCTGACACCTTGGCTCATCGGCCTGCTCGCGTTCGTGGTCGGGCCGATGATCGTCTCGCTGTATCTGTCCATGACGGACTACAACTTCCTGCAGGACCCCACGTTCGTGGGTTTCGAGAACTACGTCCGGATGTTCACCAGCGACCCTCGCTACCTCGCCTCGGTCGGTGTGACAGCGGTCTACGTGCTGGTCTCGGTACCCCTGCAGTTGGCCTTCGCCCTCGGACTGGCGCTCCTGCTCGATCGTGCCATCGCGGGCATCGCGATCTACCGCGCGGTCTTCTACCTGCCCTCGCTGATCGGCTCGAGCGTGGCGGTGGCGGTGCTCTGGCGCACGGTCTTCGGGGCCGACGGCCTGGTCAACTCCGCGCTCGGGTTGCTCGGGATCGAGTCCAGCCGCAGCTGGGTCGGCAACCCTGACACCGCACTCATGACGATCATCGCCCTCAACGTGTGGACCTTCGGGTCACCGATGATCATCTTCCTCGCCGGCCTGCGCCAGATCCCGCGCTCCTACTACGAGGCCGCGGAGGTCGACGGCGCCGGCCCGATCCGGCGGTTCCTCAACATCACGGTCCCCCTGCTGACGCCGATCGTCTTCTTCAACCTGATCCTGCAGACGATCTACGCCTTCCAGGCGTTCGTGCCCGCCTACATCGTCAGCAACGGCTCCGGTGGGCCGGCCGACTCCACGCTGTTCTACACGCTCTACCTGTACCAGCAGGGCTTCACGAGCTTCCAGATGGGATACGCCTCGGCGATGGCGTGGGTGCTGCTGGTCGTCATCGCGATCGTCACCGGCATCAACTTCCTGCTCTCCAGGTACTGGGTCTTCTACGGGGACGGTGACCGATGAGCGCCGCCGACCTCGCCGACGCCCCGCGGCGCCAGACCTCGCGCGTCCGCCGCGTCGCGATGCACGTGCTGCTGATCCTGCTCGCCCTCGGGATGCTCTACCCGCTGCTGTGGATGATCGTCAGCTCGTTGCGTGACAACTCCGCGATCTTCAGCGACGCTTCGCTCGCCCTGCGCAACCTCAGCCTCGACAACTACGCCCGCGGCTGGGACGCCCAGCAGAACTCCTTCGCCACCTACTTCGGCAACAGCTTCCTGATCACCGGGCTCGCGATCGTCGCGAACATCGCCGCCTGCTCCCTGACCGCCTATGCCTTCGCCCGGATGACGTTCCGCCTGAAGGCGTTCTTCATGGCGATCCTGCTCGGCACGATCATGCTGCCCGAGCACGTGACGATCGTGCCCCAGTACGTGCTCTTCTCCGAGCTCGGCTGGCTCAACACGTTCCTGCCCCTGACGGTGCCGAAGTTCTTCGCCACCGAAGCGTTCTTCGTCTTCCTCATCGTGCAGTTCATGCGCGGCATCCCGCGCGACATCGACGAGGCGGCCGCACTCGACGGCTGCGGCCCGTTCCAGACCTACTCGCGCATCATGCTGCCGCTCATCACACCGGCGCTCGCGACAACGGCGATCTTCTCCTTCATCTGGACGTGGAACGACTTCTTCCGCCCGCTGATCTTCCTCACCGACAACAGCCTGTTCACCGTCCCGCTGGCGGTACGACTGTTCGCCGACATCGGCGGAACCGACTGGGGCGCCCTGTTCGCGATGTCGGTGCTCTCACTGCTGCCGATCTTCATCTTCTTCGTCTTCGGTCAGCGCTACCTCATCCGCGGCATCGCGACCACGGGACTGAAGTGATGGCGGCGGAGAAGGTGCGCGTCGCCGTCGTCGGCGCCGGGGCGTTCGGGCAGGCCCACCTGCGGGCCTACGCCGAACTCGAGCGGGCCGACGTCGTCTGGGTGTGCGACCCGGACGTCGACGCAGCCCGACGGGCGGCGGCCGAGTTCGACGTCCCGAACGTTGCCTCCGATCTGGAGAACGTGCTGGCCGACGACGGCGTCCACCTGGTCGACCTCGTCACTCCGGTCGCGCTGCACGCCCCGCAGGCGACGGCAGCGCTCGAGGCCGGTCGCTCGGTGGTGTGTGAGAAGCCGATGGCGCTCGACCTGACGGAGGCGCTCGCGCTCGCCGACGTCGCCGCGTCCTCGGCCGGTGAACTGCTGGTCAAGTACCACCAGCGGTTCGACCCCGTCCACGAACGGATGCGGGATCTTCTCGCCGAGGGTACCCACGGCACTGGGCTGGTCGCCCACATCGAGATCCTCGGCGACCACCTCGCCGCCCTACGCTCCCGCGAGCACTGGCGCGGCGACCCGCTCCTGACCGGCGGCGGCTGCCTCTTCGAGTCGGGCTCGCACCTCATCGACCTTGCCCACTTCTGGTTCGGGCCCGCTGCTCGGGTGACCGCGACCACCCACCAGCTCGCGGCCGCCAACCCCGACAAGGGCGAGGACACCGCCACCCTCGTCGTCCAGTTCGTGAACGGCGCCGTCGTGACCCTCGTCGGGTTCTGGGGTGCGCCGGGATGGGACTGGCGCAAGGAGGTCTTCACCTCCCACCAGGCGCGGCTCTCGGTCGAGACCGGCGCCAGCAACGCTCTCAGGCTGCGCGGCGGTGACGGAACCGACCAGGTGCTCGCCGTCGAGGAGGACTGGTTCGCCCGTTCCGTGCGCCGCTCGCTGGCCCACGCGCTCGCCTGCGCGGCCGGCGACGTTCGCCCGCAGGTCAGTGTCGACGACGCACTCGCCTCGATGCGCACCCTCGACGCGGCCTACCGCTCGGCACGAGAGGGGCGGACCGTTGAACTGGCGTGAAGCAACCGTCGCAGACCTGCTCCGGGGGTCCACCGGTGGCAGACCGGAGCCGACGGTCGCGCGCCGCCGGCGGCGCTCCGCCCGTCCCGCCGTCGCCCGCACGCCGTTCGGCGAGCGGCTGCTCGACGGCGCCCGGACCGTTGCGCTGCTCGCTGCGGTCAGCATGACCGTTCTGACGCTCGCAGCCGGCGTGGTCACGCTGCTACCCGGCCTCGCCGCCGGGTCGCGCCTGCTCGCCGAGGACCGCGCCGGTCGCCCGGTCCGCCCGGTCCAAGACACGCTCACGCTCGTTCGACGAACGGCGTTGGCCTCCTGGCCGATCAGCGCCGCCGTCGCACTCGGTCTCGTCGCAGCGGCAACCAACCTCCTCTTCCTCGGACAGCGGCCGAGCAACCTCGCCGCCGCGCTCGTCGCCGTCAATCTGGCCGCCGTCGCGCTCGGTGGCTGGTGGACCGCCGCCTGCGTCCGCGAACTCGCGGACGAACCCATGCTCACCCGAGCCGCCCTGATCCGCCGCGCAACCACCCGGGCCCTGAGCTTCGGCCGCTGGCACGTGGCGGTCGCGCTCGCCGCGGTCGTCGGTATCGGGCTCGTACTGATCAGTCCGCTCCTCGCCGCGCTCTTCAGCCCCGCACTCGTCCTGCTCGCCGGCCGGCTCGCCGACCCCACGCCCATCCCGCCCTCCCGAGAGGTGAATCCGTGACCACCCCCATCCGCCTGGCGTTCCTCGGCGTGACCCATCCCCACGCCGCCGCCTGGGCCGACGCCGCCCGCGCCGACCCGCGCACGACGATCACCGCCGTCCATGACGCGGACCCCGACGCCGGACGCACCTTCGCGGCCCGGTATGACGCCACCGCCGTGGCGTCCATGACCCGCGCTCTCCGCGAGGTAGACGCCGTCGTCGTCGACGGCCGCAACGACGAGGCGGTCCCGTATGCGCTTGCCGCTATCGACGCCGGTCTGCCGGTCTTCGTCGAGAAAACGGGCGCACGGACCGCGGCCGAACTCGCCGAGGTCGGGGCGCGTGCGCAGGAAGCCGGTCTCGTCAGCCAGATGGGCTATTTCGCCCGCTACTCCGACTCCGTCGAGCGCACCGCGCGGACGCTCGCCGATGGCACGCTCGGAGCGCTCTACCTGGCTCGGTTCCACTCCGCGATCCCCCATCAGGCGTGGCGCTCGATGGCGCACTGGTTCGCCGACGGCACCAACGTGGTCACGCCGTTCATGGAGGCGGGCTGCCACATGGTCGACGTCATCCGGCACCTGCTCGGTGAGCCCAGCGACATCCGCGCCACCCGCGTCCGTCGACCCGGCACCAGCAGTCCGGGTGAGGACGCGCTCGCCGCGACGATGCGGATCGGCGAGACCGTCGTCACCATCGACTTCACCGCTCACGAAGCCGACCCATGGAACACCGGCTGGGGCGGCGAGCTCTTCGGCGACGCTGCCACCCTCCGCTTCCATGTCACCCCTGCCCGCACGGCTCTCGGCACCGGGACACACGTCCCGGACGTGATCTCCCCCGTGGCGCCCGACGACGCAGACGCCATCGCGGCATGCATGGCCGCCGAGAACGTCGAGCTGATGCGGCGCGGGATGACGGCATTCATCGACTCCGTGCATGGCACCGCCCCGAGCCCGGTCGACGTCGCCGACGGCGCCCGCACGCTCGCCGTCATCGAGGCGGTCCTGGCCGCCTGCGATCTCCCTGGGACCACCCCAGCGGTCCACCCCACGTCCGCCTCAGCCGTCGCCCGATGACCTGATCGCCGGCGGCACAACACCACCCCCGCATCACCCGACCAGGTCGCGACGACGCGACCTTCCGAGAGGAACGACCATGATCAGCAGAAGACTCCTGCTCCGCTCCACCGGCGTTGCGTTCGGCGCCGCCGCGATCGGCGCCACCGCCGCCTGCGGGCAAGGCGGCGGCAACACCGGCCCCGAGGACGACGACGCACCCAAGGACATGCGCTTCGCCTGGTGGGGGCATGAGGAGATGAACCGCACCACCACCGAGGCGATCGAGCTCTACAACAGCCGGTCGGAGAACGTCACCATCACCGGCGAGAACGCGTCCTGGGATGACTTCTGGGACCGGATGGCGACCCAGATCGCGGGCGACAACGGCCCGGACGCGATGCAGATGTCGAACCAGATGATCGTCGACTACGCGCAGCGCGGTGCGCTGCTCGATCTCGAGGAGTACATCGGCGACGTCATCGACACCAGCACCTGGAACACGGATCTGCAGTCCTATGGCGTGATCGACGGCATCCGCGCCGGCGTCCCGATCAGCACCGACGGCTTCACGGTGCTGGCCGATCGCGACCAGGTCGAGGAACTCGGACTGTCACTGCCCGAGGAGGGCTGGACCTGGGACGACCTGGCCGAGCTCGCCCTGACGATCCGCGAGGGAGGTGGCGGGGACCTGTACGGCATGTCCGACGGCTCCGGGCGCTACGAGCTGCTCGAGCCCTGGGTACGCGGCCGCGGCAAGCGGTTCTTCAACGCCGAGGACAGCCCGGTCACGCTCGGTTTCGAGAAGGAGGACCTCGCCGAGTTCTGGGAGTGGTGGGCGACGATGCGTGCCGACGGCGGCTGCGTCACCCCCGACATCGAGGCCGAGAACCTCAGCCACGAGACCAGTCCGCTCGTGGGTGGCCGCGCGCCGCTCTACTTCACGACGACGAGCGAGCTCACCGGTGTCCGAGCGTTGATGGAGTCGTCGATCCAGGCGTTGCCGATGCCCGACACCGCGGGCGGCTCCAAGCCGGCGAACTTCGTGCGGCCGAACCTCTTCATGAGCGCCTGGGCCGGCACGCCGTACCCGACCGAGTGCGCGCGGTTCCTCAACTTCTGGATCAACGACCCGGAAGCGGTGGAGGTCATCGGCAACTCGCGCGGCGTGCCGCCGAGCCCGGAGGCCGCGGCCCTGGTCGAGGACGAGCCCGACCCCTCGGGCCTGCGGACACCGTCGGAGTACCTCGCGCTCATCACCGAGATCGGCTCGCCGATGGACTACCTGACACCGCGCTCCGGCCGTGACGTCTACCAACTCCTCGGCCGTATCGCCGAGGAGGTCCGCTTCGGTCAGACCGACATCCCGACGGCGGTCGACAGCTTCTTCGACCAGGCCGCCTCGACGCTCGCCTGACCTCACACCCAGCACCACCAATCCACAAGGAGAAACATGCGCTTCAGCAACAAGGTCGCCGTCGTCACCGGTGGCGGCGCCGGCATCGGCCGACAGACCGTCAACATCCTGGCCGCCGAAGGAGCGATCGTCGTCGTCGCCGACTATGACGCCGAGCGCGCGGAGCAGGCGCGCGCGGCCGCGCTCGAACTCGGCGCGCCGGACGCGGCCGCAATCCAGCTCGACATCGCGTCGGAGGAGGACGCGATCGCGCTGGCGACGCTGTGCCGGGACCGGTTCGGCGGGGTCGACGTCCTCGTCAACAACGCGGCGGCGCGGGTCTACGGGCCGGTGACCGAGGCCACCCTCGAGTCCTGGAAGTTCATCACCGACGTCAACCTGATCGGCCCGGGGCTGACCTGCAAGCACCTCATCCCGCTGATGGCCGGTCGCGGTGCGTCGATCGTGAACATCTCGTCGGCGAACGGGATCGTCGGGCGACCGGGAATGGCGCAGTACGACGCGACCAAGGCGGGCGTGCTGGGCCTCACCCGCTCGCTCGCCTGCGACCATGCCGACGAGGGCATCCGGGTCAACGCCATCCTGCCGGGGCCGACGCTGACCGACTTCCACAAGGACCGCGCAGCCGAGGCCGGCCGCGAGATCGACCCGACCATCACCGAGCCCCACGAGGGCGGTCCGGGCGTGCTGCGCCGTCAGGGCAGGCCCGAGGAGATCGCCCACGCGGTCGCGTTCCTCGCGAGCGACCACGCCTCCTACATCACCGGAGCATGCCTGTCGGTCGACGGCGGGCTCGCTGCGCTCTCCGGCAGGCTCGGATGAGCGACTCCGGTTCGTCGACGGCGGCACTCGGGGGCATCCCATGACGCTTCGTGTCGCGCTGGTCGGGCTCGGGTTCGGCGCCGAGTTCATCCCGATCTACCAGGCGCACCCCGACGCCGAACTCGTCGCGATCTGCCAGCGTGACCAGGGCAAGCTCGACGCGATCGGGGATGCCTTCGGCGTCGAGCGGCGGTACACCTCCTACGAGGAGCTGCTGCGCGATGAGGAGATCGACGCCGTCCATCTCAACACGCCCATCCCCCTGCACGCCGATCAGTCGGTGGCCGCGCTGGAGGCCGGCAAGCACGTGGCCTGTACGGTCCCCATGGCGACCGCGGTGGAGGACTGCGCCCGGGTGGTCGCCGCCGCCGACGCGAGCAGGCGGAGCTACATGATGATGGAGACCGTCGTCTACTCGCGCGAGTTCCTGCACGTCCAGCAGCTCTATCGCGATGGCGAACTCGGGCGCCTGCAGTTCCTGCGAGGGGCGCACCACCAGGATATGACGGGCTGGCCGGACTACTGGGAGGGCCTGCCACCGATGCACTACGCCACGCACGCCGTCGGGCCCCTGCTGGCCCTGGCCGGCGCACCCGCGGACACGGTGACGTGCGTCGGGTCCGGACGGATCCCGGATGACCTGCAGGGCCGGTACGGGTCACCGTTCGCGGTCGAGAGCGCGCACATCACCGTCCGGGACAGCGACCTCGCCGCCGAGGCGAGCCGGTCACTGTTCGCGACGGCCCGCGAATACGTGGAGAGCTTCGATGTGTACGGCTCGCTCGCGTCGTTCGAGTGGGCCCAGACCGAGGCGAGCGAGCCGGTGCTCTTCCGCGGGGAGGAGGCGTCCGCGCTGACCGTGCCGGACTACGCCCACCTCCTGCCCGACGAGATCCGGGCGTACACCACGCGCGGTGTATACGATGCCGAGAATGCGCACCTCTCGTTCGCGCAAGGCAGCGGCCATGGCGGCTCACACCCGCACCTCGTCCACGAGTTCGTGCGGAGCCTGGTTGAGGGACGGGCACCGTCGGTCGACGCTCGAACGGCGGCGAACTGGACGTCGGTCGGCCTGCTGGCCCACGAGTCGGCGATGCAGGGCGGCGCGACCCTCGCGCTGCCTCGGTTCTAGGCAGCGAACACGCCTGCCGTGAGCGCTCGGGCCGGGGCGGGGTCCGAGCCGGCGGTCCACCCCGAGCGACCCCGGATCGGGGGCGCCGGCCTGCTGCGCCAACCGGTCCGGCAGCAGAGCCTGCGGCACTCCAACCTCGCGCTCGTCGCCTCGCACATCTTCACGGCCGATGAGCCGGTGTCGCGCGCGCAGATCGTCGACACGAGCGGGCTGACGCGGGCCACGGTGTCGCGCCTGGTCGAGGTGCTGCTCACCGCTGCCGTGGTGGAGGAGCGAGAGCGGGTGCCGACGCGGGGCGCGGGACGGCCGGTGCGGCCGCTCGCTCCCGCGGCCGGTACGCACGTCGCGCTCGGGCTCGAGGTCAACACGACGAGCCTCGGCGGGTGTCTGGTGGACCTGGCCGGGAACGTGGTGGCCGAGCGCGTCGTCGACGGCGACTACTTCGCCAGCGACCCGTGCGCGGTGCTCGCCGAACTGATGACGCTCGCCGAAGAACTGCTGACTGGTCCGCCGGCTCGCGGGCGCTGGCATGTGGGCTCGCACGTGTCCCTGCCCGGCGCGGTCAACAAGGGAACGATCGTCGTGGCACGCAACCTCGGCTGGCACGACGTCGACATCCTCGGTCGTCTGGGCGAGGACTCTCGGCTGGGCGCACGACCGCTCCGGCTCGGCTCGGTCGGCCCGATGTCGGCGCTCGCCGAGAGCCGCTACCGGGAGACCTCTCAGGGTGGCGGCTCATTCGCGTGGGTGTCGGGCGACAACAGCATCGGGTCCTCGATCATCGTCGACGGGCAGCTCGTCACCGACGCGAAGGGCTGGGACGGAAACGTCGGCTGGATCCCCGTCGGAGGCACCGTCGTCGGTGGACGGGCGCTCGAGCGGCACCCCCTCGACGAATACGTCGGACGACGTGCGCTGCTCCGGCGCGCCGGGCTCCCGACGACGACAACCATCGACAGGCTCACCGACATCGCCCACGCCGGGACCGAACCCGCCCTCCACACGGCGCTCGCCGACGCCGGCGCGGCCCTCGGCGAAGTGGTCGCGACGATGATGACACTGGTCAGCACCCCAGTCGTCGTCTTCGGCGACACCCTCGCCGCCATCCTGCCGTTCGTCGGCGAGCAGGTCGACGCGGCACTACGGCAGCGTCTCCCGGCAGGCCACGTCGTGCGACCGCGGCTCGAGGCATCGATCACGTCGTCCCATGCCGCCATGCGCGGTGGCGCGCTCAGCATCCTCGAAGAGGCGCTCGCCGACACGGAACGATGGCTGGTCAAGCCTGGTGTCCTGAGCGGTTGACCGCCGCTGTTCCACGCGGGGATGTTCCGCCGACCGGGCTCAGCCCTCGGCACGGATGGTGCCGACGACGACGATGCGCACGTCCACGCCGTCGACTGTCGCCGGAACCTGTTCGGCCGCGTGCGCGTCGCGCACGTTCACCCGGACGCCGTAGCCGTCCGGCAGTCGTTCCAAGCCGATGCCGACCACGCCGTCCCGCTCGCCGACCTCCGCGGCCAGGTGTTCCTTGGCCGCTCGCGCCTGGGCCAGGTCGCTCATCGCCTGCTCACACCAGCGTCGCGTCGAGCGCCGCCAGCACCGTCTCGATCGGGTTGAGGTAGGTCAGCCCGGTGCCGTTCGGGCCACCTGTCTCGCTGCCCGCGAAGAGCAGCCCGACGGCGCGCACATCGTCCACGAGGTACACCAGCGACCCGCTGTCGCCGCCCTGGGAGAAGGGTCCGTCCCCGGTGGACTCGACCTCGATCTGGTCGTCGAAGCGCAGCTCGCCAAGGCCCTCGCCGTAGGAGATGACGAGCCCGTCCAACTCGATGGCACTCACCCGTCCGTCGGTGATGCCGGTGGTGCGCCCGATCTTCTGGACCGCCTCGTCTCCCTCCGCGACCGCCGTGCCGGTGAGGGTCCCGGCCGGGTAGGTGGCATCGAACTCGACGTCCTCGAGCGAGGCGAGGGCTGCGTCCACCGTCGCCGGCCGCCCGGGTGACAACGGCACCATGGCGGCCAGTGAGCCGATCCGGTCCTGCGGGTCCTGCCCGCCGTCAGCCGGGCCCGGCTGCAGCACGGCGTCGCCGAGCTGCCCCGACGGCGACCCCACAAGGACGTGATAGTTGGAGAGAACATGCGCGACGCCGTCGGGCAGGGTGACGAACCCGCCGAGGGTACCCGCGGTCACCGCGACGTGCGCTACCGAGATCCCCGGCCGCAGCGGGCGCACCCGTCCCGTCTCCCCCACGGTCAGCGCGGTCGGCACGATCGGCCCACCGGCGAGTGCCCGCACGCGCCCGACCGGCCGAACGTCAGCGTCGGGACCGAACTCATCCGTCAGCGCGTGCGCCATCTCGGTGGTCCGCTCGTCACCGTGGTCGTAACGCACCGCCACGCCGAAGCCGGCCCCGCCCCGAGGTGCGATCCCGACGGCGAACGGCACCAATTCGGGTGTGGCCGCGGCCCCGACCCCGCCGGCCAGACGCTCGCTCGCGGACGCGATCACCTGCCTCTTGAGCTCGCGTGCCTCGTTGAGATCCATACCAACAGTCTGCGCGCGTGCTCTGACATCCGCCTCCGCGTGGACGCTGCCGGCGCGGAGAGCGAGCTGCCGGGTCCAAAAGAGCGTGCGTCCTCGGGCCGAGGCGGACAGACTCCACAGCATGACCAACGAGACCCCACGCGGCTTTGCGATCGCCTATCTGGAAGACGTCGAGATCGGACCGGACATCCTCGAGTACATGTCGCGCATCGAGTCCACGTTCGCCCCCTTCGGCGGCCAATGGCTCGTCCACGGAACGCTCCCGCAGGTCCTCGAGGGCTCGGTGCCCGGCAACATCGTCATGATCGAGTTCCCTAGCCCGGACGACGCACACCGCTGGTACGCCTCCCCCGCGTACCAGGAGATCCTCGGCCTGCGGGCGGCGCACTCACGTTCGGCGCTGGCGGTGCTGACCGGCGTCGAGCCCGGGTACCGTGCCGAGGCAACCGTCGCCCAGCTGCGTGCGAGCGCCCAGTCGGGCTCCGCCTGACACACTGGTCAGGTGACCAGCCTGCCGGTCGAGCGTCACCTGCTCCGCGCCAGGGACCTCGCCGATCGCTCGTACGCCGAGCCGATCGGCGTCGCGGACATGGCCGCGGCGGCGGGGCTGAGCCCGGGCCACTTCACTCGCGCGTTCCGGGACGCGTTCGGCGTCTCACCGCACGGCCACCTCCTCACCCGCCGGCTGGAACGGGCCGCCGCGCTGCTGCGCAACACCGACCACCGGGTCGCCGACGTCTGCATGGAGGTCGGACTGGCCAGCGTCGGCAGCTTCACCACCAGCTTCACGCGGATGTTCGGCCGCACCCCGACCGCCTACCGTGAGGCGATGGCCGTGCCGCGCGCGTTCGGTCTGCCGAACTGCGTGGTGCGCCGCGAGGCCCGGCCCGTACACCGCACGTTTCGAGAAGACCCCGCCGATCCGCCTCGCTAACGTCGAGGAATGAGCATCACGATCGCAACGGTGAATCTGTGGGTCCACGACCAGGAGGTCGCCCTCGCCTTCTGGACGTCGAAGGTCGGCTTCGAGCTCCGCTCGGACTGGACGTTCCCCGAGCTACCGAACTTCCGCTGGCTCACGGTCGGTCCGCGGGACCAGCCGGACGTCGAGATCGCGCTGATGGCGATCCCGACGGCGCCGGTCGTCACGGACGAGCAGCACGCCCTGGTCCAGAAGGTCGTGACGTCGGGCCTGGCCGGCGCGGTCTTCCTGGTCACCGACGACGTCCAGCGCGACTACAACGCGATGGTCGCCGCCGGCGTGGAGTTCACCGACAAGCCGGAGTCACGGCCGTACGGCATCGACTGCGGCTTCCGGGATCCGTCCGGTAACCAGGTCCGCCTCGCCCAGGTGACGGCGCCGGAATGAGCACCGTCGACACCGCGATGCTGCCCGTCCTCGGGACCTCCTACGCCGCCCTCGCCGATGCTCTCGCGAGCGTCGACGAAGCCCGCTGGCGGGAGCCGTCGATGTGCGCGGGCTGGACCGTCGCGAACGTGATCGCGCACCTGACCATGGCCGCGCGCTACGACGAGGCCGCCTTCACCGCCGAGCTCGCCGCGGACGGATTCGACTTCCAGACCATGTCCGACCGGCTCGCCCTGCGTGACGGCGCCCTACCGGTCGACTCGCTCCTGGCCGACCTGCGCAGCGACACGATGGCGACGTTCGCGATGCCCGTCGGTGGGGTGGCCGGCTCGCTCAGCCACGTCGTCATCCACGGGCTCGACGCCACCTGGCCGCTCGGGCTCGAATGCCACTTCCCGACGGCGGCCACTCACCTCGTGCTCGACGGGCTCGCTGATACCTCGCCGACCATGTTCGGCGTCGAGATCGATGGCCTGGCGCTGAGCGCCACCGACCTCGACTGGCGGCATGGCCAGGGGCGGCCCGTCGAACGGCCGGCGGCCGAGCTGGTCCTCGCGTTGGCCGGTCGCCACATCGCCCTCTGAGGACCAGATCCTGCGCCGGCGCGCTGCCCTAGCCTGTCCTCATGCCTCTCCTCGGCACCAAGCTGCACGTGCCGTCCTCGCGCCGCCGGCTCGTCCCGCGGGCCCGCCTCACCGACCGCCTGCGCGGCCCGGCGAACCCTCGCCTCGTCCTGATCGCTGCGCCGGCGGGCTTCGGCAAGACGACCCTGATGACCCAGTGGCTCGGCGGCACCGACGCCGCGCGGGTCGCCTGGCTGTCCCTGGACCCCACCGACGCGGACGCCCACCGCTTCCTCACCCACCTGATCGCCGCCGTCCAGGTCGCGAGCCCGGGGACCGGCGACGACGCCTCGCGGCTCCTCGAGAACGACCCGGAGGCTGCCCTGGCCAGCCTGATCAACGACCTCGACGCCCTGCCCGGCCGCACGGTGATCGCCCTGGACGACTTCCACGTCCTCGACGCCGCGCCCGCGCACGAGGCGGTCACGTTCCTTCTCGACAACCTGCCGCCCCAGGTCACCCTCGCGATCACCACCCGCGTGGACCCGCCGCTGCCGTTGCCGCGGCTGCGCGCACGTGGCGAGCTCGTCGAGATCCGCGCCGCCGACCTGAGGTTCACCCAGGACGAGGCGACGGCGTTCCTCACCGATGTCATGGACCTGCCTCTCGCGGCCGAGCACGTCGCAGCGCTCGAGGAGCGCACGGAGGGCTGGGCCGCCGGCCTCCAGCTCGCTGCGCTGTCCGCCCGCACCCGGATCGGCTCCGACGCCCGCAGCCTCGACGCGTTCATCGACGACTTCGCCGGCAGCCACCGCTTCGTCCTCGACTACCTCGTCGAGGAGGTCCTCGACTCCCAGCCCGATCAGAACGCCCGGTTCCTGCTCGACACCGCCATCCTCGGCGCCCTGACCGGTTCGCTGTGCGACGCCCTCACCGGCCGCACCGACGGGGCCGCCACCCTCGCCGAGCTCGAGCGCGCCAACCTGTTCCTCGTCCCTCTCGACGACGAGCGCCGCTGGTTCCGTTACCACCACCTGTTCGCCGAGGCGCTCAGGGCCCGGTTGGGCGCGCAGGACCCGGAGCGGGCGCGGCGCCTGCACCGCGCGGCCGCAGCCTGGTACGCCGCGCACGAGCAACTGCCCGACGGCGTCCCGCACGCTCTCGCGGGCGGCGACGCCGGGCAGGCGGCCGACCTGGTCGAACTGGCCGTCGCCGGCCTGCGCCGGCGCCGCGAGGACCGCGACCTGCGCGCGTGGGTGCGTGCTCTGCCCGAGGCCGAGGTCCGAGGCCGTCCCCTGCTGGCCGCGACCTTCGCCTGGTCGCTGCTGTCCGACGGCGACCTCGACCGCGCCGCCGACTGGCTGGATGCGGCCGAGGCCGCGCTCACCCAGCCCACCACGGACGAGACGCCGAGCCCGCGGACGCAACCCCCGCCGTCGGACGCCGCCAAGGCCCGCGACCGCGAGCTGGCGGCCCTTCCCTCCTTGCTCGCCGCCTACCGCGCCTCCCTCGCCCAGGCCGGCGGGGACATCGCCGGGACGCTCGAACACGCCCGGCGCGCCCTGGACCTGGCGGGCGAGGACCACATGTCCCGCGGCGCCGCGGCCGGATTCCTCGGCATGGCCGCCTGGGCCGCCGGCGACCTCCCGACGGCGCTGGGTACCTTCGAGCAGGCGGTGCGCAGCCTGCATCAGGCCGGGAACGTCGCCGATGCGCTCGGCGCCACGGTCATCCTCGCCGAGATGTGGCTGGCGCGCGGCCGACCCGACCAGGCGCGCCGGCTCTACGAGCACGCCCTCGAGGTCGCCCAGAGCCACCCGCCGCTGTCGACGACCGGCGACCTGCACGTCGGCCTCGCGGACGTGCTGCGTGAGCAGGGCGAGCTAACTGCCGCCGCGGCGCACCTGCAAGCCGCCCGTGACCTCGGCGACCGCGCGTCGCTGCCGGAGAACCGGCACCGCTGGCATACCGCGATGGCTCACCTGCTGCGAGCGCGCGGGGACCTCGCCGGCGCGGTGGCGAGCCTCGACGCCGCCGAGCCGCTGTTCCGGCCGGGCTTCTTCCCCGACGTCCACCCGATCCCGGCGGCCCGCGCACGCCTCCGGATCGCGCAGGGCGGGCTCGCCGACGCCCGTGACTGGGCCCGCCGGCGGGACCTCACGCCCGACGCGGACCCCGCCTACCTGGCCGAGTTCGACCAGCTCACCCTGGCCCGGCTCGAGGTGGCCGACCACCGGCCCGACGGCGGGGCTGCTTCCCTGGGCGACGTCACCGACCGGTTGGGTCACCTCGCGGCGGCCGCCGACGCGGCCGGGCGCACCGGCAGCGTGCTCGACGCGCTGGTGGTTCGCGCGCTCGCCCAGCACGCGGGCGGCGACCTCGATGCCGCGCTCGTCGACCTCGGACGCGCACTGACGCTCGGCGTGCCGGCCGGCTACCGGCGGCTGTTCCTCGACGAGGGCGAACCGATGCTCGAACTGTTGCGGGCCGCCGTCGCCGACCCGAAGCAGGCTGCACTCGCGCGCGAACTACTGGACGCCGTCGGGCAGGACGCGGCAGGCGAAGCGGCGCCAGACCTCGCGCCGCCCGACGACCGCCTCAGCGACCGCGAGCTCGAGGTGCTGCGCCTGCTCGCGACCGACCTGGCCGGCCCCGAGATCGCCCAGCGGCTTTTCGTCTCCGTCAACACGCTGCGCACCCACACCAAGCACATCTTCACCAAGCTCGACGTGAACACCCGCCGCGCCGCCGTCCGACGGGGCGCCGAACAAGGCCTTCTCTAGCCGCAGCTCTGCGGCGCAGACGATCACCACCTTGGTCACATCATCTGGTGATGTCCCCTCACCAACTCGCTCCGTAGCGTCTGGAACATCGCCGGACTCCCCCGGCCCGGACCACACGGAGCACGCCATGACCATCACCAGCACCGGCCTGACCAAGGCCGCCGGCGTCGCAGCCGCGGCCGCCGGAGCCATCTTCATCGTCGTCCAGATCAACCACCCTCCGATGGTCGCGGCCTCGGTCGAGACCACCGAGTGGGTGGTCCGTTCCACCGCGAAGGCGGTGATGGCTGCCCTCGCGCTGGCCGGCATCACCGGCATGTACCTGCACACCCGCCGCCGCGTCGGGTGGCCCGCATGGCTCAGCCTGGTCGGCTACCTGCTCTTCGCCGCCGGATACCTGGCCATGTTCGCCACCGAGGTCATCGCCGCGACCGTCCTGCCCACGGTGGTCGGGAGCCAGCCCGGGTATGTCAACGACGTGCTCGTCTCCGCCGCCGGCGGCACCCCGGCCGGTGACATCGGCGGGATGCAGACCGTGCTGAACCTCGCCGGCGTCGGTTACCTGGTCGGCGGGCTCACGTTCGGCATCGCCCTGTTCCGCACCGGCATCCTGGCCCGCTGGGCCGCGATCCTGCTCGCCGTAGGGACGTTGGGCACCGCCGCCCTCGCCGTGCTGCCTGAAGGGTTCAACCGGCCGCTCGCCGTCCCGGTCGGCATCGCCCTGATCGGCCTCGGCGTCTCGCTGTGGCGCAGCCTTGACCGCTCGCCCGCCCCGACGGCGCCCGTCGCCCCGGTCCGTGAGCCTGCGGTCCCGTGAACGCCCCCGCGACAACCGCGGCCAGGCCGGTCGGCGCGCCCACCCGGGCGGCCGGCTGGCCGGTCCCGGTCGCCCTCATCGCGCTGAGCGCGATCCCGCTCGTCGCCGGTACCCTCCGGTTGGTCCAGCTCGCCGGTGGGCCGGAGGTGATCGCGGCCGACGCCCGGTTCGCTGCCTCCACCGCGCCGCTGGTCGTGCACATCGTCGGCGCCGCCCTGTACGCCCTCGTGGGTGCCTTCCAGTTCCTGCCGCGGCTGCGGCGCCGTCACCTCGCGTGGCACCGGCGCGCCGGCCGGGCACTGGCGGTCGCCGGACTGCTGGTCGCCGGGTCCGCGCTCTGGATGACGCTGCTGTACGCGGCCAAGCCCGGCACCGGTGACCTGCTGTACGTGTCACGGCTGGTCTTCGCCAGCGCGATGGCCGCCTTCCTCATCCTCGGGTTCGCGGCCGTAAGGCGCCGCGACATCCCCGCCCACCGCGCCTGGATGATCCGCGCCTACTCGATCGGACTGGCCGCCGGCACCCAGGCCTTCACCGAGGGCATCAGCCTCGCCGTCTTCGGCGCCGGGGAGGTCAGCGGCGACCTCGCCAAGGGAGCCGGCTGGGTGATCAACCTCGCCGTGGCGGAGTGGGTCATCCGAAGGCGCAGTCCCGCGCGCCGGTCGCGCCGCCCCGGCCACCACGGTCACGTCGCTCGGGCGAGGGTCCTGCCATGAGTACGTCCGGGCCGAGCACCTACCGGTTGCGGGTCGAGGGTCACCTGGACGACCACTGGTCCGGCCTGCTTGGCAACCTCGCCATCACCCGGCATGGCGACGGCACCAGCACCCTGACCGGGCCGGTTGCCGATCAGGCCCACCTTCACGCCGTCCTCGCCTCGCTCCGGGACATCGGCGCTACCATCCTCTCGCTCGGGCTCGCCGAGCCGACCTCGGACGGCGCACGGGATGCCGACACTCGTTAATTCCGGTGCCACCGTCGCCGTGCCGGGAGCGGTGTCGCCAGTTCGCTCGGCCACCTCGTGATCCATGGCCTGGGCGGGACCGTCAAGGCCGTGCTCGACGGTCAACGGGAGGCGGACCCGCCGTCTCGCCCGCGATGAGCTCGACGGGTAGCAACGTGCTGGACGGGACGTCCTCACCTCTGAGCAGCGCCGAGACAAGTTCTCCGGCGCGGCGGCCACGTTCGTGCAGCGGCTGGCGAACGGTTGTCAGGTGACGACCGAGCCAGGCCATGTCGACGCCGTCGAAACCGGTCACCGTGAGGTCGCGTGGGACCTCCAGCCCGAGCGTTGCTGCGGCCTGGAGGACGCCTGCGGCGAGCGCGTCGTTCTGGGCGAGCACCGCCGTCGGCCGGTCCGGACGGTCGAGGAGTTTCAGCGCGGCGGCCGCGCCCGCGGCGACGTCACGCCCGCCCGACTCGACCCGCAGTGCGTCGCCGAACACGCTCTGCACGGCTTCGAGACGGCCGCGGATGGTCCGGTTGCTGATGTGCTCCAGGCGGGTTCCGATCGGCTCCACCGGTCCGGGTGCGCCGTCACGACCGAGCCTGGTCGTGCGCATCACGACACCGACCCGGCGGTGCCCCAGCTCAGCTACGTGAGCGGCCATCGCGGCCATCCCCCCGACATCGTCGACCTCGACCAGGATCACTCCTTCGGCGTGCGGCCCCTCGATCCCCACGATCGGGACGCCACGGGCGCGCACGAGCGGCAGCAGGTGGTCGAACTCCTCACCACGGGTGGCGAACACGACGGCGTCCACCGGCAGCATCCGCAGCGGGTTCGGGCGGCCCTCCGGTGGCTCCGCACCGCCCGAGAGCAACAGTTGGCCGAACCCCTCGCCGTCGAGAACATCCGAGAGCCCATCCATCGTCGCGACCGCGACCGGGTTCTGGAAGGCCTGCCGGACTCGTTCGGCGATGACGATCCCGATGATCCCGCTCCGGCCGCTCCGTAGCGACGAGGCCACGGGGTCAGGGCCCTGGTAGCCGAGTTGCTCGGCCGCGGCCAGGATCCGGGCCCGGGTGTCCGGCAAGACGCGCTCCGAACGGCGATAGACGAGGGACGCCGTCGACGTCGAGACACCGGCAGCGGCCGCCACGTCGGCGATCGTCGCGCGCCCCTGGCGTCCCCGACCGGCCATCATGACCCCTTTCGACGCGCTCACCCTAGCGCCCATCGCAACGATGCGATACCTTCTGAAGATTCGTCGATCGCAACGTTGCGATGAGTTCCTTCGCTCTACGGTTCGCCGTCGCTCAGCGTTCATGCGGCCGACACTCGCGCGGCTTTCCATAGCAACGTTGCGATGGAAGTCGCAGCGCCACTCGATCGCCATCGAAGGGAACCATCATCGTGATCTCGAAGCGTCTCCTGACAGTCGGCTTGGCCGGCATCTGCACCGTCGCGCTCGCCACCGCCTGCGGACCTGTCTCCTCCAGCGATGCCGGAGACGACGGCACCGACGAGGGCAGCGAAGGCACGACGACCGTGACCGTCTTCATCTCCGGTGACACCAACCTGGTCGACCTCTGGGAGCAGGGCATCATCCCCGCCTACGAGGAGGCGAACCCGGACGTCCAGGTGGACGTCACGCTCGACCTGCACGGCGAGCACGACCAGCAGACCGTCGCCAAGCTCGTCACCGCGACCGAAGCCGGTGACGACCCCGGGTTCGACCTCGTCGACGCCGGCTTCGTGATCTCCAGCGCGGCCGAGGCCGGTACGTTGCTGGAGGTCGACCCTGCGACGGTCAGCGGCCTGGCCACCGTCCCCGAGAACACGATCACCGCGGGCAAGGGCGTCGGCATCCCCTACCGCGCCTCGTCAGTGCTCCTCGCCTACGACAGCACGGTGATCGACAACCCGCCGGCCACCCTCGAGGAGCTCCTCACCTGGATCGAGGCCAACCCGGGCCAGTTCGCCTACAACTCACCCTCCACCGGTGGCTCCGGAGGCGCCTTCGTGACGACGGTGCTCGACAGCTACCTCACCCAGGAGGAGCAGGACGGGTTGCGCGTCGGTTACGACGAGGCGCTCCAGGAGAGCTGGACGCCGGGCTTCGATCGGCTCGCCGAGCTTGGCGCGTCGGTCTACCAGGGCGGCGTCTACCCCAACGGCAATTCGCAGGTGCTGGAGCTCCTGGGGAACGGGTCCATCTCGATGGCCCCGGTGTGGAGCGACCAGTTCATCACCGCCGTGGAGACCGGCCTGATCTCCGAGGACGTGCACTACGCACAGATCAGCGACCCGAGTTTCACCGGTAGCGCGTCCTACCTGGGCATCCCGCGCACTGCCGACAACACCGAGGGTGCGATCGACCTCGTCAACTTCGTGCTCAGCCCCGAGGGCCAGACCATCATCGCCGAGCAGATCTCGGGCTACCCGGTGATCGCCCTCGACGAACTGCCCGAGGACGTCGCCGCGCAGTTCGCGGACGCTGATCCGAGTGCGCTGCGTCCCGGCTACTACAGCGAGAACAACGACGACATGTCCAACCTCTGGGACCAGCTCGTACCGTGACCGCAGCAGAAGAGACAACAGGAGCGGTCGCACCCCGGGCTCCTGAACGGGTGCGACCGAGCAGCGCCGCGCGGCGTGCGTCACGACGCCGTTCGACGGTGGGCTTCTCGATGGCGCTGCCACCGGTGCTGGTGATCCTGCTGTTCGTCGGCGTGCCGGTGCTGCTGGCGGTCGGCTTCAGCTTCGGCATGACGGGTGGACTGAACCGCACGGCCGCCATGATCGGCCAGGACGTGTTCACGGCCGATGGCCTCATCACCGGCGAGGCCTACGCGATGCTGTTCGCCGACCCCCGGTTCCCGCGGGACCTGGCGGCGACCGTGCTGGTCACGGTCGTCACCACGCTGCTGGTGCTGGGCATGGCGATCGGGATCGCAGTGCTGCTGCGCCTGCGGGCCGGCTGGGCGTCCACGATGCTCTCCGGCCTGGGAGTGATTCCGTTGTTCATCCCGGTCGTGATCGCCTCCTGGGCGATCCTGAACTTCTACTCGGGCGATGGCTTCGTGCGCAGCCTGTTCGCACAGTTCGGGGCCGAGGCTCCGATCTTCGGGTTCACCGTGACGGGCGTGATCATCGCCTCGGTCTGGGTGAATCTGCCGTTCGCGCTGCTGATGGCCGCCTCGGGGATGCAGGGTGTCCCCGATGCCCTCATCGACGCCGCACGCGATGCCGGCGCGGGCACGGCAACGATCGTGGCCCGCGTGCTGGTGCCGATGGCCGCCATCCCGTTGATCATCGCCGGAACCTTCACCGCGATCGGTGTGCTGGGGCAGTTCACGGTGCCGTACTTCACCGGTCCGAACGCGCCGCAACAGCTGGGTGTGGACATCAGCAAGTATTTCCAGTCCTTCAACCAGCCGCAGCAGGCGGCGGCCGTCGCCGTGATCGTGTTCGTGGTCGCCTCCGGTGTGGCGGCCATGTACGTGTGGGCGAACTTCCGTTCCGCCAAGCAGGAAGGACGCGTCTGATGCCGACCATGGCGCGCAACCTGGGCGGTCGGATCCTCACCGCCGGACTCATCGTGCTGGTCGCGGGGTTCATCCTCGGTCCCTTGATCTGGCTCGGCATGCACGCGTTCGCGACCCGCTGGCGTTACCCGAACCTGCTCCCCGACGGCCTCACGCTCGACTGGTGGCGGGTGGTGTTCGCCGAGCCCGAGCTGTTCGCGGCGATGCAGAACACGCTGTTCTTCGCACCGGTCACCGTGTTGCTGTCCGCGATCGTCTGCCTTCCGGCGGCCTACGCGTTCTCGCGGTTCTCATTTCCCGGGCGCAGGATCTTCCTGGTTGGCCTTTTCGCCACCAACGCCTTCCCGAAGATGGGCCTGTTCGTCGCGATGGCGACCGTGTTCTACGGGCTCAACCTGATGGAGACCACGCTCGGCATCGTGATCGTGCACCTGATCGGCACCGTGGTGTTCATGACCTGGATCCCGGCGGCGGCCTTCTCCTCGGTGCCGCGATCACTCGAGGAGGCGGCCCGTGATGCCGGTGCCGGCAAGATCCGGGTGTTCAGGACCGTGACCCTGCCGCTGGCACTGCCCGGCATCCTCGTCGCTTGCGTGATGAGCTTCCTGGCCTCCTTCGACGAGGCCCAGGGCACCTACCTGGTGGGGGCGCCGTCGTACATGACGATGCCCACCGAGATGTACTCGCTGGTGCTCAACTACCCAACGCAGGTCGCGGCCGTGTTCGCGCTCCTGCTGTCGATCCCCTCCGTGGTCCTGCTGCTGCTGACCCGCCGATACATCATGGGCGGGCAGTTGGCCGAGGGCTTCCAGATCCGTTAGGACCGATGTGACGATCCCTTCCACGGCCGCGTCCGCTGCCACACCCGTGAGCACCGACCCCGGTGGGTCCACGGTGCCCGGCCTGCGGCTGTCCGGCATCTCCAAAGTGCTCGGCGGACGCACGATCGTCGACGACCTGAACCTGGACATCGCCCCCGGCGAGATGGTGTCGCTGCTGGGCCCCTCGGGCTGCGGCAAGACCACCACACTGCGCCTGATCGCGGGGTTCCTGCTCCCCGATCAGGGCAGGGTCGAGGTCGACGGCGCCGAGATCACCTCACTCGGACCGGAGCGCCGACCAAGCGCAATGGTCTTCCAGAACTACGCACTGTGGCCCCACATGACGATCACGAAGAACGTCGCCTTCCCGCTGAAGGTCGCTCGAGTCCCGCGAGCGCAGATCAAGGAGCGGGTGGCGGAGGTCCTGGAACTCGTGGGGCTGTCGCACCACGCCGACTCCCGCCCGGCTCACATCTCGGGCGGTGAGCAGCAGCGCGCGGCGCTGGCCCGCGCGCTCGTGCAACGCCCCAAGCTGCTCCTGCTCGACGAGCCGCTGTCCAACCTCGACGCCAAGTTGCGCGTGCGCGTGCGTGAGGAGATCCGGGACATCCAGCAGCGGATGGGCATCACCACGGTGTTGGTGACGCACGATCAGGAGGAGGCCCTGTCCATCTCCGACCGGGTGGCCGTGATGAGCGAAGGCAAGATCGAGCAGGTCTCCACACCCGCCGAGCTGTATCGGGCGCCGGCCACGGAGTTCGTGGCCGGCTTCATCGGCTCGAGCAACAAGGTTCGCGCGCTCGACCTCGGCGAGGGTGAGCCCGGCGTCGAGTGGGTGGTGCGACCGGAGGACGTGCGCGTCGACCCCGAGGGCATGCCCGGCGTCGTCACCCGGGTTCTCCCCCACGGGCACTACTCCGAGGTCGCCATCGAGGTCCGCGGCACCGATCTCCGCGCGTTCGTGACCGGCGAGGCACCGGCACCGGGCGACGAGGTCGGTGTGCGGATCACCCGCGCGCTCCGCTACCGCAACGGCACGTTGGACGAAGCACCCGTGACGGTGTCGGCGTGAGCGGCTCCCCTCGCCTCGTCGCCCACCGCGGCCTGCACGCCGAAGCCGACGGCGGCGCGCGGGAGAACACGCTCGCCGCCGTTGCCGCCGCGATCGGCGCCGGCCTCACGTGGATCGAGATCGACGTCCGCGTCACCCGCGACGGCGCCGTGGTGCTGCTGCACGACGCCACCTTGGAACGCCTCTGGTCAGATCCGCGCGCCATCACCGACGTCACGCTCGACGAGGTCGTCGAGCTCGGCGGCGGCGACCGGCGCATCCCGCTGCTCTCCGACGCGCTCCGGGCGCTGCACGGGACCGGCTGCACCCTGCTGATCGACATCGACGACCCCGATGTCGCCGGGCCGGCCGCTCGCGTGGTCGCCGAGACCCCCACCGATGCCGGTATCGCGTGGTGCGGTGACCCACAGGCGATGGCACGCATCAAGGAGCAGCACCCTGCCGCGGCGATCTGGACGGCGTGGTACTCCCCCGAGCCGCCCGCGGCGGAGGACCTCGACGGCGTCAGCGTCGTCAACGCGCAACACCTGTTGGTCGGAGCTGCTTTCGTCGACGCCGTGCACACACACGGCGTCGAGGTCGCGGTGTGGACTGTCGACGACCCGGCGCAGGCGGCCCATCTGGCGGCGCTCGGCGTGGATTCGATCACCACGAACCGAGCCCTCACGGTCCGCGCCGGCACCGAGGCGGATGCGGTCGACCAACGCGCCCGGCAGACCGCGATCGCACTCGAACTGGCCGAGCAAGCCGCCGAAATGACTGCGCACGCCCGCCGTGACGGTATCCAGACCGTCGAGACGAAGACCGGTCCCGCCGATCACGTCACCGAGGTCGACCGCGGCATCGAGCGCTGGGTGCAAGCCGTGCTGCGCGCGCAGTTCCCTGAGCACGACGTGGTCGGTGAGGAGTACGGCGGGTCCGCGAACGGCACTCGGCCGTGCTGGTACCTCGACCCGGTCGACGGCACCGCCAACCTGGCCAACGGCTTCCCCTGGACCAGCTTCTCGCTGGCGCTCGTGGAGCATGGTCGGCCCGTGGTCGGGGTCGTGTTCGACCCGGTCGGCGGAACGGTCGACGGCGTCGCCGCGCCGGTCCCGGTGCTCGCCGTCGAGGGCCGGGGCACCTGGCGAGCCGGACGACGCCTGACGACGACACCGACGGATGGCGCCGACCCCCTCTCGGGTGCACTGGTGATCACCGAACTCAACGGTGCTCGAACGTGGCCCGGGATGCACGACCTGATCGATGCCCTTGGCGAGCGCGACTGCACGGTCCGGATCCCCGGCTCCGGCACCGCAACCCTGTCCGGGATCGCGATGGGTCGCGGGGTCGCGGCGATCATCCACCGATACAGCCCGCTCGATCACGCGGCCGCCGCGCTGGTGGTCCTCGAGGCGGGCGGCACGGTGCTCGACGACGACGGCAACCCCAACCCGCACCCCGTCGGCAGCGCGATCATCGCGGGGGCCGACGAGCGCGCCGCCAAGGCGCTCTGGGCACAGTGGCAGGCTTGTCCCAGCAGTTAGGTCCCGCGGGGGTGCGGATCGTTGCGCCTCTCCGGGTGGAGGCGGCCGAGGCAATTCCCGGTGACCCCGGTGAGCCCCCGGTGCTACGTTCCGGCCCATGGGCAGGCGGAACTATCTGATCGAGGGTCTCTCCGGCACCGGCAAGACCACCGTGTGCGACGAGCTGCAGCGGCGCGGACACCACGCGATCCACGGCGACCGGGAGCTGGCCTACCGAGGGGACCCGGAGACCGGTGAACCCACGGCGGGCTTCGGGCACGAGCACCACATCTGGGACGTCTGCAAGGTCAGAGCCCTGGTCGCCGACCGGGACCACGCCGCCACCTTCTTCTGTGGCGGCTCCCGGAACTTCCCGAAGTTCATCGACCTGTTCGACGGCGTCTTCGTCCTCCACGTCGACCTCGCCACCCTGACTCGGCGGCTCGACGAGCGACCGGACGAGGAGTGGGGTGGCGGACAGCCCACGGAACGCGCCCTCATCATCCGCTGGCACCAGACGAACGAGGACGTCCCAGCGGACGGCGTTGCCATCGATGCCACCGCACCGATCGAGCAGGTCGTCGACGAGATCCTTCGCCGATGCGAGGCAAGCAGCCGTCAGTAGGTCGGCGCGGGTGTCGGTCCGGCCGGCGTCAGCGCTCCAGCACGGCCATCCCGTCGATCTCGACCAGCATCTCGGGCCACGGCAGACCGACGAACACGGTGGTGCGTGCGGGCAGTGCGCCAGAGGGCACGTGTTCCTTCACGAACGCCTCGTACGCCTCGTTCATCCCGGCGAAGTTCGACTGGTCCGTCAGGAACACGCGAAGGGAGACGACGTCATCGAACGTTCCGCCCGACGCCTCGACCACGTGCCGCACGTTCTCCAGCGTCTGGGTGGTCTGCCTGCCGACGTCTCCGGCGTGCAGGTACTGCCCCGTCTCGGGATCCTGCGGGCCCTGCCCGGAGACCTGAACGATGTCCCCCGCGTGCACTCCTTGCGAGAAGGAGTGAGCTGCGGCAGGTGCCTTCGTAGTCGAGAGCGCCTTCTTCACGATGATGACCAACCTCCAGTGGGTCGTGCATGGGTTGCCTCCGACGGGATCGCCGGATTGTGGGATGAACGGATGGTTCAGAAGTACGAGTGGACGGTGCCCACCTGGCGGTACTGGTCGTCCACCAGGAGAGCACGGGGCCACTTGTCGTGGAGCGTGCAGGGATGGGACGTGCCCAGCACCACCAGGCTGCCCACGGCGGGCTCGGCGCCCGCCGCTGTGCGCATGAAGGCGTGCTGGTCGTTGAGTTCGACGATCTCGGCACCCTCGAGCGGCCGGAGATCATTGCCGGTGCCGTGCCCCAGCGGGGTCGGCAGGCCCTGGTCGTAGGGCAGGTCGCGCCGTCCGGCATTGAGGATCACCAGGCCCGGCTCCGGAACGGACAGCACCTGCGCCCACACCTCACCTGCGGCGACGAAGCCGCCGCCCTCGGCGGCGCCCAGAGGTGAGAGCCGCTCGTAGAGGCCGTGGTCATGCGTCAGGTACGCGCCACTGCGCAGCACGGTGCGCACGGCATGGCCGGCCACGCGGACCGGAGCGAACACCTCCGCGACCACGTCGAAGTACAGACTCCCGCCGGCACTGAGCAGGTATTCGGAAGCACCGCCGTCGAGCAGGCCTGCCGCGGCAAGCCGCTCGAAGTGCCCGACGACGTCCCTCAAGTAGGCGGCCACGGCACCGAGCGCCTCGGCGTCGCGGGAGTGGCTGACGCTGCCCTCGTAGCCGGCGAGGCCCACCAGGGCCAGTGCATCCGACGCGGCCGCCGCTCGGGCGACCTCGTCGACGGCGTGTTGGGTCCGGCATCCGGTACGCCCGCCGGCGTGGCCCACCTCGAGGAGCACCGGCAGCGCCGGGCCGGCGGGGTCCAGCGCCGCCTCCAGCAGCCGAACCCCGGCCACCGAATCCACGTAGCAGAAGAACTCGAACCCGACGCCTGCGGCGAGTTCGTCCTGCGCCCAGCGGGCGAACGCCGCATCGACCAGCTGGTTGGCCATCAGGATGCGCCGGGCACCCGCTCGCCGGAACACGCGCGCCTGAGCCGGCGTGGCGACGCTGACGCCCCAGGCTCCCGCCTGCGCCTGGAACTGCCAGAGCTCCGGGGACACGGCCGTCTTCCCGTGCGGGGCCAGCGAGACGCCGCGATCGGCACAGAACCGTGCCATCAGGTCGGCGTTGTGCCGCAACGCCGACTCCTTCAGCAGGAGCGCCGGCCACTCGACCCCTGAGCCGGGCTCGAACACCGTTCCGGTGAAGCCGCCGTCGTCGTCCATGCGTGTGGTCCCTCCGTTCGCTTCGATGTTCGGTCAGCTCAGGCCGGCGGGCGCCGGCAGCCGCATGAGCGCGCGAGCGATCTCGACCGCCTCGGCGAGCTCGGCCAGATCGATGGACTCGTTCGGCGTGTGCGCATCGCCGATCGAGCCTGGCCCCAACACCACCGAGGGGATCCCCGCCGCGGCGATCTTGCTCGCGTCGCTCCCCCAGCCGGTGCCGATCGCCGACGAGTCGCGGCCCGCCCGGCCGAGCACGTCACGGACACCCGCGACGAAGGGATCGGCGGGGTCGTTGTCCAGGGCCAGGTCGGTGAGGAACGGCGGCTCCACGGTGACGCTCGGGCCGAACCGGCCCGTGATCCGATCGCGCAACTCACGCCACACCTGCTCGGGGTCCTCGCCGGGCAGCGTGCGTCGGTCGAGGCTCACTGCGCACTCGTTCGGCACGGTGTTCGGCCCGGTCCCGCCGCTGATCAAGGAGGGCACGAGGGAGGCCGGACCCACGAGCGGATGCGCGGCGGCGGTGAGCGAGGGCGTGACCTCCTCGGCGAGGAACGTCACCACCCGCGCGATGGTCTCGATCGGGTTCTCCAGGCCCCACGGCCGCGAGCTGTGCCCTCCGGGTCCGGCCACCACGATCCGGCACCGCATCACGCCCTTGTGGGCAACCACCACCCGCAGGTCCGTGGGTTCGCCCACGACGGCGCCGGTCACCGTCCGAGTGGCCTCACCAGCAAGGTTCTCCAGCAGGCGGAGCACGCCCTTGTACTCGTGCTCCTCGTCCGCCACTCCGGCCACGATCACGGTCTGTGCCGGTGGTTCCGGGGCTCGGGCGATGTCGCGGAGCGCAATCAGGAACGCGGCCAGCGGTCCCTTCGCGTCGCACGCGCCACGACCGTAGAGGCGACCGTCTCGCACCGTGGGTGTGAACGGCGGGGTGTTCATGTGCTCCACCTCGACCGTGTCCAGGTGCGACTCGAAGAGCACGGCGGCCCTCGGGTCCCGTCCCGGAACGATGGCGACCACGTTGCAGCGGCCATCGACCACCTGATCGAGTTCGGCGGTGATTCCCTGTTCGGCGCACCAGTCGGCGATTCGCCGGGCCACCGGGGTCTCGGCCGGCTCCGCACCGCCGCGTGGGTTCACGCTCGGGATGGACACCAGGTCCGAGAGCAGTGCCGTTGCATCCGTGTTCATCGTGCTCTTGTCACCCATCCGCGTTGCCATCAGCCCTTGACCGCTCCCGCCGTCATTCCGGCGACCACGTACTTCTGTCCGAGCAGCGCCATCACGATCATCGGCGCCGTGATGCTCACGCAGGCGGCCATGAGCGCGCCCCAGTCGATGCTCGCGTACCCGATGAAGTTGAAGATCGCCACCGGCAGGGTGCGGGTGCTGTTCCCGGACAGGACCAGCGCGAACACGAAGTTGTTCCACGAGAAGATGAAGGACAGGATCGCCGAGGTCGCGATACCGGGGACCACCAGTGGAATCACGATCCTGCGGAAGGCCCCGATGTGGGTCAGGCCGTCCACGCGGGCGGCCTCCTCGAGCTCCTCGGGCACGCCCTCGAACACGCCGATCATCACCCAGACGATCAGCGGGACCGAGATGAACATGTGCGAGATGACCAGCGAGCTGTAGCCGCCCACCATCTGCAACGAGGCGAAGATGAAGTACCACGGCACCAGCAGGGTGACGTGCGGGATCACCCGGGACAACAGCACCAGACCGGATGACTTCGCCATCCCGAACCGCTGCATGGAGAACGCGGCCGGCACGCCGATGAGCAGGGCGAGCCCGGTCGAGCCCACGCCGATGATGAGGCTGTTGATGAAGAACTGGAGGAAGTCGGCCTGCGCGAACACGGCCGAGTAGTTCTGCAGCGTCGGTGTGAACGAGAACGTGCTGGACGGGTCGTAGATGTCGATGTTCGTCTTGAACGAGGCCAGCACCATCCAGACGATCGGGGCCAGGCAGATCAGCCCGAACACGATCAGGAGCACGGCCCGAAGCCCGACGAAACCTCTGGACTCGAGTGAACGCGTGGTCACCGGCGGTTCTCCTTCCGACGCATGTTGAGCACCACGAGCACGCCGACGATGATCAGGAAGTAGATCAGCACCAGGGCCGCCGCCATCCCGTACTCGTTGTAGTCGAAGCTCAGTGCGTACGCGTAGATGTTCAGGGTCTCGACCTCGTGCGAGGACCCGCCGCCGGTGCCCTTCGTCACGTAGAGCAGGTCGAAGGTCTTCATCGCGTCGATGCTGCGCAGGAGTAGCGCGGCGATGACGGTCGTCTTCAGCATCGGCAGGGTCACGTGCCAGAAACGCTGCCAGGTCGAGGCACCGTCGATGCGGGCCGCCTCCTGCTGCTCCTCCGGGAGCCCGACGAGTCCGGCCAGCAGGATCAGGATCACCATCGGTGTCCATTGCCACACGTCCACGAGCATCAGGGTCGGCAACGCCGTCGACGGGTCCGAGATCCAGCCCTGCGCGGGCAGCCCGAGCCAGCCGAGTACCTGATTGGCGAACCCGACCGTCGGCTCGAAGATCAGCAGCCACATCATCGCCACCGCGACCGGCGTCGCGACCAGGGGCAGCAGCATGACCACCCGCACCAGCCCGCGCCCCATGAACGGGCGCCGCAACAGCAGCGCCACGGCCATGCCGATGGTCATCTCCAGGGTCACGGCCACCGCGGTGAAGATCACCGTGCGCCAGACCGCCGGCCAGAACCGGGCGGTGTCGCCGAGGATGCTGATGTAGTTCTCGAACCAGACGAAGTCGAAGGCCCGTTGGATGGAACCTTGCGCGTCGGTGAAGCTCAGCACCAGGGTGTAGAGCAGCGGCACCACCATCAGTGCGATCACGAAGATGATCGCCGGTGCGGCGAGCACCCATTTGCGGTGCCGGTTCGCCCAGTCCGAGAGTCCCTGCCAGAGCGAACCTCGCTTACCGGTCGCCACTGCGCTCATCGGAACTCACCTCCTCGTCTCACATCGGGTCGCTGCAACCGCCCGTGGGCGACCAGGGACCGGGATCTCATTCGTTCTCGCTGGCGAGGAACTCGGTGAACGCCCGATCGGCCGAGTCGAGCGCCGCATCGACGTCGCCGCCTTCGATCGCGGTCACGATCGGATCGCCGACGATGTCGCGAGCGCGGCTGACGTTCAGCACCACCGGGTGGCTGTAACCGACGCCCACCTCGGCGCTGGTGCGCTGTGCGGCAGCGAGGTCCGCCGGGATGTCCGGCATCTCGGTCTCCCAGGCCGAGGCCCTTGCGCCGATGACCCCGTTCTCCTGCGCGACGATGGTGTTCTCCTGGTTCGTGGCCCAGCGGATGAACTCCCAGGCGGAGTCCTGGTTGTTGGAGCTGGCCGGGACAGCGAGCGCCCAGGACGGCACGTTGGTCGGGCGCGAGCCGGCTGGACCCTCCGGGAACTGGGCGAAGCCCACCACGTCACTGACGGTGGAGTTCGAAGGGTCGGTGGCGTTCGTGTACAGGCTGTCGGCCTCGGTGTAGAAGGCCGCACGGCCCTGGGTGAAGATGCCCATCGCCTCGGGCCAGCTCATGTTCGTGACTCCGGGCGGGCCGTAGTTGCGGAGCATGTCGCCGTAGAACGTGTAGGCCTCACGGGCCTCCGGGGTGCCGATGCCCGAGGAGCCGTCCTCGGCCACCCAGTCCGCCCCGTAGCTGTAGAGGAAGCTGGAGAACTGGGTGACGGCGGCGGCGCGTGCGCCACGGGAGACGAACCCGTAGACGTCCGGGTTCTGATCCTGGATCGTCTGTGCAGCCGTCTCCAGCTCCTCGAGCGTCTGCGGGACGTCGAGGCCGGCCGCCTCCAGCAGGTCCGTGCGGTAGTAGAGCACCTCGCGTTCGGTGGCCAGCGGCACCCCGAGGACCCGGTCATCCAGGGTGACCGACTCCTGCGGCCCTTCCTGGAAGTCGGCCCAGTCCCACTCCTCGTCCGAGGTGGCCTGTTCGGTGAGGTCCGCGAGCCAGCCGTTGCGGTCGAAGGTACGGATCTCCTGGAGGGGTCGGACCATCATCACGTCGATGTCGTCGGCGTTGGCGTTCAGCCGGACGTTGAGCTGCTGGGAGAGCTGGTCCTCCGTGTAGGAGGTCACCTCGACGTTCAGGCCGGTCTCGGCCTCGAACTCCTCGACGTTGGCCAGCACGGCGTCGGTCCAGGGGTGGTTCGCCACGGCAATGTTGATCGTGTCCTCATTGCCGCCGCCGGCACACCCTGCCAGCACCATCGCTCCGGTGGCAGCCGTGGCCGCGAGCATCCAGCTACGCCGGTACCGCATACTCATGTTTCCTCCATTGGTGGGGGGTCTGACCTCGTTGTCGGCCGGCGGACGCTGCCGGCCGTGGCGACCTAATGGAACTTCTATCAACTTAACGGAATTTCTACAGTACGATGGACAATGCTGTCAAAGACACCGAGAAGGGGCTCCCTGATGACCGACGCCGATGTGGAGAGGCCCCGACCAGCGGGGATCACGCCGACCTTCGAAGACATCGCCGAGCTGTACGCCGTGCTGCACCCGGTGATGCGGGCCATCACCGGTGCCGTCGGCCCGCACTGCGAGGTGGTGCTGCATGACCTCACGACGCGATCGATGGAGAGCACCATCTACGCGATCGAGAACGGGGACGTCACCGGACGGGCCGTGGGCGGGCCCTCGACGAACCTCGGCCTCGGCATGCTCCAGGACGAGCAGGCCAACCATGACGCCTTCGGCTACCACGGTCGGACGTCCGACGGCCGGGACCTGCACTGCTCGTCGGTCTACTACCGCAACCGGGCGGGCTCGGTGATCGCCTCGCTGTGCATCAACGTCGACCTGACCGCGGTCCAGAACGCGCAGGCGATCCTGGCCGCACTGCTGCCGGCGGACGGCCAGTCGGCACCGCAGGAGATCGTCGGACCGGACATCCACATGGTCCTCGAGGACATGATCGATACCGCGATCAGATCCGTCGGCAAGCCCGTCGGCCTGATGACCAAGGCGGACCGGATCAAGGTTCTCCGGATCCTCGAGGAGCACGGGGCGTTCCACATCAAGCGCGCCGTCGACCGCGTCTCGTCCCGGCTGGGCATCTCGAAGGTCACTGCCTACTCCGACCTGGAGTCGGTCCGAAGCGCCCGGTAGGTCCCACCGGCCTACCGCGTCGTGACCAAGGGTGTCCCGCCCAAGCCTTGTTCCAGCCGACGACCGGCCGATAGCCTGAGGAGCCGGCTCGGACACGACGCTGGTCCGCCGCGGGAGGGTCCCCATGGTCGCTCGACGTCACCTCGACGTGCTCGGCACCGGCGCCTATCGTGACTTCCTTCCGGCAGCCGCACCGACTCGAAGCGCGCTTGCCGTGCAACGGGTCGTCACAGCGCCCGCCTCGCTGGCGCCGACCGACCTGGCGGCGCTGCAGCGTGCGCTGGGGAATGCGGCCGTGACCCGCGCCATGGCCGCTCGCGGTTCCCTGCAACGAATCACCGAGACGATCACGCAGGAGGCTCCGACGGAGCCACGGCACCTGGTGTTGACGCTCCGGGGCGGTCGCACCCGTACCGGCAGCCCGGACCCTGACCCGGATCCTGGCGGCTCGAGCACCGTGACCGAGCCTGACGGCGGTCAACCGGTGGGTGGGCGCGACGTCATCAGGTTCAACGGCAAGGAGTACCACTTCGACCTGATGAACGTCTCACGCTTGGCGCGGCTCCTCGACGCCATCACGGGGACGACGGCGGAACTCGCCCAGGTAGGCATCGTCAGCGAAGCGCGTCGGCGGTTGCGGCGGCGGATCGAGGCCGAGGGCCTGTCGAAGGCGCCGCCCCCGGTCGACCCGACGAAGACAAAGGCGCAGCAGCAGGCCAAGCGACACCACGAGTACGCGGCCATGCGGGACCTGAAGGACAAGTGGGCACCCTACGTCGGGGTGCAACTGGCCGGCGGGGTGATGAACCGTCCTGGACTGGCGGCGGCCTTCCGCACCGCAGACCAGAAACTGCAGCAGGCCGTCCGGACGAAGACGTGCCTCGAGAACAGAGCAGAACTCGAAAAGCTGTTCGACACCATCACGGTCACGTACCAGGCCGAGCGGATCGCCGCCGCGAACCTCAGGTCCGCTACCAGCAAGCGAACCGTGACTACCTCAGACGCGATCATCCATATCCGTGATCACCTCGACACCAAGGGCCTGGAAGGGAAGAAGGCTCTCCAGCAGGAACTCAAGGGACTGGACTCGGAACATCAGCGGCTGCAGCGCAGGGATGTGCGGATCCTCGACCTTCGGGACGGATTCGACAACCTCACCGAAGCCCTGAACGACCTGGCCGAGCGGGCCGTGAACCTGAGACTTCCCGGGCAGAAGGCCGACGGCAAGGATCTGAGCAGGTATTACAACAGCCACGACGCCCACAACCAGGTCATCACCAACGCCTCCCCCAGGATCCTCGTCCCGGAGAGCAACTCCGCCGCGATCACCAAGGGCAGGAACGTCATCGCCGCGGTGCAGGCCGGCGACCAACTCATCGTGGCCGCAAAGAACCACGCCAACAGCGTCAGCCCCATCGTGACCGCGACCAGGAGCCAGTACCACATCCGACTCTCGCAGGGCAGCACGCAGATCCGGTTGGAAGCCATTGAGACCACCCAGTCCGTCAGTCACCCCACCGACGCCACGGCACCCAAGAAGTCCCTGAAGTTCATCGATTTCAAGCAGATCCAGTTCGGACACTGACGCGCCCGGTCGGACAATGACCACCAAGATCACCGTCATCTACGACAACCCCACCGACCTCGAGGCATTCGAGCAAGCTATCGCGGACTTGAACCAGGAGGAGGTGGCGCGCTCGCTCCCCGGACTCGATGGCGACCGGTCGAACTCTCCGCCGCAAGATGATCCTCGCGCTTGATGAACTCGGACCGTGTGCGAGGGTGGAGTTCCCGCTCGTTCGACCGGAAGGATCTGCCGTGATCTTCATCGCCGCCAAGTTCAAGGTCAAACCAGAGTTCGCCGACGCCTGGCCGGAGCACGTGCGTGAGTTCACGCACGGCACCCGGGCCGAACCGGGCTGCCTGTGGTTCGACTGGTCACGCAACGTTGAGGACCCCAACGAGTACGTCCTCGTGGAGGCGTTCCGAGACGACGCAGCCGAGGCCCATGTCAAGAGCGCCCACTTCGTCAAGGCACAGCAGGACCTGCCGCCCCTGCTCCAGGAGACCCCCAAGGTACGCAACGTCGTCATGGAGGGCGACGACTGGCACGAGTTGGGTGAGATGGCGGTCAACTGACCCGCTGACTCGCACGCCTCACAGCGACACCCGGCTCAGCCGGTGGCGGCACTCACGTAGGGTGTTCGGGTGCTCGACCAGGGGATCTCCGCAGACGCCGCAACGTCGCCAGCCGTACTCATCGCTGCGAACCTGATCTGGATCGCGGCACTCGTCGTCATCATCCTGGTGGTGCTGCGCCTGCGGCGCGGTAGGCAGGCCGCAGCCGCGTTGCCCTACCAGGACGCCCCGGTTGGCCAGGGCGTGGTCGAGGACCGGAAGTTCCGGTATCGGATCGTGAACAGTCGGCACCTGTACACGATCACCTACCGGGTGCACACCCCCGACGGGCACCAGTTCCTCGGCCGGGAGGACAAGTACCTCGGGCTGATAGTCGACAAGCCGAAGTTCGCGGTCGGAACCAGGCACCCGGTGGCCTACTGGCCCGGTGTCGACGAGGTCCGCGCATTGACGCCGACACGCTGACATCGACACCCGGGCTCATCCTGCAGCGGCAGCAACCATCCTCTATCGAGCCGAACAACCACACTTCGGCCGTCGGAGTCCGGCGTCGCGGACCTAAGCCCGGGGCGTCACCGGAGCACTCGACCCACGGGTCACCAACCGCGCTCCGACGCGGAACTCACGGGGCTTGTCATCGGTGCCGCCCGGTCGCATGGCGGCGATGAGCCGGCTCGCCGCCAGTTCGGCCAACTCTGTCGCGCCGCTATCGACGATGCTCACCGCCGGGTCCCAGTACTGGAACCAGGACGGTTCGTCGTGCGCGATCAGGGATAGATCGTCCGGCAGGCGGACCTTGAGATCCCTCAGCGTGGGCAGCGCACCGAAGGACGCCTCATGGTTCGCGATGTAGACCGCACTCGGTGGCTCGGGCGCGCGCAGAATCGCCTTGATCGCCTCCGCTCCGAAGTCGGGGCTGAACGGCCCTCGGAGCACCAGGTCGTCAGCGAAGGCCCCCGCCGTCCGCAACGTACTTCGATAGCCGTGGAAGCGCTCGCGCCCCGAGTTGGTCTGCGCCGGACCACCGATGTAGCCGATCCTGCGATGGCCGAGGTCGAGCAGCTCCTGGGTCGCCAGGACGGCGCCATCTCGGTCCGAGGCCAGGACGCGGTCACCCGGCGCTCCCTTTCCGGCGCGGATCAGGTTGACGATGGCCGTTCCGTTGGCGTGGATCGTGTTGAGCTGGTCGATGTTGGCACCACTGCCGGCCACGATGATCCCGTCCACGCCCTGCTCGGCCAGGGTCTGCAGGTAATCCGCCTCCTCCGCGGCCTGCCCCCCGGTCACGCAGAGGATCATCCGGTATCCCGCCAAGGCCAGTCGCTGCTGCACGATCTCCGCAACAACGTGGAAGGTGGCGTTCACCAAGTTGTTCAGCACCAGGCCGGTGAGCATGGTGCGGCTGGTGCGCAGCGTCCTGGCTGCGCTGTTGAGCAGGTAACCCACCTCGGCGGCAGCGGCGCGCACGCGCGCTTCCGTTTCCGCCGAGACGGCACCCTCGCCACTCAGCACCCTGCTCGCGGTGCTGCGTGACACGCCCGCTGCGGCTGCCACATCCACGAGCGTTGCCCGTCGGATTGGGATCGATGCCATCGTCGCGACTCCAGACTCCATTGACTTTCCGCTGGGAACACTAGCGTATCTCCGCATGCCGCACGTGACCGCTTGACGCCGTGTCGTCGATGCTGCTTTGATTCCTGGGATCGATCCCAAAGTCAGTGAGGACTCATGGAACGCAACGATGTGCCGTGGCGGGGCTACTGGCCCGCCGCACCCACCCCGTACACCGCTGACGGCCGGCTCGACCAGGATGGCCTCGCCGAGATGATCTCCATGTACGTGGACCAGGGCGTCCACGGCGTGCTGATCAACGGCACCACCGGCGAGTGGTTCTCCCAGACCCGTACCGAGCGCCGCACGGTCGCCGAGATCGCGGTCGCCACGGTGGCCGGGCGGATTCCGGTGGTCATCGGCTGCACCTCCTACACGCCCGCCGAGACCATCGACCTGGCCGAGGAGGTCAAGGCGATCGGTGCCGACGGGGCGCTGACCACGCCGCCCCCGTACGCACACCCGTCCCAAGCGGAGATCTACGCCTTCTACGAGACGGTCACGACCGCCGTCGAGATTCCGTGGATGGCCTACAACTGGCCCCGCGGGACCGCGGTGGACATCTCCGTGGAGACTGCTTCCCGGCTGGCGGACCTGCCGAACGTCGTGGCTATCAAGGACAGCACCGGCGACGAGCTCAAGTGCATGGCCACCGTGGAAGCCGTGGCCGATCGGGTCCGCGCCTTCGGCAGGTTCATCCATCCCCGTGGGATGGCGTTCATGCTCGGCGTCGGCGGGGACGGGAACATCGACGGGGGCGGTCTGGGTGCCCCGTTCGCGGTGCCGTACTACGACGCCGTGTTCGCCGGCGACCTCGACGCCGCCCGGGGCTTCGGCAAGCAGTACGAGCAGCTCGTCTCCCTCCTGGTCAACGCGGACTACAGCTCGAAGTTCGCCTCACCCACGTCGCAGCTCAAAGCCGCGATGAACATCCTCGGTCAGCCCGGCGGAGAGGTCCGTCCGCCGCTGCTGCCCATGGCCGAGGAGAACCGCGCCGACCTCGCCCACGCCTTGGGCCGTGCCGGACTCCCGCCTCACCAGCCCACTCACAAGGAGTGACCATGCGAACCAACCGCCTTCTGCCCGTCAGTGCCATCGTTGCCGCTCTCGTCCTCGCCTCCTGTTCCAGCGAGGGGGATGAAACCGCAGATCTGAGCGGGTGCGAACCGGCGGTCTCGGACGACCTGCTGATCACCCCGGGCACCCTGACCTTCTCCACCAACGCCACCCTTCCGCCGATGCAGTACGTGGACGGCGATGAGGTGGTCGGCATGCGGGTGGAGCTCGTGGAGGAGATCGCCACCCGGCTCTGCCTCGAGACCGAGGTCATGAACGTTCCGTTCGACACCCAGATTCCCGGCGTACAGAGCGGCCGCTGGGACATGATCAACACCGGCATGTTCTACACCGAGGAGCGCGCCGAGACCCTCGCCCTGGTGCCCTACGAGGTGCAAGCCGTGGCGATCTCGGTCAGCGACGGCTCGGAGAGCGACATCCAGTCCGTGGAGGATCTCGCCGGCCTGACCATCGGCGTTGAAGCGCCCGGATACGAGTTCGACTCAGTCAACGCCGTGAACGACGAACTCGTCGCGGCCGGCCACGAGGCGATCACCATCAACACCTCCCTGACCAACGCCGACGCCTTCCAAGCCCTCTCGGCCGGGCAGATCGACGGCGTGGCCATCGTGGAGGCCGTCACGACCTTCTACCAGGAGGACGGCCGGTTCGCTACGGCCATCTCCGGGCTGCACCCCGGGCCGCTGGCCTTCGGATTCGCTCAGGACAACGACGGGCTGGCCGACCTCGTGGCGCAGACCTACGCCGAGATGGTTGAGGACGGCTTCGTCGAGGAGCTCTTCGCCAGCTACGGGGTCACCCCCTACCCCGGTCCGTACGAAGTCACGACCGGTCCGATCACCGTCGAAGGTGGTGACGCCTGACATGTGGTCCTGGGATGCGTTCTTCACCTACCTCACCGCGGAGACGCTGCGAGAGGGGGCCGTCACCACCATCTGGCTGACCGTCATCACCATGGCCCTGGGGCTCGTTCTCGGTCTGATGCTGGCCGTCATGCGCGGAACCCGGGTCCGGCCGCTGCGCTGGTTCGGCAACTTCTACATCTGGCTGTTCCGCGGCACCCCCGTGCTGGTGCAACTCATCATCATCTACACCGGTCTGCCGCAGCTGGGGATCAAGCTCTCCCCGATCTGGTGCGCGATCATCGGCCTGTCCCTGAACGAGGCGGCCTATCTCTCCGAGGTGGTCCGCGGAGGCATCATGTCGGTGGCCAAGGGCCAGTACGAGGCGGCCCGAGCCTTGGGGATGAGCCCCGTGAAGGTGATGCGCGTGGTGGTACTGCCGCAGGCGTTCCGGATCATGATCCCGCCACTGGGCAACAGCCTGAACGGGATGCTCAAGACCACCACCCTGGTCTCGGTCATCTCCGTGGAAGAGCTCCTCCGGCGCACCCAGTACGCCGTCCAGGTGGACTTCCGGGTTCTCGAGGGCCTGGTCGCTGCGGCCCTGTACTTCCTGCTGATGACCTCGATCTGGACGCTGATCCAGGGCCGAATCGAGTCCGTGCTGAACAAGAGCCACCGGGCCGCGCCGGACCAGGGCGGGGCGACAGATCTGAAACTGGAGTCCGAACTGGAAGGAGTGAGTCGATGAGCGCTCTGGCGATGAAGCCCAAGGCTCAGATGGGGCAGACCGAGATCGTGGCGCGCGTCGTCGACGTCAACAAGTCCTTCGGCACCTTGCAGGTCCTCAAGAACATCAACCTGGAGATACACAAGGGCGAGGTCGTGCTGCTCCTCGGGCCCTCCGGGAGCGGGAAGTCCACCCTGCTTCGCACCTTGAACGTGCTGGAGACGATCGACTCCGGCGAGATCACCATCAGCGACGAGCTGATGGGCCAGCGCGTCACGGCCAAGGGCCTGCGACCGCTTCGGGAGAGCCGCATCGCTGAGCAACGCCGCCGGACCGGCATGGTGTTCCAGCAGTTCAACCTCTTCCCCAACATGACCGCCCTGGAGAACGTGGCCGCCGGCCCCATCCACGTCGAGGGCAAGTCCAAGCGTGAGGCCACCGCGGCCGCCAAGGAACTGCTGGCGATGGTCGGCCTGCCGGACAAGGGCTCGAACTACCCCATCCACCTCTCCGGCGGTCAGCAGCAGCGGGTCGCGATCGCCCGCGCCCTCGCCATGCGCCCGGACATCATGCTGTTCGACGAGCCCACCTCGGCGCTCGACCCGGAGATGGTCAAGGAGGTCCTGGAGACCCTCGTCAACCTGCGCAGGGACGGCATGACCATGATCGTGGTCAGCCACGAGATGTCCTTCGCCAGGGCGGCCGCCGACCGCGTCATCTTCATGGACGCCGGCGAGATCGTCGAGGAGGCCAGTCCCGCGGACTTCTTCGACAACCCCAAGACCGAGCGCGCCTGCAAGTTCCTCGGACAGCTGGTATGAGCCGAGACCGTGCACCGCGCGGCACCACGATCATGGTGGACGGCGAGGCGGTACCCGCACTTGTCGGTCAGTCCCTTGCGGGCGCTTTGGAGGCCGCCGGCATCCGTACCTGGCGCGCGAACAAGGTGGACGGTTCCCCGCGTGCGCCGTTCTGCGGCATGGGCGTGTGCTACGAGTGCGAACTGCACGTCGAGGGCTCGGCCGAGACGCGTGCATGCATGGCCGAGGTGGAGCCGGGCCTTGTGGTCCGGACCGAGGGGGTGGCACGTGGCCGCGTCTGAGGACACCGTCGCGCCGAGCCGGCTGGACTTCGACGCCGTCGTGGTCGGCGGGGGCCCGTCCGGCCTGGTGGCCGCCCGCGAGCTGGCCACCGCCGGCGCCCGCGTCGCGCTGATCGAGGAGAACTCGGAGCTCGGCGGCCAGTACTACAAGCGCCGCCGCGGTCAGGTGCTCGCCCAGTACGGCGACTACCGACCGGACGGGACGTCACTCATCGCGCAGGTGCGCCACGCGGGCGTCGAGGTGTTCACGAACCGACTGGTCTGGGGAACCTCCACGGACCGGTCGCTGCTGACCACCTCCACGACCAGCCCGGATGCGGTCCGGTTCTCAGCCCGTGCGATCGTCGTGGCCGCCGGCGCGACCGAGCACGTGGTGCCGTTCCCCGGCTGGCAGCTGCCCGGCGTGATGACGCCCGGGCACGCGATGCATCTCGCCACGACTGACGCCGTGCGCGTGGGAAACAGGGTGCTGCTGGCCGGAAGCGGTCCCTTCCTGCTGCCCGTGGCGTGCGCGCTGCTCGCCTCCGGAACCGAGGTGGCGGCGGTCGTCGAAGCGGGCCGACCACTCCGGCCATCCCTGCGGGCAGCAGGATCACTGCGCCACCCGGGCATGCTCGCTGACCTGGCCCGCTACCTGACCATCCTGGCCAAGCACCGGGTACCGATCATCCAGGGCGCCCGAGTGCATGAGGCACTCGCCCAGGGGAACGGGCACCTCGGCGCCGTTGCCATCACCCACGGCCAAGTGACCCGCACGTTCGAGGTGGACACGCTCGCTACCGCGTTCGGGTTCCGCCCGGCCACCGAGTTGCTGCAGTTGCTCGAGGTGGACTGCACGGTCGACGCGACGCTGGGCGTCCCGCTACCCGTCACCGATGCCCACGGCGCCACCAGCGTCCCCGGGGTCTACGCGGTCGGCGAGTCGCGTGGCATCGCCGGCAACAAGGCGGCCCGCGTGCGCGGCTGGCTCGCCGCGGCGGCGATCCGGGACAGGCTCGGTCTTCCCACGCCGTCGGCCCAGCAGATGCGCGCGCACCTACGGCGGTCCGCTCGCCTGGACGCATTCGCCACGCTGAGCAGCGAGCTCTATGCCCACGACCGGCGCGCGCTGCTACAGATGCCCGACCACACCATGGTGTGCCGCTGCGAGAGTGTCACCGCCGGCGAGATCCGGGCAGCCGCACGGTTGGGATGGAACGACCGCAACTCCGTGAAGGGGGCCACCCGCGCCGGCATGGGGCTCTGCCAGGGGCGGGAGTGTGCCGCCACCGTCTCGGGCCTCGTGTCCGCTTGCACCGGAGAGCCGGTCGGCTGCCAGCCGGCCCGGATGCCGGTGAAGCCGATCCCGGTCTCGGCCGCCATGGCCCTCGAGGAGGAGATCGCGTGACGACCACCGACATCGTGGTGATCGGCGGCGGCATCCTCGGCGCCTCCACCGCGTACCAGCTCGCCCGAGCGGGCCACCGCGTCACCGTGCTCGAACGCGGTGCACCCAACCGCGAGGGCTCGGGCACCACCGCAGGCAATCTGCACATCCAGGGCATCCACACGAGGCGTCCCGGGCAGGCCGTCGCGGCCGACAACCTGAGATTCCTGCCGCTGCAGCGCACCGCCTCGACGCTGTGGTCCCAGTTGCCGGACGAGCTCGACGCGGATCTCGAGCTCACCCGCAACGGCGGCTTCATGGTCGCCGAGACCCCGGAGCAGGTGCAGGAGCTGCACCAGAAGTTCGACCTGGAGACGCAGCTCGGCCTGACCTGCGAGATCGTCTCGGGCGACGAGGCACGGCGGCGGATGCCGGCCCTGTCGGAGACGGTGATCGCCGCCGAGTGGTGCGCGGAGGACGGCTACGCCAACCCGCTCCTGGTGACGCCCGCCTACCTGGGCGCCGCGCGCCGATACGGGGCGCAGGTGGAGGCTTTCAGCCCGGTCACCGGGATCGAGCACGACGGCGGAGCGTACGTGGTCCGGTCGGGTCACCGTGAGTGGTCCGCCGGTGTCGTGATCGACACCGCTGGTCCATGGATCGCCGACGTGGCGGCACTGGCCGGCATCCGGCTCGACATGAGCCCGGTGGCGATCCAGATGCACATCACCACGCGGATGCCTCTTGGCACCTTGACCTGCTTGGTGCAGCACATCGGCGCCGGGATGTCCGTGAAGCAGGTGGGCGCCGGCAACATCCTCATCGGCGGGGGGTGGCCGGCCGAGGCGTTCCGGGCTCACGGTCGCAGCCGGGTCGCCACGGACAGCATCAGCGGCAACCTGCACCAGGCGGCGGCGGTGCTTCCGCTGCTGCGGGACCTGCGGCTGCTGCGCACCTGGGCCGGCCCGTTGGCAGCCACCCCGGATGAGATGCCGGTGATCGGCGAGGTCCCCTCCAGCCCTGGCTTCTTCGTTGCCGGCGGCACCTACGCGTTCACCCTGGCCCCGCTGTGGGGCCTGGTGCTCCGAGATCTGGTGGAGGGCAACAGTCCGCTGGAACCGGTCGCGGACCTGGGTGTGGATCGGTTGGTACTCGACGCCGTGGCGCACCAGCGCTGAGGCACGAAAGGGAGTTGTGATGGACCTGGTGAAGATGTTCGTGAACGGGCAGGCGATGTCCGGCGGCTCGATCAGTACGGGACTGCGCGGTGCGCGGTTCCTCGGCGCTGCGAGTACCGCTCCCAGCTACCGGTTCTACTCCGTCCGGGCGGAGTTTCCAGGGCTCTCCTGGGTGGCCGACGGGGGTGCCGCGATCGCCGGAGAGCTGTACGAGGTGTCCTACGCCGGCCTCCGTAGCCAGCTGCTGCCACTGGAACCACCGGAGCTGGAGTTGAGCATCATCGAGCTCGCGGACGGGAGCGGCTCGCTGTCCATGGTGATGCGAGCGGACGCGATCGGCGGGCCGGACACCCTCGATATCACCGGTCACGGCGGTTGGCACGCCTACCTGGCAGCCCGGGAGAACGCGTGAGCGCTCCGGATCTGGTGATCCGGGGCGGGGACGTCGTCAACGCCGACTCGGTGGTGCGCGCCGATATCTGCGTGAGCCGGGGCCGGGTCAGCGCACTGACCGAGCCGGGCGCGGCGCCACCGGCCGAGCACGAGGTCGACGCGACGGGGCTGCTCGTGCTGCCCGGTGGGGTGGACCCGCACTGCCACGTGGGGTTCACGTCGGGCGAGTTCACCACGCTCGACGACTACCCGGCGGCCACCAGGGCGGCGGTGCACGGTGGTACGACCACGATCGTGGACTTCGGCATCCCGGTGCCCGGCGAACGAGTGGTCGACGCGGTCCACCGTCAGCGTGAGCAGGCTCCGCGGGGATACTGCGACAGCGGGCTGCACGCCTGCGTGGTGGACTGGGACGAGACCACCGGCGGCCAGCTCGATCAGCTTGCCGGTGAGGGTGTCGTCACGGTGAAGATGTTCACCACCTACCGCGACGAGACGATGGCCGACGAGGAGACCATCCTGCGCACGATGAAGCACCTGCGCACCCTCGGCGGCATGGTCTACATCCACTGTGAGTCGAACACGATCGTCGAGGACACCCAGAACGTGGTGGCAGCCGGCGGTGACATCAGCGCCCACCGGCACCACGAGACCCGCCCCGAGCTCTCCGAGTCCGCGGCGGTGGCGGCGGTGCTCGCCCTGGCCGAACACGCCGATGCCCCCGTGTACTTCGTGCACCAGTCCACCCCGGAGGCGGTGGCGCTGGTCGAGCGAGCACGCCGGGAGGGGCGCCGTGCCTACGGTGAGGTGGTGGTGCACCACCTCACCCTGGACCAGGGTGCGTACGCCTCGGACCACCCCGAGCGATTCGTCTGCTGCCCCCCGCTACGTTCAGCGCACACGGTCCAGGGTCTGCGCCAGAAGCTCGTGACCGGGGCACTCTCGACCATCGGGAGCGACCACTGCTGCTACGACACCGGGCAGAAGGTCGCGGCGAAGCATGACGTGCGGGCGATGCCCAACGGCTTGCCGGGCGTGGAGACGCGCCTTCCGGTGGCGTTCAGCGAGTTTGTCTCCTCGGGTCTGATGCCGGTCACCCAGTTCGTGGACCTGACGGCCACCTCCCCCGCTCGCCTGAACGGGCTCTACCCGCGCAAGGGTCTGATCGCACCCGGGTCGGACGCCGACCTCGTGCTCTGGGACCCGCAGGCCACCGCCACCGTGCGTTCGTCGGACCTGCACATGGCCACCGACTACACGCCCTACGAGGGCAGGCCGCTCCGCGGCCTGCCGGTCACGGTGCTGGTTCGGGGACGAATCGTCGTCCGCGACCGAGCGTTCATCGCGGATGAACCTCATGGGCAGTTCGTTCCTGCGTCGCCGATCCACGCCGCGCGGTAACCCGGCCGTCCCGTCAGTTGCGGACCTCTGGCGTCGAGTCCGTCCTCGTCGATTGGCGAATGACGAGGCGATGCGACACCACGTACTCGCGGATCGGAGCGCCCGGATTCGTGATCCGCTCGATCAGGGCGTTCACAGCAGTCGTGGCGATCTCCGCATGATCGGCTGCGATCGTCGACAGCGGCGGGTAGGAAAAGCTCGCCTCGGTGATGTCATCGAACCCGACGACCGCCATGTCCTCGGGGACCGCGACCCGCAGCTCGTGCAGGCGGTGGAGCGCGCCGATCGCGAGCATGTCCGCGAAGCAGATGACCGCGTCCGGGCGTTCGGCGGACTCGACCAGGTTGGCCATCGCCTCGTACCCGTCGCTGACCTCGTAGCGCTCCACATACTGGTGACGGCCCTGCTGCACCTGATCGCCGGCTTCGTCGAGCGCCTGCCGCATGCCCTCCTCGCGTAGGTGCGCGGTGCGCGCATAGGCCGCGCGACGTAGGCCGATGGCCGCGATCCTGCGGTGCCCGTCGTCGATCAGCCGCCGGGTCGCTTCGTACGCGGCGGCGCGGTCGTCGATATAGACGTGGTCGAGACGGTCGCCGGCGACCCGCTCGCCGATCAGCACCAGCGGGAACTGCGACTCGCGGTGCTCGATGTCCTCCGCGCGGAGCGCCTCGGGATGGAAGATCGCGCCGTCGAACATCGCGCCACGCGGTCCGAGCTGGATCAGGCGCCGCTCGCGCTCAAGATCACCATGGGTCTGGTCCACGGCCACCGTGAACCCGCGGGCCGTGGCCGCTTCGACGATGTCGGAGGCCAGCCGGGCGAAGTGTGACTGGGACAGGTCCGGAACGACGAAGCCGAGCAGCCCGATGCGACCGGTGCGCAGACTCTTCGCCACCTGGTTCGGCTGATAGTCCAGCGCGGCAAGCGCAGCGACCACCCGCGCTCGCGTCGCCTCGGCCACGTACGGCTGGTCGTTGACCACGTTGCTCACGGTGCGCGCCGAGACACCGGCAAGGCGCGCGACGTCCTTCAGAGTTGCCATGGATCCCCTCTCCTCTTGCATCGTTGCATGATCTGAGATGCATGTATATGGTGACACCGTCTTTCAACGTTGCAAGAAGCGTTCCCACCTGAGGAGGCAGACATGAGCAGAACCACGCGCGCCACCGGCGCAGCGGTCGTGGCCCTCGCGTTGGCAGTAGGCACGGCGGCCTGCGGCGACGGCGGAGGGTCCACCGATGGTCCCGTCACCCTGACGTTCTGGCACGGGCTCACCGGTCCGGACGGCCCGGCCTTCCAGCAGGTCGTCGACGAGTTCAACGACTCCCAGGACGAGATCACCATCGAGACCGAGGTGCTGCCCTGGGACTCGCTCTATCAGCAGTTCCTGACCGCGGCGACCTCCGACGACGGGCCCGACATCGTCGCGATGAGCGGTTCCCGCCTCGCGCAGTACGCCGAGCAGGGTGTCCTCGCGCCGACGGACGACTTCTACGCCGACACCACCTATATGGACACGTCCGTGCTCGCCGACGGTGCGGTGCAGGCTTCGATGTACGACGGCGTCAACTACGGGGTGCCGCTCAACCTGGGCCCCGTGCTGCTCTACTGGAACAAGGCCCTCTTCGCCGAAGCGGGTCTGGACCCCGAGGCGCCGCCCACCACCTGGGAGGAGTTCGAGGGGATGCTCCCGGCCCTCACCGTGGACGAGAACGGTGACGGCTCACCGGAGCAATACCCGCTCGCCGTCGGCGACCACTCCACGGTCCCGGTCTTTCCGACGTTCCTCTGGAACGGTGGCGGTGGCGTGGTCTCCGATGACGGTACGTCGTCCATGCTCGGCGACCCGGCCACCGTGGATGCTGCGCAGTACTGGGTGGACCTGGTCCGCGAGGACCGGATCACCCCCGTCGGCATGTCGGGAGCGGACGCCGACCAGCTCTTCCAGTCCCAGTTGGCCGCCCTGACCCTCAACGGCCCGTGGCTCACCACCGGGCTGACCGAGGCTGGGCTCGACTACGGCGTCACCCGCCCGTTCGCCGGCCCGGACGGTGACGACATCCTCGGTGACGTGGTCTCGATGACGATCTCGCAGCGCCTGGACGAGGCCGAGACGGATGCCGCCTTCACCTTCTTCGCGTACTGGGAGTCCGTCGAGAGTCAGACCACCTGGGCGAACGAGACCGGCTTCCCGGCCGTACGCACCGACATGCCCGACGGCGCGGTCACCAACGAATGGGCGGCCATCTTCGGTGCGCCGGAGATCCTCGACAGCGTCCGGCCCTACCTGACCGGTGTGCCGAGCTCCGGCGAGATCAACGACGACATCTTCACCCCGGCACTGCAGTCGGCCCTGAACGGCACGGGCGAGGTCGCGGACCTGTTCCCGCCGGCGGGCGAGCAGGTGCAGGCGATCCTCGACGACGCCTCCTGACCGATGGGTGCGGGCCCGCGAGCGCGAGCCCGCACCCGACTGGAGACGGGAACTGAAATGAGTGCACGTTCCACCATGTCCATCCACCACCGACAGGCCCGCGCCGCCTGGATGTTCCTGGCGCCCGGCCTGCTGCTCCTGACGATCTTCACGGCGTGGCCGTTGCTGCGCACCGTGTACCTGTCCCTGACCGACTACAACCTGCTCACCCCACCGGAGTGGGTGGGCCTGGACAACTACCGCGAACTGCTGGCCGACCCCCAGGTGATGAACGCCTTCGGCAACACGCTGCTCTACGCAGTCGTGGTGACGCCGGTGACCATCGGCCTGGCGATGCTGTTCGCCCTCGCCCTCAACGAGCGCTTCTTCGCCCGGACCCTCGTGCGGACAGCGGTGTTCGTCCCGTTCGTGGTCTCCCTCGCCGTCATCTCGATCGCGTTCCGGTTCCTCCTGGACCCGAACTACGGCCTGGTCACGCACTGGCTCTCGGCGATCGGCCTGGCACCGCAGCAGGGCGCCCTCGCACAACCGCACACCGCGATGGCGGCGGTGATGCTGGTGGGCGTCTGGAAGAACGTCGGGTTCTACATGGTGATGTTCCTGGCCGGCCTGCAGTCGATCCCGCGCGAGTTGTATGAGGCGGCGCAGCTGGACGGCACGAGCCGGCTGCAGCGCTTCCGCGCGGTCACGCTTCCGCTGCTGAGCAACCAGACGATGTTGGTCAGCATCCTTGCGGCGACGGCGAGTTTCCAGGTCTTCGATCAGATCAAGGTGATGACGAATGGCGGTCCGGCAATGAGCACGGAGACCCTCGTGGTGCTGGTGAACCGGGTGGGGATCAACAACCTCGAATTCGGGTACGGCTCGGCGGTCTCGGTGATCCTGCTCGTGCTCATCCTGATCCTCTCCCTGGCCCAGTACCTCTACTTCGGCCGTCGGCAGGTGCGTTACTGATGGCGCAGCGCACCGCAGTCCGATCGCGTGGGCTGGACCACGGCCTCCAGCAGGCCTGGAAGATCGCGCTGACCATCGCCATGGTGGCGATCGGCCTGGTGATGGTCTTCCCGATCGTCTGGTCGTTCTTCACGGCGTTCAAGCCCAACTCGGAGGCGGCGTCGGCGTCGCCCACCCTGCTCCCGCAGACGTGGACGCTCGAGAACTTCGTCGAGATCTGGTCGGCGATCCCGTTCGCGCAGCTCTACGGGAACACCATCCTGTTCGCCGGCGTCGTCATGGTCCTCTCGCTGACCTTCGACACGATGGCCGGGTACGCGCTCGCGCGCTTCGAGTTCCGCGGACGGACCGCCGCGTTCATCGCCATCATCGTGATGCTGATGATCCCGTACCAGGCGGTCATCATCCCGCTGTACGACCTGGTCCACAGCCTGGGTCTCGGCCAGAGCATGGCCGGGATGATCATCCCCCGCACGGCGAACGCCTTCGGCGTGTTCTTCATGCGGCAGTTCTTCCTCGCGCTCCCCCGAAACCTCGAGGAGGCCGCCCGGATCGACGGCGCGAACGAGTGGAAGATCTTCACCCGGGTGATGCTGCCCCTAACCACGCCTGCCCTGCTCACGCTGGGGCTCTTCCACTTCCAGTTCAACTGGAACGACCTGCTCTGGCCCCTGGTGATGTCCAACAACATCGCCGGCGCGACGCTGCCGGCCGGGCTGGCGCTGTTCGCCGGCCAGCACGTGGTGGAGTACGGCCTCCTGATGGCCGGCTCGGTACTCGCGCTTATCCCCCTGATCCTCTTCTTCCTCCTCATCCAGCGGACGTTCGTCGCGGGTATCGCGACCACCGGCCTCAAGTAACCAAAGGACATCGCAACCACCCATGTCACATTTCTTCAGCACCGACCGGATGGCCCTGGGCGTCGGGATCGAGGACACCTTCATCCCGCAGGAGCGCCCTGGCCACCGGCGCCTGGACGAGTACGAGCTCACCCAGCACTACCACCACTGGCGCGAGGACCTCACGCGGGCCGCGGAGGCCGGCGCCGAGTTCGTCCGGTGGGGCATCCCCTGGTACCGCGTCGAGCCCTCCCCCGGCGGGTTCGACTTCTCCTGGGTGGACGAGGTCGTGGCCCACATGACCTCACTCGGACTGCACTGCGTGGTGGACCTGCTGCACTACGGCACCCCGCTCTGGCTGGAGAACTCGTTCATCAACAGCCAGTACCCGCAGGTCTTCGCCCGGTACGCCGGCGCGGTGGCCGAACGGTACCGAGGCGTGTTCACCTCCTACACGCCCGCGAACGAACCGCTGGTGAACGCACAGTGGTGCGGCCGCGACGGCCGCTGGCCGCCGTACCTCACCGGCGAGGACGGCTTCGTGAAGGTGGTCACCGCGGTGGCCGAGGGCATGTCCCGGGCGCAGGCGGCCATCCTGAGCGTGGCCCCGGAGAGCGAGATCGTCCTGGTCGACGCCGGGTTCCGCTGGTCCGGCACCCGGTTTCCGGGTCTGTCCCGGGAGCACCTGGAGGAGTGGCGCTTCGTCGCCACCGACCTGCTCCTCGGGCGCGTCTCGGCGGAGCATCCGATGCACGGCTACCTGCGTGAGCACGGGGTCAGCGCCGAGCGGCTCGACTGGTTCCAGGCGAACGCGCAGCAGCCGGACGTCATCGGGGTGAACTACTACCCCGGGTTCACCACGATCTCGTTCGACGCGGACGGCATCGAGGTGCCCGGCGAAGGCGGGGTGGACGGCCTCGTCGACCTGGTGCAGGCCTACCACGACCGCTACCACCTGCCGATCGCGATCACGGAGACCTCCCGGAACGAGTCGCCCGAGGCCAAGATCGGCTGGCTCACCGAGTCCCTCGGAGCCCTCGACCAGCTCCGCGACGCCGGCATCCCGGTGGTCGGCTACACCTGGTTCCCGTTCCTGTCCCTGATCGACTGGGCCTACCGCGACGCCACCGACAGCGTGGACAACCACTGGAACCACCTGGGCCTGATCGAGCTTCGACGCACGGCCGGCGATGTGCTGGAGCGGGTGCCGAACGCGGCCCTGGAGACGTTCACCGAAGAGGCCCGCCGTCGCGCGCGAACCTCTTCCTGAGGTGTCGGCGAGCTGGCGGCGTCACCCTCGTGCCCGGGCACCTGGGCATGGCCCGACGGCGGAGGGTCACCATCGCTGGTCTGGCTCGCCGGGCGGAGTGGGTGGTGGCCGTCCGGGTCACCGTGGCGCCGGGCAGCGCCTATCGCGCGGCCTCCACGATCGAAACCGTGCTGGAGAGCATCGTCTGGACGTCACGGAGGTCGCCGACGAGCGGTGCGAGCGACTCCTGCAGCGTGCGCCGTCCCGCAACGGCGGCGTCCCGGGTGTCAAAGCCGGCGCTGATGGCGAGGTCAGGGATTGTGGTCATGCGACGTAGTGCGTCTCGCACGAGGAGCGGACGCGACTGGTCCAACAGGTTGACCGAGAGGCCGCGGGTGCCCGGAATTCGAAGGGTCCGCAGCCGCTCCAGCACCTGGCGATCGGGGCTCTTGTGCCGCCATCGGGCGAGCACCCACAGCATTGCGGGAGCCGGAGCAGCCGGAGCCGGACCATCTACCGGCCCGCCGGTCAGCCCCGCGAGGAAGTTCGGTTCGTCCACGATGAGCCGGTCGGACACGTCCGTGGTCAGGCCCGCCTGCGCGTCGTGATCGGAGGCGAACCACAGCTCCACGATGCCGTCGACGGCGTAGGCCGCACCCTCGGCCACCGACCCCGGGATGACGTGGTTCTGCCGGTAGCAGACCACGCCCGGCAGGTCGACGGCGATCGGTGCGTGCCGGCCGCGCCAGTATGACGAGAAGTCCGCAGGGGTCATGCCGTCCCGGCGCTCGAGGTAGGTGATTCGCTTCGACACTCTCAGTCCGTCCACGGGTGGGCAGGTCTCACGGGCGATCGAACAGCTGGAAGTACCCGGTGGCCCCGCCGTCGACGAGCAGGTCCGCGCCGTTGATGCTGCGCGCGTCGTCGGAGATGAGGAATGTTGCCAGTGCGCCGATCTCCTCCGGGTCGATCACACGCTCCGTCGGGACCTTCCTCGGGACCTGCCGCCTGACGTCCTCGATCACCATCGGGGTGTCGACGACGCCCGGACAGATGGCGTTCACCGTCACGCCCGTGCCCCACAGGTCGATCACGAGCGAGCGCGTGAGGTTGGACAGGCCGGCCTTGGAGGCCGCGTAGCTCGGGTACGGATACCCGGTGACACCGGCGATCGAAGAGATGTTGATGATGCGACCCCACCCGCGCTCGACCATCCCGGGCGTGAACCGTTGGATCATGCGGAACGGGCCCACGAGGTTGACGCCGAGCGCCCGCTCGAAACTGGCGTCGTCATGGTCGACCAGGTACTTGCGATCCAGGATCCCGGCCGCGTTGACGACCACGTCCACCCGCCCGACGGCGTCCTCCGCTGCGGCATCCATGTCACGGATCGACTCGGCGTCCGTGACGTCGACGGTAAACGCATGCGCCGTCCCGCCCACCGCCCGCACGGTCTCGGCCGCGGTCTCCGCCGCCGCCAGGTTCAGATCAGCGCATAGCAGCGTGTGCCCCGCGCGGGCCAGGCGCGCGTTGATGCCGCCACACATGCCGCCGGCTGCGCCCGTGACGAGCACGTTCCGTGGGGTCACGTCGTCGCCTCCACCGACACTTCGGACTCCCGCCGCTTCATCAGCGCCGTCCGGCGCACCCGGCACACCAGCTCCCCGCGTTGGTTGAAGGCACGGTGCTCGATCCCGATGATGCCGGTCTCCGGGCGCGACTTGGACACGCGCTTGTCGAGCGCCTCGGTCTCCACCCGCAGGGTGTCGCCGATGAGTACCGGCTTGGGGAACTCGATGTCCCGGAACCCGAGGTTGCCGAGAGTGGTACCCAGCGTCGTCTCCTGCACCGGGATGCCGGTCGCGACCCCTAGGGTGAACACGCTGTTGACGATGCGCTCGCCATACATACTCTTGGCCGCGAACTCGGCGTCCAGATGCAGCGGCTGAACGTTCATCGTCAGCGTCGTGAAAAGCAGGTTGTCGGTTTCCGTCACCGTCCGGGTCACCGCGTGCTTGATGACCTCGCCGATGACGAAGTCCTCGTAGTACATGCTCATCGTGCCTCCATCTCGTAGCCGGCCGTGGCCAGCCGTTCGCGGGCGTAGTTGGCGTGGGCGAGGTCGATGTGTTCACCCTCGAAACTCACCGCGCCGTGGCCGTTGCGCCGGCCCTCCTCGAAGGCCGCGACCAGACGCTGGTAGTAGTCGGCCTGTGCCTCCGAGAGGCCGTACTCCTCGTTGGCGATCGGGGCGTGCGAGGGGTGGATCAGGACCTGGCCGGTGTAGCCGAGGCCGGCGTTGTCCCGGGCGAAGGTGCGCATGCCGTCGAGGTCCCGCACGTCCTGCCACAGGCCCACCACGATGTTCGTGAGCCCCGCGGCGCGGGCGGCCACGACGATCTTGCTGCGCAGGTACAGCGTCTCGAGGCCCTCGGCGCTCCACCGAAACCCGATGCTGCGGGACACGTCGGCGTCCTTGGCTGCCGCCGCCATCACTCCGGCGACGCGGGGTGCGGTCACGATCTCGTCCACGCGATTGATGGCCGCCGCCGTCTCGAACGACGGCACCACCCCGACGGTGCCGCGGGGAACGCCGTTCGCGAGCTCGCCCGCGGTGATGACGGCGTCGAACGCGACGACGTCGTCCCGGCCGGTCAGCATCGGCAGGAGGTAGGCATCCAGTCCGGGGACGGTCACGACGGCGAGGTCCCGGCCGAAGTGTTCGGTGGCGAGCCCGTTCGGGCGGACGAGTACCGCCTTGTCGCCCGGGTAGTCGAGGATCGCGGCGCGGGCGTTGGCCCGGGCGTGGCCCTTCTCCTGGTCGGGGACGGAGTCCTCCAGGTCGATGATGATCCCGTCTGCCTCGGACCGGAGCGCCTTCAGGATCCAGTCCGCCTTATGGCCGGGCACGAACAGCAGCGATCGCACGGCTCGCATGTCAGACCGCCTCGGCGTACTCGGCGAGCAGGCTGCCTGCGGGGAGCGAGTCGCCCTGGGCGACGGAGACGGTGGAGATGACGCCGTCGTGTGGGGCGTGGATCGGGTTCTCCATCTTCATGGCCTCGAGTACGAAGAGCAGCTGCCCGGCCACGACGGAATCGCCAGCGGCGACCTTGACCTCGACGATCGTGCCCTGCATGGGGGCCTTGAGGGTGCCGTCCCCGGCGACCTTCGTGCGGCCGGGCCCGCGGCGCGCGGTACTGCGGCGCTCACCGTTGCCCGAGTCCTCGTGCGCCGCCGTCACGACGGCGCCGGACCGGACGCCGTCGCTGAACACCGGGATCCGGAAGTAGCGGCCCTGCACGTACACCTCGTCCCGGCCGAGTGGCTCCTCCGCGGGCTCCGGCTCGGGGAGCGTCACGCTCGTCTCGAGCCACCGGGTGCTGATGTTCGCCGAACGGAAATCCTCGGTGGCGAGAATGTGCGCGGCGGCTGAGACCGTCGTCGCGATGCCCTCGATCTTGAGCCCGTCCAGACCCACGAGCAGGGTGTCGATCGCCGTGTCCCGGTCGGGGCCCCAGGCGATGAGCTTGCCGACGAGGCTGTCGTAGAGCGGTAGGACCTCGTCGCCGGACTCGTACCCGGCATCCCAGCGCAGGTGTTCGCCCTGGGGTGCCGTGATGGAGTAGATCGGGCCGGGGGCGGGGCGGAAGAGCCCGCCGGCGGGGTCCTCGGCGTTGATGCGGGCCTCGATGGCGGCGCCGTTGGTCACCCCGGACTCGGTGCGCGAGAGAGGTTCACCGGCCGCGACGCGAAGCTGTTCCGCAATGAGGTCCATGCCAGTGACCAGCTCGGTGACTGGGTGCTCGACCTGGATGCGGGTGTTCATCTCGAGGAAGTAGAAACTCTCGCCCTCGACGAGGAACTCGACCGTGCCGGCGCCGACGTAGCCGACCTCGCGCACGAGGCGCAGCGCGGCCTCACCCATCGCCGCGCGCATGGCGTCGCTCAGGCCGGCGGCGGGTGCCTCCTCGATGAGTTTCTGGTGGCGACGTTGGACGGAGCAGTCACGATCGCCTAGGTAGACGGCGTTGGCGTACGAGTCGCCGAAGACCTGAACCTCGACGTGGCGGGCGTCGACGAGGAATCGCTCGACGTAGACCTCGCCGTCGCCGAAGGCCGCGGTGGCCTCGCGGACGGCGGAGGCGTAGGCATCGGTCACCTCGTCCGGCCCGGGCACCTGACGCATGCCACGCCCGCCACCGCCGAAGGAAGCCTTGATGAGCAATGGATAGCCGTGTGCCTCGCCGAACCGAGTGACCTCGTCCTCATCGGCGACGGCACCGGCGGACCCGGGCAGCAGCGGCACCGCGGCGGCAGCGGCGACGGCGCGTGCCGCGACCTTCTCACCCATGGTGGTGATGGCGTGGGCCGAAGGGCCGATGAACACCAGGCCGGCGTCCGTGACGGCCTGCGCGAAGGCGGCGTTCTCGGCGAGGAACCCGTAGCCGGGGTGCACGGCCTCGGCACCGTGGTCGACGGCGGCCTGGACGATCTTGGCGATGTTGAGGTAGTTCTCCGACGCCGGTCCGTCGCCGAGGTCCACCGCCTCGTCCGCGGTGCGCACGTGCAGCGCGCCGGCGTCGGCGCTCGAGTGCACGGCGACGGCGGCGACGCCGAGATCGGCGCACGTCCGAAAGATGCGGACGGCGATCTCGCCACGGTTGGCCACAAGGATCTTTGTGAACATGCTTCAGTCCTTCGTCGGTGCCGCGTCCTGCGGATGGGTGGTGGGTCCGGAACGGGCGGTCAGACCCACCCGAGTTCCTGCTTGAGTCGGTGCTTCACGAGCTTCCCGGCGCCGGACCGCGGCAGCCGGTCGGCGCTCATGAACGCGAACTGCTTGGGGACCTTGTAACCGGCGATGTGCTGGCGAAGGAACGCCTCGAGCTCGGCGCCCGTCGTGCTCTGGCCGTCCCGCAGCGAGATGACGACGCGGACCTCCTCGCCCCACTGCTCGCTGTCCACCCCGACGACGGCTGCCTCAAGCACTGCGGGGTGGAGGTAGAGAACCTGCTCGATCTCGACGCAGTAGACGTTCTCGCCACCGGTCTTGATCATCTCCTTCATCCGGTCCTTGAAGAAGAAGTAGCCCTTCTCGTCCCGAGTGGCGAGGTCGCCGGTGTGCAGCCAGCCGTCCCGGATCGTCTGGGCGGTGGCGTCCGGGCGACCGAAATAGCCGGTCATCACGTTCGGGCCGCGCACGCAGATCTCGCCGAGTTCACCGGGCTCGACGATGCGCCCGTCGTCCTCGAGGCTGAACAGCTCGGCCTCGGTGAGGTGGTATTCCTGACCGATGGAACCGTCTGCCCTCGGGTCGAGGATGTCGCGGTGGAGCAGCCGGGTGACCATCGGGCCGGCCTCGGTGAGTCCGTAGCGGAAGTAGAGTTCGGCCTTGGGCAGGGTGTCGAGGAAGCGCTGCTTGTCGGGCATGCGGAGCAGCCCGGCGCCGGTGTGCAGTGCGCGGAAGTGCTGCTGGACCCCGGCATCGGCGAAGGCACCGGCCTGCATGAGACGGCGCATCATGTTAGGGATCATGAAGCTGTTGGTGGCTCGTTCGCGGCCGACCCACTCGGTGAAGTTCTCCTCGTCGAAGCGGTCCACGAGGATGGTGGTCTTGCCGGCGAAGAAGTGCGTGACAAGCCAGGTGATGACGCCGGCGGAGTGGAACATCGGCGTGATCATGAGGCCGCGATCCTCCGGGTGCGCCCCGACCTTGGCATCGACGTACTCGTTGATGGCGTTCGCCGTGGCAGCGCGGTGGGAGAGCACCACCGCCTTCGATGTGCCGGTGCTCCCTCCGGTGTAGATGAGGCAGAGACCGTCCTCGGGGGTGATGACGTCGGCCAGCGCGCCGGTGCCGGTTCGCAGGGACTCGACTTCTGCCTGCTCGAGCACGCGTGGCAGGGCGGTGGTCTCCGGGTCGGCGGCGAGGATATTGAGCGCGGTGTCGAGCTGCACCCTGAAGCGCTCCTCGACGAGGATGAGATGCGTCCGGCTCTCCCGGATGCCGGCCGCGAGTTCCTCGGGTGCCCAGCGCCAGTTGTACGCGGTGTAGAGACCGCCGGAGACTGCGATCCCCAGGAACGCCTCGGCGTTGAAGACGGTGTTGCCTCCCAGGACGCCGACCGTGTCGCCGGCACCGACGCCGGCGGCGCGCAGCCCTCGGCCGAGTTGCGACGCGCGCTCGGCGGCCTCGCCGAACGTGACCCGGCCGTCCACCCCGACGAACGCCTCCCGGGCGGGTTGGCGCCGCGCGTTGATGCGGGTCCAGTCTCCGATGGTGTGCGTCATCGCGTCTCCCAGAGTACTAAACGAACGGACGATCGTTCGTCTCCGGTCAGAGTACGACCAGAGAGGGTCGTGGGGCAAGGGTGAAGGTGGTTAGGCCAGCGTGCAGGGCAGCGGTACGGCCGGTGCTTCGGGTCGGGTTGGCGTGCTTGCTTTCCTGGTGCGAACTCAGACGTGCCACGCCACGCGGTCAGACCGCGAGGGCCGACTCGACCAGGTGGTCCGCGTTCTCGATCTGCAGGCTCCGGAGGATGATCTTGGTGTAGGTCTCGATGATCTCGTCGAGAGAGAAGACGCCGTCGGGTCGGTACCAGCCCGATACGTGCGTCCCGACGGCGACGATGCTGAACGCGTGCAGGCGGGAGTTGAGCACCTCACCCTTGTCGTCGATCCCCACCTGCTCGATCAGCTCTTCGAGCTGCTTGCGGTAGGCGCGCCGCTTCTCGGTGATGGAGCGCCGGAAGTCGTCGTGGAGCGAGCGCAACTCGGTGTTGCCGATGAAGACCTGCTGGGCGTTCTCCGCGTGGAAACGGATATGGCACTCGAGGAACGCGATGAGCCGATCCACCGATTCGGTGTGGCCCGCGAGCGCGCGCTCCATCTGGCCGGCGAGGTCGTCCATGGTGTGCCCCATCACCGACAGGAGGAGCTCCTCCTTGCTGGCGATGTGGTTGTACAGGCTACCGACCTTGATGCCCACGCGGGCGGCGACGTCGCGCAGCGTGGTGGCGTCGTAGCCCTTGGTCGCGAAGAGTTCGGCGGCCTCCCGGCGGATGGCGTCCGCGGTCTGCTGCCCGTTCTGCGTGGTCCTCACGGTCCGTCCCTCGCTCGTCCTGGCTGCTGCGCTATATGCAGACGAGGTTAGTCGAGCAGACGTCCGTTCGCCTGCATCGGCGCGGGGGGTCACGGGATGCTCCCGTCGAACTTGGCCATCCGGTACTGCCGCGGCCACTCCAACTCCCCGCCGAGCTCGGCGGCCGCGCGCAGGGCGAAGCCTGGCTCGCGGAGGAACTGCCGCGCGACCAGGACGACGTCCGTGGCGCCGTCGACGATCGCGCTTTCCGCCTGCACCGGTGAGGTGATCAGGCCCGCGGCTCCGACCGGCACCGAGGCGGCGGCCCTCACCTGACGAGCAAGTGGAAGCTGGTATCCGGGACCGACCGGGATCTCCTGACGATGGTCGTTACCAGCCGAGGAGATGCTGAGGAAGTCGACGCCACGCTCCTCGAGCAGGGGGGCCAACCGAGCAGAGTCCGCACCGTCCCACCCCTCCTCGACCCAGTCGGTGGCGGAGAGTCGCACGAACAGCGGCATGCCCGCCGGCAGGACCGCGCGCACGCCGTCGACCACCTCGAGGAGGAACCGGGCGCGATTCTCGAAGGACCCGCCGTACTCATCCTCGCGCTGGTTGGAGCGCGGAGAGAGGAACTGGTGGAAGAGGTAACCGTGCGCGGCGTGCAACTCGACGCCGTCGAACCCCGCGGCGACGGACCGTCGGGCCGCCGCAACGAACAGTTCGACGGCGACTGCGATCTCGGGCTTCGTCAATGCCCGGGGCGCGGGGAGCCGGCCGTAGGCGGATGGAGAAGGGCCGACGGTCTCCCAGCCGCCTTCCTCGGGCGGCTGGTAGCCGCGGCCGAGGTAGGGCGGCTTGGTCGAGGCTTTCCGGCCCGCGTGCGCGAGCTGTACGACGATGGGAACGTCCTGGCTGTGGACGAACCCCACGATCGGAGCCCAGGCCCCGGCCTGTTCGTCCGTCCAGATGCCGGCGTCGCTGCTCGAGATGCGGCCCTCCGGGGCGACGGCGGTCGCCTCAGTGAGGATCAGGCCCGCGCGGCCGATCGCGAAAGATCCCAGATGGGCGAGGTGCCAGGGCTGAGGTACGCCGTCGACCGCGGAGTACTGGCACATGGCGGCCACCCACAGGCGGTGCGCGACGGTGAGGTCGCGCAGGGTGAGCGGCTCGAAGAGCCGGGGCGGTGCCTTGCTGGCCATGGGTGATTCTCCTTGGTGCTGAGGGGTGCCGCGAGGGGTGCGCGGACGGTCAGGGCAGGGACGCCCTGGCCTGCTGGGCGGTGGGTAAGGGATATCCGCGGGCGAGGTGGTTCAGGTGGGCGGCGGTCTCGCCCATCGCCATGCGGCGCCCCAGCGTGTTCAGCCCGTCCCAGCCACGCGACCACGTCAGCGCATGGGCGAGATCCCACACGCTCGCGGTGGGGTTTTCGGCGACCAGGCCGTGCAGCTCGTCGAGCCGGTCGTCGACCGCTCGGCGAAGCTCACGCACGCGCGCGGCCACACCGACGAAGCGGTACTCGTGCGCGGGAAGAACCTCCGCGCCGTGGTGTGGCAGGAGGAGGTTCAGGCTCTCGAGGTACTCCCCGAGGGGGTCCTCGGAGCCGAACGGGTTGAGCGCTACATGAGGGGTGATGCCCGGGAGGACGTGGTCGCCGGCGAAGAGCAGGTTGCGCTCGGTGTCCACCAGGCACAGATGGCCCGGGCTGTGACCGGGGGTGAGCAGGACCTTCAGGTCGGTGCCCGCGATCGGGAGGCGCTGGTCGTGTTCGAGCAGCAAGGTGGGCACGGTGTAGCGCAGCGTCTCGGCGTAGTCCTCACTGCCGGCGAGCGCGGTGGCCTCCGCCTCTGGAGCGCCCCAGTGGCGGAACCGCTCGTAGGCGGTCTCGTGGCTGAGATCAGCCGCGGTCATACCGGCGATCCAGTCCCGCTCCGTGCGGCTGAGGGCGATCCACGCACCGGTCGCGGCCGCGAGCCGGTCCGCCATCTCCCAATGGTCGAAGTGGAAGTGGGTGACGACGATGCCGGTGAGGTTCGCCGTATCGAACCCGATTGCGGCGAAGGCGTTCGTGAGCGCTGCCCACGCGGTGTCGGTGTCGGCACCCGGGTCGATCAGGACGCTCTCGCGGGCCCCACGCACGAGGTAGGCGTATGTGAACCGGATCGGGTTGGGCACGGGCACCGGGATGGCCCATACCCCCGGGCGCACCTGTTCCACCGCGGGTGCCTCCCGCCGTCGCCAGGCTGCCCGCTGGGCCAGGCTGGTCGCGGTGACGACGCCCGCTGCGTCGTTCACTCTGCGAGCTCCGCCGCGAGCGAGTCCGCCAGCGGGCCCTCGACCTGTTCGGTCGAGCTCGCGCCGCCGAGGTAGATGTGTTTGACGGCGGGGTCGCCGCGCAGGGCAGCGGCGGTGCCCTCCAGGACGAACTTTCCGGCGTTGAGGAGGTAGCCGCGGTCGGCGAGGGCCAGCGCGGCGCGGGCGTTCTGCTCGACGAGGACGATCGTCAGGCCGTTCTCGTCGCGCATCCGCTTGAGTACTTTCATGACGAGTTCGGTCATCTGAGGTGACAGGCCGAGGCTCGGCTCGTCCAGGAGCATGACCTTGGGCTGGCTCATGTAGGCGCGGCCGACGGCGAGCATCTGCTGCTCGCCACCGGAGAGCGTGCCGGCCAGTTGGTGCGAGCGTTCCTCCAACCGTGGAAACAGGTCGTAGACCTCGCGCAGGAGCTTCTTGGTCGTGTTGTCCCGGCGCCGCGTGTATCCGCCGAGCAGGAGGTTGTCCGCGACGGACAGCGTGGAGAAGACCTGCCGGCCCTCCGGCACGAGGCTGCATCCGGTGCGGACCACCTGGCTCTGGCTCATGCGGGATGTGCTCGTCCCGGCGACTGCCACCGCGCCGCGGCGCAGTCGGTGGCTGCGGGCGATGACGTTGAGCAGGGTGGACTTACCGGCACCGTTCGGGCCGATGATCGTGACGATCTCCCCTGCGGCGACCGTGAAGGAGAGGTCGTCGAGAACCTGGGCACGACCGTAGTAGAAGGACAGGTTGCTGACAGCCAGGGCATCGGACATCAGTGAGTCACCTCCACGGACTCTGCGGCCTCGTCGGCGTCGGTCGCGACGCCCAGGTAGGCATCGATGACGGCGTGGTCGTTCTGCACCTCGTCCGGCGTGCCGACCCGGAGAGTTTTGCCGAAGTTGAGGACGTGGACCCGGTCGGCGCTCGCCATGACGAACTCCATGTCGTGCTCGATGACGAGCACGGCGAGCCCCTCACGCCCCAATGCCCGCAGCAGCTGCATCAGCGAGGCCTTCTCGGCTTTGTTGAGCCCCGCGCACGGCTCGTCGAGGAGTATGAGCCGCGGTTGGCCGACCAGGGCGCGGGCAACCTCGACGATCTTCTGTTGACCGAGCGAGAGGTTCTTCGCGTCGCGGTCGGCGAGGTGGGCCAGGTCGAGCCGGGTCAGAACGGCCTGTGTCTCGTCCGCCAGCCGTCGTTCCTCGCGGACGGCGGCGGGCGTCGGGATCGAGGAGCGGAGCATGCCGACGTTGCCGCGCAGGTGGGCACCGACCTTGACGGTGGCGGCGACGTCCATCCCCTCGAAGAGGCACGGGGTCTGGAACGTGCGGCTGAGCCTGTGCCGGGCCACCTCGTGGGCGCGCATGCTGGTCGTCTCGACGTTGCCGATCGTCACGGTCCCTGCCGTCGGCGGGGTGTTACCCGAGAGCATGTTGACCAGCGTGGACTTGCCGGCACCGTTGGGGCCGATCACGGCCAGGACCTCGCCCTCGTGGATGTCGAGGTCGACGTCGTCGACGGCGGTGACGCCGCCGTACCGCTTGAGCAGCCCGCGGGCGGAGAGCACGACGGAGCCCGGGCTGACTGGGCCGGCCTCGTCCTCCTGGCGGCGCAGCGCACGCATGTCGGTGCTGGTCTGGGTGGTCGTCGGCGCCACTGCCTCCGGCGCGCGGTCCCCGCCCAGACGACGGCGGACGAATCCGATCAGATCCCCGAGAGCGCCCGCGATGCCGTCGGGACGGACGACGAGGATCACCACGAGGAGCAGTCCGATGATGAGCTGCTGCCCGGCACCGACCGCGCCCGTGCCCAATAGGCCCGGCAGGATGGCTTCAATGCCCTGGTAGATGACTTCGAGGGCGATGGCGCCGATGACGGCGCCCCACGGGCTGCGCATGCCGCCGAGGACGGCGATCATCAGCACGTCGATCGCGGTCTGCAGCCCGAACGGCGGCGGATTCACGTACAGATACTGGTGCGCGTACAGCGACCCGGCCACGGCGCTGATGACCGCGGACGCCGTGAACACCCGGGCCTTGGCGGACGGGATGTTGACACCGGCAGCGGCTGCCGCGGCCTCGTGACCACGGATCGCCAGCAAAGCACGGCCCTCGCGGCCTTTGCGCAGGGTGAGGATGCCCCACACGACGAGCCCGACGACGACCCAGTTGACGACGACGTGGCTGGCGCTGCTGCTTAGCGAGAACCCGAAGAGGTCGAGCGGCTGGATGCCACCCATGCCGGTCGACCCGCCCGTGAAGCCGGCGTTGTTGACCGAGAGGTAGAAGACCTCGGTCAGGGCCAACGTGGCCATCGCGAGGAAGTGACCGCGAAGACGGAACAGAGGACGGGCGATGGCGTAGCCCAGCACGCCGGCGACGGTCGCGGCGAGGACCAGCGCGACGAGCCCGTACCAGCCGTACTTGACGGTCAGCAGGGTCGAGCCGTAGGCGCCGATGCCGTAGAACGCGCCGACCGCGAGGGAGAACTGACCCGCGTAGCCCGTTACGAGCACCATCCCGAGGGCCAGGAGGGCGAGAATCCCCACCGTGGCGCCCAGGCCGGCGTAGTAGGCGTTCGCGAGGCCCGCGAATAGCAGGACGATGCCGATCCAGACCGCGGCGGCGACGCCGTGGCGCCAGGAGAGGGTGAGCGGGGAACGGAGTTCAGACACGGTCTGCAGCCACCTTCCGCGTGAGGCCCTGCGGGCGCACGACGAGCAGGACGATGAGGAGGAGGAACACGATCGTCGACGCCTGGGCCGCTGAGACGTTCCGGGCCACGAGGACTTCGACCAGCGCCACGATGAAGCCACCGACCAGGGTCAGGCCGAGCTTCTCGAAGCCCCCCAGGATGGCGGCGATGAACCCCTTGAGGCCCAGGGCGAGACCGGCACCGGCGGTGATGAACGACGTCGGCACCTGCGCGGCGAGCACGCCGCCGGCGATCGCTCCGGAGAGGGCGAACGCGATCGTGGCCATGACGGTCAGTGAGATGCCCACCACGCCGGCGGCGTACGCGTTGACCGAGAACGCGCTGAGCGCCTTGCCCGAGAGTGTGCGGTCGAAGAAGAATGCGAGCCCGAGGTAGCCGACGACGGTCAGGCCGACGAGCCACAGGGACTGTAGGGGGATGCTCCCGCCCAGAATGGTCAGCGAGCTGCCCGAGGTGATCGGTTCGAACTGGCGCGGCCCGGTGCCGAAGATCAGCTGGATCGCGGACCGGATCGCAATGCCGACGCCGAGGGTCACGATCGTCTGGACCATCAGGCTCTGGTGCCGGAGCGGGTGGATCGCGAGGTGGTACATGAGCACGCTCACCACCGCGCCGGTGAGGGCGCCGACGCCGATGGCGGCCAGGGGCGGCAGCACGGACGAGGCCACGACGGCTCCGAACGCCCCGGCGACGGCGATGTCGCCCATGGCGAAGTTCACCATCCCCGTCAGGCGGTGGACGATGACGAATCCGATACCCAGCGCACCGTAGAGGGCGCCGAGCGCGAGTGCGGTGAGCACCGACTGCATGAGGACGTCCAACTGAAGCCTCCTTTGGCCACCGCTGGGAGCACGGGTTCTGTGGATGGATGTCAGATCGTACCTTGACGTACGAACGATTGTTCGCTTGGATGAACGGTATGCCGACGGCGATCAGGATGTCAATGGATCATCTCGCCTCGTCCAGCCGGTCCGACCGAAGCTCCCTCCCCCACCAACCGTAAGAACCCCTCCACAACATCGAAGGGCCTGATCAATGAAGATGAGCACCCGGACGCCGAGCAGGCGTCGAGTAGTCACCATGCTGGGCGCCGCCGCCCTCATGCTCGGAACCGTGGCCTGCGGCGGCGACACCCCCGGCAACACCGACGGCGGCGACGACCCCTACAGGATCGGAGTCCTGGTCGGTCTCACCGGGAGCTATGCCGCGCTCGGTGTCCCGGAACAGCAGGCGATCGAGCTGTACTTCGAGCAGATCAACGACGGCGGCGGCATCGACGGCCGACCTGTCGAGCTTGTGGTGCTCGACAGTGGCAGCGATGAGAGCAACGCGGTCAACCAGTTCCGGAAGCTGGCCATCGAGGAGAACGTCCATGCCATCCTCGGACCGAGTTCGAGCGGCGAGTCCATCGCCCTGCGCCCGTTCAGCGGCGACCTGCAGGTCCCGACGATCGCCTTGGCGTCCTCGAGCAGCATCGTCGAGCCGGCAGCGGAGGCGGGCTACATCTTCAAGCAGTACTCCGGCACCAACGAGTCGCTCCGGGCACAGTTGGAGTTCGCGGCGGCTCAGGGTTGGACGAGCGTCGGCCTGCTGCACACCAACGACGGCTATGGGCAGGACCCGGCCAACAACATCGAGGCGGTGGCTGCAGAGGTCGGTATCGAGGTCACCGGCATCGAGGCGTTCGACGCTACGGCGACCGATGTGACAGCCCAGTTGGGGACGCTGAGCGAGGGCAATCCGCAAGCCGTGCTCGTGTGGGCCGTGAACCCCGCCAACGCCGTCGTGGCCAAGAGCGCGGAGTCGATCAACTTCGAGCCCGTGCTCTTCAACTCCCCAGGTGCGGGCTCGCAGGCCTACATCGAGAACGCCGGGTCTGCTGCCGACGGGACGTTCGTCCAGGGTTCGGTCGTGCTCGCGGCCAGTTCGCTCGAAGCCGGCGACCCGCAGTACGAGGTGACCAATACTCTCGTTGACACCTTCGAGGAGGCCTACGGGGAGGTGGCGGGCCAGTACGCCGCCAACGGCTGGGATGGCTCCATCCTGCTCGTCAACGCCATCGAGGCCGCCGCAGAGCATGACCCGGCGGATGTCCAGGCCACCCGTGACGCCATCCGCGACTCGCTCGAGAACAACACGCAGGCGGTCGTCGGCGTCAACGCGATCTACACCTACACCCCGGAGTTCCACGGCTCGGTCGAACTGGGCGGACTCGCAGTTCTCGAGGTGGCCGACGGGGCGTACAGCGTCGTCAAGACCTACTGACTAGCGCACGCGTCAACCGCACACGAGAGGTGGGGGGGGGCGGCAGCACCCCCACCACAAGAGGGCCCAACCCCCGGGGGGGGGGGCCGGCC
>NZ_JAGSHT010000004.1 GCF_019947135.1 Occultella gossypii | reverse complement strand
GGCGTCCCGCGCCGCCCCCCCCCCCGGCCCCCCCCCCCCCCCCCCCCCCCGGGGGGGGGGGGGGGCCCCCCCCCCCCCCCCACCTCTCGTGCACCGTACCGAGTGTGCGGAGACCTGACCGACCCGACATTTGCGCACCGACACGAGGTCGCGCCCCATAGGACGGAGCACGCCATGCCCGACATCCTCCCCGCCGCCGACGCTCACGAGATCTCGACGCTCAAGGCGCGCTACTTCTACTATCTCGATACCAAGCAATGGGCCAGACTCGTCGAACTCTTCGCCTCGGACGCGTCGTTCGAGGGTTTCGCGTTCGGCGCGGACGGGCCCGCCGACTTCGTCGCGACTGTGTCGGCCTTCCTTGCGGACGTGCAGAGCACCCATCAGGGGTTCATGCCGCGCCTCGGGGCGACCGGCCCCGACACCGCGCGCGGGGTTTGGTCGATGCACGACTACCTCACCTGGGACACGGGCAGCCGCATCTACAAGGATGTCGACGTCCCCGCCATGTACGGGATCCGGGGCTACGGGTACTACGAGGAGGAGTATCGCCGGGTTGACGGGCGGTGGCTCATCAGTTTCTCCCGCCTGGTGCGCACCAGGATCGACCCGCTGGTCAACCGTGGACCGGCACCGGAGTACGACGTCCTCGGTCCCGATGTGAGCTGGGTGGGCTGACCTCGACGCTGGGCGAGCCGAGACCGCCCGCGGAGCCTGACGGCCCCGGTACCGATGCGGTACCAGGGCCGTCGTGGTGAGGACGGGCAGCCGTCAGTCGACGTACTTGATGTCGATATCGGCGACGTCCTGGTCGGTGAGGTTGACGACGATGTTGTCGGGTGTGCGGGTTGTCATCCAGATGAGTTCCTCGGTGCGGCTGAGGTTGCCCTCGATGTGCGGCACGAAGGGCGGGACGTACACAAAATCACCTTCGGCCATGTAGAGGATGTCCTCGTAGCGCTCGCCGAACCGGATGAAGCCGTTGCCCTTGAGGACGTACCCACCCGTCTCGGCCTCGCCGTGGTGATGGGGGTCGGAGACCTCGCCCGGGCCGGTGTAGACCTTCCCGAACCAGAGGCCCGCGACCTCCGTGTTCTCCTTGCTCACACCCGACAGTCGGCGGGCGTTCGCCGTCTGCCCCGGGGCCTCCGGCAACTCGTCCTTGCGCTGGACCGTCAACTTCTTGAGGGTGCTGGGTGTCTGAGTCATGATGCGTGCTCCTTTCGGTGAAACTGCGTTCCTTCGTGGTGTTGAAACGTCACGGGATGGTCAGCTGCGCCGGTTGCCGTTATGGCTTCCCGGCGCGGTCGAACGCTCGCACGACCCGCCACGCGAGGGGCATCGTGGCGGCAGCGATGACCCACTTGATGACCCCGCCGACGATGAAGGGGGTCACCCCGAGTTCGATGAGCGTGCGAGGGTCGTGAGCCAGCCCGAGGCTGGCGAGCACGGCACCCATGTAGGGCACGCCCACCAGGAACGGGATGATGCTGGCGCCGAAGAAGCCGGCGATCGACAGCAGCGGCCGCTCGTCCCACCGGCGCTCGGCGAGCCAGCCGATGAACGCCGCGGCGAAGATGAAGCCGATTATGAACCCGAACGACGGCTTCGTCACCGACAACAGCCCGCCGGTCCCGCCGGCGAACACGGGCAGCCCCGCCAGGCCAAGGAGCAGATAGGAGGTGAGCGCCGCCGTCGCTCGGCGCGCGCCGAGCGACGCACCGACCAGCATGACCCCGAGAGTCTGCCCCGAGATCGGCACCGGCCACAGCGGGACCTCCACCCGCGCGAGCAGTGCGACGAGCGTGACACCGGCCAGGACGAGAACGACGTCGGTGGCGAGACTGCGGGAGATCACGATGTGGTCGACGAGCGGCGCCCGGCGGACGGCGGGTGAAAGAACGGTCACGATTCCTCCGATGCGGTGGGCTCGAGGTTCTCAGTGGGCCTGCGCTGGACGAGGAAACTGGACGTGAACGTCATGACTTCCTCGTCCCGCTGATTGAGGACGATGTAGTCGATGGTCCAGATGCCCTGATGACCTTTTCTGGACGGGCGGGACGTACGGACGACGGCACGGGCCGAGATCGTGTCCCCGATCAGGACCGGCCGACGGGCCCGAACCTCGTCGAGGCCAAGCCAGGCGGCGACGTTGCCGAAGTAGCCGGTCTGCGTCAGCAGGCCCAAGGCGACCGAGAGAGTGAACGGGCCGTGCGCGATTCGCTGGCCGAACTGAGTGCTCGCGGCGTGCTCGGCGTCGAGGTGGAACTGCACGACGTCACCGGTGATGCCGGCCCAGGCCACCAGGTGCGACTCGGTGACGGTGATCCCCGTGGTACGCAGCCGGTCACCCACCTCGAGCGCGTCCCAATAGTGGTCGGGTGGGCCCTTTTCGCCTGCCGTCCCTAGGTCACGCGCCCCTGCCGCCACCTGGTTCATCCAAGACTCCCTTGTCGATATGAAGGCCATCTGCCGAGCGACGTCGGCGGAGTACCTTTCCTTCGCGCTCAGGCTAGCGTACGCTCGTTAGTAGGAACAGTCCCATGTACTGGAGGGTCAACGATGACGGTCCGCGACAGCGCGACGGCGGTAGAGACGCCGCCGTCGGCCACGGCACGCACGGTGCACGACACCCTGACAGAGACACTCCGCCTGGCGCGTCTGGGTGGCGCCGAGAGGAATCGGAACAAGATCAAGGCTTCGGGCAAGCTGCTCGTTCGCGAACGACTCAAGCTGCTCTTCGACAACGAGGACTACATCGAGGACGGGCTCCTTGCCCGGTACTCGGAGAACCTGCCCGGTGACGCCGTCGTCTGCGCCTACGGAAACGTCGACGGTCGCCAGGTCTGCGTGATCGCGAACGACTACAGCGTCAAGGCCGGCACCTGGGGCAAGCGCACTTTCGAGAAGATCACGTTCGCGCAGGAGACGGCGGTCGCGGCGGGCATCCCGATCATCTACCTCTTCGACTCCGCTGGCGCACGCATCGACGAGCAGCTCGAGAGCTTCGCCGGGCGGCACGCCTGGGGCAACATCTTCTACAACCAGGTGCAGATCTCCGGTCGGGTCCCGCAGGTCTGCGCTCTCTTCGGCCCGTCCCCGGCCGGCTCCGCCTACGTCCCGGCGCTGTGCGACCTCACCATCATGGTCCGTGGCCACGCCACTGCCTACCTCGGTTCACCGCGGCTGGCCGAGATGGTGACGGGCGAGAAGGTGACGCTCGAGGAGATGGGCGGCGCGGACATGCACTGCACCGTCTCCGGGCTCGGCGACGTGGCCGTTGACGACGACGAGGAGGCGATCGCTGCCCTCCGGGTGTGGCTGTCCTTCCTGCCGTCGAACTGGGAGAAGCCTGCACCTGTCGCCGCCCCCGCCGAGCCCCGCGACGGGCGCCTGCTCAGCGAGATCGTGCCGCTACGGGAGGCGGAGGTCTTCGACATGGAGGAGTTCGTCGAATCGTTGGTCGACGAGGGCTCGTTCTTCCCATACAAGGAACTCTTCGCGCCCGAGATGCTGACCGGCTTCGCGCGGATCAACGGCCAGCCCGTCGGCCTGGTGGCCAACCAGCCCAAGCACATGGGTGGGACGATCTTCCCGGACTCCTCCGACAAGGCCGCACGGTTCATCTGGATCTGCAACGCCTACAACGTCCCGATCGTCTTCCTCGTCGACATCGCCGGGTACATGATCGGATCGGCTGTCGAACGCCAGGGCATCATCCGGCACGGGGCGAAGATGATCTTCGCGGTCTCCGAGTGCCGGGTTCCTCGGATCACGGTGCTGGTGCGCAAGGCGTACGGCGGCGGGTATCTCGCAATGTCCGGAGCGCCGATGCACCCTGACGCCGTTATCGCCCTGCCCACCGCGCGACCCGCCCTGATGGGACCGGACGCTGCCGTCAACGGCGTCTACTACAACCAGATCCACGCCATTGAGGATCCCGAGGAGCGCCGAGCGTTCGTCGAGCAGAAGCAGGCCGAGTACGCCGAAGGCATCGACGTCTTCAAGATCGCCGATGCCAACGCGGTCGAGGCGGTGACGCCAACCGACGAACTGCGAGGCGAGCTCACCCGACGCCTTCAGCTCTACAAGAGGCGTCCAGCGGTTCCCGTCACGCGGCGCCAGGCCGTCACCCCGGTCTGAGGCGAGGCCACCCCGTGTACAAGATCATCGCCATCATCGTGCGCAAGGACGGCCTGACCCGGGAGGAGTTCCTCCGGCACTGGCAGGAGGACCATCCAGCCTTCGTCAGGCGCCTGCACGGGGTTCGGCGTTATCGGCAGAACGTCGCGATCGACCATCCCACCCCGTGGCCGGCTGACGGTGTGGCCGAGCTGTGGTTCGACTCGCTCAAGGACATCGCCATCGCCTTCGACCGTGAGCGGTCCGCGGAACTCTTCGCGCATGAGGCGCACTTCATCGGCGACCTGAAGTGGCTCATCACCGAAGAGGTCGAGGTCCCCCTCGACGCCATGGACGCCGACCGGCCCGCGCCCCATCTGGCCTGAGGCTTCACACTCGTTCCAACCGCACCCCATCCGCTCACAGGAGAGACACATGCCGCAGCCGAGCACTGTCAGCCCCCGGGCCGCCGTCCTCACGGACGAGCCAGGCCTGGCGGCGGACCCCATTGCCGACACCGCTGCGCGCGCCGCTCTCCGCGCACGGGTGCGGGAACTGGTCACGGAGGTGGCACCGCCGGAGCGGGTCCTCGAACTCGACGAGCGCGAGGAGTTCGATGAGGTGCTGTACCGGGCGCTCGCTGCAGACGGCATCTTGGCCATCGGCGCGGACGCGGCGTACGGCGGCAGCGGGGACATCCAGGAACAAGCGGTCGTGATCGAGGAGTTGGCGGCCGGGCCTACATCGATGGCGGTCTACCTGATCGTCCACTACATGGGCGTCCATATTCTCTCCTCGTTCGGGACCGAGGAGCAGCGGCGCCAGTGGCTGACCCGGCTGGTGAAGGGTGAGGCGAAGCTGTCCTTCGCCCTCACCGAGCCCGACGGCGGCACGGACATCGCCCGGGTGATGAGCACTTCGGCCAGCCAGGTCGAAGGCGGCTGGGTCCTCGACGGCCACAAGCGCTGGATCGGGGGCACCAACACCGCCGACTTCCTTCTCGTGCTCGCGCGCACGGCAGAGCCGGAGCGGTCCTCCATCGACGGCGTGACGATGCTGCTGGTGCCGGGGCAGACGCCGGGTCTGAGCCCCACGGTGCTGCCCACGGCGTCGATCCGCGGGTTCGACACCACCGAGATCCGGTTCGAGGACGTCCACCTCCCGGCATCGGCCGTGGTCGGGGTGGCTGGTTCAGGGTTCCGTCAGGTCCTGTCCACGCTCAACCGAGAGCGCATCAACGCGGCCGCCGGCGCCATCGGCGCGGCGCGGGGTGCCCTCGACGCGACCGTCTCGCATGCCCGGGACCGGAAGGCGTTCGGATCGACGCTCGGCGCCTTCCAGGCGGTGCAGCACCGGCTGGTGGACGGCGCCCTAGCGATCGAGGCGGCCCGAGGCCTGCTCGTGCGGGCGGCGGCGATCGAGTCCGCCGGCGGGCGCGCCGACAACCTGTCCTCGATGGCAAAGGTCGCGGCATCCGAGGCGGCCGTGAAGGTCACCCAGGACGGAATGGAGATCTTCGGCGGGATGGGGCTGAGCCGCGACCTGCCCATCCAGCGCTGGTGGCGCGACGTCCGTCTCTGGGTCTTTGCACCGATCAACAACGACATGCTCCGCAACAACCTGGGCGAACGGCTCCTGGGATTGCCCCGATCCTTCTGAGGTTCGTCGGGCCGGCTCCGGATCATGGAGCGTCTTCACGACCGTGCGCACGCCTACGGAGGCAACCATGAAACTGACCACCATTCGCCTGGGCGGCGGCGAGAGCGTCGCCGCCCGAGTTGACGGCGCCACCGCCGTCGAACTGGAGGGCTACGCCGACGTCGGCGACCTGCTGCGTCGCGGACACCTCGCCGGCGTCGCCGGTGCGACCGGCGCCGTCCACGCCATGGACTCGGCCGACCTGGCCCCTGTGGTCCTCACGCCGGCCAAGATCGTCTGCGTGGGGCTGAATTACCGGAACCACATCCTGGAGATGGGGCGCGAGCTGCCCGAGCATCCGACCCTGTTCGCCAAATACCCGGAGGCGCTCATCGGCGCCCGTGATGAGATCCAGCTCCCGCCGGAGTCGGACAAGGTCGACTGGGAGGGCGAGCTCGCCGTCGTCATCGGCGCGACCGTGCGCCGCGCGGACGCCGAGCAGGCGGCCGCCGCGATCGCCGGGTACTCGGTCCTGAACGACGTCACGATGCGTGACTTCCAGTACCGCAGCACGCAGTGGCTCCAGGGCAAGACCTGGGAGAGCTCGACCCCGCTCGGTCCCGTACTGGCCACCCCGGACGAGATGCCCGACGGCGCTCAGCTGGTGACCCTCCTGGACGGCGAGGAGGTCCAGCGCACCCCGCTCGACGACCTCGTCTTCGGCGCGGTCGACCTTGTGCAGTACATCTCCACCATCGTCACTCTCAACCCAGGGGACATCATCGCCACCGGCACGCCGGGCGGGGTTGGACACGCACGCAAGCCCGGCCGGTACCTCCAGGCCGGTCAGGCCCTCACGACGAGAATCGACGGCATCGGCGAACTCGTCAACGTCGCCGTTGCGGAGCGCGTCGACGCCCCGCCCGGGAGGGAGACCGAGCCGGTGCAGGCATGAGCAACGACCGGGGAAGAGGCGCTCGTCGCTGGCTCCGTCATCTCAATGCCCGACGGCGCGAGGTCGCCGCGACCGCAGGGGGCCTCGTGCTGGTTCAGGCGGGCACGCTCCTCAGCCGGTTCGCGTGCGGCGGGCAGGGCCCGACGGCACCTCAAGCCGCAACAGCATGGAGCGATCGACGTCGAGCGAGGGTGCCTCGACGCCGGCCTCGGCGAGCACGCGCCCCGGCAGAGTGACCCCGGTCGCGAGCCATGGCGCGCACTGGTCCCGGGGCGCCGGCGCGCCAGCTGTGAACTCCGTGACCCGATACGTCAGGTCCGGGTCGAGGCCGGGGAACCGCAACCTCTCCGGCGGCCAGACCGGCGGTCGGTCCAGGACCACGAACTGGAAGAGCGCCGAACGTCGATCGGTTGCGACCACGCCCTCGAGGCGGACGGCGGGCTGGGTGTCCGCGTGCACCACGTCACCGCTGTGGAGCAGGTCGCGCATGGCCCGGTGCTGGTGGATCCAGTTGCGGACCGCCTCGGTCTCCTCCGGCTGGAGCGAGGCGATGTCGAGCTCGATCCCGAAGTGGCCCCAGAACGCTGTCGCTGCGCGGAAGTCCAGTGGTGCGACGCGGTGGGTGGTGTGCGACTCCATGGCGCCGATGTGGGTGCCTTGGAGCTCGGGAGGTACCAGGAGGCCGGTCCACCGCTGGATGTCGACCCGGTCGTGGGGGTCGTTGCAGTCGCTCGGCCAGACCCGGTCGGTGTGCTCGAGCACGCCGAGGTCGATCCGGCCGCCGCCGCTGGCGCAGGACTCGATCTCCAGACCGGGGTGCCGCGAGCGCAACTCATCCATCATCCGGTACGCCTGCTGGGTCTGCCTCCGCACGGCGGGTCGGCCATCGCGGGAGTGCCCGGCGTCGGTCAGGTAGCGGTTGTGGTCCCACTTGAGGAAGTCGATGGCGAGCCGATCCACCACGGCCGAGATCCGCTCCAGCACCAGGGCGTAGGCCTCCTCGTGCGTGAGGTCCAGAACATGCTGGTAGCGCGAGGGCAGACCGGGACCGTGCCCGGCGTCGAAGACCCACTCCGGATGCTCGCGGGCCAGGTCCGAGTCGAGATTGACCATCTCGGGCTCGACCCAGAGCCCGAACTCCATGCCGAGCTCGTGTACCCGGGCCGCCAGCGGCTCCAGGCCGTCGGGCCAGACGGCCGGATCCACCAGCCAGTCACCCAGGCCACGGGTGTCGTCGCGGCGGCCCAGGAACCAGCCGTCATCGACCACGAACCGCTCGATGCCGAGCGCGGCGCTCTGCTCCGCCAGGATGGTCAGCCGCTCCGGGTCGTGGTCGAAGTACACGGCCTCCCAGGTGTTGAGCACCACCGGACGGGCAGAGCGCGGGTGCGTGGGTCGCGCCCGAAGGTGCCGGTGCACCCGGGATGCCAGCTCATCGAGCCCTTCGCCCCACGAGCCGTAGACCCACGGGGAACGGTAGGTCTCCCCCGGCGCCAGCACCACCTCGTCCGGCAGAAGCACCTCGCCCGCGCGCAGCGACCGGGTCCCGGCGGGCATGAGTTCGGCTGCCAGCACCTGGTTGCCGCTCCATCCCAGGTGGACACCCCAGACCCGGCCCTTGCGGAACCCGAAGGATGGCTCCCCGGCGGTGAGCATCGTCGTATGGTCGAGTCCCGGCTTTCCGCCACGGCTCTCCCGGACCCACGATCCGACCTGGAGGGGATGCCGTTGCGGGACTCGCTCGAGGGCCCAGCGCCCCGTGAGGTCCAGGATCTCGCCGGCTTCGGAGGGCAGCGGCAACGCGACCTCGACGGCGTCGAGCCGGTAGTCGTCCGTGCCGGTGTTGGTCAGCTCCATCGCGATCCGGAGCAGCCCGCTGAGCCCCAGCTCGGTCGTGATGTCGATCTGCAGCTCCGAGGCGAGATCGGTCGCGGTCGTCCGGATGCGGACCGTGCCGTCGACGTCGTCCACGGTGGAGCGTGCCTCACGGAACAGTGGCGCGAACGCCCGCCCGCCACGGCTGCCGGCGATCCCGGGGCGACCGAGCCAGCCTTCGGCCAGTGTGGGAACCACCGGTACGGGCTGGGGGTAGGTCACCGCGCTGTCACCGATGGTCGGTTCCACGGCGCCGGCGTAACTGAGCAGTGCTGCTTCGTCCAGGTTCCCAAGATCGGCACCCCAGTGCAGGATGCGAGGCAAGCGCCCGCCGTCCAGATTGAGGACCACACTGGTCCCGCCTCGGCGCAGGTGCTCGATCGATGCTGCATTCCTTGTCACGGCGCTCCTCAGGTCATTCTGTTCGGACGGTGGTGGCTACTTGGAGCCGGACATGGCGATGCCCTGGATGAACTGCTTCTGCAGCAGCACGAAGATCAGCACCATCGGCAGGATCGCGAGTAGGGATCCGGCCATCAGGACCGGATAGTCGGTGCCCTGGGCTCCTTGGAGCGTGGCCAACCCGACCGGGAGGGTCATCCGGCTGGGGTCGGTGTTGATGACCAGCGGCCAGAGCAGGTCGTTCCAGGAGAACAGCGACGTCATGATGGTGACCGCCGCCAGGGCAGGGATGCACAACGGCAGGATGATCCGCCGGTAGATCTGCCACGGGTTGGCGCCGTCGATCCGGGCCGCCTCGTCCAGCTCGACCGGCAGGGACCGCATGAACTGGTACAGGATGAACATCCCGAACGAGGAGAAGATCCCGGGCAGGGCGAGCGCCTGGATCGTGTTCAGCCAGTTCAGGTCCCGGATCACCTCGTACTGCGGAATGATGAACAGCTGTGGCGGCACCATCAGGGTGGCCAGGAACAGCGTCAACAAGGCCCGCTGCAGCGGGAACCGGAGCCGGGCGAAACAGAACGCGGCGAGCGAGGCGATGAGGAGCTGGCCGGTGACCCGCAGGATCAACGCAAGCAGGCTGTTCACCGCCATCGTCTCGACGGGCAGCACGTCGAAGATGCGCTGGTAGTTCTCCCAGTGCCACGCGCTCGGCCAGATCACCGGCGGCGCCACGGTGGACTCCCGGAGCGACTTCACCGAGGTGAGGAACTGCCACAGGAACGGGGCCACCATCAGTAGCGCACCGACTGCGAGCACCAGGTAGGTGGCCACCCGGCCGGCCCGCAGCCCCGCTCGAGCGTCCTGGCCCCGGCCCGGTCGGCTCCGCTCAGGCATAGTGCACCCACCGTCGCTGGAGCCGGAACTGGATCGCGGTCACGATGAGCGTGACGACCAGGGTGACCAGCGCGATCACCGCGCCGAGCGGCCGGTCGCTGCGCACGAAGGCCTCCTCGTAGAACAGGTAGACGATCGTCTTGCTGTCGGCGAGCGCCGGGTTCGTCCGGCCGAGCATCACGAAGAGCAGGTCGAACATCTGCAAGGAGCCGATCACGGACAGGACGCTCACGAGGAAGACCGACGGAGACAGCAGCGGAGCGGTGATCGACGCGAACCGCCGAACTGGGCCTGCGCCGTCGAGCATTGCGGCCTCGGTGACGCTGTCCGGGATCGCCTCGAGTCCGGCGGCGAGAATGATCAGGTTGGTGCCAAGGCCCATCCAGATCCCCACCACGGCGACGGCGTAGAGCGCGGTTCTCGGGTCGGCGACCCACGCCGTCGTCGGCAGGCCCATGGTCGCGAGGACTTCGTTGAGGAGACCGAAGTCGCCGTTGTAGATGTAGCGCCAGACCATGGCCACGGCCGCGGGCATCGTGACCACGGGCAGGAAGTAGAGGACGCGGAACAACCCGCGAAAGCGCAGACCGCGCTGGTGCAACAGGACGGCCGCGATCATCGCCAGCGGCACGCCGAGCAGCACCACCGCTGCGTAGACGAGCGTGTTGAGAAGTGCCCGGGGTAGCTCGTCCCCGGTCAGGACCTGCACCCAGTTGTCGAATCCCGTGATCTGGTACCCGAGGAACGGGTTGCCGGTGGAGACGGACAGGATGGCCGTGCGGATGAGCGGCCAGAGGTAGAAGACCACCAGCCCGAGCACGGGCACCGCGAGCAGGATCGCGGCCCACCGGCCGTCCCCGGAGGGTCGGCGGCTGCGAGCCGCCGGCCCTCCGGGCGTGTGTGCGACGGTCATGCCAGTGCTAGCCCTGCTCCGCGGCGAGGGCCTCGTTCATCGCGTCTGCGAGGTTCCCGGCGGCCTCCTCGACGGGCTGCTCACCGGTCCAGGCCGGAGTCAGGAGTTCCGACTCGCGGCTGGCCCAGGCCTCGGTGTTGTCCGATACCGGGAACACCACGGACGAGTCGACCATGTCGAGGAACACCTGGACGTTGAACTGCGGGAACGCGTCCACCCAGGCCTGCTGCGTGTCCTGATAGGAGCCGATGACCGCTCCGCTGTCACTCTGGATCTGTGACGCCTCGGGTGAGGAGAGGAAGACCGCGAGCCTGGCCGCCTCCTCCGGGTGCTCCGAGCCCGCGAACGCCACGTTGCCCAGTCCGTTGATGACGGTCACGTCGGAGACCGGGCCGGCGGGCAGTTCGGTGACGTCGAAGTTCGCGGACGCGTACTCGTCGGCCGCGAACCGGACCGCGTAGAAGGAACCCGTGTACAGCATCGCGAGGCGCCCGGACATGAACTGCGCGACCGACTCCGTGTCGGCGAAGGACTGCAGGTCGGGTGACACGCCATAGGTGTTGATCATGTCGGTCCAGTAGGCGATGCCCTCGATCGACGCCGGGTCGTCGTACCCGGAGGTGGTGCCGTCGGCGGAGATCACCTCACCGCCGGCCTGGTAGATGGTGTTGTAGTACGTCGCCTGCGGGTCCAGGGGTGCCCCGATGCCGAAGACGTCGGCGGCCGGGTCCGTGAGGGCCTGGGCGTTCGTGATGACGTCGTCCCAGGTCCAGTCGGGGTTCGGGTACGCCACCCCGGCCGCGTCGAAGAGTGCCTTGTTGTACCAGAGCCCGATGGTGTCGAAGTCCTTGGGCAACGCGTAGGTGACGTCGTCCCGCTGGTAGAGCGCGACCAGTGCCTCCGGGTAGCCGGACACGTCGATGCCGGCATCGGCGATCGTGTCATCGAGCGGCAGGAGTGCCCCGCCCTCGAGGTAGGGACCGAGGCGGGCGCCGAGCATCCACGCGACGTCCGGCCCGGTGCCGCCCGCCGACGTCGTCAGCAGGGTGTTCCAGTAGTCGACCCACGGGATCACCTGGAGGTTGACGGCGATGTTCGGGTTCTCGTCCTCGAACGCGTCGACCACGGCCTGGATGGCCGGTTCCTGGTCCGGGGAGAAGATGGCGAAGTCGAGTTCGATCTGTTCGCCGTCACTCGAACCGCCGTCGTCGCCCTCGGTGGCGGGATTCGTACAGCCCGCGAGCAGGCCGACGGCCAGGGCCCCGCTCAGGGTTACTGTCTTCCACTTCATCGTGCTTCCTTCCGCTGGGTTCATCTGTGTAGTTGGGGGCTGATCCAGTCGATGTGCGGCCTCGCGTCCGGCGCTGCACCGCTCGGGTCATCGACGAGCAGGGAGAGCCGTACGCGCCCCTCGACGGCGACGCGCACTTCGTGTGCCGGCTCTCCGGAGCGCAGCTCGAGCCGCGCCAGGACGACGTCGTCGCCACGGACCTCTACCGTCGCCACCTGCCCGGGCGTCTCGTCGTCGATGCCGACCAGGCAGGTGAACTCGGAGGCGAGTCCGCCGATGGCGTACGTGACCTCGGCCGGTGAGCAGACCCCGAGGCCGCGTTCGTAGGTGGTGCCTGCCACGGACATCGGGGCGCCGTCGTTCGGGTTCCCGGGACCGTTGGACATGTCCCGCTCCACGGGGCCGTATCCGTTCGCGGCCGTGATCGGGCGGCACGGCACCAGGTCGGTGGTGCCGTGGCCGGGATGGGTCACGATGCGCACGTGCGCGAGCGGCCTGCGGGACCGATCGGAGTCCCTGAGGGTCAGCACGGCGACGTAAGCCGGGCCCACGTCCTGCGGCACCGTGACGGCCCATCGTTGACGGCCCGTCGAGCGCGGTTCCGGCCAGCCCGGGGGCGGCACGAGTTCGGTGTCGCTGGGGCCGGTGGCGGCAATCTCGACGACGTCGCCCGGGTGTGCCGCGATGAGGTCACGTTCCACGGTCGCGGCCGTATCCAGGTTCAATGCCCGACGGCGGAGGTTCGTTGGGAAGAGCACGGCACCTCCGTTATCGCGAAGGTCGAGCCGTAGGTGCCCGGCTTTGAGTTGCTGGGGCGCCTTCCGCAGGCCGGTGTCGCCGTCGTCGGTGACCAGGTGGAACGGTTGGTCGCCGAGTCCGGTGAGGTCGAGGTCCACCGTGCGCGGCTGCCCGGCGCCGATGACGCCGACGAACCAGTCGTCGCCCGTGCGTCGGGCGATCGCCACCCAGTCACCCGGTCGGCCTCCGATGAGCCGGGTCTCGTCCCAGGTGGCCGGGACGGCATCCAGGACCTCCTGTGCGATCGGGCGGGCGAGGTACTCCCCGATCTCGTCCGCGAAGTGGGTGATTCCGGACTCGATCACGATCGCCAGGGCCAGTTCGTGCGCGTCCGAGGTCACCCGAGCGGGCGTGGAGAAGGTCACCGGCGTGTAGTCCGCCGAGCCGATCACGTTGCGCGTGAACGGGACGATCGTGTTGTGCGCCGGCGGCAGCGGGTCCCCGTAGAAGACGTAGTACTCGGCGCCCCGGACGGCCTCGTAGGTCACCACGTGCGGGTGGGTCCGGGCCCACCCTCGCGGGATGACGGAGCCGTGGAAGTTCAGCATCAGGCCGACCCGGGCGGCTTCGGCGATCACCTCGTCGTACCAGCGGTACCGCTCCTGCGATTCCGACTCCATGAAGTCGACCTTGACGCCGGCGACGCCCCAGGACGCCCACTCCGCGAGGTCGGTGTGGATGTCGAGCCAGTCCCAGCTGACCCAGACGAAGACCCCGATCCCGCGGGCACCGGCGGCGGCGACGAGTTCGGGCATCCAGGTGCGGTCCCAGCCGCAGTCGACCAGGAGGTGCTCCCAGCCGTGCTCGGCGGCGTAGTCGACCAGGCGCAGCTGCGCGCTCAGCTGGGCGCCGGAGTAGAAGTCGGACCACCAGGACCACGCGGCCCGGCCCGGGCGGACCCACGCCGGGATCGGCGCCACGGCGGGCCGCGCCAGGTCGTCGACCAGGTGGGAGGCCACGATGGTGGCGAGGCTGCCTAGGTGGAAGACCCGCCACGGGATGGCGGTGTTCCCCTCCCCCAGCTGCACCGGGTCCGCCAGGGTGAACGAGAAGGCGCCGGCCTCGTGGGTCAGGAGCGAGCCGCCGTAACCGCCGTCGATGTCGGACTCCGCGATCAGCACGTACCCGGCGTCGTCACCGGGCACGGCCTGCGCCAGCAGCGGCAGACCCCAAGAACCGTCGGGCAGGTCCGCCGTCGTCGACTCGAACCTCGGTTCCTCGTACCAGGGGGTGTACCTCAGTGGCCACAACGGGGCGTCGGCCGGGAGGCCGAGGGCGAGGTCGGACCCCTGGACCACCTCACCGGCGAAACCGTCCAGGATGAGACGGAACGCGACGCCGTCGGCCGCTGCTCGCAGCACCAGCGTGACCTGCGCGCCACCCTCGCGGGCGAACGTGACCTGGTGTTCGGCGTGCCGGACGTCGTGGCGCCCGGTGCGCTTGCCGACGGCGAGCTCGTAGGACTCGGTCACCTCACGTTCGACCGCCGACGCCGGCCGCAGCCCGGCCAGCAGGTCGGTGCCGCCGGCCGTCGGCAGCCGCAGCGCCGTCGCCGACTCGAGCCGAAGGGCACCGCGCCACAGGGCGACGTGGATGCCGCCGTCGCGCAGGCTCGCCTCGATCCCGCATTCGTCGAGGCTCGCGCTCCAGGTGGACTCAGGCATGGGAACCTCCGAAGACTCGACGGCCGGCGGCCAGCCGGCTGGGAAAGGCCAGTTCCTCGATGGCGACCGCCGCGGCTCCGCGCGCCCACTCATCCAGCGGCAGTGGCTGCAGGTGGAGCTGGGTCTGTTGTGCCGCCCCGAAGGTCTGCTCAACGAACGCCGCCCGGATCGCGGACTCGATGAAGTCGTAGGACGTCAGGCCCTCACCCGAGACGATCACCTGCGCCGGGCCGATGATGTTGGCCAGCGACGCGATGGCCAACCCGATCAGGTGACCGGCCCGCACGAAGACCTGCTCGATCGCCGTATCACCGGAGCGAGCCCGCTCGACGGCTTCGGCCAGCGTCAGGTCCGGGTCGCCCGCGGCTTCACGGCACCGCCGGATCAGCGTCTCCGTGGACGCCTCCGCCTCGACGCAACCGTGCCCGCCGCATCGGCAGAGAACGGCTGGGTCACCGACCGGCAGATGCCCGATCTCACCCGCCACCGAGTGCGCGCCGCGGATCAGAGCGCCGTCCACCACCAGCGCGGAACCGATGCCGGTGCCGATGGTCACCAGCGCGAAGTCGTCCAGGCCGCGTGCGTATCCGAACCACTGCTCCGCGGTCGCCAACGCCTTGACGTCGTTCTCGACGACGACGTGCTTGCCGGTCGCCTTCGAGACGCGGGCACCGAGGTCCACCTCGCGCCAGTCCAGGAATGGTGAGTACCGGACCCGGCCCGTGGCGTGGTCGACGTCGCCGGACACGCTGAGGCCGACGTGATCGGCGGGATGCGTGAAGCCGAGCTTGCGCGCCCGGCGATCCAGGGCCCCGATGATCTCGACCACGGTCTCGATCGCGGCGTCCACATCCGTGCCGGCCAGCGGCCGCTGCTCAACGCCTCTGATCCTCCCGCCGAAGTCGACGAGGACCCCGACGACCTCCTCATGGGTCAGCTTCAGGCCGAACGTGCCGGTGTAGTCGACTGCGATCCGCACCGGTCTGCGCGGGCGGCCCATCCTGCTCGTGGTCGGGTCCTGCGCAGCGTCGCCCGCCCCGGCGTCGGCGTACTCGAGGCACCCGGCGTCCAGGAGCGGCTGCGTCGCGCGGGTGACCGCCGCCGAGGAGAGGCCGATGCGGCGGGCGATGTCCGTTCGGGCGATCGGCTGCTCGGCGAAGACTGTGGTGAGCACCGCGGCTTCGGCGGGTGTTCCCTCGATCGGACCACGTCGTTGTAGAGGCACGAGAAGACCATGACGCACTTAATTACCTGTGTCAAGTATCTTTCTCAGGTTGGCCGATCAGCTCGTCCCGGGTCACCTGCGTCCAGCCGAAGCAATGCCCCGTCGCCGGGGAGCGGCATGGGCAACCTGCCGGCATCGCCTCATTTCAACGATCCCGCCGTCAGCCCGCTCACCAGGTACTTCTGTGACCACAGCCCGACGGTGAGAGCGGGGAGCATCAGGAGCGTGGCTCGCGCACCGAGGTCCTGCCAGGCAATCTGTTCGCCGCCCTTCAACTCGGCAAGGGCGAGTGGAAGGGTCGTCGCGTCCACGGACGTGAACATGAACGCGAACAGGAACTCGTTCCACGCCATGTTCCCGGTGATGATCCCGGTTGCCACGATGCCGGGGGCAGCCAGGCGCATCGTGACCCGGAAGAAGGCGCCGAGGGCTGAACATCCGTCGAGTTCGGCCGCCTCCTCCAGCTCCTTGGGCACACCCTCGAAGAACGACTTGAGCAGCCAAGCCGCGAACGGTGCGTTCAGCGCCGTGTACACGAGGATCAGCGCCGCGTGGGTGTCGATCAGCCCGAATGTGCTGAAGAGCAGGAAGAGGGGAATCACGGCACTGATGGGCGGAAGCAGCCGTGAGGCGAGGATGAACGTGAGGACCGGCCCCTTCCCCCGGAACGCGAATCGCGCCAGCGAGTACGCTGCCAGGCCAGCGACCAGGATGGTCGCGACCGTGCTGGCCATCGTGATCCCAACGCTGTTCAGGAGGTCGCTGAGCACGCCGGCGCCCGGTGAGAAGAGCGTCCGCCGGTACGCGTCGAGCGTCGGTGTGAACCAGAAGACGGGTTCGTCCGCCAATATCTCGAGCCTGGTCTTCAACGACGTCAGAACGATCCACAGGATCGGGAAGAGGCTCCATGCCAGGAGCGCGACGACCGCGGCGGCCCGCGGAGCGCCGCGGGTCCAGCTCGGCAGGTTTCTGCCCTGCACGGACACGGGAGCGGCCATCAGGCATCCACCTCCCGGTAGACCCATCGGATGTAGGCGAACGCGATCACGGCACCGAGCACGAGCAGCACCACGGAGACGACGGACGCTGTCGCCGTGTTCGCGTAACGGAAGTAGTACTGGTGAACCAGGAGGCCCAACGGGGTGGTGCTGTTGCCCGGTCCTCCACCGGTGAGGATGAAGGGGAGCTCGAACAGACGCAGCTTGAAGATCGTCTGGAACAGCAGTGCCACGGCGATGGCCGGCCGGAGCAGCGGCAACTTGATGAAGGCGAATACCTGGGCGCGGGAAGCGCCGTCCACGCGCGCCGCCTCGAGGACATCGGTGGGCATCGCCGCCATCCCTGCCAGGAGGATGATCAGGACGAACGGCGTCGAACGCCAGACCTCCGACAGGACCGTCGCCCAGAACGCCGGGCTTGCCGACCCCAGCCAGTTCACAGCCTCGATCCCCACAAGCCCGAGGCCCCAATTGATGGTCCCGATCGAGTAGTCGAGCATGAGCCTCCAGATCAGCCCCGCCGCCACGGGGGCGATCAGGTAGGGCAACATGAGGGCCGCGGTGAGGAGCTTGCGGGTCCGCGCGCGCATCCCGTCGAGCAGGGACGCGGCGCCGAATCCGAGAAGGAGTTCGAGCGCGATCGTCGCCGCCGTGAACACCAGCGTGTACCGCAGGGCCTGCTGGAACACCGCGTCGCCGAGGACCTGCTCGTACGCGGACGTCGACCATTGCCCGTCGACACTGACGGACTCCACGAGGGCCTGCACCATCGGCCAGATGAGCAGGCCGGCGATGAGGAGCAGGACAGGGAGGAGCGGCAGCAACCAGGGCGGGATCCGGCGCATGCGCCGGCGCTGCGTCGGCGGCTCGTGGAGGCGGTCCGGTGCCGGTGCCTCTACCGTCATCATCAGCACATCTCCCCGGCGGTGGAGTTTCCGACGGGGTCAGCCGAGGACACGGTCGACCTGTTGGCAGGCGGCCGTGAGCGCATCCACGGAGGTGGCCGAACCGTCGAGCGCCGAGGTCACCTGAGTGGCGATGATGTCGATGATCTCTGGGAGTTCCCCGATCGGTGGGTCCACCTGCGCCACCTCACCTGACTCGAGCCACAGTCCGGCAACCGGGTTCGACTCGACGTAGCTCGGTTCCGTGTAGGTCGAAGTCCGGACCGGTCCGTTGGAGAACTCGGTGGCGGAGCGCAGGCTGTTCTCCACGCTCGTCACCCTTTGGATGAACTCCCATGCCCCCTCTTGGTTGGTGGAGGCCTCCGTGATCGACAGGTTCCAGGTCTGGGCCCGGCTGGTGCCCGGCGCCACGCCTTCGACAACGGGGGCGAGAGCGTATCCGAGGGAGTCGGCAACGGTGGATTCCTCGGGGTTCGCCATCAGACCCCAGTACGGCGAGAAGTAGACGCCCATGGCGGCGTTGCCCTGCTGCATGCTGCTGATGTAGTCGTCGCGTCCCCAAGCGAGGAAGTCGGTCGGCAGTGCCTCGTTCTCCACCAGGGCGACGAGCATGTCCGTTGCGGCAAGCCCCGCATCGCCGTCCAATGCACATTGGCCCTCATCGTCCAAGATCGTGCCTCCGGCCGAGTAGAGGAACCCAAGCCAGTCGTTGGCCAACTCACGCGGGACGCCTCGTTGGACGGCGCCGTTCACTTCGGCGGTGTCGAGTGCGGTGGCGGCCGAGACGTACTCCTCGAACGTCGCTGGCGGTTCGATGCCGGCCGCACTGAGGAGGTCAGTTCGGTAGTAGAGAACTTGGGTTCCGAGGCGTACCGGCACCCCGTACTGCGTACCGTCCACCGCGGCGAACTCACGCGTGCTGGCAAGGAAGTCGTCCCAGTCCCACACCTGCGGTGCACCGGAGATGAAGTCATCGAGCGGCAGCAGGCCATCCGTGACCCGGGGCATGTAGTCGATGTTCTGTAGCGCCACCAGGTCGTAGGTGCCGCTTCCGGCCTGGTAGTCGGCGATCAGCTTGTCTAGGTGCGGACCGATATCGGCGGTCGTGACATCCACCGAGATCCCCGTCGCCTCTTCGAACTCGGCGATGAACTCATCACCACCGAGGGCACCGTAGATCGTCGGGTGGGTCAGCAGCGTCAGCGGTGCGTCGGCGTCCTGCTCCACGCTCCCGGGATCGTCGCTGCCACCGTCGAGCGAGCATGCCGAGAGCATGGTCAGTGCCGCGGCTGCCATCATGGCTATGAAGCGTCGTTGCCTCATGTCGGACTCCGTTTCCTATTTCGGTCAGATGATGTCAGGAGAGACCAAGGCACCTCTCGCGGCGAGGCCGGCCCGGATTGCGGCGGGGTCGATGTCGATGAAGCGATCAACTCCTTCGGTGCGGGCAGTGGCCGCAGCCACCCCGGCGGCTTCGCCCATCGCGATGCACGGCCCCATGACGCGAGCCGATCCATTCGCCTCCCGTGAGGACGACAGGCAGCGGCCGGCCACAATGACATTTGGCACCCCCTGCGGCACCATCGCGGCATAGGGGATGTCGTAGGACCCGCCGCCCTCGATATAGCGGCGGAGCTGGTAGGTGCCAGCGCCGTGGATGTCAACGTGATGGGCGCCGCGGGCGACCCCGTCCTCGAGTTTGCGAGCCCCGAGCACGTCTTCGGTCTCCAATCGCCCTTCGCCCGCGATCCGCTTCGTCTCACGCACGCCGACGCGGGCGGCAAGAGCCGAGATTGATGCGCGCTCGTAACCCGGGATCTCCTTCTGCAGGAACGTGCTCGCCTGACGGACCTGATCCGTCAGGGTCGGCAACACGCGGGAGACCTCCTCCATCCGGGTTCCGTCGATGTCGGCGATCCGTGTGACGTTGAGGCCAACCTCCGACCTGGCCAGTGAGGTGGGCCAGGTGTAGAAGGCAGTGGTGGGGAACATGCGGTCCTGCGCGATCGCTGTCGCGAGTTTGTTGCCCTCACGGTGCGATCCGACGGCGACGAACGGAAGCCCGGACTCTGCGATCTTCCCGGCCGCTTCGGCCTCGGACTCGGCGATGATCGGATTCTCGGCGACGATGACGTCCGCCGGGTGCGCACCGACGTAATCCACCAGCGCACGGTAGTCGACGGCGCACATCCGGAAGGTGAGGCTGACCGGCTGGCGTACGGCGTCGGCAGGCGGTTCCTCCATCGGAGCGCCAGCACGCTCCGCCAACCATCCATCACCACTGGCGTCGATGAACTGATCAGCACGGAGATCGACGTAGTCCCTGCCATCGTGCACAGTCAACCCTCGGACCCGACCATCCCCGGAGCGTGAGATGTCGATCGCCTGTGTGGCGAGCCGGAGCTCGACACCTGCCCGGCGCAGTTCGTCGACGACGACGAGCTTCATCAGTTCGGGGTCAAAGCAGGCTCCCCACATGGTGCGCCAGTCGAACGGCATGCCCACGTAACCGTCCAGATCTCTGAGCCGTTCGATCAGTCGACTGAAGATGCCCGCCACCGTGACCTCGCCCCGGCTGTTCGCCGCACCGAGGATAGGCAGGCCGCCGATCAGCTCACCGCCGGGCAATGGGCCCCGGTCCACGAGCACGACCCGTTGTCCCAACTCCGCTGCGGCGATCGCCGCCGGCACACCCGAGGCCCCCGCGCCAAGGACCACAATGTCGAAATCTCGCTCCAGCATCCCATCTCCATCGATCGGGTTCGGACTCCGTCGCCTGATTCGGCGGGTGTCGCCGAGCGCTCGCTGGCCCGGTCCAGCCAGGCTAGGTGCCGATCATCTATGAGGTCCAAGACTCATATGGTCCACATTGATACCAAGCGGGTATGTATCGTCTGGTCGTATGGAGTTGCAGCAGTTGCAGTACTTCCGCGCGGTCGCCGACCATCTGCACTTCAGCCGTGCCGCCGAGGCTCTCAGTACCGCGCAGCCCCATGTCAGTCGCGAGATCAAACGCCTTGAGCAGGAACTCGGCGCCGAGTTGTTCACCCGCACGACCCGTCGAGTGGCCCTCACGCAAGCGGGCGCAGCGTTGTACGACCGCACGGGGGTCATCTTCGATGAACTGACGCGTGCCGCCCAAGTGGTCCGCTCGGTCCACGAAGGCAGTTCGGGGCATGTCTCAGTGGGCTTCGCGGGCTCGACGACCTACTCATGGTTACCGTTCCTGGTGAAGGCCTACCGCCAGGAATTCCCCGGCGTGGAGCTCCAGATCCACACGGAGATGTTCACCGGCGAGCAGGTCGAGGCATTGCTGGACAACCAGCTCGATCTCGGTCTGCTTCGGCCGCCGTTCGAGGCCGACGGCGTGGATTCTCTGGAGATCTCCTCGGAACCGCTCATTCTGGCGCTGCCTGGAGACCACGCCCTGGCAGGATCCGAGGAACCCATACACCTCGAGCGGCTCCGCTCGGAGAGGTTCGTCACCTACGGGGGCCAAGGATCGGTGACTCAGGTGGCTGTGCTCGGCGCGTGCGTCCGCGCCGGCTTCGTGCCGACGACTGTGCAGACCGTGTTCGAGACACACTCCGTGATCTCGTTGGTCTCGGCCGGCCTCGGCGTGGCACTGGTGCCGCACTCGGCCAGGCACTTCACGATGCAGGGCGTAGTCTTCCGACCCGTCGCCGACTCGACGCTCGAGCTCCCCCTGGCGCTCGCATGGAGGCGAGCGACAACCAACGCGGCCGCCATGAACTTCGTGCAGCTCGCGCGCTCGCTCCGGGACAGCCCGCTGGCGCCGCGACCGGCTTGACTGGCGCTATGCCAATCCGCCGGCGGAGGGTCTCGCGGGTCGATGGCCCCGAGGCCAGTCACGTCGGGGACAGGTGCCTGGTGCCTACACCCGGTGGCCGACCGGCCGGGTGTGGACGAGGTGCGCGCTGACACCGACGCGCTGAGTCTGCCGTCGCCTAGCCGAGCCACGCGGCCCAGATCACCCCGCGTCCAGTCGAAGCAGTGCACGCCGGTATCTCTCATCCTCCCTGGTCGCGATCCGCCGGACCTCGGACCTCGGGAGTGCCGCCGCGTTGGGCCCGGCCGCCAGCAGCAGCCGTGCCATCTTCACGACCATCAGCGTGACGTCCAGCGCGGCCTCCGCCGTTCGGGCATGCGCGACCATCCCGTGCCCCGCCAGGAGCCAGACGTTCGAACGCCCGGTCCCGGCCCGCACCACGCCCAGGGCCTGCTTCGCGAGCTCCAGGCCAGGGTCGTGGTAGTCGAGGAGAACGGAGCTCGTCCCGCACATCACGACGTGATCGGGAATCATCCGCTCCCGGGCCAACTCCGCGCCACGCCCCGCCGCCATCAGGGCGAGCACGGGCGTCGGATGGGTGTGCAGGATGACTCCGGCACCGAGTTGCTCGCCGAGGACCGCATGCAGGCCGGCCTCCACGGACGGACGTGCGGCGCCGGCGTCCGCTCCGCCGGTCAGCACGTTCTTCCACGCGGCGTCGCTCGAGCACTCCTCGATACCGGCGAGCAGGCGGCTGCGGCTCATCTCGACGAAGTCGGATGGCTGGAGACGGCCGAGCCGGGTGCCACTGGCCGTGACGTGGAGCCGATCGCCCGGCGTCTGGACCGAGATGTTGCCTTCGGCCGCAACCACGAGTTCATTGCCCGGATCGGCGGCCGTCCTGGCCGTCTCGGCCGCCAGCCGCAGTTCCTCGGCGTCGGCGACGGTGGGGCGGTTCACCATCCCGCCGCACGACCCACACGCTCGCGTTCCCGGGTGCGTGCCGAGTCGGACCCACGGTAGGCGTCCAGTGGGCTGTCCAGCACGCCGAGCCGCTGACGCGCCTGGCGGACGAGCGGCCGGCCATCGGTCTGGTAGGCGTCGTCGAGGATCTGGTTGCATCCGACCACATCGCCGTCGTCCTGGGCGCGTTCCAGCTCGTCGAGATCGACCAGGAGTGCCTTCGCGAACGCCAGCTGGACCGCATCGATGCTGCGCAGCATGGCTGACATCTTGTCCTCGACCATCGCGCACTGGTCGATCTTGTAGAGGATCTCGTGAGCCGCACCCGTGACCATGGGGTCCGTGTCGTCCTCGGCCTTGATCAGCTCCAGGCAGATCAGGAAGAGTTCGTGGGGGTTGACCGCACCGACGAACAGGTCATCGTCACCGTACTTCTTGCTGTTCAGGTCGAAGCCGCCGAGCCGCCCGCGGCCGAGCAGGGTCGCGACGATGTGTTCGATGTTGGTTCCCAGGGGATGATGCCCGATGTCCACCAGAACGCGGGCACGAGGGCCGAGCGATTCGCAGAGGAGGAGCGACTGGCCCCAGTCGGCGATGTCGGTGTGGTAGAAGGCCGGTTCGAAGAACTTGTACTCGAGCAGCAGGGACATGTCGCTCGGCAGCTGACCGTAGATCTCGGCCAGCCCTTGCTCGAGCCACCGGCGTCGGCGCCGGAAGTCCCCTTGCCCCGGATAGTTGGTGCCGTCGGCCAACCAGAGTGAGATCTGGCGCGATCCCGTGGACTGCGCGACCGCGATGCACTCGGCAACATGGGCGATCGCCTGGGCGCGCACGGACGCGTCAACATGGGTGAGGGAGCCGAGTCGGTAGTTGTCCTCCTGGAACAGGTTCGGACTGATCGAGCCGATTCGCACACCGCGCTGTTGGGCGTACGTGGCGAGCGCGGCGTAGTCGTCCACGGCATCCCAGGGGATGTGGAGGGCGACGGTCGGTGTGACACCGGTCAGTTGGTGGACCTCGGCGGCGTCATCGATCTTCTCCCAGACGTCTCGCGCCGTTCCGGGCGTGTCGAAGACCTTGAAGCGGGTCCCGGTGCTGACGTACCCCCACGACTGCGTCTCGATGGACAGCTTGACGATTCTGTCGACGACTTCCTGTTGGTCCCGGGTCATGGGGTGTCCTCTCGTGGGTTCGGCTGTGGTTCGGGTTCGTATCGGTGAGCGGTCTGGGTGCGGCTGACGAGTGCCCGGCAGGCTGCGGTGTCCGGGACGCTGCCCAGGGCACGCGCCTGGAGCAGGGCGTTTCCGAGCAGGGATGCCTCTACCGGTCCGGCGAGAACGGTCCGCCCGGCGGCAGCTGCCAGGGCCTGTCCGAGGATCGGCAGGGCAGCACCTCCGCCCACGAGATGGATGACCGCACCCCGCCGGCCGAGCATCGCCTCGAGGTCCTCGATCGCTCGCACGAACGCCAGGACCAGGCTGTCGATGATGGCTCGCACCATTTCGGCACGGTTCGCCGGGACGCGGCCGGCCCCCTCCCGGGTCAGCTCGGCGATGAGGGTCGGCATGTCCTCGGGTGCGAACAGGCGGGGATCCTCACTGTCGAAGACCAACTGGCCCACCGGAAGCGCAGCGGCGGCCGCGAGCAACGTGTCCCCCGAGGTGTCCGTCCATCGGCCCAGGCACTCGTTCAGCAGCCACAGCCCGGCTGCGTTCCGGTGGATCGTGCTGACTCCGTCGACACCGAGTTCGTTGACGAATCCGGTGCCGAGCGCGCGGTCGGCCAGTACGCGCTCGTTCGACTCGACCCCGATGAGGGCCCACGTTCCGCACGAGATATAGATGAAGTCGTCGCTGCTGGCCGGAGTCGCCACGATGGCCGATGCGGTGTCATGCCCGGCGACCGTCACGAGCGGGGTCCGGCCAGCCACACCGAGCTGGTCGCAGACCTGGGGCAGCAGCTCGCCACGGACCGTGCCGCACGGCTGCACCTCCGGCATCGCGTCCCGGCCCAATCCCACCTCGGCCAGCAGGTCGGTCGACCAGCTCAGTGAGTGGACGTCGAACAACTGAGTGGTGCTCGCCCACGAGCAGTCGGTCGCTGCGTGGCCGGTCAGGCGATACGCGACGAGATCGCCGATGGACAGCAGCATGGCTGTCCTGCTGAGTGTCCGTTCCGACTCGGTGAGCAACTGGCACGCTGTGCTGAAGTCATGCGGCATCACACCTGTAATGGTTCGCGTCCTCAGCTCGTCGTAGCGTCGGCTCACGCCCACGGTGCGCGCGTCCCGGTAGCGAAACGGTGCCTCGATCAGGGAGCCGTTCCGCTCCAGCAGTCCGTAGTCGGCACCCCAGGCGTCGATACCGACGCTGTCGATCGGCCCGCCATCAGCGACCTGCCGAGCAGCATCGAGCAGGAGCGTCATGAGTTTCTCGAAATCCCAGCGTGCACCGTGACTGTCCGAGGTCGGCGTGGCGAACCTGACCAGGTCCAGCACCGTCAACTCGGACTCGTCGACGTAGACCCGAGCGACGCGACCACTCGTCGCGCCCAGGTCGATCGCCATGGCGTGCATCTACGGCTCCTTGAATCGCTCCAATTGCCCTGCCGAGCGAACCTAGGTGCGCGATACGGTCGCCGTCAAGACCTCAAGTCGCCGCGAATCTATGCGGCTCGACGCGCTGTCCTCACCGGCTGTGTCTCACAGCGAAGGGGCTTGACAGGACTCGGGTGACCCTGCCACGGTTCATGGGTTGAATCGCTCCAACCCAACCTTGGAACGTCCCCACAACGGAGAGTGGACAATGCGACACACCAACACACCCCAGGCCACCGCCCGGTCGACCACCGACGTCCCTCGCGGGGCGGCGGTGACCCGGCGCACCGCCCTTCGCGCCGGCGCCGCGCTCGGTGCCACGGTCGGCGTCCTGGCCACGGCGCAGTCCGCACATGCCGACGCCGCGGCGGGTGACCACCGACGTCTGGCGCTCGCCAGGGGCGGGAGAACCGCCTACGCCGTCTACGTCGGAGCCGATGAGGGTCCCATCGCGCGTCACGCGGCACAGGAACTGGTCGACTACCTCGGTGAGATCACCGGCGCATCGTTCCCGCTCGTCGTGGCGCCCGAACCGCCGAAATCCGGGCCACTGATCGTCATCGGTCGCCACAACCCCGTGGCCGTTGCCGCGGACCTGCCCTTGGCGGACGTCTCCGATGACGGCTTCTGCCTCCGCACGGTCGACACCGGCGCGGACGCTGACGGCCGCGCCAGCATCGTCATCGCCGGCGCCGGCGACCGGGGCACGCTCTACGGCGCCTACTGGTTCCTGGATCGCCTGTGCGGCGTGCGATGGTTCGGCCACGAGTACACGGTCGTTCCACGCCAGCGGGTGCTGACGCTGCGGCAGTCGGACCTGAACGCCGTCAAGGTGCCGGGTTTCCGCTTCCGAGAGGTGTTCGCGGCGGACGGTGCGGACCCCGCGTACCGGCACCACAACCTGCTGAACGGCAACAGTCACCACCTGCGCGAGCGGCCCTCCCCGCCCGAGCTCGACACCTGGTCGGACTACTGGCCCTACGAGGCACACAACTTCCACCAGATCGTGTCCGACCAGAGCCTCTGGCACGGCGGTCAGCTCCTGGCGATGGAACAGGCGACCCGTGATCAGGCCAGCGCCGAGCTGATCCAGCGGATCGATGCGAAGATCGAGGAGGGCCGCGACCCGTCGTTCGGGTTCAGCCAGATGGACTGGTCCTGGCAGCCGGACGCGGACAGCGCCGCGTTCGCCGAGGCGCATGGCGGGGCATTGTCGGCACCGATCATCGACATGCTGAACGAGGTCGCGGACGAGGTCGGTCAGGTGATCCCGGAGGCCCGGCTGGCCACCCTTGCGTACCAGTTCACGTTCCGCCCACCGACCGGTCTGGCCGTCAGCGACCGGGTGCTCATCACCGCAGCGCCGATCTGGGCCGACTTCGCTCATCCCCTGTTCGGTGAGGGCAACCCCGAGACCGCGGCTGACCTGGACGGGTGGACCCAGCTCACCGACCAGATCGTGGTCTGGACCTACAACACGAACTTCGAGAACTACCTGCTGCCGTTCCCGAACTGGTGGACGATGTGCGAATCACTGAAGCAACTGGCCGAGCGATCGGTCCAGGGGTACTTCGGTCAGGCGGCCTGGGACAACGGCGGCGGCGCCGAGACAGCGGAACTGCGTGCCTGGGTGCTCGCACGGCTGCTCTGGGACCCCGAGCTCGAACCCGATGCGCTCATCAGGGAGTTCGTCGACAACTACTACGGCGCCGGTGGCACTCAGGTCTATGAGTACCTGGAACTGCTGGCAAACTCGGTCACCTCGACCGGAGCCGAACTGCCCTGCTACATCTCGTCGGTCGCGCCCGCGTACCTGCCCTTCGAGACGGTGCGGCAGGCGGACCTGCTCCTCGACCGCGCGGAGCGGAACGTCCGCCGTGACGAAACCCTGCTCAAGCACGTCCGCATCCTGCGGATGGGCCTCGACATGGTCGTCCTCCTGCGCCGCAACGAGCTCACCAGCGCCGCGGCGGAACGCAACGTCCGTTGGGACCTGGAGATCGATCGTCGGATCGCCCGGTTCAACGACGCACTCGACGCCTCGGGAATGACCGCCTTCCGGGAGATCCTCGCCGGCGCCGCGTTGGGCGACGTCGATTGGCTTCGCCGGTTGGTCAGCGTCACTCCCAGCCCGGCGGACCCACCCGCCGAGGTCGCGGGCCTGCCCGCGAGCGACTGGGTCGACTATCAGGAGTTGGACTTCACGCTCTACCCCTTGAACGCCGACGTCGTCGAGGACGCGGCCGCCTCGAGCGGATACTCGGCCCGGATGACCGGCGGTTCGATCGACTGGGGGATCCAGCTCGAGCTGAGCCTGCTGCCGCCGGACATCGACTGGACGGTTTATGTTGTGGTCCGTGCCGACACCCAGTCCGAGGATCCGACAGCTCGCGCGATGTCGATCGGCGTCCACCCGCCGTTCGGCAACTACATCGATCTGCGCGTCGGAGACTTCTCGGACGGCGCCTTCCACACGATCGAGGTGCCCGGGACCTACCGGAGCGACAGTGCGGAGGTCGTCTGGGTCCAACCCCCTGGCTCGGACGCCATCTCCCACCTGTACGTCGACCGGATCTTCGCAGTCAGGGCGTAGCACTTCGTGGTGAACATCGAAGACGTGGCACGGCTGGCCGCCGTCGGCCGCTCGACGGTCAGCAACGTCATGAACCGGCCGCACATCGTCGCCCCAGCGACGCGCCAGCGCGTCCTCGATGCCATGGAGAACCTGGGATTCGTGCCGAACGAGTCCGCCCGCGTCCTCGCGGGCGGACCCGGTCGTTTCGTCGGCGTCGTCGTCCACGACGCCTCGAACCCGTTCTTCGGGGAGATCATCCGCACCGTCGAGGACGCCGCCCTCAACCTTCGGTACATCGTCTCCACCACGAACACCGGGGCCGACCCGGTGCGCGAGTCGACGGCCGTGGAACTACTAATCCAGCAACGCGCCTCGGGGGTCCTGATCACCCCCTCGGCCCTGCCCGCAGACGCCCTCGGCCGCCTGCGCCGCATCGGCACGAAGGTCGTGGTGCTCGACGCACCCGGAGAGTCCGGCATCTGTTCGGTGGCCATGGATGACACGGCCGGCGGCCGGCTGGCGGGCCAGCACTTCCTCGACTACGGCTACCGGAGCTTCGCGTTCGTCGGCACGCCGGCGCGCACGACGCAGCACGCCGCGCGCCTGGCCGGGTTCCGGGCGGCGCTCGAGGAGAGCCCGTTGGGTCGCCGCCTCGACGTCCAGGTGATCGAGGTCCCTCACGAGGACATCATCAGTGGTCGGCAGGCGGCGGAGCGGCTCCAGCACCGGGACTCCCCCGTCGCCGTGCTCTGCGGCAACGACCTGATCGCCATGGGACTGTCCTTCGCCCTGCAGGAACGCGGCACGGTCGTCCCCCAGGACGTGGCGATCTGCGGGTACGACGACATCGACATGGTGCGCTACCTGAGCGTTCCCTTCACCACCGTGCGCCAGCCCGTGCATGACATGGCGCGCACCGCCCTCGACCTCCTGGTCGAGGAGATGAGGGACCCCGAGCACGAGCACCAGGCCGTGCTGTTCGCCCCGGAACTCGTAGTCCGAGCCACGACCGCCCGCCAGTAACCGCCGCACACCGTTCCAGGGCTGCCCGTCCTGACGACCGCGGACCGCTCACGGTCGCCGCATCACCGAAGGAGACGATAATTCCCGACTGCAAGCCTCCCGATCAGCACGGTGTCTGGATCACGTCGGCAGCGTGGCAACAGGACCCCGATGGTCCGCTGCCCGTGCTCGCCCGCGCCTTCCAGGTGGCGGGCCGGCCCTCCGACGCCACACTGAGCATCGCCGGCCTCGGTGTCTACTGCGCACGCATCGCGGGCAGGAGGGTCACTTCGGCACTCCTCGAACCGGGCTACTCCGACTACCGCATCCGCACCGAATGGGTCGCCCATGACGTGACCGAGCTGCTGACCGCCGGGCGGAACGTGCTGAGCATCGACCTCGGCCCCGGTTGCTACCGCTCGACGCCGGCCGGGGACCGCTGGACGAAGATCCACACCGACTTCGGCGACCTCGGCGCCTGCGCCGTCCTGGAGTGGCACGACGCGACCGGCACCCATCGCCTGGCCACCGACCTGACCTGGCACGCGACCCTCGGACCGGTGCGACGCGCGAACTGGGTGGGCGGTGAGGACTTCGACGCCAGCCACCTCGTCGACCTGACCACAGTGGAGGACTGGCCGAACGCCGTCGGGGCCAGGATGCCGAGCGGGCTGGTGCTGACCCGCAAGCAGATTCCGCCCCTGGAGCGGGTCGAGGACCTGCCCACCGTCGCGCTCACCGAACCCGCGCCCGGAGTCTACGTGGCCGACTTCGGCGTCAATTTCGCCGGCTGGGTCGAACTCGACCTGCCGGCCCGCACGAGCGTCACGCTGCGCCCCGCTGAACTACTGAACCCGGACGGCTCCATCGATCCGCGAACCCAGGGCTGGGGGCCCGTCTATCACCGGGTCAGCACGGCCGAGTCCCCGCTGACCTGGCATCCGCAGTACATGTACAACGGGCTGCGCTATCTGGAGATCGAAGGACTGGACCAAGCACCGGCGTCCGATTCCGTGCGCGGCATCGTGATCGCCGCCGCGGCCGAGCCCGCTGGTGAGTTCCAGTGTTCCGACGAGCGGCTCAACGCCACCCACCGCATCATCAAGCGTGCCGTGACCTCCAACATGTACTCGATGTTCACGGACTGTCCGCAGCGCGAGAAGCTCGGCTACCTGGAGCAGCTGCACCTGGCATTTGACACGCTCCACTGGAACTACGACGTCGGCGCCCTCCTCGAGAACACGCTGCAGATCGCCCGGGAGGCCCAGGCGGAGTCAGGTCACCTCGGGCTCTACGTACCGGAATGGGACCCGTTCCCGGACCCGTGGCGCGGCGACGTCAACTTCGGTGCCGCGCTGGTGTTCGTGCCCTGGCAGCTCTACCGGGCCTACGGTGACGACGGGATCCTGCGCGCCACCTACGCGGCCTCGGTCCGCTGGGTGGAGCACGTCCTCGCCCGCCGCACCGACGGCGTGATCGAGTACGGCCTGGGCGACTGGGACGGCCGCGAGCCACGACACGTGCCGCTGGTGGCCACGGCCACCCTCGCCCGTGCCTGCACGGTGTTGGCGCTGACGGCGGCGGCCCTCGGCGAAGACGCGGACCGAGCCCGGTGGGACACCCAGGCGAACGACCTCCGGACCGTGCTGGCCGCCCGCTTCGTCACGCCCGAAGGGCGAGTCGGGGACGGCACCCTCGCCGAGTTGGCGGTCGCGCTGCAGAACGGCGTGGTTCCGAAGCACCTCGTGCCCGCCGCCCGGGAGGAACTCGCGCAACGCATCCTCGCCGACGACCTCCGCCTCGACGTCGGCGAGGTAGCGATGGCGGCACTGCTCGGCGTGCTCGCCGACGCCGACCAGCATGACCTGATCCACGCCATCACCGTCCAGGATCGCCATCCGGGCTACGGCTACCAACTCCGCCACGGTGCCACGTCGCTCACCGAGACCTGGGACGGGCCCACGTTCGGATTCAGCCAGAACCACTTCATGAACGGCGTCGTCGACCACTGGTTCTTCGCCCATCTGGTGGGTATCCAGCAGTCGGCCCGGTCGGTGGGCTACCGCGAGCTTGTGATCCGGCCGCAGCCGGTGCGCGGGGTGACGTCGGCCCGAGCGTCGCACCGCACGCCGGTCGGTGAAGTCTCAGCCGCCTGGAGCCTGGAAGAGTCCAGGTTCACCATGACGGTCAACACACCTCGAGGAACTCGTGCCACCGTCGAACTTCCCGACGGCACCTCGATCGTCGTGGCGGGGCCTGTGAACACCGTCGGATGCACCTTGGCGGGGCACGAGCACGTGGCACGCTGATCTCGCGGCTCACGAAACTCCGTCGTCTCCCATGCCCGACGGCGGCACCTCGCCGTCGCGGTTGAGGTCACCTCTGTTCGGCCTGCTCCCCTCGGCCGACCCGTCACGCATCTTCGGCACACCCGGTCGATCTCGGATAGCCGCCCGAGCCTGTGGTGACGGCCTATCATCAGGCGGATGGCCACGCTGAAGGAGATCGCACGCCGGGCTGAGGTCTCGGCCTCTGCGGTGTCCGCTGTGGTCAACGGGACCACACACACCCGGATGAGCGCTCAGACTCGGGCGCGTATCGAGGCGGTGATCGCCGAGGTCGGGTACGTGCCCAATGATGCGGCGCGGGCGCTTCGGCGGCAGCAGGCAGGCACGATCGCGGTGGTCGTCGAAGGGCTCGAGAACCCCGTGTACAAGGAGTTGCTGCTCGGCATCTACGAGGCGGCCGAAGCCCGCGGTTGGGCCGTGGTGCTCGGTGACACGGCTTGGATGCGCTCCGGCAGCCCCTTCCTCGCGCGGCTGCTCGGCCAGGGATCGATCGATGCGATCCTGCTGCGCCATGAGGGTCTGATCGACGGGGACGTGCTGGCACACCTGCGCGCACGGCCGACGCCGGTGGTGCTGCTGGAACAGCAGTCCGACCCGCACAGCCACTGGGTCGCCGTCGATGATCTGATGGCCGGCCGGATGGCGACCGAGTTCCTTCTTCAGGCTGGTCACACCGACGTGCGGTTCGTGGGCGGCCTCGACGAGAGCCGGACCTCGGCAGCGCGGTACGACGGGTATGTCACGGCGATGAAGCAGGCCCGGCGGCGACCTCGAGCGGGCAGTTTCACCGGGTTCGGCGTTGAGGCGGGCAGTCTCGGGTTCGCTGCGATCCGATCCAGTGGCACGTTCCCCACCGGTGTCGTCGTCAATAACGTGATGTCCGCCGCCGGTCTGCTGGCGGCTGCGGCGGACCACGGGGTCGAGGTGCCGGGCCAGCTCTCGGTGGTGGGCATCCATGACGCCGAGATCGCTGACATCGTGAGGCCGCGGCTGACGACGGTTCGACTGCCGATGCGGGCACTGGGCGTTCGTGCGGTCGACCAGGTCGCGGCGCTGCTCGAGGGCACGCCCACGACCCTCGGCGTCATCGAGTCGCGACCCCAGATCATTGTGCGCGCAAGCACGGCGCCGCCCTCGCGCTGACCGCCGAACCTTCGACCACGCCAGCGCACAGGTTGCACCCTCCGGTTCGCGGGCCTTGACCCGCGACAACGCCATCCCCTACCGTGACGCAACGATGCGTCATCGTGGGACGGAGGCTACGCCGCCCGTCGTATAGCGGAAGGATCACCGTTGATCTCCTCAAGGACTTCGACCCGTCGGTTCCACACAATGGCGGCGGCACTCGCGCTGGCTATGGTCGCGACAGGCCTACCGTCGGCGCCGGCCGCCGCGGACGAGACGTCGGATCTCGGCGAACTGCTCGACCTGACCCGCCCGGAACTCGCACCGGTAGCGGCACACCTCGCCGCCGGCGATGAGGCAGGGGCTGCCGATGAGCTCCAGCTGCACTTTGCGAACCGCACCGGCATCGAGCTTCCGGTCTCAGGGTCGGGGATCGGGGACGCTACTGCCGATGAGCTCGCGGCGGGCACCTTCCGGTTCGGCGCCGAGACCCGAGACTTCTACAACCACGCGGAGCAAAGGATCGACGTCGACTGGCAGGACCTCTGGGGCGGGACCGAAGCTTCCCCGGGTGGCGCGCAGGTCCTGATGAGCGATCTCTCGTTCATGGGGAAGTTGACGCGCGCCTACCAGAACGAGGATGACCCGCAGCTCCGGTCGACCTATGCGGCCGCCTGGATGGACATCTCACTGGACTTCTTCGCTGACAATCCGACCTGGGCGACGAACCGCAACCTCTCCGGCGCGAAGCGGCTGTCACAGCTCGTCGCGGCATTCGCGGTGTTCCGGGCGGAGCCGACCATCGAGGCGAGCGATCTCACTGCGTACCTAATAGGTGTGCACGCGACGACGGATCATCTCGTGGACGCACTGCAGCGCCATGTCGGAAACAACTGGTACCTGTCGATGGCCCGCTCCATCTACCTGACGGCGATCTATCTTCCCGAACTCTCGGCATCGTATTCGTGGGAGTGGTTCGCCGTACGCTCCGTCGAGCGGTTCATGCACGCCTACATCAAAGGCGACGGCGTATACCGGGAACCGGCATTCAACTATCAGGCGTACGTCGCGGACCTGCTCAACACTCTGCTCGAGGTGGCGCATGCCAACGGGCGAACGCTTCCAGCTCCGATCCCGCGGTGGTCGGACTGGATCGCGGACTCCCTGTTCGCGACCCGGCAGCCGAATCTCGAGCCCGCCCTGATCGGTGACTCCCCGAATATCGACGCGGGTATCGGCACGATCCGGAGGGCCGCTGAGCGCAACTCCTGGTCCGACTTCGCCTGGGTCGCCTCCGGTCGGACCGAGGGGACCGTGCCAACGCTGCCGTCCACGCTGTTCCCGATCAGCTTCGCAGTCCAGCGCTCCGGATGGGACGCCGACGCCCAGTACATGCTGATCAACAACCAGAACTCCAGTTACACCCGCTCGCACCGGCACCCGGATGACCTCAGCCTGGTGATGGCGGCGTACGGTCGTCCGCTGATCGTCGATCCAGGAGTCGGGGACTACAGCCCGACGCCGACGAACGAATGGATGCGATACACGACCGAGGCGCACAACACGGTCGAGGTCGACGGCGTCCCGCAGGCCGCCGGCGCCACCCGCAGCATGTCGCTGTGGCGGACGAACGAAGGCCTCGACATCTACCAGGGTGAGGCGTTCGGCTACCAGCCGGTCGTCCACGATCGGGTCGTCTACTTCGTCAAGCCTGGGTTCTGGGTGGTCTCCGACAGCCTGACGGGTGACACCGCGGCGCACGACTATCGGCAGTTGTGGCACTTCCCCGGTGACCCGGTCGCGGTCGACCCGAGCACCAACGTCGCCACGATCGGGTTCGACACCGTGCCCGGGTCCCATCCCGTTGCCGGCGTGCAACTCGTGCCGGTGACGCCGGAGGGCGTCGACCTCGTCCCGACCGTCCACGACGACGGCGCCGTGAGCGTGGGTGAGGAGGTGCTCACGGACGTCGACTTCCTGTCCTATGACTGGTCCACCAGCGGCGCGACCGGGCTGGACACCGTCGTGGTCCCCGGCGCGGCCGGTCCGGCGCCCGCGACGACGGCGACCCGCATCGATCTGCCCGGCGTAACCCACTCGACGGCTACCGCCATGCAGATCGACCTGCCGGACGCCGTCGGGCGCTTCTACCTCTCGCGTGAAGACGTGCCCTCAACGCGAGCGTTCGGCGAAGCCGAGACCGACGCCGAGACCGCCTATCTCGAGCGCAGCCAGGACGGTGAGCTCACGAGGTACGCCCTGACCAGGGGATCTCAGTTGCTCGATGGTCGTGATGCCGTCCTCACCGCCTCCGGGGTCGTCTCCGACGTGAGCGTGGAATTGCTCGGCGCCACGGCACAGATCTCGATCGGTGATCCGTACACGGGAACGATCACCATCAACGCTCCGGACGCGGGCGTCGTGATGGTGAACGGTAGCCCGGCGGCGTTCACCCGGGACGGCGACCAGGTCACCGTCACGACCGAGGAGACCTCGGCCGTGAGCCCGGTCCTGACCGAGGAGTTCGCCGACGCCAGTCTCGACAGCACCGTCTATGCCTTCGACGGCTCCCTCGAAGGCTGGACGCCGGTCGAGGGCGCCTGGGCGCCGGACGGCGAGTCCGGTGCGCTGGCACAGTCCTCGACTGCGGACCTGCAGTCGTTCGCCGCGCAGCAGGAGGTCCCGAACGACGCGATCATCACGGCCGAGATCGCCCCTGGCACGAGTGGCCAGAGGACCGCTCGCACCGGTCTCGTCTTCCGCTACCACGACTCGAGCAACTACTACCGGGCCAATGTCCTCACCTCCTCGGCCGGCGTGACCCTGCAGCTCGTCAAGGTCTACAACGGGACATCCACAACGCTCGCGGAGTCCGCCCTGCCGCTCGGTTCCGCAGACCCGTACACGATGACCGTGTCCGCCATCGGGAGCCAATTGGTCGCCACGGTCGGCGACACGTCGATCTCCGCGGACGACTCCCAGCTGCCGTCGGGTGGGGCTGCCGCGTACACACATCGCCGTGCGGCCACGTTCGACAACATCTCGATCAGCGAGGGGCTCGATCAGGCCAACTGGCAGGGAATCGCGGGTGAGGTGTCCGTGACCTCGGACCGGTTGAACCTGACTCCCGTCGACGGCTGGGCCCACGTGCTGGCCAGCTCGACACTGCCCCCGCGCTTCTCACTGCAATGCGACTACGTCGCGGAGGCCACCGTCACGATCACTGGAGACACCGGCAGCGCTGGCATCTCGCTGCGCGACACCTCGGACTCCTACGGGTACCGGATCCACCTCGGCCGAACAAGCCGTGGAAGCCAGTACCTCGGCATCATTCGCGAGGCACACCGGTCCGGTCCGGTCACGCTCGCGTCGGTGCCCATCAGCGACCCTCTGACCGGTCCCGTCCAACTGGGGGCAACGATCCAGGGCGATCACATCGTCGCGACCCTGAACGGCGTCGAGGTCGCGGAAGCGAGGGACACCGTGGTCCGCAGCGGCGGGGTCGGGTTGTACGCCTCCACGGCGAGCACTTTCGAGAACCTCACCGTCGAGCAGTCCTGCGACTCAGCGGTATCCGACGCCGTGCCGGCGCCGCCGGCCTGGGACGCCCGGACGCAGTACGCACAGGGCGACCTGGTCGCCTCCGGCGACAGCACGTGGGTGGCATCCTGGTGGACGCAGAACCAGCAGCCGGGCGACGCGTACGGCCCATGGCAGGAGGTCGCAACGACGAGCGACGGCACCGCGCTCTGGACGTCGACGAGGATCTTCATAGCCGGCGACGTGGTGGAGCACCAAGGGCACCGCTACGAGGCGACGTGGTGGACACGGAACGAACAGCCGGGAAACCCCAACGGGCCGTGGCGCCTTCTGGAGTGACGCGATCCCGGCGACACCCGCCGCGATGGCGATCCGTGTCGAGCCGAACCCGAGGAACGCGATCGTAGGGTGGGTAGGTTGCAGGCCGTGCCCGCACCCATCACCACAACCGTGGAGAACCAGTACGACTAGGAGCCTCCGTCGATCCGAGCGCAGTACTTCCTCGAAGCCGGGAGGGTGCGCGTGTGACCTGCTCCGAAGCCGAGCGCGTGTCGGTCCCGACTGCCAGGATCGGTACTGCCATCCCGGACAGAGGAAGAAGTCACCCGCAGCCATGAGCACATCCACCTTCACCTGGCTGCAGTTCGACGCCGAGCAGTCCCGCCGAGCCCGCGAACTAGTCCGAGCCCTGGAGGAACCGACCACGCTCGACTCGCTCGGGATCGGCACCATCAGGGACGGGTTCGCGAACCTCTTCTTTCCGGGCACTTCCACCCTGCACACCCGCGTTCGATACTTCCTCCTGGTGCCGTGGGCGATGCAGCACGTCGCGGCCCGCGGCCCCCGTTCGCGCGATCAGTACGACCGCTGGCTCAGGGACACCGAGGTCGCCACGATCGACGCGCTCAAGGCCGGCAACAGCCTGGAAACCGTCGGCATCATCGGCCGCAACCGCGGAGCGAACATCCAACAACTGCCGTCCACGATCTACTGGAGCGGCACCGCGGCGTGGAAGATCAGGCTCGCCGATCGCCTGACCCGCGGGGATGCTCGCGACGTCGTCCTGCAACACCGGCAGACTCGTCGGACCGATGACGGGCAGGCCACCCCGTACCTGGTCTGGGACACCCTGCCGACACCGCCGGACGGCTTTCCCGAAGAACCATTGTCCGTGTTCCCGACGGCCGACGAGGCCGAATACCTCCTCGCGAAGATGGCCCAGACCCGCGTTCCGTCCAGCGGCCTCGACGCCGAGGCCGAACCCACTCTCCTCGCCCGCATCGCACGAGAGCCCGTGCAGGCCGAGGCGGACTATCCCTGGCAGGTCGATCGGGTGGTCCTATCGCCCTACCTTCGCGACCTGGTCGACCTCGCCTGGGGCTTCTCACTCGTCATCCAGGGCGCACGTCTGCGCTACCTGAGTCTGCTGTTCGAAGCGAGAGCAGCTCGAACCGGCGAGACGCCAGCCAACCGCGACCTGCTCGAGGCTCGACTCGCCGACTGGACCAACGAGATGCACGACGAGAGCGACGCCGTCGAACATTGGCTCGATCGGCTCCCGGTGATGTTCGAGACGCTGTCAGACCAGGGTGCGCGGATCGGAACCGCGATGCGAGAGTTCGTCACCACGTGGTCCACCCGTGCGGTACGCGACCCGGTCGAAGCCCTCACCGACGAGACGCTCGGCCATGTCATCCGAATGCGGGAAGCGACGCTGAAGAAGTCGTCCGCGCGGTTGACGAATCCTTCCCCGCTGCTCGCCTGGAACGGGGAGCTCGTCGGTGCGGATCGGCTGGACTTCCGTTGGGGAGTCGCCTCCGCACACATCAGAGACTGCGTGGCAGCCTTGGAGGTGACCGATGCTCAGTCCTGAGACCGGTGTGACCCTGCTTGAGTCGCTCACACCACCAGCCGGGTACCGACTCGACGTCGCGGTCGGCACCTCCTACACGCTCGATCTCGCGGCACTGCTCGCGGTGCCCACCGCATTCGCCCTGAGCGCCACTACGGAAGAAGCCGGGACGGCGCAGGAACAGACGCCCTTGGCGCTGCTGGAGGCGCTGCGTCGCCACGCCCGCAGCATCACCCTGTTCGCCGACGCGGCGCGCATCGCCGTACCGAGGAACGCCGTCTCCGGCGTGCTCGGGTTCCTCGAAGGATCGGTGGTCCCTGTCTCGGCGCCGCGTGGTGGGGCCTTCCATCCCAAGCTGTGGTTGATCCGGTTCACCACGGACGACGGCGTACGTACGCACCGCGTGCTCGTCGCCTCCCGGAACCTCACCTTCGACCGCTCGTGGGACACGATGGTCTGCCTGGAACAGTCCGACGAGGGGCAACCACTCCCCCAGGTCGCTGAGCTCCTGCACGACCTGATGGACCTGCCTTCGACAGCCCGCCTGACGCCGGAGCGTGCCGAGAACCTCCGAGGCCTCGCCGAGTCCGTCGCTGCGGCGCGGTTCGGGGCCCCGTCCGGTTTCGACACGCTACGACTGCACCCGATCGGGTTCCGGGACACCGACGCGGGCGCCTGGCCGTTCCCCGAGAGTTCGAACCGCGCGCTGGTGATGGCACCCTTCCTGTCCCCCGGGTACGTCAGTCGCGTCGAGAAGAGCACTCGGGAACTCAGCATCGTCTCTCGCGCAGACGAACTCGACCGGGCATTCGACGGCAGGGACGAGACGCGGCGCCCGCCGGCGTTCGTGATCAACCCGAACCTCGTGGACGACTCCGGCGAACAGGTCCTCACGGATCTGCACGCGAAGGTCTTCGTGCACGATGTCCCCGGCAGTCGGACGCACGTGTTCGCGGGCAGCGCGAACGCCACCGGCGCCGCGTTCGGTCAGAACACCGAGGTGCTTCTGGAGATGGTCGGTCCCACCTACAAGGTCGGCGTCCGCACCTGGCTGGACGAGAAGGCACCCACCCTGCGCCAGATGCTGCTGCCGCACACCTGGTCCGAACCGGTACCGGCGCAGACACCGGCCGAGGAAGCGCTGCGGCACCTCCAGGACGCGATCGCCAAGGTCCGCGTGACGGCGACGGTCGACCCGGAATCTGATGGTTGGTACTCGGTCACCTACGCAGCGACCGAGCCGTTCCCCCCGTTGGGTGCTGCCACGCTCGAGGTCCGTCCCGTGACGGTCCCCGAGTGGAGCACGATCAGCGGGACCGACCTCACGCTCACCAGCCGCACCGGCCTGACCGGCCTGACGTCGTTCCTCGCCGTCCGCATCGGGCTCGATGGCGAGGTCAGCGAGTTCGTGCTCGCCTGCGACCTGGTGAACGCACCCGACGACCGCGAGGACCGCCTGCTGGCGCACCTGATCTCCAATCCAGCGAGGCTCGTGCGGTACCTGCTGATGCTGCTCGCCGACCAGGCGCACGACAAATTCGACGGCATCGCTCAGGAACTCGAGCGTGCCTCCCGAGCGCAGCAACGCACCGATCTAGAGACTCTGCCCCTGCTCGAGATGATGCTGCGGGCGGCGGTCAGGTATCCCGAGCGACTCCAAGCGGTGGGGCGTCTGATGGACGTGGTGCGAAACCACCCGGAACTGAGCGACGAATCCCTCGTCGACCTCTGGGACGCAATCTCGGTCCTCGTGCCGGCGGAGCGTGCCCGATGAGGATCGACGTCGACCAGGAACTCTCGCGCCTGCGTACCTTCCAACGTGACACCGCCGACTACGCGTTCGGGCGTCTCTTCGGCGACGGTGCGCAGGCCACGTCGCGGTTCCTGGTGGCAGACGAGGTTGGCTTGGGCAAGACGATGGTGGCGCGTGGGGTGATCGCCCGGACGATCGAGCACCTCCAGAACACCGGCGATCAACGGGTCGACATCGTCTACATCTGCTCCAACGGTGCGATCGCGGCGCAGAACCTCCGCAAGCTCGCCCCCACCGGGGTTCCCGTGGAGCACCGAACGGAACGGCTTCCGCTTCTGGCCTTCAAACTCTCGGCTCGCGAGCACCGGCCGATCAACCTGATCGCTCTGACACCCGGCACTTCCCTGAACCTGGGCAGCACTGGAGGGATCTGGACCGAGAGGGCCGCCGTGTTGCGAGCCCTGCAGCAACTATGGGGCGGTCACCGCGTCCGCGGCCGTGGCATCTGGCGGATCTTCGCCGGCGGTATCGGCCCAGGCTGGCACGAGTCACCGGAGGCCCGCATCCGGGATCAGGCCGAGTGGAGCGGTGACCTCTCGGACGAGGCGCTGGAGATCTTCGGCAACCAGGTCGATGCGGTGAACTCGGAGCGAGCACGCGAGGGTTTGGACGACCTCGATACCGTACTGCACCGGATCGCGGCGAGGTACGCCCGTGACGCCGAACCTGACCGAGCCACCCGAGACGAACGCAACCGCCTGATCGGTCAACTCCGGGAGGCGCTGGCGATGACCGGCGCGTATCTGCTCCGCCCGGACATGGTGGTGCTCGACGAGTTCCAGCGGTTCCGGGACATCCTCCACGGCGATACCTCGGGCGCGGCGGGCTACGCCGCCGACATCGCGAGCCACCTGTTCTCCTTCGAACACACCGACTTCCAGAGAACCACGCGGGTGCTGATGCTCTCCGCGACACCGTACGTGATGCACACGACCACGGCCGAGTCGGCCACCGGGGGCGATGAGCACTACGCGGACTTCCTCGCTACGTACTCGTTCCTGGCGGATGGGCTCCCGGGCGCCGACCGCGACCGGGAGACGGCCGAGTTGCGCCGCGACCTCGCGCGGCTTCGCGGCGCGCTGGTCGACGCGGCGTCGGCCGGCGTGGCTTCGGCCCGGGCGGCGGCCGATGCCGTGAGCGCTCGGCTGCGGCGGGTCATGGTCCGGACCGAACGGCTGGCCGCCACGCCCGACCGGGACGGCATGCTCCGGGAGGTGCGCGAAGATCTGGCGATCCCCGATCCGGGGGCGCTGCAGCAGTACGCAGCCGCGTCGAGGACCGCCGCCTACATCGCCCAGCACTCGACGATGCACGACCTGGACATCGTCGAGTTCTGGAAATCGGCGCCATACACGCTCTCCTACCTCGGCGCGCACGGCTACAAGTTGGCCGGACACCTCCGGGAACTCGTCGGACCCGATGCGGGATCTGCCGAACAGCCCGTGGACGCGGTCCTGGCCTCGCAACTGCAGAAGTCGGCCGCCGTGCTGCCGTGGGAGCAGATGCGCATCTACGAGCGCATCGAACCCGCTCACTCCGGTCTGACCAAGCTCTGGTCGACCTTCTTCGAGGACGCCGGCGCTGAGCGACTATTGTGGCTCCCCCCGGCCCTGGCCTACTACCGGGCCGGCGGCCCGTTCGAGGTACCAGCAGCGCGTCGGCTCACGAAGCGCTTGGTCTTCTCCTCGTGGAATCTCGTGCCCACCGCGGTCGCCACGCTCACCACCTACGAGAGCGAACGACGGCTACACGAGGCGGCCTCCGCCGTCGGGGCTCCGACCTACGACTACGACGCGACCCGACGCTCGGTTCAACACCTGAGGTTCGCACCGAACACCGAGTCGATGGCGAACCTGCAGTTCGTGGTTCCCGCGCTCGCGCTGGCCCGGCTCGGCGACCCGTACGCCGCGTCCGTGGCCCTGCGCGCCGACGGAGTGGAGCCCACGCTCGAGTCGGTCACCGAGCACGTCCGGGGCCAGGTATCGGCAGCGATCGAGCCCCTGGTGGCCGATCGACCGGTGGTGGCTCGCGGTGGTGGTTCGACAGCCTGGTACACGCTGGTCGGCGTGCTGCTCGATGGCGACAGCCCACACCGCGTCCGCCTGGCCGAGGACGACTCCGAGGAGGACGGCAGCCTGCTGGCCGAGCACCGGGCCGAGCTCGAACGGCTCTGGGAAGTCGCGCGGGGCGGGGTCGGCGAACTGCCGCCGGTGCCGGCAGACTTGGTGGACATGGTCACGTTGGCGAGCCTCGCCGGACCGGTGCCCGTGCTGATCCGGGCCTTCGAACGAGTGCTGCCGAGAGCGTCCGACGAAGCGATCGTCGGCGCCGCGGTGAGGGCGTCCGACGGCTTCCGAACCTTGTTCAACTCACCCGAGGGCACACGTGTGATCGACTCCTCCGGGTCCCGCGATGACGACTATTGGCACCGGGTATTGCGCTACTGCGCCGAGGGCAACCTGCAGTCGGTGATCGACGAGTACGTGGCGACGCTGGTCGAGAACCGGGGGCACGATCGCACTGACGACGCGGACACCGCCGTGGCCGACCTCGCCGATGACGTGCTCGCCGTGCTGCGGTTGCGCACCCCCGTGTACCGCCCTGCGGTGATGACCACGGACGGCGAGGGATCCGAACTCCGGTGGCACCAGATCCCGCTACGCGGGCACTTCGCGATGCGATACGGCTCGGAATCGACCGAGGAGAAGGCCGAGCAGCGCGCCGAGACCGTGGCGCTCGCGTTCAACTCGCCGTTCTGGCCGTTCGTGCTCGCGACGACGTCCGTGGGCCAGGAGGGCCTCGACTTCCACGTGTATTCGCACGCGGTGACCCACTGGAACCTGCCGGGCAACCCCGTGGACCTCGAACAGCGGGAGGGACGCGTGCACCGGTACAAGGGTCACGCGGTCCGCAAGAACGTGGCCCGCTCGGTCCCGTTTCCGACCGGCCCCGCGCCGTGGCGGGAACTGTTCGCCTCGGCGGAGGAACTTCGCGGCGAGGGCGACTCGGACATGATCCCGTTCTGGGTCTTCGCGCCGGCCTCGCTGGGCGAGGACCGGGCGATGATCGAGCGGCACCTACCCCTGACCCCCTACACCCGGGAGCGATCGAGGATCGACCCGTTGCTCGCAAGCGTGGCGATGTACCGGCTCGCCTTCGGACAGCCGCGCCAGGACGAATTCCTCAACTACGTGTTCGCCGACGCTGGGCCAGGGCTGCGGGAGGAACTTGGGGGGATTCGCATCAACCTGAGCCCGCCGCGACGAGGCGGTTAGACCGGCACCGTGCGGCGGTCAGATACGGATCGTAATCAGACAACAAACTCGGTGAAGACAACTGCATCGCAGGTACCGTGGAGCCGCCACACGGCGCAAGCTCATCGGTGAAGCATTTGATGCTAAGAGTGACCTTTCTCCCACTACCCAGGAGCCGAAGTTGAACAACGAAGTTGAACTCATCAGCGACGGCGATGGCGTGGCGATCCTCGGCGATCCAGCGGTCATCGACCGGTTTCTCTCCTCTCAAGGGCTGGCGTCGCGGGACCTCGGACTCAAACGACTCGGACCAAAACTCAGCGCCGGCTCGGGCGCCCTGCACGCAGGATCTGAGTTCGCAGCCAACTCGGGACGCTGGGTGAAATTGACCGAAGACTCAGCCAGGGCGCTCAAGGCCGGTCAGCTCATGAGGGGTTCGACGGCCGACGTCGGCCGTGCTGTCCTCGTTCAGAACGGACAGACGACCAAGATCCTCGAAATCGTGAGGAGCGCGACATTGCTCAACCCGGCAAGTCTTGCAAGCGCCGGTGCTCTCATGTCGCAACTCGCGATGCAGCAGACCATGGACGACATCGCCGACTACCTCGCCACGATCGACGAGAAGGTCGAGGACGTACTTCGGGCCCAGAAAGACTCGGTGCTTGCCGACATGATCGGAGTGGACCTCGTCATCGACGAGGCCATGGTCATCCGGGAGCAAGTGGGCAAAGTCTCCGAGGTCACGTGGTCGAAAGTGCAGTCCACCTCGGTAACGATCGCGCGGACACAGGCCTATGCGTTGCGTCAGCTCGATGCGATCGCGGAGAAACTTGAGCGAAAGACGAAACTCGGGGATCTCGCGAAGGCGACCAGAGAAGCCGAGGCCAAGGTTCAGGAGTGGTTGACGATTCTGGCTCGTTGCTTCCAACTGCAAGAGGCGATCGGCGTACTTGAGCTCGACCGCGTTCTAGACGCATTCCCCGAGGACCTGGACCAGCATCGCATCGCACTCAAAGCCGCACGGCAGAAGCGCCTAGACGTGATCTCGCGCAGCACGGAGCGCCTGATCTCACGCATGAACACCGCGGCCGGCGCCGCCAACAGGAAGGTACTGCTTCAGCCAGTGCCTGCCAGGGCTGTAGTGCACTCAAGCAACCACGTCTCGGTCGCGGTCATTGACTTCCACTATCGGCTCGGGATCGAGGGCGATCAGCGCTCAATGGAGGCAAAGCGCTGGGTGGAGGCGGCCGCTGAGGTCAGGGACAACGTGCTCGAGACCGGAGCAGAGGGCGTTGATGCCGCTAAGCGATTCGGTCATGACACCCTCGACCGGGCCAAGACCGCGACGGATCGGCTCTCGAGCGAGTTTGCCGAGCGGGCTCGTCGCCGGCGTGGTGACGACGAGGAGGCCGACGCCGAATCGTCATGACGTTCCACCACCCACCTGTCCGAACCGACGCAGATCTCGACTAACGGGACACTCAGGCTTGACGGGGCACGAGCCCTGTTCGTCACATCCACAAACCCCGATCTCCGAACTCGGCGGTACGGCGAGCGCGGAACTGACCTCTGGAGATAATTGAGATGACGACAGAAACACGGTTCGCTCCGCCATCCGATCTGGTCTGGCCAAAATACGTGAAGTCATGGCTGGGGGACCGCATAAACGTAATCGATCGGCATGGGTTCGACGAATCCCAACTTGGGACTCAATGGTGGGACAGGAACCTGGATCGGGTGCAGGGCGACTACACCATAATTCTCACGCCGCAGGAGCCCGACGGTGTCGCGCGCCTCACGAGGTCGGATCTGTTCCGGTTGGCTCAGCCGCTTGCGAACGATCCCGAGGACGACGCGCCATACCTGACGCTATTGTGGCACGTGCTCTCGTGGGGCAGCGGCACGAGCCGACGCAACAACCTGGACCGAATCAATGCCTTTGTGAAGGGCGATGCCCGAGGCCGTAACGTCAGGTTGCTGCGCGACGCGACCAGAGCGGCCCGTAGCGGGAATCCCCGTGAGGCGTACGGCACTCTCATCAGACGCGGTGGCGGAATGATCCCCTCACTCGGACCCGCTTTCTTCACGAAGTACCTCTACTTCGCGGGTGCCGGAACCGTCGCCAACAGGTGTCTCATCCTCGACGCTCGTGTGGCGACGTCCCTGCACGAAGCAGGCTGGTCCACGATTCCAAGGGGCAGCTACAACTGGTACACGGACATGTACGCGGAGTACGTAGATCTTCTGCACCGGTGGGCAGAGACCATCACCAAGTCCGGCATTCCGACGCAAGCCGACGAGATCGAACGGGCCCTGTTTACTCGGCAGAATCGGCCTGGTCGCTGACGAGTGACGTTCGCGGGCGACCACCTTCCGGATCAGGACAATGCCTCTTGGGCGAGCGCACGCGTTGCCCGCTGAGACGGCGCGTTTTCCCAGATGCCCCAGTTGTAGGCCCCAATGTCCACCGGGCCTCACCTAGAATCGCTACCGTGGGAAGTGAAGATCGCTTGAGCGATGTGATGCAATACCTCCGAAGGGCGGTTGTGAAACTGTGCGCTACGCAATCGAGGAACTCGGTGCGCAAGAGTTCGAGCGCATGGTGAAATCCGTACTCATCTGCCACTACGGACCCGACGCCACGATCCTCGGTACAGGCACGGACAACGGTCGAAACGCGACTCTTACGGGGATTACGTCGGCTGAGGTGCAGGCATCGTGGGCGCGTCGTGGGATGGCCACCACGTCTTCCAGGTGAAGTACTGCGAAAGCCCGGGGAGCCCACGAGCAAACAAGGACTGGCTGCCTGAGCGCGTCCCGTCGCGTCATTCCACTGGACGATCCGACGCCGTTCCGCCAGCTGAACTCGGACGGATGGCGCGTTGCCCGCGGACCACATCTCGGTCCAACACCCCGAGGCCTACCGGAACAAGCAACTCACCGGGACGCTACAGTTCTTCGAGGACGTCGATAGCGCCCCCGGTGCCGCGGTTTCGTTGACCGCAACTTCTTCCGGACGCGGCATCCTCTGCTCTCGGGCTTGGTGCGCCGTCCGACGCTGACACAAGTAGGAGCTCATGGAACGATCCGACTTCATAGCCAAGTACCCGCGGCTCTTCCATACGGCGGCCGATGGCTCGTGGCCTTCCATTCGAGAGCACGGTTTGCTCAGCACTCGGGCGTTACTCGACCGGTACCGGCCGCCGGTCCACGTCCGCGCTGAGATCTTGGACAGTGTCCGACGCACCAGCCACGTGTTGACCCGAGCAGGGTTCCCCGAAGCGACCGTACGCGACCAGAGACCATTGAAGTTCCTCAGCGTCTGCCTAGAACCAGGAGTGAGTGAACAGGACTACCTGAACGCCCTCAACGCCCGGGTGTTCTTCCACGTAAACGAGAGCGACCTTCAACGTCTACTCCGCGCGCGGATGTACCGAACACACCCACAACATGTCTTGACGCTTGACACTGCGATATTCCTCGAGTCCCACCCTGCCGTGGAACTCGCGCCATACAACACCGGATCCATCCATGTGCCGAACATGCCTAAGCGCGGGCCAAGTATCTTTACGCCACTTGAGCAGTACCCGTGGGAGGCATGGAGGCGGAAGCGCGGCAAGGACGCAGTCCGGGAACTCACGGTGTGCGGTCAGGCTGACGTCGCGCCCTCGGTCGTTAACGTCGCGCGCTGGCACCAAGGAACTCTCGTCGAGACGATCCTTCCGTGACCTCGTCCACCCGCAGAAGGTTGCGCCCCGCGAGTCAAACTTGATCATGTTCGACTGGTGGACCTCGCGCACCACGCCCTCGAGGTCAATGCCAGGTCACCGCAGCACTAACACCGCCTATAGGTGATGTCAGTAGGCGCGTCCCCGGTTGCGACGAGGTCAGACCGGTCCATCGCGTCCCTGAGCTCCGCGACTACTCGGCGCAGCCGCAATGCGGCACGCTCCGGGGCGACCTCCAACGTCGGCTGCGCACCAGGTCGAAAACTCGGTGGAAGTCCAGTAGTTGGTCGCCGATCGCATCGAGGTCGGGAATGGTCCCTCCGCCGGTGTCTGAGCGCCGTTACCCGACAACACCCTCATTGCGGGAGCGTTCGCGGCTGTCCGCTCATCGGAGGCCCCATCGTCCGCCGCCCCGGCCCTTGGCGGAATAGAAGAGGTCCTCACCCCGGAAGTTGTCCGAGTCGGACGAATGGGACTCGATTGCGTTGCGAATAATCGCCTGCCAAGACTTCGGCAGCGGGTTTCGCCGTTGAGCGACGCGTTCGTAGATCTCGGACAGGTCCGCCTCCCCGCCCAACGCCCGAACTGACTCCACGATGTCGTCCTTCCAAGGCTTCACAGAACGTGACCGTACCGGAAGGCCGCGAGAGTGTGAGCCAGATTGGCCGCACTTCTTGATTCCGGCCGCGGCAGCCGACGGTCGCCCTCTGACTGGTCCGACTCTCGGTGCCCGCACGTCGCGTCGTAGTTCATTCGCCCGACCCTCAGACATACGGCTACAGGCGGCGTCCTCGGCGATGACTTCTTGTACCTACTCGGCAGCGGTCTTGGTCCCGATGGCGTCGAGCTGGTCGAGCGTGCGCTGCTGATTCGCGGTCCGGGTCGATGCATTTGCCTGGCGCGGTGCGCCGGGCCGGCTACCAGAGCTGCCCACGAGGCACTCTTGGTGATCACCGTGCCGCCCGCATGCCGCCTCCTCCCGACGAGATTTTCGCTGACTCCACGATTGTCCACAACGAGATGGTCGTCCGAACGTTCATTTCGGCCGTTAAACCGTCACCCGCTAACCGGTGACACCGAGCCCGACGAACGCGTCCTCGGCTGGGTTGCCGAGCGCCACGACCGACGCTTGATCGTGACCGCGACCAAAGGCATGGGCGTTTCCGCTTCCTCCAAACTGGAGCCAAGATTGGTGACCTGCTTACGGCACTGCCCCAGCACCCCGCCCCGGGATCGCCTCCAACAACTCCCGCGTGTACTCATGCTGCGGATCATCGAACAGCGCCTGCGTCGCCCCAGCCTCCACGATCCGCCCCTTCCACATCACCCCGACCGTGTTCGACACCTGCCGCACCACGGCCAGGTCGTGGGAGATGAACAGGTAGCTGAGCCCAAGTTCGGTCTGCAGGTCCACGAGCAGCTCAAGAATCTGCTGCTGCACCGACACATCCAACGCAGACACCGGCTCGTCCAGCACCACCAGATCCGGCCGCAACGCCAGCGCCCGCGCGATCGCCACCCGCTGCCGCTGCCCGCCCGAGAGCTCCGCAGGCCGCCGCGACGCCATCGACGCAGGCAGCGCCACCTGATCCAAGAGCTCCGCCACCCGCGCTGCCCGGTCCGAGGAGGACCCGACCCGGAACGCCCGCAACGGCTCGGCGATGATCCGCTCCACGCTGAACCGCGGATCCAGCGACGCGTACGGGTTCTGATAGACCACCTGCACGCTGGCCCGCAGCTGCCGCAGCGCCTCCCCGCGCAGCCCGGTCACGTCTCGACCGGCGATCCGCACCTGGCCCGACGTGGGCCGCTCGAGCAGGGTCGCCATCCGTGCGGTGGTCGATTTCCCGGACCCCGACTCCCCCACCAACGCGAACGTCGACCCCGCCGGGATCGTGAAGGACACCGCGTCCACCGCCCGCAGCGGCTCCCGCCGCCCGGGCAGCGGAAAGTCCTTGACGAGGTCGCTCACCTCGAGCGCCGGCTCGCGTTCAACAGCGCCCGACGGCGTCCGCTCGCCCGGCGCAGGAGAGGTCCCGATCAGCCGAGTGCCAGTCAGCGACGGCGCCGCCGCGAGCAGCACCCTCGTGTACTCGTGCTGCGGGTCGGTCAACACCTGCCGCGCGTGCCCTGTCTCCACGATCCGCCCGCCCTGCATCACCACGATCCGGTCCGCCCGGTCCGCGGCCACGGCCAGGTCGTGGGTGATGAACAGCACCGACGTCCCGGTCTCGGCGATCACCCGCGCGAAGTGGTCCAGGACCACCCGCTGCACCGTGACGTCCAGCGCGGACGTCGGCTCGTCGGCGATCACCAGCGGTGGCCGGGCGGCCAGGGCCATCCCGATCAGCACCCGTTGGCGCAGCCCGCCGGAGAGCTCATGCGGGTACTGGCGGGCTCGTACCTCCGGATCCGGAATCCCGACCGAAGCCAGAATCTCCACGGCGCGAGCAAGAGCCGCCTCCCCGCGGGCGAGCCGGTGCACCTTGAGCACCTCGGCGATCTGCCGGCCGACCCGGTGCACCGGGTTCAACGACACCCCCGGGTCCTGCGGCACCAGCCCGATCTGGGCGCCGCGGACCTGGTCCATGGCCCGCCCTCCCAGCGCCGTGATGTCCCGGTCGCCGAGCAGGATCCGCCCACCCGTCACCACACCGTTCCCTGGCAGCAGCCCAATCACAGACTGCGCCAGGGTGCTCTTCCCGGAGCCGGACTCCCCCACCACGGCGAGCACCTCCCCGGCGCCCAACTCCAGGTCCACGCCCTGCACGGCCTCGGTGAACCCGTCCCGGGTCCGGTACCCGGCGCGCAGGCCCTCGATCGTCAGCACCGCGGTCATCGCTCTCCCCCACTCCACGCGCTCAGGGCGCGGCTGATCCGGTTGAACGCGAGGACCACGGCCACGATCACCAGGCCCGGCAGGGTGGTGAGCCACCACGCGGAGGCGAGGTAGTTGCGCCCGTCGGAGATCAGCACGCCCCACTCGGGCGTCGGTGGCATCTCCCCGTAGCCGAGGAAGCTCAGCGCGGACACGGACAGGATCGCGGTGCCGAAGTCCAGGGTGGCGAGGGAGACCAGCGGCCCGGCGCTGTTGGGCAGCACGTGCCGGGCGAGCACCCCCGGCCAGCGCACCCCGGAGGCGAACGCCGCCTCCACGTACGGGGCGTTGCGCACCCGCAGCACCTCACCGCGGGCCACCCGGGCGAACGACGCGATCCCGGCCACGCCGACCGCGATCGCGACTTTCGTGGTGCCGAACCCGAGGGCGGCCACGATCATCAGGGACAGCAGCAGCCCGGGGATGGCCAGGAGCACGTCGACCACCCGCATCAGCACGTCGTCGACCACGCCGCCGACGAACCCGGACACCATCCCGATCGTGGTGCCCACGAACATCGCGATGGCGACGGCGATCACGGTGGCCTGCAGGGACAGCCCGGCGCCGTGCACGGTGCGGGCGTACAGGTCCCGGCCGGTCTCGTCGGTGCCGAACCAGTGCGCCGCGCCGGGCGGGGTGAACTTCTCCGCGGGCACGCCGGTGAGCGGGTCGACGCTGGTGAACCAGGTCGGCACCAACGCCCACCCGATCACCACGAGGAGGACCAGGACGGACAGGATCAGCCCGGGGCGCAGGAATGCCGCAACGGCCCCAGACCCTGCTCGACGGCGGAGGCTGGGTTCTGCAGGCCCGCTGCGGCCGCCGGTGCCGCGAGTAGGTTCGGCGCCTGCGGCGCCTGCGGCGCCGGAGGCACCGACGTTGCCCTCTTCCGCCGCGGAAACGGTGACGATGTCGCTCACGCGCCCACCCGCCGTCGGGTAGTGATCCTTGGATCCACGAGCGGGTAGGTGAGGTCCACGAGCAGGTTGACCACCACGAACGCGACCGCCGAGACGAGGACCAGGCCCTGCACCATCGGGATGTCCTGCTCGGCCACGGCGCCCTGCAGCAGCCGGCCGACGCCGGAGCGCGAGTACACGGTCTCCACCACCACCGCGCCGGCCAGGGAGCTGCCCACGATCAGCCCGACGATGGTCAGCGACGGGATGGCCGCGTTGCGCAGCACGTGCACCAAGTGGGTGCGCAGCCGGCTGACGCCCTTCGCGCGGGCCACCTCCACGAACGGTTGCCGCCAGGTCGCGCCCAGGGAGTTCGCGAGCACCTGCGCCACCACGGCGCCGGTCGGCACACCCAGGGTGATGGCCGGCAGCACGAGCGAGGCGACGCCGTCGTTCCCGAACGCCGGGAACCATCCCAACCCGAACGAGAACACCTGCAGCAGCATCAGACCGACCCAGAACCCCGGCAGCGAGATCGCCAGCGGCGGCAGCGACAGCAGCGCCTCGCGCAGCCATTTCGCCCGCATGAACGTGGCGGTCAGGGCCAGCGCCATGCCGAGGGTGATCGCGAGCAGCAGGCTCGCCCCGGCCAGTTTCAGGGTCTCTGGCAGCGCGCCGCCGAGGGAGTTCAGGACCGGTTCACCGGTGCGGATCGAGGTGCCGAAGTCCCCCTGCACGGCCGCGATCAGCCGGGTGAAGTACTGCTCGATGAGCGGCTTGTCGAAGCCCAGTTCCGCGCGCAGCGCCGCCTCAGCCTCGGGGTCGACGTAGGTGGCCTGGCCGCCCGGGTTCAGCATGATCGCGACCGGGTCCCCGGGCAGCATGTACAAGATCACGAAGCTGACCGTGAACGCCGCCCACAGCACCACCGCCGCCTGCCCGAGGCGGCGCAGCAGGTAGAGGCCCATCAGTCCGACACGGGTGCGGCCCAGTCCACCTCGACCACGTCGATCCACTTGGAGTTGGCGGTGCGGCGGGTGATCCGCCAGCCGGCGTCGGTTCGGACCAGTTCGTCGGAGTACCAGCCGCCGCCCTGGACGCGGCGGGCCTTGCCCTCGGTCTCGGTGCGCGAGTGCGTGGTCATGGTGTACTCCGAGCGGGCCGTGGCGCGGTCCCCGTCCACCTCGATCACAGTGTTGTGCAGCAGGTGCTGGCCCACCGGGATCCGGGTCGCGTCGCCTTGCGTGAAGATGGCGCGCAGTTCGGCCGGGCTGTGCTCGGACATCCCGACGGCGGAGAAGTCCAGGACCGCGTCCGGGGTGAAGGTGCGGTCCCACTCCGGCCAGATGCGCTGGTCCAGGCCGTAGGAGTAGCGGGTGATGGTGTCGGTGATCTCGATCCGGTCGGAGATCTCCTGCAGGGTCAGTGTCATGTTCAGTTCTCCAGCCACGTGTCGTAGAAACTGAGGCGGGTGGACGCCTCAAGGGTGATGCCCTGCACGTCGGAACTGAACGCGAACACCTGGAACTGCTCCACAAGGGGGATGTTGTAGCCCTCGCCGATGATGGTCTGCTGGGCCTGCCCGGCGAGCTCGTTGCGGGCGTCGGTGTCCAGGGTCACCGACATCTCGGCGAGCGTGTCATCGAGCGGATTCGCCTCCAGCCGGGGCACGTTCGTGTACTCGGTGGAGAAGATCGCCTTGAGCACGTCCGGGTCGGCGCGGGTGAGGTTGTAGCCGGCCAGGTCGTAGTCGCCGCTGGACTGGATCTCCACGTACTGCGCGGCGTCCACCTGCCGGATCTGCAGGTCGATTCCCACGGCTGCCAGTTGCTGCTGCACGAGGGCGGACTCCGGTCCCCCGCCGAGCAGGCTCAGCGTGAGCGGCTCACCGTCCTTGACGCGGATCCCGTCCGCGCCCGCCACCCAGCCGGCGCCGTCGAGCAGTTCGATCGCTGTCTCCGGGTCGTATGCGAGTTCGGCGGTCAGATCCAGGTAGCCCGGGGTGGTGCCGGCCAGCACGGAGGTGGCCGGCAGGTACCGGTCGTTGTAGAGGGTGTCGACGGTCTCCTGCCGGTTGATCGCGACCTGCAGTGCGTCCCGCACGGCCGGGTCGGCCATGGCGGGGCGCTGGGTGTTCGGGACGAACCCGGTCACGATCCCGGGGTTGGCCTGGGTGAGCAGGCTGAACTCGCCGCCGTCGAAGAGGTCCTGGTCCACCGGCTGCACGTCCTGGATGCCCTGCACCTGACCCGACTGCAGGGACCCGGTCCGCACCGCCGGCTCGGTGATGAGCTGCAGCACGACGGTGTCCAGGTAGGCGTCACCGGTGTGCTCGGCCAGCGCGTTCGGCCAGTCGTAGCCCTCCCGCTTGGTCAGCGTGATCGACTCGTCTTGCACGTAGTCGGAGAGCACGAACGGCCCGGACCCGATCAGGTCACCGGCGCAGCGCTCCTCCGGGGTGAGCGCGAGCGTGGCCGGGGACAGCAGCCCGAGCGTGATCGAGGCCGTCGCCTGCAGGAACTGCGCGTTCGGCTCGTCGAAGGTGAACGTGACCGTCTGCGGATCGACCACCTCGGTGCTGACCAACCCGTCCAGGTACGTCGACCCGAGCAGCGACCGGGCGCCAAGTTCGACGATGCCGTCGAAGTTCGCCTTGACCGCCTCAGCGTTCACAGGGGCACCGTCGGAGAACGTGGCGCCCTCGATCAGGGTGAAGGTGAACGCGGTGCCGTCCGCGGAAGCCTCCCACTCGCTCGCCAGCCACGGCTTGATCTCACCGGTCTCGGGGTCCTGCACGGTGAGGGAGTCGGTGATCTGCCGGCCCACCGTCATGGTGATGGCCTGCGCCAGCTGCTGGGGGTCGAGGCAACCGGGCGACTGGGACGCGGCAAAGGTGAGGGTGCCGCCGGCCTGGGGCTCGCCCGTGGTGCCGGTGGTCGAGTCACCACCACCGCCGCCTTCGTCACCCCCGGCACTGCACGCCGCGAGGCCGAGGGTCAGGGCGAGGCCAGCCGCGACGATCGCGGGCAGGGCACGTCTGCGTGACAAGGGTGCTCCAATGCGTGGGGGGTACGCCGAGTGAGGGCGGCGCAGTCAACGGTCACGCTAGGGAGAACCGACAGGGCGATCAACGAAGGGGGCGGGATGCTCACGATCTGAGACGAGGTGAGACGAATGGGCGACGTCGGATCGGGAAGGAGTCAGCCAGCGAGGATGCTCGTCAGCGTGACGATCCTTGGGCCGGCACCTCTCGACGGCACACGTCCTTCAAGTACGTACGTCACTTCGCCCACCATGACGCGGACTCCAGGTCGTCAACATGCCCGAGACCGACCGCCTCCACGAGACCATCGTCACCTGGTGGGATGCCATCGACGTGCCCATCGTCACCGGGGCCACGAACGTGAACGTTGAGGCGGCGAACACGACTATCAAGAACATCAAACGAACCGGTCGCAGCTTCCACAACACCCGCGACCACCTAGCCCGTATCCTTGTCGCCGGCGCCGCTCGAGCAGTAGCGCGAGCATCCATCAGAGCGCGCCTTCACGACGAGCCGCGTAGAGCCGTCAATCCTCCACTAGATCGATACGTCCCTCCGGCGGCATGGTTCGAAGTCCTGCGATCCACAGGTCGATGCCGCGCCCCGCGATCGGCCTCAAGCGCTCCACCGCGTCCACGATCTCCCGGTGCGAAGCCGGAACAGTCGAACTGAAGTCATCTAGCCGTCTCATCGTCTTCAGCAGCCAGTCGTCATTTGTACGCTGGTGAAAATACGGCCGGTGAAGGATGGTGTTGCGGTGTTGATTCATCGCCGTCGTGGCGTCTATAGTCCAGGCCGCGACGTCCTCGCTCCACGACGTCGGATCCCTCAACCAGGCTGGACGCCACGGGTCCTCCAGCCGCTGCCGGATGTCCTCGCACTGGGAACTGAAGTTGCGGCTCCTACCGTTGCGGGGCTGCTTCAAATCGAGGGCTACGGCGATCTGGTAAGCGGCGAATTCAATCCGCCCCGACGAGACGGCGATTTTGCCGAGGTCGGGCAGCCAAGCGTTCGGCACGCCTCCGAAATCGCCGACGGGCACCTCCTGGCCGGCGTCTTCGGTACTCATTGGCCCGTGTCCAGAACCTTCAGTCGTTGTACGCGTTGCAGACGTCACAAATCAGCGCCTCGCGCTTCTTGCCTTGCGCCGTATTGCTGTAGTGCTCGGTATGCGGCTGGTTCTTATCGCAAGCCGGACAGTAGTGGAGCCCCGCGGGTTCTTTCGGCATACCGCCATACGATGCCACAAGGGTAGCTGCAAAGATAGGGCGGGGTTCGAGCCAACATCCCAGCACGAACGGTGCGGGTGTGACTACCGAGGCGTGGATGTCGGCGCGGCGTGGGTCGTTGAGCACCACGGCCGGCTGTTGGTCTCTCCAGGGTTGCCCCTTACCCGGGACTGACCGGCACTGGGGGATGACATGCACGCCCTCTGCCGCACTCGGCCCGGCATGGAACTGAGACTCATGCCGCTGGCGGGACCCCTGAGCCTCGATCCGTCAATCTACTCTCGCGAGAGCCCTGGGCTCATTGGCCACGGATCGAGTAGCCTGAATAAGTGCATCGATCCGTCGCTGCCGCTCCAGCAGGTACTCGGGACGGGAGACGCCCGCGCCCGCCAGCGTGCGGGTCGGGTGCATGATGTCGTTGCGGAAGTCGGAGAGACCGCTGATTGCGCGGCGCCAGCCTACGCCTGCCTCCTTGGTCGCCCTCCTGTAGGAGTCTTCCTTACCGAGGACTTGCACTAAGTCCCGTACGCTCAAGCACGACACATCATCAATGAAGGTGTCTCTTCCGCGCAGCTCATTGGCGATCTTGGCATGCGACTCTTGTCTCGGCGATGACAGGAGGGCTACGATCTGCGACTGGTCTGGGTAGCGGACGCGCAAGTAGTTCCCGAGGACAGTCTCGAGGTGTGCCAACCGGAGATAGAAATGGGTCCGCACTGGCACCGACCCGAGGTCCGCCGGGGTGACGAAGCTCGTAATCCCTGACTCCCCGAGCACAAACAGAAATGGCTCGCGAGCCATGCGTTCCATCAAATGGTCCAGGGTTGCCTCGCCAGACACGATCAACGGAGCGGCCAGCGGAAGCATGAGCTCGCCCACCACGGCGCCCGGTCCCCGCGCCGCTTCCGAAGCCGGAACGAAGACCCCTACCGGGACCCCCTCTGTCATCACCGGCGCTGCGTCGAACTGGTGCTCGAACATAGTTGCTATGACGGCATCCACCTCCGAGTCGATCGCAAGGCTCATCGCGTGCTCTAAGGGAACAGCGATCTGACGAGCGCGGACGGACACCGTCCGCAGGTCCATGTTTGGGTGACGCACATCGACAGCATGCCACGGCCCAGCTAGCAGCAGTTAGCGACGCCTATCGGGCGGTGCACATTGGGCATCCTGGAGGACCGTGACGAGCACGCCCCGCAGGTTCTGCGGAGCTCCGAAGGGGGTGCACGGTCGATTGGCTCAGAATCGAAGCCGGCCCGTGATCGCGGCCCCAGCGACCTCAATGAGGACGTCCCGGCCGATCGCATCAGAGAGTCAGGCGCTGCCACAGATCGATCAGCAGCAATGATCCGCCGGGCAGATCACTAGGAACCGCAGTTCGATACTGCCAACGCGAGCCGCCCCACCTCAACCGGCACCCTGTGTTTGACAGCCATTTAATCTACGGGTACGTGCGTGGCGATTCCGGCTCGGGTGGCCTGCTCGGCAGTTGGGGTGTTCTCGACCCATCTGGCGGGGTGACCAGCACTGCTACGCAGTGGTTGCGGACAGCGACTACAAGGACGACCGGCTCGCGCCTGCGCCGGTTCTGGAGTTTAAGGACATTGCTGGTAGAGGATGACTTCGACACCAGAACGGCGGCGGTGTCGAGCAAGCGGACCATGAGCCCGACCGCGCACGCCCTCACCCCTCTTTGCCGACTAGCACTTGGGACGGGCGTTGGGACCGCGGACGGAATTCGTGGTCGCCCTTCCACCCGCCAAGACCTCCGCCATGACCCTCGCTGTCCGCATCCTGGGTCGCATCAGAGCTCCTCGCCCAATCGGCGCAGTTGTCCACGACGAGATGATATCGACGTGGCCACAATCGGCGACTGGATTGTCTCCATCGCCCCGCTCCGGTCGACGAAACGCTCGGCAAGCGTTGCAGTCGCTAGCTCCGGAGCGAGCGCGGCCGAGAACTTCAGGCCGTCGACAGCCTGCGGGCTGATGACCGGCAACGCCACGTCCACGGGTGCAGCACGCAGATCGGACAGCCCCGTTGCCTCGTCCAGTGTGAATCGATGGTTGTCCGCACCATCCCCTGCACCGAGCGCGGCGATGAGTGTCTCGTTGGCCCGCAGGCCCGCCCAGGTCCAGAACTCCCGTCCCGCTGGCGCCTCGAGCACCACGAGACCATCCGGGTCGACCACATCCGCCATCTCATCTCGGATGCGCGCGAGCCGCTCCACTGCTCGCCGAGACAAGACGACGTCGGGAGTTCTGCCGAGGAGGACGTCGCGCTGCGCGCGTGCCAGTTCGAAGGACTCGGCGACGGCTTCGCTTGGCCAGCGCACCTTGCCCTTATCGGGTGCATCGCTCACGACGACCTCTCGCCGCTCCCAGTCCACAGACTCCACCCGCCACGCCCAACCTGCTAGCAGCAGCCTCTTCGCCGGTCCGCCAGACTTCCAGCTCTGGAGCGCCAACGGCGAGACCATGCCGATCTCACGCACACCGGCCACCACCCGCAGTTCGAGGTCAGCGGAGAATGAGGCCAGCAGGTCCATGAAGTACCGGCGCCCGAACTCCTTCTCCGCGCGCGGGCCGATGAACACCATGCCCTGGTCCTCCACCAGAAACTGCTCGGAACGCAGATACTCGAGGATCGGTGCGGCCTCGTCCATGAACCCAAGTCCGTCCCACCAGGACCGCCAAGTCGTGGCCCCGAACCTGCCTTCCTGCAACGCCAGTGCCAGCAGCTGCTGAGCCGCCAAGTGTCGCGGCGAAGGCGGAGGCACCACGGGCTCCACGAGTCCTTGGCCCCACAGCAGTAGGAGCGCGGCAGCGCGGAGGAACCCCTCGCTTTCCACGGCGAGGAAGAGCGCGTTCCGCTGCGTCCCGGCGCGCCGCCCGGTCCTACCCAACCGCTGCAGGAACGACGCCACCGACCGAGGCGCGTCGATCTGGATCATCCGGTCCAGGTCCCCGATGTCCACACCCAGTTCGAGCGTGGATGTGGCGACGATGACGCAGTCGCGCGCCTCCGCGAACGCTCGTTCGCTCACCTGCCGCTCGTCACGCGACAGAGACGAGTGAGAGACGAACGTCGTCACGTTCCGGGCGCGCAACTCAAACGCGAGTTCCTCAGCCCTGCGCCGCGACTCACAGAATACCAATCTCTTCTCGCCGCGGTAGAGGCGTGAGATCACCTCAGCCGCGTTCGCCAGCGACCCGACGTAGTCCAGTGTCACATCGACCGGTGATGTAACAGTCCGGTGGTCCTCCCCCGTCACTACCTCGGCTCCGGTCCCCGCGGAAACGTTGCTCCCCCTCAGCCACGTGAGGATCGACTCCGGATTTCCAACCGTCGCCGAGAGCCCGACGCGCTGGATCCGGCGCCCAGCAAGTCGCTGGATCCGTTCGAGTACTGCGAGCAGGTGCCAGCCGCGGTCGGCACCCGCAAACGCATGCACCTCGTCGATCACCACGGCCCGCACGCCGGCGAACAGCGCCCGGTGATCAACGCGCCGCGACACCAGCATGGACTCCAACGACTCCGGCGTGGTCAGGAGCATGTCGGGCCGCTCCCCCAGGATTCGACGGCGCTCCGAGTCACCCACGTCGCCGTGCCACAGGGCGACCCGCCGACCGAGCCACCCTGCGTACTGCTCGAGCCGCGGGTACAGGTTGTTGAGCAGTGCCCGCAGCGGCGTGATGTATAGGACGGACAGCCCATGCCAGTCCTCCTCGACCATCTCTGACAGGAGCGGGAAGAGGGCCGCCTCCGTCTTGCCGCCAGCCGTCGGCGCGATCAGCAGGCAGTCCTTGCCTGCCCGAACGGGCGCCACGGCTGCATGCTGCAGCGGCCGCAGGGAACTCCAGCCGAGCGAGTTCACCACGTGGTACTCGACGGCGGCGTTCAGCCCGCTCTCAACGCTCATAGGCCCAGGTCGACGTCATCCACACTGGCCGCCACGGCCCGCGGACCGCGGACGGCGCCGAGATTGCGCGCCTCGGTCTCAGTCTCGTGCAGTTCTCCCGGATCGACGGTCAGCGCATAGTCACGCCGCGGCCGGAACTCCTCGAACTGGTCCACACGGTCCATCACGTCCACGAGCTTGCGCAGGAACAACCGCGGTGCCACGCCCACCTTGCCGCCGAGCTCTCCGGCGACGGCATCCGCCAGTGTCGCAACATAGCCGTCATCCACGAGGTCCAGCACCCGCCCGCCGGCGTCGGCGCCGCTCGCATAGAGGTCACGCACCCGCGACCCGAGTTCCAGGAGCGAGTCCTGCGTGAACCCCGTAAGCCGGATCTGGGGTGCGCGAGGATTGTCGAACCGCGCGTCGGCGGTGAAGTCCGTGGCCAGCCGCTGGGCGAGTGGCGGCAGGCGCCGCATGCCCTGTTGCCCGTCGTAGAAGGCGGGCGTGCCGGTGATCAGCAGGTACAAGCCCGGAAACCGTCCCGAGTCGATCTCGTCCAGCAATTGGCGCAGCGCATTCAGGGACTTCTCCCGCACGTCGGAACGCACCCGTTGCAGCGTCTCCACCTCGTCCAACACCACCACCAACCCGGCGTAGTCCGAGTCACGCAGCACCGTCAGCAGCCCTTGCAGGAAGCCGAGCGCGCCGAAGTGGTCCAACTCTCCGCGTAGCCCAGCTCCTCGCCGCACGGAGGCGGCCACGTTCGGCTGCCCTCCCAGCCAAGCCAGCAAGCCCTCTGCTTGGGCCACATCGCCGGCGATCATCGCCACGCGATAGCCCCGCAGCGCGGTCGCGAACGAGGGCGCGGTCTTGCTGACAGCGGCGAGGCGCGTCTCCAGCAGCGCTTCCACGCCGCTCTGCACGGACGTCTCATCGCTCGCGGGAGCACCCGATTCGATGACGTCGGTGCGCAGGATGTGGAACCAACCGTCCACCACTTCCCGCAACGCGGAAGGTGCGGCCTCTGCGGTGGTCAGGCTCTCGACGATCCGCCGGTACACCGTCTCCAGCCGATGCAGCGGTGTCTCCGTCTCGGAGATCTGAATCTCCGCCGTCGCGAATCCGCGATCCTTCGCACGCTCGGTCAGCCAACGCGCGAAGAACGTCTTGCCTGAGCCGTACTCACCGCGGATCGCCTTCATCTGCGCGCCGCCGCCGGCCACGGATTCGAGTTCCTCGTCCACGGTGACCTCGAACCGGTCCAACCGCACCGCCATCAGGTCCAGGCCCCGCTGTGGCACGGTGCCGCGGCGCACCGCGTCGATGATGTCCCGACGGCGCCGTGGAGAGACGTTCACCGTTGGCCGCCGAGCTCGAACTGATCGCGAAGGAGCGCCTCGTCAAGAACCACCGTGACGCCATCGGCGTCGTCAGAGAGCACGGCGTAGCCCTCCACGTTCAGCAACCGGCGCAGCGCCGCGAGTGTTGACTCCACGGCGGGAAGGCTCGACCCGACCAGCCCGGCAAGGGTCTCCCGGTGTGCTCGACCGCCCCGATCTGCCAGCGTGGTGAGCAGCGTGCGGACCACGTCATCGCCAAGAGCGCCACGGCCGGCGCGCTTGCGCTGCCGCGCGTATACGTCGGAGTCGAGCAGTTGATCCACCACAGAGGAGAGAGCCGCGGTGCCGTCCACGGGTAGCGGCTGGGCCAGGATCAGGTCGAAGCTGCCCTGCCCTGGTGCCTCCTCCCTTGGCCGGCGCCGTCGCGTCTTGTCCGTCCGCTCCTCGACCACCGACTCGTAGCGGTGCTTCACCGCCGGCTCGTTCCACCAGCTCGGGGTCTGCGAGGGTGCGATCTTCCATCCGCCGATCTGGGGCCTATTGCTGCGGTCCAGCACAATGATCGGCACCGTGATCTCGGCGAGGCTCCCGCCCCCGTGATAGCCGGCCGCCTTGGCGCCGTAGCGCAGGCCTACGGTTACGGCCAGCACTGCTTCGCCGCCCGCTGCGAGTACCCGGCGGCCGCGTACCTCGATCTCATCGGTTGCCGCGGCGCCAGTACTCACCGGTCTCCACCGCGTGTCCGCACCCGCAGTCGCCCGATATTCACCGCCCCGCTCCACGACGTGCCCATGGTCGGCGGTCAGGATCACCGTTCGGCCTGCGAGGGTGGCGCGATTGAGTAGCGCACGAAGGTGCTGGACCCGGTCGAGGTTCCAGCGGGTGCCGTCGGGGTCATCCTTGGCGAGCGAATCGTCGATCGTGTTCAGCACCACGCCCACCACCGTGGTGGCGCGATCATCGATCGCGGTACCGACCACCTGCGCCACGAGGTCTCCACCGGCGGGCCGGAGGTCATCCTTGTGGAATATAGGTCCCTCGATCACCTTGGGGAACCGGGACTTCTCGGTCGCTTGTGTCCCGGCACGGAGCTCGCCGCTGAGCAGCGACGTCCTGGAGAACGTGGTCATCGTGGGCAGAACCGCCAGCCCCGCGGCACGGGTGGACGACGCAGCGGGGATCAGCTCGGTCCACCCCGCTTCCATGGCGCCCTGGGCGATCTCGGTCGCCACTCGGGTGCTCATCCCGTCCAGCACGATGAGCAGCACGCGGGTTGCCTTGGTCAGGGGGTGCACCACCTCCTTGAGGAGGTTTTCGAGGAGGACGACGGCGGGGGTCGGCTCGTCCGTCGCGGTCACCGCAGCCAGTTGTTGCGCTGCGGTGAAGTCCCTCTTGGCTCGGATCGCCTGGACCCGCTCCGCCAGCCGCCGGTAGGCGTGCGCCACCGGTGCCAATGCGCTGCCGGTCCAGATGGAGGCGAGCGCCCGATCCGCCCAGCCGCCGTCGTCGACCTGCAGGTGCAGGCTGTCGCCGAGGGTGGCGCTGGTGTCCGCGGGTTCACTCTCAAGCCAGCGCACCAGCCGGGTGGCCATCCGTGCCGCCTCGACCTCGCGTCCCTCGTGCCGGGAGAGCCGGTGCGCGAGTACATCGCGCAGCCCTTCCTCGACGGCATCTGTGCCGCGGCCGGCGAGGAAGCCCTGAATCGCCTGCGCGAGGACTTCGCTGCGCGCCGACCTGCCTGCGGGCAGCACCGAGGACAGGAGGGCGCCGTCGGGCCAGCCGAGATCACCGAGCAGCGCCTCCGCCTGGCGGAGCACGTTCGCGTGGTCGGGATCATCCGCGTCGAGCATGCGCTCGAGCGTGTCGCGGGCATCCAGGGCCAAGGCGCGCGCGTGAAGACTCTCCACGGGCCGCCCGCCCACGTAGCGTTCGATCCGCGTGCGTGCGCTGATCCGATCTGCTTCGATCTGGGCCGGGGGCTGCGCCGGCCACAGCACATCCATTGCGAGGCCGATCGCCACCACTGAGACTTGAGTGCTGGCCGCAGCGGCGAGCACAAACACGGTCTGCGGACCGAGTGCGTCGCCTGCCCAGCGGGTCAGGTGCTTCCGCAGGTCCTCGTCCGTCGCGGCCCAAACTGCCCGGGCCGAGGCACCGTGCAGCACCTCGGTCAGCCGCGAGGCATCCCAACGGGCTGGCAGCAGCTCACCCAGCAGCTCAGCCAGCAGATTGCCGAAGGCGGCATCTGCGGTGAGCACACCGGTGGTGACCTGTGGCCACCCCGAGCGTGGCCGGTGCTCCAGCAGTGCGCCAGCGGCCCATTGGCCCTGCTTCCGAAGCGCGGGGTCGATCGTATGTGCGCCCACCATGCTCGCGACTGCGCTCCAGTCATCCGGGCGCTCGATGGTCTGCCCGGCGGCCCGCAGCATCACAGCACTGCCGAGGTCCTGTTCGTTCCGGTCGGTCAGGACCACCAGGTACTCGTCGTCGGGGAGATCCGTATAGTCCGTGAGCACCGCTAGCTGGGAACGACCCGGCCGGATCTGCACCGTGGTGCCGTCGACAGCGATCGAAGGAGGCCCGTCCCAACGCGGCTCCGAGCGCAGCAGGAGCATTCGGGCGCTGCCCCGCGACACGAGGGACCGCGCCCGTTCGGTGACCAAGCCCGCGGACGCCAGCGGGACGGTGCTGGTGGCGGGCGCGCTCACTCCAGCCTCCAGCTGACACGCACCCGCTTGCCCGGGTTGGCCGCGACGAAGTTCCGAAGTTCCGGGGTGAGTGACGTCAGTAAGCGACCGACATCGCCGCTCGCGTCGATGTCGAGAAGGATCGAGTCCACCCCTTCCGGCGGGTGCTGGGGCAGCCGTGGCGGGACCACGCTTGGCGGAACAACAATGATCAACTCATCCGCACGCCGCTGAGCGTGGGCTAGGGCAGATTGCAGCCCGGCCGAAGACTCGTTCGTGGCGGCGGCCATTCGCAGGTCCGCGAGGACCTGCTTCCCGCCGTCCATCGACTCGACGCGCTGCAGAATCTGCCACCGGGCCTGACCCAGTGCTCGGGTCACGTCCGCGGCTGTGGCCAGCGACCGGCCGATCACCGCGGGTTCGGTGGTGAACTTGGCACCGGCAAGCACACGGACCAGTTCAACGTCGTCCTTCGCGCCTCGCAGCGAATCGACGAGTTCCCTCGAAGCCCGTGCGGTGACCACACGCGGACTCGTGTCGTCGAGTGCCAGCGAGTCTCGGTGGTCGTGGAGTGCCCGCTCAAGTCCCTGTGCGGAAGCAACGAAGCCAGTGAATTGGCGGCGTAGGGCCTCACCGAAGCGGTGTAACGCAGCCGAGGTCAGGTTGACCTCTCGCGCGATACCGAACAGACCTTGGGCACGCAGCTGGGCCCGTTCCCAGGATTCGTCGTCAGGCAGGACGGGCTGGCGCAGCGTCATGTCCGGCGTGAGTCCCCCGATCCCAGGCTCGCCGGCGGGCACTCCCCCGCGCAGGATCTCTCGGTCCGCGAGCCCGGCCCAGGAGAGCACAAGGAGGTCTTGGAGGTCCGTTGTGATGCCGGTGCCTGCCAGTCGTGCCCGAAGGTCGGCGACGGTCACGTCGCCACCGCGACCGGCCTCGGTGACTGCCTTCGTGAAGTCGGGCTGCCAACGGAACGTCGTGGCGCTCAGGGCGTAGACGTTCTCGCGAGGAGTGCCCAGCCCAAGAGGTTCAGCGACGCGCCAAAGCTCCGCCGCGCGGGCACGATCGATCCCGTCGAGCCGCCCACCTGCGGCGATCGTCTCGCGCACAGTGTCCAGGACGTGACGGATCTCGGCGCGGCGCACCTCGCTGTCAGCGGGCTGGAACTGTGGGTGATCCGGGTACTCGTCGCCGAGTGCCTGATCAAGCACCTTGACCAGACCGTCGCGCAGCGTCGCGGCCACCGGTGGCCGGAACGTGAGTCCTGGCCGCAGCGTCGTGAAGATCTCCTGGGCCTTGATCGCCCCGGTGTCAACGTCATCCTTCGGTGTACTGATCCCGTACGCCTGACGGAGTGTGGCGACCAGTTGTTCTCGCAATGCGCGGCGCTGGTTCTCCAGTGCCTGGCGCGCCGGCTCGCGATCGGCGGGGGCGAGGTGGGAGGCGTTCGCGTCGAACTGCCGAGCCTTCGCGAGGTGCTCAAGGACCACGAGCCGCCCAACGTCCTGCATTCGGGTGGATGCCAGGAAGTGTGGCAGCCAGACGATCGCATTGGTCTCGAGCCCGGCCTCGCGTTCCTGGTTGATCCGGAGCAGATCGTCGGACGGGAAGTGACCCGGCTCATCGAACGGATAGTCGATGATCACCTTCCACCGACCGGGAGCTGCCCGGAGCTGGTCCGTGGGCATCGTGGGGCGTTCACGTACGTTGCCGAACAGTACGTCCACAAGGCGCCGGCTCCCACGCCACACGAAACCGAGCGTCTGATCGGAAACCATGTTCTGCGACTCGACGAGCTCCAGTTCCTCGGCCAGCAATGACTTGACCAGGGCGCGCCTGTTGCTCGGATGGTCCTCGGTCTGCACCCGGTCGATGACGGACTCGTAGTCCACACCGGAGAGCTGAAGGCTGATGAGTGGGTTGGTCTCCGTGCCAACGACGACGTCCCCGAAGTTTCGCGCCCACTCCCGTGCCCAGGTGGTCACCTGTGCTGCTTCCTGCCCTGGGATCAGCGAGGTGACGGTTCCGAAGTTGAGAGCAGCAAGTTTGCCCGCGGTGAGATTGCTCAGTGATGGTGTGCCCGGCGCGATGTAGGAGATGAGCAACGTCTTGGCGAGCCGATCCTCCGTGCGGAACGGTGAGTGGCGTGGGGACGCATCCGCTTGCGCCTGGTCCAACCCGTACTTGTCGAGCAGGTACGGGCGCAGCTTGGTGGCGTAGAAGTTCTCCGCCACGGCGAACCGCGTCTGCATCTCCTTCGTCAACGGCTTCGACTGGCTGAGCACGATGACGTCGAAGAGTTCTCCAACGCCGATCACGTCGCGCACGCGAAGGTAGTCGCGACCGTTCGAGAGCAGTTCGCTCATGATCTTGAGCGCGGTTCGCTCCCGCTGCATGAGCGAGGAGAGCGCCACCATGGCATCCACAAGCGCGGGCGAGAACGGGTAGACGAGCGCGAAGTCCGATTCCGAGGAGAGCGCCTCGTCGGTGAGGAGGTGGGACCAGGCTCTGCTGTCCGCCTTCACACGCTGGACTGCCGCCTTGATCGCGGCCGCACCGGCGTCATCTCGTGGTTGCAGGAGCCGTTGGTGGACGATCTGCGGCAGATCCGCAGCCTTGAGCGTGATTGCGTCGAACCGGTCCTCCCACCATTGGAAGGACTGTCCCACGGCCACCATCTCAGCGCCGTCTGCGGTGTTGCCGAGGAAGTCCTTGAGCTCACGCTGCCGGGCCACAAAGGAGATCATCGGGAGGGCGTGCGCGCCCATCTCTGATTCGACGAGTTTGGCGACCTTGGAGGTCTCCTCCTGGATGAACGCGGTGTCGGAGAGGTGCTGACCCAGCCAGAGCACCAGTTCATCGAGGAAGAGCACGATCGCGTCATAGCCGAGGGTGCGCGCGTGCGTGGTCATCACCTTGAGCCCGGCGGCGATGTCGAGCCACTCCCCCGATGCCGTGTAGCCGGCGAACATCGTCCCGACGAGTTGCTGGGCAAGCAGTTCCCGCTCGGTCCCGCCAACCGGCTGGGTGAGCGCATCCTCGAATCGCGCGGCGGTCCAGCCGGTCTCAGCGCTGAGCGATCCGCCGAGGTTCCCCAGGTTGCCAAGGTCACCCATCGAGGCACTCTGCGCAGCGGCGGCGCCATTCAGCGCCGCGAAGAACGCGTCGTCCCCGTACTGACGACGCTGCGTGACGGCGTCGTTCAGGAGGTTGTCGGATCGGTGCAGCAACGGCAGGGGTGCGCCAGGGTGACGGTCGCGGACCGTATTCAGGTAGCCGTCGAAGATTGCGGACTCGAGGTTTGGTTTGCCGAGCAGGTGATAGTCGATGGCGAGGAACTGCTTGCCGAGCACGCCGTGATGACCTGCAACACTCTGCTGCAGACCGGGCAGGCTCCGAGCGTGCACGTTGCCCGCCAGGATGAGGTGGAGCACCGCCATGAAGTGCGACTTTCCGGAGCCGAACGAACCGTGCACAAAGGCGCCGGCACTGGTGCCGCTTCGCACGGTCTTCTCGACGAGGTCCAGGGCCTCATCCATCGCTTCGGCGACGCCCTCGGTGACCACGTAGTGGCCGAGTGTGCCCTCTGCGTCCGCGACGCCGTTCTGGAGCTGCAGCACGAAGTCGCCGGCGGTGACGACCTCCGGGACATTGATGACATCGCGGAGCGGGGTGTCGAGGATGTCTGTACTCATCTGTTGCTTCTCCGCTGATCAGGCCCGACGGCGTCCGCGTCGAGCTGGTTCTGGCCGCCAGGCGGCCACATCGTCTCGGGTTGCGCCCAGAGCATCAAGTTCACTGTCGATCATGGTGGTGATCGTGTCTGCCGGCACTACGCCGGAGGCCGGATCGATCTCACCGTGCCATTGGTGCAGCCACGGTTCGAGCTCCACCAGTCCTGCGACCAGAGGCGTCCGGCTCGGGGCATCTGCCTGCTGCTCGCCAATCAGGCGGGCGAGCGCGATGGCCTGGTCACGGTGATCCCAACCCGCCCACCCGAGCACCGGCGTCGGGTCATCGGGGAAGGAGACACTCGGATAGGAGATGAAGCGCTCCTTCGGCACGTCCAGCTTGCCGCGCGCCTTCCAGATGCTCACGTGCCGGAAGTCCGCCTGCCCGTACTTCGGCGGCACCGGGATGTCCACACTCTTCGGCGCATCCGCCGTCTTCGGTGCATCCTCCTGGCGTTGCAGATCCCATACGCGCTGCCACTCGGCGAACTTCTCCAGGCCCGGTTCCTTGAACCGATGCGCCGCCAGGTACGGGACGGCTTCGTCCGTGAGGAGCGCAGTCACCGCCTTAACAACATTCACATCCTGAGTGCCAGACAGGAGGCGCAGTGCCTCGAGAAGCGCGGCATCGCCACTGACGAGCTCGGCGAGCTGGCCGACGGTTCGGGTGGTGACACCGGCGGGGTCCGACCAGAGTTCTGGCCTCTCGAGCCGGTCGAGTACCGCCGTTTCGAGGGCGGCCTTGAGTTGGACGTCCCAGCCGGGCGTCTGCCAGCGACGCTTGTACTCGGGCCGCTCCAGTAGCCCGATCTGCTTGTCGCTCGCGATAAGATCCAGGCGTCGCTGCACCAGGTCGCGGTAGTCCTGCGGCCATTCGGCTGGCAACTCAGTGATCGGCGTGGAGCCGTGCCGATCGAACCATGCGGTCTCTTCGACTCCTGCAGCAACCGCACGTGCGAGGGTAACCTCGAAAGCTCGATCGCCGAGCTCGTTGTGGTCGATCCCACCCCCGGCATAGGTCAGGTCCTCATCGATGAGGCCGTAGAGGCGGTAAACCTCCCAGTCGAGTTCCTCTTGCTCGAAGAAGAGCCGTCGCCGAAGCGACGCCCACCGGCCGCGTGCCTCCTCCACCGCGTGCGCAAGATCGGCATCCGCCGCAGCGAGTGCGGCCGGGACGCTCGACGCCGGCGAGACCTCGTTCAGATCTTGGGCAAGTCGATCCAGTAGCCTGGCGCGCTCCCGTGGGAGCAAAGGGGGGAGCGGGAACTCCTGGAGCTTGGTGCCGGTGAACTCGAAGAAGCGCTCCCACTCTTGGTCCGCAATCCCTCCACCGTAGCCGCCGTTGCCCTTGTCATGGGAGACCTGCTTGAGCCAGAAGCAAGCCGTCGACGAGTTCAGCACGCCGAGCAGGTCGAGGTACTCGTCCTCGGTGGCGTCCGCCGGCAACTTGATCACCGGCGCTGACTGCTTGAACACCTTCCCGCCCCGGTCCAGCACGAAGTGGTTGTGCGTGGAGACGAACGCGAAGGTGATGGACCAAGAATGCACGTCAACATCCTTAGGAAGTTGGTGCCACTCGTACCACGGTCTCCCCTCTGAGAAATATGTGCCCTTCGCAAAGGTTGCGCGATTTCCGAGCTCGGACCTGAGCGGCCAGAGTCGATGTTCCATTGCAGGATAACGCGAAAGCGCCTTGAGCACATGCTCCCGGTCGTATGGGAAGAATGTCGGATTGGCACTCTGCACAGCGAAATCGCGAACTTTGTCGCCGATCACCAAATTGCGATGCGAACCCACGTCGCCGAGCCGATTCACGTCACTCGCCGTGGTCATGAACGCGTCCTCCGCTCCCATGATCCCGAAGAACCCGATCCGAGCAACGTGATCACCGACTCGGCCACGGGTGTCATTATCGACCAGTTGGAGAACCGCCTTCGCCCCACCGCCGCTCAGGGACCAAGGATGCACGGCCAAGACAGCACGGTCGAGGTCGGTCACGGTGACGTAGATACCGTCAAACCCCGCCGAATCCAAGTGCTCGACGACTTCTGTCCAGACCAAGCCCTTCGCGGGGTCCACGGGTTGCCCTGGCTCGCCGCGAACACCGAGGACCGCACGGACGGTGTCACCGACCGCACGACGGCGGCGTCCGACGAGGATCACCGTGGGCGTGCCATGCCCGGGGATGTAGGCACCGGAGGTATCGATCACTTCAGATAGGTCTACGGGGTTGTCCAGATCGTTCCCCGCAAGCAGGTTCTCGATGACCTTAGAGCCGAACTCCCGCTTCATGAATGAGTTCGAGGTGATCTGCCCGACGAAACCAGCGCCGCCGGCTGGTCCCGCGCGCCGGGCGAGTCGGAAGAACAACTCCATGAACGGAGCCGATAGCGCGTACTTGCCCTTGGTACTGCCGGGGTACGCCTTTCGATACCTCTCGTTCAACGCCTTGTCCTTGACCGTGATGTACGGTGGATTTCCTACCACCACGTGATATCGGCCTTGTTCCAGGATGTCTTGGTACTCGGCCACGTCCTCGCTCGCATAGGTGAAGACGTCTTCCTCGTCCCCGTGGACGTTGAGCGTGTCCTGATGACCCTGCGCCGCGAGCAGCGAGTCACCGATCGCCAGGTGGTAGTCGAAGTCGGGTGCGCCGACCAGCGACGTCTCCCCTGCGGCCTTCAGGGCCGCGACTGTGAGTCGGAAGCGGGCGATGGCAATGGCGAACGGATTGAGATCTACGCCATGGATCGAGTCGAGCGCCGTCTGTACCCGATCCCGCGACTCCATGCCTGGGGCTTCCTGCTGCCAAGCCGCGTCCAAGCGTGCGAACGCGCCGAGGAGGAAGTGCCCGGAGCCGCAGGTTGGGTCAATCACCTTCAAGCCTTCGAGTCCGAACTCCAGCATCGCCGGCTGCAGCGTGCGGTCCAGGATGAACTCCTCGACGAACACTGGCGTCTGCAGGAGCGCGTAGGTCTTCTTCGCGTGTTCCGAGAGGTCCTGGTAGAGGTCGCCGAGGAAGCGCGTGTCCAGGGAGGTGTCGGTGAAGTCGTGAACCAGTGCGCCGTCGTCGTCGTGGCGGCGCCAGAAGGAGAGCAGGTGGCCCGCGGCCTCGGCGCTGATCGGGGCCTTCCACACAGGGTTGTGCGCACGGTCCACCAGCAACCGGCCCGCGGGGAGCGAGGCGAGCACCGCGAACGCCTCCTGCAACCAATCGCGGGCGTTCGCCGTCGGGGTTCCGCGGTAGAACACGGTCTCGTTCTCGCTAGCGCGCGCCAGCCGGTCCCCAAGCGGGCCGTCGGTGGGGCCGGCGAGCCACGGCACGGCCACCGCCCGTCCGGAGGAGTCCGCTGCGCCGTCGAGCAGGCCGTTGTCCTCACCGAACCGCACGAACGCACATGCCACCAACCAGGCCACCGCGGCCTGATCCACCCGGCCATCGCGCCAGACCGACCATGTGAAGGCCGTCCGACCCCGCCTCACCGCGGCGCTGTGCTGCGCGCGCAACTCCGCGGCCCACTCCAGACCCGGCTCCTCGGCGCGAGCCCGGAGATCCGTCGTGAGCAGCACCAGCTGCTTCTTCAGGTCGGCCAGCAGCAGCTTCGAGTCAATCATGCGTGAGACTCCGTGAGGTTGTCGTAGTGCAGGTAGGAAGTGGGCAGCTCCACCCAGCCGTCAGGACCGAGGGGAGCGGGGTGGCCGTCCAGGGTGGGCGCACGGTCCGATCCCCGCCGCGGCACCAGGAGCCAACGTGCCGCAGGGCGGGGATACGCCAAATCAAACGCTTCGGCGAGTAGGTGGATCAGCCCGTACCGAGCGAGCGGGCCAGCGTGAACCAACAGCAGCGGTTCGGTGCTAGAAGCGACGTTCTTCCACGCGCCGGTAACCGACTCCCGGGCGAGCGTCTGCAGGATGGAGAAGGGCTGCGAGCCTGCCGGGTGGCTGTCGAGGTTCGCGACGTCGTCCCAGTTCGCACCATGCGCCGCGGCACCCGAGCGCAACGCGTGCACCACGAGTTCGCCGACATCTAGCACCTGGACCGGTTGCAGGTGCCGCAGGGCGGTGATCGCTTCCGCGTGCTTACTGGGATGCACGGTCAGGGTCAGTGCGGACCTGCGCCGGACCGATTCCGTGAGACGCCGGTCGATGGCCGGTGCGCTTGCTCCCCCGCCAACGGATGTCATGGTGGCTGTTGAGGATGCCGGGCGGGTCAGTTCTCGCTGGCTGTACTGTTCACCGTCCCACTTGAGGCTCGGGACCGCTGTGGTGACCAGCTCGTCCAGAGTTGGGCCGTCAGGAATATCGGCTGCCTCGGGGAATCGACCGAGCACGCGCTGGTGGACGCGCTCCTTCGTGAGGGTCTGGGTGGTGACGCCGCGTAGCGCGAGCAGGACCGCCTCGCGTGCATCGAGGCCGCGCCGATAGACCTCTCCGCGCGAAGACGCCGCGGCATGCTTCGCCGCGGACACCGCGAGTCGGAGCAGGTGATCGTCGTCCAGCTGGGACTGATCGAGATCGTCGCCGGCCGCGGAGATGAGTGTTGCCCGCAGCTCTCCGAGTGCAGCTCCCGCCGGTGTGACGTCCCGCTCGGCGACCAACCCGTCCGCCCGGGCGCCGAGTTGCTCGGCCAGGTCCAAGGCCAGGTCGCCGTCTACCAGGGCTTCGCCGGAGGCAGATCCTCCCGCTGCAAGGGCGATGAGTACACCGTAGGTATCCCCGCTGGGGTCGAGAAGACGGCGAGTGATCAGTCGGGGTTGAGCGGCGCGTACGTCCGCTTCGACAACTGCACGTACGAGCCCCGCGGCGGCGCGGGTGCGTTCGTCGCCCTCCAGTGTGGAGCCGAGCGGGAAGGTTAGCGCCGCGGCAGCCTCGTGGAGTGCGATCACTCCCCCACGGCCGACGACTGCGTCGACGAGCAGGTTGTGCACCTGCTTGAAGGTCTTTTGCGCGCGCCAGCGCCGTGCGGCGTTGTCCAGGGCGTCCTCGACCTCGAGACGGGAGGCGCCCACCTGTTTCGCCAGGTCCTGCGTGGTGGGCCAGATCCCCGGCGCGGTCAAAAGTCGCCCGAGCAGCAGGGTCAGCACCTGGACCTCGATGCTGTTCGCGGCGGTCTTGGCCGGGATGAGCTTCCCGGCGATGACCTCTACACCCAGCCGTGCGCCGTCGGGCTCGGTTGGCTCATCCGCGGCCGGGAGTTCGGACTTGGCGAGCAATGCGCTCCGCCATTGGCGCACTCGTGCTTGAATCTCGCGCCGGTACTGCTCACCCAGGCCAGGGATCGAGTTGATCTCGGTTCCCTTGCGGGCGATGAGCTCACCAACCGTGGCGACCTCAAGCCTGGCGAGCGCGGAGAGGGCCCTCGCGGAGAGTCCCGAGTCCGTCAGCGGGGTCGATCGGCCGGCCGCGACGGCACGTGCGTCGAGCTCCGCCTGTACGTCGGTGCGCTGTGCGTCCGATTGCCCACGGACGTCCACCTTCGCGAAGACCTGCCGCCACGCATCGCCGAGATCCGCGGCGTTCGCGAAGCGGTGCGACGCTACCGGGTCGAAGGCAAGGGTGAAGAAGCCGACAAGCTGGGGACCTATCGCTGGATCGAACTGCTCTGGCATCAGGACAACACGGTCCCGCTCCGACGCGGGCCCGGCGTCGCCGTCGCGCCACGTCGGCAGATCGCCGGTGGCCATCTCGAACAGGGTGACGCTCACCGCGTAGAGCTCGGCCGCGCGGTCATACTGGCGCCGCCTGCCCTGGCCGAGGAACGGGTCCACGTAGCCGGGTGTACCGGAGGTGACATCCTCGAGCGGCACGCTCGCCAGGGACAGGTCGAAGAGGCTCAGCCGGGGCTTACGGGTGCCTCGGTCCGGGGCGATGCCGAGGTTGCCCGGTTTGATGTCGCGGTGGAACACGCCGACGCTTTCGAGGTACTCGACGGACTCGAGGAAGTCGCGACCGTAGTTCTCGAGTTGTTCGATCGTCGCGCGACCCTCTTCGGAGAGTCGGTCCGCGAGAGTTGATCTGCCCGCATCGGAGAGCACCAGCGCCTGCCGCCCGTTGACCTCGATCGGCCCTTCGAGCAACTCGACGATCCGGGGATGGTCAAACTCACGCAGCACGCGCGCCTCGGCACCGAGGCGAAGCCCAGCAGCCTTGTCGCGGGCGATCTTGAGGACAACTCCCTCACGGTCCTCGTCGAGATCGTCAACGAGCAACGCCGTGCCGGTGGATCCCCGGCCACGGCGGGAGCGAACCACGAAGCGGCCCCCCAGCGTGGGGGCGCGCGGGGCCGCGCCGGGGTGCACCACCCCCCCCCCCGCGGCCGCCCCCGGGGGGCCCA
>NZ_JAGSHT010000003.1 GCF_019947135.1 Occultella gossypii | reverse complement strand
GACCCACGCCGCGGCCCCCCCGGGTGCCCCCGGGGGGTCCCTCGACGGGGTCCACCACCTCCGCACTGGCGGCGACCTCGGTGGCGACCTCATCCTCGACCTTGCCCAGAAGGTCGCCGAAGTCCTTGACGGACTTGGGCCGGTCAAGTTCCTGAAGGCTGGTGGCCGTGGCGATGAGCGCGGCGATCGGCTCAGGCAGGTCCGGCCGGACGGCGGCGGCATCCAGTGGGCGCCCTGCCTGGATGCGCTCGAGCAGGTCGGAGACGTTCTTGGAGGGTGGGCTCCCGGTAAACACCAGGTAGGCGAGCGCGCCGAGCCCGTAGACGTCGAGCGGGACCGCGGGAAGGTCGCCGGCGCCCCGCAGAGACTCGGGGGCGAGGTAATACCACTGCTCGTCCTCGACGAGCTTTGCGATGTCGGAGACGCCGGCGGAGAGGACCGTCATGGTGGAGCGAGCAGAGGTGCCGGGCGACTTACGCCCCGTCATCCAGTCGCGGATGCGGACGTGGGGTACGCCGTCGAGCATTGTGACGTAGACCCGCTCGGGGCTGAGCGCGCGGTGCATCAGTCGCCGTGAGTGTGCGTACGCGACCACCTCGGCGATCTGCCGCACGAGCGCCAGCCGGGCATCGAATCCCAGGGCGGCGCCGCGCTCGGTGAGGAACCTGTCCAGCGGCCGGGCGGCGTCGTCGTAATCGAAGATGAGCGCGGGACCGAGGTCGGAGGCGATGAACTCCAGCGGCGATTCGATTCCTGCGTGGAGGATGCCACGGGTCAGGGAAAGCTCACGCTGGGCGGTCTGCTCGATCTCCTGCCGGTCCTCGCGGGCGACGCCGGGCGGAACGTCAAAGAGCCGGATGCGGCGGGTGATGCCGGGCATACTCGGGTGTGAGGCGAGCTCATCGTGCCAGCCCTTGCCCTCGGTGATCTGGCTGTCCGGCTTCAGGACGTACTGGCCGACGGCTCGAGTCTTGGGGGTGGCTACAAAGCCGGCTGCCGCGACGATGGCGGCGACCTGTGCTGCCTGGGTCTCGCTGATCAGATGTTTCGGGTTCTGCGGCGGGGTGGCGAGGAACTCAGAGAGAGTCGCGTACGGCGGCAGTCCGCTGACCCGGTAGTCGTCGAGCGCGAGCACGTGCGCCTCGGCGATCGGATCGAGGTCGATCGTCGAGTCCTCGCCATGCATCACGACCTTCGCACCGATGAAGGGGATCACCGTCTGCGCCGCTTCGGGTGCGGTGTCCTTGAGCAGCGATGCAATCCGCTTCGCCTTCAGGGAGGTGGCGTGGAACGGGCTCGTTCGGATGCTCTGGTTCTCGCCCGTGGTGCTTGTCAATGTCCAGTTCTGCTGGTTGCCGGAGATCGTGCCGTGCCAGCCCTTGAGTTCTACAACGAACATGCCGACACGGCTCAGGAGGAGGACGTCGACCTCGCCGGTGCGGCCCGACCCGTCGACAAAGGTGAGATTCGCCCAGGCGTGCGTGACGCCGTCGTCGGGCAGGAGTTCGCGGAACTTCGCCAGCGCCGCCGCCTCTGCCGGGGAGGCGGGATCGCCGAGGCTCACCCACCTGGGCGACGTCGCTTTCATTCATTCCCCCGGTTGCATGGTTTTCACTGCCACGATGGACCGTGGCCAGTACGTCGATCCTGCCACGAAGGGCCAGGCGAGCCAGCCAGTCCGCGCAACAAATGCGACGTCCACGCCGAACGTCCCGGGATGAGTCCCGGGCGAACTGGATCGGTTGTCACTGACGGTGAACCCTCTGCGTCAGGTCCGTGGTGCGATCGGCGCCGTAGATTGGCACGACGCCTGCCACGGATCGCCGCTTCAGAAGAGCACTTCCCGATCCCGCGCTTCAGCAACTTTCGCTTGCGGTCGACGCTGCAGGTCTATATCTGCGCCCCGGCCTTGATCAGTCAGCCAAGGAAGCGCTCGGTTTCGGGTATCGAGGACAGCAGCATCGGGATGGTCCGCACGGACCCTCGGTAACGCGAGCGCGGCGCCTTCAAGTGCTCGGTAGGCATCGTCGGCCACCGACGGTTCGACGCGGACCGCGTATGCACCCTCCGCCTGCACAACCGTGAGCAGGTTGAGGTCGAAGAGCGTGTGAATGTCGGCGCGGAGCAGAAGGCCGTTGGCGACCGCGTTGGTGTGAGTGCCCCGATACGGCGAGATGTGGGCCGCCTCAAGGACCGCCACGGTCGTACATCCGGTCACCGCGCATCGGCGGTCGTATGCGGCGAGCAACGAGTCTCGGAACTTGCCCTGTCCTTGCCGGATCGCGATCTCAGCGAGCACCCGCTCGCGGCGGTCCTCCGTGATGTCGGGCAGGCCGCGCACCGCCGCCTCGGCTGTTGGGAAGGCCGCAGACACTTCGTCAACCGCAACGAACGCCCACAGTGCCCGCTCCACGACCGGATCGCTCGACTGTCGCACGATCGACGGGTTCTCACGGAAGCCGGTCGCCCTCATGACTTCTGTCCAAGTGGGCGACGGCCCGATGAGATCGCCGGTCCGTCCGAACTCGAACCGATACTTGTAGACGCGCTTGCCGGAGTCCGTCCAAGGCTGTGCGTCCGCTGACCCCAAAGGACGCACGCCACCTGCGACCTCGGCCCAACCCACGAACCCAATCCCGCCGGTCCAGAAGTACACGACATCGCCGTTGTGCACCTCGTGGCGCTGCGTCATATCCCACAGGTTGTGGATCTTCGCGAGCTCCCAGTGATTCGAGTAGTTCTTGTCGATCGAGAGAATCCAACTTGCCACGACATGCCTCGTCCCCGTTTGTGGCGGGTGGAGGCATGTCCGGTGCGGAAGCCTGTCGGGCCGCTTGCTATTTCTGTGGTTGTAGTTGCGGCGGCGTTCCGGCCGTCAGGATTTGCGCGGTTGCCCGCGCGGAGGGCACGGTCTTCGTCGCGGGTTCACGCGGCTGCGAAGCATCGCCTGCGTCTCCTCGTCGACGGAGTAGAGCAAAGTGCCCACCAAGCCGCGGGTGAGCAGCACCTTGTAGACATGCCGCACGAGGCGGTCAAAGGTCGCGTCCTCGACGCTCGTCCGCGATCGGAACTCCGGATCCTTGTTGAACTCACGCCGAGCGACCCATCGATCCGATCGCCACACAAGGTCCGGACCCAAGATCACCCCGTTCCAGGCGTACTCGAAACCTTGTGCCGTGTAGACACAGCCGACCTGGTCGAAGCCCGCCGGATCGGATGCCCAGAGCGACGATGGCGGCGCGCCACCTACGGCACGGTCACTCTTGAGATTCCACGGTCGGGACCATGCGCCGATCCGCACATCCGGCACCAAGGACCCGTCCTTGCGCGGGTCACTCCAGGGCCAGCAGTACCCCGCCGTCATCCGCGCGTTCAGTCCGTTCTGGGCGTAGGTTCGCAGCCTGCCTTCGAGTTCCTCGACTGATGCAACGACTTCGACGGCGAACGTCGGCTCGTCGTGCCAGGTGGGCACTTCCGTAGAGCTCTCCTCTGCAGCCAGGCCCAAGAGCGAGTGCACCCAGTTGAGGTAGGTGGTGCTGCCGCCAGAGCGGAACTGCGCGTTCAAATCCACCGCGTGCAAGTCCATGCCGCGTGCCCGTGCGTGCTCGGTGATCTGTTGAACGGTGCCCATCTCCCCTGGGCGCACCACCTGGTGCTCATCCAGAAGGAATACCGGCACCTTCGCGACGGCGAGGAGTTCCTCGACCTGGTGTCGGGCGTTCTCCCGCAGCGCCTTCGGTGTGTAGCGATTGACCGACTTCGCGCGGATCCGGTGAGCTTCGTCGAGGACGACCACCTCGAGCGAATCAGGCTCCGCCGTCATGAAGGAGTTGAAGTACTTGAAGAGGCTTTTCGTCCGTGAGGAGCCCCGCCCGGCGACCTGGCGCATCGTCTCTGTGAAGGACTTCGACCCCGTCGCGTGGAGAACGCTGACACCGCGTCTCGCGAGTTCGCCGAGGAGCGACAACGCGATGACGCTCTTCCCACTACCTGCCGAGCCAGTCACCACGACCACGGCACGCTGGTCGTCAGCGCGAGCTTGCTCGACGGCGTCCAGCACCAACTCATAGGCGACCCGCTGCTCGTCCAACAACACGAACTGCTCGCGGTCCTGGATTTCAGCGGCCGCTACCGACAGCAGTTGCTTCGATGGCGCAATCTTCGAGGCCAGCAACTCCCGTGCAGACTCGGGGCGTGGCACCGACGCGATCCGTGTCCTGAGGTAATCGCGAAGGGCCTCGCGACCCTGCCCCGTGAACATGCGATCGAACGCTGTGCGATCCAGTCGCCACAAGTCCGCGACGGTTGTGTCCGTCGCGTTGTGGAGATATGCGAGGCTCGACACCGAGCCCGACTCCCGTCCGAGCACGGACACGAAATCCTGCAGGTACTCGCGGTATCCCCTCACCTGAAGCAGCGGATGCAGCGAGGGCCGATATGGCGCCCCGTCGACCTCGACGAGGGTGTCAGAGGTGCCCCAGGCCGTCGCCGAACTCCACTGCTTGAGTTCGACAACCACGTAACTAGCGCCGCCGGTAGCGGGATCTTGCCCGGCGAGGACGACGTCGGCTCGCTTGCTCGACAGCGGAAGTGGGTACTCGAGGATGACTTCGACGTCACCGAGGCCAGCCGCTACGAGCTCGCGTCCGAGGACCGGAAGGCTCGACCGCCACGACTTCCGCTCCGCCAGACTCGGGGCACCGTGTCCACGCACCACAAGGGCATTCTCGAGCGCTTCCTCGATCGGCGAGAAGTCGCCCACGCCTCCCAGATCGAGTGCAGCCGCCGGCATGGTGACGGGATCGAGCACGAGGCCCCCTCAAGCAGCACGAAGTCGTGCGGAGGGGGCATATCTGCGAGCAGAAGTCCGTCGGTACCGCGGGTTCCGGACATGCTATCGAAGGTGCGCCATCACCCGATCTGTACCTCAGCCGCAGCAACACTCGCTCCTACGTCGCTGGTGCTGATTGCTAGCGACAACTTGGCCGCTCATCGGGAAGTGAAGCGCACGACGCGCTTGGCCGCCCGGAACTGTTCGAACTCGGCGCCTCTACTGGACTCGTGGCAGGACACGCTCGGCAACCGCGGGGCTCAAATCAGGTAGATCTCAAGCCGATACCTCGGCCCAGAAGCCGCCGGGTCAGCCTGACACTCTCCGTCGACCGTCCATCCGCCTAGCGTGCCCATAGTTCGAAACTGGTCACGATGGCAGAGGACGACCGGAACGATGCTTGCAGACGACCGCTGAGGCGGTCCAATGGATCAGACCGACGAACACCAGTTTCGCGTCGAAATTGTGGGTGGGCTAGCAACCGTCGGGTCCCAGCGTAGGTGGCTTCGTCGAGTCGGCACCAAGTGTCAGTCCTCGTCACTACTCTCAGATCGGTGGCACGGTCAACTAGGAAGTTCGGCGGAGGAGGTCTGGTTGTCACACAATCCGCTTGAGCACGAACTGGAGTCGTTGACGCGGCACCTCGACTCACTTCGCAGCCATCGCGAGACAATTCTGTCTGACCTCGACTGGTACGACCGGTTCGACACCAGGCAGACAGAGAAGGACGCGTTGAGGCTAAGTGACGGCCTGGTGGCCATCCAAGAGCAACTCACTGCGATCAAGAGCGAGTGGGACAGAGCCAGTGAGAGGACGCCAGGACTCATCAAGAAGGCCAGGCTTGGCTGGAATCCTTCGTATTGGATGTCCGACTCGCGACGTTCCGCCAGGTCACATCTGCGAGAACACCTGCAATCGGTAGCTCTCCTCAATGCCCAATTGGACGCACTTAAACTCACGGAGAAAACTTCAGGACGCGCCCTGGACCTTCTCTACCATGACCTCAAGGAGCACAAACAGTTCAATCTAGGAGCAGCACAATCAAAGCTTGCGGCACTCGAATCCGAGATCCCACTCCGCGAACTTGAGGATGAACACCTTGCACTTCGCAAGACCGAGGTGGATCGCCAGTTGCACGAGCCGCGTAAGAGCCTCGCACTCCTGGAGTCAAAACTCGAGGATCTGAAGAATGAAGAGTGGGAACTCCAACGCAGAATCGACGACTCTGAGCGGGACGTGTCAGAGGCGAAACGGCTTGACGGCCGGATCTCGCACGCCAGCAATAGTTGCGAACGAGCGATTCTGCACGAAGAGTGCTCGGATAGGTTCGGACCTTCTTCTCCGCGAGCTGTGATCCGTGATCGCTCTGCGGCAATCAGGAGGGGTCGAACTTCGCTCCAACACACAATGCGGCGAACCGCGGGTGTCGAACGAGACATCAGTAAAGTCGAGCGTCGGATACATGAGGTCGCTATACGTGCTTCTCGAATCATTCGAGCACTGATCATTGACGGGAATAACCTCTGTTACGAGCGCGATCGATTCATCGGTCTATCGGCCCTTAGGCCTCTCTGCCAGAGGCTGGCCGAATCTTACGACTTGACAGTCGTTTTCGATGCGTCGATTCGCCGTCTCATGAGAACTTCTGATGGCGCTCTTCGGAAGGAATTGCCAAGGACGAACGTACACGTCGTATCATCGCGAGGAAAAGCAGATGAAACATTGCTCCATGCCGCGCGAGATCACTTCGTATTTGTCCTGAGCAACGACCGGTTCGCGGAGTACCGGGATCTAGCAGTCGTTGCCGATGGCCGGGTGATCCGACATGAGATCCTGAACGGACACATCATGGTGCACGATTTATCGGTTGACGAACCGTTCTTCACCCCGTTCGAGTGAAGGTTGTGCACGGATTCACTATGAACACTCGCCCATTCTCCCCATCCGGACCTGGCGAGATCGGCGCGGGCTTATTTGTTCCCCGAAGCGCCGTCTCTCTACAGAAAATGTCGCATTAGTTATACAAGGCAGGAAGGTCGCGCAAATGGGTCAAAAGGAAACAACCAATACATGGGACGCGTTAAACTTCGGCTGGGAAGGAATTTGGGGTTCCCTCATTGCCGCCCTAGTATCGGCCTTAATCGCGATTCTTGTCGTTTCGTTGACTCAGCGCCACCAACGGCGACTTACCATTGAACAGCGAAGACTTGAAGCATTTGCTTCACTGCTGGAGGAGTGGCACCGAGCGTGGGTGGTGGCAGCGGCAGATTGGACCGACTATTCGAGGCCTCATATACTCCCCACCTGGAGGATCCTTTGGCGGATTCGCGGTTTTCAGGACCATCTTGATTCCAGTCGGGCTATCGCCTTGAAGCGAGCAGATCTGGAGAAGTCCATGCAACAGACGAGACGAGCATGGGAGCTCTGGCGCCTCTTCCTAGACAAGGGGGACAGCGCCATCGAGGGCGCGGCCGGCAGGGCCCACGAATTCTTGTTCATGGAGTGGAGATACAACATGCTGCTCCCGCGCGGGACCCTTGCTATTCCTCTAGACGACGCCTACGTCGGGGAATGGGAAGAGTTCATGGACCTAAGCCGTCTCTGGCACACTGGTTCCAAATGGGCAAAGAGGAGATTACGCAAGGACTTCGAGGCCGCTTGGAGGCAGCCGCCAAAGACCATCGAGCAGATCATTTACGATTTCCCGGAAAATCACGGAATGAACTTGGACTGATTTATCACACAACAAGTACCTGGCGTAGTTCCGGTCGTCCGATTGGTGACAACGGGCCAAGGCTACTCCGATCGACGCAGAAATCTCACCCGAAGAACACCCGCTCCATCACCACCCGCGCCTGCCGAGCGGTCCGCAGCCAGTCCTCCTCCAGATCCCGGGCGTGTCCGGCGTGGTAGCCAAGCAGCCGCGACACCCCGGCTAGCTCGCCCCGTTCCGAGGGCAGCACGTCCACCTTCTGCCCGCTGACGCGCCCCGTGCTGAGCACGATCGCGTTCCGAAGACGGGTGGCCAGTTCCCAGGCGGCGGTGAGTTGTTCGGCGTCGGACTCCGAGATCAGGTTCGCATCCCGCGCGGCGGCGAGGGCCCCGAGGGTCGAGGTGGTCCGCAGGGCTTCGGTCTGGCCCGCGTGGCACAGCTGCAGGTACTGCGCCGTCCACTCCACGTCACTCAGCCCACCGCGGCCGAGCTTGAGGTGGTGTGTGGCCGGCACGCCACGTGGCAACCGCTCGGATTCCACCCGTGCCTTGATCCGGCGCAGCTCGCGTATCTCGGCCAGGTCGATCCCATCGGCCGGGTAGCGCAACGGGTCGATGAGGGCGGTGAACCGCTCCCCCAGCTCGGCGTCGCCGGCCACCGAACGCGCGCGCAGCAGCGCCTGGCGCTCCCAGCCCTGAGCCCACCGCTCGTAATACTCGGCGTAGGAGTCGATGGTGCGCACCACCGGGCCCTGCCTGCCCTCGGGGCGCAGTTGGGAGTCCACCGGGAGCACTGGCTCGGGACCGGTCTTGCCGAGCAGGGACGCGATCGTGGTGGCGACCAGGACTGCCCAGTCCTGGGCCTGCTTCGGGTCGGCGCCCTCATGCGGGTCGTGCACGAACAGCACGTCGGCGTCGGAGGCGTAGCCGATCTCGGCGCCGCCGAGTCTGCCCATGGCGACCACGAGGAACGCCGACGGGTCGCCGCCCCGGCCCAGCTCCGCCGTCGCCGTCTGGGTGGCGATGCGCACCGCGCCGGCCAGGGCCATGTCCGCGGCCGGGGAGATGACCTCGGCGCAGGTGGTCACGGGCACGTCGGCGAGGACGTCGCCGATGGCGCCGCGGGTGAGTTCGCGGCGGCGCAGGAACCGGACCGCCTGGGCGGCGTCAGTAGCATCGTCGCGGCGCAGCAGCATCGCGTTCATCGCGGCCGCGAGGGCCTCGGGGGTGCGCGGGGTGAGTTCGCGGTCGTCGCCGAGCCAGGCCACGGCCTCGGGGGTGCGCATCAGCGAGTCGGCGACGTACTTCGAGGAGGACAGCAGCGTGGCCAGGCGTTCGGCGGCGGCGCCGGAGTCCCGGAGCATCTTCAGGTACCAGTGGGTGCCGCCGAGTTCCTCGGACAGTTTGCGGAAGGCGAGCAGGCCACCGTCGGGGTCGGGGCCCTCGGCGAACCAACCGAGCATCACCGGCAGCAGCTGGCGCTGGATCGCGGCGCGGCGGGAGATGCCCTCGGTGAGGATCTTGATGTGCCGCAGGGCCCCGGCCGGGTCGCGGTAGCCGATGGCCTGCAGCCGGGCCTTCGCGGCCTCGGGGTTCAGCGACACGTCGTCCGCGGACAACCGCGCCGTGGCGGGCAGCAGCGGGCGGTAGTACAGCTCCTCGTGCAGGCGGCGAACCCGGCGGCGGGTCGCCTGCCAGCGCGCCACCAGGTCCGTGGCACCGGCCACCTCACCCTCGGGTGAGCGGCCCATCGACCGGGCCAGGCGGCGCAGGTCATCGTCGCCCGTCGGGAGCAGGTGGGTGCGGCGCATCCGGTAGAGCTGGACGCGGTGCTCGAGCACGCGCAGGAACCGATAGCAGGCGCCCAGTTCGGCGGCGTGATCACGGCCGACGTACCCGCCCGCGGACAGGGACTGCAGCGCCCTGAGGGTGTTCGCGGACCGGATCGAGGGGTCCGTGCGGCCGTGCACGAGCTGCAGCAACTGCACGGTGAACTCCACGTCGCGCAGGCCACCGCGGCCGAGCTTGATCTGCCGGTCCGCCTCCGCGGGTGGCACGTTGTCCTCGACCCGGCGGCGCATCGCCTGGGAGTCCTCCACGAAGTTCTCCCGGCCGGCGGCCTCCCACACCATCGGGCGGGTCGCGGCGAGGTATTCGGCGGACAGGTCCGCGTCGCCGGCGACGTGCCGGGCCTTGAGCAGGGCCTGGAACTCCCAGGTCTTGGCCCACCGCTCGTAGTAGGACACGTGCGAGGCGAGGGTGCGTACCAGCGGGCCGTTCTTGCCCTCCGGGCGCAGCGCGGCGTCCACCTCCCACAGGGCGGGCTCCCGGGAGGGCATCGAGCACATCCGGGCCAGGGTGGCGGCGAGCTTGGTGCCGGTGCGGAGTGCGGACGCCTCGGCAGCGTCAGACAGGCCGTCGGCCGGTTCGGCGACGTAGATGACGTCGACGTCGGAGATGTAGTTGAGCTCGCGGCCGCCGGTCTTGCCCATGCCGAGGACGGCGAGGCGCACGCCGGCGCCGTGGTCGGACAGTTCGGCGCGGGCCAGTGCCAGGGCCGCCTCGAGCGCGGCGGCGGCGAGGTTGGCCAGGGCGGCACCGACCTCGGGCAGGAACGCCTCCGGGTCGGTCGCGGTGAGGTCCTCGGTGGCGATGGTCAGCAGCGCGCGACGGTAGGCGCGGCGCATCTCGTCCAGGGCGCCGTCGCTGGCCCGCACCGACGCGACCGGCATCGCCGCGTCGGGGTCGGCGCCGACGGACTCGAGCAGCTGGGTGCGCACGTTCGCCGGGTCCGCGGCCACGCCGTTGCGGGGGCGCAGCACGAGTTCGACGTCGCCCGGGTGGGCCACCAGCCAGTCCCCCGTGGCGACCGACGCCCCGAGGACGGCGATGAGGTTCCGGCGGGCGCCGGCCGGGTCGGCGAGCACCTGGGTCAGCCGCTCGGCTCGTTCGGGGTCCGCCTCACCGAGGCGGGCCAGGGCGAGCAACGCGAGGTCGGGGTCCGCGGCGCGGGCGACGTCGGCGATCAGCGCCGTCGACGCCGCACCCAACCCGCCGTCGGTGCTACCGCCGTCGAGCTCGGCGGCCTCGCACGCGGCGAGCACCCCGGCCAGGAAACCCGACTCCCACAGGTCCGCGGCGCGGGATGCATCGGCGAAGCCGGTGCGCGCCAACCGGGCCCGCAGCGACGGCGCGCGGCTCACGCGGCCGCCACCTGCGCCGTCGGGCATGGGCTTGCCGAACCAGCCATGCTCAGATCAGGCCGACGCGGGCCAGCTCGTAGGGGGTGACCTGCGCCCGGTAGTCGGTCCACTCCTGCCGCTTGTTCGCGAGGAAGAAGTTGAACACGTTCTCCCCGAGCGTGTCCGCGACCAGCTCGGAGCGCTCCATGGTCTCCACGGCCTGCTCCAGGCTGCCCGGCAGCGGCTCGATGCCAAGGGCGCGACGCTCGCCGTCGGAGAGCTCCCAGACGACGTCCTCGGCCTCCTCGGGCAGCTCGTACCCCTCCTCGATGCCCTTCAGCCCCGCCCGCAGCAGCACCGCGAGCGCGAGGTAGGGGTTCGCGGCGGAGTCCATGCCGCGGTACTCGATCCGCGCGGACTGGCCCTTGTTCGGCTTGTACATCGGCACCCGCAGCAGCGCGGACCGGTTGTTGTGACCCCAGGTCTTGTAGCTCGGGGCCTCCTGCCCGCCCCACAGCCGCTTGTAGGAGTTCACGAACTGATTGGCGACGGCGGTGATCTCACCCGAGTGCACCAGCAGCCCGGCCATGAACTGGCGGGCCGTGGTGGACAGCCCGTACTTGGAGCCGGGGGCGTGGAAGACGTTGGTGTCCCCCTCGAACAGGGACAGGTGCGTGTGCATGCCGGAGCCGGGCTGGCCAGCCATCGGCTTCGGCATGAACGAGGCGACGAAGCCCTGCTCGATCGAGACCTCCTTGACCACCGAGCGGAACGTCATGATGTTGTCCGCGGTGGACAGGGCGTCGGCGTAGCGCAGGTCGATCTCGTTCTGCCCGGGGCCGGCCTCGTGGTGGGAGAACTCCACCGAGATGCCCATCGACTCCAGCAGGGTGATCGCGGCGCGGCGGAAGTCGTGACCCTGGCCGCGGGCGACGTGGTCGAAGTAGCCGGCGTTGTCGATCGGGACCAGCGGGTCGGTCTCGTTCTCCTGCGGCTGGAACAGGTAGAACTCGATCTCCGGGTGGGTGTAGAAGGTGAACCCGGCGTCCGCGGCCTTAGCGAGGGCGCGCTTGAGCACGTTGCGCGGGTCGGCGGCGGCGGGCTCACCGTCCGGGGTGAGGATGTCGCAGAACATCCGGGCGGTGCCGTGCTTGCCGCCGCGCCAGGGCAGCACCTGGAACGTGGACGGGTCCGGCTTCGCGACGAGGTCGGACTCGGAGACGCGGGCCAAGCCCTCGATGGAGGAGCCGTCGAAGCCGATGCCCTCGCTGAACGCGCCCTCGAGTTCGGCCGGGGCGATCGCCACCGACTTCAGCACGCCGAGCACGTCGGTGAACCACAGCCGGATGAACCGGACGTCACGCTCCTCGATCGCGCGAAGGACGTACTCCTGCTGCCTGTCCATGCACTGCTCCCGTCATCGTTTCCGGTGCCTCGCCGGTGCCGGGACCATCATGTCAGGTGAGTCGTAGGCTTCCGTGCCATGACGACGCTTCGGGTGGCACTCGCGCAGACGAATTCGACGGTGGGCGATCTGGACGGCAATGCCGCCACGGTGTTGCGGGTCGCGTCCGCCGCCGCAGCCGAGGGCGCGGACCTGATCGCGTTCGGGGAGATGGTGCTGACCGGGTACCCGATCGAGGACCTCGCGGTGCGGGGGTCGTTCCAGCGGGCCGCGGCCGCGCGGCTCTCAGCGCTGGCGGGTGAGCTCGTCTCGGCGGGTGCCGGGGACGCCGTCGTTGTCCTCGGTGCGTTGGGGACGGCCGCGGACGGGCGGCCGACGAACACCGCGGCGGTGCTGCACCAAGGCAAGATCGTGACGCGCTACACGAAGCACCACCTGCCCAACTACGGGGTGTTCGACGAGTTCCGGATCTTCGCCTCCGGGAACGACCCGGTGGTGGTGGACGTGGCGGGTTCGCGGGTGGGGCTGGCGATCTGCGAGGACATCTGGCAGGACGGCGGCACCGTGGAACAGCTCACCGACGACTCCCTCGACCTGCTCCTGGTCATCAACGGCTCCCCCTACGAGCGGGGCAAGGCGCCGCTACGGGTGCGCCTGGGCGCGCAGCGGGCCAGGGAGGTGGGCGCCCCGGTCGCGTACGTGAACTTGATCGGTGGTCAGGACGATCTGGTGTTCGACGGCGGATCTTTCGTTGTGGACGTTGACGGCGAGTTGCTCGCGTCGGGGCCGACGTTCGCCGAGCACCTGCTGGTGCTGGATGTGGACGCGCCGGGGCAGACCGTGGTGCGCGATGCCGCGTTCGCACGGCGCTCCGACGACACCGAGCAGATGTATGACGCGGTGGTGCTGGGGCTGCGGGACTACGCCTTGAAGAACGGCTTCGGATCGGTGATCCTCGGGCTCTCCGGCGGGATCGACTCGGCGCTGGTGGCGGCGATCGCGGCGGACGCGGTCGGGGCCGAGAACGTGGTGGGGGTATCGATGCCGTCGGTGTACTCCTCCTCGCACTCGAAGTCCGACGCGCAGGACTCGGCGGAGCGGATCGGGCTGGACTACCGCGTGCAGGAGATCGCGCCGATGGTGGACGCGTTCCAGGGCGCGCTGGGGCTTTCGGGAACGGCCGAGGAGAACCTACAGGCGCGGATGCGCGCGGTGATCCTGATGGCGCTGTCGAACACCGAGGGGCACCTGGTGCTCGCGACCGGTAACAAGAGCGAGCTCGCGGTGGGCTACTCCACGATCTACGGGGACGCGGTCGGGGGGTACGCGCCGCTGAAGGACGTGTCCAAGACGCGGGTGTGGGAGCTGTCGAGGTTCCGCAACGCCCGTGCGCTGGACCGCGGTGAGGTGGAGCCGATCCCGGAGAACTCGATCACGAAGCCGCCGTCGGCCGAGCTGCGGCCCGGGCAGCGCGACGACCAGTCCCTGCCGGACTACGAGCTGCTGGACAACGTGCTCGACGCGTACGTGGAGAACGCGCTCGGCCGCGACGACCTGCTCGCGTCCGGGTTCGACGAGGACGTGGTGGAGACGGTGGTCAGGCTCGTGGACCGGGCCGAGTGGAAGCGGCGCCAGTACCCGATCGGCCCGAAGGTGACCGCGATGGCGTTCGGGCGCGACCGTCGGCTGCCGATCACGAACGCATTCCGGGAGTCCGACGCGGACTAGGCTGGCTGTATGTCACAGGAGACCCCTGCCCCGGCCAAGTCCGTACTGCCCCCGGTAGGAGGAGACAAGCCCAGGCGGGTGCGCGTGCAACACGTGCAGGCCGCGAAGGAGGCCGGTGAACGGCTGACCATGCTGACCGCCTACGACGCGCCGACCGCGCGGATCTTCGACGCCGCCGGGATCGACATGCTGCTCGTCGGCGACTCCATGGGCGACAACATGCTCGGGCACGCGAACACCATTCCGGTGACGATGGACGAGCTCATCCCCGCGGCGCGCGCGGTGACCCGGGCGACGAAGCGCGCGATGGTGGTGGCGGACCTGCCGTTCGGGTCCTACGAGGCCAGCCCCGCGCAGGCCCACGCGTCCGCGGTACGGATGATGAAGGAGACCGGGGCACAGGCCGTGAAGTTCGAGGGCGGCGCCCGGGTCGCCGAGCACGTGCGACTGCTCACCTCCGCCGGCATCCCCGTGATGGGGCACCTCGGCTTCACCCCGCAGTCGGAGAACGTCCTCGGCGGCAAGCGCGTGCAGGGCCGCGGCGAGGACGCCGCCGAGTTGCTCTGCGAGGACGCCTTGGCCCTGCAGGCGGCCGGTGCGTTCGCGGTGGTGCTGGAGATGGTGCCCGCGCCGGTCGCGGCCCGGGCCACCGAGATCCTGGCGATCCCGACCATCGGGATCGGCGCCGGCGCGTCCTGCGACGGGCAGGTCCTGGTGTGGCTGGACATGGCCGGCATGGGCGGCTGGGCGCCGCGGTTCGCGAAGCAGTTCGCGCAGATCGGGGCGGAACTCGAGAAGGCCGCTTCGGACTATGCGGCCGAGGTGCGGGGTGGCACGTTCCCGGGGCGGGAGCACGCGTACTGGGAGTGAGGCGCGCTTCCGCGGAAGCGCCACGGCGGGCACCCTGGAGTCACGCCCACCGCACCCGCTGACCCAGAGCACTCCGGGTGATCCAGTGCTCCTGGAGCCTCTGGGTCAACTGCGGTGCGGTCGATCCCGCTCGCCTCGGCCGATGGCTGTCATTCTCAGGTCCGCGCTGCTCGACGGCTGCCCAGCGAGGACACCCATTGGGACCGCGTGCCGAACGCAACCGCGAGTACGACCAGGCAGGCCGATGCCGCGATCACGCCAGGCATGAACTGGGCGCCGTCGTAGACGATCTCGTGCACGTCGTTCTGCCAGCAATGCACTTCCGGTGGGAAGCCGATCACTCTGCGCCCGGCCGACCCTTCGGTGTACCAGACGTCCGCGCACAGATCGCGTGCCCTCTGGCGCAGGTACCAAGGCCAAACGCCAGCCGCAGCGAGAAGCACCATTGCGACCGTGGCGATGCTGCAAAGTATGCGGCCGATCATGCGCCGATCATGTCAGACCGGTGCGCGGAACCGGACGGCTCTGACCGTGGGCGCCGAAGTCAGTGAAGCCGACGACCAACGTCCATCCACCCACTGAGTTCGGGATCTCGATTCGGTCCGGAGTGCCTCGCGGGAGCCGGGTCAGCCCCGGATGTCGCGGGGCACCTGGCCGTCGCGGGGATCGGGTCCGTAGCTGGACCGTTCGCCGATCGTGCCGTCGAGGTCTCTGATGATGTGGTCGATGCCCCTGGTGCGTGCTTCCTCACGCCCGATCGCCACGGCTTCGTTCCTGTCCTTGTGCGTGCTGAACGCCCTCTCGGTTCCTTCGCGGCGGTTCTTCCATTGTCCGTCGTCGTGGAACGTCTCGACGTCTCCGCGTGGCATCGGACCGACCTCCCTCACCTGCCGGCGGCGGGCACCTGGGAAGTGCCTCGGCAGGCCGTCCGGCTCTGTACCGAGGCTGCCAGCAACGCGACCGGAGCGCGCGCCGAGCGCCCGAGGGCGCCGGCTCTCAGGGGGCCTGCGGCCCGGACTCGGCCGGTGGCAGGCATCGGCAGACCGGCTCCAGGTCGGCGCAGACCAGGATGAGCGCGTGGCCCTCGCCGGGCGTGTCACAGCCGGGATCGGAACAGGACTGGGTCTCGTCGGTGTGCACGATCCAGGTCTCGTGGCAGTGGCGCAGGTGCGCCGACCCGCAACAGGGGCGAGCGGCCGTGGTGGTCGCGGTGGACTGGCTGGTCATGAGGCCTTCTTCTTCTGGGTCTTGGCCGCCTCGGTGATCGCGTCTGCGAGCTCATCCTTGGTCATCTGGGACCGGCCGTCGACGCCGTAGTCCTTCGCGAGGTCGTACAGCTCCTTCTTCGACTTCGCCGACACGTCCGGGGCGTCGGAGGACGTGGTGCTCTTGCGTTCGAGCCCACCGGCCTGGTGGCGGTTGCCGGCCTTGTGCTGGCGGGAGGCTTCGACCGATTTGCGCAGCGCCTCCATCAGATCGATGACGCCGCCACCCTCATCGTCCTCGGCGTCGCTCACCGTGACGATGCCCTCACCCTTGGCCTTGGCCTGCACCAGGTCGAGGACCTTCTCCCGGTAGGTGTCGACGTAGTTCTCGGGGTCCCACTTCGAGGTCATCGACTCGATCAGCGACGTCGCCATCTTCAGGTCCTTGTCGCCGGGCTTGCGCGCTGCCGGCACGCGCGGCAGTTCGGACTTGGGGTCGCGGATCTCGTCGGCGAAGAACATCGTCTCCAGCGTCAGGACCCCGTTGTGCGGGCGCACGGCGGCCAGGTACTGCTTGGAGCGCATCACGAAGTTCGCGACCGCGATCCGGTCGGTCTTCTCCATGGCGGCGGTGAGCAGGCGGTAGGCTCGCTCGGCTGCCTCGTTCGCCGGCGCCAGGTAGTAGGTCTTCTGGTAGTGGATGGGATCGATGTCCTCGGCATCGACGAAGTCGGTGATGTCGATCGTGCGGGAGCGGCCGGGTGCGATCTCGTCGAGCTCGTCCGGGTCGAGGAGCACGTACTCCCCGTTGTCCAGCTCGTAGCCCTTGACGATGTCGTCGTAGTCGACCTCCCTGCCGGTGTCCTCGTTGACTCGCTTGTACCGGATCCGCGAGGAGGTGCCCTTCGCGAACTGGCGGAAGTGGATCGTCTTGTCCTCGGTGGCCGAGTACAGGCCGACTGGCACGTTCACCAACCCGAACGCCAGCGCACCGGTCCAAATCGACCGCGCCATCACGCACCTCCGCATCACATTCGAGGGTCCTGGCCTACGAGTGCCACTGTGGCGGCAGGCGCGGGCGTTGGCCACCGGAGAGTAGGCGGGAGCACACGTACCGGGGCCGAGTAGTCGCGAAGACGACGCGCTACCAGACGAGTCCATCCAGATGGTTATGGCCGGAGAGCAGGCGAGCGATCCGGTCCTGCGCCGCTTCGCGTACGTCACGTTGGGGGTGGTGTGAGTAGAGCGCGAGCTCCACGTACATGTCGTAGAAGTTCAACCGCTCGCGCAGGTGCTCGCGCTCGAACAGCTCCGGATACGCGCCGTGCAGCCACCCCGGGACCTCTGTGAGGGTGGTCTCGTCGAGCCCTCGCTCGTCGGGGGTGGGTGGGTACTCCCGCGCGTTCGCGCACCAGCGCAGGATGGTGTCGAGCTCGACATCCGCCGGCTGAGCCAACGCCTCCGCGAAGTCGATCAGACCGGTGACGCGTCCTTGGTCGACGATCACGTTGGATCCATGGAGGTCACCGTGGACGAGGACGGGTTCGTCGGCGGCGAACAGCGCCAGCCGCTCCTGGAGCCAATCGGCGACGTCGGCGAGCAGGCGCGAGTCATGACCGGGCAGTCGCCGGGCAGCCTCGACCTGCTGGAGCGCCGCACCCACCACGGGTGGGTGGAACGCCGGCCACGACTTGCCAGCGAGCGCCTCGGCCAGCCAGGGCGGCAACAGGTCGGCCGGGACAGGAATGGAGTGAAGGGCGCGCAACACAGAGCCGAGGCTCTCGATCATTGCTTGGCGCGTGGGCGAGTCCGAGGCCGGCCATGCCTCGTACAGGGTTCGGCCGGGCAGGCGTTCGGAGACGTACCACGGCCCGTCCGGGCCGTCGCCGTGGGCGAGCATCCGGGCGTGTGGAACCGCGCTGCCGGCGAGCAGGCTGACGACGGTGGCCTCGTGGCGATACGCGTCGCGGAACTGTCCGTTGGTGTTCAGTCGTACGACGTACTCGTCGCCGACCCACACGCGGCTGACCCAGCCGGCCTTGGGAAGAAAGCGCCCGGTCGCTGGCAGACCAGCGGCCGCCAGCGTCCTCAGCCGCGCCGGATCGGTGGCCGGCTCGCCCACGAACGGCGTTGATTGGTCGCACACGTACCCGAGCCTTGCACGCATCGGTGCCGTGGACCGCCCCGGGAGTGAGGGCGGGCCTGCGCAGAAGGTCACGCTTGCGGCGCAAGGTCCGTCGTTCCCACGTGAGGCCGAGGCGAGCGGCGCCGTCGAGCCTTAGAGGCCCCAGCTGCGGGCCAGGTCGAGCGCCTTGTCGATCAGGTCGGGTTCGGGTGCGGCACCGCTGGCGGATCCGCCTCCGGACGCGGACCGGCCCCCGACGATCCTGGCGAGCAGCCAGTCCACGAACTCGACGGCGACGTCCTGGGCCGCCGCGGGGAGCAGCGTGTTGATCTGGCGGACCACGTCGGGCCCGTACCGGATGCCCATGTACCAGCGGCTGAAGTCGCGGAACTTGCCGGCCATCGCCGCTTCCACGGCACCCCGGTTCGTCAGGGTGGGACCGGTGAACGTGCCGCCGAGCATCTCCAGGAACCGGGTGGCGCGGTCGGTGCTGGCACCGGCTGCGGTGAAGTACACCTCGAGGGTCTCGGCGATGCCGCCACCGGGCGGCACGGCCATCTGCCCGGGGCCGGTGGCGGCGGGCGCGGACCCGACGACGTAAGCCGCGACGTCACCTTCGAGATTGGAGTCGGCACCATAGTCCGTTCCGCGACGACCGCTGAAGTATCGGGACGCGGGAGTGCTCGGCACGCGCAGCCGGCGCCGGGCGAGCTGCCCGGTCGCGCCGCCGAGATCGCCGACCCAGGTGGTGATCTCCAGGCCGGTCGCGCCCTGCGTCGGCACGTTCACCGACCGCGACGTCCAGCTCTGCCGGGCATTGAGGCCGATGATGAGGTGCCCGGCATCGATGGTGCCCAAGGCCGGGTGCCGGACGTCCTGACTCTCCTTGATGGCCGTGTACAGCGAGGTGCCCAGCACCGGTCGCGGGTCGGCCCCCGGGCCGGCCCTGGTTGTGTACGCCTGGAACGCGAGATTGCGCGTCTGGCTGGCCTCGACCTCGTAGTCCAGGCTCCAGTCGGTGCCGTAGTAGATGCCGGAGAGGACCTGGATCCGGTCGTCGATCGCGGACACACCCGCGGCGGCCAATCGGCTCTCGGCCTCCCGGACGAGCGCGACGTAGGCGGCCGCGGTGCGCGCTCGCGCGAAGGTGCCGCCCGGGCCCGGCGACGTGCCACCAGCAGCCGCATGCGGTGGACGGCTCTGCCGCTGCACGGCCGCGGACGCGGGGTTCCGGGTCGCGGCGAGGGTCACGACGGCTGCGTTGCCGGCGGTCCGCTGCAGCCCGATCAGTGCGCGTGGCAGTGCTGCCGTGGGGGGCGCGGCGTCACGCCGGGCTGGTACCCGCGCCGGGCTCGGACCGGAGCGACCGGGCGGGGCAGGCACCAGGCGCGGTTCCATCGACCGATGCTACCGAGCAGCCGAAGCAGACGGTGATGGCCGATCGGGCAGCCTCGGGGGCAGGTCCCCGCGCGCCGAGCAGTGCCGGCGTCACTCGGCCGGCGGTGGCCTCTCGAACCAGGTCCACAGGACGCGCATGGTGGCCAGGATGAACGCGGCGAACAGGGCCTGGTTGACCACACCGAAGGGCGCCAAGCCGCCACGCGTGGCGAACAAGGTCCAGTTCACGGCGATGTCGGTGAGGATCACGGCGACGCCGAGAATCACACCTGCGCGCCGTCGCACCACGATCAGCGCGACCGTGGCGGCATCCAGCACCGTCAGGGAGGTCCAGAACAGGCGGACCCCCGTGGGAAAGCCCGCGTAGACGTCCATTCCGCTGACCACCAGGTCGACGACGTGGGTGCTCGTGCCGAAGACGAACCCGAGGATCCACACGCCCTGGATCACTCTGCGCGTCCGAACGGACGGGATGCGGGCGGCCACGGGCCCATCCTACGAACGGTGCCAGCGCACGAACGGAGTCGCGTCGGCCCGAGCCGTGCGGACCGCCGACGGTCAAGGGCGGGCCGCGCGACCAGGAGCACTGGCTCACCCAGTTCGCGTCTCACGAGTGACAGCCGTTGACGTAGCCCGATCCTGCCTCTTAGTATGCGTCTAAATTAAGTCACGAACGAAGAGGTGTCATGACTGGGACACGGACGTCACTGCCGGACCGCGGCGAGCTCGGGCCCGCGAGTGTCATCGCTGCGTTGGGCGCCAAGGGACCGATGTCCCGCGCTCAACTCGCCCGCGCCCTGCGGGTCAGCCCCGCGACCATCACCCAGGTCACCAAATCCCTCCTGAGTCTCGGCGTGATCACCGAGCTGGACGTCGTGTCCTCCGGCGGCGGGCGGCCGGCGCAGCTGCTGGGCCTCGTGGACGGCGCCGGCGTCGGGGCGATCGGCGCGAAGGTCACCGCGGATCACGTGACGATGGTCCAGGTCGGTCTCGACGGCGCGGTCCGGGACATCCACAACGAACCGTTCGACCCCTCCACTCCCGACGCCCTGGACGTGCTGGCCCGCCTGCTCGCCGCGGCGATCGACCGCTACGACGGCCTGCTCCTCGGCATCGGCGTCGGCGTGCCGGGCACCGTGGACGATCAGGCCAGCGGGGTGGTGCAGGCACCGACGCTCGGTTGGCGCGAGGTCCCGGTCGGCACGTTCCTGCGCCGCGAGCTCGATCTGCCGGTGCTCGTCGACAACGACGTGAACACCCTCGCCGTGGCCGAACGCCTCTACGGCACCGCGGGTTCGCACGACTCCGCGCTCATCGTGACCATCGGCCGGGGCATCGGCTGCGGCATCGTCGTGGACGGGAACCTGCACCGCGGCACCGACGGCGGCGCCGGCGAGATCGGCCACTTCCCGGTCGCGGCGGACGGGCCGGTCTGCGGCTGCGGCAACACCGGCTGCCTCGAGGCCTTCATCGGGGACGAGGCACTTGTGCGCACGGCGCGGGAGGCCGGCGCCATCGGTCCGCGCAGCGGCAAGGCGGCCCTCCGCCAGGCCGCCGACGAAGGCGACGCCGCCGCGAGGGCCGTGTTCGCCGACGCGGGCGCCCTGCTCGGGCGCACGCTCGCCGGGGTGGTGCACACCGTGGCGCCCGAGATCGTGGTGGTCCTCGGCGAGGGCACGGACTGCTGGCCGCACTGGGAGGAGTCGTTCGAGCGGGCGTTCCGCCGGCACCTGCTGCCGGGTCGCCGCAGCCTCCCGTTCGCCGTCGAGTCCTGGTCGGACGAACGCTGGGCGGCCGGCGCCGCGGCCCTGGTGCTGCACACCCCGTTCGACGCGGCGGGTGCGAGCGGCGACCAGGGCCGGCTCATCCGGGCGCGGCTGCACACCGGCAGCGCGGCGGCGATGCGATGAGCACCGCACCGGCGCCGGCGCTCGGCCGACCCATCACCGAGCCGGGCCAGCCACGACCCAAGCGCGCGAACGCCCGCCGGCGCGGGTTGCGCACCCTCGGCTGGGCGCTGCTGTTCCTGCTCCCCAGCGCGATCCCGCTCACCGCGTTCACCCTGGTGCCGATGATCTCCTCGGCCTGGGTGAGCCTGCACGACTGGAACCTCATCTCCCCGATGGAGTGGGTGGGCCTGGAGAACTACCGCGAACTGCTCGCGGACCCGCGCACCCGCGACGTCTTCGCCAACACCGCGACGTACATCCTCGGCTACCTCCCGCTGGTCTACATCGGCGGGCTCGGCCTGGCGCTCGCGCTGAACCGGGCCATGGCCGGCATCGCGTTCCTGCGCGGCGCGTACTTCCTGCCGGTCGTGACGAGCTGGGTGGTGGTGGCCCTCGTCTGGCAGTGGCTGCTCAGCCCGTCCAACGGCCTCGTCAACACCGTGCTCGGCGCCATCGGCCTGCCCGAGCCCGGCTGGTGGACCGACCCCGCCTGGGCGATGCCGTCGATCATCCTGGCCTCGGTCTGGAAGGACCTGGGCTTCGTCATGGTCATCCTGCTCGCCGGGCTGCAGGCCCTCCCCCAGGAGGTGCTCGAGGCCGCCCGGGTCGACGGCGCCGGCGCCTGGCGCCGGTTCTGGCACATCACTTTGCCGCTGCTCTCCCCCTCGACGTTCTTCGTGGTGGTGATCTCCCTGATCAACGGGTTCCAGGTCTTCGACCAGGTGAACGTGATGACGGGAGGCGGACCGGCGGGCGCGAGCCAGGTGGTGGTCGGGCAGATCTACGACCTCACGTTCCGGTACGGGCGCGCGGGTGACGCCTCCGCCCTGTCCTGGCTGCTGTTCGCCCTCGTGCTCGTCATCACCGCGATCCAGATCCGCGGCCAGCGCCGGTGGGTGACCTATGCCTGAGCTCACCGCCACCCGCCTCGAGAACGCAACCGGCCGCCCTCGGGCCCGCGTCCCGAACCTGTTCTGGGCGCTCGCCCTCACCCTCGGCGCCGCCGTCATGCTGTTCCCGTTCCTGTGGACGGTCATCACGTCGATCACCCCGGACGGGACCCTCGCCTCGGGCCCCACGCTGCTCGTCGAGGACCCCACCCTGGACGCCTACCGGCAGCTGTTCGACGCGATGCCGATGTGGCGGATCGTGGCCAACTCGTTCTGGATCGCGATCGCCTCGACCCTGTTCCAGCTGATCACCGGCGCGATGGCCGCGTACGCGTTCACCCGGATCGCGTTCCCCGGCCGCCAGGCGGTGTTCGCCGTGTACCTCGCCACCCTGATGGTGCCGTTGCAGGTGCTCGTGGTGCCGCTGTTCATCCAGATGACCCGGGCCCAACTCTCCGACACCTACTTCGCCCTGCTCGCGCCGTCGATCGCGTCGGCGTTCGGCATCTTCCTGCTGAAGCAGGCGATGGAGGGCGTGCCACGCGAGCTGGACGAGGCCGCCACGCTCGACGGCGCCCATCACCTGCGCATCTTCGCGCAGGTCGTGCTTCCCCTCACCCGGCCGGCCCTGGCCACGGTGGCGGTGTTCGCGTTCATGGGGAGCTGGAACAGCTACCTGTGGCCGCTCGTGGTCATCCGCTCCCCCGAGCTGATGACCCTCCCGCTCGGCCTGGCCACGCTCCAGGGCCAGTTCACCACCCAGTGGAACGTCGTGATGGCGGGCTCGGTCGTCTCGGTCCTGCCCATCGCGATCGTCTACGTCTTCGCCCAGCGATACATCATCGCCGGCTTCGCCCACAGCGGGCTCAAGTAACCCACCCATCGCGGCGACGCCGCCGCCCCCACGAAAGGCCCATCATGACTCAGCACCGCCGCCGAGCCGCCCGGCTCCTGGCCATGAGCGCCGTCGTCGCCCTCGCCGCGACCGCCTGCTCACAGGGCTCCGCCAGCAACGACGACCCCACCGAGGCCGAGGGCTCAGGGGACGCGCAGACCACGATCACGTACATGAACTTCTCCTCCAACGGCGGCAACGAGGAGAACCTCGCGCTCGTGGTCGACGCCTTCGAGGCGGACAACCCCGGCATCACCGTCGACGTCGAGACCTTCCCCTACGACGACTACTTCACCGTGCTGCAGACCGCCGTCGCCGGCGGCACCGAGGCGGACGTGTTCGAGCTGAACTACGAGAACTTCGTCACCTACGCCCTCAACGGCTCGCTCGCCCCGCTCGAGGGCGTCGACGAGGCGGCGTACAAGCCGTCGCTGCTCGAGGCGTTCCAGGTGGACGGCACCCAGTTCGGGCTGCCGGAGTCGTTCTCGAACGTGGTGCTGTTCTACAACGCCGACCTGTTCGAGGCCGCTGGGGTGGAGCCGCCGACCGCGGACTGGACCTGGGCGGATGAGCGGGCCGCCGCCGAGGCCCTGACCGACACCGCCGCCGGCACCTGGGGCGACTACCAGCCGATCTCCTTCCACGAGTTCTACAAGGTGCTCGCCCAGAACGGTGGTGAGTTCCTCAGCGAGGACCGCACCGAGGCCACGTTCGCCTCGCCCGAGGGCATCGAGGCCGCCGAGTGGCTCGTCGAGAAGTCCGGGACCGTGATGCCGACGACCGCCGACGGCGCCGGGACCCCCGACTTCGACACGAACCTGTTCACCTCCGGCCAGCTCGCCATGTGGCACACCGGCATCTGGATGTTCGGCCCCCTCGCCGACGTCGACTTCGCCTGGGACATCGCGGTCGAGCCGGGCAACACCGAGAACGCGTCGGCGATGTTCTCCAACACCGCGGTGGTCTCCGCACGGTCGGCGAACACCGAGGCCGCGCAGGCGTGGGCCGAGTACCTCACCTCGTCCGAGGCGATGGTCCAGATGCGCCTGGACACCGGGTGGGAGCTCCCGCCGGTCGCCGACGAGTCCCTGCTCGCCCCGTACCTCGAGCAGACACCCCCGGCGAACCGGCAGGCCGTGTTCGACTCCCTCGACGCGATCGTGCTGCCCCCGGCGATCGAGAGCCAGACGGAGATGCAGGACATCGTCACCGAGGAGCTCACCGAGGCCGCCGCCGGCCGCAAGACGGTCGAGGAGGCGCTGACCAGCGCCCAGGAACGCGTCACCGCGCTGCTCTGACCGTCACCGCATCCCGCCCCAGCACAGGAGAGTCATGACCCTGCTCACCCACCGCCCCTTCGGCATCGAGCACCCCTACGCCACCTCCGCCGACCAGCGCGTCCCGGTCCGGCCCGAGGTGGGCGAGGTGGTCCGCCTCGGCGTGATCGCCTCACCCGAGGTGCGGGCCGTCGTCTGCGAGTGGATGCCCGACGGCGCAACACCGGTCTCCCTGTCCCTCACCCCCGTGGTGGTGGACGCCGCGGACGCCGCCGCCCTCGCCGGTGGCGAGGGGCACCTCGCCGCCGCCCAGGCGGCGGCGCTCGCCGACGACGGTGCGTGGGCGGTGGTGAGCCCGCCCGTCACCGGAAGCGTCCGGTACCGGTTCCGGGCGGAGGCCGACGGCGGGGCTGACGCCGAGACCGAATGGTTCGAACTGCGTCCGGTCACCTGGGTGAGCGACGCCGGCGAGCTCACGTTCGACGGCGCCGGCCAGCCGGGCGGGACCGCCCACCCGAGCGGCACCGACCGGCTCGTGCCCGGGTCGGTCGAGTGGCTGCGCGACGAGGCCGGGGTGCACCGGGTGCGGTTCGCCCTCGCGCTCGCCCCGGACGAGCACGTGGTCGGGTTCGGGGAGCGGTTCGACGCCGTCGACCAGCGCGGCCGCACCCTGGACGCCGTCGTGTTCGAGCAGTACAAGGGTCAGGCCGCGGCCGGACGCACCTACCTGCCGATGCCGTTCGCGCACGTGGTCTCGCCGTCCACCTCGTGGGGCTTCCACCTGCGCACGTCGCGGCGGTCCTGGTTCGACGTGGGTGCATCCACGGCGGACCGGCTCGTGGTCGAGGTCGCGTTGGGTGGCAAGCCGCACGAGCACCTCGACGTGGGGGTCTACACCGGTGACCCGGCCGCCGTCGTCGCCGCGTTCACCGCCGAGGTGGGCCGCGCCGAGGAACTGCCCGAATGGGTGTTCCGGCTGTGGGCGTCCGGGAACGAGTGGAACACCCAGGACCTCGTCATGGACCGGATGGACACCCACGCCGAGCTCGACATCCCGGTGGGCGTCGTGGTGATCGAGGCGTGGAGCGACGAGCAGGGCATCATGCTGTTCCGCGACGCCGAGTACCCGTTGCACCCGGACGGCGCACCCCACACCGGCGCCGAGTTCAGCTACCCCGCCGGCGGCGCCTGGCCGGACCCGAAGGGCATGGTCGCCGAGCTCCACGAGCGGGGTATCAAGGTGATCCTGTGGCAGATCCCGCTGCTGAAGACGAGCCATGACCTCGGCCCGGACGTCCCCGCGGACGCCCAGGTGTACGCGGACGGGCGCGCCCTGATCGACGGCGGTCACGCCGTTCTCGAGGCGGACGGCACGCCCTACCACAACCGGGGATGGTGGTTCCCGCAGTCGCTCATGCCGGACCTGTCCACGCAGCGCACCCGCGAGGCGTGGACCGCGAAGCGCGACTACCTGCTCGCGGACCTCGACGTCGACGGCTTCAAGACCGACGGCGGCGAGCACGCCTGGGGCCACGACCTGCGCTACGGCGACGGCACCCGCGGCGACGAGGGGAACAACCGCTACCCGGTGCACTACGCCCGGGCGTTCGGGGACCTGCTGCGCCGGCACGGCAAGGCACCGGTCACGTTCTCCCGCGCCGGGTTCACCGGTTCCCAGGCGCACGGCGTCCACTGGGCCGGCGACGAGGACTCCACCTGGGCGGCGTTCCGGGCGTCGGTCACGGCCGGGATCACGGCCTCGGCCTGCGGGATCGTGTACTGGGGTTGGGACCTGGCCGGCTTCTCCGGTCCCCCGCCGGACAGCGAGCTGTACCTGCGGGCCGCCGCCGCCTCGGCGTTCATGCCGATCATGCAGTACCACTCGGAGTTCAACCACCATCGCCGGCCGCTGCGTGACCGCACCCCCTGGTACGTGGCCGAGGTGAACGACGACCCCGACGTGGTGGCGCAGTTCCGGGAGGTCGCACACCTGCGCGAGCGCCTCGTGCCCTACCTGACCGCCCAGGCCCGCGTCGCGATCGAGACCGGCCGGCCCCTCATGCGCGGGCTGTTCTTCGACCACGCCGACGACCCGGAGATCTGGCGGTGGCCGCTGCAGTTCGGGCTCGGCGACGACCTGCTGGTGCACCCCGTGACCGAACCCGGCGCCACCACCTGGCAGACCTACCTGCCTGCGGGCGACTGGGTCGACGCCTGGACGGGCGAAGCACACCACGGCAGGGCGACCATCACGCGCGAGGTTCCCCCCGCCGTCGTGCCGGTCTACGTGCGCGCGAGCGCGTGGCCCGGCCTCGCGCCCGTGTTCGACCGGGCGGCGCCGTGACCGGATCGAAGCCGTGGTGGCGATCGGCCGTGGTGTACCAGGTGTACCCGCGCTCGTTCGCGGACTCCGACGGCGACGGCATCGGCGACCTGCGCGGTCTCATCGGCCGCCTGGACCACCTCGAACGACTCGGCGTCGACGTGCTGTGGCTCTCGCCGGTCTACCCCTCCCCCCAGGACGACAACGGCTACGACATCTCGGACTACCGGGACGTGGATCCGGTGTTCGGCACCCTCGCCGACCTCGACGAGCTGATCGAGGCGGTCCACGCGCGCGGGATGCGGCTCATGCTCGACGTGGTGGTCAACCACACCTCCGACGAGCACCCCTGGTTCGCCGACTCGCGGTCCTCGCGCGAATCCCCGAAGCGGGACTGGTACTGGTGGCGGCCACCTCGCCCCGGGCACGTCGGCGGGGAGCCCGGCGCGGAACCGACGGACTGGCACGGCTTCTTCTCCGGGCCGGTGTGGGAGTGGGACGAGGCGTCCGGCGCGTACTACCTGCACCTGTTCTCCGCCAAGCAGCCGGACCTGAACTGGGAGAACCCGCAGGTGCGGGCCGCCGTCCAGGAGATGCTGCGCTGGTGGGTCGACCGCGGCGTGGACGGCTTCCGGCTCGACGTGATCAACCTGATCTCGAAGGCGGTGCGACCCGACGGGTCCCTGCCCGACGGCGCGGACTCCCCCGCCCTCGCGGGGACCGGGCTCGCGGACGGCTCCGCGTACTACACGAACGGCCCCCGCCTGGAGGAGTTCCTGCGCGAACTGCACCGTGAGGTGTTCGCAGGCCCGACCGCCCGCGGCGACGTGCTGGTCACGGTCGGGGAGATGCCCGGCGTGACGCTGCCGCTGGCGCGCTCGATCACGGACCCGGCCACACCCCAGCTGGACATGGTCTTCACGTTCGAGCACGTCTCCCTCGACCACGGACCCGGCGGCAAGTGGGATCCCCGCCCGCTGACGCTGCCCGCACTCAAGGCGAACCTGGCCGCCTGGCAGACCGGTCTCGGTGACGGGTGGAACGCGCTCTACTGGAACAACCACGACCAGCCGCGGATCGTGTCCCGGTGGGGTGACGACGCACCGGAGCACCGCGTCGCCTCCGCGAAGACCCTCGGCACCGTGCTGCACCTCATGCGCGGCACCCCGTTCGTCTACCAGGGTGAGGAACTCGGGCTCACGAACGTCTCGTGGCCGAGCATCGAGGATTACCGGGACGTCGAGACCCTGAACCACTACCGGGAGGCGGTCCGGGCCGGGGCCGACCCGGCCGACGTGCTCGCCGCGGTATCCGCGATGGGCCGGGACAACGCCCGCACGCCGATGCCGTGGGCGGACGCCCCGCACGGTGGCTTCACCGCCGGCACGCCCTGGCTCCCGGCCAATCCCACCTACCCGGAGGTAAACGCCGCAGCCGCGTGGGCCGACCCCGGCTCGGTGCTGCACCACTACCGGCGACTCATCGAACTGCGCCACACCTTGCCCGTGGTGGTCGACGGCGGCTTCGAGCTCCTGCTGCCGGAGCACGGGCAGCTGATGGCCTACCGCCGCACCCTCGGGGCGCAGGTGCTCACGGTCGTTGCGAACATGTCGAGCGCGCCGGCGTCACTCGCTCGCGCCGGCCTCGGGATCGCCGATGGGCAGGTGTTGCTGGCGACCCACCCGCCGATCCCCGGCGACTCCGGTGACCTGGTGCTGCGCCCATGGGAGTCGCGGGTCGTCCTGTCGGGCTGAGCCTGGACGCCGTGAGAAAGAACCTCCTGCCCGAAGAAGTGCCGCAGAACAGTCTGCGTCGGGGCGCAGGCACTTCGTCACGGACGGAGGTACTGACTCACGGTCGACCGGCGTCTCAGGGCAACGCGAGGAAGTCCCGCAGCCAGCCGTCCACCTCACGCATCGTCGCGGCGTCGACCGCCCCGACGTCGCCGACGAAGCGATCCCGGGTGACCGTGCGCGGCTGCTCTGTCATGACGAACGTCGGCGTCGACAAGCCGAGCCGCGGACCACGCAGAAGTACGTGATTCGGCCATCCCCGATCGGTCGTCGTCGCAGGCAGGACGATCGCGAGTGTGTCCGCCTGCTCGAGGTACAGGTCGCTGGCCACCACGAGCGCAGGTCGGCGGCCGGACTGCTCACGGCCGCGCACCGGATCAAGCTCCGCCCAGACGACGTCCCCGCGACGCAGTTCAGTCACCGGGTCGACCGTCGTCGAGCGTCACGTCCCAGGACCGGAACTCATCCCAGTAGGACGCGTCTGCCTCCTTAAACGCACGCCCGAACTCCTCCATGCGCTGACGCCGCTCGTGCGCATCGAGCAGTCGCTCGATCAGGCCCGCCGCAGTCAGTCCGCGCGCCTGCGCGTCGCGGTTGATCCGATCACGCAACTCCGCACTGACTTTGATCGTCGTGGCCATGGCGCGATTCTAGCTCGTTGGCTACCAACAGGTATACCCGCCGTGCGGCGTCCGGTGGTGAAGCACGAAGCACCTCCAGGTCCGTCAACGCGGCAATGCCGTCGACCTCGCTATACGACCGGCTGTATAGGCCTCAGGGACGCACGGGGTAGGCAACGAAGGCGACCCGCTTGCTGTCGGGTGCCCAGCTCGAGACATTCATCGTGCCCTGGCCGCCGAACAGCGACGCAAGATCCCGCACGGCGCCATCGCGCTCGATGATCCGGATGATGACGTCGTGGTCGGCCGGATGGCCGATCGTGCCTGTCGGGAAGCTGACGTAGACGACGCGCTCGCCGTCCGGGGACACGTGCGGGAACCAGTTGACCCGTCTGTCGCGGCTCAGTTGCTCGATGCCGGTCCCGTCGGGCGCCATCCGAAACAACTGAGCGTGCCCTGGGGTTGCGGAGGCCCGTTCGGAGTTGAAGTAGATCCACCGACCGTCCGGGCTGTACTCGGACCCGTCGTTGGGGAACGGGTCGTCGGTCAGCTGGATGTCCTTACCGCCAGTGGCCGGCATCGTGAACACGTTCGTGGTCACCGCGCCGCCCTCCTCGACGAGCATGCCGATGTAGGCGAGCCTCGATCCGTCCGGGGACACGCCGTGCAAGTAGTGGCGGAAGTTGCTGCCTCGGTCATTGGAGACCCGGCGCGGCTGACCGGTTCGGAACGGGATCGCATAGATGTGACCGTCGTCGGCCGAGACGTAGACGGTCTCGCCGTCGGGGCTGAGCACGTGGTCGTTGTTGATCGCCGGGACTCCGCCGAGCGGGACCTCCACGAGGTCGCCACCCTCGACCGGGATCCGGTACAGGAGACCGTCTCCGTTGACGAGCAGGTGCTTGCCATCGGGTGTCCAGTTCGGTGCCTCGAACAGCACCGTGGAGCTCTCGTGCACGAGCGTCTGGGCATCGGTGTCGACGTCGATGATGTACAGCTCGGCACGCTGCCCGGGCGCCAGACCTCGGGTGGAACTTGGCATCTGAGCGATCACTCCTGGTTCCTGTGGGGCGACGGCACCCGCCCGAAGCAGCCCCGCCGTCGTGCGTTGTGCTGGCGGGCCCGGCGAAGGCGGCCGCGCACGTAGAACGTACCGGAGGACAACCTCCCGCTCGTACCGGCCAACGGCACGAGCGGGAGACCGCAGGGTCGCGCTACGCGACGGCGGTCCCCTCGAGCTCGACCACCTGGCCCGGGATCGCCAACCGGGTGACGCCGAGCATGGTGGTGGTGGGTGCCACGCGGGCGGCGCCCAGCCGCGCCGCCAGGACGCCGTAGTGCGGGAACAGCGCGTCGACGTCGGTGGTGTAGACGTTGAGCCGGACCAGGTTCGCGAGGGTCATGCCGGCGTCGCCGAGCACGGCCTCGAGGTTGTCGAGGCTCAGCGCCAGCTGCGCCGCGACGTCACCCTCGTGCTGCGGCCGGCCGTCGGCACTCATCGCCGTCTGCCCCGAGATGTACAGGGTCCGGGTGTGCCCGGAGACCACCTCACCCTGGTTGAATCCCATCTCCAGGGACCACGTCACCGGGTTGACTGCCGTTCGTTCCATTGCCATATCTGCTCCATCCGTTGTTGGGGTGCGTACGTTCCGTCGGCCCAGCCACTGTCCTGGCTGATGCCGCAGGACGAGCCTGGCGACAAATCACGACATCCTCGGTCATGTATTCGGATACCGTTCACAGGTGCGCGCCGACCGGTTGGTCTCGCTGGTGCTGCTGCTGCGCCAGCGCGGGCAGTTGACGGCCCAGGCCCTCGCCCGCGAACTGGAGGTCTCCACACGCACCGTGCTGCGAGACATCGAGGCGCTGTCCGCGGCGGGTGTCCCGGTCTACGCCGAGCGCGGCCGGCACGGCGGGTTCGCACTGCTTCCCGGGTTCCGGACCGAGCTCACCGGACTCAACCACGACGAGGCGCTGGCATTGCTGACCGCTGGGACGGGTCACGCCGAGCAGGCCTTCGGCCTCGGCTCGGCGCTTGCCTCGGCCATGCGCAAGGTGGTTGACGCGCTGCCCGAGGGCCATCGGGTCACCGTGAGCGACGCGACCCAGCGGTTCCTCGTCGAGCCGGAGACGGACCTGCTCTCCCGGCGGCGGGTCACCGAGGACGTGCCCCATACCACGATGAGCGAGGTCCGAAAGGCCGTGCTCACCGGGCACAAACTCCGGATCCACTATGCGGCCACGGGCAAGGCACCGACGTGGCGCACGGTGGACCCACTCGGCCTGGTGACGGTGCGCGACCGGGCCTACCTGCTGGCCACGCGGTCGGGTGCGGACCGCACCTACCGGCTGTCCCGGATGCTGGCTGCCGAGGAGCTCCCCGAGCTGGCGCAGAGACCCGGCAATGTCGACCTCGACCGGATCTGGCGAGAGCGCTGCGCGCAGTTCCTGTCCGACGGGCACCTCACCGTGCTGGTGCGCGTGAGCCCGGCCCGCCGGGAAGACCTGCTGGCCACCGCAGTGGCCGTCCGCGCAGAGGAACCCGAGCCGGACGGCTGGCTCCGGCTCGAGGTCACCTACCAGGACCCATGGCACGCGGAGTGGGCACTGTGGCAGCTCGGCACGGAGGCGGAAGCCTTGGCCCCGGAGTCGTTGCGCGCGGCCCTACGCGACCGTGCCGCAGCCCTTGCCACGCGTTACGCCGACTCCTCCTGAGCGTTGGGCGGCCCGGGCGCTTCCGCGGAAGCGCCGTCGGCTCATTCCGGAACGGACTCGGGGCCGATCGCAGCCCGGGCAGTCGCGGCAACGGCGGCATCCGTGCCGCTGAGCCGGCCGCGGCGCGTCTTCCCGGCCAGCAGGTCGAGGACGTCGAGGGTGGGCGTGACAACGCGGACGAGGTTTTCATAGGGGCCTGCCACGGAACGCCAGCCGAGGCCGAGCAGCAGGTCCTGGATCTCGCCCTCCCAGTTCTCGGCCGGGGCGCCGGCCCCGACCACGGCGAGCGTCAGCCAGCCCGCATCGCGGTCGAACTCGCTCCTGCCCAGGGGCAGCTTGGAGACGATGTGCCGCCACAACGCCAATGGCTGGTCTCGGGACCGACGCGCGATCGCGGACGGCGCCAGCCGGCCACTCCGCACGCTCACCAGGCCAAGTGCCCGGGCACTGTCGCGCAGTAGAGCGATCGGCCACGTGAGGTCTTCGCGGTTCGCCTTGCCGATCCACCAATCGGTCACGCCGGTGCGCTCGGCGAGTTGCTGCACCACGGCAGGCGGCAGATAGCCGGCGCCGGTCAGCCGCACCCCGTCGCCGATCACGTCCAGGAGCACGGCGTACGGCTCGAGGATGCGCACCGCGTCCTCCTCGCTCACCTCGGTCATCCGGTGCGTGGCCGCCTCGGCCAGCATGTGGGTGAGCGACAGGTCGCCGCGGCGTTCCAGGATCTCGCGCAGCGCGGCGAGTTCCGGGGCGACCGGCACCGGCGGGGCGAGGGCCGCCGTCAGTGCGTCGTTGGCCTCGGCGAGGTCGAAGCGGTCGGGGTCCCAGCCGAGGGGCAACCAACCGCGGGCCTGCGCGGCGTCCTCGAACGGGTCCGGGACGGACGCCGGATCGCTCCCGGCCCGCACCCACTCGGCAAGTTCGGTGTAGCCGCCGATCCCGCCGCAGTCCTCCGGTGGGCAGGCCATCCGTCCAGCGGTGCAGCGCGGCTGGGCGGGCGGCTCGTCGAGGACCGCCTCCACCTCGAGCACGTGTTCCCAACTGTCACCGAAGTCGTACTCGTACCAGAGTCCGTCTCCTTTATTGGACAGCACCTGGTCGAGTCTGACGCTGCCTTCGAGCATGCCGTCGCCCTCTTCGACGTCGAACGGGGTGATGAAGTGCGGCGAGCCGTAGTCGCTGCCCGTGCGGAATCGGTGCAGGTGGCTGTCGGTCCAACCCATTGCCGCCTGGATCACGAGGTGTACCCGGTCCAGGGTGAGGTCGCCGGGCAGTTCGAGGCGCCGCCACACCGGTGGCTTGGCGTCCCTCAGGTCGAGCCGCACGCGAAAGCCCCGGACCCCGGTCGGCGCCTCGGGGAGCACCGGCGCCTGGGCGTGGAGCGCGTTCTCGAAGAGCCCGGTCGAACGCCCCAGCGCCGCATCCAGGAACGCCTGTCGCTGATCAGGGGTCATGTCGGCCGCGACCTGGGCGGCAAGCCGGTGCATTTCGTCGTCTGAGGTCGCCACGGTCACCAGTCAACCACCAACAGCGAGGGCGCATCCAGGCGGATGCACGCTTCAGCCGTGGCGGTGCGCGCCGCCTCGCCAGCCGAGGCACCGAGGCTCCGCGGCCGTCGGGGTTCAGCGAACCAGCGCCGTCGCCTCAAGCAACCGTACGAAGGCCGACCGGCGAGTCAGATGCGTCAGGAGGTGCGTGACGCTACGCGCCGTGAAGTCGCGCTCCGCCGCCTCGCTGCGCCCCGCCGTCGTCATCGCCGCCCGGTGGGCCTCGAGGGCGGCGTCCACCTGGCCGCCCACGTAGTTGCACATGCTCATCGCGAATCCACGGAACGCGGCCTCGTCGAGGTGCGGGACGCCGTCGGCCACGGAGGCGTAGCCCTCGACCAGTGCCCGCGCGCCGGCGAGGTTGACCGCGCCGCTCGGGTCGATCGTCCAGGTCGCGAGCACGTCGGCCAGCTCCCACGCGGGCGGCTGGCCACCGGCATGCTCCCAGCCGACGACGACGAGGCTCCCGTCGTGCTCGCGGCGGACCTTCGCCGGGCGAGTTGTGGGTGAGGACCGCCGTCGAGGCGTCGACCGGTGCCGATCCGAGGTCCGCGAGCCGCTCTCCAGTTCTCCGACGGCGGCGTCGAAGGCATCCGCCCACGGCACGCCGGCCGAACGAATCCGGACGGCGACCTGCGCCCATGGTTCGTCCGACAACCGGGCCGCGTGCCATGGACTGATGCGGTCGACCTCGAAGCGGAGGCCGTGGATCGTCGCCAGGATGGCGCCGACGCTGGCCGTGATCCGCGCCGCCACCGGCGCGGCGAGCGGCGGACCGGAGTGCCGCCACTGCGTCACCCGCCACGGCGCGCCGTCGATCTCCTCGACGACGGCGCCCGTCCGGCTCCGCACTGGGAGTGGGAGTTGCACACCGGCCGCCGCGGCGGCCTCCTGGAGCTCGACGTCGCGGGCCGCGTCGACGATCGGCCACCAGTTCTCGACCGAGCTCACCGACCAGCGGCATCGGTCGGTGTCGAGTACCCAGCGGTGCCCGAGGTCGTCCGAGCGTTGCACCGAACGCATCTGCCCGGTCACGGTGCCGAGGGCATAGCGCTCGGCGATCGCCGCTGCCAGGGCGGACGGTGCGACGTCCCCGCCGCCGCGGCGGCCCTCGACCTCCGCCTTGAGGTCCGGCCACGCGCGGAACCCGTACTGCCAGGCGAGCGCGGCCTGGGCGTCGGCGAGCGACGCTGTCGGCTCACCATCGCGCAGACCGGCCAGCAGGTCCTTGGCCTGCCGGCGCAGGTGGTCGAGGTTCGGGGAGTCAGGAAGGATCTTCATGTCGGAAACACCTCGCTCGTCGCCCGGACTCGCACGGGCTGAGCATCGGTAGGTGTCCGAAACAGTTCACCTACAGCATCGGGGTGGCTTCGAGCCTTCCGGCGAGTCTCGGCGCGATCCCGCTCGCGCTGCACACGAGGCTAGACCCGCACCGGTAGGTCGTCAACGCAAACGGCGGCGGCCGCTTCCGCGGAAGCGCCTGCGGGCGGCTCGCGCACGAAGCACCCCCGCCGTCGGGCTGTCAGGGCGCGCCCCACCGGGCAGCGGGTCCTGCACCGCAAGCCGGCCGGTCTGCATGATCGCGACCTACTGCGGGCTGCGCGGCCCGGACCAGTCAAGCACGCCGTCGACGAGCGCGTCCGCGTACTGCTGGCGGCCGGCCTCGCTGCTCATCAGCTCGGACTCGGCCGGGTTGCGCATCTCCCCCAGCTCCAGCATCACGGTGGGCCGGCGGGAGAAGTTCAAGGTGGCCAGGTCGGCGCGCTGGGACAGCGCCTCCTCGTAGATCGTGCTCGGCGTGAAGCCACCGTCGGTGAGCGCGGCGATCATCGTCTCGGCTAGCTCGAGGCTCGGCAGCCCCTGGGACTCCGACAGCGGCGGGTCCGCGATGATCGCGAAGAACCCTGCGATGGCGGGGTCCGTGGAGCCGTTCGCGTGGATCGAGAGCATCACGTCCACGTCGCTGTCCTCGGCGAACGTGCCGCGCACGTCCACGCACGGACCGACGCCTTCGTTGTCCTCGCGGGTCATCACCACGGTGGCGCCGAGGGCCTCGAGGGCTTCCCGCGTGCGCAGCGAGACGTCCAGCGTGAACTCATGCTCCGGGTAGCCGCTGAGCGCCGTGGTGCCGGTGGTGTTGCACTGCTTCCAGCCGCCACGGCCGTCCGCGACCTGCTGGTTGATGGCGCTCACGTTGGTGGCGTTGCCGCCGTTGTGGCCGGGGTCGAGGCCGATCGTCCAACCGACCAGGGGCCGGCTGGTGGTGTGCGCCTTGACCTTGGCGGGGACGTCGTCCTCATCGTCGCGAGGGACGGCGGAGGTCTGGGTCGCGCCTGCGGCCGCGGGGCCGACGGCGGGGGTCACCAGGGCGAGGGCCGTCACCAGGGCGGCGCCGACCAGGGTCCCCCGTCGTCGGGGTGATCGCTTGGCCATCTCGCCTCTTCCGCTGTGGTGTTGCCGGCCCGCTCGCGCATGGCTGACTTCGCGGACCGGGCTGCCCGACCGGTCCTTCTCGTTCGTCGGTGTTCTGCTGTGGTGCTTACTCAGTCCTCGTCGCTGCGGGTGCCGGGATCGTCGCTCTCGTTCCAGGCCCGGTCCTCGTCCTCCCACTTCGCGTTCCGGTTCCGCGCCGTCTCCAGCGCTTTCGCGGCTTCCTCGCGGGTGGCGTAGGGACCCATCCGGGACGTCCAGTCGCTGACGAGACCTTCCTCGACCGCTCCGGTTTCGAGATTGTAGTAGAACGACTTCGGCTGCGGGGAGGTCTCAGACATTGTCGGTTCCTTTCGCTGACTCCTCGATTGTGGCACGTCGCACCTGGCCGCGGTGCCGGCCTCTAGACTCTTCCCGATGCCGTCGCTCCGCTCGCGGGGCCAGGCGCCGACACACCTCGAAGCGGAGATCCCGACAGCCATGGCCAAGAACGTGAGTGATCTGACCCTCGCCGACGTGCACGAGAGCGACGTCGGGTTCGGCATCGACATCGGTGGCTCCGGTATCAAGGCGGCGCCGGTGCACCTGCGTACCGGCGAACTCCTGGGCAAGCGGTTCCGGCTGGACACCCCGGAGGAGTCCAGCCCGGAGGCGGTCGGTGAGGTGCTCGGCAAGGTGGTCGCGCACTTCGGGGACCTGCCGGACTCGACCCCGGTGGGGCTGACGTTCCCGGGCGTGATCCTCAACGACGTGACCATGACGTCGGCGAACATGGACAAGCGCTGGATCGGCACCGACGTCGGCGAGGTGGCCCGCCGGTTCACCGGGCACGACGCGCACGTGGTCAACGACGCCGACGCCGCCGGCTACGCGGAGGCCCGCTACGGTGCCGGCCTCGGCCAGGACGGCACGGTGCTCGTGATGACGCTCGGCACCGGCATCGGCAGCGCCCTCATCCACGACGGCGTGCTGGTGCCGAACCTCGAGCTCGGCCACCTCGAGCTGGACGGGTACGACGCCGAGACCCGCGCCGCCTCCTCCGTGAAGGAGAAGGAGGGCCTCAGCTACGCCAAGTGGGCCGAGCGCCTGCAGCGCTACTTCGCGCATGTGGAGTTCCTGTTCTCCCCCGACCTGTTCATCGTCGGCGGCGGGGTCTCCAAGGACCACGAGAAGTTCCTGCCGCTGCTGGAACTGCGGGCGCCGATCGTGCCCGCGAAGCTGCGCAACACCGCCGGCATCGTCGGCGCCGCGGCCCTGGCGGCACGCGGCCGCTGACGCGTTCGGGGCATCCGTTCCATCCCAGCTCCGCCCGCCGCACCGTTCCGGCGGACCGCGTGGCGGAGCGCCCGAGGGTTAGCGCTGCCTTAGCGGCACTGTTCCTGCGTGTGGTCACGCTGGGTTTACAGTGGTTGTTGGTGTGCCGGGAAGCCTGGTCGGCGAATGTGTTTGTGCACGGTTCGTTGATCGGGTTGAAGGGACACTTGTGGGTCGACTTATGCATGCCAGGGTGCGGTTGCGCACCTGGATCACGGGGGAAGCAGCCAGCGGAGCCATCTTGCTGGCCGCGGCGATGGTTGCGCTGGCCTGGGCGAACTCACCATGGCGTGAGGGGTACGCGGACCTTGTCGCGATGCGGGTCGGCCCCAGCGCGCTGCACCTGGACCTCTCGTTGGGGACCTGGGCCGCGGACGGCCTGCTCGCCGTGTTCTTCTTCGTCGTCGGGGTCGAGCTCAAGCACGAGTTCCGCGCGGGGGGACTGTCGAATCCGCGGGAGGCCGCGGTCCCGATGCTCGCGGCGATCGGTGGGATGGCCGTACCGGCGGTGCTCTACGTACTCGTGGTGTCGCTCATGGGAGAGCCTGCTGCGCTGACAGGGTGGGCGATCCCGACGGCTACGGACATCGCGTTCGCGCTCGCCGTGCTGGCGGTCTTCGGGCGAGGGCTTCCGCTGGCATTGCGGACGTTCCTGCTGACGTTGGCCGTGGTGGATGACCTGCTGGCGATCGTCGTGATCGCCGTGTTCTACACCGATACCGTGCGTCTCGCCCCGCTCGTGGCCGTCGCGGCATGTCTGGTCGTGTTCCGCCTGTTGGTGACCTCGCGATTCGCGCGATGGTGGTTCCTGCTTCCGGTCGCCCTGGTGGCCTGGTGGTTCATGCATGAGTCGGGCGTGCACGCGACGGTTGCCGGTGTGCTCTTGGGCTTCTGCGTCCCGGCCACAGCGATCCACGGCGAGAAACTCCCTCGGACGGTCGCCTACGAGCATCGGGTCCGTCCGATCTCCGCCGGTCTCGCGTTGCCGGTGTTCGCGTTCTTCTCCGCCGGAGTCACGGTGGTCGGTGCGGACGTCGGGGGCATCCTGAGTTCACCGATCGTGATCGGCATCCTCGTCGGTCTCGTGGCCGGCAAGGTCATCGGAGTCCTGGGCGTCACGGCGCTCATCACCCGGTTCACCCGGTTCCGACTCCCCCAAGGGATCGGCGTGCGGGACCTGGTGGGCGTCGGGTTACTGACGGGAATCGGGTTCACCGTCGCACTGCTCGTGGCCGAGCTGTCGTTCCCCGGCGGAGAGGATCTCGCTGCGGCCAAGGTCGCGATCCTGCTGGCATCCCTCGTCGCGGCGGCACTTGCTGCGGTCTCACTGCGCTGGGACGTACGTCGGGCGAGAAGCAACGACATGAACCGCGACGGCATCGCCGACGACATCAACACCTTCATCGGCGCGGACGAGAAGGGCGAACGGCCGTGAAGTACATCTACAAGTCGACCGAGGCCGAACAGCGGGTGCAGGCCTGGTGCGAGCGGCGCCTCGAGAGCTGGACCCACCCGCACCAGCGTGAGACACGCGAGACGAAGGCGGGCCGGACGCACCTGTTGAGTGCGGGCGCCGGCACCGACGGGCCGACGGTCGTGTTCCTGCCCGGGACGAACTTCTGTGCGGCCTCGATGCTTGCCGAGATCGAGGCCCTCGCGCGGACCTTCAAGGTCATTGTCCCCGACATCCCGGGGCAACCCGGGCTGAGCCGCCCGTTCCGGATCGACAGCGCACCCCTGTTCTTCCTGGGCGCGTGGCTGAGCGAACTGCTCGGCGATCTCGCCACGCCGGTGGTCGTGGTGGGGCACTCCCTCGGCGGCGGGATCGCCCTGGCAGCAGACTCCCCACACATCGCCGGCCGGGTCCTGATCTCACCCGCGGGGGTGGTCCGGCTTCGGCTCCCGATGGCTCTGACCTGGGCGAGCCTGCGCTGGATGCTCGGCCCCAACGCAGGGACCAGCCGGACCGTCCTGGAGCACATGAGTGCGCCCGGTGCACGCGTCGATGAGTTGCTCATCTCCTGGATGACCTTGGTCAGCGCGACCAACCACACCTCGCTCGCGCCGCGCGCGCTGCCCCGGGACGTGCTGGATCGAGCCGCCAGGGCACCCATGCGGATCGCCACCGGCCAGCACGACCCATTTCTCCCACCGGAACATCTCTCGAGGCCCGACACCGCTCTGCCCCCGGCCGTGGCCGTGCCGGACGCCGGGCATCTCCTCACCGCGGACACGACCCGACTCATCGCCGCATGGGTAGGTGGCCTCCGGTCCTAGGTGCGGGCCCGTCCGCGCAGGTGCAGCCCGACCAGGAACCACGCGAGCCCGGCCTGCCCCTCGGTGGCGATCCAGGTGATAACGGTTGCGGCCGTGCCGCCCACGGCCAGGCCGAGACCGACCCCGGCGAGCAGCAGCGGCAGGCCGCAGACCAGCGGCACCGCGACCGGGCGCGGCACCGCGCCGGTCCGCAGGCAGGCGAGGCCGAGCACGGTCGCGCCCACGTACATCAAGTGCGCCAGCGACCAGGCCGGGATGCCGACCAGGGCCACGGCCGCGGCGGCCTGGCCGGGCAGCAGCGGGCCGACCAGGTTCACCAGGTACCCGAGGACCGTGGCCAGCAGGCCGAAGCGCACCAGGCCGATGCCCCAGGCACCGAGCCGGCCCAAGGCTGCCCGGTAGCGGCGGTGGAACACGCCGAACCCGACCAGGACGCACGCGACGGCGATCAGGCCGGCCACGTTCGAGACCGTGTAGGCGGCGGTGCCGGACGGCTCACCGGCGAAGTACCCGGCGGCGGCGAACACGACCGCGCCGGCCATCATCGCCGGGCCGGCGAGCCTGGCCTGCCGCGCGTCCGGGCCGGCCACGTCTGCGGCCGTGTCGAGGATGGGCGGGGTCTGCATCGTCACCGGTCTCCTGCCGATCAGGGCAAATGGCCCGCCGAGTGACGAAGCCTGCACCCATGGTGCCGCGGCCACGGCGACGGCTCCTCCCCCGGGCGGGCCGACGCTCTCCCCCGGACGAGGGAGTACGAACCCTACCCACACCCGCACGTTAGTGACTAACATTGCGAGGGTGGGAACCAGAGCCGACACGAGGGAAGCGTTGCAGCGGGCCGCGCTCGAACTGTTCCTGGCGAACGGCTACGACGCGACACCCACCGCGGCGGTGGCGCGCGCCGCGGGGGTCAGCGAGATGACCCTGTTCCGGCACTTCGCCTCGAAGGAGGCGTTGCTGCTGGACGATCCCTATGACCCGCAGATCGCGGAGGCGGTGGCGGGTCGCCCGGCCGAGGAGCGGCCGATGCGCGCGGTGGTGGAGGGGATCCGTGCGGCGTGGCGCGACGTCGACCCCGACGACGCCGCGCACCTGCGGACCCGGCTGCGGATCGTCGCCGAGGCGGCCACGCTACGCGGTGCGCTGGAACGCAACAGCGAAGCCACGGTCGCGGCGCTGACCGACGCGCTCATCACCCGTGGCGTGGCCGCCTCGGCGGCGCGGGTGGCGGCGACCGCCGTCATCGCCGGCCTGAGCACGGCGCTGCTGGACTGGGCCCGGTCCGACCGGGACGACCTCGGTGCCGTGCTCGGGCGGGCGCTGGACACCCTCGGCGGCGGCTGATCGTGCTCGAGTTCGAGAACGTCGGTCTGCGGTTCCGAGGTGGCGCCGGGGTCCAGGGCCTCACGTTCGCCGTCACCGCCGGTGAGATCGTGGCGCTGGTGGGACTGAACGGCGCCGGCAAGACCACCCTGATGCGCCTCGCCCTCGGCATGCTGCGGGCCGACCACGGCACGGTGACGCTGCACGGATCGCTCATGGCGGAGCTGCCCGCGTCGCGATGGCGCGAGGTGGGCGCCATGGTCGATGCGCCGCTGGCCTATCCGGAGCTCACCGTCCGGCAGAACCTCACCGTCGCGCGGCTGCTGCGCGGCACCGACCCGCGGCTGGTCGACGATGCCATCGCCCGATGGCAGCTCGGCCCCGTCGTGGACCGCCGCTTCCGGCACTTGTCCCTCGGCAACCAGCAGCGGGTCGGACTGGCCGCGGCGCTGCAGCACGAACCGCGGCTGATCGTGCTCGACGAGCCCAGCAACGCGCTCGACCCGGCATCGGTGATCGTGCTGCGGGAGCACCTCGCCGAACGCGCGCGCGACGGCGCCGCGATCCTGGTCAGTAGCCACCACCTCGACGAGGTGGCGCGGATCGCCGATCGGATCCTGGTGATGAACGCCGGCCGGCTGATCGGCGGGCTGGACCCCGCGACGCCGGACCTCGAGCGCACCTTCTTCGCACGCGTCCTCGAGGACGACGAGCATCGTGGATGCACCCCATGAACGCACCCATCCGCGTCGAGGCGCTCAAACTCTCGCGTTCGCTGGTCGGCGTGATCGGGACCCTCGCCCTGGTGCTCGGCACGGTGGCGCTGCTCTGCGGTATCACCCTCTCGCTGGCGGGCGGGCAACCCGACCTCGTCGCCAAGATGGGACCGACCGCCACCCGCGACTGGGCCGGCCTGCTGTCCGCCGCGGCGCAGATCACCGCGGCCGGCGGGCTCATCGGGTTCGGGACGGTCCTGGCGTGGCTGTTCGGCCGCGAGTTCGCCGACCGCACCATCAGCGGCTTGTTCGCGTTGCCCGTCGGCCGGGCCCGGATCGCCCTCGCCAAGATCGTGGTCTACCTGATCTGGGTGGTCGCCGTCAGCCTGGTCCTGGGCCTGGCGCTGCTCCTGCTGGGCAGTCTGTTCGGCTACGGCAGCCCCGACGCCGAGGCCTGGGCCGGGCTCGGTCGGCAGTGGGCACTGGGCATGCTCACGGGGGCGATCGCGATGCCGGTCGCCTGGGTGGTCACGCTCACCCGGTCCCTGCTGGCCGGGGTCGGCTGCGTGATCGGGCTCGTCGTCGTCACCCAGGTCGCCGTCCTCGCCGGCGCCGGTGCCGCGATGCCGCTGGCCGCACCCGCCCTCTGGGCCATGAGCCGGGGCACCGAGGTCGGCGTCGCTCAGCTCGCCGTCGCCCTCATCTGCGCCGCGGCGTTCGTGGCGCTCACCTGCGCGAGCTGGGCCCGACTGCAACTGAACCGGTGACCCGGTGTGCCTCGGGCAGCGCGCTCATGGCTGCAGGCGGTAGCCGACACCGGCCTCGGTGATCAGGTGCCGGGGCCGCGCGGGATCGGGCTCGAGCTTGCGCCGCAGCTGGGCCATGTACACGCGCAGGTAGTGGGTCTCGGCGTCCAGATTCGGGCCGCGCAGCTCCTGCAGCAGCTCGCGTCGCCCCACGATCTTGCCGACGTTGCGGGTGAGCAGCTCGAGCAGGTGCCACTCGGTCGGCGTCAGCCGCACGGTCTCCCCCGAGGTGAGCACCACGCGCCGGAGGGCAAGATCGACGGTGAACGCTGCGGCGTGCACCACGGGTGGGTCGTCCTCCGCCGGGCGGCGCCGGACGGCGGCCCTGATCCGGGCGAGCAGCTCGTCCGTCCCGAAGGGCTTGGTCACGTAGTCGTCCGCGCCGGCGTCGAGCGCCTCGACCTTGTCGTCGCTGGTCTGACGCGCGGACAGCACCACGATCGGCAGGCTCGACCAGCTGCGGATCGCGCGCAGCACGTCCATGCCGTCCAGATCCGGCAGGCCGAGGTCGAGGACCACGACGTCCGGGTGCCAGTCGGTGACCGCCTGGACGGCCGCCGCGCCGGTGGTGGCCACCTGCGCCTCGTACCGGTTCGCCCGGAACACGACCGCGAGCGCCCGAGCCAGGGCCGGCTCGTCATCGACGATCAGGACGCGCGTCATGGTGCTTCCGCCGGCAGGGGCAGGGTCGCGATCATCGTCAGGCCGCCGCCCGGCGTGTCCTCGGCCTCCAGTGTGCCGCCGTTGGCCTCGATGAAACCTCGCGCGACGGCGAGACCGAGACCGAGACCCTGCCCGCGCGGCACGTCACCGAGACGTTGGAACGCGGCGAACATCTGGTCCTTCTTCTCGTCCGGCACGCCGGGTCCCCGGTCGACGACCCGGATCATCAGGGACGGCCCGGCATGCTCGGCGACCACGCGCACCCGCGTGCCGGGAGCGGTGTGGCGGACGGCGTTCTCGATCAGGTTCGCCAGCGCCCGCTCGAGCAGACCGGCGTCGGCGCGCAGCAGCGGCAGATCCTCGGGCACGTCGATCTCGACCGCCGAGGTGGGGACCGCCCGGGCCGCGAGCGGCACCACCTCGTCGAGTGCCACGGGGTCCAGGTGGGCAGTGACCACACCCGCGTCGATCCGGCTCATGTCGAGCAGGTTATCGATGAGGGACTGCAGCCGGTCCGTCTCGTCCTCGACGTCGGCCAGCAGGATCCGGCGGTCCTGCGGCGTGATCTGCGGGGACGAGCGCAGCGCGGTGATGCCCGCCTTGATCGAGGTGAGCGGCGTGCGCAGGTCGTGGGACACGGCGGCGAGCAGCGCCGTGCGGATCGCCCCGCGTTCACTCTCCGCCCGGGCCGCCCGGGCCTGCGAACGCAGCTCCTCTCGTTCCAGCAGTGAGCTCAGGTACTGCCCGACGGCGCCGACGAAGCGGACCTGACCAGCTGAGAGGGTGCGACCGCTCAGCCCGAGGGTCAGCCCGTCGTCGATCTGGACGGTCGCGGACGCCTGGTCCGGCGCACCGGGCGGCTCGCCACTGGACCGCTCCAGGATCTGCCACCGCGTGCTCCCGGCGCCGGTGCGGACCAGCGCCACGCCGCGTGCACCCAGGGTCTCCCGCAGTTGTTCGAGCACGGCGGGCACGGCATCCCTGGCCCGGACCACCGCTCCGGCGACCGAGGTCAGCGCGTCCGCCTCGGCCCTGGCCCGCCCGGCTTCCAGGGTGCGCCGGGCGGCGAGGTCGACGACCGCCGAGACGCTCACGGCCACCGCGAGCAGGATCCCGATCGCCAGCGCGTGCTGGGGCTCGTCGATCGTCCAGGTGCGCACGGGCGGCGCGAACAGGAAGTTGCTCAGCAGCCCGCCCAGCACCGCGCTGAGCAGCGCCGGGCGCAGGCCGCCCACGAGCGCCACCCCCACAGTGAGGGTGAGGAACAGCATCAGCACGGTCGGGAACGAGTCCAGCTCGCCCATCGAGGTGCCGATCCAGGACAGCAGCGGCGGCCCGGCGAGCGCCATGGTCCAGGCGAGCAAGGTCCGGCGCCGGGTGAGCAGACCGCGAGGCGGGCGCCGCCGCGAGCCGGTCCGGGCTCGCTCGTGGGTGACCACGAGCACGTCGATCTCTCCGGACCCCTCGACCACGCGGGCCGCGACCCCTGGGGCGACCGCGCCGGCGACGCGACCGCGGCGGGTGACGCCGAGCAGGATCTGGTTCGCGTTGACGCTGCGGGCGAAGTCGAGGACGGCGCCGGGTACGTCGTCGCTGAGCACGGTGTGCCAGCTGCCGCCGAGGGATTCGACCAGCGTGCGGTGCCTGCCGAGCGAGCCCGGCGCCACCCCGGTGAGGCCGTCGCTGCGGAGCACGTGGATGGCCAGGAACTCGCCACGGCTGCCGCGCTGGGCGATCCGAGCGGCCCGCCGCACCAGGGTCTCGGTCTCGGTTCCGCCGGTGACCGCGACCACGAGCCGCTCCCGGGCCGCCCACGGCTCGGCGATGTCGTGGTCCTTGCGGTAGGCCTCCAGCGCCTCGTCCACGCGGTCCGCGGTCCACAGCAGCGCGAGTTCGCGCAACGCCGTCAGGTTCCCGAGCCGGAAGTAGTTCGACATCGCCGCGTCGATCTTCTCGGCCGGGTAGACGTTGCCGTGGGCGAGCCGACGGCGCAACGACTCCGGGCTCATGTCGACGAGTTCGATCTGGTCGGCTCGCCGGACGATCTCGTCCGGGATGGTCTCCTGCTGGCGCACCCCGGTGATCGAGGCGACCACGTCGTTCAGGCTCTCCAGGTGCTGGATGTTGACGGTCGTGACGACGTCGATGCCGGCGGCGAGCAGTTCCTCGATATCCCCGCAGCGTTTGGCGTTGCGGCTGCCCGGGACGTTGGTGTGGGCGAGCTCGTCGACCAGCGCGACCTGCGGTGCGCGCGCCAGCACCGCGTCCAGGTCCATCTCCGTGAACTCGGCACCCCGGTGCCCCAGCTCACGCCGAGGGACGACCTCGAGCCCGTCGAGCAGGGCGGCCGTGTGGGCCCTGCCGTGGGTCTCGACGAGCCCGACGACGACGTCCACGCCGCGGCCGAGCCGGCGGCGGCCCTCGTCGAGCATCGCGTAGGTCTTCCCGACGCCGGCCGAGGCGCCGAGGTAGACCCGGAGCCGCCCCCGTTGACCGGCGGCGTCGGGCTCATCGCGGTCCGTCATGTGCTCAGCCTGTCACTGCTGCAGCGCGAGGAGCGCCGCGTTCAGTTCGACCACGTTCACCCGTGGGGCGCCGAGGAAGCCGAGCTCGGGTGAGGTGGTCGCTCGCGCGACCAGATCCTGGACGACGGCGTCCGTCAGGTCGCGTACCCGGGCCACCCTGGCGACCTGGAGCGCGGCGTACGCGGGTGAGATGTGCGGGTCCAGGCCCGACCCCGAGGCGGTGACGGCGTCGACGGGGACCTGGTCGGGGTCGACGCCCTCACGCTCGGCGACCTCGGCGCGCCGCTCCTCGACGGTCGCGAGCAGGTCGCGGTTCTCGGGGCCGAGGTTGGAGGCGCCGGAGGCGAGCGGGTCGTACCCGTCCCCGGCGACGGAGGGACGGGACTGGAACCACTCGTCGCCGTCGAAGGCCTGGCCGATCAGGCTCGACCCGACGGTCTCGCCGTCGACGACGACCAGTGAGCCGTCCGCCCTGGCGGGCATCAGGCGGCCCACCCCGTAGACGGCGAGCGGGTAACCGAGTCCGAGGACGACGGTCATGACGAGCAGGACCCGCAGGCCTGCGAGGGACTGTTTGAGGAATGCGGACATGGTGCTGTGCTCCAGTCGGAGGGGCCCTCAGAGGCCGGGTAGCAGGGAGACGACGAGGTCGATGAGTTTGATGCCGACGAACGGGGCGATCAGTCCCCCGATGCCGTAGACGAACAGGTTGCCGCGCAGCATCGCGGAGGCGCCGCGGGGCCGGTACCGCACACCGCGCAGCGCGACCGGGATCAGCGCGACGATGATCAGGGCGTTGAAGATCACCGCCGAGAGCATCGCCGACTCCGGCGAGGACAGGCCCATCAGGTTGAGCCGGTCGAGCTGCGGGTACAGGCCGGTGAACATGGCCGGGATGATCGCGAAGTACTTCGCGACGTCGTTCGCGATCGAGAACGTGGTGAGCGCGCCACGGGTGATCAGCAGCTGCTTCCCGATCGCCACGACCTCGATGAGCTTCGTCGGATTGGAGTCCAGGTCCACCATGTTCCCGGCCTCCTTCGCTGCCGACGTCCCGGTGTTCATCGCGACGCCGACGTCCGCCTGCGCCAGGGCCGGCGCGTCGTTGGTGCCGTCGCCGGTCATCGCGACCATCCGCCCGGCGGCCTGCTCGGATTTGATGAGCGCCATCTTGTCCTCGGGCTTGGCCTCCGCGAGGTAGTCGTCGACGCCGGCCTCGGTCGCGATGGCACGCGCGGTGAGCGCGTTGTCCCCGGTGATCATCACCGTGCGGATCCCCATCCGGCGGAGTTCGTCGAACCGTTCCCGCAGGCCGGGCTTGACGACGTCCTTCAGGTGGATCACGCCGAGCGCGCGGGCCGGGCCGTCGCCGCGCTGCTCGGCCACCACCAGTGGGGTCCCGCCGGTTGCGCTGATCGAGTCGACGCTCGCACCGACGTCCGCGGTCGGGTGACCACCGTTGTCCCGCACCCACGCCATCACGGCCGACGCGGCGCCCTTGCGGATCCGCCGGAGCCCTGAGTGGGTCTGCACGTCCACCCCGCTCATCCGGGTCTGGGCCGTGAACGGGACGAACGTCGCGGTGGGGAGCTGATCGTGGAACAGCAGCCGCATGTCGTAGCGCTCCTTGGCGAGCACCACGATGGAGCGGCCCTCGGGGGTCTCGTCCGCCAGGCTGGACATCTGCGCGGCCTCGGCGAGGTCGAACTCGGTCACCTCCTTGGCGGGGACGACCTCCACGGCCTGCCGGTTGCCGAGCGTGATCGTGCCGGTCTTGTCCAGCAGCAGCACGTCGACATCGCCCGCTGCCTCGACGGCGCGGCCGGACAGCGCCATCACGTTGCGCTGGATGAGCCGGTCCATGCCGGCGATGCCGATCGCGGACAGCAGCGCGCCGATCGTGGTCGGGATCAGGCAGACGAGCAGGGCGACCAGCACGATGAGTGGCTGGGGCTGCCCGGAGTAGACAGCGAACGGCTGCAGGGTGACGACCGCGAGCAGGAAGATCAGCGTGAGGCTGGCCAGCAGCAGGTTCAGCGCGATCTCGTTCGGCGTCTTCTGCCGTGCCGAGCCCTCCACCAGCGAGATCATCCGGTCCAGGAACGTCTCGCCGGCCTTCGCGGTGATCCGCACCACGATGCGGTCCGACAGGACCCGGGTGCCACCGGTGACCGACGAGCGGTCACCGCCCGATTCCCGGATGACGGGCGCCGACTCCCCGGTGACGGCCGACTCGTCGACGGAAGCGACGCCGTCGACCACGTCTCCGTCACTGGGGATCACCTCACCGGCCTCGACGACGACGAGGTCCCCGACCTCGAGCGCCGTGCCCGGCACCGACTCCTCGGTGTCATCGCCGCGCACGCGACGGGCCATCGCGGTGGTGCGCGCCTTGCGCAGGGAGTCGGCCTGGGCCTTGCCGCGGCCCTCGGCCACCGACTCGGCGAGGTTGGCGAACACGACGGTGGCCCAGAGCCACACGGTGATCGACCAGGCGAACAGGGACGGGTGCACGATGGCCAGGACGGTCGTGGCCAGCGCGCCGACCCAGACGACGAACATCACCGGGTAGCGGATCTGGTGCCGCGGATCAAGCTTGCGCAGCGCGTCCGGCAGGGACCGCAGCAGCTGCCGCGGGTGGAACGCGCCGGCCCGGACCCGGGCGGCAGGCGCGTGGTCGGACTCGGGGGTGGTGGAGGTCAGGGTAGTCACAGCAGGGCCTCCGTAAGAGGAGCAAGAGCGAGAGCAGGGAAGAAGGTCAGGCCGGCGACGATCAGCACGACGAAGCCGAGCAGGCCCACGAAGACGGGCCCGTGGGTGGGCAGGGTCCCGGTGGTCTCGGAGACCTTCCGTTGGCTGGCGAGCGACCCGGCCAGGGCGAGCACCAGGATGATCGGGACGAACCGGCCGAGCAGCATGCCCAGGCCGAGGGCGGTGTTCTGGTAGGGCGTGTTGGCTCCGAAGCCGGCGAATGCCGAGCCGTTGTTGTTCACCGCCGAGGCGTAGGCATACAGGATCTCGGTGAGCCCGTGCGGTCCGGGATCCTGCACCGAGGCGTCCACGAGTCCCGGGCTGGCTGCGGTGATGGCGGCACCGGCGAGCAGCAGCGTCGGCATCGTCAGGATGTAGAGGGCCACCAGGGTGACCTGCTTCCGGCCGATCTTCTTGCCGAGGTACTCGGGTGTGCGGCCGACCATCAGTCCGGCCAGGAACACCGCGAGCACGGCCATCACGAGCATCCCGTACAGGCCGGCGCCGACCCCGCCGGGTGCCACCTCGCCGAGCATCATGTTCAGCAGCGTGACGCCGCCCCCGACGCCGGTGTAGGAGTCGTGGAAGCTGTTCACCGAGCCGGTCGAGGTGCCTGTGGTCGACGCGGCGAACAGGGCGGATGCTGCGGGCCCGAACCGGAGTTCCTTGCCCTCCATCGCGCCGCCGGCGGCGCCGGGCACGGTGCCGAACCCGCGCATCTCCGCAGACGTGGTCACGGTGACGGCTGCGAGCCAGAGCGAGGCCATCACGGACACGATCGCCGTGCCCTGCCGGTGGTTGCCGACCATCCGCCCGAAGGTCCGGGGCAGGCTGAACGGGATGACCAGGAGCAGGAACATCTCGATCAGGTTCGTCCACGCCGTCGGGTTCTCGAAGGGGTGCGCGCTGTTGGCGTTGAAGAACCCGCCCCCGTTGGTGCCGAGGTTCTTGATCGCCTCCTGGGACGCGATCGGGCCGCCGATGATGCTCTGGCGCTCTCCGGTGATCGTGGTGATCTCCCGGGCGCCGTCGAAGTTCTGGACGGCGCCGCCGATGACGAGCACGATCGCGGCGAGGAGGGCCAGCGGCAGCAGGATCCGCACGGAGCCGCGGACGAGATCGACCCAGAAGTTGCCGATGCGGTCGGTGCCCTGCCGGGCGAAGCCGCGGACCAGGGCGATGGCGACGGCGATCCCCACTGCGGCGGAGAGGAAGTTCTGCACGGCCAGGCCACCCATCTGGGCAAGGTGGCCCAGGGTGGACTCGCCGGAGTACCACTGCCAGTTCGTGTTCGTGACGAACGAGACGGCGGTGTTCCAGGCTCCGTCCGGCGCCACGCCCGTCCAGCCGAGCGAGAGCGGCAGGTGCGCCTGCACCCGCAGGAGCAGGTAGAGCACCAGGATGCTGACGGCGGAGAACGCGAGCAGCGACCGGGTGTAGACCGACCAGTGCTGGTCGGAGTCGGGGTCGATCCCGCCGATCCGGTAGACGGCCCGCTCGGCCCGCAGGTGGCGGCTCCCCGAGTAGACGCCTGCCATGTAGTTGCCGAGCGGCACGTGGACCGCGGCGAGGAGCAGGACGAGGAACCCAGTCTGCAGCACGGCGGCCAGTGCGACGGGCATCAGAACTTCTCCGGGTGCAGCAGGTCCCACACCAGGTAGCCGGCGAGCGCGAGCGCGAGCGCCAGTGCGAGGAGGGATTCCACGGTCACGGCTTCGACACCCCCCGCGCCAGCAGCGCCAGCAGGAGGAACCCCGCACAGGTCAGGGCCACGAAGGCGAGATCAGCCACAGCGAACTCCAGATCGGACTACGACGTGCCGGCTGGCACGTCGAGCGGTCCGGACGACCGCCGTCATCCATTCAGCACCCGGAAAACGCCCCAGAGGGGATTCCTGACGGAACCCGGACGCCCGGCCGGCGGATCCGGACGCCTCCCTGACGGGAGTTACGGGGTCGGTCCGCTGGGGATCCGCACCGTCAGCGTCAGCCGGCCGTCCGCTGCGGCCGCCGAGGCGGTCCCACCGAGCTGCCGGGTCAGGACGTGCACGATGGACAGCCCGAGGCCCGTGGTCCGGCCGGACCGGGACCGGTCGGCGGTGTAGAACCGCTCGAACAGGCGCTCCGGGACGATCTGAGCCCCCGGCTCGATGCCGTTGGCACACGTGATCGTGATCCAGGTGCCGGACGTCGCGGTCCCGGGTGCGCCGCCGGCCGCGGTACTGCCCCGCTCCGCGGCGAGCGCGACGTCGAGCACGCCACGGCCGTGCTGGGTGGCGTTGCGGATCAGGTTCTGCACGATCCGGGTGACCTTCTCCCGGTCGGTGACGACCGGCACCGGCCCGTCAGGCTCGAAGCGGACGTCGAGGCCGGCGTCCTCGAGCGGAAGGACCGCGGCGAGCAGAGCCTCGCCGACCAGGGCGCTGGCGTCGAACTCCTCCGCAGTCAGGTGCGGCTCGGCCTCCAGCAGGTAGGTGTACTCGTAGAGCCGCTCGACCAGGTTCTCGAGCTCACCCGCGTGTCGCTGGGCGACCTCGAGCCTGGCCCGTTGTTCCGGGTCCAGCTCCGAGCGCCCCAACAGCTGCTGGTAGCCGCGCACCGCCGTCAGCGGGGTGCGCAGGTCGTGTGAGATGTCGGTGATCATCGCCCGGAACTGCCGCTCATCCCGGTGCGAGCGGGCGGTCGCGGTCTCCGCCGCCACCATCGCGTCGTTCACGCGCGTGGCGAGAGCCTCGAGATCGCCGTTGACCAGATCGATCGTGACCGTCGCCCGGGTGCGGCCCATGAGGCGCCGGTCGAGTTGACGGGTCATCGAACGTATCTGTCGCAGGACGAGCACCAGGTACAGGCACGCCGCGACCAGGAGGACACCGAGGATCACGACGACGGCGATCACGGTGCCCTCCCAGGATGGCTTGTGCCGCCTACTTTATGTCCGCGCGGCGCAACAGCAGCCAGGCCACCAGACCCATCAGCGCGATGAAGACGACCGCCACGATGCTCGTGCCGACCAGCTCGCCGCCCGAACTGTCCGGCAGCGGCAGGTGGTCGGGGGCGTACGGGGTGAGCCGCGTGATGGCCTCGAGCGCCTCCCACTTCGCCGCGGCCCCGACCAGCAGATCCGCCACGAACGCCCACACGAAGCCGGCAGCCATCACCACGATCGGTCGCTTGACCACGATGGCGAGAGGGATGCACACGGCCAGGCGTGCGGCGTACAGGATGGCCGCCACCACCGAGACCGCGATGATCCGCCCGACGCCCGCGGCGTCCGGTTCCGCACCCGACTCGGCGAGCAGCGCGAAGGTCGTCGGCACGGCCGGCGCGACCTCGAGACCGGTGGCACGGCCGACCAGCGCGGCGATGCCGTACGGGACACCGAGCAGGAACACCGCCAGTGCGGCCACGACCGTCTTGGAGGCGACGAAGGACCCGCGGCTCGAGGCGAGCAGGGCGTCGTGGACGGACTTCGTCTCGAACGGGCGGGAGACGATGAGTCCGATCAGCAGGGACCCGAGCAGGTTGATGACCATGACGTCGCTGAGCCCTTGGACCCCGTTCGCGGCCGCCGCGTTCAGCCCACCGAGCGCGAGTTGATGCTGGAGGTACAGGTAGGCCGCGGCGGCGCCGCAGGCGGCGAGGAGGCAGACGATGAACCCGGTGGAGTGTCGTTGGGTGAACAGGTCGGCGCGCAGTTGATTGATCATGACCGGTGGCCTCCGATGACAGAGAGGAAGAAGCCTTCGAGGGTCTCGCCCTCGGCGGCGAAGCTGGTCGGCCAGACGTCGTGGGCGACCAGGGTGCGGAGCACCTTCTCGGGCTCGTCGAGATGGGATCGCAGGCGGACCGACCGGTCCGGCATCACGGTGAAGTCCTCGGTGCCGAGATCCTGCTCGAGCACGGTGGTGAGTCGTTCGCCGTCGCGCGCCTCGATGCGCAGGAAGTGCTGGGTCTCGTCCTCGAGCTCGCCGAGCGTGAGCGTCCGCTTCACGCTGCCTCGGTCGACGATGATGTAGTCGGTGGCCGTCTGGAACAGCTCGGGCAGGTTGTGGCTCGAGATCAGCACGGTGATCCCCCGCTCGCGGGCCAGGTCCCGAATCAGGCGACGCACCTCGACCACCCCGACCGGGTCAAGGCCGTTGACCGGCTCGTCGAGCACGAGGAGCTCCGGGTCCGAGATCAGTGCGAGCGCGATCCCGAGCCGTTGACGCATCCCCAACGAGAAGTCCGCGGCACGCTTGCGTCCGGTGTCGGACAGACCGACGAGCTCGAGCAGCTCGGTCTCGACGGAGGCGTCCGGCACACCACGCAGCAGCCGGTGCAGGTGCATGTTCTGCCGAGCGGTCATCGAGCCGGTCAGCGCCGGAGCCTCGATCAGGCTCCCGATCCGGGCCAGATCCTGCTGCCGAGGGGTGGCCGCGGTGGACCCGAACAGGCTGATGCTGCCCGCCGTCGGTAGCGACAGCCCGGTGATCATCCTCATCAGGGTCGTCTTGCCGGCACCGTTCGCACCGATCAGCCCATAGATGCGACCCCGCTCGAGCCGGATGCTGACGTCGTCGACGGCCGTCGCGGGGCCGTACCGTTTGGTGAGCCCCTGGGTGACCAGGACGTCATCGCTCATCGCGTTCCTCCTCGTGGCTGTCTGCTGATCTCACACGCTAGGGAGCGGAGGTTCAGCGAAGGTCAGGACGCCGGGCGAGAAGGTCAGGATTGTGTGAGGATCGGCCGCAATCGGTAGCCGAGGCCCCAGACGGTCTCGATCGGATCGGTCTCGGGGGCCGCGTCCCGGAGTTTCGTGCGGAGGTTGGACATGTGCGTCTTGACGGCCGCGTCATCACCGACGAACGGCTCACCCCACACCGCCTCGTAGATGACCGGGCGGGACCGGACCCGGTCGGGCGCCTCGAGCAGCAGTTGGAGGATGCGGAACTCTGTGGCAGTGAGGTCGAGCTGCCAGCCGGCGACGGCGGCGCGGGCGGTTGCGGGGTCGAGGTCCAGATCTCCGTGGGTCAGGACCGCGGCCGGGCCGGCCGGGCCGGAACGGCGCAGCAGCACCGCCACGCGGGCGGCGACCTCTCCGAGGTCGAACGGCTTGGTCACGTAGTCGTCGGCGCCGAGCCGGAGCAGGTCGATCTTGGTGAAGACGGCGTCCTTGGCGCTCAGGATCAGAACGGGTACGTCGCCGGCTCGGCGGATCTCCGCCAGGAGCACCGATCCGTCGACGAACGGCAGCATGAGGTCCAGGATCACCAGGTCCTGCTCCCCCGCGGCGAGGGCACGGCGGGCCGCGAGCCCGTCGTGCACGCCCGATACCTCGTACCCCTCGGCGACGAGGGTCTCGACGAGCAGTGCGTTGACGTCGGCGTTGTCCTCCACGACGAGGATCCTGTGCGCGCGGGTCATGGTCGGCGGCTCATCCCGGGCCGAGCCCCGGCAGCCTCGGGTGTGCTCATCGGCAGGACACTACGTGGCGGATCGGCACGACCCGACCGTAGCGGCGCTGCCCGCGGAAGGGAACCATCGGGCCGCGTTGGGGCCACGTCTCCCGCCTGCGACGGTGCCGCCGCTCGTGTTCCATACTGAGGCGTGCCCGACCGACCTGAGATCGTCTGCATCTGCGGCTCCATCCGGTTCGTGGCGCAGATGCGTGCGGCGAACCGTGAGCTGACCTCCGCAGGTGTCATCGTCGTCGCGCCGGGCGAAGCGGACGAGGTGATCACCGACGAGCAGAAAGCCACGCTGGACGCCCTCCACCTGCGCAAGATCGACCTGGCCGACCGGGTGCTGGTCGTCAACCCCGGCGGGTATATCGGCGAGTCCACGAGCAGGGAGATCGCCTACGCCCATGCCACCGGCACGCCGGTCTCGTTCACCGATCCCGCCTGACCGGGGCGAACGCACCATCGCAACGACGGCCTAGTGGCGCCGTTCGGGCACCATCGGTGGCTCCCCGTCCAACTCACGGCGCACGTGCGAGCGGGCATGCTCGATCGCCTCGGGCATCGATGTGAAGACGTGCTTACGGGTCCGGAGGGAGTCGAACACGCCGACGGACTCCAGGAGGCGTCGCTGGTCCGGTTGGATCCCCTTGAGCAGGACGGTGACGCCGTTCGCCTGCTTGTCCACGATGAACTCGGCGAGGGCGTTCGCGCCACTGGCGTCCATCAGCCGGACGCTGGACAGCCGCAGGATGATCACCCGCAGGTCCACCGCGGCCGAGAGCTCGTCGAGGAACCGGCGGGTGACACCGAAGAACAGTGCGCCGTCGAAACGGTAGACGGCGATGTGCTCGTGCAGGAGGTCGTGTTCCTGCTCCGCGCCGATCTCCGCGGGCACCTCCTCTCGTCGCAGCCCGCTCACCTTGGACACGGAGCGCAGCGCGAGCAGGGCCGCCACCGCCACGCCGACCTCGACGGCGAGGATCAGGTCGAACGCGACCGTCACCACCACGGTGACCAGCAGGGCGACGCCGTCACGCCGGGTGCTGCGCAGGATGGACCGGGCGGTGCGGATGTTCACCATCCGGGCGGCGGTGACGATGAGCACCCCGGCGAGGGCGCTGAGCGGGATGTGCGCCACCAGCGGCGCGGCCACGAGCACGACGACCGCGAGCAGTGCCGCGTGGGTCAGGGCGGAGACCCGGGTGCGGGCGCCGGCCCGCACGGCCACGGCCGTCCGGGCGATGGCGCCGGTGGCGGGCATTCCGCCGAGCAGCCCGGACGCGACGTTCGCCAGCCCCTGCCCCACGAGTTCCCGGCTGCTCTCGGTGCGGCCGATGTCATCGGCCATGCCGTCCGCGACCCGTGCCGAGAGCAGGCTCTCCAGGGCACCGAGGGCGGCGACTGCGAGCGCGGCCGAGAGCAGGGTGCGCATGTCCGCCAGTTCCACGGCCGGCAGCGAGGGTGCCGCGAAGATGGTCGGCAGTGCGCCGATCCGGTCCACGTCCATCGAGAACACGAGCGCGGCCACGGTTGCCGCGGCCACGGCGATCAGCGATGCCGGCAGGTTCCGGCGCAGCCGGGTCGTGACGACCATGATCGCGATCACCAGGGCGACAAGGGCGAGCGGCTGCGCCGCGGCCGCCCAGTCGACCACACGCAGAGCGTCGATCGCGACGAGAAGCGAGTTCTCGCCGTCGGGCTTGGGCAGGTCCAGGGCGAGCGGCACCTGCTGCAGCGCGATCACGATACCGATCCCGATCGTGAACCCCTCGACCACCGGCCACGGGATCAGGGACACCAGGCGCCCCATCCCGAGCACGCCCATGATGACGATGATCACGCCGGCCATCACCGCGATCAGGCCCACCGCGTCGGCTCCGAACCGGGCCACGACCGGCACCAGCACCACCGTCATCGCGCCGGTGGGCCCGGACACCTGCAGGTGCGACCCACCGAAGATGGCCGCGACCGCACCGGCCACGATCGCCGTCACCAGGCCCGCGCCGGCGCCGACGCCGGAGGCGACGCCGAAGCCGAGTGCCAGCGGCAGGGCGACGATCCCGACGGTGACACCGGCGAGCAGGTCCCGGCGCCAGCTCGTGCGCAGCCCGGCGTAGTCGGAGCGGCGCGGGATCATCAGGTGGCCGAGCCAGCCCGCCATCCCCTTCACCGTCATGGTCGGTGAGTGGCTCACTCCCGTCCCTCGGTCTCGAGGTCATCGAGCAGGTCACGGCTGGGTGCGAGCGTCTGCACCAGGAAGGTGCGCGCCGCCAGGAGCAGGTCCGCGACCACGGGCGTGGCGAGCGTGTAGTGGACGGCATTGCCCGCGCGGGTCGCACTCACCACGCCCTTGCGCCGCAGCACGCCGAGGTGCTGGGACAGGTGCGAGGCCTCGATCTCGAGCTCGGCGAGGAGCTCGCTGACCTGCTTGTCCCCCTCGACCAGGAGCTCCAGGACCCTGATCCGCACGGGGTGCGCGAGGGCCTTGAACAGGTCCGACTTGGCGACGTAGATGGGGGTCTGCGTGGTGGTGGGCACGGCCAACCTTTGAACGGGAACGGGATGACGACTTGATGAATCTATCAAATGAACCCGTGGGGCACGTTCACCGGCCGTTGACGCGCTATACGCCCGGCTCCGGTTGCCCGCGACGCTCCATCGCCGTTGGCTGGTGCCCACCCACCCTGGAGGAACCGTGAAGCGCACCACCGTCACAGCACTGCTCGCAACGATCAGCCTCATCGGCGCCGGCACCGCCGCCAGCGCTGCGCCGCCCGCGCCGGTGGACCTGGGCGACCCGCTCGACGCCGCCCACGCACACAACGACTACGAGCACGAGCGCCCGCTGCTCGACGCGCTCTCCCACGGCTTCACCAGCGTCGAGGCGGACGTCTGGCTGGTCGACGGCGAGCTGCTCGTCGCCCACGACCTGGCGGACGTCGACGAGGAGCGCACGCTGGCGAGCCTCTACCTCGACCCGCTCACCGACCTGTTCCGCGGCGGACAGGGCCGGTCGGTCTACCCGGGTTGGGACGGCAGCCTGCAGCTGCTGATCGACATCAAGTCCGAGTCGGAGTCCACCTGGGCCGCCATCGAGGCCGAGCTCGCCGAGCACCGGCAGCTCGTGACCCGTTACGTCCGCGGCCGGGTCCTGCCCGGCCCGGTCACCGCGGTGATCAGTGGGAACCGGCCGCTGGCGACGATGGCGGCGGCCGAGCACCGGTTCAGCTTCTACGACGGCCGGGCGAGCGACCTCACGTCGGGCCTGTCGCCCGCCCTGATGGCGTTGGTCAGCCACAACTGGACCCAGCTGTTCTCCTGGAACGGCGTCGGCGAGATGCCGGTGGACGAACGGGCCGAGTTGCACGCCTACGTCGAGACCGCGCACGCGGCCGGCTACCGGGTCCGGTTCTGGGCCACGCCTGACGTGGCGGGTCCCGAGCGCGACGCCGTCTGGGCCGAACTGGTGGCCGCCGGAGTGGATCACATCAACACCGATGATCTCGCGGCCCTCGAGGCGTTCCTGTCCGAGTAGAGCGGCACGCTTCCGCGGAAGCGTGGCGAGACAGAGGGGTGCGGGTGAGTTAGAACTCTGCGGACCTCTGACTCACCTGAGAACCTCTGACTCAGCCAGTGTGCGGACGCGAGGGGACTCTGCGCTTCCGCGGAAGCGCCGGGTGTGAGGCCCTCAGAGGACGTGATCGCCGATCAACTGCCCGATGCTCCGGATGTCCACGCCGCGAGCGAACTCGAGCTTCACGCGGCCGAGGCCACTGAACCAGAGCTCAAGTTCGGAGTCGAGGTCCAGGGTGCCGGCAGTCTCGACCGAGAACGCTTGGATCTTGCTGTACGGCAGCGACGTGTAGTCCTTCTTCTTGCCCGTGATGCCCTGCACGTTCAACGCGACCAGACGCTTGCTCGTGAAGGTCACCGAGTCGCGGATTCCCTTGAACGCGAGGTAGATCTGCTCGTCCTTCAGGAGAATGCCGCTGAGTTCTGAGGCGGCGTCCCCGTTGGCCCACGGGGAGAGTTTGGCGTAGGTCGCGTTGGCGAAGTCGATCATCGTCGTGGGCCTCTTCAGCTGGTCGGAACGTCGTTCTCGCACGCTAACGCGGATGGTCCCGTGCGTCCGTCGGATCCCCGCTCACTCGGGGTGACGCCGGACACCCTCCCCCGGTGCCTTCCCGCGGAGGCTCGGTCACACCGGGTACTTGTGCCGGTAGGCCTCGATGATCAGGTCCACAACATGCTCGTAGGTGAACGTGCCGGTGTTGATGACGAGGTCGTAGTACTCCTCGTTGTTGGGATCTCAGTCGTAGAGCCGGCGGGAGATGTCGGCACGGAGCAGGTCCTCGTGTGCCACGAGTTCGGTGGCGCGCTCCGCCGAGGCGCCGGTCGCGATCGCCACCCGCGTGACGCGGACCTCGTGTGGGGCGGTGCGCCGCTCGCTCAGCGTGGTCACGGTGGGCCCGACCCTGGCCCTGCAGCCGACCTCCGCTCCGGGGTAGGTTCGGAGCATGAGCGCGTCCGGGGGCGCGGCGACCGCTCGGCCCGGGGACTTCGACGCCGCGGGGGACCCAGGAGCGCGCCCTGGAGTCCGACCCAACCCCACATCGCACCTAGGAGCACGCCATGGCCTGGAGTACGCGTGAACTCGCCGACCTCGCGGGCACGACCGTGAACACGGTGCGGCACTACCACCGGCTCGGCCTGATCGATGTGCCCGAGCGTGGCTACAACGGCTACAAGCAGTACACGGTGGCCGACCTCGTCCGCCTGCTGCGGATCCGGCGGCTGACCGAGCTCGGCGTGCCGCTGTCGCAGATCGGTGAGGTCGAGGCGGCCGGCGATGCCACCCCGGAGGCGCTGCGCGAGGTCGACGCGCAGCTCGCGGTGCAGATCGAACGGCTGCATCAGGCCCGGGCGGACATCGCGGCCATCCTGCGCGACCAGGCACCGGCCGACGTCCCGCCGGGTTTCGAGTCCGTCGCCGCGCGCCTGTCCGAGGCCGACAGCTCGATCCTGCACATCTACCGCAAGCTCTTCGACGAGGGCGCGATGGCGGACCTGCGCCGCATGGTCGAGGTAGACCCCGAGGATCTCGGCGACGAGATCAACTCGCTGCCCGCGGACGCGGACGAGGCGACCCGGCAACGACTTGCGACCTCGCTCGCACAGACCCTCGCGCAGAACCTGCGGGACTACCCCTGGCTGAACGATCCGGTGAGCCACCTGTCGAAGAGCACGCGGGTCACGCAGCAGACCTTCATCGAGGCGATCGTCGAGCTCTACAACCCGGCGCAGCGCGACGTCCTCGGGCGCGCGGGCGTCCTCGCGCAGGAGCTGCTGAGCGCCGAGCGGGACTCGGGCCGGGACGCGGACTGAGAGTCTCGTCACACCGGCTTGACCCTGTTCCTAGAACACGGACTCTACTGGCGGTCCTGGCCCAGATCGGGCTCGGAATCGCTGACAAGGAGTCCTACCGTGAATCCCATCGCGGACCTGATCCGCACCTTCCAGGAACTGGTCGCCCAGGTCCCGGAGTTCCTCCAACCGTTCATCGTCCTGCTCGGCGGCATGATCCCCTTCATCGAGGGTGACGCCGGTGGCATCATCGGCGTGCTGGGCGGCATCAACCCGATCGTGGCCGGGGTCGCCGCGGCCACCGGGAACTTCCTGGCCGTCACCGCCGTCGTGTTCGTCAGTTCGCGGGCGCGCACGGCGGTCCTCGCCAGCCGCTCGGGTGGTGGGGTGCAGACCCTCGAGAAGCCCGAGCCGGAGTCGAAGGGGCGCCAACGCGTCCAGAGGTGGCTGGTCCGGTTCGGCGTCCCCGGGGCAAGCCTGCTCGCCCCGGTCGCGATCCCGTCGCACTTCACCGCAGCCATGTTCATCGCCTCGGGCGCACCGCGCGGCTGGGTCCTGCTCTGGCAGGCCGTGGCGATCGTCGGTTGGACCGCCCTGACCACCACGCTCATCTGGGTCGGCCTGAACACGGTGATCATGTGACCACCGCGCGACCCAGCCTGGCCGAGGACCTCCTGCTCCTGCTGTTCCAGCCGAACTCCGGCTTCCAGCGCACCGGCACCATCGCCGGCGAGAACACCCTGTTCTACATCCTCGCCGGCGCGGTGCTCGCCGAGCTCGGCCTCGGCGAGCACGTGCGCACCGCCGGCGGCAGGTTCGGGGGCACCCTCGTGGAAGCGGTCGAGGACAACCCGCCCGCCGACGAGATCCTGCGCTCGGTCTGGGACTACGTCGCCGAGAAGCCCCGCGGCATCCAGACGGTCCTCGCGGCGGTCGGGCCTGGACTGCGCGAACCGCTGTTGGACCGCCTCATCGAGCGCGGCGACATCCAGCGAGGCACCCGCAGGACCCTAGGCCTGTTCGACACGAGGGTCCTCGAGGGCAGCGGCGGCGAGCGCCGGGCCAGCCTCCTCGCCGAGGTGCGAGCGCTCCTCGTCGACGGCGTGGACCCGCAGCCGCGGGTCGCCGCGCTCGCCGCACTGATCTCGGGCAGCGGGACGCTGCCGCAGTTCCACCGGGAGATCCCCTGGACTTCGCCCGTCATCACCAGGGCCAAGGAGCTCGAGCAGGGCAACTGGGGAGCCGAAGCGGCCGCCGAGGCCGTGGCCCGCACCGTCACCGCGGTGATCGTCAACAACGTGGTCATCGCGGCAGCCGTCCTGCCCAAGTCCTAGGGTCGCGGCGGACGTGGCTCAGCAGTGGACAGCAACTCCGAGCTCACGCGCGGAGCAGGGCGTCCTCGGACACCTCGCGCCGCTCGTAGGCGAGGTCGGCATCCCGGGTGATCGCGCCAAGGGTCCGGTCGAGCCGGTCCGTGACGTTCACTGCGACCAGCCGGGTCACCCCGGCGCTGCCGGCGGAGGCCACCAGCGCCGAGACGGCGGCCGGCGTGGCGTTCGACGCCGGTCCCCCGTGCAGGACGAGGGTGTCCGGGCGCCGCGCCCCGGCTCGGCGCAGCGTGGCCGCGACGAGCAGGCGGGCCGAGTTCGTCGTGGCGAGCTGGCCAGGTAGCACGGCCACTGCGATCTCTCGGGTCATGTTGGTGTTCGACATCATGTGCTCCCTTCTCGAGCATGGTTGGTTGATGCGGGGTTGCGGCCCGGCCCACGAGCGCACGCTCGCCGGCCGGGTCTTCCGAGGGCGATCAGCCCTTCACGCACAGGACCGTGCGCAGGCGGGCAACCACCTCCACCAGGTCTGACTGCGCCGCGATCACGGACTCGAGGTCCTTGTAGGCGCCGGGGATCTCGTCGACCACACCGGCGTCCTTGCGGCACTCGACGCCGGCGGTCTGGGCAGCCAGATCGCCGACGGTGAACGTCTTCCTCGCCTGGTTCCGGGACATGCGTCGTCCTGCCCCGTGGGATGCGGAGTAGAACGACTCCGGGTTGCCCAGGCCGCGCACGATGTAGGACCCGGTGCCCATCGATCCCGGGATCAGGCCCAGCTCACCGGTTCCGGCCCGGATCGCTCCCTTGCGGGTCACGACCAGGTCCTCGCCGTCGATCTGCTCGTGCGCCACGTAGTTGTGGTGCACGTTGGCCACTTCGGTGAAACTGATGTCCCGGTCGGCGTAGTGCGTGCGCACGACGTCGACCATGAGGGTCATCATCACCGCCCGGGATCGGGCCGCGTACTCCTGGGCCCAGTGCAGGTCGCGCAGGTAGGCATCCATCTGCGGGGTGCCCATGAGGAACACGGCGAGGTCACGGTCCGCCAGGCCCTGGTTGTGATCCAGGTCCTTGGCGATCGCGACGTGACGCTCGGCCAGCTCCTTGCCGATGTTCCGGGATCCGGAGTGCAGCTGCAGCCAGACGGCGCCCTCGGTGTCGACGCACAGCTCGAGGAAGTGGTTCCCGCCGCCGAGCGTGCCGAGCTGCTTGCGCGCCCGGCCCTCAAGCTTCTGGACGCCGTCGTGGAGCCCGCCGAAGCGGTCCCAGAACGCACCCTCGCCGCGCAGCCGGTCCGCTCCCCCGGTGCCCGTGATCGGCCGGATCCGGCGCAGGTCCACCTGCTCGTCGTGGGAGTGGAACCCGACCGGGATGGTCGCCTCGATCGCGGCGCGCAGGCCGGACAGGTCGTCCGGCAGGTCGGAGGCGGTCAGCGACGTCTTGACGCCGATCATCCCGCAGCCGATGTCCACGCCCACGGCGTTCGGTGAGACCGCGTCCCGCATGGCGATGACCGACCCGACGGTCGCGCCCTTGCCGAGGTGGACGTCCGGCATCACGCGCACGCCGGCGACCCAGGGCAGGGCGGCGATGTTTCGGAGCTGCTGGAGGGCTTGCGCCTCCACCTCGTGCTCGTGTGCCCACATGAGGGTGGACGCCTTGGCACCGCTGAGCGGAACGGGGTACGGGGTGTTCATGCTGGCCTCCTTCCGGGAGGTCTGGTGGGGTACGAATCGTGACGGTGACGGACACCTCGGAGCCGCCGGCGTTGTGTGCCGCGCTCAGGCGTGGTCGACTTCGGGGATGGATGAGGACACCGCGCGAGAGGTGCTGCTCGCGCTGCGCGAGGAAGCACTCGCGCGGCTGGCAGACCTCGGCGTCAACCGCGACGACGTCGTGCAGGCGTCCCAGGGTGCCAACATCGACGACGAGCACGACCCCGAAGGCTCGACCATCGCCTACGAACGTGCGCTGCTGGAGGCGCTGGCAGTCAGCGCGCGAGCACGGATCGCCGATACCGATGCAGCCCTGGCACGCCTCGCCGCCGGCGACTACGGGATCTGCGAGGTGTGCGGGGAACCCATCGGTGCGGAACGTCTCGCGGCGCGTCCGGTCGCGTCCCGGTGCCTGAGGCATTCCTGAACGTCTGCGACCCGGCGGCCCCGCTCGAGCGGCGGACGCTCTGACCCACTGAGTCACAGGGTCCTGCGGATCGCGGACCGGTGCGGTCCGCCGTCGTGGCCTCCGAGGGATTCGAACCCTCACACCCATCGGGAACGCGGCTCTGAGCCGTGCGCGTCTACCAGTTCCGCCAGGAGGCCGAGGTGGTCGCTGCACCCGGAGGTGCTCACCGTGCGCGACCGGCACGGTTGGTGCCTTCGGCAGGACTCGAACCTGCAACCTCCTGATTCGTAGTCAGGTGCTCTGTCCTTTGAGCTACGAGGGCGAGTGCCGGATGGGCTCCGGGACCGTGGTTGAACTGAGAGCGAGCGGCCGGATTCGAACCGGCGTCGACTGCTTGGAAGGCAGTGGTCCTGGGCCACTGGACGACGCTCGCGACCTCGGGCACCCCGTTCGCCCTGCCGGCTCCACCCGGCGGCGGTCTGGCCGCTGGGTGTCGACGTCGGTGCGGGGTCGCCCGAACTCGGGCGGGGATGGTGCCCCGCCCGGTGTTGCTGTCCACTGTTGAGGTTTCAAGGTGCCCCTGAGGGCTCGAGGGCTCCACCCGCGGATGGGCCCGTTCGTTCGCGCCCCGTGCGCGGCGACCCGCTGGTCGTCTGGCCGCACAACGGAAACGGGGCCACCTGACTGGTGACCCCGTGGAGGTTCGGACCCCTGGCCCGACCCTGCCGCGGCTATCCGCTGCTCGGGTGGACCGGCGTCCTCATCAGGTGGCGCGAGCCGGGCTCGCTGTCCCCACGGGGCTGGGCCACAGGTAGTGGTGGCCCTTGGGCTCGGAATCAGGCTGCTTCTGCTCGGCCCGCATGGATCGGGTCGGTCGCGGGTGTTCCGCCGCCGCCGCATTCGCCGAGCCGAGTCCGGGCAGCACGACGACGTCGAAGGCGATGGCCCTCGTGGTCGTGGTGATGCGCGCAGACATGATGCTCCTTGGCAGGTGGGTGCTGCTCTGTGCAACGAAGGCTACGGGTGGGTTCTTCCGTTTGCCAGGGAGTTTTCACACGCTCCGGCGTGTCGCGTCCGTTATGGCGTGTCGCGACGCCGTGGCTCACGGCACCCGTCAGGCCCGCTCGACGCCCGCGCCGTAAGCGAGCACCTGCTCATCGACGGTCAGGAGTGTCGCTTCCTCCTGCCTGGCCTGAGCGACCAGGAGCCGATCGAATGGGTCCCGGTGCAGAGGCGGCAGGCGGCCCACACCCAGCACGTGCTCACCCTCGATCGCCACCTCGACCAGTCCAGCGAGACGCGCGTGCGCTCGCAGTGCGTCGGGGTCGATCTGGAAGTCTGTGCGTCCGAGCTGGAGCTTGATCACCAACTCCCAGAGGCTGACCACACTGAAGCGCACGTCTGCGGCGGGGTCCTCAAGCAGGGCCCGAGTGGTTCGCGGGAGCCGATCCGATCCGACCCCTGCCCAGAGCAGGAGATGCGTGTCGAGCAGGTAACCGCTCACCCATCGACTCCGAACAGTTCGGCGATCTCCGTAGCCGCCATGGTGTCGAAGTCCTCCGGGATTCGGGTGCCCTCAATCACCTCCGCTGGGAGGAAACCGAACCGGCTCGCCCCGTACTGCCCCAGCGGAACGACCCGCGCCACCGGTCGGCCGTTGTTGGTGACGATGAACTCCTCTTTGATGAGCCGGGACAGGTGAGTCTTCGCCTCATGCATGCTGACGGTCCTCATCGACGCCTCCACGGAGCCTTAGTTCACCTTAGTCTAACCCGCGCGGGTGGGCCTTGGCCATCTCCTCGTCGAGGCGCCCGACCGGTGGGGTGCACTCACTCAGGAAAAGCGCGTCGGGGCCGAGCGTGGCCTCATCCGGCAAGACTCCCGGGAGTGGATGAGCCGGCCGATACGCCGGGTTCTGTCCCGGACCGCGTGCGATCCGGGGGCGGCCATCCATCTACGACGTACGTTGCCGCACGCCTCCAGCGACCTACCCGGAAGCTCGGGCGAGCAGCCCTCGAACGCTTCCTGTCTGGTCTTGCTCCGGGTGGGGTTTACCTAGCCGCTTCGGTCACCCGATGCGCTGGTGGTCTCTTACACCACCGTTTCACCCTTACCGCGCCGGCGAACCGGTGCGGCGGTCTACTTTCTGTGGCACTGTCCCGCGGGTCACCCCGGGTGGGCGTTACCCACCACCCTGCCCTGTGGAGCCCGGACGTTCCTCGGCACGGATCACTCCGTGACGCGACCGCCTGGCCGACTCATCCGTGTCCGAGTCTAGCCGCCCGCGCGCCTACCCTTGGTGCGTGCTCATCCTGCTTCCCCCGTCCGAGGGCAAGACCGGCCCGAGGCGCGGTGCCCCTGTGAACCTGGAGAAACTCAGCCATCCCGAGCTGTCCGAGCACCGCGAGCGCCTGCTCGACCTGGTGATCGACGCCAGCGCCCGCCCGGACGCGGCCCGGGTCCTCGACATCCCGCCGACCCTGACGGCCGAGATCGAGCACAACACGACCCTGCGCTCGGCGCCGGCGGCGCCCGCGTCGAAGGTCTACACCGGGGTCCTGTACGCGGCCGCCGGTCTGGACACCCTCACCGGGACCGCCCGACGGCGGGCGAACAGTTCCGTACGGATCGTGTCCGGTCTGTGGGGCGTGCTCGCCCCGACGGACCGGATCCCCGCCTACCGGACCTCCATCTGCGCGAAGCTGCCCGGCGTCGGCGAGCTGACCCAGTACTGGGCACCCGCGCTGAAGCAGACCCTCGCAGAGGACTGGGGCGTGGTGATCGACGCCCGATCCTCCAGTTACCTGCCCACGTGGCGTCCGCCGTCGGGCCTGCCGTGGCTCACGGTTCGGGTGGTGCAGATCCGTGACGGCAAGCCCACCGTGGTCTCCCACTTCGCCAAGCACACCCGCGGCGTGCTGACCCACCACCTGCTCACCCGTCCCGGTGCCCCGCCGCGCACCTCGGCTCAGGTACTGGCTGCCGCGCAGGAACTGATCCCGACCGTCTTGCGCGACGCGAGCCTGCTCCCCCGCACCGGACGCACCGGCCCGGACACCCTGGAACTCATCCTGGCGTGATCCGCGCCGGCGCTCAGGTCGACGCGGTCTCGGCCAGGAATGCCCGGACCGCGGCCACGTACTCGCGCGGTCGCTCGACCGGGACGAGGTGGCCAGCATCCTCGATCACTGCGAGCTGCCCCTGCTGGGCGACGGCGGCCGCCTGGCGGGGATAGCGCAGCGGCACCGCGGAGTCGTTCCTGCCGTGCACGAAGAGCACCGGTTGGGAGAGTTCGGGAACCCGGCTCAGGAAGTCGGCGCGCTGGTGGCGTGGCGCGATCTCGAACCGGTTCCAGTCGCAGAACATGTGGCCACCGTGCGCCCGCTTGTTGAGCAGTTCCTCGGCGGCCAGGTCGGCGAGTGCCTCGATGTCGGCCGCCGGCACGTAGTCGGCGAACGCGACCTTCGTCCGGACCCAGCCGCGCATGGCCTCAGCGGTCATGCTCCGGCCGATCGCCCAGGAGATCGGCGTCCGCAGCGAGAGCCAGGCGATCTCGTGCATCTGCACGCGATCCTGTAGTCCGCCGCTGGAGGTCAGGACGAGCCGCTCGACCCGGTCCGGGGAACGCAGTGCGTAGCCCAGTGCGGTGGCCGACCCGAGCGAGAGGCCGATCAGCGTCGCGGAGTCGAGCTGCCAGTGGTCGAGCATCCTGGCGAGCATGTCCTCCTGGCCACGCTGGTCCGCCCGGGCGCGCCACGGCCAGCTCTGGCCGTGTTTGGGTTGGTCGGGGACATACACGCGGTGATCAGTGGCGAGCTCGGGGGCGAGCCACCGCCACGTCCAGTCCCCGTTGTCGATGCCGCCGCCGTGCAGGAGGACCACCGCAGGGCCGGACTCGCCCAGCACCCGGTAGTGGATCCTGCCCTCGGGCAACTCGACGACGGCGCTACCGGTCATGGTCGACCCTGCGCCCGGCCGGGCCGGTCCCGGGTCTCCCACCGTTCCCACAGGCCCGGAAGCTCGGCCTGGAGGAACTCGTACAGCTCGTCCACGTGCTCGAGGCGCTCGCGACGGTCGGCCGGCGCGTCCGCCAGTGCATCGAGACCGCGGACGATGACGTCACGGAACGCCGTCGCCTTGGCATAGCGCGCCGCGAGCATGCGGCTCCACCCGTCCGGCGCGATCCGGAAGTACTCCTGGCGTTCGCCGCGGCGGCGTCGACCTTCGATGAGTCCGCTCGGGGTCAGCATCCGCGTGGCGTTGCCGATCGAACTGCGGCTCGCGTCCAGGGCGCCGGCCAGCTGCGCCGCCGTCTGCTCCGGCGGATCACAGATCAGGAGCCAGCCGATGACGCGTCCCGCGACGGCCGGAAGACCTTCGTCCGTGAAGAACCGAGCGACGTCCTCGACGAACTCTGCTTCGCTCTCGCTGGGATCAGGCATGTCTCCACTATGCGTGATTGCAACAATTACTGCAAGTAGTGGCGCATCAGGCTCGCCGTCGACGTCAGGGGCGGATCAGCGAGTCCGGTAGTGCGCGTAGATCAGTCCGCTGGCGAAGGCACGCTCCGACACCAGGTCGAGGTCGAGGCGCACGCCGTCGGGGAAGAACCGCTTGCCGCCGCCGACCACGCTCGTGGTGATGAACAGGTGGTACTCGTCAACGAGGCCGGCCGCGATCGCCTGGGCCGCGAGCTTCGGGCCGTCGACGCTGAGGTCGTGATCGGATTCGGCCTTGAGCCTGCGCACCGCGTCGGGATCGAAGGTCCGCTCGATCGTGGTCTTCGCGCTGGACACCGACCCCAGGGTCCTGGAGTAGACGATCTTCTGCGCTGACTGCCAGTCGCGGGCGTACTGGAGGATGTGTGGCGGCGCATCGGGCAGGGCGTGCGCGGTCTCCCAGAAGACCATCGTCTCGTACATCCGCCGGCCGTAGAGGAACGTGCCCACGTTGCGGAATGTGTCGCCGATGAAGGTGTGCACCTCCTCGTCCTCGGCACCGGTGCCGAGGGTGCCGTCGGCGGCCTCGGCGTAGCCGTCGAGTGAGGTGATCATCGAGTAGATGAGCTTGGCCATGTCGACTCCTTCGGCGTGTGGTGAGTCCATCGCCTCACCACACGCGAATCTACGCGGCCGCCCAGAGGTGAGTCAAGCAACTCACCTCCCTGGCATACTGGGCGCATGCCCCGTGAACTCTCCGCCTACCACCGACAGGTCGCGGCATCCAACCGTGTCGCGATCCTCGACGCGGCGGCAGGTCTGTTCCTCGAGCTCGGTTACGACCGGACCGCGCTGGCGCGCGTGGCCGAGAGGGCCGGGGTCTCCAAGGCGACGCTGTTCAAGCAGTTCCCGACGAAGGCCCAACTCTTCGAGGCAACGGTGCTCGCGGCGGGTGCGGCGCCGGACAGCGAGTTGGCGGACCCGCCCGCCGGAGACTTCCATGCGGGTCTGGTTGTCCTGGGCCTGGCGTACACGCAGTTGCTGTCCCGCCCTGGGATGGCGGACCTGATCCGGACCCTGATCGCCGAGGCCCCGCGGTTCCCGGACCTGCGCGAGCGGACCTTCGACTTCGGCACCCTGCCGCTCCTCGCGGCACTGCGGCGCTACTTGCGGGCGGAGACCGATGCGGGAACCGCCGACGTGGCTGATCCGGACGTTGCGGCGCCACAGTTTCTGGGCATGATCGCCACCGTCGTCTTCTGGCCGCGCCTGGTCCATGGCAACTGGTCGCTCACCGAGGAGGAGACACTGCGCGTGGTCGACGAAGCCGCGCGGACGATCGTGGCGCGCTATGGCACTCGCGCGAGCGTCTGACACGGAAGTATTGGTGCAGTCATGCAGGCCATACTCGACGGAGACGGTGCCATGGTCAGGGAGTCAGCAGAGCCGGAGCAGCCGCTCACCGGCGGCATGGTCAACACGGTGGTGCGGGTCGGCGACACCGTGCGGCGCACCGCGGGACCGTGGACACCGGCGGTCCATGCCGTGCTCGAGCATCTGGAACGCGTCGGGTTCGACCGCGCTCCCCGCGCGCTGGGACTCGATGATCAAGGTCGCGAAGTGCTGTCCTTCCTGCCGGGCACGCCGGCGGATCGGCCGTGGCCGGAGGTGTTGCGCACTGGCGACGGGCTGCGCCAGTTGGCCGAGATGGTCGCCGATCTCGCCGTGGCGTTGGCGAGCTTTGAAGCGCCACCCGACGCCGTGTGGCGCTCCGGCGGGGTTCCCCGGGACGGACGCCGGGTCCTGCGCCACGGAGACCTCGGTCCGTGGAACACCCTGTGGGACGGGGACCGCCTTGTCGGCCTGATCGACTGGGACTTCCTCGAACCGGCCCCGGAACTGTGGGACTTCGCCCAACTGGCCTGGTTCGCCGTCCCACTGCGTCCCGAGCCGAAGGGCTGGCGCACGTGCGGTTTCGCCGAGGAGCCGGACCATCTGGCCCGGCTGGAACTCATCGCCGACCACGCCGGGGTGTCCGCCGCCGACCTTGCCGCGACGCTGCTCGACCTGCAAGCCTGCGATCGCGACCGCATGCTGACCTGGGGCCGCGCCGGGATCCATCCGTACGACTCGTTCCTGGAGCGTGGACTCGTCGCCGAGATCGAAGCGGAGTCTCGTTGGCTTCGAGACCAGCTCCGCCTGGCCTGAGTACGCGCCCCCCGACGGCGGGAATCGTCCTTGCGGATGAGCCGGGCCACGACGCCCCCTTGTTAGCGTGGGCTGTCATGAACCCACTGGCGGGCAGGCGCGGCAAGGCGTACATCCTGGACTGCGCGGGCTACCTGGGCATCGCCGCCGCGACCGTGCCGCTCGGCCTCGTTGCCAGGAACGCCGGCTGGGGCCGGGAACAGACCCTGGTGTTCGCCATGAGCGCCGTGCCCCCGATCCTCGCGACCCTGCTCGCCGCCCGCCGGGAGTCGGGCCCGGGCGGTGCGACGTGGGGCAAGCGCCGGTTCGGCCTGCGGGTGAACACCGCCGACGGCGGAGGCGTCCCGTTCGGGCGGGCACTGCTGCGCAACACGATGAAGATCGCGATCCCGTGGCAACTCGGACACGCGGTCGCCGTCGGCGCGGCGTTCGGGGGCTACCAGCGCGCCGACCCGATGACCATCGCCGCGACGGTCCTGACCTACCCGATCATCGGCGTGATGATCGCCGGGGTCCTGATCGGCCAGGGCCGCACGGTCCACGACCGGATCGCCGGCACGTTCGTCGAGGCCACCTCGGCCGACGTGCTCGAGGCTGCCCGCTAGTCGAGCAACCCCGCCACGAGCACCTGCGCGAGCCCGTCCGGGTACACCTGGATCACGCTCACCGACCCCGACTGCAGCCGCAGCCGCCACCAGCCACCGGGCGGCGCGAGCAGGCACTGCCCGACGACGCTACGGATCGTCACCGCGTGCGCGACCACCACCACGGTGGACCCGGCGTGTTCGGCGAGCAGGTCCAGGAGCAGGGCGTGGGTGCGTTCGCCGACCTGCGCGATGGACTCCCCGCCCGGTGGAACGGTGGTGCCGGTGGTGTGCCAGGCGTCGAGCTCCCCGGGCCAGCGGGCGTCGATCTCGGCCTCCTTGAGGCCCTCCCACTCGCCGAAGTTGCACTCCTTCGCCCGGTCGTCCACGAGCGCGGACAGCCCGAAGTGGGCCGCGATCACCTCCGCGGTCTCGCGGGTGCGCACCATCGGGGAGGTGATCAGCGTCGTCGGCGGGGGCACGTCGTCGAACAGGTCGGACCCGAGCCGGCCCAGGATCGTCGCGGCTCGCGCCGCCTCGGCGCGGCCCGCGTCGTTCAACGGAGGGCCGGGCACCCCGGACCCGGAGTAGGCGCCGGTGGGCGTCATCGGTGTCTCGCCGTGGCGGACCAGTGCCACCGTGACGGGCTCCCCCACCCCGGTGGCGCCGCGGCCCGCCGCGTCTGCGTGCATGCTCATGAACGACCCTTCGTCTTCAAACCCGCACCAGGATGTAGCCGTAGTCCTCGGACTGGATGACGTCCTCCGGCGGCGCGTCCCGGATGGCCGCGCGCTCGGTGAGGCTGAGCGTGAGGTTCACGCCCTCGGTGGTCTCGCCGCGCAGCGCCACGGCCGCGAGCCCGCCGGTCTGGGACCGGACCCGCTCGTAGAGTGCGAGCAGCTTCGCGTCGATCCCCTCGATGGCGGCGGCCCGCTCTGCCTGCGCCTTCGCGATCGCCTCGTCGAGCTGGGCGAACGCGGCGTCCCGCTCGGCCTCGAGCCGCTCGGCGTCGGCCCGCAGCGCCTCCGCCTGCGCGGTGACCGCGGTGACCTCGCCCTCGGCGGCCTCCAGCCGCTCCATGACCTCGAGCTCGACCTCCTCCAGCGCGGCCTTGCGGCGGCCGAGGGACTCGAGCTCGTGCGTCATGGCCTGCAGATCCTTCGCGGACCCGGAACCGCTGTCGAGGCGCTGCTGGTCCCGGGCGGCCCGGTTGGCGACCTGCTCCACGTCGGTCTCGGCCTTGGCCAGCTCACGGCGGGTGTCGCTGACCACCACGGCCGTCTCCGCCCGGACCCGTTCCAGGTCCTGGGCGCGCTTGGAGAACTCGGCGAGCGTCGCCAGGCTCGGGTGGGATCGGCGCTGGTGGGCCAGCTGGGCCAGGCGGGTGTCGATGGCCTGCACGTCCAGCAGGCGTTGCTGATCGGCGACGGGGGCAGTGCTCACAGATGTCCTCCGGTGTATCGAGTGACGCTCAGCCTAATCGTCGTCGGCGCCGACGCGACCACGGGGGACCTCGAAGTCCTCCAGCCGTACGTCGCGGGAGGTGACCTGCCCCCAACCGCCGCCGAACCGCAGTACCGCAAGGGCCGCCGTCGGGAACTTCTCGGCGACGTGTTCGGTGACGTCGGACGGCTGCGCGACGTCGAGGATGAACTCGGCGAGGGTGGGCTCGTGCCCGATCACCAGGGCGGTGCGCGCGGTGCCCGGCAGTTCGCGCACGAGCCGGATCACGTCGGCGGGGTCCGCGCCGTACAGGGCGCCGTCGAAGCGCACGTCCGCGCACCTGGCCCCGCCGCGTTCGGCCCGCAACCAGGTCATCCTGGCGCGGGTGGCCGTCGAGCACAGCACCACATCGAGGTCATGGCCGGCCAGCACCCGGCCGGCGGCGACACCGTCACGCAGCCCGCGTGGCGCCAGCGGACGCAGGTGGTCCGGCTCACCGGTGTCCCACGCGGACTTCGCATGCCGCAGGACGATCAGGGTCCGTTCGGTCATCGGCTCCACCTCTCTTCATCGACAGGTGGGCCCATCAAACACCCGGGGCGCCCCTGCGTCCATCAGTCCGGACGACGGAGGCGAGCCGGTCGGTCCACGGGTCGGTGACGAGGGTGCTGACTCCCGTCACCAGGCCGGTGTCGGCGGCCAGGTCCGCGGCGGCGACCGGCAGCCACGGCCACTCGCTGGCAAAGTGCGCCACGTCGATCAGGGCGGGCGCGCCCGGCTCGGCGAGTGCCTCGCTCGCGCGGTGGTGGCGCAGGTCCGCGGTCACGTACACGTCTGCCCCGGCGGCCGCGGCCGCATCGAGGTAGGCGTCCCCGCTGCCGCCGCTGACGGCGACCGTCCGCACCACCGACTCGGGTGCGCCGGCGACCCGGACGCCGTGCGCCGTCGCCGGCAGTGCCCGGGCGACCGCCTGCGCGAAGTCCGCGAGCGTGCTCGGCTCGGCGAGGTCGCCGATCCGGCCGCTGCCGGTGGTGCCCGACGGCGTACGCGTGGGCAGGAAGGAGAACGCCGGCTCCTCGTAGGGGTGCGCCGCCCGCAGCGCGGCCAGCACCTGCTCGCGCGCCGGAGTGGGCACCACCATCTCGAGGCGGGTCTCGGCGAGCCGTTCGTGGGCGCCGACCTGCCCGACGGCGGGGCTCGCCCCGGGCTTCGGCGTGAACTCACCCGTTCCGGTCACCGACCAGGCGCAGCCCTCGTAGTCGCCGATCGCGCCGGCGCCGGCGGCCGCGAGCGCGCGCCGGACCTGCTCCGCCGAGGCGTCGGGCGCGTAGGTGACGAGCAGGTCCAGCGCGGGCGCGGGTGCCGGCACGAGGGGGCGGGTGCCGGTCAGGCCGAGGGCCGCGGCGAGGGCGTCATTGACCCCACCGGCGGCGATGTCGGCGTTCGTGTGCGCCACGTACAGGGCGATCCCGGCCCGGATCAGCCGGTGCACCAGGCGGCCCTTGGCACCGGTCGCGGCCACCGAGGTGACGCCGCGCAGGTACAGCGGGTGGTGCGTGACGAGCAGGTCCACGCCGCGTTCGATCGCCTCGTCCACCACGGCCTCGACCGGGTCGATCGCGAACAGCACCTGCGCCACCCGGGCATCGGGCTCACCGACCACCAGTCCGACGGCGTCCCAGTCCTCCGCGGTCCCCGGTGGGTAGCGCCGCTCCAGGGTCGCGACCACATCCGACAGTGCGAGATCCATCCTCCGAACCTACCCGTCCGGCAGGCAGGTGCCGCCGTCTCATGGGATGGGCCGCCCATCGTGTCCGGTCGTGGGTCGATCGGACCGGTGGGAGGCTGGCGACCGCGCCCTGTGTAGCCTTCCTACGCATATCCGTGGCGAACCCTTTCCGGAGGCATCATGAGAACCCGCACGACCACCCGACGGGGCCTGACCGCCGTCGCCGCACTCTCCCTGGCCGCCGTCGCCCTGGTCGCCTGCAGCCCGGAAGAGGAGGGCACCGACGGCGATGGCGCCGGCGACGAGTCGTCCGCCTACCAGGACCTGCTGGACAACGGCATCGTCGCCGACGACGCGACCGTCGAGGCCAACGAGTGGGCCAACGGGGTCCGCGAGGCCGGCGTGCTGACCGTGGGCGGCACCGAGACCTCGGAGCTGTTCTCGCTGCTCGACCCGACCACCGGCGTGGCCCGGGGCTTCGACGCCGCGCTGTCCCAGTTGCTGTCCCGGTACATCCTCGGCGAGGTGAACACGGACCTGCAGCAGGTCACCGTGGACACCCGTGAGGACCTGCTCGAGACCGGCGCCGTGGACACCATCTTCGCGACGTACTCGATCACCCCCGAGCGGGCCGCGCGGGTCGCGTTCGCGGGCCCGTACTACTCCTCGCAGAGCGGCATCCTGGTCCCGGTCGACTCCGACATCACCGGCCTGGACGACCTCGACGGCGCCACCGTCGCCACGCAGGCCGCCTCCACCGGCGTGACCGTGCTCGAGGAGTTCGCGCCGGGCGCGACCATCCTGGAACTGCCCGACCACGCCCAGGCGCTCGCCGCCGTCCAGCAGGGCAACGCCGACGCCTACGTGATCGACCAGAGCCTGCTGCTCAACGCCGTCGTCACCAACGACGACGTGCAGATCGTCGGTGAGCCGTTCGGCCCCGGCGACAACTACGGCATCGGCCTGCCGAAGGACTCCGACGCGCAGGAGTTCGTCAACGAATGGCTGCAGCAGATCATCGACGACGGCACCTGGGCCGAACTGTGGCAGATCACCATCGGTGACCGCGCCGATATCGACACCGCCCCCGAGCCCCCGGTGATCGGTTCCGTCGAGGGTTCCTGATCCCCCACACCTGGCCCGGCCGGCGCCCCCGAGTGGGCGCCGGCCGGGTGAGCAGCGAGGAGGCGCGCGGGTGCAGATCATCCTGACCGAGTACCTGGGCACGCTGTTGCGTGGTCTGGGGACGACGGCGGTGCTCACCGTCATCGCGTTCGTCGCCTCCGTGGCGGGTGGGCTGCTCATGGCCACGTTCCGGATCAGCCCGATCCCGCCGCTGCGGGCTGCGGGCGCGGTGTACGTGGAGATCTTCCGCAACGTGCCGCTGGTGAGCCTGCTCATCGTGGTGGTCTACGGGCTGCCGGAGATCAACCTGAACCCCGGCTTCGTGCCCGGGGTGATCATCGCGATGACGCTGGTCGGCACCGCATTCGCGTGCGAGACGTTCCGGACCGGCATCAACGCGATCGGTGCCGGGCAGATCGAGGCGGCCCGCTCGATCGGGCTGACGTTCGGCGGCATCGTCCGGGAGCTGATCCTGCCGCAGGCCACCCGCACGGTGATCGGACCGACGGTCACCCTGTTCATCGGGATCATGCTCAGCTCCTCCCTGGCCACCGTGGTCGGGGTCCGGGACCTGACCGGCACCGTCTCCTACATCAACAACAAGGAGGCGCTGGGGATCACCACGTTCCTCGTGGCGGCCGTGCTGTACGCGGCCATCTCCCTCGGCGCGGCGGCCTTCGGGGCTCGCATGGAGACACGGTTGCGGGTGCTGCGATGAGCATGCAGCACGCCTTGTTCGACACGGTCGGGCCGAAGGCGCGCCGCCGGGTCGCCATCGTCACGGTGATCTCCCTGGTGGCCATCGCCGGCCTCTTCGCCCTCGCCTACTACCAGTTCTACGCCAGCGGCCAGCTGGCGCCGTCGAAGTGGCGTGAGCTCCTACAGCCGTCCACGATGCGCTACCTCGCCCGGGCCCTGGGCAACACCGGCCTGGCCGCACTCGGTGCGGCCGCCATCGGGCTGCCGCTCGGCCTGCTCCTCGCCGTCGGGCGGCTGTCCCACCACGCGTGGTTCCGCTGGCCGGCGACCGCCGTGATCGAGGCGTTCCGGGCCGTGCCCGTGCTGCTCATCATCTACATCTTCATGTTCGCGCTGCCCCAGTACGGCATCAACCCGGACGTGTACTGGAAGCTCGTGATCCCGATCGGGCTGTGCGCCGCGGCCACCCTCGCCGAGGTGTTCCGGGCCGGCGTGCTCGCGCTGCCGAGGGGGCAGGGCGAGGCCGCGGCAGCGGTCGGCATGACGGGGCCGCAGGCGTTCCGGCTGGTGATCTTCCCGCAGGCGCTGCGGGTGGTCGTCCCGGCGCTGGTGGCGCAGGCAGTGATCGTCGTCAAGGACACCGCGTTCGGGTACGTGGTCAGCTACAGCGAGCTCATGCAGAGCGGGCGGGTGCTGGTCGCGAACACCGGCGACCTGATCCAGACATACCTGGTGATCACGGTCATCTACGTCATCGTGAACATCATCATCTCCCGGCTCGCCCAGCGCCTCGACAGCGTGCTGGCCAGGAAGCGCGCCGGCGGCGGGCGCCGGTTCACGGCACTGATCCCCGGGCGGTCCGCGATCCAGTAACGGCCGTGCCCGGTTCGGCCGGGCGCCGATGGGGAGGTCGGCCCATGTCGCTCGGGACGGGTTCGGCCCTATCGTCGGTCCCGGCACAGTCACCGAACGAGGAAGCGGGGAGCGCACCCTATGCGGGACGAGAATCTGGATAGGCTCGCGGATCTGCGGGACTCCATGGATCGGATGACGCAGCAAGTCGAATCGTCCCAGCAACGACTGGACGCGGCCCATGGCAACGACCGGGCCGAGGTGGTGACCGTTCGGCTCGACGGCGAAGGCCGGTTCCGGGAGGTCGCGATCCTGGAGGCGTGGTCGGAGGAGTACGAGCCGGAGGAACTCGGAGCCGCAGTGGTCGAAGCCTTCGTCGCGGCGAACATGCGCCGGACGGAGCAATGGGGCAGCGCGCTCCAGGAGCTCGACGAGGAGCCGGATCCCAGAACTCGACCGCTTCCGCCGCGGCACGAGCAGTATGCCTCGCGCCTGGAGGACCTGATCGGCGACTCGTCGATCGATGGCACTGCCGCGACCCGCGGCCTCATCGACCAGCTCGAGTCGCTCCAGCAGGCGATCGAGTTCGCCATGAGCGCCGTCGAGGGCCGCAGCCAGGCCCGCTCCGTGGGCCAGGATCGCCAGCGTGGCGTGGAAGCCGTCGTCGACGGTGCCGGCGGTCTTGTCGAGGTGCGGATCGACCCGGCATTCGCCGAGCGTTCGCACGCATTCAACATCTCCCGCGCGGTGACGGAGGCCATCACGAACGGCCTCGCTGCCTCCGCGACCGAATCGGCCACGGCCCTCGCCCCCGTGGACGATCTCAACGCCATCGCGTCCCGGCTGCAGGATCCGCAGGCGATGGCCGCCATCCTCAAGCCCGACGTCTACGACAGCTAGGAGCAGGACCATGACCGACCTCGAAGTCGCCCTCGAGAACCTCGCCGCCGACACCACGAAGTGGGCGGAGGCCGCCACCGGGATGAGCACGATGTCGTCGGCCCTGACCGGGATGACCCTCGGACAACTGGCATTCACCGGCAACGACCTCTCGGCCGCACAGGCCTACGAGGAGGTCCGTGCGCACGTGGAGCAGCTGACCAAGGCCGGGGCGGAGGAGCTGAACGCCACCGTCTCCACCCTGCAGACCGTCCACGCCGACTACCTCGCGAACGAAACGGCCGCGGCGGCCAAGTATCGGTCGATGTGGACCTTCGACGGCTGATCGCCACCCGCAACCGACTCGAGACATCTCCAGGAAGGCAAGAACCATGCATCTGATCGACGAGATCGTTCAACTGATCCTGCAGGTCCAACAGCGGTGGCAGTCGTTCGTCGACACCGTGAACCGAGTGCTGTCCTTCGTGCCGACGGCGCTTCAGTGGGTCCTCGACGAGATCAACCGCGTGTGGCAGCGAGTCATCCAGATGTGGGATGACTTCTGGGCGGGGGTGAACACGATCATCGAGAGCTTCGGCGACCCGGCCGGCGTCTCCGCGCAGAGCGAGAACTGGATCTCCAGCGTGGCGACCCCCTCCGGCTCGATCGCTTCGACGGTCACCGCCGGACAGTTGGCCACCGACGATGACTCCTGGTCGGGCGACGCGGCGACCAAGTACAAGAACCGGGCCACCGAACAGCACGCCACGATCGCAGCGATCGGCGAGACGATCGCCACCAAGGTCGTTGCCGCGCTGGACGCCCTGCGCACCGCGATGTTCGTCTTCTACGGCGCCATCATCGCTGCCTTCGCGGCACTGATCGCGGGGATCGTGGGCGGTCTGGCCTCCTCGGCGACGATCGTCGGGATCCCGGCGGGGGTGTTGATCATCATCGCGGCCGGTGGGGTGGCCGTCGCCGCGATCCTCGGCGCCGGCTGGAACCTCGGCAACACGATCCAGACCCAGTCCAACAACATGCGTCTGTCGATCACGGGAGCGAATGTGACGCGCTGGCCGGAGTTCGTGGTCTGAGGTGATCTCACCGCGCGCAGCGGGGATCGCCTTCGGCATCTTGACCCTTGTCTACGCTGCCGCGTCCCTCTGGCTGAACACGTTGTTCGGGGCCATCTCCGAGCCGAACGCGACCGTCAGCGTCGTCATCACAGTCATCGCCGTCGTCGCGGCGGTGGCCGCGGTGTTACTGCTCCTCGTGCTCGGTGCCGGCGCGAAGCCCGGTGCCAGCGGCCTGGTGGGCATCGTGCTTGGGATCCAGGTGGCGGCCGCGGTGGTCGGCGCGGTCTTCCTTGTCATCGCGCAGGGGCAGGGTGCAACAACCGTCATCATCGGCGTGCAGGCCATCGTGCTGAACACGGTCTTCGTGGCGCTGACCACGTTCTGGACCCGGAGGGCGATGGCCCGGAACCGTCAGGCCGGCCCGCCCGCTTCGCCCGGACCGCAGCCCCCGCCCGGCCCACGCCGGTTGTGAGCGAGGGCGACGTCGAGCCACTCGGACAGACCTGCTTCGGTGTCGATGTGGGACGCGGAGACCGAGATCCAGCCCGGTCCCATCGTGCGTCCGGCGCCCATCTCGGCCTGCTCGGCACCGGGCCTGGCGAGCAGTTCGTCGTGCCGATCGGCTGGGACGCGGACCAGCAGGTCACCGGGCTTCAGGGCGCTGACGACCATCTTGTCGTTCACCATGAAGGACCGGCCGCCGAACATCGACACCTCGCGGGTCGAGGGTTCGCCCGCGAGCAGGTCACGGAGGCGGTCGATCAGCTCGGCCTGGGGCGTCGTGACAACCATCGCTCACCCCTCGGCGGGTGGGCCGTAGGAGAGGCGGTCGAAGACGAGCACGCTCTCGACGATCTTCCCGTCCCGGACCGTGAAGCACTCCCCCGCCGGCGCCGTCGTGGTCGCTGCGGTCTGCGGGTAGTAGAAGAGGGCCACCCGCTCGCCGTCCGCGAACTCGGCGATATCTCCGATGCCGGTGAGCTGCGGCGCGAAGCCCGCGATGAAGGCGCGATAGGCATCCTTGCCGGACAGGTCCACGCCGGGAGCCCGACACGTGATGTCGTCCGCGACAAGAGTCATCGCCGCCTCGACATCTCCCCCGGTCCAGGCCCGGTGGTAGTCAAGAACGGTCGCATGCGCGGAGGGGTGAGTCATGGCGTACTCCCTTGCTCGGTGTCGTCGATGGTCAGGCCGTTGATGGGGTGCCAGGTGTCGGTGCCGGGCACGCCGCCGCCGGCCGCGGTGCGCAGGCGGGCCAGGAAGTGCACCCAGCCGTCCGCGTGGCCCTCGACCTGGGCCTCGGGCAGGCCCGAGTGGGTCACCTCGACCAGCGTTCCGGTGGTCGTCCGCGCCAGGCGGAACTCGACGAGGGATGATCCGGCCGGGAAGTCCGGGCTCCCAGCGGCACCCCAGGAGACCACCACGCGTTCCGGCGGTTCGACCGTGAGGAACTCGCCCCGGATCGCGTAGCCCGCGATGTCGACGGCGAACCCGCCGCCGGGGCGCGGATCGAGACTGGCGTGCTGTCCCATCCACGCGGTCATGCCCTCGGCCGTGGTCAGGTACTCGAAGACCGCGGACTGCGGTGCGTCGATCTCGATCGACGTCGTGTACTCAGCCACGGTCAGCCCCCGCCCGCCCCTCGACCGCGGACTTCAGGGCCACGAGCTTCGTGGGCCAGAAGTCGTCGAGGTAGGACCGCACCGCGCCGAGTCCGTCCGTGCTCACGGCGAAGAGATGCCGGGTCCCGTCCTTCGTCCGGCTCGCGAGGCCTGCGGCACGCAGAACGCCGAGGTGGTGGGAGGTCGTCTGCTGCGACAGCCCGAGTTCGGTGGCGATCTGCCCGACGGCGCGCGGTCCGGTCCGCATCACGCCAAGGATCGCGCGGCGGTTCGGGTCGGCGAGCGCACGCAGCGCGAGGTCGAGGTCACCTTCGCTTGCGGGTTGCGCGCTCACGGCTCTCCTCCGACTCATGGGGCTCGGGCTGAGCTCGAGGGTAGCACAAACGACTGTTTGTACTCACAGTGGCGTGTTAACGACTCTCGCGGGCCTCGGGCTCCGTGGGATCGAAGTTCGCCTTGTCGGTGCGCATGCCGGAGCGGAACAGCTCGAGGGCCGCGCCCGGCTCGATCGCCGACGCGAAGAACATGACCGACTCGTCGGGAGCCACGAACAGCGACACCCCACCACGCACCGGCTGCACCAGCAGCACCGCGTCGTCGTCCGGCAGCGCGAACGTCCGCAGCCTGATCCCGGGCCACCGTCGATGCAGCAGCTCGGTGCCGACCGCGACCAGACGCTGTTGCCGTGGCGTCGCCGCCCCGTCCACGAGCTCCACCCAGGTCATCGAGCCGTCTCCGCCACCACTGGATCCCCCACCCGCAACTGCCCGCCGCCGAGCGGGACCAGCCGGGTGCCGAACCAGGTCGCACGGTCCCACCGGCGGTGCCGGGCCAGGGTCCGGATGGGCTCCTTGCCACCGACGAGGGTGACCGGGTCGATCGTCGTCATCACGCACCTGTCGCAGATCTCGGTGGTCCGGAACTCGACGTCGCCGATACGCACGGTCGGCCACCCGTCCTCGGCGAACGGCTCCTCGCCGTCGATGACGACGTTCGGCCGGAACCGCAGCATGCTCAGCGGCGCGACGACCCTACGCGCGACCGTGGCAAGGACGCCCGGCCCACTCACGTCGTCGGGATCGAGTCCCACGGGATCCGGCTCCCCGGCCTCGGCGTCGATCCAGTCCTGCAGCTGTGCCAGCGACGCCTCGGATGTCAGTAGGAGCGGGCCGGCGTCGGCCAGCGTGAGCGAGTCCCCGGGGCGCCCGCCGTGCTCGGCGTCGACCGACCGGGCAGTGGGGTCGTCCTGCCAGACGAGTCGCACCGGCCGCCCCACCCGGGCACTGAGCCATTCGCTCGCGCAGTCCTCCGCCGGCACGGCGAGTCCCTGCCTGGCGTGGCTGACCGGTACCGGCGCGGCCCCGCGTGGGTTCTGCACGACGATGCTCCCGGAGTCCGCGTGGATCCGGATCGCGTCCGCCCCGATCACCTCGGCACGCAGCCCGAGCAGGGCCCGCAGCTCGCGCGCCGTGATCTTCTTCCCGGCCTCGTCGACGATGCCCCAGCGCCGATCCCCCGCCAGACCCCACGGCTCGACAAGCGCACTGGACACCTTCTGGCCGCCCAGGGACTTCACCGGATAGACGCGCAACTGGGTGACCCGCATGCGTCGATCCTCCCCCACATCGGCGGCCCGGGTCGCCATGGTTGCGCCGGTCGTCCCACGTGGCGCCCGGCCGCCGACCCGTCCCGCGGGTCAGGGGTCGAGACGGATGAATCTGAGTGCGCCGACCGTCCCGATCGCGGCGAGCCAGGCGAGGGCCACGAGCGGGCCGGTCGCAGCCGTCAGCACCGCGTCCGTGTCTGCGTACAGTTGTGACGCAGCCCGGTCCGGGAGCCAGCGCGCGTGCTCGGTGAGACCGGCGGCCACGGGCGAGATGATCACCATCAGGCTGAGCATCGCGACCAGCGCCGGCACAAGGTGCCGCACCGCCACCGCGACGGCGTGGGCGAGCAGGCCGATCACGGCGAGGTAGGCGATCGCACCGGTCAGGCGCCACGGGGCGCGATCCGCCGTCAGCGTCAGGTCCGTGACATGTGTCGCGATCGCGGCGGTCGCGAACGCCGCGCCGATGCTCAGCGCCGCACCGACGCCCACGACGGCGGCCGCGGCCGTGGTCTTGCCCGCCAGCGAACGCGCCCGGTCGGGTAGGGCGACGAGCGTGGTGGCGATCTGGCGCCCGTCGTACTCGTGACCGGCCGGCAGCACGCCGAGCAGGATGATCCCGACCTGCACGAACGGGACCGCGGCCAGCACGAGCTCGACGACCGAGGACGGCGCCCCCGCGGCCGCCCCGGACGCGGCCAGTGCGGCGGCGATGACGACCGCGGTGACGACCGTGCCGATGAGCGTGAACGCGACCACCGGCAGCGTCCGGAGCTTGTCCAGCTCCGCGGCCACGGCCCGTGCGGCCATCACGCGTCCCGGCGGCGGAAGACCACCGCGGCCACGGTCAGGAGCAGCACGGTCCACGCGGTCATGACGAGAGCACCGGGGCCGGCGGCCAACCCACCCTCGACGGTGTCCACGCCGGTGAACAGCCGACGGCCGGCGAGGTCGGGCAGCCAGTGCGCCAGTGGGGTGAGATTGGTCAGCAGCAAGGAGACCGAGACCACCGAACTGTTCGCGATCAGCACGATCGGCGCGATCAGTCCGCTTCGGGTCAGCAGGGTGACCGCCGCGGCGATGAGCCCGGTGAGCGTCCAGTAGAGCGTGCCGCCGAGCCCGCGTACCAACGCCTGCGCGGGCGTCACCGTCTCGGTCGCAGCGCCGCCGATGACTGCGTTCGCGATCCCCGCGGTGGCGGGCAGGGTGAGGGCGGCGACGGCGGTCACGAGCAGGACGAGCACGGTCGCCTTCGCAGCGAGGAGGCTCACCCGGCGTGGGATCGCGGCGAGGGTGGCCGTGATCTGCCGCCCGCCGCCGGCGTCGGTGCTGTTCGCGGCGTACTCACTGCTGATCACGACGACGCCGAGGACGACCGCGCCGACGGTACCCAGCGGCATCGCGGCGAACGCGGTCTCGAACGCCGACGTGTTCGCCACCCGCTCCGGTGTGCCGGCGTCGATCGCGGACCGGGTCGTCAGCGCGTTGAGCACCGTGATCGCGATCGAGCCGAGCACCGCGACCGCGATGCCCGCCCAGGCTGCGGGCAGGGTCACGGTCTTGCGCAGTTCGGCCGCGAGGAGGCCACCCGTGCTCATCGGTGCGCTCCCTCGTCGCCGCCGGTGAGGGCGAAGAACGCGTCCTCGAGCCGGTCGTACCCGGCGGTGAGTTCGGCGAGGGTCCCGGTCCTCACGATCCGCCCGCCGGCGATCACCACGAGGTCGTCCGCCACGTCCGCGACCTCGGCCATCAGGTGGCTGGACAGCAGCACGGTGCCGCCCGCGGCGGCTTGGTCACGCAGGAGGCCGCGCATCCAGCGGATGCCCTCCGGGTCCAGCCCGTTGACCGGCTCGTCCAGGACGAGTGCCCGCGGTTCGCCGAGCAGCGCCGCCGCGAGCCCGAGCCGCTGTCCCATGCCCAGCGAGAAGCGCCCGACCCGGACCCCGGCGGAGGACGCGAGCCCGACCTGGTCCAGCACCTCGCCGACGCGCCGGCGAGCGATGCCGTTGCTGCGGGCCAGCCAGGCCAGGTGGTCGCGCGCCGTCCGGGCCCGGTGCGCGCCGGAGCCGTCGAGCATCGACCCGACGGTGCGCAGCGGGTCTCGCAGACTCCGGTACGGACGGCCGTCGACCAGGGCGGTTCCGCCGTCGGGCCGGTCGAGCCCGAGCAGGATCCGCAGCGTGGAGGACTTGCCGGCGCCGTTGGCGCCGAGGAACGCGGTCACGCGGCCCGGGCGGGCCTCGAAGCCGACGTGATCGAGCACGGTCCGGGTACCGTGGCGTTTGACGAGTTGATCGATGAGGAGCATGCCCACCATCCGATCGCGGGCGCGCCGTATGCGGCATCGGCCCGGGGTCCGGACGTGGCCGGCGGGCCTCGGACCCGGGGCCGTCAGACCCAGGTCCGATGTGCGTGCTGGCCTGGGTATCTAGACTCGGGCAGGTGCCCCAGACCGACCGCCCCGTGCTGCGCTCGCGCGTCTGGCTGGTGGCCGGTGGGGTGATCGTGGCGCTGGTGCTCGTGCTCTCGACGGTCGGCGTCGATCCGCCGTTCGGCGCGATGGCGGTCCTGTTCGGAGCCGCGGGGTTCGCCGCCGTCGTGCTCGGCTGGGCCCTGTGGCGCGCCCGGCAGGAGCGGCGTGCGTTCGAGGACGAGTTGACCGCGTGGGCCGCGGAGCGTGCCGCGCAGGCCGAGCGCCTGCGGATCGCCCGTGACCTGCACGACCTGGCCTCCCATGGGCTCGGCCTGATCACGGTCCGCGCCGCCGCGGCGCGCACCGTGGCGGGTCCGGCCGCCGAGACCGAACGGGCCGCCGCGCTGGCAGACATCGAACGGACCGCCCGGGGTGCCACGACCGAGCTGCGCCGGATGCTCTCGGTGCTGCGCACGCCCGGAGAGGGCGCGCCGCTGCGGCCCGCGGAGACCCTCGCCGACCTGCCGCGGATCGTGGCCGACGCCCGGGCCGGCGGGGTCGAGGCCGTGCTCGAGGTCGCCGACCTCGGCGAGGTCTCGGCCGGAACCCAGCTGACCGTGTGCGCGATCGTGCGGGAGGGCCTGACGAACACGGTCCGGCATGCCGGCCCGACGGCGGCGCGTGTCCTGGTCTCGCGTGCCGGCGGCGAGGTGCTCACCACGGTCACCGACGACGGCCCGGCCCCCGGTTGGCCGCCGCACCCCGGCGCGGGCGCGGGGCTCGCGGGTCTGCGCGAGCGCGTCGACGCCCTCGGCGGCACGCTGCTCGGTCAGCGCGTGGGCGACGGCTACCGGTTGACCGCCCGGCTGCCCGAGCGCGTCGGGCCGGCGGGCCTGCCGTGACCGGGCCGGTCCGGGTTCTCGTCGTCGACGACCAGCCGCTGATCCGGCACAGCCTGCGGCTCATCGTCGACGGCGCGCCGGACCTGGCCGTCGTGGGCGAGGCGGACACCGGCGCGGGTGCGCTCGAGCAGGCTCGTGAGCTGCGTCCGGACATCGTGCTCATGGACATCCGGATGCCCGGCGGCGACGGCATCGAGGCCACCCGCCGCATCGCCGCAGACCCTGCGCTCGCCAGCACCCGGGTGCTGGTGCTGACCATGTTCGAACTCGACGAGTACGTCCACGCGGCCCTGGGCGCTGGGGCGAGCGGTTTCCTCCTCAAGGATGCCGAACCGGGTCGGCTCACCGACGCGATCCGGCGCACCCACGCCGGCGAGTCACTCTTCGCGCCGAGCGTCCTGGCCCGGCTGGTCGAGAACTACCTGAGCCGGTCCGCGCCCGCGAGCGCGCCGGCGTCGCTCACGGACCGGGAGGCGCAGGTGCTCACCCTCATCGGCCGTGGGCTGTCCAACACCGAGATCACCCAGGCCCTGACGATCTCGATGGGCACGGTCAAGACCCACATCGGCAGCCTGCTGGCCAAGCTGCACGCCCGGGACCGCGCCCAGCTTGTCATCGCCGCCTATGAGCACGGTCTGGTCGGCGCCGGCGGCACGGCGCCACCGCCGCGCTGACGGCGCGCCGTCCCGGGTCTCCGCCCCTGGTCTCCGCCCCTAGATGATCCGCGCCACTGCAGGAATCCGGCGCAGGATGGCGGCGAGCACCCAGGAGGCGACGACGCCCAGGACACCCAGCACCGCGAACTTCACAACCGCGGGTGCGACCAGCGGCTGCAGCACGAGCATCAGGCCCACGAGCACCGCCGGGTGAATGACGTAGACCGCGAAGGCATTGGCCGACAGGAACCGTCGGACCGCACCCGTGCCGGGGGCGATACGTCGCACGGCGACCAGCACCACCGCGCTCAGGCCGACGCCCAGCACGGAGGCCGCGACGCCCGCGGCGACGTCGGCCGCGCCCGGAGTCGGCGAGAGGGCGAGTGGCCCGAGCAGAGCGATCGCGAGCACCGACAGCCCACCGCCGACGAGGGCCACGCAACCCGGCATCCGTTCCAGCCAGCGCAGCCGGGCGCCGAGCACTCCGACGGCGAACATGAGGACGTACTGCGGCAGGAACGACGGGGTGGGCAGGCCGACGATCGGCCAGTAGGTGCCATCAGGCACGAGCCGACGCCACGCCACCATGGAGAGCGCCATGACCACGATCAGGCCGACGATGACCCCTGCGGCGTCCCTGCGACGCAGTCGATCCTGGCCGGTGGCGGCCGCCGTGGACTGCCCGCCGGCACCGACGGGCCTCCGTCGCCGCTCCCGGGCACCGGGCAGCGACGCGAGCGCGGCGCAGGCCAGCGAGAGCATCAGGAGCACCTCCAGGAACCATGCGGGACCCGCACTGATCGTGACCAGGTAGTACATCGGGTACGAGAGCCCAGCGGGGTCGTCCACCCACGCGGGCAGGCCGGCGAGCGGGCCCACGATCAGCACGAAGGCCAGCAGTGGCAGGCCGAGGCGGATCAGCCGGTCGCGGGCGAACGCGAGCGGGCCCTTGCGATCGAGGGAGCCGGGCACGAAGTAGCCGGAGATGAGGAAGAACAGCCCCATGAAGTAGCTCTGGTTGATCACGGCGAACAGGTCCAGGGTGACCGCCGACGCGTCCTGCGGGGCCTCGTGGACGTACCAGAGCGGCAGGTTGCCATAAGTGATCGCGGCGTGGTGCGCGACCACCAGGACCGTCAACGCCACCCGCGCGGTGTCGATCCAGTGGAGCCTGGGCCCAGGCTTGGGACGTGGCGCGCCGCCGGAACCGACGGCGGTGCCGACCGTTGCCGCATCGGCGCCGGCAGCGGCCCCGTCGGTGCGCGCACTGGTGGCGTCGGTGGCGAGGGTTGCGCCACCCGTACGACCCTCGACGCTCATCGCATTCTCAGCGCCGTGTCCAGCGCGGCCGCACCGACGGCGAGACCGAACACCACGAGCGCCACCGGCGAGAGAACGACCGGCATGGTGAACGACCAGCCGCCCAGCAGGTCGCGCACGACGTCGGCCGAGGTGATGACCTGGAGCAACTGCAGCAGGGCGAACAGCAGCCCCGCCACCACGACGAACCCGGCGCCGACCGCGATCAACCGGTTCGCGACCGGGTGCCTGCGGCCCCAGTGCAGCCGCGTCGCCTCCCAGGTGCCGGCGGCCGGCTGCAGACGTGTCGTCCCGGCTCCGGTGCGTAGCACAGCGCGCCTGAAGCCGTGCTCGGTGGCCGCGACCTCGATCGTCGCTCCGTCCTCGAGGTCGAAGCCGGCCGGCGTGGAGGCGCGCTCGATGACCTCGCCATCACGCAGCAGCGACAGGTTCGTGCCCATCGTGAACAGCCGCAGCTCGACCCGGTACCGGTGACCGGCGTGGTCGATCTCCGCCGCCGTGCTCGTGAATCCACTCCAGCGGCCCACGATCCCGCACCTCCCCTTGCCCCTCAGCGAACCGATGCACTCGTATCGGTTATTCCGATGCTACCGTATCGGAATACTTGGATGACTGGAAGGGGCGACGATGGCGCGAGGACCCGGTGCTCAGCACGACGCGCAGATCACGCAACTGGCGGACGCCGCGGTGCGGGTCCTCGAGCGGGACGGGCTGCCGGCACTGACCTTCCGTAACGTCGCCGCCGAGGCCGGAGTCTCCCCCGGTCGGGTCCAGCACTACCTCCAGAGCAGCAAGGGTCTGGCCACCGCGACCTTCCGGAGAGTCCAGGAACTGGTGGGCGACGGCGTGCGGCGCGAACTCGAGGAAGGGCCGACGTCCTCGCCGCGCGAGGTGGTCGCCGCCACGCTGCGCGCCATGATCCCGCTCACCGAGCAGGAGCGCTCGATGCTGCGCGTCGCGTTCGTGGTCGAACAACACGCCATCACGGATCCCGAGCTCGGCGAAGAGCTGCGGGTGGGCCGCATGGCCCTGGTCGAGTTCCTGGCCCAGCAGCTCGCGGCGGCGGACGTGAGCGGCGATGGCACCGGTCGCACGTCCGACGCCGACGGCACGGCACGGCGCACGGCGATCACCCTGCTCGCTACCGCCGAGGGGCTGTCGGCACTGACCCTCACCGGGACCGTCAGCGGCGAGGAGGCGCGGAAGTTGCTTGCCGAGTCGATGGGCCGCGCCTTGGCGTGAGGGAGTCCTGGGCCCGCACAGATCCCGGACCACTCAACCTGGTCCGGCAGCTCAGCCGGCGACTTTCCATGGAGGAAACTCGCAGTAGAGTTTCCTCCATGGAAAGTGACGCCGTCTCCGCACGTGAAGCACTCGATGCCGTGAGCGCGGCCAGGGAGCTCAACGCGGAGCGGCTCCGGCGGCCGAAGCGGTACTGGATCATGCTGGGGCTGATGCTCGCCGTGTTCGCGCTCCTGCCGTACACGGCCGACTGGCCGCCACTGCTGCGATACTCCGCCGCGCCCGCGCTCATGATCCTCGTCGCGGTCGTCGCCGCGTGGAGGCAGCCGACGGCGGTGCGCAAGATCCGACTGTCCGGGCGGATGGGGCTCCAGCTCGTCGGCTTCGCGCTACTCGGGGGCGTCGTGATCGCGGTCAGCCGAGGGGTCCATCTCGAGCAGGGGTGGTGGTGGGCGCCGCTGGTCGCGGCCGTGCTCCTGTTCGCCTTCGTCGCCGGCGTCGGGCCGCGCATGGATCGCTCCTGGGCGCGCCGAGCAAGCCACGGCGAGGAGTGACGGCGTGACGCCTGCCCTCGACCCGGTGATCCATCCGATCCAGCGACTGCGGATCTGCGCGTTGCTCGACCCGGTCACGGAGGAGGAGTTCGCCGCGCTCCGCGACCTGCTCGAGACGAGCGACTCGGCTCTCAGCAAGCAACTCTCGGCCCTGGCGGGTGCCGGCTACGCCTCCCAGCGCCGCGCCACCCGGGGCGGGCGGAGCCGCGTCTGGGTGCAGCTCACGCCGGCCGGCCGGCGGGCGTTCCACGGCCACGTCGCCGCTCTGACCGCCCTGGCGAACCACGCCGGCGACCCCGACTGAGACGTCAGGTGCGCGTCAGGACGACGACGGGCGTGTGCGGTCGCGCCTCGGCGTAGGTGCGGACGTCGCCCCACCCGCGGTAGTCGTCGAACCGGGCCAGCAGCCGGTCCCGCTCGGCCCCGACGGCCTCCCGGCCGCTCACGCCCACGGCGCCGTCCGCGGTGTCCACCTCGGCCTCGGGCCGTGCCTGCAGGTTCAACCACCACGCCGGGTGGCTCGGGGCCCAGCCGTTCATCGCGAGGGTCACGAGGTTCTCGCCGTCGAGGAAGTAACAGAGCATGACGGCGCGTGGCTCGCCGGTGCGGCGACCCACGGTGCGCATCCGCAGGATGCCGGCCTTGCGGCCCGGCACGGGGCGGGCCAGGCCGAGCCGCGTGGTCCGGTACAGGAGCTTGTGCCCGGCCCACGCGGACCGGATGAACCACCGTGGCGGCAGCGTGGGTGCCGGGTTCTGGATCGACATGACGTCGCCCTCTCGCTGGAGTCGAGTTTGTGTATCTACACCGTAGACCTACAGCGTAGGCCTACGGTGTAGTCGCGTCAATGCCACTGGCCTAGACTGTCCCGCAATGACCACCCAGCAGCCCCGGACCGCCCCGGCCGGCCTCACCCCGGCGGGCATCGTCACCGTGGCCGTCGCCATCGCGGACGCCGACGGGCTGGCCGCCGTCAGCATGCGCCGCGTCGCGCAGGCGCTCGGGGTCGACCCGATGTCGCTCTACCGGCACGTCGGCACCAAGGACGGGCTCCTCGACCTGATGACCGACGCCGTGGTGAGCGACATCGAGCCGGTGGCGACGCCGTCGGGCGACTGGGTCGCCGACGCGCGCACACTCATGCTCTCCGCGCGACGCACCATGCTCGCCCACCCGTGGACCGCCGCGGCGATCAAGGACCGGCGCGAACCCACCCCCGCGACCCTGCGGCACCTGAACGGTCTGCTCGAGATCCTGCGCACCGGTGGCCTGGACCTGGCCCTGACCCACCACGCGCTGCACGTCCTGGGCAGCCGGGTGCTCGGCTTCAGCGACGACCTGTTCGACGACGCCGCAACAGAGCAGCCGGCACCGAGGGTCGCCGCGGCGCAGTTGGCGTTCTTCACCAAGGAACTGCCACGGCTCGCCGAGCTCGCCGTCGCGGCCAGCCACGAGGGAGGTCTCGGCGGCTGCGACGACGACGAGGAGTTCGCGTTCTCGATCGACCTGATGCTCGCCGGGCTGGACCGGCGGCGGCAGGGCCTGGCCTGAACCGTCCTACGCGTCGGCGACCGGCTGGCGCAAGATCGTGCGTTGCTTCTCCGGCGGCGTCCGCCGGCTGTCGGTGAGGTAGATCTCGTGGTGGGTGCCCACCATGCGCAGGCCGTTCGCGGGGATGAACTCGTGGTGCAGCTGCCTGAGCACGGCGGCCTCGTCGTCGAAGGGGCCGACGTGCAGGGTCTGCACGCTCCGGCCCTCGGCGAGCGTCTCCAGCCGTACCTCGTCCAGCCGTGCCGGCGGGCCCTTCCTGCCGACCTGTTCGACGGCGGCCCCGAACATGTCCGCGTCGATCCAGTCCGGCGCCATGACCATCAACGTCCAGTCCCACTGCGACTTGTCCCGCGCGGCCGTGAAGGCGTCCATGTCGCGCGCCCACCACAGCCCTTCCAGCGGCATCACGACGTAGTCCCGGCCGAGGCCGTTCCTGCTCGCGAACTTGAGCTTGTAGGCCACCGGGTACAGCGCCCCGAGTGCGCCGGCGAACTGCGGCGACGTGTTCGGGTCCCCGTGCCCGTCGATCATCAGGTACTGCAACTCCGGAACGTCGAGGATCCGGAACTGTCCGCGCTTGGCCCGGTAGGCGTCGAGAGTCTTCTTGAAGTCGGTCTTCTCCGTCATCGGTGCACCACGGCCCGTGGGTGGGCCTCGACCTTCCTCCTCGGCTGTCCGCGATTGTAGGAGGTTGGCGATCGACCGCCGCCACCTCCCGCGCCGGGCAGACGGAGCCGGCTCGTGACCCTCAGGTCTCGCTCCCGGGAACCCGAATGCCGTTACGGCCGAAGTCCCAGACACCGCCGTCGATATGCTCACGGGCGATGTCGAGCTGTCCGGTGTGGGCGGCGTTGTCGTTGAACAGGTGCAGGAGCACGCCCCTGACGGTGCTCTGCCGGTAACCGCCCCAGGCCCCCTCCGGCCACCAGGCCGGTGCGGACTCGCTGGAGATGTGCTCGACCGCAGCACGCGCCCGGGCGTCGGTGGTCCGGCGCAGATCCTCCAGCAATGCCGCGAACGGGACATCCGGGTCGTTGTCCCACGCCGTGTCCTCCTGGAACTCCATGGGATGCCCGGCGACGACGTTGTGGAGCCAGAAAGTGGTCGAGTCGCGGACGTGGTCGACCAGGCCGGCGATGCTCCAGCCGGACGGGGCCACCGGTGTGCGCACCTGGGTCTCCGTGAGTCCCTGCGCGGAGCCGTAGATGTGCTCGGTCGTCTGCTGGATCCAGTCGAGGAGCTCGATGGTGACGGGGTCTGGGTGCTGTTCGTTGAGTGTCATGACCATAGGTCGGAGCAGAGTTGAGGCTTTCGACATGCCGCCCTGTGCTCCGACCTCCGGCGGTGCTGGCGCGGGACCCTAGCTGGGCTTCTCGTTGGTCAGGGTGGGGAAGGTCCAGGTGCCGTCGAGGATCTCGGTGCGGGGTCGGTAGAGCCGCACGAGGTAGTTCCAGCCTTCGGTGATCGGGATCGCGTTGGGCACATCGGGCGGGTAGTCGCCGAACCTGACGGTCATGGTGCCGTCGGGATTGCGTACGCCGGTGATGTCGTTCACGGTGTAGGCGCCTCGCTCGTTCGGTTCGAAGTAGCCCTTCGCGTTGTACACCGAGATCGACCAGAACCCGTCCACCGGGACATCCGCCACGGTGAGTTCGTAGTTGCCGACCGGAAGACCGGGTTCGACACCGATGTAGGAGGCTTCGCTGCTCGGGAGGCCACCCCAACCGGCTGCGCTACCGATCAGGTGCCGCACCGGGTCGACCTCGTCCTTGGTGCCGAACATCCGGTCGAACCCGGTGAGCTGGCGGGCCAACGACAGCAGCGCGTCGCGGGTCTCGTCGAACGACGTCGGGTCGTAGTCCGGGTACTCGAAGGTGGTCGCGGCGTTGTTGGTCAGTGTGATCTGATCCTGGATCGCCGCGACCGCCACGAGGTCGGCCGGGTCGGCCGGGTCGACGAGGGTCCGCACCGCAACCACGACATACGGCGTGCCGAACCGGTCGGCGGTGATCTCGTACTCACCCGGGTCGTGGAAGATCGCGTCGACGTAATGGTCCTCGTTCACGACCATGGCCGAGAGATACCGGCCTCCGGCTTCGGGCAGGGTGAGCGAAGCTCCGGCTCCGGCGTCGACGACGGCGAAACTGTAGAGCGTGTCACGGTTGAGCCGGATCACGGTCTGGTGGTCGATCGCCGCAGGCACCCGGTTGTGCACGAATCGACCGATCCCACCCGCGCTCTCCTGCAGGTCATGGAACATGCGGTCGGTCTCGGCACGGGCGAAGTTGTCGGAGTTCACATGTGTCGTCACGCGCTGATCGTGGCACGCGATCAGCGGTGGCGCCAGAGCCGGGCTCCGATGTTCGGCTCAGAACGGACGGTCGCATGAACCGGGGTGACCCGAGCAACGCCTGACCGGCGGTGCTGGCACACTTCTCGCGTGAGCAACTCCCCCGGCGTCGACGGCGCACCGGAACCCCTGCGTCGTCGCAACGTCTGGGGCTTCGGCCTGGGCACCCTCGGGCGGGACATGGTCGCCGCGATGGTGACCCTGTTCCTGCTCGTCTACCTCACCGAGGTCGTCGAAGTCTCGAACCAGACCCTGGGCGCCATCACCGTGGTGCTCGTGCTCATGCGCCTGTTCGACGCCGTGAACGACCCGGTGATGGGGTTCATCGTCGACAACACCCGGTCCCGGTGGGGCAAGTTCAAGCCGTGGATCGCCATCGGCGCACTGGCCTGGGCCGCGGCCACGGTGCTCATGTTCTCCGACTGGGGGGTCGACGGCGTGGCATTCGTCGTCGTGTTCGTGGGGGTCTACCTCGTCTGGGAGGTCGCCTACACGGTCAACGACATCTCCTACTACGGGATGCTGCCGTCCCTGTCCCGCAACCAGGGCGAGCGGGAGCGGATCGGCGTCGTGGCCCGGGTCTGCGCGAACATCGGCCTGTTCGCCCTGGTGGTGGCCCTGGTTCCGGTGACCGAGGCCCTCGAGGATGCGCTCGGCTCGGCGCAGCGCGCCTGGTTCGCCCTCGCCGTGGTCCTGGTCGTCATCATGCTCGCGTTCCAGGCGATCACGCTCCTCGCGACCCGGCAGCGGATCGCCGTCGAGACGGTCTCCCCCACCCCGCTGCGGGAGCTGCTCGGCGTGATCGCCCGCAACGACCAGCTCCTCTGGGTCACGCTGGCGATGGTGATCTTCATGACCGGGTACACGGTCACCACCAGCCTGGGGCTGTACTACTTCACGTACATCTTCGGCGACGCGGGGATGTACTCGGTCTTCGCGGCGATCCTCGGCGTCACGCAGATCGGCGGGCTCCTCGTCTTCCCGCTGGTCTCGGCGCGGCTGTCCCGGCGCCGGGTGCACCTGGTGGCCACCGCCCTCTGCGTCGCCGGCTACGCCGTGTTCCTGCTCGCGGACTCCACGATGGTGGGGATCGGCGTCGCCGGCGTGCTGCTGTTCGGTGGGCAGGCGTTCATCCAGCTGCTCATGATGATGTTCATCGCGGACTCCGTGGAGTACGGACAGTGGAAGCTGGGCCGGCGCAACGAGTCGGTCACGTTCTCGCTGCAACCGTTCATCTACAAGGCCTCCAGCGCCCTCGGGGCGGGTGCCGTGGGGCTCACCCTCATCCTCTCCGGGGTCAACGATGCGGACGCGCCTGCCGACGTCACCGCGGGCGGCGCGGCCCTGTTCAAGGCCGCGATGATGGGCCTGCCGATGCTCCTCGTGATCCTCAGTTGGCTGGTGCTCTCCCGCCGCTACCGACTCGACGAGGCCACCTACGCCGGGATCGTGAGCGACCTCGCGGACCGTGAGAAGGCGCTGGCGTCGGACGTCGGGCTGGACCCGACCACCGGACCCGTCGCAGCCGCCGGAGGCCCCGATGACGCACGTTGAGCCGAGCACCCGGCTGAAGGAGATCTACGGCCACCCCGTCGGGCGGGACGCCATCGACAAGGTGCTGCTGCAGCTGGGCCGTTCCAGCCGGTGGGTCCGCAACCCCGTGGTGGCGAACCTGCGCCTGCGCACCGTCGCCCGGCTCGCCCGGCCCATCCTCGGCGAGGCGTTCGCGCAGTCGCTCGTCACCGTACTGGCCGACCACGGACCTGACGACGAACCCACACCCGACCCTCCGCCGTCGGGCCCTGACACGGCGCAGCCGCCCTGGTGGCGCCGGGCGGTGTTCTACCAGGTCTACCCGCGTTCCTTCGCGGACTCCGACGGCGACGGCGTCGGTGATCTGCGCGGCGTCACCGCACGCCTCGATCACCTCGCCGACCTCGGTGTCGACTGCGTGTGGCTCTCCCCGATCTTCGACTCGCCGAACGAGGACATGGGCTACGACGTCCGCGACTACCGGGCGGTCATGGCCGAGATGGGCACCTTGGCCGACCTCGACGCGCTCATCGCCGGCGCCCACGAGCGCGGAATGCGGATCATCCTCGACCTCGTCGTCAACCACACCTCGGCGGAGCACCCGTGGTTCCGGGCGGCCGTCGCCGACCCGGACGGCCCCTACGGCGACTACTACCACTTGCGTCCCGGCGCCCCGGGCGAGGACGGCAGCGGGCCGCCGCCGAACAACTGGGCCTCGTTCTTCGGAGGCAGCGCCTGGCGCTGGATCCCGCAGGCGCACCGCTGGGCGCTACACCTGTTCGCCCCCGGGCAGATGGACCTCAACTGGGACAACCCGCGGGTGCGGGCCGAGGTCGCCGAGATCGTGCGCTGGTGGCGCGAGCGCGGCATCGACGGGTTCCGGCTCGACGTCATCAACTACATCTCCAAGCGACCGGGGCTGCCGGACGGCAACGAGGCCATCGGTGCCCTCATGGGCTTCCCCGGGATCGAGCACTACTTCTTCGGGCCGCGGCTGCACTCCTACCTGCGCGAGCTGCGCACGGCGGGTTTCACCCGGTCCCCCGGCGACCCGGCGCCGCCGTCCACGGTGCGCTCCCGCCACCCGGACGGCACGCTCGGTGACCCCGCTCCCCCGGACCCGGTCGGCGTGATGGTCGGCGAGACGCCCGGGGTCGGCGTGGAGATGGCCCGGCTGCTCAGCGGCGCCCGGCGGGGCGAGCTCGACCTCGTGTTCAACTTCGACGTGCTCGACGGGCCCGGCAAGGTCCGCTGGGACGACTACCGGTACGACCTCGGCTACCTCAAGGGGTTCTACCTGGACTACCTGGCCCGGGTGGGTCCGGATGACGGCATCGCCCTGTTCCTGGACAACCACGACAACCCCCGGATGCTCTCCAAGGTGCTCGGGCCACGCGACGGCGACCCGGCGCTGCGAGCGGCCCTGGCCAAGGCCCTGGCGACGATCCAGCTGATGCTGCCCGGTACCCCGTTCCTGTTCCAGGGCCAGGAGATCGCCGCCGTCGATCAGGCCTTCACCTCGGTGGCCGACCTGCGCGACGTCGAGTCCCTGAACCGCTTCGCCGAGTTGCGTGCCGAGGGGGTGAGCGAGGCCGACGCGCTGGCCCGGGTGCTGCCCGGTGCGCGCGATCATGCCCGGGTGCCGATGCGCTGGGAACCGGGTCCGAGCACGGGGTTCACCACCGGCACGCCGTGGCAGGCCGGCCGGGAGGACTCGACCGGCTTCACGGTCGCCGAACAGTCCGCGGACCCGGCCTCGGTGCTGAACTTCCATCGAGACCTGATCGGCCTGCGTCGCGCCGAACCGGCGCTGACCGACGGCGGGTTCCGCGTCCTCGCCCCCGGCTCCCGCGGGTACTTCGGGTGGCTGCGGACGGATCCCGGCGCCGGGTCGGACTGGCTCATCGAGGTCAACCTCACCGACCGCACCCTCCGCCGCCCGCGTGCCCTGCCGCGCGCGCAGGTGGTGCTCGGCTCGCCCGGAACGGCGCGGGGGGCGACGATGGCGCCGTATGAGTGCGTCGTCGCGCGGGTGTCATCCCAGCGATGACCGCCGAGGAGTACCTCGGTCACGCCCGTGGCGCCCGATCCTGAGCAATCGGCGTCAGGACGGCTGGGTGCCCGAGATGTTGACGAGCCAGCTGGTGCCGAAGCCGTCCACGCACATCCCGAACGCGTCGCCCCAGGGCGCGATCGCGAGCGGCTCCGTGACCGTTCCGCTCCCGGACAGCTTCTCCCAGTACCCGCGGAGGGTCGCGTCGTCCTCGGGTCCGCCGGACAAGGAGACCGAGATGTTGCTGTTCGTGCCCGGGAACTCGAGCGAACTCGGCGTGTCCGCGGCCATCAACAGGAGGCCGCCCTCCCCCTCGAGCTGGCCGTGCATGATCTTCTCGGCATCGGCCGGGTCCTCGGCCGCGCCGAACTCGGCGAACGTGTTCATCGTCAGCTCACCGCCGAACACCGAGTGGTAGAACTCCAGCGCCGTGCGGGCGTTGTCGGAGAAGTTGAGGTACGGGTTCAGCCGGGCCATGGCACACCTCTTCCTGCGGTTCCGATCAGAGGAACCACATGCTCCTCGTCCCGGGCCGGATCCACAACCCCCGTTGTGCGCACACCTGGCACCCCACGCTCACGCGTGGGTCGCGGCCGCCCACTGCGCGAGTTTCGCGGCCGCCGCACCCGAGTCCACGGCACCAGCGGCGACGTCGAGCTTGTCGCGCAGCCGCTCCACGATCGGCGTCGAGATCAGGGCGGAGTCACCCGCAAGCTCGAAGGACACGAGGCCGGCCGCAGCATTGAGCAGCACGATGTCGCGAAGCGGCCCCGCGTCGCCCGCGAGCACACCCCGGATCACGGCGGCGTTGTCGTCGGGCTCGCCGCCGAGGAGGTCGTCGATGCGCGCCCGCGGGATGCCGAGGTCGCGCGGGTCGAGGTCATGCTCGGTCACCGCGCCGCGCGAGACCTCCCAGATGTGGCTGTGCCCGGTCGTGGTGAGTTTGTCGATGCCGTCGTCGCCGCGGTAGACGAGCGCCGTCGCGCCACGTGTGCGGAACACGCCGACCAGCAGCGGCACGCGCGGCAGCGACGAGACACCGACCGCCGACGCCTCCGGTCGGGCCGGGTTGCAGAGCGGACCGAGGATGTTGAAGAGGGTCGAGATGCCGAGTTCGGCGCGCACCGGTCCGGCATGACGGAAGCCCGGGTGGAACATGCCCGCGAACGCGAAACTGATGCCGACCTCGCGCAGCACCTCGGCCACACGCTCGGGGGTGATGGTGATGTCGACGCCGAGGCTCGTCAGCACGTCCGAGGCACCCGACCTCGAGGATGCCCCGCGGTTGCCGTGCTTGATCACGGGCACACCGGTTGCGGCACAGATGACCGACGCGACCGAGGAGATGTTGAAGACCGCGCCGTACGGGTCGCCGCCGGTGCCGACGATGTCGAGGGCCATCGGATCGACGTCGAGCGGGAGGGCGGCCTCCAGTGCCGCGTCCCGGAAGCCGACGATCTCGTCGACCGACTCCCCCTTGATCCGCAGCGCGGTCAACAGGGCGGCGATCTGCGTGGGCGCCGCCTGGCCGGTCACCACCTCGCGCATCGCCCAGGTGGCCTCACCCACTGAGAGGTCGGAGCCCTCCACGAGGGTCTCGAGCAGATATGGCCACGTGGGGGTCTCGGGCATTGCCGGATCCTATCGAACGCCCCGTGGCGCTCACTCGTGGACTCACAGGTCGATAGCGACCGCGCGGCGGACGTCGCGGTCGGGGTGGAGCACGAAGAGTTGCGTCACCCTGGCCCGGTACAGCCGGAGGTTCGCAGGTGCGACGACCCGGTCGACCGTCCAGCTCCCCAGCCCTTCGGCGCGGGCGCGGCGATCGAACACGGCGAGGCATCGATCGCGGTCGGTGCCCGGCACCTCGGCGGCCGTCGCATCGGCGTACACGGCGTGCGTTCGACCCTCGACGGGCACGGGCGTGGCGAAGATCGTCAGACCCACCCTGGGCCGGACCTCGATGTTGCGCGAGTGACGGGCCTCGGGTCGGGAGACCCATACGAACTCACGGGCGTCCCGGGCGTACCAGACCGGCGTCGGCCAGGGGTTGCCCTCGGCGTCCGCGGTCGCGAGCACGAGATAGTGCCCGGTGTCGATGACCTCTCGCGCGAACCTGCCATCGTCCTCGGGTCCGTCGGTGATGTTCGCCGTCATGCTGGTTCCTTGTCCCGTCGCGTCGTTGCACGGTTACGAACGGCACCCTACGACGTGCCGGCATCGGAGAACAGGGCTGTCACGCGCCGGGTCTAGGACGCGAGCGCCCTGGCGAGGTCGGCAAGGCTGCGGGCCAGCTCGCTGAGGTCGCGCTCCTGATCCGCGGACCAGTGGCGGATCTGTTCGGCCGAGAGCGCGGCCAGCAGTGCGTCGGCGCGCAGGTCGGGGTCGACTGCACCGGCCTCGGCGAGCAGGATCCGACAGTGCGAGACCCACAGTGCGTGCGCACCGGACCGGAACCGCGCCCCGGGCGCGTTCGTCTCCGACATCTCCAGCAGGTCGATGTTGTCCCACACCAGCCGGACGTAGCCCTCGACGAACGCGATGAGGCGATCGACGGCGCCGGCCCCGGGACCCAACGGAGGCGGACCCGAGAGCAGCCGCTCCTGGAAGCCTCGCTCACGCTCCCCCAGCAGGGCCATGGCCAGCCCACCCTTGTCGCCGAACCGGCGGTAGAGGGTGCCCTTGCCCACGCCCGCCTCCGCGGCAACGTCATCCATGGTCACGCCGGCAACTCCTCGGGCGGCGCACAGCCGGCCGGCGGCCCTCAGCGCGCGCGCCCGGTTCCGGGCCGCGTCGGCCCGCTCGACCGGCTGCCCAGCCGGGCCGATTGCGACCGGCGCAGGGTCGGGCCCCGATACGCGTCGAACCATGTCGCACCCTCCTTCCTAAACGGACTTCAGTCCGCTACCGTGGTAATCGGACTTGAGTCCGATTCTGTCAGAGAACTCGACCCATCCGGAAGGACACGGCCATGCCCGATCTGCTGCATATCTCCTCCTCGCCCCGCGGTGACGCCTCACGATCCCTCGCCCTGGCCCGCACGTTCACCGAGGCGTACCGGACCACCCGGCCGGATGCCGTCATCGAGCATTGGGACCTCTGGGACGGCACCCTGCCGGCGTTCGGACCGGCCGCGGCCCACGCGAAGATGGCGACCATCGCGGGCGAGCCCTTCACGGTGGACCAGGAGGCCGCCTACCGCCAGATCAAGGACGCGTTCGCGCGGTTCGACGCAGCCGACAGCTACCTGTTCAGCGTGCCCATGTGGAACGCCACCGTGCCCTACATCCTCAAGCAGTTCATCGACGTCGTCTCCCAACCCGGTTTGACGTTCGGATTCGATCCCGACTCCGGCTACACCGGGCTGCTCGAGGGCAAGCGAGCCGTGCTCATCTACACCAGCGATGTCTGGGCACCGGGCAGGCCGCCCGCGTTCGGCTCCGACTTCCGACAGCCCTACCTCGAGACCTGGCTGCGCTGGGCCGGCATTACCGACATCACCGCCGTGCGACAGCCCGCCGCCACAGCCGTGGCTGACCCCGACGACCTGTGGCACCGATCCCGGGCGGAGGTCACGGCTGCCGCGGTCGCCCTGGGATCCACGGGACGAACTGCCGCGGCGTAGCGGCCCGGGCGGATCGCCGGCACCGGTTCGGCTACCGCCGAGGGCTCACGAACCGGTGGCCGTCGACGGCGACCGACCCGCCAGGGACGGGCGCACGGTGGACGATAGGGCCGCCGTCGTTCCATCCCTGCCGCTCGTAGAACCGCCGGGCGGCAGTGTTCCCGGTGGCCACCACCAGCCAGGCCCGCTGGTGACCCGCCGCGAGCACCGCTTGCTCCGCTGCCTTGAGCAGCGCCGCCCCGATGCCGCCGCCACGCGCGGCGCGGTCAAGGTACAGCTGGTCCACCTGGTCGCCGTCGATCATGGCAAATCCGAGGACCGCTTCGCCCCGGACCGCGACGATCGTGTCCGCAATCTGTTCGCGTGCGCGCTCGGCGAACGAGGCCGGGGTCCGAGCCGCGACCAGCTCGGCTGGGACATGACCGAGATGGGCATCGGCCCACCCCTGGCGCCAGATGCGGGCGACCTCACCCGCGTCGGCCGGGACCGCCTGCCGCATCTCGACATCCAGCGGCCCACGCGAGCGCTCGCTACCCGGCTCCCCCTGTTGTGGCGCCGTCATCGTCTGGCCTCTCCGCCAACTCCTGCAGTGACGCCAAGATTAGCAACCGAGGATCGCTGCGATGGCTCGCCTTGTCTCAAAGCGTCGGGAATCCGTCCCGCCAGGACGGGTACCCAGGACGCCAACCGACCGCCCGCGCCTTCGCATTGGAGACGGTCCGGCGCCGCGGCGCTGCATCCGGCAGCCCGGCGACCCTCGGCGCCGGCGCACCGAGCCCGGACGCGTACACCGGGAGCCACACGGTTCCGGATGCCGGCTCGTCGTCGACGATGTTGTAGGTGCCGTCGGGCCAGTCGAGCGCCTGCACCGTGGCTGAGACCACGTCCTCGATATGGACGAACGGCGTGATCGTAGGCGTGGCCGGTAGCTGCCCGGCGGCCACCGCACCGGCGATCCGGCCGCCAGGCGCGTACCAGGTCCCGTCGCCGTAGAACATGCCGTAGCGCAGCACTGTGGCGCGTGGCAGCCGGTGGACCAGGGCTTCCAAGGTCCCGACGGCGGAACCCGGTTCGAGCGGGTCGTCCTCCGTTGCCGTGGTGTCGCCCGGGGCGTACGCGAAGGCGATGCTCTGCGCGATCATGCGGTCCACCCCAGCGGCCTCCGCGGCGGCCACGAGGTTCGCCGTCCCGTCCCGGCGCAGGCGTGCGTTGGCCTCGGTGTCGTATTCGCCCAGGTCGGTCAACTGGTGCATGACGAGCTCCGGCTCGGCGGCGGCCACGGTTTCCGCCAGGTGCGGGGCGTCGAGAACGTCGACGACGACGCCGCGTGCGCCGAGGTCGTGCAGGACGTCGAGCCTCTCCGTGCGTCGCGTCGTCGCCGTGACGTCATGGCCCGCCCTCACGAGCGCCGGTATCAGCCTGGTTCCGACGATGCCGGCGCCGCCGGCGAGGAAGATGTGCATCGAGGGCCCTCCTTGGTGTGTCCGGTGCTCACGTGCCCGCGAAGATTGTGCCGCATTCAAGGACTGGGGCTCGATCCTGCCGGGCCGAGCGCCGCGCCCGTCCGCCGTTGCTGGAGCTGATCCGTGACGACGATGCCGGTCGGCGCATCGGGCCGTCACACGTTCCGATCATCCGGCCGACGTAGAATCGCGTGTGCCCCCACAGACTTCCGCCACTTCCGACCTGCCCCCCAGCGGCATCGACTCGACGGATCTCGCGATCACCCTCAAGGTCCTGGAGTCCATGGCCGGACTCGACGAGGCGCACCCCGACTTCGTCGCCGTGCGCCGGGCGACGGCGAAGATGTTCAAGGCCGTGAAGCAGGTGCGCCGCCGCGAGATCCGCGACGCGATCGCCCAGGCGGACCGCGAAGTGGTCGCCGCCACGGCGACGGGCGCGGCGGACCGGATCGACGACGAGACGCGTGGCATCCCGATCACCACCGCCACTGAGGCGCCGACGGCGGGCACCCTGCTCAAGGCGCGTGGTTGCTACATCTGCAAGCAGCGATACACCGTCGTCGACGCGTTCTATCACCAGCTGTGCCCGACGTGCGCGGCGATGAGTCACGCGAAGCGTGACGCGCGCACCGACCTGACCGGCAAGCGCGCTCTGCTGACCGGCGGCCGCGCGAAGATCGGCATGTACATCGCCCTGCGCCTGTTGCGTGACGGTGCGCACACGACGATCACGACTCGGTTCCCGCGCGACGCCGTGCGCCGCTTCAGCCGCCTTCCCGATGCATCCGACTGGATCGACCGCCTCAAGGTCGTCGGGATCGACCTGCGTGATCCGGCACAGGTCATCGGCCTCGCAGAGGACGTCGCATCGGCGGGGAGCCTCGACATCCTGATCAACAACGCCACCCAGACCGTGCGTCGCTCACCAGGGTCGTACCAGCCCCTGGTGGATGCCGAGCTCGCCCCGCTGCCCGACGGGCCGCTACCCGAACTCATCACGTTCGGTCACACGAACGACCAGCATCCGCAGGCACTGGAGCGCTCGGTGAGCGCGCATCCCATCCTCGCTGCCGCCGCTTCCCGCGCCGACGAGCTCACCGAGCAGGCGATGGCGGCCGGTTCCAGTTCGCTCGAGCGGCTCGCGGCGGGAAACGCGATCGATGCCGGCGGGCTGATTCCCGATCTCGACCACGTGAACTCGTGGACTCAACGCGTCGGCGAGGTCGACCCGCTCGAGATGCTCGAGGTGCAGCTGGCGAACACGACGGCCCCCTTCCTGCTCGTCTCGATGCTGCGGCCGTCGCTGGCGGCGAGCAGCGCCCGGCGCACCTACGTCGTCAACGTGAGCGCGATGGAAGGCGTCTTCGGTCGCGGCTACAAGGGCCCGGGGCACCCGCACACCAACATGGCCAAAGCGGCCGTCAACATGCTGACCCGCACCAGCGCGCGCGAGATGTTCGAGACCGATGGCATCCTCATGACCAGCGTCGACACCGGATGGATCACCGACGAACGCCCACACCCCACGAAGGTGCGCCTCGCCGAGGAGGGTTTCCACGCACCGCTCGATCTCGTCGACGGTGCCGCCCGCGTCTACGACCCCATCGTGCGCGGCGAGGCCGGTGAGGACCTCTTCGGCGTCTTCCTGAAGGACTACGCCCCGGGCGCGTGGTGACCCCCGAGGACCGTCAGCCCTCCCGACTCAGTCGGACGCTCTCCCGCTCGATCGAGTACAGGTCCGGCTGTTCCCGCGCGAACGCGTCGCCGAGTGCGTCGAACCCGTGCGCCAGGCAGTACGCGGCCTCGTCCTCCGTGACCGGCACGAGCTGCAGCCAGGTGACGTGGACGTCGGCGTCGCTGTAGGGCTCGAAGGAGTTCCAGAGGAACGGCGGCACCGACATCAGGTGTGGGGTGCTCGCCTCGGGGTAGCAGTTGCCGATCGCGCTCCGGTACACCGTCCCGGGCCGCACCTCGTTCGGTTCGCCGATCTGGAAGGCGCACGCGGCCGCGGCGTCGCCCATGAGGGTCCATCGCGAATCGATGCCGACGACGAACTCGACACCGATCGGTCGCCCATCGCGCGTCCGATACCCGGACGGGAAGAAACTGGCGGCCACGGTGGCCCACGAGGTCACCCCCGTCTGTGGACAGTCGGGTAGCTCGACCATGCCGATCTTCTTGGCGCCGTCCGCGGTCGCGCGGGTCATGGGCGTGGGCACCGAGTTCACACCCAACCCGGCAGCGACCCGTGAGACCACATCGTACGAATCGATCATCTCGTCCCCCCAGCACGTGCGTTGACGGATGCAGGGTGTCCCTTGACATCCGCAGGGTGGGCCCAGAGGGACTCGAACCCCCGACATCCGCGGTGTAAACGCGACGCTCTAACCAACTGAGCTATAGGCCCTGGCGGGTACCAAGACTAGCAAGCGCACACGGCCCCGCCGGTCACGGCTGCGGCCAGGCACCACGGGCGCTCAGCACGTCCCGGAGCACGTCGATGCGGTCGGCGACGATGCCGTCCACGCCGAGGTCGAACAGAGCGTTCATCGTGTCCGCGTCGTCGATGGTCCACACGTGCACCTGGAGCCCGTAACGGTGCGCGGTCGCCACGAACGACTCGGTCACCAGGGCCCGTCCGCGGAACGTCGTCGGCACCTGCAGGCAGACCACGCCGTTGCGGGCGGCCAGCGACCGGGCGGCGCCCACGCCCCACCGCAGGGACGCCGTCTCCAGCGGCGAGCCGGAGGTGGCCGCCTCCGGGTGCGCGCGCCGGACCCGCTGCAGCCGGCGGTGGTCGAACGCCGCGATCAGGACCCGGTCGAACGCACGCTGCGCCTCGATCACGGCGAGCGCCGGCGCGGCCACGTCGTCCGACTTCACGTCGATGTTGAACCGGATGGCCGGGAACTCCTCGAGCAGCTCCGCCAACGTGGGGATGGACTCGCCACCGGCGAGGGTGGCCGCCCGCAGGTCGGCGGCGGTCAGCGAATGCACGTCGACGGCGGAACCCACCACCCGGGAAAGGTCCGGGTCGTGGAAGACGAAAGGGACGCCGTCGGCGCTTGCGCGCACGTCGGTCTCGACGTACGTGAAGCCGAGGTCGACGGCGTTGCGCACCGCGCGCAGGGAGTTCTCGATCCCCGCGTTCAGCTCGTACCCGGCGCCGCCCCGGTGCGCGAGCGCCAGCGGTCCGGGGCGCAGGTAGTCGCCACCCGCACCGGCGGCGACCTCTCGTTGCCGCCGGGTGCTCACACGACCAGGGCGTCGAGGGCGCGCAGGTAGCCGTCCAGCGGCCGCGCCTGCCCGCGCGGGTTCAGCACGGACCAGCGCACCACGCCGTCGGCGTCGAGGAGCAGGCTGCCGCGCAGGGCGAGGCCGGACTCGGCGTCGAACACGCCGTAGGAGCGGGCGATCTGCCCGTGCGGCCAGAAGTCGCTGAGCAGATCGAAACCGAGCCGCTCCTGTTCACCCCAGGCCCGCAGGGCGAACTTCGAGTCGCAACTGATGCCGAGCAGGCGCACTCCGGCGCGCTCGAACGCACCGAGGTTGTCCCGGAGTTCGCAGAACTCGCCCGTGCAGATGCCGGAGAACGCGAACGGGAAGAACACCAGCGCCACGGGGGTGCCGCGCAGCGCGGAGAGGGTGACCGGAGTGCCGTGGGTGTCCTCGGCCGTGAAGTCCGGCGCGGGCTCCCCCGGCGCCGGCAGCACGTTCACTTGCCGCGACCGCGCGCGGTCAGGCGGATCCCGGACCAGTGCTGCGCCGCTGAGATGGCGCTGGTGGCGTGCAGGCCCGCGGTGCTGGCGGCCTCCTCGAAGTCGGCGGGCTTCACGTGCCCGTCGCGACCTGACTTCGGGGTGAAGACCCAGATCAGGCCGCCGTCCTCGAGCATCTCCTGGGCGTCGACCATGACGTCGGTGAGGTCCTGGACGTCGCCGTCATCCTCGCGCCACCACAGGATCGCCGCGTCGGTCACGTCGTCGTAGTACTCGTCGACCAGTTCGTGCCCGGCGGCCTTCTCGAGTTCCGCCCGGAGTTCCTCGTCGACGTCATCGTCATAACCGAACTCCTGGATGACCTGCCCACTACCCACCCCGAACCGCGAGGTGGGCTGGTCGCCGGACGGACTGGCCACGGAACCCGCGGTCGCTTCCACGTCTGTTACTCCTTGCTATCGACTGCTGGTCTGTCCCGCCGGTGCGGGGTTGATGTCCTACCCCACCGCACAGTAGGTCTCGGCGCAAGGCCGGGCGGTGACCCGATCCTATGGCGCGATCACTGTCGGTCGCGTCACATCTGTTGGTTCAGACTCCACTTAGCCAAGTGCGGACCATAGGATCGTCAGTACCGCACCACACGTGCCCGCCTGAGACCGGGCAGATGTAACTGTGGCGCCGACCCAGGCGCCGGAGAGAAGAGAGTCGTGACGTCACGCAACGAGGCCGGACCGCTGATCAACGGCCTACTCAGCCAGGTCCCCGACATCGACCCCGAGGAGACCGACGAGTGGTTGGAGTCACTCGACGGACTCATCGACGAACGCGGTGGCCCGCGGGCGCGCTACGTGCTGCTGAACATGCTCAAGCGTGCGCGGGAGCGGGACGTGACCGTCCCGTCCTCGATCACCACCCCGTACGTGAACACGATCGGCGTGCACGACGAGCCCTACTTCCCCGGTGACGAGGCCGTCGAGCGCCGCTACCGCTCCTACCTGCGGTGGAACTCCGCAGTGATGGTGACGCGGGCGCAACGGCCGGGCATCGCCGTCGGCGGTCACATCTCCTCCTACGCCTCCGTGGCCACCCTGTACGAGGTCGGCCTGAACCACTTCTTCCGCGGCAAGGACCACCCCGGCGGCGGCGACCAGATCTACTTCCAGGGCCACGCGGCCCCCGGCATGTACGCCCGTGCGTTCCTCGAGGGGCGCCTGTCCGAGCACCAGCTCGACGGGTTCCGCCAGGAGCTCTCGCACGACGGCGGCGGCCTCTCCTCCTACCCGCACCCGCGGAACATGCCCGATTTCTGGGAGTTCCCGACCGTCTCGATGGGCCTCGGCCCGGCGTCGGCGATCTACCAGGCGTGGGTCAACCGGTTCATGCAGTACCGCGGCATCAAGGACACCTCACAGCAGCACGTCTGGGCCTTCCTCGGCGACGGCGAGATGGACGAGCCCGAGTCCCGCGGCATGCTGCAGCTCGCCGCGCAGCAGAACCTGGACAACCTCACGTTCGTGATCAACTGCAACCTGCAGCGCCTCGACGGCCCGGTGCGCGGCAACGGCAAGATCATCCAGGAGCTCGAGGGCTTCTTCCGGGGCGCCGGCTGGAACGTCATCAAGACCATCTGGGGACGCGAGTGGGACCCGCTGCTGGAGGCGGACAAGGACCGCGCCCTGGTGAACCTGATGAACAACACCCCCGACGGCGACTACCAGACGTACCGCGCCGAGAACGGCGCGTTCATCCGGGAGCACTTCTTCGGGCGCGACCCGCGCACCAAGGCCCTGGTGTCCAAGATGACGGACGACGACATCTGGGCGCTCAAGCGCGGCGGTCACGACTACCGCAAGCTCTACGCGGCCTACAACGCCGCGGTGAACCACACCGGTCAGCCGACCGTCATCCTGGCGCACACCATCAAGGGCTACGGCCTGGGTTCCTCGTTCGCTGCGCGCAACGCGACCCACCAGATGAAGAAGCTCAAGGAGAACGACCTCAAGCTCCTGCGCGACTCGCTGCGGATCCCGATCACCGACGCCCAGATCGAGGAAGACCCCTACCTGCCGCCGTACTACCACCCGGGTGCGGACGCCCCCGAGATCGAGTACATGATCGACCGGCGCCGTCAGCTCGGCGGGTACCTGCCCGAGCGGCGCAGCAAGTACACCGCGGTGACGCTGCCCGCGGACAAGTCCTACGAGCGGCTCGCGAAGGGCTCCGGGCAGCAGGAGGTCGCCACCACGATGGCGCTCGTCCAGCTGTTCAAGGACCTGCTCCGTGACAAGGACTTCGGCAAGCGGATCGTGCCGATCATCCCCGACGAGGCCCGCACGTTCGGCCTCGACGCGATCTTCCCGTCGCTGAAGATCTTCAACACCAACGGTCAGCACTACCTGTCCGTGGACCGCGACCTGCTGCTCTCCTACAAGGAGTCCGAGGCCGGCGGCCTGCTGCACACCGGGATCAACGAGGCCGGTTCGGCGGCCGCGTTCCAGTCCGTGGGGACGTCCTACGCCACCCACGGCGAAGTGCTGGTGCCGTTCTACTTCTACTACTCGATGTTCGGCTTCCAGCGCACCGGTGACCAGTTCTGGGCCGCCGGTGACCAGCTCACCCGTGGCTTCCTGATCGCCGCCACGGCCGGCCGGACCACGCTGACCGGTGAGGGCCTGCAGCACGCCGACGGGCACTCCCCGATCCTCGCCTCGACGAACACCGCGGTGGTCTCCTACGACCCGGCCTACGGGTACGAGATCCGGCACATCGTCAAGGACGGTCTGCAGCGGATGTACGGCGAGGGTGATCACCGCGACCCGAACGTCATGTACTACCTCACGGTGTACAACGAGCCGATGATCCAGCCGGCCGAGCCGGAGGACGTGGACGTCGACGGCATCCTGCGCGGGATCCACAAGATCGCCACGGCCGACGGCGAGGGCCCCCGGGCCCAGCTGCTCGCCTCCGGGGTCTCGGTGCCGTGGGCGCTGGAGGCCAAGGAGATCCTCGCCAACGAGTGGGGTGTGCAGGCGGACGTCTGGTCGGTGACCAGCTGGACCGAACTGCGCCGCGACGGTCTCGCCGCGGACCGGCAGGCGTTCATCGACCCGACCGGGGAGCAGCGCGAGCCCTACGTGACCGCGAAGCTGAAGGACGCCGGAGGCCCGTACATCGCCTCGACGGACTACGACTTCCAGCTGCCGGACCAGATCCGGGCGTGGGTCCCGGGCGACTACTGGACGCTCGGTGCGGACGGCTTCGGCTTCTCCGACACCCGGCCCGCGGTGCGTCGTCACTTCCTGATCGACACCCACTCGATCGTCACCCGGGCGCTGCAGGCCCTGGCCAAGCGCGGCGAGATCGACGCCTCCGCGCCGGCCCAGGCCGTGGAGCGCTACCGCCTCCTCGACGTCAACGCCGGCACCACCGGCACCGCCGGGGGCGACTCCTGACCGCCTGAGGGCCTGGCGTTCGGACGCCGATCACTGCCGCACGACGGCGGGGGTCGGCGTTCGTCGTCATCGGCACGCTGGTCGGTGGTGCTTCGCCGGACGAGGGGCGTCCGGGCCCGATGCGGCAGGATGGCCGCATGGACCTCCTCGACTCCGAACGCCGGGTGGTCGACGCGGCCGTGGCCCTGGCCGGGCGGCTCGGCGCCGACCCGAACCACACCGTGGCGGCCGCCGTGATGGACACCCGGGGGCGGATCCACACCGGTGTGAACGTCTACCATTTCACCGGTGGCCCGTGCGCCGAACTGGTCGCGCTCGGGGTCGCGGCCGCGGCCGACGCCGGCCCGCTGCTGACCATAGCCGCCGCGGGCGACGGCGGTCGGGGCGTGATCGAGCCGTGCGGCCGCTGCCGGCAGGTGCTCGTCGAGCTCCACCCGGACATCCTGGTGGCCGTGCCCGGCGCGAACGGGCCGCAGCTACGCACGCTCAACACGTTGCTGCCCGAGACCTACAACCACCGGGACGCCCGCCCCGCCCGCTTGGTGCGCTTCAACAAGCGGTACTACGACGACGTGGTGACCGGCCGCAAGACCGTCACCGTCAGACACGACGACCCGATCGCCGTCGGGCCCGCGCTCCTCGTCTTCGAGGACGACCCACCGCGGACGCTGCCGGGCGAGGTGCACTCGGTGGCCTCCTACCGGCTCGACCTGCTCCGGCCGGAGCAGGCCGGGGTCGACTCCCCCGAGGCGCTTGTGCGCCTGCGGGACGGGCTCCGCGGGCACTACCCCGACCTGACGCCGACCGCCACGGTCGAGGTGGTCCGGTTCGGTGTGCGGGCCGGCGGCGCGGTCGGCTGACCTCGAAGGCAGCCGACGGCGACCGGTCAGGAGGTCTTCGCGCTCGCCTCCGCGGCGGCGACGAAGGGCTCGAGCTCGGCGACCACGCCCGCCGTGCCCGGCCGGTCGGCCCCGTACTCGGCGAGGGCACTCAGGTGCCGGCGGGCCTCGGTCGGCCGGCCGGCGTCCAGAGCCGCCCGGATCACCTGGCGGCCCGCCTCGGCGTCCTGATCGGCCGGGGACCAGTGGCCCACCCCGAGGCCGAGCGCGTCCGTGGGCATGTGCGCGTCCCGGAGCATGCTGATCCCGGACGCGAGCGCCTTCCCGCTCGGGTCACGCTCGCAGGCGGCTCCGAGGCGGCGCATGGCCCCCTCCTTGTCATCGAGCAGAGATAGCCGGGCGAGCTCGACGAGCGGGTACCAGGCGCGCGGCCGGCCGGCCAGCTCCTCGGCGAGCGCCCAGTGCGCGGTGTCCGCCGAGGAGGCCTCGATCGGCCCGGTGTCCGCGCTGAGCGGGTCCGGCTGCTCCACCTCGCTGGCCCGACGCCGGACGAGCTCGGCCAGTTCGTTGAACGCGACGACGTCGTTGGGGTCCGCGGCCAGCTGCTCACGCAGTCGGTCCTCCTGGCCGGCGTCCGCGGGCAGCGGGGCGTGGCTGGGACGCCGCGCCCCCGGCGTCGGAGCCGGAGCCGGTCGGGCGAAGAGCTCCCTGAGTCGCGTGAGGAATGACATACCGCGAGGATATCGCCCGGACGCTCCACCGACCCGGCGAGCGGAAGGGCGGCACCGACTCTCACCCGGGCCGAATGATCCGGCCGGGCGCCGAAGCCGCAAGTATGACGGCGGACCACAGCGCAGTACCGATCGGGAGGAACCTGCCATGACCCAGCAGAATGCAACCCCGCCGAGCCACCCACCCATCGATGCGGGCAGACTCTGGGCCGGAGGAGCCGCCACTGCGCTGGTGGCCGCACTCATCGCGGTCGCCGGGATCGTGATCTGCCGCGGGGTCCTCAGCATCTCGATCCTCGCGCCGGAGGGTAACGGTGCCTGGGGTGACGCGAGCACGTTCTGGTATGCCGGCGCGGCGGCCCTCGCGGCGCTGGTCGCCACCGCGCTCATGCATGTGCTGATCCTGACCACCCCGCAGCCGCAGCGCTTCTTCGGCTGGGTCATCGGCCTGGCCACCGTGATCGCGGTCGTGATGCCCTTCGTACCCGACGCCGGGCTCGACACGAAAATCGCGACGGCGGCCATCAACGCCGTCATCGGCATCGCGATCGGGACCCTCGTGGCCTCCGTGGCGCGCAGCGCCGTCGCCGCGGCGCTCCGCCGCCCGGGCGGGATGCCCCCGAGCGGCGGGCCACCGACCCGCGGCATGCCTCCGGCCCGCTGATCCGGGACAGTCGTTTGTGGGCTTTCCACAATCCGGGCCGTATCCTCACCTCATGAACAGCGCGGCATCGGAGCGGGACAGGACTGCTCGCGAACCTGCGGATGCGCGAGCGAAGAGCGACGCCGCCGACGCCGAGCGACCGGCCACCCAGGAGATGGTCCGCCGGCTGCGGCACGGCACCGACCTGCTCACCGCCGCCGCCATGCGCCGCCTGGACGACGAGTTGCCCTGGTACCGGGCCCTGCCGGCCGAGGACCGCTCCTGGATCGGCCTCGTGGCCCAGTCCGGGATCGCGAACTTCATCGCCTGGTACGAGAACCCCGAGCACGGCTCGTACAACGCCGCCGAGATCTTCCGGGCCGCGCCCCCGGAGCTGACCCGGTCGATCTCCCTGCAGCACACGCTCCAGCTGGTGCGGATCGTCGTGGAGATCGTCGAGGAACACACCGAACAGCTGGCGGCGCCCGGCCAGCACTCCAAGCTACGCGAGTCGGTGCTGCTGTACTCGCGCGAGGTGGCGTTCTCGGCCGCGGAGGTCTACGCCCGCGCGGCCGAGACCCGCGGCGCGTGGGACGCCCGCCTGGAGGCCCTGGTGGTCGACTCGCTGCTGCGCGGTGACGGCGACGACTCGCTGCACTCGCGCGTGGCCGCGCTGGGTTGGGCGGGCCGCGGGAACACGCTGGTGATGGTCGGCACCACCGAGGGCGAACTCGACGACGTCGGCACCGCGGAACTGCGCCGGGCGGCGCGGCGCACCGCCCAGGACGCGCTCGTGGGCATCCAGGGCAACCGGCTGATCGTGGTCCTCGGAGGCACCGGGAACCTGCGCCAGCAGGCCGAGGAGCTGCTGGCCCGGTTCGGGCCGGGGCCGGTGGTGATCGGCCCCCAGGTACGCGAGCTGGCCGACGCGGGCCGCTCCGCCCGGGCGGCCCTGTCCGCGCTGCAGGCGGTGCCGGCCTGGCCGTCCGCGCCGCGCCCGGTGCTGGCCGACGAACTGCTCCCCGAGCGGATGCTGCTCGGGGACCCAGACGCGCACCGGACCCTGCTCGCGGACGTCTACGGTCCGCTGCTCGGGGTCGGCGGGCCACTTCTGGAGACCCTCTCGGTGTACCTGAACGAGGGCCGCTCGCTCGAGGCCACGGCACGGCTGCTGTACGTGCACCCGAACACCGTCCGGTACCGGCTCAAGCGGATCGCGACCATCACCGGCTGGGATCCGGCGCAGGCCCGGGAGGGCTTCGTCCTCCAGATCGCGATCGCCATCGGACGCCTCGCCGAAACCGTGCCATTGTAGGAATCGCACAATCCCCCCGACGGAGCTTCGTGCGATCCGTCGCCCGCACCGGCAGGACCGCACAGGAAGAGTGGAACGGTGATCGCAGTCCTCAGCCCTGGTCAGGGCGCCCAGTCCCCCGGCATGCTCGCCCCATGGCTCGAGCTCGACGGTGTCGCCGGCTCGTTGTCCGACGAACTCGACGGCTACGCCGAGGCGATCGGGCTGGACCTGCGGACGCTGGGCACGACGGCCGACGCGGACACCATCAAGGACACCGCCGTCGCCCAACCGCTGATCGTGGCGACCTCGCTGCTCGCGCTCAGTGCGCTGCAGGCCCGCACCGGTGACGTCACCGGCTGGGCGAGTGCCGCCGCCGGACACTCCGTCGGTGAGTTCGCCGCCGTGGCCGCCGCCGGGGTCCTGCCGGCGACCGACGCCCTGCGCCTGGTGGCCGTGCGCGGCGCAGCCATGGCGCAGGCCGCCGCCGCCGAAGCCACCGGGATGTCCGCCGTCGTCGGTGGCGACCCGGACGAGGTGCTGGCCGCCCTCGCCGCTCATGACCTGGTCGCCGCGAACGTCAACGGCGGCGGGCAGATCGTCGCCGCCGGTGCGCTGCCCGGGCTCGCTGCCCTCGCCGACGATCCCCCGGCGAAGGCCCGCGTGATCGCCTTGGCCGTAGCCGGTGCCTTCCACACCAAGTACATGGCACCGGCCGTCGAGGCCGTCGCCGCGGCCGCGGCTGCGCTCACCCCGGCCGACCCCCGACTGACCCTGCTCTCGAACGCCGACGGCGCCGCCGTCGCCTCGGGCGCCGACGCCCTGACCGCGCTGGTCCGGCAGATCTCCTCGCCGGTGCGTTGGGACCTCTGCCAGAGCACCCTCCTCGAATCCGGTATGCAGGCCGTGATCGAACTCGCTCCCGGCGGGGTCCTGACCGGACTCGCGCGCCGGACCATGCGCGGTGTCGAGACCCTCGCACTGAAGTCGCCCGCCGACCTCGACGCGGCCGCGGACCTGATCGCCCGCCACCGCGGATGACCGGCCGACCCACCACCTGCCGGCCGCGACCCACTCGCGACGCGGCCGCCCGCCCGGACCGGACCACACCCGCCCGGACCACCCGACCCACCCAGGAGCCACGATGACCAAGCCGACCCTTGCGCAGCACACGCCCGTCCTCGGCTCCCGCATCCTCGCCGTCGGGGGGTCGCGTGGCAGCGAACTGGTCCCGAACGACGACATCGTCGGCCCGATCAACTCCTCGGACGAGTGGATCCAGCAGCGCACCGGCATCAAGACCAGGGCCCGCGCCGCGAAGGGCGTGACGGTCAAGGACCTCGCCGTCGACGCCGCGCAGGACGCGCTGGCCAAGGCGGGCCTGACCGGGGCCGACCTGGACGCGGTCCTGGTCTCCACGGTGACCCACTTCGAGCAGACGCCCTCGCTGGCCACCATCGTCACCGACGCCATCGGCGCCACCCCGGCGCCGGCGTACGACGTCTCCGCCGCCTGCGCCGGCTACTGCTACGGGATCGCCCAGGCGGACGCGCTCGTGCGCGCCGGGACTGCCGAGAACGTGCTCGTGATCGGCGTCGAGAAGATGAGCGACTTCATCGACCCGACCGACCGCACGATCTCGTTCCTCCTCGGTGACGGCGCGGGTGCCGCGATCGTCGGCCGCTCGGACACGCCCGGGATCGGGCCGACCGTGTGGGGCAGCGACGGCTCGCAGTCCTCGGTGATCTACCAGACCCACTCGTGGCTGGACTACCGCCGTGAGGAGCTCGGCGAGCCGGTCCCGGAGACCGCCGAGACAGCCGAGGAGGTCTCCCAGATGACCACCCCCACGCTGCGCCAGCTCGGGCCGACCGTGTTCAAGTGGGTGATCTCCTCGATGCCGAACATCGCCCGACGCGCCGTCGACGCCGCCGGGCTGCAGCTCGAGGACATCGACGTGTTCATCCCGCACCAGGCCAACATGCGGATCACCGACCAACTCCTGAAGCTGATCAAGTTCCGCGAGGACATCGTGGTCGGTCGCGACATCGCCGACACCGGCAACACCTCCGCGGCGTCGATCCCGCTGGCCACCGAACGCCTGCTCCGCGAGGGCCAGGCCAAGAGCGGTGACATCGCCCTGCAGATCGGCTTCGGCGCGGGGCTCGCCTACGCCGCGCAGGTCGTGGTCCTACCCTGAACCTGCTCGGGCCGCCCGAACCTCCTCCGGCCGCCCAGCGCGCCGCGGTGGCACCGTCACCACGGCGTCGGGGACACTGTTCCCACCCCGTATGAAACCCCTGAGAATGGAGCAAGCATGGCGCACAGCGAAGAGGACATCCTGGCCGGTCTGGCCGAGATCGTGAACGATGAGACGGGCCTGCCCGCGGACGCCGTCCAGAAGGACAAGTCGTTCACCGATGACCTCGACATCGACTCGCTGTCGATGATGACCATCGTCACCCTGGCCGAGGAGAAGTTCGAGGTCCGGATCCCGGACGAAGAGGTGAAGAACCTCAACACCGTCGGTGACGCCGTGAGCTTCATCGCCCAGGCCCAGGCCTGAGCCTCGTCCCGACCCCGGTTGCCGCCGGGCGTGCGTGATCCGCACGCCCGGCGCGGCCACCCCCTGGTCCATAGTCTTGGAGTACGCAGATGAGCGATCAACCGAACGTAGTTGTGACCGGCCTCGGAACGACCTCACCGCTCGGTGGTGACGTCCCCACGACCTGGGCCGCCGCCCTCGCCGGCAAGTCCGGCGTGCGTACCCTCGAACAGGACTGGGTCAGCCAGTACGAGCTGCCCGTCACATTCGCCGGCCAGCTGGCCGTCCCTGCCGAGGACGTCCTGTCCCGGCCCGAGACCCGCCGGATGGACCCCAGCGCACAGTTCGCGATGATCGCGGCTCGCGAGGCCTGGGCGGACGCCGGGTCCCCCGAACTTCCGGGTGAGCGCATCGGCGCCGTGATCGCCTCCGGCATCGGCGGGGTCATCACCCTCGTCAACGCCTGGGACACCATCAGGGACCAGGGCGTGCGGCGGGTGCTCCCGCTGACCGTCCCGATGCTGATGCCGAACTCCCCCGCCGCCTATGTCTCGATCGAGGTCGGAGCCAAGGCGGGCGCCCACACCCCCGTCTCCGCGTGCGCCTCGGGTGCCGAGGCGATCGGCTACGGCCTGGAGATGATCCGCACCGGCCGCGCGGACGTGGTGGTCGCCGGCGGCACCGAGGCCGCCATCCACCCACTGCCGATCGCGTCGTTCGCGAAGATGCAGGCCCTGTCCACCCGCAACGACGACCCGGCCGGTGCCTCCCGCCCCTACGACGTGAACCGGGACGGGTTCGTGCTCGGCGAGGGCGCCGGCGTCCTCGTGCTCGAGCGTGAGGACCACGCCATCGCCCGCGGCGCCCGGATCTACGCCCGCGTGGCCGGCCTCGGGATCACGTCGGACGCCTACGCCGTCGCGCCCCCCGACCCCACCGGCGCCGGGCAGGAGCGCGCCTTCCGGCTCGCCCTGGAGAACGCCGGCGTGCATGCCTCGGACGTGGTGCACGTCAACGCCCACGCGACGTCCACCCCCGCCGGTGACGGCGTGGAGGCCGCAGCGATGCGCCGCGCACTCGGCGACGACGCGGATCACGTGGCGATCTCGGCGACGAAGTCCATGACCGGGCACCTGCTCGGTGGCGCCGGCGCGCTGGAGTCGATCTTCACGATCATGGCGATCGTGGACCGGCAGGCGCCGCCCACGATCAACGTCTCCGACCCCGAGCCGGACCTGCCCATCGACCTGGTCCGGGACGTGCCCCGTCCGCTGCGTGACGGCGACATCGCGGCCGTCAACAACGGCTTCGGCTTCGGCGGTCACAACGCCACGCTGGTGTTCACGAGCTCCTGACGGGGCGCCCGCTCCCCACACCGGACGCCGACGTAGTCACGTGGCCGTCGAGGTAGTCAGCAATTCCCCCTTGGCGACGACTACCTCGATGTGGAGGTCACTACCTCGCCTCCGGAGGCGCGGCGCGAGGTGCGCAGGTGTGGGCCGCTCATCACTGGTCCGGGAGGGTGCGGGCCTCGCCCGGCTCAGCCGACGCGGTGCAGCCAGCGCACCGGGACCCCGGCACCGGCGTAGCGGAACGGTTCGAGCTCGTCGTCCCAGGCCTGCCCGAGCGCCAGGTCCAGCTCGTGCTTCATCCGGGCGGGCTCCTCGGCGTGCGTCATGGCGGCCCGGATGCGGTCCTCGGGCACCACGACGTTGCCGTGTACGTCCACCTGGGCGTGGAAGATGCCCAGATCCGGCGTGTGGCTCCACCGGCCGCCGTCGGTGCCCAGGCAGGGCTCCTCGGTGACCTCGTAGCGCAGATGCGTCCAGCCACGCAGGGCGGACGCCAGGCGGGCACCGGTGCCCGCGGGTCCGGTCCAGGACAGTTCGGCACGGAACAGGTCGGGCGCCGCCGGCTGCGGGGTCCAGTCGAAGGACGCGCGGGCGTCCAGGACGGAGCCCGCTGCCCACTCCACGTGCGGGCACAGAGCCCGGGGTGCGGAGTGCACGAAAATGACGCCGCGGGTGCTGACACCAGTCATTGCCATCCCCTTCCTGTTCTGTTCGAGATACGTCTTCCCCAACGATCTCGGTCAGTCACATTCAAGGAATGCACACGGCTTCCATACCCATGATGCCCTAAAGAAGGGCGTTTGTGCACCTCACATCAATTCCCGGACCTTCCGCATCGCACTCTTGCGGACGTCCCGGTCCAGCCGGTCGAGGTACAGTTTGCCGTCCAGGTGGTCGATCTCGTGCTGCAGGCAGCGGGCTTTGATGCCCTCCCCCTCGACGGTCACCGGGGCGCCGTCGAGGTCGATCCCCTCGACCTTCGCGTACGCGGCGCGCCTCGCGGGGAACCACAGGCCCGGGACCGAGAGACAGCCCTCGTCACCGTCCTGGGTCTCCTCGGAGACCTCCACCAGGCGCGGGTTCAGCACGTAGCCGACCTCGCCGTCGAGGTTCCAGGAGAATGCCCGCAGGCTGACGCCGATCTGGTTCGCAGCCAGCCCGGCGCGACCTTCGGCGTCCACCGTCTCCACCAGGTCCGCGACCAGGGCTCGGACCCGGTCGTCGATGGTGGTGATCTCCTCACACACGGTCCGCAGCACGGGGTCGCCGATCACGCGGATGTCACGGAATGCCATGCCTCGATCCTTCCACGCGCAAGGGGCGCCGGGTGTTCCCCAGCGCCCCTTGCGACTGCGGTGTGTGTTACTGCTCGGCCAGAACCCAGCGGTAGTCCTGGGAGCTACCGGTGAAGTCCAGCCAGTCCGACCACGTCACGGCCGCGACGTCGGTCGGCACGTCCAGAACGGCCCAGCCGGTGTACGTCTGTCCCGGCTGCATCTCCGACGGCGTCTGCTGGCTCGAGTCGAGGCAGAAGAGGCCGGAGAAGGCGTTGGCCTCCAGGTCCGAGCCGGAAGCGGTCTGCGCTCCGAGTTCGAAGCCGATGAACGAGTAGTAGCCGTCCTCGGTGTCGGCCAGCGCCGGCAGCGTGGTGAACTCGAACTCCAGACCGAGGTACTGCCCGGCCTCGGGCTCGGCGCACAGGACCGAGTTCCCGCCCGGCTGCCAGCCGGTCTGCGCCTGGAGCAGCCGCACCTCCACGACCGGGACGCCGTCCTCCGCCACGATGGCGGGGTCGGAGCCGGTGAGGTTCACGTAGTCGCCGGTCGGCGGGGCCACCGTGGTGGTGTCCGTCGGCTCGTCCGTGGGCTCGTCCGTCGCCTCGTCGGTCGGTTCGTCCGTGGGCGGCGCGGTGGTGGCGGTCGGCGTCGGCGTGGCACCGCTGTCGCCGTCACCGCCGGTGATCGCGCGGATTGCGAAGAACGCGACCAGTGCGATGACCACAACGGCCACGATGATCCCGATGATCAGCGGGGTCTTGTTGCTCCCACCGCCGCCGGGGGCCCCGGGTCCGGCCGGGCCGCCGTAGCCTCCGGCCGCGCCGTACGGCGAGTTGCTGCCCTGGTCAAGGCCGGTCGTGGGCGCGTAGTTGTACATGCTGTTCGACGGCGGTTGGCCGCCGGTCTGGCCGCCGTACCCGGGGGCGCCGGAGGCCTGGCCGTACTGGCCGGCGGCCTGGTTGTACCCCTGCGGAGCCGAACCCTGGCCGTACTGACCGGCCGACGGGTCATAACCCTGCGGAGCCGAACCCTGGCCATACTGACCGGCCGACGGGTCATAACCCTGCGAAGCCGAACCCTGGCCATACTGACCGGCCGACGGGTCATAACCCTGCGGAGCCGAACCCTGGCCATACTGACCGGCCGACGGGTCATAACCCTGCGAAGCCGAACCCTGACCGTACTGGCCCGCCGACTGGTCGTACCCGGGGGCGGATGCCTGGCCGTACTGTCCCGGCTGCTGGCCACCACCCGGGCCGTACTGATCCTGCGACTGGCCGAACTCCTGCGTGGGTGACTGGCCGAATGGCTGCGTCTGAGGGTCGCCGTAGGACGGCTGCGGCGGCCCGAACTGGGACGCGGCCGCACCACCGACGGCGCCCGCGGCTGCGGCGCCACCGTAGGAGGGGTCCTGCTGCTCGCCCTGGCCGGCGCTCGCACCGCCGTAGGTCGGCGCGCCGCTGGCGCCACCGTAGGACGGCGCACTCGCGCCACCGTAGGTCGGCGCACCGCTCGCGGCGCCGAACCCGTCACCGGGCTGCCCCGGCTGCTCGGGCTGTGCGGGACTCGCTGCGTGCGCGCCCGGAGTGAACAAGGTGGTCGGCTCGTCGCTGGCAGGCAGCGGGCCGGCCGCGCCTGGGGCACCGGCCTCGCCGAAGCGCGGTGAGGCATCTCCGCCGAACCGTGGCGCCTCGTCCGAACCCGAACCATCCGCAGCCGAGCCGTCAGCGCCGGACGACGCGGCGTCGGCCGACCCCATGGCGTCCGAGGACCCCATCGAGTCCGAGGACCCCATCGAGTCCGAGCCAGTCCCGCTCGTCGAGTCCGAGCCGGACATCGCGTCACCGGTGGGCATCGCCGAACGCACGACGGTCGCGTCGGAGTCCGGCACATCGCCCATGGTGTCCGAGCCGGTGCCGGCGTCCGCCGCCATGGCGTCGGAGCCGATCGAATCGGAGCTCATCGAGTCCGAGCCACTCATCGTGTCCGAGTCACTCATCGAGTCCGACCCGGAGACCGAGTCCGACCCCGGCGTAGCGGCGGCTTCGCTCGCGCCTGCGGCATCCGTCGCAGCGGCGGCGGGCGGGGCACCGGTGGCCTCGTCCAACCAGAACTGCCAACCCTCGGGCGCCGGCCCCCAGGACGCGTCCGGCTGCCACCCCGGCGGAGGGGTCCAGCCCTCCGGCGGCGTCGGCCAGCCAGGAGGCGAGTTGTAGCGATATGCCATGCCGTTCCCCTCAGAGTCCGAGCACGCCCCAGCGCCTCGGTCGATTCGATTTTCCGGCCCAGTCTAGGGGTATCGGCCCAGGTGGCGCCGGGACATCGCGATGGGCAGCTCTGCCCTCTCACATGTTGCGCCGGTACTCCCCGCCGACCAGGTACAGCGCGTGCGTGATCTGCCCCAGCGAGTGCGTCCGGACGGCGGACATGAGCGCCTCGAACAGGTTCCCACCCTCGCGCGCCACCCCCTGCAGGTCCGCGAGCGCGTCGGGTGCCAATCCGTTCCGCCCCGCGCACCAGCGCGCGACCTCGGCGATCTGCTGCTCCTTCTCGGCGGTGGTGCTGCGGATCAGGTCGATCTTTCCGGCGATCCGGCCCGGATCGTCCCGGGGCAGGAACGTGTTCACCCCGACGATCGGCAGCGAACCGTCGTGCTTGCGTGTCTCGTACAGCAGCGACTCGTCCTGGATCCGGCCCCGCTGGTACATGGTCTCCATCGCGCCGAGCACGCCGCCACGGTCGCTGATCGCCTCGAACTCGGCGTAGACGGCCTCCTCCACGAGGTCGGTGAGCTCACCGATGATGAAGCTGCCCTGCCACGGGTTCTCGGTCCGGTTCAGCCCGAGCTCGGCGTTGATGATCATCTGGATCGCCACGGCCCGGCGCACGCTCTCCTCGGTCGGGGTGGTGACGGCCTCGTCGTAGGCGTTCGTGTGCAGGCTGTTGCAGTTGTCGAAGATCGCGTACAGCGCCTGCAGGGTGGTGCGGATGTCGTTGAACTGCACCTCCTGCGCGTGCAGGGACCGGCCCGACGTCTGCACGTGGTACTTCAGCATCTGGCTGCGCGGCCCGGCGCCGTAGCTGTCCCGCATCGCCCGCGCCCAGATCCGCCGCGCCACCCGCCCGATCACCGCGTACTCGGGGTCCATCCCGTTGGAGAAGAAGAACGACAGGTGCGGGGCGATCTCGTCGATGCTCATCCCGCGGGCCAGGTAGTACTCGACGATCGTGAACCCGTTCGCGAGGGTGAACGCGAGCTGCGTGATCGGGTTCGCCCCGGCCTCGGCGATGTGATAGCCGGAGATCGAGACCGAGTAGAAGTTCCGCACCCCGGAGTCGATGAAGTACTGCTGGATGTCCCCCATCATCCGCAGGCCGAACTCGGTGCTGAAGATGCACGTGTTCTGAGCCTGGTCCTCCTTGAGGATGTCCGCCTGCACGGTGCCCCGCACCGCCGCGAGCGTCTGGCTGCGGATCCGCGCGTAGGTCTCGGCGTCGACGAGCTGGTCGCCGGTGACGCCGAGCAGCGCGAGACCGAGACCGTCGTGGCCGGGCGGCAGATCGCCGACGTAGGCGGGTACATCCCGCCCTGCCCGCAGCTGCTCGAGGCGAGCCTGCGCACCCGCCCAGCGCGCGCCGTCGGCCCTCAGGTAGGTCTCCACCTGCTGGTCGATCGCCGCGTTGAAGAACATGGCGAGGATGATCGGCGCGGGTCCGTTGATCGTCATCGAGACCGACGTGGTCGGCGCGCACAGGTCGAAGCCGGAGTACAGCTTCTTCATGTCGTCCAGGGTCGGCACGTTCACGCCGGAGTTACCGACCTTGCCATAGATGTCCGGGCGGGTGGCCGGGTCCTCCCCGTACAGGGTCACCGAGTCGAACGCCGTGGACAGCCGCGCGACCTCCTGGCCGGCACTGAGGTAGTGGAACCGGCGGTTCGTGCGCTCCGGGGTGCCCTCCCCCGCGAACATCCGGGTCGGGTCCTCGCCGGTGCGCCGGTACGGGTAGACCCCGCCCGTGTACGGGAACGCGCCGGGCAGGTTCTCGTGGTGCAGGAACGCGAGCAGGTCCCCCCAGCCGCGGTACGTCGGGGCGGCGACCTTCGGGATCCGGGTGCCGGACAGGGACGTCGAGTAGTTCGCCACCTCGAGATCCTTGCCGCGGACCCGGTAGGTGCCGGTCTCCCCGGTGATCGCGACGAGCCGCCCGGGCCAGGCGAGCAGGAGGTCGCGGGAGTCCTCGCCGAGCCGCCCGACGGCGGAGGTGTAGGCCCGGCGCAGCGCGAGCAGGGTCGGGTCGGGCGGGTGCCCGACGGCGGCCCCGCCGTCCGTGGCGAGGGTCGCGTCGGTCCGTGGGTGCGTCGACTGCCCGAGGGCGTTCGCGCCTTCCGTGGCCAGGGCCGGGTCGGGCGACTTCCCGACGGCGTCGGTGGGGGCGGTACCTGCCTCGCCGAGGTCGGCCCTGCGGTAGGGCGCGAGGGCCTCGGGCAACGCCGGGTCGCCGAGGTCACGCAGCGTGCGCCAGTAGGACTGAGCCGCGTCCGCGGTCTCGACGTCGGCCGCGACCCGGTCCCGCAGGCCACGGCCGGCCTCGGCGATCTCGGCCAGGTAGCGCACCCGCGCGCCGGGGATCAGCGCCGCGGAGCGGGGCTCGCCGCCCGCGGACACCCCACCCGGGTGAGCGTCCCACTCGAGGCGGGCTGCGCCGTCGGCGGCCTCGACCTGCGCGGCGAGCATCGCCCGCAGCCGCTCGAAGACCGCGGTGACCCCGGGGTCGTTGAACTGGCTCGCGATCGTGGGCAGCACCGGGACCTGCTCGGCCGGAATGTCGAACGCGACGCGGTTGCGGCGCCACTGCTTGCGGATGTCACGTAGCGCGTCGGGGGCGCCGCGGCGGTCGTACTTGTTCAGCACGATCAGGTCCGCGTAGTCGACCATGTCGATCTTCTCGAGCTGGCTGGCGGCGCCGTAGTCGCTGGTCATCACGTAGACCGGGATGTCGACGAGTTCCACGATCGCCGAGTCGGACTGCCCGATGCCCGCGGTCTCGACGATGACGAGGTCGAAGCCCGCGGCCTTGAGCAGCGCGATGCAGTCCCCGAGCATCGCGGCGATCGAGGTGTGCTGGCTGCGGGTCGCGATCGAGCGGAGGTGGATCGCGTCGCTGCGCAGGGCGTTCATCCGGATCCGGTCGCCGAGAAGCGCCCCGCCGGTGCGGCGGCGGGTGGGATCGACGGAGAGCACGGCGATGTGGATGTCTGGGAAGGCGGCGAGGAACCGGATCAGGAGCTCGTCGATCACCGAGGACTTGCCGGCGCCGCCGGTGCCGGTGACGCCGAGGACGGGTACGGCGCGACCAGCAGCGGCCTCGGCCCACTCGGAGCGGGCGGCCGTCAGGTCCGCGTCCACCAGCACGCCGTCCTCGATGGCACTGATCGTGCGCGCGAGGGCGACGTCGTCGCCGACGGACGGGACGCCGTCGGGCATCGACGCGGGGCGTCGCGCGGCGCCGGCCCGGGCGATGACGTCGTCGATCATGCCTTGCAGGCCCAGCTGCATGCCGTCGTCGGGGTGGTAGATCCGTTCGACGCCGTACGCCTCGAGCTCGGCGATCTCCGCTGGGGTGATCGTGCCGCCGCCCCCGCCGAAGACGCGCACGTGGCCGGCGTCGGCTTCCCGCAGGCGGTCGACGAGGTAGCGGAAGTACTCCAGGTGCCCGCCCTGGTAGGAGGAGATCGCGATCGCGTCGGCGTCCTCGGCGAGCGCGGCCCGGACGACGTCATCGACGGATCGGTTGTGACCGAGGTGGACCACCTCGGCGCCGCTGGCCTGGATCAGGCGTCGCATGATGTTGATCGCGGCGTCGTGGCCGTCGAACAGGCTGGCGGCCGTGACGAACCGGAGCGGGCTCGCGGCACCCGCGCCCGTTTCCCCGTGGATCCGTTCGGTCGACACGCTCATCTGGCTCCCTCCACACAACGCCGGGCGGATCTTGCGATCGTAACCCTCCAACGCGGTCGCCACATGGCGGGACTGCGACGCGGCGATGCGACACAATGACCGCTAGACCTCGCCGCAGACCACAAGGGGAAACGACCGTGACGAACCCACCTGCCAGCCCGTACGGACCGCCCGACCCGCAGCAGGGCGGCTATGGCCAGCAGCCCGGCTACGGCCAACAGCCCGGCGGCGGAGGCGGCTACGGCCAGCAGCCAGGTGGGGGCTACAGCCAGCCCGGCGGCTACGGTCAGCAGCCCGGCGGCTACGGTCAGCCGAGCGGTGCCCCGGCGGTGCCGCCGGGACCCGGCCAGTACGGCTCGAACCAGGTCGGCGGGAGCCAGTTCGGCGCCAACCAGTACGGCATGCCGTTCGGGCAGACGCCCTACGGTCTCCCGCCCGAGAAGCCGGGGTCGGTGAAGGCGGCCGCGATCATGAGCTGGATCGGCGGTGGCCTCGGGATCCTCCTCGGCTTGATCATCGCGATCGCCGGTGGTGCCCTTGCCAACGACCCGGAGTTCGCCTCGATGCTGCCGGGCGCGACCGGGCTCCTCGTGGGACTCGGTCTCCTCGTCGTCGTGTGGTGCATCGCGGTGATCGTCCTCGCCGTCCTGATGTGGCGCGGCAAGAAGGGCGCGGCGATCGGCCTCGTGGTGATGGGCGGGCTGTACGTCCTGCTGAGCATCGTCTCGGTCGCAACCGGCGACAGTGGCGCGCAGCTCGGTCTCGGGGTCATCTGGGTGATCGTTGTTTCGGCCCTCGCGATCACCAACAGCTCCCGCGCCTGGTACGACCAGCAGGCGGGCATCCGCTAGCCGGTCGTATCGGCGACGGCGTCCGCGGTCCGAGGACCCGGCTGCGCCCCGATCGTGGTCCCGATGACCGCGCCGCCGCCCGGCTCCCCCTGCCCGATCACGCCGATCGGGCAGGGCGAGTTGTCACATCCGCCGCCGGGGTCCGGTCCTTGTTGATGCGTGGGCCGGAGCAGGGGCCGAGTCGCAGGTAAGGACGAGAACCACCGGGTTTCACCGGGGCGGTCGAGAAGCCCGCCACGCCGGAAGCAGAGAGCGACTGGACCCGCTCGTCGTCCCCTCCGGCCCGCGCGAGCGTCGCCGGCCCCCGCGAACGGGTCATAGTGCGGCGCAACGCGGCTGTCCGCCGCATGATGACACCCTCGCGGTGCGGCGAGGAGAACGAGTGCCCCAGGTGGGGCTTGAACCCACGACCGACGGATTATGAGTCCGCTGCTCTGACCGGCTGAGCTACTGGGGCCGACGGCGCACCAGCCTATCGGGCCGCGCAGTGGGTTAGCGTCAGGGGTATGGCTCGATCACGCGAATCCCTGCCCGCTGCGGCTGCCGAGAAACTGCCCGCCGGAGTGCGCCCGCTACTGGTCCAGACGCTCGACGGCGGAGGTTGGGCCGTGCTCGCGCGCGGAAGCGTGCTCGTGGTCACCGAGGACGACCTGGTGCTGGACCGGCCCTGGTCCGACGTGGACCACGGCGATTGGGACGGCGAGACCCTGACGATGACGCTCACCTGGGTGGATGGCACCGCCCCGACCAGGTTGACCCTGACGGAGCAGGCGCCGGCGCGGTTCCCGCTCCTGATCCGCGAGCAGGTGGAGCACTCGCTGGTCCAGGTCATCACCGAGAAGGCGCCCGGTGGCGGCCAGCTGCGGGCCGCCGTCAGGCGCGGAGCGGACGGCGAACTGTTCTCCCAGGTGACGGCGTCCGGCAAGGTGCGCAGCGGGCCTGCCCTGGAGGCTCAGATCGCGGACCTCGAGCGGCGGATCCGCTCCGCCGTCGGGCTCCAGCCCTGACGGTCGCGGACGGCGACCGGCGGGCCGGAGCACCCCGCGGGGACTGTTAGTATTCTCAGCGCGATCCCTCGTAGCTCAATTGGCAGAGCATCCGACTGTTAATCGGACGGTTACTGGTTCGAGTCCAGTCGAGGGAGCCAGCGCAAGGCCCGGAATCCACGAGATTCCGGGCCTTCTCTCATTGGGGCCTGCAGCGCGCCCCGACCGGCCCGGACCGGACCCTCGCCCCGGCACGGGACCTCGCACGGTCCGGTCTCGAGGTGAAGGTCCGGTCTCGCCGGGTCGGCGTGCGCTGCGGGCGGGCGCGGACGTGATGCTCGCCACATACGGGTCGCCCCGGTCGTCATCGCGGGCGCCTCGGACACGCCGCAGGGCGTGACCCCCGGGTGGGAGTCACGCCCTGCGTGGTTCGGTCGAGACAGGCCTACCTCACGGCGCCTGCTCCGATCACCCAGCCGCCTCGAAGTAGAGGGTGTTACCCGCCTCGTCGATGAAGCCCCACTGACCCTGACCATCGTCGTCCGCCGGGATCTCCAGACCCCAGTTGCCGGAGGCGGATGCGCCCGGTGCGACGTCGTCGAGCTGGTAGGCGTCATCGGGCACGACCGCGAGGGTGCTCTCGTAGATCTCACCGTCCGTGGCCAGGTAGCCGATCCCGACGCTGTTGTACAGGTTCAGCGCTGCGGCACCGTTGTTCGTGCCGGTCACCCGGATCATCGCGTACCGGAAGCCGTCCGGCGGCGGGTCCGAGCCCTCACCGGCGACCAGGTCGTTCGCGTCCGGGACGAATTCGCTCAGTGAGAGCGACCAGTCTCCGAGCGTGCCGGTCTCCCCGAACGGGAGGATGTCACCGGAGGCCGACGGCATGTCCGTCGGGTCCTCGTCTGTCGGCTCGTCGGTAGGCTCGTCCGTCGGTGCGTCGGTCGTCGGCTCCTCGGTCGTGGGAGCCTCGCTCGTCGTCGTGGGAGATCCGGTCGGGTCCTCGCCGCCGTCCCCGCGGGTCGCGACGTACACGCCGACGGCGATCAGGGCGATGATCACGACCGCGGCCACCCAGGTGTACCACTGGGCGTACCAGGGCTTGGGTCCCTGCGGAGGCTGGCCACCCCCGTAGCCACCGCCGCCGGCTCCGTAACCCGGCTGCCCGTACCCGGGCTGCTGCCCGTACGCGCCGGGCTGCTGCTGCCCGTAGCCGCCGCTGGACTGGCCGTAGCCGCCCGCGCCGGCGTCAGGCTGCTGACCGTAGCCCGGCTGCCCATAGCCCGGCTGCTGCGCGCCAGGCTGCTGTCCGTAGCCCGGCTGCTGCGCGCCAGGCTGCTGTCCGTAGCCAGGCTGCTGCGCGCCGGGCTGCTGTCCGTAGCCAGGCTGTTGCCCGCCGGGTTGCTGTCCGTAACCGGGCTGCTGCCCGTAGTCCGGTTGGCCCATCGCCTGTGCTCCCATCGCTTGTTGCGGCCCTGCGCCGGCTTGGTCCGGCGGGGGTGTCGGTTGCCCGTAACCGGGCTGGCTCGGCGGCGTCTGCTGCCCGTGACCGGGCTGGGAGCCGGCGCCGTACGAACTCGGGTTGTACAGCGTGGTCTCCTCGAACGCCTCCGGCGGGAGTGACGACTGCGCGTCCCCCGATGACGTTCCACCGATCGACTCCGTTGGCGGTTCACCGTTCCCTGCTGGGTCGGTGGAGCCGCCCTGTCCTTGCGGCGGGTTCTCACTCATGGCTCAGAACCCTAGGCCACCAGGCTGGGAGCCGCAGTGCAGCGCAAGGATAGACCTGCCCGTCCGGCCGGTTGCCGTCGCCTTCGGCGTCGAGCGCCGTCAGGCGTCGGTGAGCAGGGAACGACGGCGTTCCTCCAGTTCGAGCAGTCGGCCGAAGGTCGCCGCGTACGCCTCGTCCGCCGGGTCCATCCGCTGCAGCCTGCCTTTGGCGTCGGCGATCTCCCGGGTGACGCCCAGGCGCAACAACGCCACCAGGACCCCGTGCGCGTAGCCGCCGAGGGCCTCTGGCCGGTCCTCGGGCAGCGGTGCGACCGCCAGTTCGGTGACAAGCACGCCGACGGGGCCGATCGCGGCCTCGCGGACCTGCTCGTTCCACGCCGCCGCCGCCCGGGAGTTGGCCTCGCCTCCGGCACCACGTGCCGAGGCGTCCCCGGCGAGCTCACCGAACGCGCGAACTCCCCCGGCGGCGCGGATCGCGTCATGCACCGCCCGGTGGGCGGGCACCACGAAGGTGTCCGCGCCGAGCTCGTCGAAGGACGTGGCCAGCGCGAACTGCGGGAGCTGGAGGACGACCTCGAGGACCTGCCGCTCCAGGCGCGCCACCGGGTCGTCGCGGTGGGACGCGCCGAACCCGGAGTCGGACCCGCCATACCCACCCTGGCTGTCCTGACCCCGCTGACCACTCGAGTCCCGCTGCCCGTTGGAGGAGCCGCCGCCATACCCGTTGCGACCGCTCTGGCCGCCGCCGTACCCGTCGCGACCGTTCTGACCGCCACGACCGCCGGCCGGTCCGCCCTGGCCGCCGCGGCCGCCCGCGGCGCCGTCCACCCCGGGCCGCCCCTGTGCCGACGGCGCCGGCGGAGGGTTCCGCGCGGTCCGCGTGACGTCGCGGCGCACCGAGGCCTCGTCCATGCCGAGCCAGCCGGCGAGCTCTCGGGCGTACTCCCCGCGCAGGGCGTGGTCGCGGATCCGGGCGACCACCGGAACCCCGGCGCGCAGCCCTGCGACGCGACCCTCAGCGGTGTCCAGGTCGACCTGGCGCAGCACGGACCGGATCGCGAACTCGAACAGCGGCTCGCGCCCACCGACCAATTCCCGGACCGCCGCGTCGCCGCGCTGCTGCCGCAGGTCGCAGGGGTCCATCCCGTTGGGCTCCACCGCGACGAACGTCTGGGACGCGAACTGCTGGTCCTCGGAGAACGCCCGGAGCGCCGCCTTCTGCCCGGCGGCGTCGCCGTCGAAGGTGAAGATCACCTCGCCGCCGCGCGCCCCGCCGGTCGCGAGCATCACCCCGGCCGCGGCGTCCGCGGTGTCCCCGAGCAGGCGACGCACGATCCGGATGTGGTCGGTGCCGAACGCGGTGCCGCAGGTGGCCACGGCCGTCGGCACCCCCGCCAGGTGCATCGCCATCACGTCGGTGTAGCCCTCGACCACGACCACCTGCTTGGACTTCGCTATCTCCCGCTTCGCCAGGTCGATCCCGTACAGGACCTGGGACTTCTTGTAGATCGTGGTCTCGGGGGTGTTCAGGTACTTGGGGCCCGGGTCGTCCTCGTAGAGCTTCCGGGCGCCGAACCCGACGACATCCCCGGACAGATCCCGGATCGGCCACATGAGGCGGCCCCGGAACCGGTCGTAGGAGCCGCGGTTGCCCTGGGACAGCAGACCCGACGCCGTCAGTTCCGCCTCGGTGAAGTGCTTGCCGCGCAGGTGCCGGGTCAGGTTGTCCCAGCCCTTGGGGGCATACCCGACCCCGAACGTGGCCGCGGCGGTCCTGTCGAAGCCACGCTCGGCCAGGAACGACCGGCCCGCCTCCGCCTCCGGCGTGGCCAACTGCTCCACGAAGTACTCCGCCGCGACGCGGTGCGCCTCGATCAGTCGCTGGCGCCGACCCGGCTGTTCCCGCGGACGGTTCGCGCCGCCGTCGTCCTCGTATCGCAACTGCAGCCCGACCCGGCCGGCGAGGTGCTCCACGGCCTCGGCGAACGTCAAGTGGTCGATCTTCTGAACGAACGAGATGACGTCCCCGCCCTCGTCGCAGCCGAAGCAGTGCCACAGGCCCAGTTGCGGGCGCACGTGGAAGGAGGGGGTGCGCTCGTCGTGGAACGGGCACAGGCCCTTCATCGACCCGACGCCGGCGCTGCGCAGTGTCACGTGCTGGCCGACGATCTCCTCGATCCGGGCCCGTTCGCGCACTGCCGCGATGTCCTCGCGTCGGATCAGGCCTGCCATGGGCCGAGTGTAAGCCGGATCCGCGGGGGTACCGGCGCGGCGGCGGGGCTCAGATCTCGGTGCCCGCGTCCGGGCCGCACAACTGGGCGTGCCACTGCAGGGCGGACAGGTCCGTGAGCGAGGCGACCTGGTCGATGACCACCCGTAGCCGGATGTCGTCATCGGTGGCCTCGGACCAGTCCTCGGCGAAGATCTCGGCGAGGGCGAGCTCGGCGCGGTCGTAGAGCACGGCGACCAGGTCGGTGAGGATGAGCCGCTGCCGGCGGAACACCGGGTCATGCTCGCGGGGGGCCATCACGAACGCGGCCGCGACCCCCTTGAGCACTGTGATCTCGGCGAGGACGTGATCGGGCACGATGAGGTTGCCGTCGTAGCGGATCAGCGGGCCGTCGCCGTAGGTGGCCCGGGTGGCCCGGGCGGAGGAGTCGCAGAACCGGCCGATGAGCTGGCTGGTCATGTCCTTCAGCGCGGCGAGCCCGCGGCGGGTGCCGTCGTACCGGTGCACCCAGTAGTCCAGCGCGCTGAGCTCGTCCATCGCGGTGAACAGGACCTCGTCGGACAGCGCCGGGGCGTACCAGTCCCGGATCTGGGCGACGATCCGCTCGCGGGCCTCGTCCTCCCCCAACCGGCGCAGATCCACCCGGCCGGAGAACACCGCGTCCTCGACGTCGTGCACGGAGTAGGAGATGTCGTCGGCGAGGTCCATGACCTGCGACTCGATGCACCGCACCCCGTCCGGGGCGCCCTCCCGCAGCCAGGCGAAGACGGGGGCGTCGTCGACGTAGACGCCGAACTTGCCCGACGGCGTCCCGTCCGCCCTTGGTGGTGCGTCCGCCGCCGACCACGGGTACTTCGTGGCCGCGTCCAGGCTGGCGCGGGTCAGGTTCAGACCCACGCCCAGGCCGTCGGGCGTGAACACCTTCGGCTCGAGCCGGGTGAGCAGCCGCAGGGTCTGCGCGTTGCCCTCGAACCCGCCGATGCCGGCGGCGACCTGCGCCAGGGCGACCTCGCCGTTGTGCCCGAACGGCGGGTGCCCCAGGTCGTGCGCGAGGCACGCGGTGTCCACCACGTCCGGGTCGCAGCCGAGGGACTTCCCGAGTTCCCGGCCCACCTGCGCCACCTCGAGGGAGTGCGTCAGGCGGGTCCGGGCGAAGTCGTCCGTGCCGGGTCCGAGGACCTGGGTCTTGGCCCCGAGCCGGCGCAGCGCGGAGGAGTGCACCACCCGGGCGCGGTCCCGCTCGAAGGGCGTGCGTGCGGCAGATTTGCCCGGCTCGGCGAGCCAGCGGTCGGTGTCCGCGACGTCGTAGCCTCCGATGAGGCGATGAGGTTGGGCCGGCACGGCCTCAGACTACTTGCGAACCGCGATCGGGCCGGCAACGGCTGGGGACATCGCGCCGATTTCCCTCCGGGCACGGCCGGGATGACAATGGCCGGATGTTGACCGAGGACACGCCCGACGTTCGTACCACCCTCATCCATCGGGCCGACTCCCCGGGCGGTCAGTGGTGGCGCAGCGCCGTGATCTACCAGGTGTATCCGCGGTCCTTCGCGGACTCGGACGGCGACGGGATCGGCGACCTGCCCGGCATCACCGCGCGCCTCGGCCACCTCAGCAGGCTCGGCGTCGACGCCGTCTGGCTCTCGCCCTTCTACACCTCCCCCCAGCACGACGCGGGCTACGACGTCGCCGACTACCGGCAGGTGGACCCGCTGTTCGGGACCCTGGAGGACGCGGACGCACTCCTCGCCCGGGCCCGCACGCTCGGCCTGCGGGTGCTCGTGGACCTGGTGCCGAACCACACCTCGGACGAGCACGCCTGGTTCCGTGCGGCGCTGCCCGCGCCGGCCGGGTCCCCCGAGCGGGAGCGGTACATCTTCCGCGACGGCCGCGGACCGGACGGGGCCGAGGCGCCGAACAACTGGCGCAGCGTGTTCGGCGGGCCGGCCTGGACGCGGGTCACCGATGCCGACGGCACCCCCGGTCAGTGGTACCTGCACCTGTTCGACGTCCATCAGCCGGACCTGAACTGGGAGAACGAGGAGGTCCGAGCGGAGTTCGAGGCGATCCTGCGGTTCTGGCTCGACCGGGGCGTGGACGGCTTCCGCGTCGACGTGGCGCACGGGCTGGTCAAGGACCAGGGCTTCGAGGACTGGGCCGGGCACGCCGAGATGATCGCCGGCGACGATGCCGGTGAGGAGGGCGTCGGGCCGGCACCGATGTGGGACCAGCCCGGGGTGCACGAGATCTATCGGCGATGGCACGAGGTGCTCGCCTCCTACGACGGCGACCGCGCCCTGGTCGCTGAGGCGTGGGCGGACACCGACGAGGCGATGGCCCGCTACATCCGCCCGGACGAGATGCACCAGGCGTTCAACTTCGACTTCCTCTGCACCGAGTGGTCCGCGCCCGCCCTGAAGGACTCCATCACCGAGGGCTTGGCGGCCTGCGACTCCGTCGGCGCACCGACCACCTGGGTGCTCTCCAACCACGACGTGGTGCGGGCCACCTCCCGGCTCGGCCTGCCGACCACGGGCAAGGGTCCGAACGGGATCGGTGCGGACGACCCGCAGCCGGACGCCGACCTGGGCGCCCGCCGGGCTCGCGCCGCCGCCCTGCTGATGTTCGCTCTGCCGGGCTCGGCCTACATCTACCAGGGCGAGGAGCTCGGGCTGCCCGAGCACACCGCCCTGCCCGGCGACGTGCGCCAGGACCCGGCGTTCTGGCGGTCCGGGTACACCGAGAAGGGCCGGGACGGCTGCCGGGTACCGCTGCCGTGGGAGGCGGACGCCCCGGCGTTCGGGTTCTCCCCCACCGGCGCCTCCTGGCTGCCACAGCCGACGGCGTGGGCCGCGTTCGCACTCGACGCCCAGAAAGGCGTGGCCGGCTCCAGCTACGAACTGTTCCGCAAGGCCCTGCGACTGCGCCGCGAGTTCGACCTCGGCACCGGGTCGCTCGCCTGGGTCGAAGGGTCGTGGGGGCCCGAGCAGGGACTACTGGTGTTCACGAACCGCCAGGTCATCGTTGCCGTCAACCTCAGCGACGGCCCGATCCCGCTGCCGGACGGGCTCGACGTGATCCTCGCCAGCGGCGAGCTCCGCGGCGAACTGGGGCACCAGGCCCTGCCCGCCGACACCGCCGTGTGGGCGGTGCTCGAAGACTGAGGCGACCGGCCGCCGTCGGGTATCACCTGCGGGCCAGGGTCGCGAAACTGTAACGTCCCACAGATGAATAGCACTCCAGCGAGCCGACACCCGGCGCGATGGCAGGAGATGGTTGACGACCGGGCCCGTCCCGGCAACTGGGTTCCGCTGCCGGAGAACGGGCTCGGTGCCCTGATGGCGTTCGCCGCCGGGGCCGGTTATGCACGCCCCGCCGTCGGCATGGTGCCGCGGCCCATCCGGGTCACACTCGAGCGGCCCGGCTCACCCCCGGTCTACTGGGAGGAGGAGCGAGGGTCGGAGGACACTGCGATCATCATCGAGTCGATCGCCGAGTATCTCGCCGAGGCCGGCATCGCTGCCGCTCCCTTGACCGCGTGGGAGATCCTCCTGCCGGAGGGGGTGACCGGCGCTGACCTGGAACAACGCACCGGCAAGGCCATGGCACGGACGAACGCTGGTCCGGGTGGCCCGCTGACGCACGACGAGGTCGACGCGATCGTCCGCACGGTCCAGGAAGCCGTCCAGGGTTCGTGATGTCCCAGGTGCGGCTCAGCCCTTGACCGAGCCCGCCGTCAGTCCGCCGACGATGTAGCGCTGCAGGAACAGGAACAGCAGCAGGATCGGCACCGCGCTGATCACGGCACCGGCCGCGAAGATCCCCCAACGTGCGTCGAACTGGCCTGCGATGAACCGGGCCAGGCCGACGGAGATCGTGAGCTTGTCCTGATCCTGGAGCACGATCCCGGCGAGGATGTAGTCCGAGAACGTGCCCACGAAGGACAACAGGGCCACCACGGCCAACACGGGCGCGACGAGCCGCAGGATGATCGTGAAAAAGATCCGGGCGTGCCCCGCGCCGTCGATCTTGGCGGCCTCATCCAGTTCCTTCGGAACCGAGTTGAAGAACCCGTACATCAGGAACGTGTTCGCCCCCAGCGCCCCACCGAGGTAGACGCAGATCAGCGCGAGTCGGGAGTTCAGCCCGAGGATCGGGACCACGTCGCGCAGGCTCAGCAGCAGCAGGAAGATCGCGATGAACGCGAGCATCTGCGGGAACATCTGGACCAGGAGCAGGAACGTCAGGCCACCACGCCGCCCGGCGAACCGGAACCGGGAGAACGCGTAGGCCGCGGAGGCAGCCATCAACACCGTGGCCACGGCGGTCACACCACCGATCACGAGGGTGTTCACGATCCATTGTGGGAAGTAGGTCTGGAACAGCGCCTCGTACTGGATTGTGGTGACGTCTTCGAAGAGGGTGTTCGACCCCGTGAGCGTGCCCCGCTCGGACAACGACGCGGACAAGACGTACACGATCGGGAATGCGGCGTAGATGATGGCGATCACGGCCACCAGGTAGCGCCAGCTGACCTCGCGCCACCAGCGGCGGCCCTTCATCTGGACGTATGCCTCGGCAGCCATCTCAGAGCACCTCCTCGAGCTTGCGGGTCTGTCTGAAGCCGAGCCAGGAGATCAGGCCGACCATGATGAAGATCATGATGGCCATCGCGGAGGCCAGGCCGAACTGCTGCGTGCCCGACTCGAAGGCCACGGAGTAGACGAGCGAGATCAGGATGTCCGTGGCGCCCACGGCGATCGGCGAGCCCGGGAAGTTCGGGCCGCCCTCGGTGACGAAGTAAATCAGGTTGAAGTTGTTGAAGTTGAAGGCGAACGAGGCGATCAGCAGCGGCGCCACGGAGATCATCAGGAGCGGCAGCGTGATGGACCGGAACACCCGCCCGGCCCGGGCACCGTCGATCTTGGCCGCCTCGTACACGTCCGACGAGATCGCCTGCAGGGCGCCAGTGGTGATGATGAACATGTACGGGAAGCCGAGCCAGAGGTTCACGCCGATGATCGACAGTTTGGCCAGCCAGGGGTCGGTCAGCCACGGGATCTCCGCGCCGCCGAGCAGGACCTGGTTGATGAATCCGAATCTTCGGTTGAGCAGGCCGGCCCAGACAAGGCCGGCGAGGATCCCGGGGAACGCGTACGGCAGGATCAGCAACGAGCGGATGACCCTGCGGCCGCGCACGGCCGGGTGGTTGAACGCGATCGCGAAGAACAGGCCGAGGAAGAACGTGGTGGCCACGGACAGGAACGCGAACGCGAACGTCCAGACCAGGACGGACAGGAATGGCCCGCTCAGCCGGGAGTCGGTGAACATCTTCGTGAAGTTCTCGAACCCCACTCCGACCCGCCAGCCGACCAGGAGCGTCGAGCCGTCCTCGGCCTGGAAGGACCCCTCGCCGTTGTCGGTGTAGACGACGCCGGTGTCGGTGTCCGTGATGGTGCCCGTGGCCTCGTCGTAGGTGAGGACCGAGCGGTGCAGATACCCGGTGGAACCGTCCTGGGTGCGGATGCTGCCCTCGTCGACGTCGTCGAACCCGACCCGCAGGGACGTGATCTCGTTCTGCTGCTCGAGGACCTCGCCGAAGGTGAGGACGTCGTAGCCGGGGACCTCGGTGACGTCACCGTCGGTGATGCTGGCGTCCGGCGCGTCCGCGAAAGCCTGCTCCGCTGTGCCGACCAGTACGGCACCGTCGTCGATGATCGCGAAGCCGAGTTCGCCGTCGGGCCCGGAGACCACGGTCAACGGGTAGCTCGGCGAGTCCGGCACCCGATTCTCGTTCTGTGCCAGGTTCGCCGCGACCGCGTCCTCGCGGGAGGCGTTGTGGCCGGTGCCGTAGTTGGTGAAACTGATGTAGGCGGTGAAGGCGATCGTGAACAGTTGGAAGACGAGCAGGAAGACCAGGCCGGGGAAGAGGTACTTGCCGGCGATCATGCGCCGGGAGAAGTAGACCCAGTTGGCCACCACGAGGATGACCACCATCGCGGCGAGGACGCCCCAGTGGCCGACCTGCCAGGCCGAGAAGACCACGAACAGTCCGAGGGCGTTGATCAGCGCCAGGATCACGAGCTTGACCAGGAAGAACCGTCCCATCTCGCGAGCGTGCGAGGTGGTGCCGCGGCCGACCGCCGCGCGTTCTGCGGCCGCCGCCTCATCCGGATCAGGCCGTGCGGCGCCACTCGTCCTGTCCGCCGCGTCGCGGCCGTTCATGCGTGCCAAGAGGGCCTCCCGGGCGTGGCACGCGGCGTCGCGTGCGTGGGTCTGAACTGTCGGACCAGCTCCGCGCCGGCCCTCGGGATATCCCGGAGTTGCGGCGCGGGGGTGGGCTGTGGGGTGGACCGGCCGCCCGTCGCGGCCGGCCCACCCGCCTGGTCAGGCGGCGTCGACCGCGCCCTGGATGTTCTCCACCATCGTGGCCCAGGCCGCGGCCGGGTCGGTGGCGACACCGGAGACCAGGTTCGCCTCGGTGACCCCCCAGAACTCCCACACGGCGTTCATCTGCGGCAGCGACGGCATCGGCACGCCGATCTCGCCGGCGGCGACGAAGCCGGCCACGATCGGGTCGTCAGAGACGGCCTCGGCTGCCGTCGTCAGCGCCGGGATGCGGTCACCGGTCTCGTACAGGGCCACCTGGACGTCCTCGGTGGCCGCGTAGTTGACCAGGAACTCGTTCGCGAGGATGGCGTTCTCGGAGTACGAGCTGATGTAGAAGCCCTGGACGCCCACGAACGGCGCGGCCGGCTGACCGCCAGCGCTCGGAATGGGCAGGACTGAGACGTCGAGGCCGGCGTCGGTGAACGGGGCGATGTTCCACGGGCCGGTGATCATGTACGGGGACTCGCCGTTGGCGAACGCCTCACGAGCGATGTCACTGGTGATCGCGGTGTCGAGCACACCGGAGCCGGCCTGGCCGATCGAGGCGAGGTATTCCGCGAAGGCGGTGCCGCCGTCGCCGCCGAGCGCGAGCTCGGGGATGTAGGAGCCGGTGTCGTCGGTGGCGAACACCGGGGCGCCGAAGGACGTCTGCAGCGGGTACATGTGGAACGCGTCGCCCTCCTCGCCCATCTGGATCAGCACCGGGTACTCGGCACCGGAGGCCTGGCCCTGCGCGATCAACTCGTCGAAGGTCGCGGGCGTGTCCGAAGCCAGCGCGTTGTTGCGCACCAGGGCGACGTTCTCGATGCCGTACGGGACGCCGTAGACCTGGCCCTCGTAGGTGAAGGCATTGACAGCGACCTCGGCGAACTCCGCCGCAACGTCACCGAGCTCCACCGGGGACACGAGGCCGTTGGTGACGAGCTCGCCGGACCAGTCGTGGGCGCCGACGATGATGTCCGGACCCTCCCCGGTGGGCGCCTGCGTGATGAATTCGGGCCTGATGTCGTCGAAGTTCTTCTCGACGATCTCGACCGTGACGCCCTTGTCCTGCTCGAACTGGGCCACGATGTCGGTGAGCGCCGCCGCACGGAACTCGTCCGCCCAGATGGTGAGGGTGCCGGCCGAGCCGCCGTCCTCGGTGGTCTCCTCGGCACCGGCGGTGGTCTCTTCCTCGCCGCTACCCGTTCCGCCACCGCAAGCGGCCAGGGCCATGGTGAGGCCCACCGCCGCGGTGATGACAATGCTCCGTCGCATCCGACTCTCCTGAAATGTGTCCACGTATGTGGCAACGCGGGGCAGTTTGTGACCACAGCGTCGCCCGGATGACGAGACCGTAACCGCTCCGGCTTGGATCTTGCAAGTCCTTGCTGTAACTTTCAGTCCGTCGTTACAGAACCGTTGTCACGGCGGCCCCCCGGCCAAGTACCCTGCGGGACGGACCGCTGCCCAGGACAAGGAGGTCCAGTGCCCACGCGCACCACGCTCACCGATCTGGCCGAACAGGCCGGCGTCAGCACCGCCACCGTGTCCCGGGTGCTGAACGGCAAGGCCGGCGTCTCCGCGGACACCCGCCAGGCCGTGCTCGCGGCGCTGGACGTGCTCGGTTACGAGCGCCCGGAGAAACTGCGACGCCGGTCCGCCGGCCTGATCGGGCTGGTGGTCCCGGAACTGACGAACCCGGTGTTCCCGAACTTCGCCCAGAAGATCGAGTCCGCACTCGCCCACGCCGGGTACACCCCCTTGCTGTGCACGCAGTCCCCCGGCGGCACCACCGAGGACGAGTATGTCCAGATGCTTCTCGACCACGGGGTGGACGGGATCATCTTCGTATCCGGACTCCACGCGGACACGCAGGCCGCGCCGGACCGCTACCAGCGGCTACGCAGCCTCGGCACCCCGTTGGTGCTCGTGAACGGCTTCGTGGCCGAGCTGGACGCGCCCTCGATCTCCTCCGACGACGTCGGCAGCATGGACCTGGCGGTCCGGCATCTGATCTCCCAGGGCCACGCCAAGATCGGCCTGGCGATCGGCCCGCAGCGGTTCCTGCCGGCGACCCGCAAGATGGAGGGGTTCAGCCGCGCCCTGTCCGAGCGACTCGGCATCACCGACGCCTCACCACACATCGCGACCAGCCTGTTCAGCGTGGAGGGCGGCCAGGCCGCTGCCACCGAGCTGCTCGAGAGCGGTCACACCGCGATCGTGTGCGGCTCGGACCTGATGGCGCTCGGCGCGATCCGGGCGGTGCGTTCGCGAGGCCTGTCCGTGCCCGAGGATGTCTCCGTGGTCGGCTACGACGACTCGCCGCTGATGGCGTTCACGGACCCGCCGCTGACCACGATCCGCCAGAGTGTGGACGCGATGTCGATGGCCGTGGTGAACACCATGCTCGCCGAGATCGCCGGCGCGAACCCGCCGCGCACGGAACTGCTGTTCAGCCCGGAACTGATCGTCCGGGACTCCACGGCGGCCTGCCCGCGCCCATCCTGACCACGCCTCCGCTGCCCCACTGCCCCCTCGACCCGCTCGACCCCGCTCGACCCGCTCGAGGGTGCGATCCTGCGGCGGACGGCCCGGATCCGCCGCACAATGACACCCTCAGCCACGTCCGGCGGAGGTCGCAGCCGCCGAGGGTCGATCCTGCGGCCGATGGAGCCGATGAGCCGCACGATGACTCTCTCGACTGGGTTCTGAGGTCTGGGCGCCGCTCCCGGCGTCAGCCGCCGGAGACGCTGAGCTCGGCCTCGGCGAGCATCTCGCGCAAGCCGGCGTCGATGGCCCTCGAGTCCAGCCAACCTTGGGGCACGTGCGGCACCTTCGGGGTGCCGGCGCGCCCGCGTGGCCCCTCGGCGCCCTCGCCCGGATAAGGCTGCGCGAGCTCGAGTGCGCCGAGCCGCTCGTCGAGTTCGTCGAGCGTGGAGACCATGCCGAGCGCGGCTCGCGCCTCGCCGCCCACCACGTAGCCCTTGAGGTACCAGGACATGTGCTTGCGCAGCTCCCGCAGCGCCTTCAGCTCCTCGCCGAAGTGCGCCACCATCAGGTCCGCGTGCCGGCGGATCACCGACGCGACCTCGCCGAGGCCCGGCTGGATCCGCGCGTCCGAGCCGGCGAACGCGGAGACCAGATCGGCGAACAGCCACGGCCGGCCCTGGCAGCCACGCCCGACAACGACGCCGTCGCAGCCGGTGTGCGCGACCATCGCGAGCGCGTCCTCGGCGGACCAGATGTCCCCGTTGCCGAGCACCGGCACGTCGGTGACGGCTTCCTTGAGCGCGGCGATCGCGTCCCAGTGGGCGGTGCCGGAGTAGTAGTCGGCGGCGGTGCGCGCGTGCAGCGCGACGGCGGCCACGCCCGCGTCCTGGGCACGGCGCCCGGCATCGAGATAGGTGAGGTGGTCCGCGTCGATGCCCATCCGCATCTTGATGGTGACCGGCACGTCGGAGCCCGCAGTCGCCTCCACGGCGGCGCTGACGATCGCGGTGAACAGCTCGCTCTTCCAGGGCAGCACGGCTCCCCCGCCCTTGCGGGTCACCTTGGGCACCGGGCAGCCGAAGTTCAGGTCGATGTGGTCGGCGCGGTCCTCGGTGACCAGCATCCGGGTGGCCGCCCGCACGGTCGCCGGGTCCACGCCGTACAGCTGCACGCTGCGCACGCCCTCGCCCTCGTCGTGGGAGATGATCCGCATCGACTCCGGGGTCCGCTCCACGAGCGCCCGCGAGGTCACCATCTCCGCGACGTACAGGCCCACCGGCGCAAGATTGCCCTCGAGCTCGGCCGCCCGCTCAGGGGGCAGCGCACCGGCCGCGGCGTCCCGGCACAGGGTCCGGAACGGCGCGTTCGTGACCCCCGCCATGGGCGCGAGGATCACCGGGGTGCCCACCTCGATGGGCCCGATACGTAGGGACGTCACCGCACGATTGTCTCAGGTGCCGCAGCCGATGCCCGACGGCGGTGGCTCGCTCGCGCTGTGATCTTCGCCAAGGCGGTTTGTCGAGGCTCACCGCGCACGCGCTGTGCCCGGCGCGGCCCGTCACCGCGCCGGGCACGTCTCAGCGGCTGATCGTGAATCCGCCCTCGACCAGCCGAACCTTGCGACCCGCTCGCATCAGGCCGCGCTGCTTCCCGGCGTGCGTGTACGCGCGAGCGGTGCCGCTGGCGAGCGCGGGCGTCAGGGTGACCCGGTCACCCGCGTTGACGTAGAGCACCGCGTCGGCTCCCGTGGTGGCGTAATGCGCGGTCGTCACCAGGGGACGCAGCAGCAGCGCGTCGAGGCGCAGGTCCCCGTCGCTCTCGCAGCGGACGGTCACGGCCCCCGCCGGGACTGCCCCGTCCAGGCCCTGTGGGATGAGGCTGCCGGGAACCTCGGTCAGGCCAGCCGCCCCGGTGCCGCCGTTGGCCGTGACGCCGAGTGCCGCACCGCCGACGACACTCCACCTGGCGGTGCCCGCCTCGGCGTCCGTGCGCCACACGATCGGATACGCCAGCGCGGCCTGCTCGGCGTCGAGGTCGAACTCGACCCACTCCCCTGCCGGGACCTGCAGGTAGGCGCCGCCGGAGAGGTTTCCCTCGCCCATCCACGCGCCATCGCTGGGGGTCACCACCGTGCAGCCGGCACTGAACCGGGCGGTCTCGGCGTCGACGGCGCTGAGCCCTTCGAACGCGTGCAGGGACGTGATCGAGCGGGCGAGCGCGGCGACGTCGGGCCGGGTGTCCAGGGCGAGCATGGTGAGCTGCCCGTGGATCGTGGACTCCGCACCGGAGTTGCGGTTGATCCGCCCGTCCGTCTCGACCCCGTCAAAGGTGACCCCTGTGGCTGGGTCGTAGACGGCGGTGCCCGCCGTGTTCGCCCCGAAGAACCACCCGGCGGCCAGCCCGGCGAGCTCGCGGAGCCCTGGTCCGCCGCCCGCGTCGGCCGCGGCCAGGGCGGCGGCCACCCGCCCGTGCGCGCCGTAGGCGATCTGGGCCTCCGCGGGCAGGGGCGCCCACGCGTTGTTCGGCCCTCCGCAGGCGAGCACCAGCGGGGTGAACGTGCCGGCGTCAGCGATCGCCACGTCGACCAGGTCATCGCGACCCAGGGCCTGCCCCGCGCGGGCCAGGGCCTCCGGCGCGGCGCCACCCCACGCGTGCCAGAAGCCGAGTGACCCGGTCCACGGCAGCACGGCACCGAACGGCCACCCGCCGGTTGCGGTCCCCATCGCGGCGATCCCCTCGACGTAGCGTTCGAGGGCGCTGCCGACCCGGTCGTCGGGTGCAGCGGTCTGCGCCGCGACCAGGCCGAGCACCGCCTCGGCGGTGGCATCGGCGCCGCCGCCGATGAGCCAGGCGGGCAGGTCGACGCCGTCGCTGGTGACGAACTGGCCGTACCGCGAGAGCGACTCCTCATCGAGGGCGTCCAGTGCCAGGTGCAGGCGTTCGGACAGGAACGCGGCGAAGGCGTCGTCCTCACCACTGAAGGCCGCGTATCCCTCGCCGAGCGCCCAGACGGTGCGCGCCAGCCAGTACGACTCGGCCGAGTCCGACGGGTCGGGCAGCTCGACCGGCTCCGCGCTCGGGTTGAGTGAGCCGTCGAACTGCTGCCAGAGCACCACCCTGCCGGTGTTCGGCCCGTCGACGGTCTGCAGGTAGGCCAGCGCCCGCAGGTTCTCGTAGGCGTGGGTGCGGCTGCGGTCGTCACCCGAGGCCTGCCAGTCCCGCAGGAACACGACTGCGGCGCGGGAGATGTCGTCGGCATTGAACGCACCCTGGCCGTAATACCCGGTCGCCGGGTCGAAGGTGCCGCCGCCCAACCGACGGAACGATCCGCCGTCGGCATCGGCGTAGGTCCAGGGCGCCAACGCGACCGGCTCGGCGTCGATGCGATAGGTGGTGTGCGCCGTCGACGGCGTCAGCGGCACCTCGCCGAGCAGGAACCGCAGGTGGTCGAGGTTGGCGAGCCGGTCGTGGCCGGCGTCTGGTGCGACCGGGTCGGCGACGGCGGTCGGGGCGGTGGCCACGACGGCGCCGGCCGCGGCGAGCGCGCCCAGGAACGCGCGGCGGGAGGTTCTCATCTTCGTGTCTCCTTTGACTCGAGTGCGGCGCGCACCTGCGCGCCCCAGGGCTGGGCGGGGTCGTGCACGGCGACGGCGAGCGTGGTGTCCGACTGCCCGTAGTAGGCGAACCACTTGCCGCGGAAGGAGACCAGGCCCTCCACGAAGGTGACGTTCGAGACGAGCCCGTGCCGGTCCTCGAAGGTCTGCGGCCGCAGCCAGGGCACCTGCATCCGGGCCAGGACCGTGGTCGGGTCGTCCGGGTCGATCGCGATCTGGCCGCAGCGGTAGTCGACCTCCACCCGGCCGTCGGAGTGCACCGTGCGGGTCGCCCCGTTGGTGAGCATGACGAGCAGGCCGTTCGTGGTCAGGACCGGGGAGGTGCCGATCTCCACCAGGTCGGCGTCGAAGGAGCCGGGCGTGGGGGAATACATCGGCTCGGTGTCGGGCGTACCGGGCGTCCAGTGGATCAGGTCGTCACTGGTCGCCCAGTAGATCGCGCCCTCGCCGAAGTACATCCACCACTTGCCCTGCATCCGCATCGGGACGATCACGCCGGCCTTGGACCAGTTGTGGCCGCGCGGGTCGACGGTCGCGAACGTGTCGAAGTCGTCGAACATCGGGCCGTGGCGCGTCCAGGTGTGCAGGTCGGTCGAGGTGGCCAGGCACAACTGCGCGCTGTGGCGGTCCCAGCCGGTGTAGGTCAGGTAGTAGACGCCCTCGATCAGGACGATCCGGGGGTCCTCGGCGCCGAACCGTTCGTAGTCCTCCTGTGGGGAGAACACCGGGGCGTCCTCGCGTTCGAACGTGTAACCGTCCGAGCTCCGGGCGAGGCCGATATGGGACACGATGTCCTCGGCGTGCGCCCGGTACAGGAGCACCACCTCGTCGCCGTCCACGAGAGCAGCGGGGTTGTACAGGTTGGACGATTCCCAGCTGTTGCCCTTCGGACGCAGGATCGGGTTGCCCTCGTACGGGACGAACGGTCCCAGCGGGAAGGTGGCATCGGTAAACATTTGTTCCTCTCAGCCCTTGACGGCGGAGCCGATCTCGGACGCTTTGAAGTAGCGCTGGAAGATGCAGAACAGGATGACGACGGGGAACGCCAGCGTGGTGGCGCCGGCGAGGATCGCCCCGTTCGCGTTGGCGGTGGACCCGGCGACGTTGCTGATGTAGTTCGCGAGAGAGACCGCCAACGGCTGCATCGTCACGTCCTTGGTGATCAGGAACGGCCACAGGAACTCGTTCCACGGCCCGATGAACGTCACCAGGAGCACGGTGACCAGGGCGGGCCGCACGAGCGGGACGGCGACGGAGCGCAAGATGCGCATCTCGCTGGCGCCGTCGATCCGGGCGGCCTCGAACACCTCCTGTGGCAGGGCGCGGAAGAACTGCGTGAAGATGAACACGGCTGTGGTGTTGATCGCGAACGGCACGATCATCCCGAGGTAGCTGTCCCCGAGCCCGTAGGTACGGGTGACCTGCACGTACAGCGGGATCATCAGCAACTGGAACGGCACCATCTGGATGAGCAGCATCAGCACCCAGGTGGCGGTCCTGCCCCGGAAGTCCAGGCGGGCCAGCGCGTAGCCGGCGAGCAGACCGAACACGACGGTACCCAGCAGCACGCCCGTGGTGAAGATCAGCGAGTTCAGCAGGGAGCCGGCCAGATCGAGCCGGGCGTTGACGTTCGTGAAGTTCTGGGTGGTCCAGCCGTCCGTCGGGAACAGCGACGACGGCGAGTTCGTGGGGCTGACCTGGAACGCGCCGACCACCATGAAGTAGAACGGAAAGGCGAACGCCAGCGCGGCCAAGGTGAGCAGCGCGTACCGCCACCAGCGGATCTTCGTCCTCATCTCAGGTCTCCCGGTTCAGTCGGCTCGCAACCAGCGACAGCAGGCCGACGACGATGACGAGGATCATCCCGATCGCGGACGCGGTGTCCGGGTTCTGCTGTTGGATGCCCTGCTGGTAGATGAGCAGCACCGGCGTGGCGCTGGCCCCGTCCGGGCCACCGCCGTTGGTGAGCAGGTACGGCTCGGTGAACAGGTTCGCGCCGAGGATGATCGCCAGGATCAGTACCAGGGTGGTCGTGCTGCGGACCCCGGGCACAGTCACGTTCAGGAACCGTTGACGCCCGTTCGCGCCGTCGGTCTCCGCGGACTCGTAGAGCTCCTTCGGGATGTTCTGCAGCGCCGCGAGGTACAGCAGGATGTAGAAGCCCAGTTGTTTCCAGGTGACGTACAACGCGATCGTGGGCATCGCCAGGCCCGAGTTGATGAGCCAGGACGGGCTCGGGGCGAGCGGGCCGAGGATCGTGTTGATCAGGCCGTTCTGAGCGAACAGCAGCATCCAGACGCCGACCAGGGACACGCTCGCCGTCAGGTACGGCACGTAGAACGCCACTCGGAAGGCCGAGGCGAACCGGATCCCTGCGTTCAGCGCGGTCGCGAGGACGAGGGAGAGCACCACGGTGAGCGGCACGAAGATGACGAGGAACACCCCGGTGTTGCGGAACGACTGGAGGACCTGCGGGTCGGTGAGGACGTCGACGAAGTTGTCGAACCCCACGAACGGCGTGGGAACCGTGACGCCCGGCGCCGTGAAGATGTAGTCGTGGAAGGCGATGTACACCGCAAAACAGAGCGGGTACAGGAACACCACCGCAACGAACACCAGGTACGGCAGCGCGAACAGGGTGCCGATCGGCTGCACACCCCACCACGGACGGCGTGGGGTGCGCAGCCGAGTAGCGGTCGTGGTCACGTCACTCTCCGACGAGACCGTTGATCTCGGTCTCGGCGTTGGTGAGGAAGTCGTCCACGGACTCGCTCCCGAAGATCACGGCCGAGGAGTATTCGTCCCGGAACACCTGCCAGACCTCGACGGAGTTGTCGATGCTCGGCACGTCGGCCACCCGCTCGGTCTGGCTGGCGAACGCCTCGTACATCGGGTTGGCGGCGAAGTAGTCGCTGAAGGTGGTGGCCAGGTCGGTGCGGATCGGCATCTGCCCGGTGTTCTCCAGGAGCAGGCCGTCGTTCTCCTCGCTCGTGGTGAACTTCAGGAACTCCCAGGCCGTGGCCTGGTTCTCGCACGAGGTGAACATGGAGATGTTCTTGGAGTCGGCGAACGTGAAGACCTCGTCGGCGCCGCTCGACGACGGCACCGGCATGAATCCGACATCGACGCTCTCCGCGTAGGACGCGATCGCCCACGGGCCGGCGAGCTGCATCGCGGTGGTGCCCGCGGACATCGCGTCGTCAGTGGACGCCTCCTGGGGCGAGAGGCCCTCGGAGTACATCGTCGCCCAGAACTCCCCGACCGCCCGGCCCTCGTCGGTGTTGAAGGTCGATGCACCGTCCTCGACGAGCATCGTGCCACCGGTCTCGGCCAGGAAGAGCGGATAGAAATCGAACCACGGCTGGTAGAACTCGCTCGTCGGCGAGGGCCAGATCGCGCTGGCCGCCGCGCCGGAGGAGACGATCTGCCGCGAGCCCTCGAGGAACTCGTCGAAGGTCGCCATCCCGGGGTTCTCCGGGTCGAGCCCGGCCGCAGCGAAGACGGTCTTGTTGTACATGACCATCACCGGGTTGGACTTCCATGGAAGCTGGTAATAGGAACCATCGGTCTGGTAGCTCGTGACGTTCTCGCCACTGCGGTCCTCGATGTAGGAAGCGCCGTCCTCGAACTCGGACAGGTTGACCAGGCCACCCTGGCGGACCCAGCCCGAGACTGCGGCGTTCGCGATGTTGTACACGAGGCAGGGTGCGGTCCCGGCCGTGATGGCGGCGGTGATGGCTTCCTCCGAGGAGGCGCCGGCCGGGATCTCCTGGGCGGTCACCTGTTCGTCCGGGTGCTCGGCGTTCCAGGCGTCCACGACTGCGGTGGCCCAGGCGAGCTCAGCCTCGTTGTTCGACGTCCAAATGGTGATGGGGCCGGTGCCGCCGGCGGCTCCGTCGCCGCCTTCACCGCCGCCGTCGCCTCCTCCGGAACATCCGGCTGCGAGCAGGGCCACGGCCCCGATCACCGCGAGGGTGCGTGTGGTGGTCTTCATCGGTCTCCTCCTTGAGCGATTGATGGTGCTGGCGCGGCTGTGCTGGCGCGCAGTCGCAGTTCGTTGCAGTCGAGTTCGACGGACCGGGGCGTGGCCCCGCCGATGTCGGCCAGGAGCACCTCGGCCGTGATCCGACCCCGCCGGAACGGGTCGGTCGCGACGGAGGTCAGGGCCGGGGACAGGTGCGCGGACAGGTGGTCGTCGTCGAAGCCCGCGAGCGCCAGGTCGTCGGGCACCTTGAAGTCGCGGCTGCGCGCGAGGGACAGGCCCGCGATCGCCATCGTGTCGTTGGCGTACAGCACCGCGGTCGGCCGATCCGCCACGTCGAGCAGCTCCGCGGTGAGGTCGCGCCCGCTGGCCGCCCCGAAGTCACCCTCGCGGAGCAGCTCCTCCGATCCGATCTCCTCGACGTAGGCGCGAGCGCGGGCGTGCGAATGCACGTAGCCGAGCGGTCCGGAGACGTGTGCGATCCGCTCGTGCCCGAGACCGCGCAGGTGCGTGATGAGTTCCCGCATCTGCACGGCGTCGTCGCTGCGCACGCACGAGAACGGGCTCTCCTGCTCATAGGCGCCCAGGAGCACCGCGGTGAGTCCGAGCTCGGCGAGGAACGGCACCCGCCAGTCCGAGCGGTGCAGGTCGATGACGATCACGCCGTCCGCCTTGCCGTGCGCCATCGACCGGTAAGCCCGCTCCTCCGCGGAGCGCGAGGCCGCCACCTGCAGCAGCAGGGCCACCTCGGCATCGGCCAGGCCCGACTCCAGGCCGGCGATGAACGCCGGGAAGAAGGAGTCCGAGGCGATCACGCCCGGATCGCGCGCAATGACCATTCCGACGGCGTTGGCACGTCGCGTCGCGAGGGCACGCGCACTGTGGCTGGGCACCCAGCCGAGCGACTCGGCCGCCTCGTAGACCCGGGCCTTCGTCGGCGCCGAGATCGGGCGCTTGCCGCTGTAGGCGTGCGAGACCGTGGCACGTGTGACCCCCGCGACACGGGCCACATCGCCGATCGTCGGCTTCGCCATCTAGTTTCCCTCGACTGTGAGCTCGACCTGAGATCCCTAGGTTAACCGGTTTGACGATGGGAGGTCAACCGGTTTGACGATGAGAGTGTGATGGCCGGCGTCCGATCGCCGCCCCACGCCGGCTCGCCGCCGTCCGTCTGCCCGCCCCTGTCTCGGCGAGCCAGTCCGCGAACTACCGGTCGACGGCGTCCGGTCCGGGTTGGTTTTCGGCGCCGCCATCGTCGTCGGTCGGCTCGGCACGGTGCGCACCACCGCCGTCGCGACGCCTCTCGCGAACGCCACCACCGCCGTCGGCAGGCTTGTCACGAACGGCACCACCGCCGTCGGCAGGCTTGTCACGAACAGCACCACCGGTTTCGGCGAGCTCCGCTGGAACCGCACCGCCGCCGTCGGGCGTTGCGAGCACCGCGAACCGGTCGCGCGCCCTGGACGAGGCGACCAGCAGCGTCGCGATCGCGGTCGTCGCGGGGATGGCGAGCACCAGGCCGATCGATGAGACCAGGGTGCGGACGACCTCCTCGGCGATCTCCCCCGCGGTCAGCGTGCTGCCGAGCGATCGGTCGTAGAGCATGACGATCATCAGGACCGGCAGCGCCGTGCCGACGTAGGCGAACGCGAGCGTGTAGACGGTCGAGGCGATGTGGTCGCGACCGATCCGCATGGCACGGCCGAACACCTGGCGCAGCGGGGCGTTCGGGGATGCGGCGCGCAGCTCCCAGACGGCCGATGCCTGCGTGATGGTGACGTCGTTGAGGGCACCGAGGCCGGCGATCACGATGCCGCAGAGCAGGATGTCACGCAGGTTCACGCCGGGCAGGACCGAGTTCAGCACGAGCGAGGAGTCGGAGTTCGCGCCGGTGAGGCTGGCTGCGCCGGTGGCCCAGGCAGCCAGGGCAACGGTGGCGGCGAGGCCGATGAAGGTGCCGAGCAGCGCGGTCGTGGTCCGGATCGAGATCCCATGCGCGAGATACACGGCGAAGAACATCATCGCGCTGGCGCCGACGAGCGTCACCAGCAGCGGCGGGCCGCCGGCCATCAGTGCCGGGATCAGGAACACGCCCACCACGCCCAGGCTCGCGAGCAGCCCGACGATCGCCATGAACCCGCGCAACCGGGCGACGGCGAGCACCACCAGCGCATAGACGATGCCGAGGATGATCAGTGGCACGTCGCGCACGAAGTCGACGAAGACGTACGGGCTCCCAGAGCCGAGCGCGCTGGCGGTGAAGAAGATCCGCATCTGCGAGCCGACCTCGATGCCGGACTCGACGATCTCCGGCGGCACCTGGACCGGGACGATCCTGCCGGTTCCGTCGTGCAGCTCGGCGCGGACCTCCTCACCGACGACCCCGGTCACCTCCACCACGGTGGCAGTGGTGAAGTTGGGGCCCTCGACGGGGTTCTCGAGGGAGCCGATCGGGGTGTCGCTGCCTGGCCAGAGTGCGATCAGGCCGACGATCGTGGCGATCAGCAGCGGCAGGACGCACGCCGCGAGGATGCGGCGGGCCCGACGAGCACCGACGACGCCGAGGTCGCGATCAGGATCGAGTTCGGTGTGCTGGTGGCTCATCGGGCCCGGGCGATCAGGCGCCGACTAGGCGCGCGGCGAGGTAGCCGGAGACCTGGTCGAGCGCGACCCGCTCCTGCGTCATGGAGTCACGCTCGCGGATGGTCACGGCCTGGTCGTCCGCGGTGTCGAAGTCCACCGTGATGCAGAACGGGGTACCGACCTCGTCCTGGCGGCGGTAGCGGCGACCGATGGCACCGGCGTCGTCGAAGTCGACGTTCCAGTTCTTGCGCAGCTCCGCGGCAAGGTCCTTGGCGACCGGGGAGAGCTGCTCGTTGCGGGACAGCGGCAGCACCGCAGCCTTGACCGGCGCCAGGCGCGGGTCCAGGCGCAGGACCGTGCGCTTGTCCACGCCACCCTTCGCGTTCGGGGCCTCGTCCTCGTAGTAGGACTCGACCAGGAACGCCATCAGCGAGCGGGTCAGGCCGGCCGCGGGCTCGATCACGTACGGCACCCAGCGCTCGCCGGTGGTCTGGTCGAAGTAGGACAGGTCCTGGCCCGAATGCTCGGTGTGCGTGGTCAGGTCGAAGTCCGTGCGGTTCGCGATCCCCTCGAGCTCACCCCATTCGCTGCCCTGGAAGCCGAACCGGTACTCGATGTCCACGGTCCGCTTGGAGTAGTGGGAGAGCTTCTCCTTCGGGTGCTCGAAGTGGCGCAGGTTGTCCCGGGCGATGCCCAGGTCGGTGTACCAGTCGGTGCGGGCGTCGATCCAGTACTGGTGCCACTCCTCGTCCGTGCCGGGGGCGACGAAGAACTCCATCTCCATCTGCTCGAACTCGCGGGTGCGGAAGATGAAGTTCCCGGGGGTGATCTCATTGCGGAAGGACTTGCCGATCTGGCCGATGCCGAACGGCGGCTTCTTCCTGGCGGCGCCCATCACGGTCGCGAAGTTCACGAAGATGCCCTGAGCCGTCTCGGGGCGCAGGTAGTGCAGCCCGGACTCCTCCTCGACGGGGCCGAGGTAGGTCTTGAGCATCATGTTGAAGTCGCGCGGCTCGGTCCACTGCCCGCGGGTACCGCAGTTCGGGCAGGCGATGTCCGCGAGGCCGTTCTCCGGCGCGCGGCCCTTCTTCTCCTCGAACTCCTCCTCGAGGTGGTCCGCGCGGAACCGGCGGTGACAGGACATGCACTCGGTGAGCGGGTCGGTAAACACGCCGACGTGGCCGGAGGCGACCCAGACCTGCTTGGGCAGGATCACCATGGAGTCGAGGCCCACGACGTCATCGCGGCCGCGGACCATGTTCTGCCACCACTGCCGCTTGATGTTCTCCTTCAGCTCGACGCCGAGCGGCCCGTAGTCCCACGCGGACTTGGTACCGCCGTAGATCTCACCGGACGGGAACACGAACCCGCGGCGCTTCGCGAGATTGACGACGGCATCGAGACGGGACGGCTCCTTGGCCAACTGACTCACTCCTGGATGTGTGTCCGGTCCTGGCTGGTTCCGGACGTGCGGGCCCGAGCCTGGCTGGCCCGGGCGAGACCCACCGGACAGGCTACCTGTCGGTGAGCGAGTGTCTGGTCTGCGGGCAGGTCGGGGCGGCGCGGGTGACACCCGGCAGGGGCGCACCCACCGAACCCCGGTGAGCAAGAGGGATGCGGGTGAGGAAGAGGGGTGTATCCCTCTATCCCACCCGGAAGGCTCTGTGCCACGGTGCTCGGGATGTCACCGTCGACCGGGCGACGGCATGAGTGCGGGGCGCGGGTGCAGGTCAGGGCGAACCGGTGCCGGGAACGCTGCCCGCATCCGTGCCACCGCCGCGGCTGGATCCATGAGGTGATGGTGCACGAATCTCTCCGGGTGGACGCCCGCCCGACCGAGGGCATCTGCTCTGACCTTCTCGGCATACAGGGCGTCGTCCCTGTACCCTTCGCGCCCGCGCTCCGAGCCCTGATCGGGGCGATACTTGGCCCTGCCGTCATACTCGGCGCCGACACGGTACCCGAGCCTGCGCCCGTCGGGGCCGTCCTGTACCCGCATCAGCCAGCCGAGGTCGAGGTATTTCACACCTGCGTCCGTGGGCACGCGCATCTGAGTGGTCGGCACGGGAAGCCCGTGGGCAAGAGCGATATATCGCAGCTTCGATTCACCAGGGGACTCGCTCAGGGGGTCGGCGTGAGCGAGTATCGCGCGTGCGCTCACGAGCCCACGACGCCCCGGCGACTCCTCCAGTTGCTCGATGAGGCCGGCCCGGACTGCCGCGAGCCGAATCGCATGACGTTCGGGGTGGTCCCGCCGCGGGTTCAACAGGATTCGGAGCAGGCTGTCCACGGCGGCGAGCGCACGGTCGGGCTGAAGTGCCATCGCGCAATCGATCATCGTCCGTTCGAGACTGGTCACCGGAAGTCCATGGATCTCGATCACGTCACCGCCCCTGAGCCAGGGCGCGTGGTGCCGGCGCAGGTCGGAACCCTTCACGATGTTGGGCGATGACCACTGGCTCATGTGTACGAGATCGTCAGGGTGGTCGATCCAGCCGCCGTGGAGGAGGACGGCGGTCTCATGGCTGAAGGCGAACCGACACGACAGCTGCGCAGCCACGGCCGCACAGCGCGCGAGGGTGAGGTGATCAGCCCGTTCCCATGGGGCCCCCGACTCACTCGTCCGGACGAGCGCTCCGCGCCGTACCCGCGTGTGAGCACCGCCGCGGCGGAACGTCGCCAGATTCTCGGCACCACGCTCGTGCGCCAGGATGACTTCCGGTGGAGTAGGCGGGCCGGGCAGCGTGGACATCTCCCCACCATCGACGGTATTGGTCCCGGCAACGAGTTGCGCCGACCGATCTGGGGACAACCTGGCATAACGCGAATCTGTCCATGAGCAGATCCGAACCCTCGGTACCCGTCCCTGCCGCCGCCATATCCGGCTTGAACCAGAGGGTTCCGGGTGACCCAGAGCACCGGAACCCTCTGGCTCACCGGGAACCCCCTGGCTCACCTCCGGGCCGGTCACGAACCGGCGCCAGGACGTGGGCGGCACGGGCCGGCGTGACCAAGGCCACTCGTGGCGGGCACCGGACACTTTGACAGCATCCGGGCCTGCAAGTGAGAATGGTTCCCATGCACAGACTTCGCCGCGGGTACGTCCTGACCGCTCTGACCGCCGTGACCGCCCTCGCACTGGCCGGGTGTGCCGGTTCGTCGGACGCGGACGAGGGCTCGGCGGGCGGTGAGCTGACGGCGCTGACCACGTTCTACCCGCTGCAGTTCGTGGCGGAGCAGGTCGGTGGCGACCTGGTCGAGGTGTCCAACCTGACGCCGGCGGGCGCCGAGCCGCATGACCTGGAGCTCTCCCCCGTCGACGTGCTGGCTCTCGAGGACGCGGACGTCGTGGTGTTCCTGTCCGGGTTCCAGCCCGCCATCGACGATGCGCTGGCCGACACGTCCGGGCCCTTGATCCTGGACACGGCCGACTCGGCCGACCTCGTGATCCACGGCGGCGACGAGTCCGAGGCGGCCACCGGCGACGAGCACGACGAGCACGACGAGCACGACGAGCACGAGGAAGCCGAACACGACGAAGCCGAGGACGGCCACACCGAGGACGACGAAGCCGAACACGACGAAGCCGAGGACGGCCACACCGAGGACGACGGCCACGACCACGGCCTCGAGGGCGAGGACCCGCACTTCTGGCTCGACCCGACCCGCGTCGCGGCCGTCGCCGCCGCCGTCGCGGACACGTTCAGCGAGGCCGACCCGGACAACGCCGACGCCTACACCGCGAACGCGCAGGCCCTGACCGCCGAGCTGACCGGTCTGGACGAGGAGTACAGGGCTGCGCTGGGCACCTGCGAGCGCGACGTCATCGTGGTTTCCCACGCCGCGTTCGGCTACCTCACCGACCAGTACGGCCTGACCCAGGTGGGCATCTCCGGCCTGGACCCGGAGAGCGAGCCCGCCCCCGCCAGGCTGACCGAGATCGGTCACATCGTCGAGGACGCGGGCGTCACCACCATCTTCACCGAGACCCTGGTCAGCCCGAAGGTCGCGGAGGTCCTGGCCGAGGACCTCGGCATCGACGTCGGCGTCCTGGACCCGATCGAGGGCCTGACCGATCCGGAACAGGACTATCTTTCGGTGATGCGGATCAACCTTGACGAACTCACGGAGGCGCTCGGCTGCGCATGAGCGACCTCATCAGTGTGACCGATCTGCGGGTCGACCTGGGCTCGGCGACCATCCTGCGCGGCATCGACCTGACCGTCGGCGAGGGTGAGGTCGTCGCCCTCCTCGGCGCGAACGGGTCCGGTAAGTCCACGCTGATGCGCGCGCTGCTCGGCCTGGTCCCGATCTCGGGCGGCGACGCCAGCCTGTTCGGGATCTCCGTGCGCAACCAGCGGCGGCAGGTCCCCTGGCCGCGGATCGGCTACGTGCCGCAACGCGCCTCGGTCGGTTCCGGCATCCCCGCCACCGCCCTCGAGGTGGTCCTGACCGGGCTGCTCCACGACCGCCGCTGGCACGTCCCCCGCGGCGGGCGCACCCGGGCCCTCGACGCCCTGGCGTCGGTGGACCTGGCCGACCGCGCGCACAGCCCGTTGCACCAGCTCTCCGGCGGGCAGCAGCAACGGGTCGCGATCGCCCGCGCGCTCGTGCGAGCGCCGGAGCTGCTCCTGCTCGACGAGCCCATGGCGGGCGTGGACCGCCCCACCCAGGCCACGTTCGCCAGGCTGCTGACCACGCTCCAGTCCGAGGGCACCACCGTAGGCATCGTGCTCCACGAGCTCGGCCCGATCCGCCCGCTGATCCAGCGGTGCGTAGTGCTCCGCCACGGCGTCGTCGCCCACGACGGTGGCGCCCCGGCCCCCGCACCCGGCCACGGCGCCGCGGATCATGAGCACGTCCACCTCGACCACGGCCGCCACGAGCCGACCGACGTGCGCGAGGCCGTCACCCCGAGGTCCCTACCATGAGCCTCCTCGACAGCCTGATCTCCGTCGTCTCCAGCCCGATGCTGCAGCGGTCCCTGATCGCCGCCCTGGTGGTCGGTCTCGCCGCACCCGTGATCGGTACGTACCTGGTGCAGCGGCGGCTCTCCCTGCTGGGCGACGGCGTGGGTCACGTCGCGCTCACGGGCGTCGCCATGGGTTGGCTCGTCGGCTCGTGGACCGGCGCCGAACCGAACGACGCCTACGCGGTCCTGGGTGCCGTCATCGCCGCCGTGATCGGCGCCATCCTCATCGAGGTGGTCCGCTCGCGCGGACGCACCAGCGGTGACGTGGCGCTCGCGCTGCTCTTCTACGGCGGCATCGCCGGCGGTGTCGTGATCATCAGCCTCGCCGGGGGCACGAACGCGAACCTGACCGCCTACCTGTTCGGGTCCCTCGCCACCATCACCACCGGCGACCTGGTCATGACGGTCATCATGGCCGCCGTCATCATGGCCGTCGGTATCGGGCTCCGGACCGCCCTGTTCGCGGTCTCCCAGGACGAGGAGTTCGCCCGCTCCACCGGTCTGCCGGTGCAGGTGCTGAACATCCTGATCGCGGTGGTCGCCGCGCTGACCGTGACGGTCTCGATGCGCGTGGTCGGGCTGCTGCTGGTGAGCGCGCTGATGATCGTGCCGGTCGCCATCGCGCAACTGGTCACGTCCTCGTTCCGGCGCACCATGTTCACGGCGATGGGAGGCGGCGCCGCCGTCTGCGTCATCGGCCTCGTCATCACCTTCTTCCACCGCCTCGCGCCGGGCGCCACGATCGTTGTCCTGGCGATCTGCGTCTACGCTGTGATAGCGGCCGTCCGCCCCCTGCTGGGCGCCGGGCGGGGGCGCGCCGCCGATCCTCATCCGGACATGGATGACGACGTCAACGTCAGCAAGGCCGGTGCTCAGGAGTGACGATGCAACGCATGACCCGCCAGCGCGCGGCCGTGAGCGAGGTCCTCGCCGACACCGAGGACTTCCGCAGCGCGCAGCAGCTGCACGACATGCTGCGCGAGGCCGGCCACTCGGTCGGCCTGGCGACCGTCTACCGCACCATGCAGACCCTCGCCGAGAACGGCGACGTGGACGTCCTGCGCAACGCCGAGGGCGAGTCGCTGTTCCGCCGTTGCCGCAAGCAGGTGCACCACCACCACCTGGTCTGCCGGATCTGCGGCCGGACCGTCGAGCTGGACGCCGGCGTCGTGGAGCACTGGGCCGCCGACGTCGGGCAGTCGCACGGCTTCGTCGACGTCGAGCACACCGCCGAACTGTTCGGCACCTGCGCCGAGTGCATGGCTGCGGGGGCGGTGGACACCCGGGATGCCTGACTTCCTGGCTGAGCTGCCGTTCTGGCTCACCATGCTGCTGCTCAGTTGCGGCGCGATGTTGCGTGGGCAGGGCATGTACTGGGCCGGCCGGATCGTCACGGAACAGGCGTTGCGGCGCACCCACCCGACGCAGGGCTGGACCCTCAGGGCGCATGCCTGGCTGCAGGGTGGCGGCGCGGACGCCGGCATCCGCGCGATCCGCCGCTGGGGCCTGTTCGCGGTACCCGTGTGCTACCTGACCGTCGGGTTCCAGTCGATGGTGCAGGCCGGCGCCGGCGTGCTGCGGATCACGTGGTGGAAGTACACGCTGGCGCAGATCCCCGGCGCGATCGCGTGGGGGGCCATCTACGCGACGATCGGCTTCGCGGTCTGGGAGGCGGCGCTCGCCGCCGCCGCGGGTAGCCCGCTCGGGCTCGCCGTGATCGCGGCGCTGGTGGTCGCCGTCGTGGTGGCCGTGGTTCTGCGGCGCCGGCACCGGTCGCAGCGCGGCACCGGTCCGGTGGCGCACGTCGAGGCTCCCGACGGCGGAACCGGCGACGGCGTCATCGATACCTTCGCCGAGGTGGTCGAGTCCGAGACGCAGGCGCCGGCTGCGCCGGCAGGACCCGCTGGGTAGGTCGCGGAGAAGAGCGCCGCGGACCGCGCCTGACGGCCGGCGGCGCGACCGGAACGTCGGTCGGCGGCATCCGTGCGGTGATGCACGCAACCTTCCGCCCGCCGTCAGCCCCTGCGCTCGTCCGATCCGCCCTCTGCACCCGGCTTGTCGACGGCCCCGCCGTAGCGCCGGTCCCGGCGGGCGTAGGTCACCACGGCGTCCCAGAGATCACGGCGGTCACAGTCCGGCCAGGGCTTGTCGATGAACACCATCTCGGCGTAGGCGGACTGCCAGATCAGGAAGTTCGAGGCCCGCTGCTCCCCCGAGGTGCGCAGGAACAGGTCCACGTCCGGCATGTCCGGTTCGTCCAGGTGACGGGCCACGGTGCGCTCGGTGATCCGCTCGGGGTCGAGCCGGCCGGCGGCCACCTCGCGGCCGATGGCCCGCACTGCGTCGGTGATCTCGGCCCGGCCGCCGTAGTTCACGCACATGGTCAGTGTGCAGGTGGAGTTCCCGTCTGTGAGCCGCTCGGCCTCCTCGAGCTCGTTGATGACGGACCGCCACAGCCGCGGCCGGCGGCCCGCCCAGCGCACCCGCACGCCCCAGGAGTTCATCAGGTCCCGGCGCCGGCGCAGCACGTCCCGGTTGAAGCCCATCAGGAAGCGGACCTCGGACGGTGACCGCTTCCAGTTCTCGGTGGAGAACGCGTACGCGCTGATGTGGGTGACGCCCATCTCGATCGCTCCGGCGACGACGTCCAGCAGGACCGCCTCCCCCGCGGCGTGGCCCTCGTTGCGGGTCAGCCCGCGGGCGTTGGCCCACCGGCCGTTGCCGTCCATCACGATGGCCACGTGCTTGGGGACGAGAGCGGCGGGCACCTCCGGCGGACGAGCACCGGTGAGGTGCGCCGGTGGAGCGACGGGCTCGGCCCTCACGCGCGCTCCACGTGCCGCAACGACTTCAGCTGACGCTCCAGGTGCCATTGGGTGTACACCGCGACCAGCCCGGAAGCCTCCTTGCGGTGCCGCTCGTGGCTGACGTCGGCGTGGCCCCAGTCCCCCGCGAGCAGTGCACCGAGCAGCCCCACCGTCTCCGGGGCGGGCGCCGCGGCACCGGGCGGGCGGCAGTTCGTGCAGATGATGCCGCCCAGCGGCGCGGAGAAGGACCGGTGCGGGCCGGCGGCGTCGCAGCGGGCGCACTCGGTGAACGTGGGTGCCCACCCGGCGATCGCGAGGGCGCGCAGCAGGTAGGAGTCGAGCACCAGGCTGGAGGGGTGCACCTTCTCGGCCAGGGAGCGCAACGCCCCGACGAGCAGCAGGTACTGCTGGGTGGCCGGCTCCCGCTCGATCTCGGTGAGCCGTTCCGCGGTCTCGACCATCGCCGTCGCCGTGGTGAACAGGCCGTAGTCCCCGCTGATCGCGCGGCCGTGCGGGGCGAGCGTGTCCACCTGCGTGACGACATCCAGGTTGCGCCCGTTGTACAACTGCAGGTCGATCACGCTGAACGGCTCGAGGCGGGCACCGAACTTCGAGGAGGTGCGGCGCACCCCCTTCGCGACGGCGTGGACCTGCCCGTGCGTGCGGGTGAGCAGCGTGAGGATCCGGTCCGCTTCCCCGAGCTTGCGGGTACGCAGCACCACGGCCTCGTCCCGGTAGAGCTTCACCCGGACATTGTCCCTCATCTCACCGACAACGAGCGGTCCCGACGCGCAGCCGCGGTCGCCCGTGGCGCCGGGACCGGCCCACCGGGCCCGGCCGCACCACCCCGCATAGCTGTACCCGGCCATCAGGTTGGTGGCAGACGGCTGATTGCTGGCTTGCCTCCGAGTGCGCTATGGCGACGTTCAGTGTTGTCGTGCTCCAGCCAGGGCGCCAGGGCTGCGGCTCGCTCGTCGTTGCTGGTGAAGGCCTGTCGCCTCACAAGACTGGGTGCTGCTCGGTCGGAGAGGTACATCCTGACCAGTGGAGGAGGTTGTCGTGATCGAGATACCGATGATTTGCCCACGGTGCGATGCCGAGATCAGCGTGGACATGGCGTCGGCCGTCGTGCGGATGGATGTCAGACCGCGTGCCGAGGCTGAGTTGCTGTGCTCGTGCCCGTCGTGCGAGCTGCCCATTTCGTGGCGGATCGTCGGAGACATCGTCGTCATGCTGCTGTTCGCCGGGATCGAGCCGCTGTTTCTCAGCGAGCCGTCTTTGCCTGCCGCCGACGTTGCCCCGGCTTTGCCGCCTCTCACCAGCGACGACCTGCTCGACTGGCACCTGGACCTGGCGCCGATCTGGACTGTCATCCCCTGGGAGCGCTGATCTGGCCGTCTGCCGGGCCTTCGCGAACGGCTCAGGGAGACGTCGCGGCGGACCGGGCATCTGTCGCATTCCCATAGGGCGCGGCAGCAGGACGTTTCACTCGTCTCCCAGCGCTGCCGCAGCGAACCCCGACCGCCACGTGGGGTGGCTGGGCTTCCAGCCTGCAGCTCTTGCCTTGGCGTTCGACGCGCCCCGGCCACCCGGGGACCGGTTGGTCCAAACCGGTGACGTCGGTGCGGGCGCACCGATAGCATTCGCGTACACGGGCAACCACTGCGTGCCCGGCGCGGGCTCGTCGTCGGCGATGTTGTAGACGCCCGCGGGCCAGTCGATCGCCTGGACGGTCGCCGAGACGGCGTCATCGACGTGCACGAGGGAGTTGACGGTGCGAGTCGCGGGAAGGAGGCCTTCTGCCACCGCGTCGGCAACCCGACCGCCCTCGGCGTACCAGGTGCCTGGGCCGTACCACCAGCCGTAGCGGAGGATGGTCGCAGTGGCCAGGCGTCCCACGAGCTCCTCCATCGCTGCCACGGCGGACCCCTCCTCGATCGGTTCGTCCTCGCTGGCCAGCCCGTAGCCGTCTTCGTAGGCCCAAGCGATGCTCTGCACCACGATTCGCCCGACGCCGGCTTGCTGGGCGGCCGCCACGAGATTCCTCGTACCCACTCTCCTGATCCGCGCGGTGGCCTCGGTGTCGAAATGGCGGAGGTCGGACAACTGGTGCATGACCAGGTCCGGTGCCGCAGTCCAGATCAGCTCGGTGAGGCGCGCGGCGTCGTAGACGTCGACGACGACGCCCTTCCCACCCGAACGGTTGATCTGATCGACGTTCTCGAGCCGGCGAGTCGTGGCAACGACCTCGTGCCCCGCGGCGATCAGTGCGGGAACAAGTCTCCTGCCGATGACCCCAGTGCCGCCAGCGAGGAAGATGCGCATGGGTCTCCGTTCTCGGCGCCGTCGATGACGACGGCGACCGCAGCGTGTTTCGGTGGGTCACAGGTATGACCTGCCAAGATCTGAGAATGTGAGGGGGCCGCCTCACATATCAGTCCCTCACCCGGTCGAGAAGGTCAGAGGAGGTACACAGGTGGACGACACAGCAGGCGGAGTGGGCCCTGAGGCGCAGACAGCGGACAAGGCGGAGCCGGGGGCCGAGGTCCTCGCCGAGCGACGGCACCTCATCTCGTTGGCGTTCAGGATGCTCGGGACCATGGCCGAAGCAGAGGACGCGGTCCAGGAGACCTACGTCCGCTGGTACCGGTTGAGCCAGGAGGAGCGGGACGTGATCGAGGTCCCTGCGGCATGGCTGACGCGCGTGGCCAGCCGTGTCTGCCTCAACGTCCTCAAGTCTGCGCGGTGGAGGCGAGAGACCTACGTCGGACCGTGGCTGCCAGAGCCCATACCGGCTCACGCAGCCAACGGCTTGCCGGTAGCGGCCACCAACCCGCTCGAGCAGGTCACGCTGGACGACACAGTGAGCACGGCCCTGCTCCTCGTCCTCGAATCCATGACCCCCGCAGAACGAGTCTCGTTCGTGCTGCACGACATCTTCGCGATGCCCTTCAACGAGATCGCAGATATCGTCGGACGGACGCCAGCGGCCTGCCGACAGCTCGCCACCTCCGCCCGACGGCGGGTGCAGAACGGGCGCGGACGTCAGGTGACTCGTGCAGAGCACGACGAGGTCGTGACCGCCTTCGCGGCGGCCGTCCGAAGCGGGGACATCGCCGGCCTGGTCGCCGTGCTGGATCCGGAGGTCACCTGGAGGTCCGACGGAGGCGGTGTCGTCACGGCCGCACGCAAGCCCGTGATCGGAGCACGTCAGGTGGCAACCTTCATCATGAACGTGCTGGCGACCAACCGGTACGGGACGGTTCAGCCGCAGGAGACACCGGACGGACTCGGCTTCGTGATGTGGGACGAAGGACGTGTCATCGGTGTGGTCACCCTCGAAGTCGTGGACGGCCTCATCTCCGAGATCCGCACGGTCATGAACCCGCACAAGCTCACGCTGTGGAACTGAGCCCCCTGCGCTGCGCTGCCCCATCAACCAGCCTCACAGCCCGCGCTCTCGCGCGGCCGTAGGTGATGAGGGATCCGCCCCCACTTCACCGGAGGAGGCACGCGTGACGCGTACACGCGCAGGTCAGGGTAGTTCGGGAAAGCCTGCGATGACGGGCATCAGCTCACCGGAGCAACGAGTGTCGGGTGGCAAGGACACAGGCGCCCACAGCGCGTCGCAGAGGACGAAGCGGACTGGCGCCGGATCGGTATCCACCGCCGGACCTCGAAGCTGAGGTGAAGCGTAGATGTGTAGGCCGGCGACACTTCCATGCCCGTCGGCGGCTTGTACTGCCGTCGTAGGTGACGTGGGGCCCGACGGCTCGTAGAAGAACGCGAGGTACACCCCCGTCACCAGGAGGACCACCATCGCCGCCATGGAGATGACGCCGAACGTGTGCGACCAGCGGTGGGGAACGACTCGTCGGCCTCACTGCGTTGCCCACCGCTCAAGCAGCATCCGCTAGACCCTCCTCCGACGTGGTGCGAAGCTCGAGACGGCCGCCGCTGACAAACTCATGTCGGGGTCGTTGGACCGAGGCCAGCGACACGACGTCGCGTCCCAGGAAGAGTGCGGTGACCCAGACGGAGGCGACTCGAATCTTGCGTTCCCAGGTAGGGATGGCCAGGACTTGGTAACCGCGATGGATCAGCCACCCGAGAAATCCCTTGATGACCACGGGCCCGGCCTCGAACACTCCGGTCCCAAGTCCCAGCGTCGCGACGGTTCCGAGGCTGCGGTGTCGGTACGGCCGGGTCACCCCGCCGCGCAGCGTCTTCGTGATGTTGCGGGCAAGTCGTTTGCCCTGACGAACAGCGTGCTGTGCGTTGGGCACGGTGTAGGCGTATGGCGGGGACGCGGTGCGTGTCAGGTCCGGCACTGCGGCGTTGTCGCCCGCCGCCCACGCGTCGCCCGTCGTGCACGCGGGGCCCGTCGCCCACGCGTCGACCACCGGGTGGTCGTCCGTGCCGATGCGGAGGTCGGGGCGCACGATGAGCAGGCCGCGCTGATTGATGGGCAGGTCGGTGTGCTTGGAGATTGTCGGGTTGGCGGCAATCCCGGCTGTCCACACGATCAGATCGGACTCGAAGCGCTCGCCCGAGGACAGGATGACCTCGCCTCCTAAAGCCGAGGTGACGGTTGTCCTCAGGTGCACACGGGCACCTCTATGCTCAAATGACCGCACCACCCACGCGCCGGTCTTGGCGGAAACCTCGGGCAGGATGCGCTCGCTCGCCTCCACCAGGTGGAAGTTGAGCTCGTCCGGGGAGATTTCCGGATACCTTTTCAGGGCGGCGCGCGACAGGCTCAACAGTTCCCCGAACCCTTCGACACCGGCGAAGCCACCCCCGATGAACGTGACGGTCAGTGCTCTGGTGCGCGCCGGTCCCTTCGGCATGTCCGCGGCTCGGTCGAGCGCTGTGAGGAACGCATCACGGATCGCGACGGCTTCCTCGACGTGCTTGAGGCCGAAGGCTGACTCCGCGATGCCCGGCACGGGCAGCGTCCGAGTGACGGCCCCAGCCGTGACCACGATGGTGTCGTACGCGAGCTCTACCTCCCGCCCGTCGTTCATCCGCGCGTGCACGGACTTGCTCACATGGTCGATAGACGTGGCGCGTCCGCTCAGCACGGTGGTTCGCCGCAGGTGCCTGCGCAGCGACACGGCCACATGCCGTGCCTCGATCGAACCCGCAACTACCTCCGGCAAGAACGGCTGGTAGGTCATGTACGGACGGGGATCGAGGATGGCCACGGATGCCTCGGACTGCTTGAGGCGCCTCTCGAGGTGCCACGCGGCGTAGAAGCCGGCATAGCCGCCACCGACGATGAGGATGTGTGGAGTACGGAACATGAATGCTTCTCCTGACTGATTTCGATCCCGAACGGGGTCTCACTGCCTAGACACCTCTGCGCGGCCGGATGTGATGTGTGGGCGGGGAGATGTCCACCCCGTCCGCGCGCCTCGGTGCCCGAGAGGCAGTGAGATCAGCCGCATCACGCCGCGTGACCGGTACTGGTCGAAGGAGGGAAGCGCGACCGTCGAGAAAAGGAATCGCATCATGAAGACAGCTAAGCTCCACGGCAGAGAAGACCTCCGAACCGAGGACGTCCCTCGAGCCAAAGCCGGGTCGCGGAGAAGTCAAGTTCCGGAACGCATACGCAGGAGTCTGCGATGCACGGGTGGGGGCTCGGGGTCGGGGTCGCGTTCCCCAGGTGCGACCCGAGAGTGCCTGCGCGACCGGCCAAGGCGGTCGAGGTGCTGCACGACCCCGATCTCGACATCTCGCGAGCAAGCCCAAGGTGTGCGGCGTCGAGCCATCGTGATGTCGAGCCGTTCGCGCCACTCGAACCGGCGTGCCGGCACGGGTCACGGCCTCTCGTCACTTCAGAGCCAGTACGGGCAGCGGCTGTCGCTTTGTTGCTCATGATCGTCCTGACCTTTGCTGCGGTGGTCTACTGGCCCATAGCCGACCACCGGTTCGACCCGCTCCGGCTCGTCCCTTGGATCGTCTCGGTAGCCATCGGGGCCGCCCATCTCCCGAAGCGCGAGGCACCCCGGCGCTAGAGCGCCTTGCTCCGCCGTGCTCGGTCGGCCCGCTTCACGCGTCGAGACACTCACGCGACCACGGCCGCACCTCTGATCACCGTTCGGGCACGTCCGCCAGAGCGACGCGGTCGCCTCACGGTGCTGGTGCGTGGCGACTAGGCGTTCTACTCCCCCACCCTCGTCTCGGCGGTCCTGGGCGCCGGCGCGAACGTCTCGATCACCGCCCGGATGGGCCCAGCCGTCAAGCTGGCCATCACGAGCATCGGCGCCGATGCGTGGACCACGATCAGGAAACGTCGGATGGCCTCGGATTCGTGATGTGGGACGAAGGACGTGTCATCGGTGTGGTCACGCTCGAAGTGGCGCTGTGGAAACACTCTCACCACGGCCGCGATGCGGCTGACAGCCTCACGATCCATGTCCGACAACGGTCATATGCATGAGGGGGTTCACCCTCACATCATCCAGGAGGCACACATGACGAGTTTGGGTAGAGCGCGGTTCGACGCCGTGCGACCGCCGCAGCATGGTCCGAGGAACCCGGCAATGACCGGGACCAACGCCGCTCAATCGGTGGGGGTACGCCCCTCGTCCCGCCTGCCCCGGCGCGAGCACCGCCAAGGGTCGCTGAGCAGGGCGCGCAGCCTCAACCCGGCGCGGGCCATGCCTGTGGGGGCTCCTAGAGTGTTGGCCGAGGGAGACTTCGGCGGCGAACGGCTTCTTCTTGCACTTGATCAAATCCAGCAGCAGGGCCCTCCTCGCACGATCGCCGGCTGGAAAGCCCTGGCCGAAGAGATCTTGGTGGACGAACGCTGCGCCGTCCACCGCAACCGGGAGATCTCGTCGTCCTATGCCTGGGCCTACATGGCTCTGCCCACGTACTTCAAGTGGGCCGGGATGGCGGCGATCGCGTCGCACCACGTCCGCGTTGCCCTCCTTCCACTTCACATCGAGACCGCTTTCAGGGGTTCCTCTGGTCAAATTCACAGACCGAGGAGGTGGCGGGTGCTCACGGAGGACGCGAACACGATCCGGGCGACGAACAACGACATCTTCGACGATCTGTTCTGGGTCCACCTCGCTTACGTCACCTCAGAAGACGGGATCAAACTGCTCCGCGCCCTCCTGCGAAACGAGCGTCGCTATGCACCCGTGCTGGCCGGATTCGAAGCACTCGACCAGGGCCGCCGGGTACTGGAGGACGCGAACACGTCGCCAGCGGCCCGAGAAAGAGCACGGGATCTTGTCTGGAAAGGCAATCTCCTCCTTCTCGAGCACGAGCAGCGCGTCGTAGTGCAACCCAACTTCGATCGCCTCTCCGACGGGTACGCCCGGGTCGTCTCGATCGGGTCGGCAACGACGTTCGAGACACGTGGACCGTGCCAGGCGATCGAGTCCTTCACATCGTTCTACTTCCACACCCTCGGCCGTACGAACCCGCGTGGCCTCGGCGGACGGGTGTGGCCGCGCATTACCAACTACGACGACCGGTGGCGTTGGCTGGTGTCGAGCGTCGTGCCCCGGTTCCAACGCCTCGATGCAGATCCGCACGTGGTCCGAGCCATCCTGCGACGCATCCTCGACCAGGATCGCAACCACGCTTCTTCCCCGTGTGGCACCCCGATCAGGAGAGACCGAGCGTCCTGGGGGCGCGTGGCGCCGTTGTGCCCCGGAGCGCGGGGACTGACCCCGGTTCATGGACACGCCGAATCCCGCACCCGTAATGGGCAGGGAGTGAGGGAGATGATCCAAGGATCATGGCCAGGAAGAACTACTCCGAGGAGTTCCGTCGTCAGGCCGTCGACTCGTATGAGTCCACGCCGGGACCACGGTCTGCGGCATCGCTGAGGACCTGGGCATCGTGCGAGGCACGCTGCGCCATTGGCTCGAGGCCTACGGGACGGGCAAGAAGACCGCGGCCGACGGGACACTGACCTCCAGCCCACTGCAGGCGCCGCCACGCTCTTTGCAGCCGGACCTTGAAGGTGCCGGTCGAGCATCCAGCGACCTGGCAGCGTCGGTGACCGACAGCCCATCCCAGCTCACCAGCAGCAGAGCCTCACGCTGCTGACGCGGCAGTGCACCGAACTCACGCAGCAAGAGATCCCGCTCAGCGACGACTGCCCCGGCATTTGCCCGCTCGTCGGTCAGCTCTATGAGTCGGCCGAGCTCTGCCGTGAGAAGGCGATCCCGGTACCGAGACCGATCGCTGTGTCGGATGGTGTTGCGAGCAACGACGAGCAGCCACGGCAGGCCGTGACCGGGAACATATGCGAGCCGCTGCCACGCAACGAGAAACGTCTCAGCAACGATCTCCTGTGCTCGATCTGGTCCGGGTTGGCGCAGCGCGTACGCGTGAACTCGTGCTGCGTGCCGCTCCCACAGCGCCCACCCCGAGCCATGGCGAGAGCGCCGCCCCGTGGCCGGATGGGCCGGGACGGCGCTCTCACGCGGGTTGATCGCGCGCGGTCCTGGGGTCGTGGACCGCCGCGCGCCGAACCCGCACCGGTCACCCGCCTCGGTGCGGCGGGTGCCGGTGGTTGGTGACGCCGGCCTGAAGGTGGAGGTCGGCGCGTGGTCACGATGACCGACGTGAGCCGGTCACCACGCGTGCCCCGCGTGCGCGCTCAGGCGCGCTCAGCGCACGGCGCGGTTGACCGCCGAGATGATCGCCTTGAACGACGCCGTCGTGATCGAGGGGTCGATGCCGACGCCCCAGATCACCTGTCCGTCGACCTCGCACTCGACGTACGCGGCTGCGGCGGCGTCACCGCCCTCGGAGAGCGCGTGCTCGGCGTAGTCCAGCACGGAGAGCTCCACGGAGCGCTGCGCGAGGGCCGCGACGAACGCGGCGACCGGACCGTTGCCGCGGGCCTGGACGGTGACCTCGTCCTCGCCGTCGCGCAGGGTGGCGGTGAGCACGTCGTCGCTGCCGTCGCCGGCGGAGGAGACCTGGGTCGCGTGCAGCGCGAACCGGCCCCACGCCGTCAGGCCGTTCTCCTCGGTGGCCGGCAGGTACTCGTCGGAGAAGATCTCCCAGAGCCGCTCTGCGCTCATCTCGCCGCCGTAGGCGTCGGTGTGCCGCTGCACGATCCGGGAGAACTCGATCTGGAGCCGGCGCGGCAGGTCGAGGTTCCGCGAGCTCTGCAGCAGGTACGCGACGCCACCCTTGCCGGACTGGGAGTTCACCCGGATCACGGCCTCGTAGCTGCGGCCGACGTCCTGGGGGTCCACGGGCAGGTACGGCACGGTCCAGACGACGTCCGCGTCGTCCCCGCCGGCCTTCTCGATCTCCTGCTCCCGGACCGCGAAGCCCTTCTTGATCGCGTCCTGGTGGGAGCCGGAGAACGCCGTGTAGACGAGGTCGCCGCCGTAGGGGTGGCGCGGGTGGACGTCCATCCGGGTGCAGTACTCGACGGTGCGGCGGATCTCGTCGATGTCGGAGAAGTCGATGAGCGGGTCCACGCCCTGGGAGTACAGGTTCAGGCCGAGGGTGACCAGGTCCACGTTCCCGGTGCGCTCGCCCTGGCCGAACAGGCAGCCCTCGATCCGGTCCGCGCCGGCCATGACCGCCAGCTCGGCGGCGGCCACGGCGGTGCCCCGGTCGTTGTGCGGGTGCACGGACAGGGACACGTTCTCGCGGCGGCTCAGCTGCCGGCTCATCCACTCGATCTGGTCGGCGTACACGTTCGGCGTGGCACGCTCCACGGTGGCCGGCAGGTTCAGGATGATCTCCCGCCCGTCCTCAGGCCCCCACACGTCCATGACGGCCTCGCACACCTCGAGCGCGTACTCGATCTCGGTGTCGATGAAGATCTCCGGGGAGTACTCGTACCCGAACTCGGTGCCCGGGTCGAGCAGCTTCTCCGCGTAGTCCATGACGTGCTGGGTGCCCGCCGTCGCGAGTTCCTTCGTGGCGTCCTTGTCGTTGCGGAACACGATGTCCCGGAACACCGGTGCGGTCGCGTTGTACAGGTGCACGGTGGCATGGTGGGCGCCGATCACGGACTGCACGGTCCGCTCGATCAGCTCCTGCCGGGCCTGGGTCAGGACGGAGATCGTCACGTCCTCGGGGATCGCGTCATCGTCGATGATCGACCGGACGAAGTCGAAGTCCGTCTGCGACGCCGACGGGAACCCGACCTCGATCTCCTTGTAGCCCATCCGGACCAGGAGGTCGAACATCTTCCGCTTGCGCTCGGGGTCCATCGGCTCGATGAGCGCCTGGTTGCCGTCCCGCAGGTCGGTGGACAGCCACCGCGGGGCCACCTGGATCCGCTTGCCCGGCCAGGTGCGGTCCGGCAGGTCCACAGCGTTCGTGTCGTGGAACGGGATGTACTTCGCTACGGGCATTCCGTAGGTGGTGCGCTTGCTCATGATGGTCCTTGTCGCTCGTTCGGCTGTGGGGGCCGGGCACCACAACTCCGCGACGAGGATCGGCCTAGAGGGCCTCGCCGCGGCAGGGAAGGAGCAAGCGGACAACTGCGCGCATGTTCGGCAGTGTAACCCACCCGGCGCGCGGGCAGTCCGGACGTCTCAACCCGCCGTCTCGTCCAGCAGCACCGACAGCACCACGTGGCCGAACCGCACCTCGCCGCCGACGGGTACGAGCGTCTCCTGCCACGGTTCCAGATCGGACTCCTCGCCCCCGGGGCCCTTGACGGAGGTCCCGTTCGTGGACGCCCGGTCGGTGACCCAGACCTTGTTGCCCTCGACCCGCACCGCCAGGTGGGTCTTGGAGACGGCGGGATCGTCGACCTCGAGGAGCCCTTCCACCTCCTCGCCCGACCGCGACTGCGGTGCGCGGCCGAGCAGCGTGGTCGCGTTCAGCGGCAGGTGCCGGCCGTCGGAGAGGAGCACCTGGATCTGCGCAGCGCGCACGGCGCGGGTCGCGTCCTCCCGGACCGCGGCGGGCACGTGACGGTGCACGAGGCGGGTGTGCTCGACGTCGTCGAAGTCGTCGTCTTCGGTTGTCGGTCCGGCGGGCGGAACGGCCACCGACGGCGGGGGCACGGGTGCGGCCGGGTCGTGGCGGTCCGTGGTCGGTCCGGCGGGCGGAACAGCCGCCGACGGCGGGGGCACGGGTGCGCCCGGGCCGTGGCCGTCCGTGGCGGGTTGCGCCGTCCACGCGGCGGGCGGGGCCCCAGCTTCGGCGGTCGGCTGCGCCCAGGCCGCGGCACCCGGCTGCCCAGGCTCGGCGGGAGGCTGGGCCCACGGCTGTGCGTCCGGCTGACCTGGCTGTGGCGACTGCCCCGGCTGCGGCAGCTGCGCCCACTGCTGATCGGCCATCCCTTGCTGCGCTGGTGGCGCCGGCCATGCCCCCGGCTCGGGCTGACCTGGCTGCGCGTGCTGGGCCCACGGCTGCGCGTCCGCCTGACCTGGCTGCGCGTGCTGGGCCCACGGCTGCGCGTCCGCCTGACCCGGCTGCGCGTGCTGGGCCCACGGCTGCGCGTCCGCCTGACCTGGCTGCGGCTGCTGCGCCGCCCAGGGGTCCGCCCCGGGCGCGGCGGCCGCGCCCAGCTGACCAGCGGGCTGCCCAGCATCGGGTTGCCACTGCTGCGGGTCGGCCGCGGCAGGCGGGCCCGCCGGGGCGTACCCACCGGGCGCGAACTGGCCGGCCCCGGTCGCGGCTGCAACCGGCGCCGCGGGTGCACGCTGCCCGAGCAGCACCGCCAGCAGGGAGCCGAGCACCCCGAGGCCGGCGATCAGCCCGGTCGCGATCAGAGCGACGGCACCGACGGTCGGCAGGCTCGTGTCGAGGTTGGCCTGCCGGACGATCAGGACGATCGCACCGGCGAGGGCCAGCACGGCACCGACCACCCGGACAGCGAACGCCGGGGTGAACAGGGCGCCGGGCGTGAGCACCCGGTCCTGGGGCCGGATCCGGCCCCACGCGGACATGGCCGCGACCAGCCGCACGCCGGTCAGCAGCACGTACCCGCCCGCGGCCATCGCCGCGACGACGAGCACGAACCCGATGATCCGTTCGGCCAGCCCGCCCATGGTGATGGCGTCGTGTCCCAGAACCAGGAGGAACCCGCCACCGGCCCCGAGCAGGATGGCCACCGCCGCTGCCACCGTGCGGGGCCACCCGCAGTACACCCGCGCGAGGGCGCCGAGGGCGTCCCGGCGGATCCGCTGCAGGGTCCAGGTGTCCGGCCACAGGCTGCGGTCCGCGGGCGCGGCGAGGTACTCGGCCGCCCCACCGGTCAGGCTGAGGCGGGCGCGCGGGTTTCCGGGTGCGGGTTGCAGGGTCGGCCCGCCGTTCAGGAGTGCTGCTCGTGTTCGGCGCGCTGGGACAACTTCTCCCGCGTGGCCCATAGGCCCGCCGACGGCGTCGAGATATAGAAGACCCGTTCGCCGTCCGGCATCGTGTTCCAGCCGTCCTGCATCACCGCGGGGTCGTACCGGGCCAGGGCCTCGGACAGGTCGAGATAGCCGTAGCCGACCGACTCGATCTCCTCCTTGGTCAGGTGCCCGGGCGCGTAGGTGATCGTGAACCGGCCCTCGGAGGAGCCGTGCACCAGGTGCGCGGTGCCGTGCGGGATGTCCTGCATGTCCGCCTCGGTCTTGTACAGCTCCAGGACCTCGCTCTTGCTCAGGTAGCCGTACTTGCGGATCAGCGCATCGACCTCGGGCTGCTCACCGAACCGCTCCACGCCCGGCGCGATCACGAGCAGCTCACCGCCGTCGGCCATCGCCATGCGGGTGCGGTACACCGCCTTGTTCGCGACCCAGGTGGCCCGGAACTCGTCCTCCTGCATGACGGCGACGATCTTGTCCACGGGCTCGTCGAACTGGGTGATGTTCTGGCCCAGGCTGGAGCGTGCGGCCGCGAAGTAGGTCTCGACGTCGTCGCCGACGAACACCCCGGAGTGGGCCAGCTTGCCGTCCTCGGCGTAGTCCATGACGACCTGCAGGTACACGTCCGGCAGGTCCTGGAGGAAGTTCTCCTCGGCGTAGTTGAAGCACGCCCGCACCGGGGTGAGCAGATTGCCGAGGTTGTTCTCGATCCCGTACACCGCGGAGGCCATGTGCGAGGCGCCCAGGGTGCGCTTGCCGCCGAGCCCGATGAAGTAGTTCTTGTTGTGGTTCGCGAAGCCGAGCACCTCGTGCGGCACCACGTGCCCGATGTTAATGATCAGGTCCCACTTCTCGGTGACCGTCATCGTGTTCAGGTCGACCGGGATCTCCCAGTCCACCGCACCGCCGGTGCGTTCGCGGACGAACTCCGCCGGCACCGTGCCGACGTTCGTGACGCCGTTCTTCCAGTCGTGGGCGTGGATGCGCTCCTCGGGGATCGACCCGAACATCCAGGTGTTGTCCTGCGGCGTGTGCGGCACGTGCTGGCCGAGCGTGGGGATCACGTGGACCTCGGCGCCGGCCTCGTCGAGGCGGTGGTAGAGGTACTCCGTCATCCAGCCGACGCCCGCGTGGGCGCGGGTGATGTCCGGCGGCAACAGCAGGACCCGCTGGTAGGAATCGATGCCGAGCCGCTGCTTCGCCTCCGCCAGGAGCTTGTCGCAGAGGGACTCGATCTCGGGACGGGAGATCCACCGCTTCTGAAGTTCGAACCACACCATGGCAGCACCTTAGTCGGACGGGCAGGGCTCGTCCCGACGGACCAGTATCAGGTTCGACGGCGCAGCGAACGTACCGAGAAACGGGCCCGCAGGCGCTGGCGCCGGTTCACGCCGTGCCGGAGCCGGCCGGTGGCCGTGCCGACGTCCTGCCAGTACGCCACGGCGTCGGAGTCCGCCGCCGTCTCCGGCGCGAACACGCTCGCGTCCGCGCGCCGGGCGAGCGCCACCGTGGCCGCGGCCGGGAAGGCCTCGTCGAAGCTCGCCGCGGCCTCGCGCCGGGTCGACCCGGGCCCATGCGTGACGCCCAGGTCGACCGCCTGGTCCTCGATCTCGGACCAGCCCCCGGCGATGCGCTGCACGGGCGCGCCGCGCACCCGACGGCGCTTCCGCCGTCGGGCCTTGAGCGCAGCGATCACCATCAACGGGCTGAGCAGCACCAGGATCGGCACGCCGACTGCGGCACCGATCAGGAGCCAGCGTACGAAGGACTCCTCGTCCTTCATCTGCTGGTCCTCGACGTCTGCGTCGTCGCGGTCCTGCGGGGGCACGTCCGGCGGTTCCTGCGGGGGCGGCGGCGGCTGGAGCACCTGCGGCTGCGGCCGGTCCACCGGGTCCGGGTCCTCGCTCTGCGGGATCTGGTCCTCGTCCGGCGTCGGGAAGAACGGCAACCAGCCGACGCCGTCGAACGGCACCTCCACCCAGGCGGCCACATCGTCACCGGTGATCGCCACGGAGCCGGCGTCGGACCCGGTGGGGACCTCGAAGCCCATCACCACCCGGGCCGGGTAGCCGAGCTCGCGGATCATCAGGGCCATCACGGCGGCGTACTGCTCGTCGTCGCCGACCATCTGCTCGCCCTCGAACATGCTCAGCAGCCGTGCGGCACCGTGCCCGGGGCGCGATGGCACCTCCCCGACGAGCCCGTGCGAGAAGAAGCCCTGCGTGCTCAGCGCGCTGGCGATCGCCTCCACCTTGGCGTAGTCGGAGTTCGCGTCCGCGGCCCACTGACCAGCGAGGGACCCGATGATGTCCGGCACGTTGCGTGGCGCGGGCTGGGCGATCCGGGACGCCACGAGCTGGGTGACGTCGTCCGGCTCGGCACCCGCGGGGGCGGAGAGCAGGTCGTAGGCGTCGCCCTCTGTCAGCCCGACGGTGACCAGGCCGGTGTCCGTGGCGGAGTTGTAGTAGAAGGAGTCGGTGAGCGCGTCGGTGTCGCCGGCGGTGAAGTCGACGTCCAGGGTGTTGCCCACGTTCGGCAGCCACACCCCGCGGTACTCACCGACGTCCACCGAGGTGCTCACGGCGTTCTCAGGCACGTCGACGGCGATCCGCTCACCGGTGCGCATGAACGCGCCGGTGCCCGCACTGTCCCCGCCGGCGACGTTCCAGACGGTGCCGTTGTAGGCGTCCAGGGCGGCGAGGCGGATCCGTTCGGTGCCGCCGGGCAAACCGTCCACCGTGAACACGGTGTCCTCGGCCTGGTCGTCGACGAAGTTGCGGAACCCGGCCAGGGGGCTGGAGTAGTCCTGCGGGTCCGGTGGCGGGTCCACGAAGTCACGCAGCACCACGCGGGGGGTGGTCGGGGCCGCGAACACCGACGCGCTGGTGCCGCCGAGCGCGGCCAGACCGAGCACGATGGAGGCCGCGAGAACCCGGTTCGGCTCCAGCCGGTCCGCGCGCCAGGCGACCCAGGTCAGCGAGATCAGCACCCCGGCCACGCCGAGCACTCCGGCCAGCACCGAGAGCCGGGTGCCGAACAGGATCGAGGCGATCAGGACCAGGGCCGGCGGGATCAGCGAGAGGCTGTAGTGCTTGGCGCGGAGCGAGATGGTGACCGAGATCAGGGCTCCGAAGAAGGCCAGCACGTAGGGCAGCAGGAGCAGCCCGCTCCCGGTGCCCAGCGGCGGGTCCAGCGTGAGGACGGACTTCCAGACGGTGACCATGCCCAGGCCCATCACCCGCCAGGTGGTGGGGGTGGGCAGGATTCCGGCGATCGCGGTGGTCGGTGCGGCGAGCGCTCCGCACAGGAAGAACACGACCAGGGCCACGGCCAGCACGGTCAGGGTGCTCAGCCGGCGCATCGCACCGAGGACGGCGATGCCACCGCCGAGCACCAGTCCCCCGATGACCGTGATGTACAGGTGACCGGTCAGGTAGACCTGCTGCAGCGGCGCCAGCGCCATCGCGAGCAGCACCACCGGGACGACGGCGTTGATCACCCTGGCTCGGGTGAACCAGTTGAACACCGGCAGCGGGCCACGGCCCGGCGTGGGCTCGTCCGCCTGGACCGGGTCCATGGCCATGACGGGGGCGCTCATCGTTCCAGCTTCCGGAAACCCCGGGGCAGGTCCTCCAGGGCGCCGAGCTCGAGCACGGTGACCGACCCGAGCCGGTGCACCGACGGCTCGGCGCCGAGGCGGGCCTGGATGGCCAGCGCGCGCACACCGACGGGCAGCACGGCGCCGGCAGCGCGGATGTCCCGGGCGGACACGCTGGAGCCGCAGATCAGCACGGCGACCGTGGCGCGGAGCACGTCCCGGGTGATGGTCCGGGCCATCTCCACGACGGTGGTGGGCGACTTCACGGTCTCGAGCCGGGTCAGCTCGTCCAGGAACAGCCGCGGTGCGGAGGTGCGGAGCACCTCGTGTGAGGTCATCGCGGTGAGCTGCTTCTCGCTGTTGAGGGCCTGCAGGCCCAAGGACCCGACGGCGGAGATCGCCAGCTCGAACTCGTCCGGGTCCGCGTAGTCGCGTTCCTGGGCGGAGATCGCGAGGACCAGGTGGGAGCGGCGGGTCTCCTCGAACTGGCGCACCATGAGCGTCCCGGTGCGGGCCGAGGACCGCCAGTGCACGTAGCGGCGGTCGTCGCCGGGGACGTACTCACGCAGGGCGTGGAAGGACAGGTCCGCGTTCGTGATCTCCCGGGTCTCGCGGCCCTCGAGGTCGTGCAGGAACCCGGCCGCGGAGCCGCCCATCCGGATGGTGCGCGGGTGGACATAGAGCTCCTCCGGCTCGGTCCACAGCACCGAGCGGCGGATCAGCCCGAGCGGGTCGCCGCGCACCGAGGACACCGGCCCCACGACGATGACGCCGCGGCGGGTGGTCGGGATCGCGAACAGCTCGTCATGCTCACCCTCAGGCGGCAGGGCGGGCAGGGCGAAGCTCGCCCGGGTGGTCCCGACCGGCAGCTCGATGCGCGCCGGCAGCACGGCCGAGGTGGACGTGTTGCGGATGTCGATGCCGCCCATGGCCCGTTCGCCGACCACCACGCGCCCCTCGCGCAGGCGCAGACTGATGGCGTACGGGTGCCGACCGATCGCGAAGATCGCGGCTCCCAGCAGCGCGAAGACGAATCCGGCGCCGAGGACGATCAGCTCGATCCAGTTCAACGAGAACCCCGCCACGAGCGCGACGACGCCGGCGCCGAGCACCACCCACGCGGCCCGCGTGACCCAGGTGAGGACGCTCGTGGTCCGCCGTACCTGGGTCACCAGACCGGCCACCACGCGGGTGACCGAGCTGGTGGTGGAGTTGATCGAGCGTGGGACGCCCTCGGTGCCGAATCCGCTCACGTCAGGAGGTCACCGATGCCCGCTGCGCCGGCGGTGCCACCTCGGCGAGGATGCGGGTCAGTGAGGTGCCGGCCTGGGCACCCTCGAACTCGGCCTCGGCGTCCAGGACCAGCCGGTGCGCGAGCACCGGCTCGGCGAGCGTCTTGACGTCGTCCGGGATGACGTAGTGACGGCCCTGCGAGGCGGCCCAGGTCTTCGACGAGCGGACCAGGGCGAGCGCCCCTCGCACGGACACCCCGAGGGCGATCTCCGGGGCCCGGCGGGTGGCCTCGGCGATCTGCGTGACGTAGGAGAGCACGGCCGGGTCCACGTACACGGACGCGGCGAGGTCGGACATGTCCACCACGGCGGAGCCGGTGATCACCGGGCTCAGCGTGGCCGAGCGGTCTCGGATCGCGCTCCCGGCCAGGATCGCGATCGTGGCGTCGGAGTCCGGGTAGCCGATGGAGGAACGCATCAGGAACCGGTCCAGTTGGGCCTCGGGCAGCCGGTAGGTGCCGGCCTGCTCGATCGGGTTCTGGGTGGCGAGCACGATGAACGGGCGGCCGACGTCGTGCGGGATGCCGTCGACCGTGACCCGGCCCTCCTCCATGACCTCCAGGAGCGCGGACTGCGTCTTCGGGGAGGCCCGGTTGATCTCGTCCGCGAGCACCACGGAGGCGAAGATCGGTCCCTTGTGGAACTGGAACTTGTGGGACTCCTGGTCGAAGATGGTCACGCCGGTGACGTCGGAGGGCAGCAGGTCCGGGGTGAACTGGATCCGGCTGTGCGAGGCCTGCACCGTCGCCGCGAGGGCGCGAGCCAGGGACGTCTTGCCGGTGCCCGGGTAGTCCTCCAGGAGCAGGTGACCGCCGCTGAGCAGGCACGTGAACGCCAGGCGCACCACGTGCGGCTTGCCGAGCACCGCCTGGGAGACGTTGCCGACGAGCCGTTCGAAGGTCTCCGCGAACCAGCCCGCCTGTTCGGCGGTCAGGGCAGCGCGGGTGTCAGTTGCGGTCATGAATCCTTCTGTCGTCATGGCACAACCCAGGTGCCGCTGCCTGTATATGTCTGTCCGCCGCCCTGAACGGTCCACGTGACTGTCGCGCCGCCGCATCCGGCCCCGTACCAACTTGGGGCCGACCAACTACTGGTCCCGCTCAGGTTCAGGTTGTTGTAGGCCGAGCCACTGCCCGAATCAGGTCTGCTCATGCTGCAACCCCCGCCTGGACGACTCGCCACGAAACTCACGTCGTAGCCGCCCGATACCGCCGGAAGGTTCGCGTAGGTCAGAACGACGTGGTAGCACGTGCCGCCACCTTCACACGTCTCCCGCCCGCCGCGATCGACACCGATGCTGACCGGTGGCGTGGGGTCAGCCTCGGCGCGCTGGCTGCGCGAGGCGCTGCCAGAACTCCACTGCCCGTACTGATTCTGCACCTGCACGTCTATGGTGTGGTTCTGCTCCCAGTTGCCGCCCGTCGACGCAGTCCCGGTGCGACCGTTCACCACGGTCCAGCCGCCGCCGTCGATCCGGTACCGGGTCGCAGAGATGTTGGCGCCGTTGCTGTCGGCCGGGGCGGTCCAGGAGAACGAGACGCGCTGCCCGTTCGCGGACGGTGTGATATTCACGCCTGTGGTGCTCGGTGGACCGTACGTCGAGAACGACGCCGACGCCGCGCTCCACGGGCCGCAGTAGGTGTTGCAGGCGCGCACCCGCACCGTGTACGACGTGCCGTCCGCGCCCGGGGTGCTGATGACGCCGCTGCTCGGCAGCGACTGCGCGCCACCACCGGAGAGGCTGTACTCGTACCGGGAGATGGCCTGCCCGTTGCTCGCGGGCGCGGTGTGGGCCACGGTCGCCCGCTGGTCCTGGCCGGTCGGCGCCGCACTCACCCCGGTGACCTGGCCGGGCTGCCCGAACGAGCGCACCTGGTTCGACGGCGCGGACGCCGGCGACTGACCCGACCGGTTCTCCGCGACCACGGTGAACGTGTAGTCGTGGCCGTTGTCCACCTGCACCTCGCGGGAGGTGACGGACCCGGACAGGCTGATCGGGGCGCCGGGGTTCCCGTCCTGGAGCACAGTCAGGTAGTACGCGCTGATCGCGTCGCCGTTGTTGTTCGGCGGCGTCCAGCTCACCGTGAGTCGGCGCCCGTCCGGGTCGTCGACCCGGTTCGCCTGCGGGGCCCCGGGCTGCAGCGGCGGGCCGGAGGGGTACTGCCCCTCGGACCACGCGGACCAGTCGCCCGGGTCGGGAGCGTCGTTGATGGCGCGCACCCGGAACGTGTAGGTCTGACCGTTCGTCAGGCCGCCCCAGGTCATCGAGGTGCCGGTCACCGACTGCTGGCTCGTGCCGCCGGTGGCCGGGGAGATCTGCACGTCGTAGCTGGTGATCGGGGTGCCCTCGTTCACCGGTGGGGTCCAGCTCACGATCAGTTCGCCGTCGCCGAAGTCCGGGCGGCTCGGCGGTGCGGGCGCCTCGGGCCGCACGTCCGGGATCGCCTCCCGGGACGCGGGGCTCGGGTCGGACTCCCCCACCTCGTTGGTCGCCACCACGGTGAACGAGTACACGTTGCCGTTCGTGAGGCCACCGATGGTGCAGGTGGTGGTCGCGCACGACTGGCTCACCCCGCCGCCGGAAACGGTGTAGCCGCTGATGGGTGCGCCGTTGTCGTTCGGGGCGGTCCAGGAGAGCACCACCTCACGGTTGCCCTCGGACTCCACGAGTGGCACGTACGGCGGGTCGGGCCGGCCGAGCACCGCGGCGCTGATCTGGGCCTCGACCACCCGGTCGGGGTCCCCGGTCACGTCGACCACGGTGTAGCTGGCGAGCAGCCGCCCGTTGTACTCGGGGGCCGGCGTGATGACCACCTGGTTGCCGGAGACCGTAGCCGTCCCGCTGCCCTGGATCACCTGCGCACTCAGGATGGTGCGCTCTTGGTCCGGGAACGGGTTGGAGTCGTTCGCCAGCACGTCCACGCTGGTGGACTCGCCCTGGTGGATCTGGCTGGCGTCGTCGTCGTTGGCGACGATCAGCTCGCGGGTGCTCCCGGTCGCCGTCAGGGTGACGGTGCCGGTGACGGGCTCGCTCTCGCCGTCGGTGACGCTGATGATCAGGTCCACGACGGCGCCCTTGGCGGTGTCGTCGTGGGCGCTGACGGTGAGGATCACGCCGTCTGAGATCTCGGCGTCGAACCCGTCCACCTGGTCCACGATCGTGTACTCGAGGAGTCCGGAGTCGCCGTCGGGGTCCTCGGCCAGGCGGGACAGGTCCAGCGAGACCTCCTCGCCGCCGACCTCAGCGGACAGGGAGCCGGCCCGCATCCGCGGCGGCTTGTTCTCGTCGGAGGTGACGGTGATGTCCAGAGTGAGCACCGAGGTGAGGATGCCGTCCGCGTTGATGTCAGCGGCGTCGGTGACCTCGAACGTCAGCGACGCGGCGCCCACGTAGTTCGGGTCCGACGTGTACTGCAGCGTGGTCGCGTCCACGACCGGGTTCGACCCGTCGGAGTTCGTGGCGCGGGCGTTGGTGGTGTCCGCGAGCTGCACCGGGTCACCACTGAGCGCGACCACGTAGTCCTCGAGCGGCAGGTCGATGCGTTCGCCCGCCAGCACCTCGATCGGCGGCGCGTCCGGCCGCAGCACCGGGCCGGTGTCGAGCAGTCCAGGCACGTCGATGAACGCGTACGAACTCAGTCCGTCCTCGTCCGTCACCTGGTAGGTGACCACCTGACGGCTGTCCGCGAGCTGGATCCGGACGTTGTTCCCGACGGCCTGGGCGGTGTCGTTGCCGGCCGGGATCGAGACGTCCAGGCCCTCGACGGAGCCGTCCGGGTCGGTGTCGTTCTCCAGCACGATCACGTCCACGACGGTCTCGCCGAGGATCGCGCTGGCCGGGACCACGTCGTCGACCGCCACCGGGGGCTGGGGGGCGTGGTCGGGGTCGACGATCACGGTGAGGGCACCGGTGTCGGAACCACCGTGCCGGTCGGTCACGTTGTAGGTGACGATGTAGGTGCCGGGCTCCGTCGGGGAGTCGAACGCGACCCGGCCGTCCGCGAGGGACAGCTCGAGCCCGCCCATGTCGGCGAACGCCGGGTCATCGAAATACAGCTGGTCGCCGTCGGGGTCGGTGTCGTTCGCGAGCGGGTCCGCCTGGATCGCACGCCCGGGTCGCACCGTGATCTCGTCCGGCACGGCCACCGGATCCCGGTTGGAGTCCGGCGGCGGGATCACACCGACCGTGATCGGTGCGGTCGCGACGAGGCCGAGCCGGTCCCGGACCGTGTAGCTGAACGTGTCCGTGCCGGCGGCGTCGGTGTAGGGCTGGTAGTCCAGGTAGGTCGGTCCACTCGCCACGATCCGGCCGAGCTGGGGTCCCTCGTTGACGCCGAGCAGCTGCACGGAGTCGCCGTCCGGATCGATCCCGTAGGTGTTGATCGGGATCCGGATCCGCTCCCCGGAGAACGCCCGGGTCTCCACCGGTTCGGGGACCGGTGGGCCGTTCGCGTCGTCGGAACGGGCCTGCACGTAGATGGTGATCCGGGCCGAACCGACCCGGCCGGCCTCGTCCACGATCGTGTAGACGGCGGTCACGGTGCCGGCCTCGGCCGGTGCCTGGAACCGGACCACGTCACCGGCCACGAACATCAGGCCCTGGCCCTCCGCCGGGGCCTCCTCCAGCTCGGGGAGGAGTTCGAAGGTGAGGCCGTTCGGGTGCGTGTCGTTGGCCAGGACCGGGATGGTCACGTGGTCCCCGGCGCGGACCCGGGCGACGTCCTCCTCGGCGACCGGCGGCTGGGAGACGTCGGTGCCCGACATCGGGAGCACCTGCACCTGGCCGGGCGAGCTCGCGAGACCGTTGGAGACCGTGTAGCCGATGGTGAACGGCGCGCTCACGGTCCGGGTCGCGGTGATCCGCAGGATCCGGTGCTCGAGCACCGCGACCTGCAGGCCCGGGATGTTCGGGACGTCGATCTGCTGGACGGCGAGCACCCCACCGTTGGGGTCGGAGTCGTTCTGCAGGACGTCCACGAGCACGGAGCCGAGCGGCGGCAGCAGCGCCGTGTCCGCGACCGCGACCGGCGGCGTCTCCTGCGTGGCCCGCACATTCACGCGGATCAGGCCGGTGGACTGCTGGCCGTCGTCGTCGGCGAGGATGTAGGTCAGGTAGTAGTCCCCCGCCGCCTCCGCGGTGAACGTGAACGTCCCGCCGTCCATGTCCGGGACGATGACGGGACCGCCGTTGTCCGCGGTCACGTTCGACATCCGCAGCGGGCGGTTGTTCGGGTCCAGGTCGTTGGCGAGAGGTTTGACCGTGATGGTCTCGCCCACGAACGCCGTGGCGTAGTCGAAGACCGCCTGCGGGGGCGCCGGCGCGTCCGGGAGCACCTCGAGGTCGATCGTCACCTCGGCCGCGTCCCGGCCGTCGCTGACCAGCACGACGATCTGCTTGATGCCGGTGGCCAGGCCCGGGTCGGTGATCGTGACCGAACCGTTCGGGCTGGCCAGCACCACGAGTCCGGCGGCCTCCCGCGTGCCATCGACGAACATCGAGTCGCCCTCGGGGTCGCGCACGTCGTTCATGACGTTCACGGTGACGCTCTGGCCGGCGGCCACCCGGGCCGTGATCTCGCGGAGCTGCTCCGGCGGGTTGTTCACCGAGTTCGGCTGCACGGTGAGGTCGACCGTGGCGGTGTCGGTCCCTCCGGTGCGACCGTCGTCGGCCGTGTACTGGAAGCTGGCCGAGCCGCTGGCATCGTCGGCCACCCGGATCTGCAGAGCGCGCCCACCGAGGATCGCCTCGACGGTGCCGAACGTCTCCGGGACGGCGTCGAACGCGGAGGCGATCAGCAGGTCACCGTCGGGGTCGGAGTCGTTGTCCAGGACGGGCAGCACGACCGTCGAGCCGGCGCGCACCCCGAACGAGTCCGGCTCGGCCGACGGCGGCCGGTTCTCCGCCTCGCGGTCCAGTGGTACCTCCTGCTGCTCGAGGTCCTGGGACTCCTCCTCTTCCTCCTCCTGGTCCTGCGGAGGGGTGACGTCCTCCCAGTTGTCGACGAGGATGAGGGCGTCCTCGATCATCCAGGAGTTGCCGGTGCTGAGCTCGTTGAGGACCACGTGGCCGCGGTTGGTGCGGAACTTCAGTTCGCCACCGGTCGCCCCGTCGATCGGGAGCTGGACGGGAGCGGCGTCGCCGCAGGTCCGCAGGTAGGTGCCCGCGCCACCGGCCCAGGCGCCGTGGGTACACCCGGCGATCTGCATCGGCGCGGCCGGCTCCCCCGGGGTCTCGACCGGCAGCACGACGGGGTCGCCGCCCCGCAGCGGCACCCGCACGAGTGCGTCGGAGGTGGCCAGGGCCACCGAGTCGCCGCTCGGGCTGACGCTCTGCAGCGTCGCGGACGCTGCGTCGATGTCCAGGCCGGACAGGTCGACGGCGTCCCGTCCGGGCTGCAGGAGGGTCAGGCTGTCCGCTTCCTCGGAGTGGGCGAGGATCACCGGGTCGGTGCCGACCGCGGTCATCTGCACGTCCGCGCCGCTGAGGAGTTCCGGGTCGATCTCGGCGACCTCGGGCTCGTCGCCGGCGGCCCGGCCCTGTGGGGTGAACGTCTGCAGGGTGCCGTCGAGGACGTCCAGACCGAAGGCGGTGCCGTCGTCGGCCACGGCCTGCACGGCGCCCTCACCGAGCACGGCGGTCGGATCCTCGGTCGACTCCTCGAGCACCCCGAGCTGGTCCAGGCCGAGGACCCGGTACTCCCCCGTCTCCTCGATGAGCACGCCGAGCGTGTCGTCACCCAAGCCGATGGTCGAGCCGGAGGGCAACTGGACCACGCCACCGCCGACGGCCACGTTCGCGGTCGACACCCGCTGCAGGGTGTTCGAGTTCAGGTCGCGCAGGAACACGACGTCCTCGCGCTGCAGCACGTCGATGTTGGAACCCGGCGCCGCCAGGCTCGCATCGATCGCCTCGATCGGGTAGTTCAGCCGGCCGACGAGGATACTGTTGTTGTTCGAGACCCAGACCCCGCCGTCGTTGAGTTCGACGTCGGCCGTGGCGACACCCTCGTAGTTGAGGCTGAGTGCGACCACGGTGCCGACCACCAAGGAGATCACGGTGGCGCTCGCGATCTGGCGCTTGTTGCGCGCCAGGCGTGACGTCAGTCTCAAGGTTGTGCCCCCACAGGTACCGGATTCGTCGGAGACTGGCCGAGTCTCCGGGCATAGGCTACCTGCCACTGCTGAGTGCGCCCAGGGTGAGACCTCACCATCGGCCGCGATGTCGGTCACACGGGTCGAACCGGCGCCCATCGACCCGGCCTGGCGCCCGCAGCCTCAGGTGGCGCTTGCGGCGCTCTCCTTCTCGGCAGCTGCGGCCTTCTCGGCCTGCTCGGCGGCGTGCGCCTCGGCATTGGCCTCGAGGAGCTCCAGGTCGGCGGCCACCACGATCCGGGACGCGACCGCGTGCTCGACGAGCCGGGCCCGGCGGTTCACGGCCAGCTGCTGCTGCCCACCGCGCAGTCCGCGCACCCCATGCCTGGACAGTTTCTCGCAGACGTTGTCGAGCTTCCGGTTGAACCGGGTGATCACCCAGCCGAGCCGGGCCGCCGCCTGCGCGGAGGTGGGGATGGACGCCGTCGAGCCGCGTCCGCGCAGCACCGGTTCGGCGAGCGCGATGATGAGCAGCTTCTGCGACTCGGTGAGCGTGACCGGCCCGATGGTGGTCTCGCCGACCTGCGTCCGCTCGGGCGTGGAGGACTCGAACGTGGGCGAGTCGCCGACGATGCCAAGCTCGTAGGTGGTCGGTCCGGCCGTGAACAGCACCGTCGTGTGCGCGAACACCAGCGGCAGGCGCGCACCGGGCGCGAGCCAGGCCTGCATGTTGCCGTCGGAGTCGGACACGGTCGCCGAGAGCCGGCTGCCGACGTTCTCCAGCCACCACAGATCGTCGTGGTGGGAGATCGTCAGGAACCGGCGGTGCAGGTACGGGTTGTCGTCGATCTCGAGGTTGCCCTCGCGGCCGATCTGGAAGGTGTCATCCTCCTCGACGCCGAACCATTCGCCGCAGAATTCGACCTGCATGCTCATCTGGGGCCCCCATCGTTGCGCTGCATTACGCGCATCCCTCAACACTCTCGTTCGAAACGGTTCGGGTCTCGGTGTATATCGAGATCACACTGATACAAACATAGTCCGCGGCTGCGGGCACGCTCACCGACGTCGCGCCGAACGTGTCGCGCGTCTCACCGCTGTCGTCCGCAGGGGCGCCACGGGTGAACATCCAGGCATAGGTGACCTCCGCGTCGTCCTCGACGCCTACCCAGCTGAACGTGACGGTCCCGTCCGCCTCGCGGGTCCCCTCCACATCCGCCGGCGCGGGCGGGTGGGCCGCGGCGCTCGGTTCGTCCGGGGGCAGGGTCGGCGTCACGGTGGGGGTCGGCTCCGGCGCATCGGGGGCGTTGAGCGCGCCGATGATGACGCCCGAGGCGACGACGGCGATGACGCCGCCCACCGCCGCCCACACCGGCCAACGACGGCGGGCGCTGGGTGGGTTCGCGGCGCCCGGTTGGCCCGGCGTACCCGGGGCGCCGTCGCTTGGCGCGGCCTGCCGCAGGCCGGCTCCGGGTTGTCCGGGCGCTCCCGCCTGACCTGCGCCCGACTGGGCGTGCCCACCCGGCCCCGCGCCCTGGTGCGGGTCCCGCGGGCGGCTCGCTCCGCCGTCGGGCGGGGTCTGCGGCACCACCTGCGGACGCAAGACGGTGCGCTCCCCCGCGAGCGGATCGCCGGTGGTGGCCGGGGCCTGCGGGTTGACCGTGACGACCGAACGGGCCCGGGTGCGCAGGTCCTCGCCGACGTTGTCCGGGACGTGGATCCAGGACGTGTCCGGCACGTCCAGCGTGGTCTGCGACAGGCGCAGCTCCTGCTCGACGCGCTGGATCGCCCGGGCGAGGTCCGCGGCAGTGGCGAACCGGTCCCGAGCGGACTTGGCCATGCCGCGGGCAAGCACCTGGCCGAGGGACTCGGGCACATCGTCGCGGCCGATCGCCGGCACCGGGTCCCGCTCGATCCTGGTGATCAGGTCCAGTGCGCCGTTGGGGCCGCCCTCACGCTCGAACGGCGACCGTCCGGCGAGCAGGGTGTAGATGGTGGCGCTGAGCGAGTAGATGTCACCCGCGGGGCCACGCTCGGCGCCCTCGGAGAAGAACTCGGGCGCCGCCCACGGGATGGACAGGCCGATGGTGTCCGTCTCCTCGACCGCGTCCGTGGCGACGGAGATGCCGAAGTCGGTCAGGGCGGGCCAGCCGTAGTCGGTGGTGAGCACGTTCGCGGGCTTGATGTCGCGGTGCAGGATCCCGGCCCGGTGCGCGGTCTCGATGGCGCCGGCGAGCCGCACTCCGATCCGCAGTGCCTCGGCGACCCCGATCCGCTCGGTGCGGTACCGCACGGAAAGGTTCGGGCGCGGGCAGTACTCCATCACCAGGAACGGGCGCGCATCCGAGGCGGTGTCCGCGTGGTAGATCGTGACGATCGACGGGTGCGTGGACAGCTGCGCCATCACGTTCGCCTCGGCCACGAACTGCTCGCGTGCCTGCGGGCTGGTGGCGTGCGCGAGCATGACCTTCACCGCGACGGACCGGCGCGGCAGCTGCTGGGTGTAGAGGAAGACGTCGGCGAAGCCACCCGAGCCGAGCAGGCGTTCGTGGGTGTAGCCCGCGATCTCGGGAGGTGGCGACGGCGGCCGGCGGCCCGCCACCTAGTGGCCCTGCCCGTGGGGCGACCCGGAGCTCTCCACGCCGATGGTGATGCCGTCGCCGAGGTCGATCAGGGAGCCCACCGGGACCGGCACACCCTCGCCCGGGTGCAGCCGGCGCGGGTCGTTGCCGGGCACTGCGACCATCGTGCCGTTCGTGGAACGCAGGTCCGTGACCACCACGTGGTCGCCCTCGAGGCGGACCTCGACGTGGGTCCGGGAGATGTCCTGCTGCGGGCTCGGCACGGTGACCAGGCGCGGCATCAGGGCGCCCGCGAACCGGGATGACTCGGGCGCGCGGCCGATCAGCACGACGCGGTCCAGCGGCACCCGGGGGCCGCTGGAGACGGCGAGCATGATCACCGGTCCCGGCTCGTCGTACAGCGCGTCGTCGGCGACGCCGGGCACGATCGTGGCCGACGGCGGCTGGTTGGGTACGGCGTCGGCGGCGTCCTGCGCGTAGGCGGTGCGCAGGTGGGAGACGAGGATCGTCTCGCCGTCGTGATCGCCCTCGATCTCCGCGTCCCCGGCGCCGGTGGCCGCGGTCGGGACGGACGTGTGCACGGCGGGTGGGTCGAAGGCCGGCACCGGGCTCGGCGCCGCGGGCTGCGCGTCGGCCGCGCGTGCGTTCGGCATGTTCCACGGAAGGGAGTCGATCAGTCCACTGCTGACCGGGCCGACCTGCTCGTACTCGGCGGTCGGGGTGCCCTCGGGCGGGCGCGGTGGAACCGGGGACTCGCCGTCGCCCTGGCCGCCGGCCACGTAGGCGTCGGCCACGGGCGCGTCGGCCTCGGTGTCGGCGTCCGCGTCGGCGTCAGCGTCGGCGTCGGACGCGGTCGGCTCGTCGGGCTGCTCCTGCTCGGGCTCCTCGGCGCCAGGAGTAGCGATGTCGGGCAGCGGGCCGACGTAGGTCTCGTGATGAGCCAGGTCGTCGACGTCACCGTCGGACGGCGATAGCGGTTGCGCGGAGGCGTCTTCGTCATCCGCGAGCGCGGGACCCTCCGGTTCAGCAGCAGCGTGTTTGCCGAGGCCGAACTCCGGGACCGGCGATTCGGCTGCAGCGTCCACACCGAAGGCGGGCACCGCCGCTTCCGCAGAAGTGTCCATCCCGAACGGAGGCACCGCTGCTTCCGGGGAAGCATCCACACCGAAGGCCGGCACCGGCTCATCCGCGGCAACGTCGTCAGCCTCGGCCGCCGACTCCCGTGCTCCCGCGGAGACGTCCACACCGAAGGCAGGCACCGGCTCTTCCGCGGACGCATCCACACCGAACGCAGGCACCGGTGCTTCTGTGGAAGCGGCGGCATCGTCCGGTTCCGCGTCCACGAGCTCGTCCACGCCGTCGTCGGCGCCGGCGTCAGCCACATCGGCCGCAACGCCGAACCCGGCCTCTTCGAAGACGTCGACCGGCTCGGCCATGGACACCGACTCGTCGTCAGCGTGCTCCGGAACGCCAGCCACCGCTTCGTCCACGGCGTCTGCGGCGGGCGTCGGCACATCGGCGTCAGCCATGGGCGCGAGCGCGCCGATGGGCAGCACAGGCGCCGCCTCGGGTGCTGCGGGCACATCCACCGAACTCGCAGGCGCATCCACGCCGGCCGCGGGCGCCTCGGCGGGGGCCGCAGACGCTTCCGCGGAAGCGCCCGCCCCGGCGGCAGGCTCGGCCGGCGCCGCGTCGGCGAGGTCCACGCGGATTCGTGCCGCCCGCACCACGCCGCCGACCAGGGGCCAGGAGTCATCGACCGGGCCGGCAGTGCCGACCGCGCCAGGGGTGCGCACCACGATGTCCGTGGCCGCCTCGACCAGCACCTCGCGCCACGTACTCATACCGCGGGCGGCCACCTCGGTGCCGTCCACGTCGACGACCACGTCACCGCGCAGAAGCACCCGGACGCCGTCGGCCGTGCGTTCGACGAGGGCGAACGCGGGAAGCGACGAGATCCCGCCACCTGCGATGATCTCCAACCACTGCGTGATCGGCCGACCGGCCGCGAGCGCATCCCACACGGCGCGCACCGTTGCCGACGGCACCGTCGGCGCGAGGAGCACCACACCGGTCTCGGTGGCGAGACCGGTCCACTCCCCCGGCACGTATTCGAGGCTCACGCCCACCACCAGTTCCGGTCCGCGGCCGCTCCCTGCTCGCGGGGGACGGTGTCCTCCGCGCCGCCGGGCTCGCCGACGCCCTCGCGCGGTGCGGTGGTCGCGAGGGCCTCGTGATCGGGCAGGAGGTCGATGACGATCACCGAGACGTTGTCCCGGGCACCGTCGGCGATGGCCTCCCCGAGCAGCGCCGACGCCGCGTCCTGCGGGCCGAGGCCGGCGCCGAGCACCCCGGCGATCCGGTCCTCGGTGAGTTCGTTGATGAGGCCGTCGGAGCAGAGCAGGAGCCGCTCGGTCGCGCCCGCGTAGAGCATCCAGAAGTCGGGCTCCACGTCGGCACCGCTGCCGACGGCCCGCGTGATCACGTTCCGCTGCGGGTGGCTGCGGGCCTGCTCGTCGGTGATGGCGCCGGAGTCCACCAGCTCCTGGACCACGGAGTGGTCCACGCTGATCCGGGTCAGCGCCCCTTCGGCGAACCGGTACACCCGGGAGTCGCCGACATTGAACACCAGCCAGTACGGGGAGTCCTCGTGTCGGGTGAGGATGACGCCCGCAGCGGTGCTCCCGGCGGTGACCGGATGATCACCCACGGAATCCTGGACGTCGGCCAGGGAGGCCCTGATCCGCTGCTGGGCGGCACGCACCACGGCCTGGATGTCGGTGGGCTGCACCTCGACGTCGGGCCGGACGCTGTCGGCGTAGCGGGAGAACTCCGCCACCACCGCCCCCGAGGCCATCGCGCCATGGACGTGCCCGCCCATGCCGTCGGCGACGAGGAACACCGACGGCGTCGCCAGCACGGAATCCTCGTTCGCCTTGCGACGTCCACCGGCATCGGTGGCCACGCCCCATACAGCTTGCACCCGCAACTCCTCGATCCGTCCTGGGAGGGAAATCTGAGCATGATCCTATGCAGCCCACCGGTGCCCGTCACACCTACGGCGGGTCAGCCGCCCGCCGGGGCCACCGAGATCGGCGGTCCGGCGCCGTCACAACACGCTCGGGAACACGCCCCAGTACGCCGCGATCAGCAACACTACGGTGGCACCGAGGTGCACCCCCCACCAGGTGATCCGCCCGACGGCGCCGCTCACGTCCGCGCCGAGCGTGCGGCGCGCGTTGATGCCCGCCGCGACCGAGCGGACCCCGACGGCGACGGCGAAGATCCCGACCGCCTGCAGGAGCACCCAGCCGCCCTGCACGGCGAGGTCGTCGGTGCGGTAGTTCAGCGCCAGGTTCGCGACCTGCACGATGTACGCGGCGAACACCACCAGAACCGCGGTCGCGGCCAGCGCGGTGGCGGCGCTGTACCGGGCCAGCGGCGGCGGCAGGCGGCGGCTCGGGCGGCGCACCAGGCGGCTGCCCACCCAGGCCACCGGGCCGATCAGCAGCAGCGCGAAGGCGCCGACGATGGACCAGACCAACATGTCGCCGTCGGCGTACCAGCGCGGGTGACTGACCGGCGCGGCCCGGAACCGCTGCACCGGTTGGGCGCCGGCGATCCGAGGCTCCGCCGTCGCCGTGTCCGGCAGACCGAGCGTCCACCTGGCCAGGGCGTCGTTGAAGCCCGGAGCGAGTGCGTCGTCGATCCGGATGCCGTGGTTCGCGCCCTCGAAGTAGCGCAGCGTGTACTGGGTGTTCCCGGTCTCGGCGATGTCGTCGATGAGTTGCAGTGGGCCTTGCACCGTCGGCATCGAGGAGTCCCCGGTGCCGTACATCAGGAGCACCGGCTGCTCCATCTGCTGTTGGTACGGGCTCGCGTCGAAGTCGGCGTACTCGAAGCCGCCGCCGGGCATGTTCGCGCCGAGGCCGCGCGGGATGGCGCGCAGCAGCGCGGGCGGCACCCCGACCGAGCGCAGATAGGAGTCCGCGGCGAACGCGAACTGCTCCCGCGGCGGCACCACCGGTGCCGAGACGAACACGACGAACGCGACGTCCGGTTCCTGGGCGGCGGCGACCGGCGCGATCCAGGCACCCTCGCTCTCGCCGTAGAGACCGACCGCCGTCGGGTCCACCCCCGGCCACTCGGTGAGGATGCGCCACGAGACCAGGTAGTCCCGGGCCATCTGCACGTAGTCGCGGTCGGTGGTGGTGTAGGTGTCCATCCGCTTCTCGGGCACCATCGCGTACACCCCGGCACTCGCGAGCGCCTCGGCTTGATCGGCGAAGTTCAGATTGGTGGCGGTGCCGGCGCCGTGCAGGAACAGCATCCCGGGACGCCCGTCCGGCGCGTCCACCGGGTAGGTGATCGTGGCGAGCACCGTTGCGCCGTCGAGTTCGACCTCGATCGTCTCCTGGGCGGTCTCATACGTGCCGACCGGGTCCGTGACGGCGTCCGAGCCGATGGCCACGTCCGCCGTCTCCGGCACCACGACCTCGGTCATCGGCTGGGGGCTCCAGCCCGGCCCGGAGAGGGACCCGATCAGACCGAAGATGAGGACCAGCCCGAGGACGACAGCCAGTTTCCGGTAGATCACCGGACCAGGGTAGTTCGTCCCACCGACTGCCCCGTCGCCCACGCGCGCCCCTGCCCCTTCCTCAGAAGCCGAGGCGGTGCAGGTACTTCGGGTCCCGCTGCCAGTCCTTGGCGACCCGGACGTGCAGGTCCAGGTACACGGCCGCGCCGAGCAGGGCCTCGATGCCCTGGCGGGCCTTGGTGCCGACGTCCCGCAGCCGGGCGCCCTTCGCCCCGATCACGATGGCCTTCTGGGAGTCGCGCTCCACGTACAGCTCGACGCGCACGTCGAGCATGCGCCGACCGTCCCGGTGCGGGGAGTCCCGCTCCACGATCTCCTCGACCACGACGGCCAATGAGTGCGGCAGCTCGTCCCGGACCCCCTCGAGGGCGGCCTCGCGCACCAGCTCGGCGACCATCACGGCGTCGGGCTCGTCGGTGAGCTCGCCGTCGGGGTAGAGCGGCGGGGACTCGGGCAGGTGACCGAGCAGCACCTTGATGAGCACGTCCAGTTGGTAGTCCTTCGTGGCGGAGACCGGGACGATGTCGGCCCACTCGCCGAGCTCGGAGATGTCCAGCAGGTGCTGGGCGAGCCGCTCCGGGGCGACCTTGTCCGCCTTCGTCGCGATCGCGATCACCGGGGTCCGGGCCTCGGCCAGCTGCCGGGCGATGAACCGGTCCCCCGGGCCGACCTCCTGATCGGCGGGCATGCAGAACGCGATCGCGTCCACCTCGGCGAGCGTGCCGATGACCAGCTCGTTGAGGCGTTCGCCGAGCAGGGTGCGGGGCCGGTGCAGCCCCGGCGTGTCCACGAGGATGAGCTGCCCGTCGGGACGGTGCACGATGCCGCGCACGGTGTGCCGGGTGGTCTGTGGGCGGCCGGAGGTGATCGCGACCTTCTGGCCGACGAGGGCGTTGGTGAGCGTGGACTTGCCGGCGTTGGGGCGGCCGACGATGCAGACGAAGCCCGCTCGGAACTCGGGAGTGGCGGTCATGGTCGGTGTCCTTCGTCTGGAAGCTGGTGGCTCCGGCCGTTGCGGCCGGGTTCGTCGGTCTCGGGCGGTTCGGGTGCCGCGGCGCGGACCCGGAGGGTGGTGATCTGCTTGCGCCGGCCGGTGGCATCCAACGCCCGGATCTGGACGCCGTGGGTCACGGCGCGGGCACCGGCGATCGGGACCTTGCCGAGTGCCTTGGCGAGCAGACCGCCGACGGTGTCCACCTCATCATCGGTCACATCGAGGTCGAACAGGTCACCGAGCTCGTCCAGCGGCAGCCGCGCGGGCACCACGAACACCCCGTTCCCCTCGTCCACGACCTCCATCTCGCTGGCGTCGTGCTCGTCCACGAGCTCCCCGACGAGCTCCTCGAGGATGTCCTCGATCGTGATCAGGCCCGCGATGCCGCCGTACTCGTCGAACACCATCGCAATATGGACGACGGCGTCCCGCATCTCGTCGAGGAGGTCGTCCACGGGCTTCGTCTCGGGCACGAAGACGGCCTCGCGCATGATCCGGTCGACGGGCGCCGTGGCCCGTTCGGGCTTCTTCGTGAGGTACCGCAGCGCGTCCTTGAGGTAGAGCACGCCGAGCAGGTCGTCGACGGACTCCCCCACCACCGGCACCCGGGAGTACCCGGACCGCACGAACAGCGTCATGGCCTTCTGCAGCGGGGTGCCCGAGGCCACGGTGACCATGTCCGTGCGGGGCACCATGACCTCCCGGACCATGGTGCGGCCGAGCTCGAACACCGAGTGCAGCATCTCGCGCTCGTCGTCGTCGATCTGGTGGCTCTCGCTGACCCGGTCGACCATGTCACGAAGGTCGTCCTCGTCGGCCTCGCGTTCCTCCAGGGTGGTGCGCCCGGCCCGCGCGCCGAGCGAGTCGGTGAGCCGCACCACCGGGGCGTAGAGGGTCTCGAGGCCGAGGAGCAGCGGACCCACCCAGGCCAGGACCCGCACGGGCTCGCGGCGGCCGATGGTCCGCGGGCTGATCCCGACCACGATCACCATGAGCACCGCCGAGGCCACCACCGAGCACAGCAGCACCAGCCACCACTGGCGCAGCGCTCCGGCGAGGATCAGGGTCAGGCACACGGCCGCCGTCATCTCGGCGAGCACGCGGGTGAATGTCGCCGCCCGGACCACGCCACCGTGGTTCTCGGCGATCCGGACCACCCGGGCCGCGCCGCGGGCGCCGGACTGCTCGGCCTCGTGCGCGGCCGCGCGGGTGATCCGCCCGGCGGCGGCCTCCCCGGCGGACAGCAGCGCCGCAAGACCGATGCCGGCCAGCGTGAGCAGGATCAGGAGCGGCAACGGCCCCGAGTCGCTCACCTCCGGGCCAGGAACGTCAGCAGCAGCCGGCGCTGCAGGTCGAACATCTCCTTCTCCTCCTCGGGCTCGGCGTGGTCGTACCCGAGCAGGTGGAGGATGCCGTGGGTGGTGAGCAGGAGCATCTCCTCCTCGGCCGAGTGCCCGGCCACGCGGGCCTGCTCGACAGCGACGTCCGGGCACACCACGATCGAACCGAGCATGCCCTCCTCGCTGAGCTCGCCGTCGGACCCGGGACGCAATTCGTCCATCGGGAAGGAGAGCACGTCGGTGGGGCCCTCCTCCTCCATCCAGCGCACGTGCAGCTCGGCCATGACGTCGGTGGGCACGAACCGGATCTCCAGCTCCGCCTGCGGGTGCACATGCATCTCGTCGATGACGAACCGGGACAGCGCCGCGAACTCCGCCTCGTCCAGGTCGTACCCGGACTCGTTGGTGACCTCGGTGCTCATCGGCTCCACCCCTCCCGCGGTGCGGGAGAGCGGGTCTCGAACCGCGAGTACGCGTCGACGATCTCGGCGACCAGGCGGTGGCGCACCACGTCGGCACTGGTGAGCTCGCAGAAGACCACGTCGTCGATCTCGTCGAGGATCTCCTGCACCACCTTCAGGCCGGACCGGGTGCCCCCGGGCAGATCGATCTGGGTGACGTCACCAGTGACCACGACCTTGGAGCCGAAACCGAGGCGGGTCAGGAACATCTTCATCTGCTCGGCGGAGGTGTTCTGGGCCTCATCGAGGATGATGAACGCGTCGTTCAGGGTGCGCCCGCGCATGTACGCAAGCGGGGCCACCTCGATCGTGCCGGCGGCCAGCAGCCGCGGGATCGACTCCGGATCGACCATGTCGTGCAACGCGTCGTAGAGCGGGCGCACGTACGGGTCGATCTTGTCGTTCAGGGTGCCCGGCAGGAACCCGAGCCGCTCACCGGCCTCCACGGCCGGCCGGGTCAGCACGATCCGGTTCACCTGCTTGGACTGCAGCGCCTGCACCGCCTTGGCCATCGCCAGGTAGGTCTTCCCGGTGCCGGCCGGGCCGATCCCGAACACCACGGTGTTCCGGTCGATCGCCTCGACGTACTCCTTCTGCCCCACCGTCTTGGGCCGGATGGTCTTGCCCCGGTTGGACAGGATGTTCATCGTGAGCACCTGGGCGGGGCGTTCGTTGGTGGACGCGGTCAGGATCGCGATGGCGCGTTCGACGGCGTCCGCGGACAGCGGCTGCGCGGACGCGGCGATCTCGCTGAGCTCGTCCACGAGGCGCTCGGCGAGGGCCACCTCACCCGGCCGCCCGGTGAGGGTCACCAGGTTGCCGCGCACGTGCACGTCCACGGTCGGGAAGCCGGACTCGATCGCGCGCAGCACCTCGTCGCGTTGACCGAGCAGCGCCACCATGGGGATCGAGTCGGGGATGGTGATCTGGTGCTGGACCTGGGCCCCTGCTCCCTGCGCTCCGGCCGCGCCCGGGCCACCGGCGGCTTCGGAGGGTTCTGCTGCGCTGGTCTGATCCATGAGCGGGGCTCGGAGCCCGTGCTTCCTTCCGGTCGCGGTGCGCGGCGCGCACACAGTGATCCCGATCCTAGCCGGGCCGGGTCGGACGCGGACCTGGAGAATGGGACCTGGGCGACGTCGGTTCCGTGGCGGGATGCGGCCGCTTCGCCGATCCCGCACCCGTCGCCAGCCGACCATGTGTCCAGGCAGGATGCCTGGGTGACACCTACCGAACTCCTCAGCGCCTACGACGACCAGTTGCGCACCGAAGCCGAGACGCCCAGTGCGGTCACGGTCGAGCGGCGCGGCCCGCTGCGACTTGCGACGTTCGTCGGCGGGCGGGGCTTCGTCTCCTACCGCGACCTCGGGGGCATCGACCCCGACGCGACCGCTGACGTCGTCGGCGAGGTCCTCGACCACTATCGCGCGGACCCCGAGATCACCCGGGTCGAGTGGAAGACCCGCGGCCACGACCACGCGCCCGGACTCCACGAGGCCCTGGTCGGACACGGGTTCGTCCCCGCCGACCCGGAGTCGATCATGCTCGGTGAACTCCGCGACCTCGTCGCCGACGTGCCGCTCCCGGCCGGGGTCACGCTGCGCCGGGTGACCGGCGAGGCGGACGTGCGCGCCATGTGCGCCATGCAGAACGAGGTCTTCGGCGACCCACCGTCCGAGCGCAACGCCCTGGCCATTCTCCGCCGCCTCGCACTCGACGACGGCATGGAGCTGTGGGTGGCCGAGGTCGACGACGTGATCGTCTGCGCCGGGCGGCTCGAGCCCGTGGCAACCACCGACTTCGCCGGCATCTGGGGCGGGGCGACCCGGCCCCAGTGGCGGGGCCGCGGCATCTACCGAGCCCTCACGGCCGCACGCGCGCGCTCGGCCCTGGACCGCGGCAAGCGGCTCGCCCACAGCGACTCCACCGAGTTCTCGCGGCCGATCCTGGAACGGGCCGGCCTCGTGAAGGTGTCCACGACGACTCCGTACGAGTGGCGCAGGAGTGGTCGGTCCGAGTAGCCGATCAGGGTCACCGGTCTGTCTCGTCCGGCGCCGCATTAGGCTGCCGATATGGCAACCCGGGTGGCGATCGTCGGCGGCGGCCACAACGCCCTGGTGGCGGCCGCCTACCTGGCCCGCGAGGGCGTCGAGGTCACCATCCTCGAGCGCAGCGACCACGTCGGCGGCGCCGCCGTCAGCGGCCGCCCGTTCCCGGGCGTGGACGCCCGGCTGTCCCGGTTCGCCTACCTGGTCAGCCTGCTGCCGCCGGCCCTGGCGAGTGACCTCGGACTGGACCTCGACCTGCGGTCGCGCCCGACGGCGTCGTACACCCCGTACTCGACCGCCGACGGCCCCGGTGGACTACTCGTCGAGACGCATGCCGGTGCCGCCACCGCCGCCTCGTTCCGGGCCCGGACCGGGTCCGACGCCGAGTACGACGCGTGGCGGGCGTTCTACGCCGGCGCGGACGACCTGGCCGCGGCGCTCGCGCCGACGCTCCTGCAGCCGCTGCCGACGGCGGACCGCGCCCGGGCGCTGATCGGCCCCCAGTGGTGGGCTGACCTGACCCAGGCGCCCATCGGGGCGACGTTGGAGCGACGGTTCACCGACGACCTGGTCCGCGGCGTGGTCGCGACCGACGCGTTGATCGGGACGTTCGCCTCGCTGCACTCGCCGTCCCTGCGGCAGAACCGATGCTGGCTCTACCACGTGATCGGCGGTGAATGGCGGGTGCCCGTGGGTGGCATGGGCGCCGTCACCGGCGAGCTGGAGCGGGTCGCGCGGGCCGCCGGGGCCAGGATCGTCACCGGTGCGTCGGTCGGGTCCGTCGAGGCCGGCGACGGCGGAGCCCGGGTGGTCTCCGACGCGGGAGTTCTCGACGTGGACTGGGTGCTCGGCGGGGTCGCCCCGTACACGCTCGCCGGCCTGCTCGGCGACCATCCCGGACCACGCCCGCAGGGCGCCCAGGTGAAGATCAACCTCGTGCTCTCCCGGCTGCCGCGGTTGCGGTCGGGGATCGACCCGGACGTCGCGTTCGCCGGCACGCTGCACCTGGCCGAGTCGATGACCGAGCTGGAGTCCGCCCACGCGGCGATGGCCGCGGACGCCCGCGCCGCCGTCGGCGATGACGGCACCCCGTGCCCGGGCGAGATCTACTGCCACACCCTGACCGACCCCTCGATCCTTGGTGCCGAGCTCGCCGCAACCGGCGCGCACACCCTCACCTACTTCGGGCTGCATCAGCTCGAGGAGGGGCTCGCAGACGAGGAGTTGCGCGAGCGGGCCTGGCGCCGGTTCCTGGGCAGCATCACCCCGCACCTGGCCGAACCCTTGGAGCCGCTGCTGCTGCGCGACTCCGCGGGCCGTGAGTGCGTGGAGATCCGTGGCCCCGGGCAGATCGAGGAGGAGTTGGGCATGCCCGGCGGGAACATCTTCCACGGCGATCTGAGCTGGCCCTGGCTCGAACCGGGCCGGGCGGGCGAGCCGGGCTCACCGGCGCACCGGTGGGGCGTGGCGACGGACCACCCGAGGGTGCTGATCGCGGGCAGCGGCGCGGTGCGTGGCGGCGCAGTCAGCGGGATCGGCGGGCACAACGCCGCGCACGCACTGCTCGAGATGCTCTGACTCAGGAGGCGCTGGAGTAGAGCGTCGGGCCGGGGCGGCCGTCGCCGTCGAAGTCCGGCACGCCCGCGCCGAGGTCCTGCCAGACGAACTCGGGGATCCGCACGAGGAACCCGTGCATGAATGCGACGGTGTGGTCGATCACGGCCAGGTCGTGCTGCGGGACCGCCACGCGGATCCGCCCGCCACCCATCGAGAACGGGATCGGTTGGACCTGCATGAGGTACTCGATCTGACGGGGGTGGATCACGTCGGAGGCGAACTTCGGCACATCCGAGCGCACGTCGAAACGGTCGTTGAACGCGGCCAGCTCGGACTCCACCCGGTCCCCGCGCCCGAACCACTTGCCCAGGGCACGGTTCCCGGTCACCTCCAGGTACGGGGTGGGGATCCCGAGGCTCATTTCGAAGATGGACTCCTCGTGGTTGTCGGTCTCCGTGCGCGTGGTGGTGTTGCCGTTGGAGTCGGTGCTGGTCACGGTCCGGGTGGTCTGCCAGTGGTGCTTGAACGCGACGAACGGCAGCGGGCCGACCTCGCAGCTCACCACGTTGACGATCCTGTGGTTCTGGCCGCCGCGGGTCACGTCGACGACGCTCATCAAGCGGTCGTCCCGGTCGCGGAACTGCCAGTGCGGCCGCCGGTAGAAGCCGACCCACCGTTCCGGTGCCGGGCGGCGGAACTCCTCGAGCGCGCGGGGGTCGAGGGAGCGTGCGATGGCCACCATGGCGTCGAGGAACCGGTCGAGCTCCGCGGCCTCCTTCGGCGCACCGAGCACCACGAGCTGGTCACCGTCGATGGAGAGGTCGACGCCACCGTTGGCCTGCGCGAACGCGGTCACCGCCGCGCCGGCGCCGGCCTGGACCGCACGGGCGAACTCGGCGTCGTCGCTGAGCACGTGCCACTGTCCGGTCGACTGCTGCTGGGCGGCCTGGGCACCGGGGCGGGCACCAGTGGTGGTCAGGAACAGTTCCGGCAGCGGCAGTTGCAGGCGCATCGCGGCGACGCGGAACCTGCCGACCTGACTCTTGTACTCGAACACCTGGAACGGGACGCCTTGGCGGGCGCCGGAGATGTGCTCGTCGGTGCTGCGGTCGAACCCGAGCCCGAACGGGGGCAGCGTCAGCCCGCCGGCGATCGCGAGCGCCGGGCTGGACTCGAACGCCCAGCCGCGGTCGGTGAGCGACTTGATGTAGCCCACCCGGCGGCGCCAGAAGAACACGCCGATACCGATGCCGAGGACAAGGACGACGAGGACAATGATCAGGCCGACAGGTGGGTTGCTCACCGAAGCGATGATGCCGCAACCGGGCCGACTCGGTCGGAACTCGGCAGGTGAGTTCTGCCCACGCCAGCGGCCGGCGCACTCGCGACGCCGCGCCCGCCCACGTCCGTCACGCCACCGAGGTAGTCAAGGCAGCCTCGAACCGACCACCAGAAGCGGCGGGCTCGACATCCTGGGGACAACCTCGAGCGGCAGGCCGGGGCGTGCGCACCCGGCGCGCGCGATGGTCCGGTGCTGGGCGGATCTGGTGAAGTTCGCCCGGCGTGTACTCAGGGGCCGGGGCACCCGGGGTTCGATGGTGCTCATGGAACATCCACCCGAGGCCCGTGCGAGGGCGCCGCGACGGCGGGCGGCCGTGGCCGTGGCGCTCGTCGTCGTGATCGCCGCAGGGCTCGCACTGCAGTTGGTGCGGCACCTGCCCGGCTCGGACATCGCGGGCACGGCCGCCTATGCCGTCGCCGCCGTCCTCGCCGTCGCCCTCGTCCGGCCCGGCTGGTCGGTATGGGCCGTGGCGGCCGTGGGCACCGGCGCGGTGTGCGCCGTCGAGGTGGCGCAGCTGACGCCGCTGCCCGGCGCGATTTCCGAGGCGGTCCCGGCGGCCCGGCTGTTCCTCGGCGCGAACTTCGATCCGGTGGACCTGATCGTGTTGGCCGTCGCCGGCGGATTCACCGGACTGCTGCTGCTCGCCGGCCTGCGACGGGTCGCCGTTCCGAGCTGAGGCCGAGGGTGCGGTTCGGCGGCGCATCGGGCCCATCCGCCGCAAGTCCGCACGCGCTTCACGGGAGAGGGCGAGGCGGCGTGGCGGGCCTCGGACGCTACCAGCGCGTACCAGCCGCCCAGGGTGAGCGTGTGGAGTTCACCAAGCGGGGCCAAGGAGCACCGCCGCGGACGCCTCAGCGGCCGCCGAACTTCTCCCGCAGCCGGTGGAGCATGCCCGGGTTCGCGGCCGAGAGTCGGGCCTCGGGGCGTTCCTCGCCGCGGGCCGTCGCGAGCTGACGCAGCAGCTCCTCCTGCGCCTCGTCGAGCTTCGTGGGGACCTCCACGTCCACGTGCACGTGCAGATCGCCGCGGCCAGTGCCGTTCAGGTGCCCGACGCCGAGGCCGCGCAGGGTGACGACCTCCTCCGGCTGGGTGCCCGGGCGGATGTCCACCTCCTGAGGGCCGTCGAGCGTGTCCAGGTTCAGCATGGTGCCCAGCGCGGCCGCTGTCATGGGCAGCGCGGTGGAGCAGTGGATGTCGTCGCCGCGGCGGGTGAAGACGGGGTGCGGCTTCTCCCGGATCTCCACGTACAGGTCCCCGGGGGGACCGCCGGCCGGCCCGACCTCGCTCTGCCCGCTCAGCTTGATCCGGGTGCCCTCGTCCACGCCCGCGGGGATGTTCACGCGTACGGTGCGGCGGGTCCGGACGCGGCCCTCACCGGAGCATTCGGTGCACGGGTCGGTGATGATCGTGCCGTAGCCCCCGCAGACCGCGCAGGCAGCCGTGGTCATCACCTGGCCGAGGAAGGAGCGCGCCACCCGCTGCACCGAGCCACGGCCCTGGCAGGTGTCACAGGTCTTCGGGTGCGTGCCCGGCTGGCAGCAGGTGCCCTGGCAGGTGGTGCAGACGACGGCGGTCTCCACCTCGAGGTCCCGGGCCACGCCGAACGCCGCCTCGGACAGGTCGATGCTCACCCGGAGCAGGGCGTCCTGACCGCGGCGCGAGCGGGGCGCCGGGCCGCGCTGGCCGGTGCCGCCGGCCGCCGCCTGGAAGAACGTCTCGAAGATGTCGGAGAAGCCACCGAATCCGGCGGCGCCGGCACCGCCCATGCCGGGCATGCCGCCACCCATGTCATACGCGCGGCGCTTCTCCGGGTTGGAGAGCGTGTCATGCGCCGCGGTGATGTTCTTGAACTTCTCCTCGCTCGCCACGCCGGCCACATCGGGGTGATGCTGGCGGGCGAGCTTGCGGTACGCGCGCTTGATCTCCTCCGTGCTCGCGTCGCGGGACACGCCGAGGATCTCGTAGTAGTCGCTCACAGGTCACTTTCGTCGCTTGGGGAATCGGAGACGTGCTGGGGGCGGCACGGGGCCGCCGGAAGGTCAGCCGGACAGCAGCCGGGTGAGGTAACGGGCCACGGCTCGCACCGAGGCCATCGTGGTTGGGTAGTCCATCCGGGTGGGGCCGACGATCCCGATCTGCGCGATCGCGTCGGGACCCTCCCCACCGTAACCGCTGGCGATGACGGAGGTCTCGGCCAGGTTGGCGTGATGTGTCTCATGTCCGATCCGGACCGAGAGCGGGCGCTCGCCGTCCTCCTCGGCCATCTCGGACAGCAGCCGGAGCAGCACCACCTGCTCCTCGAGGGCCTCCAGGACGGGGCCGATCGTGCGGGTGAAGTCGAGGTCGGCGCGAGCCAGGTTCGCGGTTCCGGCCATCACGATGCGCTCCTCGGTCCCCTGGGAGACCTCCTCGACCACGGCGTTCGTGACGGCGTCCACGAGCGGCCGGTCCTCGGGGCCGAACACCTCGGTCAGGTCGCCGAGCACCTTCGGCAGCCGGGCGGCCGGCCGGCCGGCGCCCACGGCGTTGAGGCGGGCCCGAAGTTCCGCGATGAACGTCGGGTCCAGGTCGGTGAGCGACTCGACCGTGCGCTGCTCGACCCGGCCGTTGTCCGTGATGATCACGACCATCAGGCGCCGCTGCCCGGTGGGCACGAGTTCGACGTGACGCAGCGTGGACCGCCGCAGCGACGGGTACTGCACCACGGCCACCTGCTGGGTGAGCTGGGCGAGCAGGCGCACGGTGCGCTCGAGGGCGTCGTCGAGGTCCACCGCACCCTCGAGGAGCTCGGTGATCGCTCGCCGCTCGGCGGCCGAGAGCGGCTTCATCACCGAGATCTGGTCGACGAACAGGCGGTAGCCCTTGTCCGTGGGGATCCGCCCGGCCGACGTGTGCGGCTGCGCGATGTACCCGCTGTCCTCCAGCGCGGCCATGTCGTTGCGGATCGTGGCAGGGGACACACCGAGGTTGTGGCGCTCCACGAGGTTGCGCGATCCGACCGGCTCCCGGCTACGCACGAAGTCCTGCACGATCGCACGCAGCACATCCAGCTGCCGCTCCGAGCTCATCCGGGTCCTCCTCCCGATCTCCACGCGATTGTCCGCGACCCTACGTCAGCGCGGCCCGTTGGGCCCCGACGTCAGCACTCCTGTGCCATGAGTGCTAATTCTACGCGTCGGTCCGACAACTCCCGGCGGCGCGTGCGTAACCTCACTCGGGTGAGTTCCGATCGTTATGGCACCGACGTCCTGTCCAGCGACCCGCACGCCGGCCGCACCCCCCGCACCGTGGACACCCCCGCCGAGCCCGGCCTCGTCGTCGAGGACGTCGAGACCGGCTGGGTCGGGGCCGTGGCGCGGGTCGAGAAGAGCGGCGGCACCCACGTGGTGGTGCTGGAGGACAACCGGGGCCGCACCCGCACCTTCCCGCTCGGGGCCGGGTTCTGGGTGGACGGCAAGCCGGTCCGCCTGGTCCCCTACCGCAAGCCGCAGGGGCCGCCGACGGCGCAGCGCACCGCGAGTGGTTCCCTCGCCGTTCCCGGTGCTCGGGCCCGCGTGGCCCGGGCGTCCCGGATCTGGGTGGAGGGCCGACACGACGCCGAGCTCGTCGAGAAGGTGTGGGGCGAGGACCTGCGTCTGGAAGGCGTGGTCGTGGAACTGCTCGACGGCGTCGATCACCTGGTCGAGATGCTCGCCGAGTTCGGGCCCGGGCCGGGGCGCCGGGTCGGGGTGCTCGTGGACCATCTGGTCCGCGGCAGCAAGGAGTCCCGGATCGCGGCGGAGGCGGTGCGCCCCCACGGCGCCGAGCACGTGCTCGTGGTGGGCCACCCGTACGTGGACGTGTGGCAGGCGGTCCGCCCGGCCCGCGTGGGTCTGGAGCAGTGGCCGCACATCCCCAGGGGTACCGACATCAAGTACGGCACCCTCGCCGTGCTCGGCTGGCCGGCGCAGGACCAGGCGGACGTCGCCCGCGGCTGGAAGCGGATCCTCGGCACCGTGCGCGACTACCGCGACCTCGAGCCGAGCCTGCTCGGCCGGGTGGAGGAGCTCGTGGACTTCGTCACCGCCCCCTGAGGCTGGTGGGCGGGCGAGAGTGCTGAAGGGGCAGCCACCACAGCACTTTCGGCGGTGAACCCACGTGGCGAGAGTGCTGAAATGGCAACCACTTCGGCGCTGTCGGCTGGGAGTAGGCGAGCCGAGGCAGACGCGAGGGCCCGCGCACCACCTGGGTGGTGCGCGGGCCCTCGGTGTCCTGCGAGCGTTCCGGCTCAGCGGCCGCGATGCTCGTCAGGACAGGGTCACTTCGGGGCGACCGGCTGGTTCGTCTGCGTCTTGTAGGCGTACGTGACGGCGACGTACGTCATCGGGACCGTGATGAACAGGCCCAGACCACACGGGATCGCACCGAGGATGTTGATACCGATGATCGCGAGCCCGAGCAGCAGGTTGCCGCCGAGGTTCTGGGTGACCAGCTGCGCGGAGGACTTGATGCCGTCGAGCCAGGCGAGATTCCGGTCGATGATGAACACGTAGGTGAACCAGAGCAGGAAGCCCGCGATGATCACCAGGATGCTCAGTGCGGGGAGCAGCCCCTGGATCACACCGGCCACCACGCCCCAGACGAGCGCGAAGATCGCGATGTTCTGGAAGTTGTTCACCGAGAAGAAATCGCTCACGGACGGCTTGCGGCCCGCGGTCTCGTGGAGCGCGCCGGTGTACATCATTCCGCTGATGAACGCGGCGACGAGGGCGCTCAGGATCGCGCCGATGATGCCGAGGACGGTCACGCCGCCCGTCATCGTGGAGTAGTTGAAACCACCCTCGGAGACGAAGCGGGTGTTCGGGTTCAGGAAGCTGAGCAGGACCGATGCCACGATGAGGATCAGCATCAGCAGCAGCCAGCCACCGAGGTTGCCCGTCACGGACTTCCACGCGTAGCCGATCGCGTCACCAACGGCGAACGGACGCTGCTGCATCTGCTGGGCGTACGGGTCGCCGCCCCATGCCTGGCCCTGCGGCGGGCCGCCGTAGCCGGCGCCGGGGGCGCCGTACTGGCCGTACTGGTCCGGGCCGGGGGGCGGTGCCTGCGGGAAGCCACCCTGCTGAGGGCTCGGGTACGCGCCCGGGGGCTGCGGTGCCTGGCCGTAGTTTGGCGGCTGCTGGCCGGGGGGCTGAGCCGGGTTCTGTCCGGGCTGGCCCTGGCCGTAGTTCGGCGGCTGCTGGCCGGGCTGTCCCTGGTTCGGTCCAGGCTGGCCCTGGCCGTAGCCCGGGCCGGGCTGACCCTGACCCGGCTGGGACGGGACGGGGGGCACGCCGCCCTGCCCGTTCGGGTTGTTCGGGTCGGGGGGAAGCTGACTCATGGTTCTCCCTGCCTGGGATTGGAAAACGTGTGACGGCGTAACCGTAGCGACTTCTGGCCCGCTCGTGCACAAGGCTTGCCCGGTTTCTCCCGAAAATCGTCACACCTGGGCCGGCCTCAGTCGGTCAGCGCACGCACCACGGTATCCGCGAGCAGGCGCCCGCGCAGGGTGAGCACGGCTCGCCCCGCACTCGCGGGATCGCCCTCGAGCAGCCCGTCGGCCACGAGGGTCGGCAGCCTCCCGCGCAGGTCCGGGCCGACGTCGAGCCCGTCGGCCAGGCGCACGCCGAGCAGGACCCGCTCGTCCTCACGCTGGCGCTGCGTGAGCGTCTCGCTCTCGGCGACCGGCAGCTGCCCGGCGTCGACGCGCTCCGCGTACGGGCGGGGATGCTTGACATTCCACCACCGGTGCCCGCCGACGTGCGAGTGCGCCCCGGGTCCGACACCCCACCAGTCGTGCGAGCGCCAGTAGGCGATGTTGTGGCGGCACCGGTCTGCTGGGGTGCGGGCGAAGTTCGAGATCTCGTACCAGTCGTAGCCGGCGCCGGCGAGAGCCGCGGCGGCGATCTCGTACTTGGTCGCCTCGTCGTCCGGATCGGGCATCGGCAACAGTCCGCGGCGCACCTGGGCGCCCATCTTCGTGCCCGGCTCCACGGTCAGGGCGTACGCGGAGACGTGGTCCGGTTCGAGGGCCAGGACCGCGTCCAGGCTGGTCCGCCAGTGGTCCAGGGTCTCCCCCGGCGTGCCGTAGATCAGGTCGAGCGAGACGCGCAGGCCGGCGTCCCGCGCCCAGGTGACCACGTCCGGGATCCGCCGCGGATCGTGGGTGCGTTCGAGCGTGTGCAGCACGGACGGCACCGCGGACTGCATCCCGAAGGACACCCGCGTGAACCCCGCCCCGGCGAGTTCCGCCAGGTCCGCGGCCGTGACCGAGTCCGGGTTGGCCTCGGTGGTCACCTCGGCGTCGTCGGACAGTCCCCAGGCCTGCCCGACGGCGTCCAGCAGCCTGGTCAGGTCGGCTGCGGGCAGCAGGGTGGGCGTCCCGCCGCCGAGGAACACGGTCGAGACGTTCCGCTGCGGCAGACCGACGTCCCGCATGGCCGACGCGGCCAGCTCGATCTCGCCGATCGCCGTCGTGGCGTAGTTCGCCTGCGACGCGCCGCCGCCGAGCTCGGTGGCGGTGTAGGTGTTGAAGTCGCAGTACCCGCACCGCACCGAGCAGAACGGGACGTGCAGATACACACCGAAGTCACGCTCTCCCGAGCCGGCGACGACGGAGCCGGGCAGGGCCCCCGTGCTCACTTGCCCGACGGTGGCTCCGAGGACAGCGCGGCCACGAACGCCTCCTGCGGGACCTCCACCCGGCCGATGTTCTTCATCCGCTTCTTGCCCTCCTTCTGCTTCTCCAGGAGCTTGCGCTTACGGGAGATGTCACCGCCGTAGCACTTGGCGAGGACGTCCTTGCGCATCGCGCGGATGGTCTCGCGGGCGATGATCCGGGCGCCGATGGCCGCCTGGATCGGCACCTCGAACTGCTGCCGGGGGATCAGCTCCTTGAGCTTGCCGGTCATCATCACGCCGTAGGCGTAGGCCTTCTCCCGGTGCACGACCGCGGAGAACGCGTCCACCTGCTCGCCCTGCAGCAGGATGTCCACCTTGACGAGGTCCGCGTCCTGCTCGCCGCTGATCTCGTAGTTCAGGGAGGCGTACCCGCGGGTGCGGGACTTCAGCTGGTCGAAGAAGTCGAAGATAATCTCCCCGAGCGGCAGGATGTAGCGCAGCTCCACGCGCTCCTCGGAGAGGTAGTCCATGCCCTGGAGGGTGCCGCGCCGGCCCTGGGCGAGCTCCATGATCGTGCCGACGAACTCACTCGGGGCGAGCAGCGTGGCCTTCACGATCGGCTCGGTGACGGTCTTGACCTTGCCGGTCGGGAACTCGCTCGGGTTGCGTACGGTCACCTCGGTGCCGTCCTCCATGGTGACCTGGTAGATCACGTTCGGGGCGGTGGAGATCAGGTCGAGGTTGAACTCGCGCTCGAGCCGCTCGCGCACGATCTCCAGGTGGAGCAACCCGAGGAACCCGATCCGGAACCCGAACCCGAGCGCCACGGACGTCTCCGGCTCGTACGCCAGGGCGGCATCGTTGAGCTTGAGCTTGTCGAGGGCGTCGCGCAGCACCGGGTAGTCGGAGCCGTCGATCGGGTACAGGCCCGAGTACACCATCGGCTGCGGGTCCCGGTAGCCACCGAGGGACTCGGTCGCCGGCTTGGCCGCGTTCGTGACCGTGTCACCGACGCGGGACTGGCGCACGTCCTTCACGCCGGTGATCAGGTAGCCCACCTCGCCGACGCCGATGCCCTGGGTGGGGTGCGGCTCGGGCGAGCTCACGCCGATCTCGAGGAGCTCGTGGGTGGCGTTCGTGGACAGCATCCGGATCTTCTCGCGCGGGGACAGCTGGCCGTCGACCACCCGGACATAGGTGACCACGCCGCGATAGGTGTCGTAGACGGAGTCGAAGATCATGGCCCGGGCCGGCGCGTCCGGGTCCCCGACGGGCGGCGGGACCTGCGCGACGATCGCGTCCAGGAGCGTCTCGACGCCCACGCCGGTCTTCCCGGAGACCTGCAGGCAGTCCTCGGGCTCCCCGCCGATCAGCGTCGCGAGCTCCTCCGCGAACTTCTCCGGCTGGGCGGCGGGCAGGTCGATCTTGTTCAGGACCGGGATGATCGCGAGGTCGTTCTCCATGGCGAGGTAGAGGTTCGCCAGGGTCTGCGCCTCGATGCCCTGCGCGGCGTCGACGAGCAGCACGGCGCCCTCGCACGCGGCCAGGGACCGGGACACCTCGTAGGTGAAGTCGACGTGCCCGGGGGTGTCGATCATGTTCAGCGCGAATGCGGTCTCACCGACCTGCCACGGCATCCGCACGGCCTGCGACTTGATCGTGATGCCGCGTTCACGCTCGATGTCCATCCGGTCCAGGTACTGGGCCCGCATGGACCGCGCGTCCACGACGCCGGTCAGCTGCAGCATCCGGTCCGCCAGCGTCGACTTGCCGTGGTCGATGTGCGCGATGATGCAGAAGTTGCGCAGCAACTCCGGTGGCGTGGACGCCGGCTGGATGCGGGCGTTTGCGGCCGGGGTGGCGATGGGTGGCACGGCAGGGAACCTCGACGTCTGATGGTTGGGGGAACTGCTGGACGGGACGCCTCCCATCGTCCCACGCCGGAGCTCCGAGCCGGGAATCGGCGGGCGTGCGGCACAATCGTGGGTATGGGCTCACTCGGCGACTCGATGGGGAACCTGGCCGCCTTCACGGCTCGGCTGCTCGGCGGCCCGAGCAGGTTCCTGATCATCGCGGCGACGGCGGTGCTCACCCTCGCGCTGATCCTCGACGTGGTGCTCCTCACCTCGCCGGGTGGCCCCGGCGTCGCCGGATCGGTGGCGCTGCTCGCGCTGCCCGCCTTGCTCGCCGTGCCGGTGGTCGTCCTGGCGGTCCGGCGACGGCGGTGGTTGCGTGCCGTCGCGTCGCTCGGTGAGCATCGGGTCGTCTCGATCGAGCCCGGGACACGTCTGAGCACCGGTGACGCGCTGGTGGAGCAGGTCGAGGAGGACATGCACGGGCGCGCCGGCGAGGACGACGTCAACGCCGTGTTCGACGCGTTCACCGAGGCCGCCGTGACCGGCTCGGCGAAGGGCGCCGGTGCCCGACTGACCCGGATCCTCGGCGTCGGCAGGCTCGGCGTCATCGGCCGCGCCCTGGCCCGGGTGGACCAGGCCCAGCGCGCTCTGCTCGCCGCGGCCGGCGGGCCGGTCGCTGCGCCCTACCTCAAGGACGACCTGCGGGTCACGCTCGCCGCCGCTCTCGGGGTGTTCGTGGCCATCCCGATCGGGTCGCTGATGGCGATCATCCTCGCGCTGGTGCTGCTCGCCCGCTGACGCCGGGTCGAGCGAGCCGGCGCGACACAGGCGCTGGCACGGGTCCCGGTCGGCCGAGTCGTGCTCGCTCGGCGGCGGGCTTCAGGTCTCCTGGGTGATCCGCACCTCGACCTGCTGGGTCGAGGCCCCGCCACCGGCGTAGACGCCCCGGATCGGGGTGACGTCGGCGTACTCGCGGCCGCGGCCCACCACCACGTGGTGTCCCTCCGGTGTGATCAGGTTCGTCGGGTCGTAGCCGAACCAGTCGCCGCACCAGTACTCGATCCAGGCGTGCGACTCCCCCGTCACGGCGACCCCGATCTCGGCGGAGGTGGTCCGCGGGTGCAGGTAGCCGGACACGTACCGGGTCGGGATGCCGACGCTGCGCAGGGTGCCGGCCGCGAGGTGGGCGAGGTCCTGACACACCCCCTTGCGCGCCTGCCAGGCCTCGACGGCGCGGGTGTGCACCCCGGTCACGCCGGGGACGTACTCCACCGCCTCCCGCAACGCCCCGCAGACGGCGAGGGCCGCGTCCTGCGGTGTCGCGCCGTCTGCGTGGGACCGGGCCAGCTCGCGTAGCTCCTCGTCCGGTTCCGTGGCCTTGGTGACAGCGAGGAACTCCGACATCCGGTCGACCAGGTCTGGGGCGTGCAGCGTGTCCCAGCCCGCCGTCGCCCCGCCGAGCTGCACCGGCGACACGTCCACCCGGGACTCGGAGACGACCAGCAGTTCCTCGTGCGAGGTCAGCGTCTCGAACGCCGTCACGGTCGCCCCCCAGTAGTCCCGGTACTCCGTGCTGAACGTGCTCGGGGTGGCGGTCAGGCGGGACTCGAGGACGGTCTGGCCGGGCAGGTTCGCCGGGCGCATCCGGGCTTCGTTGTAGGACGCCGAGACGGTCCGGGCGTAGGTGTAGTGGGTCGTGTGGACGATGTGCAGCCGGCTCACATCCGACCTCCGATCCAGTCGTCGGTGGCGCCCGAGGGGAAGTACCGCAGCCGGATCGCGTCGCTGGCCTCCGAGCAGCCCTGCTGGAGCCGGGTCATCTCCGGGGCCAGGTTGCCCAGCAGGGTGAGCAGGGGCTGGTACTCGATACCGGACCGGATCCGGCCGATGATCATGCGCGCGTCGCCCGGATAGTGTCCGCGCGGGTCGGCCGGCTCCAGGCGGGTCAGGCACGTCTCCGCCTCCTCCAGACAGAACAGCACCGACCGCGGGAACAGCCGGTCCATGAGCAGGAACTCCGCGGCGAGGGTGTCCGAGTCCCGGCCCCGGTAGGTGCGCAGGAACGCCTCGTGGGCACCACACGAGCGCAGCATCGTGGTCCACCCCGGGCCGTTCGCCCCGGACACGGCCCGGGACGCGATCAGCCGGGCGGTCATGTCCGCTCGTTCCAGTGCCCGCCCGAGGAGCAGGAAGTGCTGCGTGCCGTCGCGTCGGGTCGAGGACTGCACCAGGCCGGCCACGATCGCGGCCCGCTCCCGCACCCAGGCGAAGAAGTCGTGCGGGGTGGAGGCGCTGATCTGGCCCGGCAGCGAGTTCCAGGTGGTGTTCAGGCACTCCCACATCTCCGAGGACAGCGTCTCCCGGGCCCGGCGGGCATTCTCCCGGGCGGCCGCGAGCGCACCGGCGATCGCGCCGGGCGAGGTCCGGTCGTAGGCGAGCGTCTGCAGCACCGTCTGCCGGGTCACCTCGACCCCTGGCGGCGGCGCTGCGGCGCCCATCACGCCGAGCAGCGAGCGGCAGGCCTGGTCCTCCTCCATCCACGGGTCCTCCAGCTGGTGCTGCAGGTGTGCGTCGAGGATCCGGGCGGTGTCATCGGCCCGCTCCACGTACCGGCCGATCCAGAACAGGGACTCGGCGATCCGGCTCAGCATGCGAGCGCTCCGTCCGCGTCGGAGGCACCGGGCCGTGCCTGCTGCTGTTGCTGGGTCTGTTCGCTCAGGGTGCGGTCGTCGCTGGGGTTCGAGTCCAGACGGACCCCCTGGACCGGGTGCGGCTGAGCGCCCGAGCCGGGTGCCGCCGTCGCCCCGTGGTGCGGATGCAGCTCGGGTGACCTGCGCTCCGCGCCGAGCACCCAGGTGTCCTTGGACCCGCCACCCTGGGAGGAGTTCACGACCAGCTGACCCTCCGCGAGCGCCACCCGGGTCAGACCGCCGGGCAGCACCCAGACCTGCTCGCCGTCATTGACCGCGAACGGTCGCAGGTCCACGTGCCGGGGCCGCAACGAGTCACCCGCGAGGGTCGGCACCGTGGACAGCTGCACCACCGGCTGCGCGATCCAGCCACGAGGGTCCGCGCGCAGGCGGACCCGGGCCTCGTCGAGCTCGTTCCGGCCGGCCGCGGGGCCGATGATGATGCCCTTGCCACCGGAGCCGTCAACGGGCTTGACCACGAGCTCGTCGAGCCGGTCCAGCACCTCCGTGAGCGCGTCCGGCTCCTCCAGCCGCCAGGTGTCCACGTTCTTCAGGACCGGCTCCTCGCCGAGGTAGTAGCGGATCAGGTCCGGCACGTAGGTGTAGACGAGCTTGTCGTCGGCGACGCCGTTGCCGACGGCGTTCGCGATCGTCACCGCGCCGGCGCGGGCCGCGCCGATCAGTCCCGGGCAGCCGAGCAGTGAGTCGGGGCGGAACACCACCGGGTCCACGAAGTCGTCGTCGACGCGCCGGTAGATCACGTCCACCCGGCGCCTGCCCTCGGTGGTGCGCATGTAGACCTTGCCGCCGGAACAGATCAGGTCCCGGCCCTCGACCAGCTCCACTCCCATCAGACGGGCGAGCAGCGAGTGCTCGAAGTAGGCGCTGTTGTAGACGCCCGGGGTCAGCACCACCACGACGGGTTCGTCGACGCCGGACGGCGCGGCCGCGCTGAGGGCGGCGAGCAGCCGGCGCGGGTAGTCCGCGACCGGGCGGATCCGCATCGTGGAGAACAGTTCCGGGAACGACTGGGCCATCGCGCGCCGGTTCGAGAGCACGTAGCTCACGCCGCTGGGCACCCGCACGTTGTCCTCGAGGACCCGCCAGCCGCCGGCGCTGTCCCGGATCACGTCGATGCCGGCCACGTGCACCCGCACCCCGTTCGGCGGGTTGATCCCGCGAGCCGCACGCACGAAGTTCGCCGAGGAGACGATCAGGGAGCGGGGCAGCACCCCGTCGGTGATCGCCCGCTGGCCGCCGTAGACGTCCTCCAGCAGCGCCTCCAGGGCCCGCACCCGCTGCGCGACGCCCGGGGCCAGCAGGTCCCACTCCGCGGCGTCGATGACCCGCGGCACCGAGTCCAGCGGGAACGGTCGCTCCTCCCCACCGACGTCGAACGTGACGCCCTGCGCCAGGTAGGAGCGGGCCAGGGCGTCGGCGCGCAGCCGCAGCTCGTCGGCATTGAGGGTGCCCACCGTCCGGTGCACGTGCCGGTAGGGCGCGCGGACGGCGCCGCTCTCGATCATCTCGTCCCACGCGACGCCGGCGGGGTATCCCTCGAACAGGTCGGCCATGTCCGGAAACTACCCGCTGGATGTGTCTGGCGCGTGTCGACGGCGGTCGGGATGCGCGGGCCGAGTACCACCGGCGGCAGGCGCGCAGCAGCCGACCAGGGGCGGCCGGGTGCGAACGCACCCGAGTACAGTCCGTCGCATGGCTACTGACTGGCGTTCGGACACCGTCAAGGAGGTCCGGGCGCTCATCCTCGGGGCCGCGCCGGACGTCGAGGAGGAAGCGAAGTGGGTGAAGCCCTCGAACCCGGCCGGCGTGCCGACCTTCTCCTGCTCGGGGCTCATCTGCACCGTCGAGACGTACCGGGACAAGGTGAAGCTCACCTTCGCCAAGGGCGCCGCGCTCGCCGATCCCGGCTCCCTCTTCAACGCGAGCCTCGACGCCGGCACGCGTCGGGCGATCGACCTCCGCGAGGGCGATCGGATCGATCCGAGCGCGTTCGTCGACCTGGTCCGCGAGGCGGTCGATCTCAACCGGGCGTGAGCGGGCTCCTCGAGCGCGAGACGAGCGCGGGTAGGGCGCAGAGCGCGATCACGGCCCCCAGCACGATGAACGCGTGCGCGTAGCCCAGGTGACCGACCACCAGGCCGAGACCCATGGCGCCAAGGCCCAGTCCGCCGTCGTAGGCGATGTTCCAGATCGTGGCACCTGTCCCGCCGCGCCCGGCCCCGAGCCGCTCCACGGTGATCACGAAGGAGTCGTTCTGGGCCGCGCCGAAGCCCCCGCCGAGCAGCGTGGCGCCGAGCACGAGCAGCATGCTGCTCGGCGGGCCGTCCAGGGACAGGGCCACGGCCAGGGTCACGGCGCCGAGCGCCACGAGACCGGCCGCGGGGGCGAGCACGCGCCCGGTCCCCAGCCGGTCCCCGACCGCCCCGGCGCCGAGCCGAGCGACGATCAGGGCGGCGGACGCTCCGAACAACGCCACCGCCGTCGTCCCCGCGGCGGGACCGGCGACCGGCAGGAACGTCGTCACCGCGCCGAACGCACCCGAGGTCAGTAGGAACAGGCCGACCGGGCTCGCGATCGTGCGCAACTGGGCCGTCGAGGCGAGGTGGAACGTGCCGCGGATCCGTTTCGGGAGCGGCGCGGCGACGATCGCCGCGAGCACGCCGGCCGCGCCGGCGGTCACGAAGACGACGTCGAAGCTCCAGGTGCGGGCCACCCAGACCCCGCCCGCGAGGGCCGCGAGGTTCGGCAGCGCCGCGGCCGCGCCGTAGTAGGAGGAGGCGGACGCGAGCCGGCCGGCGCCGGCGACGTCGGCGAGCAGGGTGGAACCTGCGACGACGACGAGCGCGAAGCCGATGCCGCGGATCGCGGTGATCACGAGGATCGGTGCGATCGCGTCCGTGACCGCGTAGAGCGGCGCGGGCAGCCCGAGCATCGCGGCGCCGAGCATGATCATCGCGCGCAGCGGCAGGATCCGGAACAGCCGGGGCATGCTGAGCTGGGTGAGCACGGTGGCAGCCATCATCACGCCGGTCGTGGCCCCGACGGCGACGCTGCCCGCACCACCGTGCCCCCCGATCTCGGACGCCCAGAGCGGCACCACGGCCAGCAGGGCCGCGTAGTTCACGAACGCGAGGAACGTCACAGCCAGCAGGACCCATAGGTCGCGGGTGCCGTGCCCGCGCTGGGATGCCGGGATCGCCGCCGCCCCGCTCCTCGCCCCGGTTCGCTCGTCCATATAGCCAGCGTCACGCCGTCCGCCTCATCGCGTCAAACGATGAGTGTCGATGCCGTCCATCACGCATCGCGATAGCGTTGCGGTAGCCCCATCCCCCGACGAGACCGGGACGACGAATGGACACCCGCCTGCTGCGAACGTTCCTGACCGTGGCGCGGACCGGCAGTTTCACCGCCGCCGCCGACGAACTGAACTTCACCCAGTCGACCGTGACGGCGCACGTGCAGCGTCTCGAACGGCTGCTCGGCAGCCCGGTCCTGGACCGGTTGCCCGGCCGCGTCACGGTGACCGCGGTCGGCGCCGAGGTGATCGGTCCCGCCGAGGACCTACTCGCCGCGCAGGAGCGGATCCAGGCCGCCGGCGGCGAGCGAAGTGCGGCCGGGACCGTCCGTCTGATGGCCCCAGAGACGCTGTGCACCTACTGGCTCCCGGACGTCATCGGCGCGCTGCGCCGCACCGCACCCGAGGTGCAGATCTGGGTCAGTGCGGGCGGAAGCCACGACGGCCTGGAGGCGGTGGGCAGCGGGGCGGTGGACCTGGCCGTCACGCTGGAGCCGCGTGCCCCGGTCACCGATCTCGCCCTGACCCGCCTCGGGAGTCAGCCGCTGGTGTTCGTCGACCGGCCACACCCGGACGCCGCGAGCGCACCGAGCCTCGTGCCCGGGCCCGCGACGTGGCCGGACCTGGCGGACCGGGACGCACTGCTGCTCGAGGAGGGCTGCGGGTACGGCGACCTCGTGGCCGACCGGCTCGCGGCGACCGGCCGCCGACGTGGGCGCCGCGCACGGTTCGGCAGCGTGGAGACGATCAAGCGGTGCGTCGGGGTCGGCCTGGGCTGGACGGCCCTGCCGCGGCTCTCGGTCGAGGCCGAGGTCGGCACCGGCGAGCTCGCGGTCCTGGCCGGCCCCGACCTGCCGGACTGCGAGGTCCACGTGGCCTCGCACCCGCGCCGGTACCGGAGCCCGGCCACCCTGCTCGTCCTGAGCGAGCTGGAGCGGTCCTGGCCGCGACCACCGGACCGAACCCCCGCCGTCGGGCACTGACGGCTCAGCCCGCCGCCAGGGCCACCCGCACCGGCGGCTCGGTCGCGGCGACCACCTCGTCCACCGTGACCCCGGGCGAGAGCTCCACGAGCACCAGTCCCTCGGGCGTGACGTCGAGAACTGCGAGGTCGGTGATGATCCGGTCCACGACGCCCCGCCCGGTCAGCGGCAGGCTGCACTCGGTCACGATCTTCGGGCTGCCGTCCTTGGCGGTGTGCTCCATCAGGATGATCAGGCGCTTCGCCCCGTGCACGAGGTCCATCGCGCCGCCGGGGCCCTTGACCATCTTTCCCGGGATCATCCAGTTCGCGAGGTCCCCGCCCGCGGAGACCTGCATGGCGCCGAGGATGGCGGCGTCGATCTTGCCGCCGCGGATCATCGCGAAACTCGTCGCGGAGTCGAAGAACGACGCGCCCGGCAGCAGCGTGACGGTCTCCTTGCCTGCGTTGATCAGGTCCGGGTCCACGTCCTGCTCGAGTGGGTAGGGACCGACGCCGAGGATCCCGTTCTCGGACTGCAGCACCACGGTGCGGCCCGCCGGGACATAGTTCGGAACCAGGGTCGGCAACCCGATGCCCAGGTTCACATACGCGCCGTCGGGCAGTTCCTGCGCGGCGCGCGCGGCCATCTCCTGCCGGGTCAGTGCCATGCCTCAGCCCTCCGTCCGGGTCGTCCGACGCTCGATGCGCTTCTCGATATCCGTGCCCACGGCCACCACCCGGTGCACGAACACCCCGGGCAGATGGATCTGGTCCGGGTCCAGCTCGCCGGGCTCCACCAGCTCCTCGACCTGCGCGATGCAGACCCGGCCGGCCATGGCCGCGAGCGGGTTGAAGTTGCGGGCGCTCTTGTTGAACACGAGGTTGCCGGTGCGGTCCCCGCGCAGGGCGTGCACGAGCGCGAAATCGGTGCGGATCGCGTCCTCGAGGACGTACTCCTCGCCGTCGAAGGTGCGGGTCTCCTTGACCGGCGACGCGACCGCCACGGTGCCGTCGGGGTGGTACCTGCGGGGCAGGCCGCCCTCGGCCACCTGGGTGCCGACCCCGGTCTGGGTGAAGAACGCGGCGATCCCGGAGCCCCCGGCGCGCAGCTTCTCGGCGAGCGTGCCCTGCGGGGTCAGTTCGACCTCGAGCTCACCGGAGAGGAACTGCCGTTCGAACTCCTTGTTCTCCCCCACGTAGGAGGAGGTCATCTTCGCCAGCCGCCCGGCGCCGAGGAGGAGGCCGAGGCCCCAGTCGTCGACGCCACAGTTGTTCGAGACGACCGACAGGCCGCTCGCGCCCTGGGCCAGCAATGCCTCGATCAGCACCATCGGGTTGCCGCTCAGGCCGAAGCCCCCGACGGCGAGCGAGGCCCGGTCGCCGATGTCCGCCACCGCTTCGGCCGCGTCGGGTACCACCTTGTCCAGTCCGTTCATGCCGTCGCCTCCGCAGCGGTCGGGGCCGGGCGCGCTCGGCTAGAGGGCTGGTCGAAGCCGAAGATGTCGTGGTCCACGTTGTCCTCGATGACGTCGTTGCACAACGCGAATGCCGGGTGCACCCGCCAGGACTCACCGTAGGCCCCGGGGTCGGGAACGTCATGGCGAGCCGTCGCATCGCCGGCCCGGGCGCCGCCAACAGCCCGCGATCGGACCCGGCCGGTGCATGGGGTGACAATGGAAGCCAGGAATCAGGCGAAGGAGCTACAGATGTCCACCTCCCCCGACGACGTCGTCATCGTGGGTGCGGCACGCACCCCGTACGGCCGGATCAACGGCGGCCTGGCAAGCCTGCCCGGCACCGCGCTCGGCGCGCACGCCATCACGGCGGCCCTGGCCGCGGCCGGCGTCCCCGGCGCGGACGTCGAGGTGGTGGTGCTCGGCCAGGTGCTGCAGGCCGGCGCCGGCCAGAACCCGGCCCGCCAGGCTGCTCTCGCGGCCGGCATCGCACCGAGTGCGCACGCCATCGCCCTGAACAAGGTCTGCCTGTCCGGCCTCACCGCCGTGATCGACGCGGCGCGGCTGATCCGTACCGGCGAGGCAGTCGTCGCCGTGGCCGGCGGGATGGAGTCGATGTCGCAGGCGCCGCACCTGCTCGCCGGAACCCGCGCCGGCTGGGCGTACGGCGATCGGACCGCCCTGGACCACCTTGCCTACGACGGCCTCACGGACGCCGTCGACGGGGACGCCATGGGCGCGCTCACCGAGCGCGGGAACGCCGCGTTCGCGCTGACCAGGGCCGAGCAGGACGCCGTGGCGGCCCGCTCGCACCGGCTCGCCGCGGCAGCCCGGGCCGACGGCGTGCTCGCCGCCGAGATCGCCCCGGTCACGGTGCACGGTCGCAAGGGGGACACGATCGTCGACGCGGACGAGGGCGTGCGTCCGGACACCACGGAGGAGACCCTGGCCGGGCTCCGGCCGGCGTTCGCGGCCGACGGCACCATCACTGCCGGCAACTCCTCCCAGCTCTCCGACGGAGCCGCTGCCGTGGTGCTGACCTCCCGCGCCGAGGCGGAGCGGCGCGGTGCACCGGTGCTCGCCGTCGTCGACGCGGCCGGTCAGGTGGCCGGCCCGGACAACTCGCTGCACTCCCAGCCCGCCCGCGCGATCGGTGCGGCGCTGACCCGGGCCGGGTGGACAGTCGGCGACCTCGATCTGGTGGAGATCAACGAGGCGTTCGCGGCCGTGGTGTGCCGCTCGCAGGCCGAGCTCGGCGTCGACCCCGAACGGGTCAACATCCACGGCGGGGCGATCGCGATGGGGCACCCGATCGGCTCCTCCGGCGCCCGACTGGTGGTGCACGCCGCCCACGAACTGGCCCGTCGCGGCGGCGGACGGGCCGCCGTCGGGCTCTGTGGCGGAGGCGGCCAGGGCGAGGCCCTGCTGCTGCGCGCCTGACCAGCCCCGCCCCGGGCCGCCATCCCGGGCCCGGACGTTAGGCTCACCGACCATGAGCCTGCTCGATCGCGCCCTCAGGGTGGCCGGGACCGTCGCCCGTGACCTGCTCCGCTCCACCGACCGGAACTCCGGTTCCCGCCCCTCGGGTGGGCGGTCGAAGCCCAAGCCGGGCTCGGGCGGCCGGGGACCGTCGGGCTCCGATGCGGGGCGGCCCACGTCGGGTTCCGACACCGGCCGGCCCCCGGCCGGCGGAGGCGACCAGCGGACCGAGCACCCGCAGACGACCCGTGAGTTCGAGATCGGCCGGGGCCTACCGCCGCTGACCTACTCCCCCAGCGACGACGGCGACGCCGATCCCGGCGAGGTCGTCTGGGCCTGGGTTCCCTACGACGAGAACGACGGCCGGGGCAAGGACCGACCGGTCCTGATCATGGCGCGCCACAACAGGGGTTTCCTCGGTCTCCAGCTGACGTCGAAGGACCACGACCGGGACGCCGAGGACGAGGCCCGCTGGGGCCGGCGCTGGTTGGACATCGGTTCGGGCGACTGGGACTCCAAGGGCCGCCCGTCCGAGGTGCGCCTGGACCGGGTGCTGTTCCTGCCCGCGGATGCCGTGCGGCGCGAGGGTGCCGCGGTCGACCGGCGCACGTACGACCAGGTGAGTGACGCGCTCCACGCTCTCCATGGCCGCTGATCCGCCGATTCCGTGTAAACTCGGACGTTGAGTCTGCGGCCACCCCACGGCATGCGGCTTACCTCTGACCGTCGCAGGTATCCCCACGCCTCAGTCCCGGTCAGGCCAGAGCCCTCACCGACGTCAGATCGCGCGAGCGAATACACAAGAGAGTCCACGTGGCAAACATCAAGTCCCAGATCAAGCGGATCGGCACCAACGAGAAGGCACGCCTTCGCAACAAGGCCGTGAAGTCCGAGCTCAAGACGCACGTGCGTCGGGTTCGCGAGGCCGTCGACGCAGGCGACAAGGAGGCGGCCGGCGACGCGCTGAAGAACGCCTCCCGCAAGCTCGACAAGGCCGTCAGCAAGGGTGTCATCCACCAGAACCAGGCCGCGAACCGCAAGTCGTCCCTGGCGAAGCAGGTCGCGGCTCTCTGAGTCGCACCGCCCGCACCGCGGGCACGGACGCCGACGGCGCCACTCCCCTCCCGGGGTGTGGCGCCGTTCGTCATGGGGCCGGTGCCGCGACGACGCGCCGATCGTGCCCGGTGCTCGACATCGTGCCCGGTGCTCGACGAGAGCACCCGAGTGCGTCAGGCAGGCTGCAGCTGGCGGGCGTGGATGACGTCCTCGTAGTGTCCGAGCAGGGCGTCGCCCAGCGCCGTCCAGGACCGCGGTAGCACGTCGCGTCGGCCGGCCTCGCCCATCCGGGCTCGCAGGCCGGGATCAGCGGCGAGCCGGGCGACGGCGTCGGCGATCGCGCGATCGTCGTCCGGCCGCACGAGGAAACCGGTGTGGCCGTGCTTGACGATGTCCTTCGGCCCCCCGCTCGCGGGCGCCACGACGGGCAGGCCCGCGGCCGCCGCCTCCTGCAGGGTCTGCCCGAACGTCTCCTGGGTGCCGGCGTGCACGAACACGTCCATGGCGGCGTAGGCGTTCGCGAGCGCCGCGCCGTCGAGGCGGCCGAGCAGAACCGCGTCCGTGCCGGCCAGGGCCCGCTCGACCAGCGGACGGCTCGGTCCGTCTCCGACCAGGACGAGCCGGACCCCGGGCGTCCGGGCCGCGGCGGCGAGTCGTTCCACCTGCTTCTCGGGGGCAAGCCGGCCCACGTAGCCGACGAGCACCTGGCCGTCGGGCGCGAGCCGGGCGCGCAGCGCCCTGACCTCGGCGAGGTTGCGCCGGTTCGGGTGGTAGGTCTGGGCGTCCACGCCACGGCCCCACCACCGGGTGCGCTCGAACCCGGCCGCAGCCAGGTCGGCGAGAGTGTCGCTGGACGGCGCCAGGGTGAGATCGGCCGTGTTGTGCACGCGGCGAAGCCACCGCCACGCGGCTGGGGCCGTCAGCGACAGGCCGTACCGGCGGGTGTACCCGGCCACGTCGGTCTGGAACACGGCGACGCTCGGGATCCCCTGGCGCTTGGCCAGGGTCAGTGCCTGGGCACCGATCCCGAACGGGGCCGCGGCGTGCAGCACGTCCGGCGCCAGGTCGATGACGGCCTTGACCAAGCGTCGGCTCGGCACCGCCGCTCGGAACCCCTGGAAGTCCACGCCCGCGCACTCGCGGACCTGGAACCCGGCATAGGTGGACGGTGCGGGGCCGGGACAGACGACCACCGCCTGGTGGCCGCGAGCGGCCAGATGATCCAGCACCCGTAGGACGCTGGTCGTGACGCCGTTGACGCTCGGCAGGAAGGACTCCGTGACAACTGCGACTCTCACGACTTCCACGGTCCACGGCACGGGTGACGATCGTCCCAAGACGCCACGGCCGGAAGGTGACGAACAGGTGGCGGATCGGCGTCCCTACCGAGCCGCCAGGAACGCCGTGTCAGCCGTGGTTGACAGTGCGCCGCCGCGGACCGTGGGCTGCCGGTCGGGTACGACGCGGCGAAAGGGCTCAGAGGCCGTGCTCCACGGCGTCCGCCCACCCATCCGGGTCGTCTCCGGGTGGCACGGAACCCACGCCCATCCAGAGGATGAACGCCTCGAGCCAGCCCTCCTCGCGATCGGTGAGCACGCCGCCGGAACGGTAGCCGGCCAGGAACTGCGCCCGCACGTCGGGAGTCGTGGGTCGCCAGCTCCGGAACCGGGTGGCCAGGTTGACGGCGGCGCGAGCCACGTCGTAGACGCGGTGGTCGACGGTCATCTCGTCGAAGTCCAGGATCGCGGCCACGCGCGCCCCGGACATCACGATGTTCGTGCCCCGGTAGTCGCTGTGGATGAGTTGTGGCGCAGTGTCGATGTCGGGGAGCTCCACGAGCAGCTGAGCCAGCCGTGCGCCGGCGCGCGGCGCCCTTTCGGACCGGGCTGTGTCGATCCCGGTCAGGAGCCGACGGCGCAGGTCCGGCTCCGGTACGCTCCGGTTGACCGTGACCCCTGCCGTGGGCAGGCCGGCGGTGGCTTCGTGCAGGTGCGCGAGCGCGGTCCCGGCGGCCCGCACGGCTGCGGCGTCGGTGGTGTCCAGCAGGTCGCCCTCGACGAACGGTTGCACCACCACGGACAGCGGCCGGTCGGTGTGGTCCACCACGCGCCGCGCGCCACCGATCGAGGGAAGCGGCGCGGCCACGGGTAGGCCGGCCGCGTCGAGATCACCGAGGACGTCCGCGATCGCGGCGAGACGCTCGAAGGCGGACGCGTTCGAGCCGACCTTCACCACCAGCCTGCTCGCGTCGGTGCGGACCCACGCGATCGCATTGTGGTCGCTGATCAGGACGCGTTCGCAGTCCACGACGGACAGGCCCCACTCACGGCGGAGGGTGCCCGTCAGCCAGCCGGTCGCCTCGTCGACGTCGGTGAAGCCGAAGCGGGCGTGCAGCGCGTCGGGCGCATGGTCGCGTTCCCACAACATGGACAGTCCGGACGGAAACATTGCCGCATCGTAGGCAGGTCGCCGCCCGAGCGCCGACCCACCGCGCCGCCCACGGCGCGATCGGCCGTTCCTCGCGGCGAGCACCACGAGCGCGACCAGCGCGAGTGCCGCGCATCGGGACGGGTCCGACCTATCGCGACGGGTCCGACCATCGCGACGATGAAACTAGTGCCCGCGTGCCGCCGCGACGCGCAGGACGGCCCGCTCGACGGAGAACTCCGCGTCCCGGCCCTCTCCCTTGACCTCGGCGTCGGCGTCGGCCACGGCGGTGATCGCCGTGGCGAGCCCTTCGGGGGTCCAGCCGCTCAATTCCCGACGGGCCCGGTCCACCTGCCACGGGGCGAGGCCGAGGTCGGCGGCACTGGCCCCGCCACGGCCACGCATCGCGGCGACCTTCGCGAGCGTGCGGAGCTTGACCGCCAGGGCCGCGACCAGTGGGACCGGGTCCACCCCGGTCTCCAGGGCGTGCCGCAGCAGGGTGACGGCCTCGGCGCTGTGCCCGGCGATCGCCGTGTCGGCCACCCGGAACCCGGTGGCCTCGACGCGGCCGCCGTAGTACTGCTGCACGACGTCCGGGGTGATCGTCGTGGTGGTGTCCGCGATGAGCTGCTGGCAGGCGGACGCCAGCTCGCGCAGGTCGGAGCCGAGTGCCTCGACGAGAGCCTGGACGGCGGTGTTCGTCGCCTTGCGACCGGCGGCGCGGAACTCCGCGGCAGCGAACGCGACCTTGTCCGCGTCCCGCTTGATCACCTCGCAGGTGACCACCGGGTAGCCGGCCTTGGTGATCGCGTCGAGCAGCTTCTTGCCGCGGACGCCCTTCTCGTGACGCAGCACCAGCGTGACGTCGGTGACCTCGCCGCCGGCCGTGCCCACGAAGGTGAGGGCGTCGTCGAGGAACGCATCCGACATCGCCTCGAGGCCGTTCACGACGATGTGCCGGTGCTCTCCGAACAGTGACGGGCTGGCGATGGTCTCGAGCTGGCCACGCTCGTAGGTGGCGGCCTCGAGGACGGTCTGCTCGTAGTCGCCTCCGTACTCGCGCACGAGCGACGCGACGCGGGCGACGGCACGGTCGGCCAGAACTGTCTCCTGGCCGCGCACCAGCACCACGGGAGCGAGGGGGACGTCCTGCCAGGTGGGGCCGGCGGGAGCACTGGGGCGACGACGAGCGGGAGGCACGGGTCCAGCCTGCCACGAGGGCCGGACACCCACCGAACGCCGACGAGGGACCAGCACCGTCCCGTCCGGGTTCATGGGGTCCGGGCTCACTGAGGGCGGGTGGCTCGCCCGCGAAGTCGGTGGACGAGCATGCCGAGCACGGTGAGCACCAGGACCGTGAGCACCGCGAGCAGGAGTGCTCCGCCCACCCCGCCCGGCCAGGGCACCGTGGCCAGCGGAAGGGCCGCCGTCGAGGTTGCGACGGCAGCGATCCAGGCGGTGCACCAGCCCGCCCAGGACGCGAGCACGGCGGCGAGGTCCGGACTCACCGGCGCGATCAGGGTGGCCAGCACGCCGAGCACGGTGGCCGGCGGGACCGCCGGCGCCGCCAGCAGGTTCGCCGGGACCGCATACATGGCCACCCCTGGCTGCAGGAGCACGATGATCGGTGCGCAGGCCGCCTGGGCCGCAAGGGGGACGGCGACGCCGAGGGCGAGCGGCCGGGGCAGGTACCGGCCGAGCACGCCCGCGATCGGGCCGGCTCCGAGCAACAGCCCGGCGGTGGCCACGGCGGACAGCACGAACCCGTAGGAGCGCGAGATCCACGGGTCGGCGACCAGCAGCGCGAGGATCGCCACCCAGAGCGCCGGCAGCGCGGCCCGGGGGCGCCGCAACGCGAGCCCGAGCAGCATCACCGAGCCCATCGTGGCGGCACGCAGCACGCTGCCGCTCGGGTACACGAGGGCAACGAACGCGAGCAGCGTCGCCGCTCCGACGCCCACCCGGAGCCACGGCGGTGCCCACCAGACGGCGAGCATCACCGCACCGAGGATGATCGCCACGTGGGCGCCGGAGACCGCGGTGACGTGGGTGAGCGCGACGGTGCGCAGGTCCTCCTCGAGGGTCGCCGGGAGGGCTCGGACGTCGCCCACGGTGATGCCCGGCACGAGTCCGCGGGCCTGTGGGGCGAGGCCGGCACTGGCCGTGACGAGCCCCGCGCGCAGGTCGCCCACCCGGGCCTGCCACCAGGGCGGTCCGCGTTCGGTCTCCACTGCGCCGTCGGCGATCACGAGCAGCGCCGCGCTGTCCCCTGGGTCGGTAGCAGCGAGCCGGGCCTCGGCGCGGATCCGGCCGCCGACGGGCAGGTCGTCCCAGCCCTCCCCCGCGATGACCATCACCGGAACCGCGAGCCGGTGCGTGGTCCCGGAGACGTCGGCGGCGACGAGGGTGGCCGGGATCCGCAGCGTCGCCCCCGACCAGCCCGGGAGCGACTGCGCCTCCCCGCCGACCACGAGCGTGGCGACGGCCCGCTCGCCCGCCAGCGGCGCCACCGCGGCGGCTCGTTCCGCGACCCTGGGTGCCGCGAGCGCGATGACCGCCGCACCGACCAGGGCGCCGAGAGCCAAGGCGGCCAGGACCCGTTCCCGGGGCGCGAACCGGTGCCGTGCCCGGTGCCGGCGCCCGAGCAGGTGCAGACACACCGCGGTGAGCACGAGCAGGCCGAGCACGACGGCGGTCGCGACCACGGGTGGCACCACCAGCACCAGCCAGCTCCCGGCCCAGGCGAGGGCGGCGGCCGGCAGCAGGCGCAGGTCGAGCGGCGTCCTCACACCGTCACCAGGTCGCGCAGTCGATCCATGGTCGCCGGCCCGATCCCGGAGACGTCATCGAGCTGATCGACGCTGGTGAAGCCGCCGTTCTCGGTGCGCCAGTCGAGGATCCGCTCGGCGAGCGCGGGCCCGATCCCTGGGAGTTCCTCGAGGTCGGCTGCGGTTGCCGCGTTCAGGTCGACCAACTCGCCGCCGTCCCCGCCCGCTCCCGTGCCGGTCCCGGACGGTGCACCGGGGACCGCCGCGGGCGGCCCGGCCTCGCCGACCGCCGGCAGATAGACCTGCTGCCCGTCCTGCAGCGAGCCGGCCAGGTTCACGGCATCGAGGTCGGCGTCGGCGGCGGGGCCGCCTGCGGCCAGGACCGCGTCGTCGACCCTGGAGCCCGCAGGTAGTTCGTACACGCCGGGGATCACGACGGAACCGGCCACGTGGACGACGACCGCGGAGTTCTCCTCGGGCGGCGGCTCGAATGGCGTCGGCGATGTGGACCGGCCCGGTTCGGGCGGACCGGCCTGGCCGGCCGGAGCGGTCACGACGGGCGCACCGGGAGTGGCCAGCGGTGGCTGGGGCGCCTGCACCGGTTCACCCCTGGGCCAGACGATGGCGAGCGCGATCCCGGCCAGAACGACCACCGCGATCCCGACCCGGGCCGCCATCGACGCGGGCATGCCCCACCGGCGTCGGGACCCGTTGGCGTGCCGCCGTGGCGCGCGGGCCTGGCCGGGCCGCCGTGGCGCGTCGGCGTCGTCGGACCGCAGCCGCGCGCCCGCCTCGTCGGCCCGCCGCGGTGTGCCGGCGTCGTCGGAACGCAGCCGCGCGCCCGCCTCGTCGGGCCACCGTGGCGTACCGGCCTCGTCCGACCGCCATGGCGCCGTCGCACCACCGCTGGTCCCGGCAGGATCCTCGGCCCAGGGGTCCGCCAGGCCCTCCGGCCAGCCCTCCCCCGGCGCGCCGGCGTGGTCCGGCCGATCGGCGGGCACGGCGTCCGGCACGGCGTAGGCCACCCTGAGCACGCGCCGTAGCCGGTCCCGCGGCTCGGTTCCTCGACGCTCCACACCTCCCGACGCTAGATGCGGCTCGACCGGGGCACTACAGCTGCGCGGCGACCTGGGGAGATTCCGGCATCGCGGCGCAGCTGTGGACCGCGGCGTCGGGCCCGACGGTGGGAGCGGTGTCGGCGCCGCGGGGGGCGCCCTAGTCTGTGTTCCCATGAGCGACAACGCGACACCGGACCTGGCCGCCCTCCGGGCCGCGGCCGCCCAGGCAGAGGCGGAGGCTGCCGAGGCCCGCGCGGCAGCTGCACGCGCCGCCCTCGAGGCGGCCGAGGCCGCATCGTCCCGGGCGGGAGGTGACGCGGCGGAGCCGGTGCCCGAGGCAGAGCGCGCGCCGGAACCCGTGCCGGCGCCCCAGGCCGAGGGCGCGCCAGAACCCGAGGCAGAACCCGCGCCGGAACCTGCGCCGGAACCCGAAGCAGCGCCGGCAGCGGCGACCGAGCCCGCCGAACCCACGGCACCGCCGTCGGGCAGCGACCTGTCCGAGGCCGCAGCCGCCATCGTGGCCGGCTACCGGTTCGAGGGCGGCATGCTGCAGCTGGGCGCGCTCGTCGAGGACGACGCAGCGATCGCCGGAGCCCAGATCGGCCTCCCACTGTCGATGATGAACCGGCACGGGCTCGTCGCCGGCGCCACCGGTACCGGCAAGACGCGGACGCTGCAGGGCATGGCGGAGGGTCTCTCGGAGGCCGGGGTGCCGGTGTTCCTCGCCGACATCAAGGGCGACCTGTCCGGCCTCGCCGTGCCCGGGGAGGGCAACGAGAAGCTCCTCGCGCGCACCACGAGCCTCGGCCAGGACTGGCACAGCGCCTCCTACCCGGTGGAGTTCTACTCCCTCGGCGGGATGGGCCATGGCGTGCCGATCCGCACCACCGTGACCGATTTCGGTCCGCTGCTGCTGGCCAAGGTCCTCGGACTGAACGACACCCAGGAGTCCTCGCTCGGGCTGATCTTCCACTGGGCCGACTCCCAGGGCCTGGCGCTGCTCGACCTCAAGGACCTGAAGTCCACCATCGCCTACCTCACCTCGGACGACGGCAAGGGCGAACTGAAGGGCATCGGCGGGATCTCCACGGCCACCGCCGGCGTGATCCTGCGGGAGATCGTCGCGCTCCAGGCCCAGGGCGCGGACGTGTTCTTCGGCGAGCCCGCGTTCGTCACCTCCGACCTGATCCGGCTCGCCTCGGACGGACGCGGCGTGATCTCCGCCCTGGAACTGCCGTCCGTGCAGGACCGGCCCGCCCTGTTCTCCACCTTCCTGATGTGGCTGCTCGCGGACCTGTTCACCGACCTGCCGGAGGTCGGTGACGCGGACAAGCCGAAGCTGGTGTTCTTCTTCGACGAAGCGCACCTGCTGTTCAACGGCGCGTCCAAGGACTTCCTGACCCAGGTGGTCCAGACCGTGCGGCTGATCCGCTCGAAGGGGGTCGGGATCTTCTTCGTCACCCAGACGCCGAAGGACGTGCCGGCCGACGTGCTCGCGCAGCTCGGCAACCGCGTGCAGCACGCGCTGCGTGCGTTCACCCCGGACGACCAGACGGCACTGCGGGCCACCGTGCGCACGTTCCCTAAGTCCGGCTACGACCTCGAGGAACTGCTCACCGCCCTCGGCACCGGCGAGGCCGTCGTCACGGTCCTCACCGAGAAGGGGGCACCGACGCCCGTGGCGTGGACCCGGCTGCGGGCACCGCAGGCCTCGATGGACCCCGCGCCCGAGGCGACGCTCACCGCGATCGTGACCGCGTCGCCGTCGAACGCGAAGTACGGCACCGCCGTCGACAATGAGTCCGCCTACGAGATGCTGACCCGGCGGATCGACTCCGACCGCGCCGCCGCCGAGGCCGCGACGAAGGCTGAGGCGGAGGCGAAGGCCCGGTCGGAGAGCGAGAAGCAGGCGGAGAAGGACCGGGCCAAGGAGCAGGCGGACCTGGAGAAGATGCAGGAGAAGCTGCGCCGGGACGCGGCGAAGGAGGCCGAGCGGGCGCAGCGGGAGGCCGAGAAGCAGCAGACCGCGGCCGCCCGCACCAGCCGCGCCGGACTCGACTCGTTCCTGCGCAGCGCGGGCTCGGTGCTGGGCCGGGAGATCACCCGGTCGATCTTCGGCACCCGCAGACGCTGACGATCCCCCGCCGGTCCGCGGTCAGCGGTTCGGCGAGGGATCGTGTGGCAGGTCAGCGTCCGATCAGAACGTGCCCGCCTCGATCGCGGCGGTGCGCTCGGCCTGCTTGGCCGCGTCCTTGGGATACACGCGGTAGAACAGGAACCAGTAGCCGGCGTTGATCAGGTACGGGACGGTGACCAGGTAGAGCATCACCTGCTGCAGCCCGAGGACGTCGGACAGGAAGCCCATGGCGAGGGTCATCAGCGCGCTGATGGCGCCCTGGATCAGTGAGAACAGCACGGCGAACGCCGTCGCCGAAAGCTGCTTCGGGGCCACCGTGGAGACCATCGGGAGCACGCAGGCGGAGAAGCCGACCGAGGCGATCAGGCCGAACGTGAAGATCACCGCATACACGGCGACCCCCTTGCCCCAGTCCATCTGGAGCGCCACGTAGGACATGCCGGCCATCGCGACCAGGTAGATCTGCATGAGGATGATCCGGCCCTTGGCCCCGAACTTGCGGACGAAGAGGTCACCGAGGAGTCCGCCGACGAACGCCGAGACCGCCATGCCGGCTGCGAACACCGACCACAGGATCGCCGCGCCGGGGATGTCCCAGCCGCGCACGTCCACCATGTAGGTCACGAAGAAGGAGAACAGGACGAGCGAGGTGACCAGGGGGAGCATGCCGGCGAGCAGGCCGATCGTCGGGATCTTGAACAGCTTGGCCGCGTCGGTGATCTTGAACCGGCCCACGTCGGGGTCGTCCGAGATCGAGCTCTTGCGCTCCGGTTCCTTGACGAACAGCAGGATCAGGACGCCGGACAGCACACTCAGGCCACCCATGGTGAACATGCCGTAGCGCCAGCCGTTCGGGTCGTTCGCGAACAGGGCGATGGCCGGGCCGAGGGCCATGCCCAGGACGGACCCGATGCCGCGGACGGTGCCGAACGCGCGGCCCCGGGTCTTGTCGTCGAACATGTCGCCGAGCAGGCCGTTCACGATGGGCTCGGAGGCCACCGTGCCGATGACACCGATGCCGTACAGGATCACGAGCCACGTGAAGTTCGGCGCGAGGCCGCCGGCGGCGGTCCATAGGCCCCAGACGCCGGTGACGATGAACAGGACCTTCTTGCGACCGAACCGGTCGGCGGCGAGCGCCCAAGCCGGGCCGAAGATCATCCGAGCGAACCGGGCCAGGCTGGCCAGGATGCCGAGCGCGCCGAGCGAGAGCCCGAACGCGTCCCGGATCAGCGGGAAGAACGTGTTGATGAGCGAGTTCTCGGAGTTGTCGATCGCGCCGGCGATCGACAGGGCGCCGACGGCCTTGCCGCGGCCCTTCGTCTCCGGGGCCTCGCTGGTGGCGGAACCGGCCACGGATGCCGCGGCGACCTCGCCGGGGGCGGCCGCGGTCGACGCCGCGGCGGCGACCTTCACTTCGTCGAGCACACTCATGATCTGCCTCTCTGCAGCCGCCGGACGGACCGACGGCCATGGGTGTTGGTGGTATGGATCCCATTGAGACAGAGCACGGCAACCACCCGGCAGCTGTTGCCAGCCGTTGCCGGGCGGTTGCCAGGAGTTGTTCGGTGGTTGCCGTCCGTTGCCTTCGGCCCTCGGCTGCGTAGCACCGGGTGGCGCACGTTGCTACGTCACCGGACTCGAGGATCTCGTTCGCGTGGTCGCAGTCCGGCCCGCTATCGACGCGATCCGGTCACGGCGGGGCCGATCGTCGGTCAGCCGGTCGCAACTGCTCCGGCGTCCGCGGACTCGGCCCGCTTCGCCCGGCCGGCGCTGCAGGTGGAACAGTAGAGCCGCCGGCCCGGCGCCTCGTGCAGGTGCCGGCGCCCCGGCTGCGCGGGCCGCACGCCCGGGCCGCCGGGCGGTCGCGCCGTCAGGCAGGAACGATGTTGACCAGCTTCGGCGCCCGCACGATCACCTTGCGGATGCCGCGGCCGTCCAGGGCGCGCTGCACGGCGGGGGCGGCCAGCGCCAGTTCCTGCAGCTCGTCCTCGCCGATCGTCGGCGGCACCTCGAGCCGGTCCCGCACCTTGCCCTGCACCTGCACCACGCACGTGACGGTGTCGGCGACCAGCAGTGCCTCGTCCGCCTTCGGGAAGGCGTGGTAGGTCAGCGACTCGGTGTGGCCCAGCCGCTCCCACAGCTCCTCGGCGATGTGCGGTGCCACGGGTGCGGTCATCAGCACCAGCGGCTCGATGGCCTCGCGGGACACATTGGCCTGGGAGGTCAGGTGGTTGTTCAGCACGATCAGCTTCGCGATGGCGGTGTTCGGGCGCATCGCAGACATCTCGGTGCGCACGTCCGCGATCGTCCGGGCCACCACGCGGCGGGTCTCGGCGTCGGCCGGGGCGTCCGTGACGGTCAGCTCGCCGGTCTCCTCGTCGACCGCGTTGCGCCACAGCCGCTGCAGGAACCGTTGCGCCCCGACGACCGCGCGGGTGTCCCACGGCCGGGACAGGTCCAGCGGTCCCATGCTCATCTCGTACACCCGGAACGTGTCCGCGCCGTAGGCGGCGTACATCTCGTCCGGGGTGACCATGTTCTTCAGGGACTTGCCCATCTTGCCGTACTCACGGTTCACCACCTGGCCGTTCCAGGTCCAGATCGGGTCGCCGTCGGAGCCGACCTCCTCGGTGACCTCCTCGGCGGGCACGTGCACGCCTCGGGCGTCGGTGTAGGCGTAGGCCTGGATGTAGCCCTGGTTGAACAGCTTGTGGAACGGCTCGACGCTCGAGATGTGGCCCAGGTCGAACAGCACCTTGTGCCAGAACCGCGCATACAGCAGGTGCAGCACGGCATGCTCCACGCCGCCGACGTACAGGTCGGCGCCACCGGTGGTCGGCTTGCCGTCCGGGCCGGTGCGCGGACCCATCCAGTACTTCTCGATCTCCGGGTCCACGGCCGCGGACGTGTTCGTCGGGTCCAGGTAGCGCAGCTCGTACCAGCATGAGCCGGCCCAGTTGGGCATCGTGTTCGTGTCGCGGCGGTAGATCTTCGGCCCGTCGCCCAGGTCCAGCTCGACGTTCACCCAGGCCTCGCCCCGGGCCAGCGGGGGCTCCGGGGAGGACTCTGCATCGTCGTCGGCGTACGTGCGCGGCGAGAAGTCCGGGACCTCCGGCAGCTCGACCGGCAGCATCTCGTCCGGCAGCGCGATCACGCGGCCGTCGGAGTCGTAGACCACCGGGAACGGCTCGCCCCAGTACCGCTGCCGGGAGAACAGCCAGTCCCGCAGCCGGTAGGTGACCGTGGTGGTGCCCAGTCCCTTGCCCTCCAGCCAGGCGGTGATCGTGCGCTTGGCCTCGGCCACGTCCAGCCCGTTCAGGCTGACCTCGTCGTTCGCGGAGTTGATGATGACGCCGTCGCCCCCGTACGCACCGCCGTCGAAACCCGACGGCGGCGCTACCGTGTGCACGATCGGTAACTGGTAGGCGGTGGCGAAGTCGTGGTCGCGGGCGTCCCCGCCGGGCACGGCCATGATCGCGCCGGTGCCGTAGCCGATCAGCACGTAGTCCGCGATGAACACCGGCAGCGGGGCGGCGTTGACTGGGTTGACCGCGAACAGGCCGGTGAACACACCGGACTTCTCGCGGCCCTCGGCCTGGCGCTCGATGTCCGTCTTCGCCGCGGCCGCGGCGCGATAGGCGGCGACGGCGTCCACGGGGGCCGTGTGCCCGCCGGTCCACGCCGAGTGGGTCCCCTCGGGCCACTCGGCGGGCACGCCCGCGTCCAGCAGCGGGTGCTCGGGGGCCAGCACCATGAACGTCGCACCGAACAGGGTGTCCGGGCGGGTGGTGAACACCTCGATAGCTGCGGATCCGCCGGCAGCGCTGGACTCGCCAGCGGAAGCGTCGCCGTCGCCCCCCGCGACCGCGAACGTCACCCGCGCGCCCTCGGAGCGCCCGATCCAGTTGCGCTGCATGGTCTTGACCTTCTCCGGCCAGTCCAGCCGGTCCAGGTCGTCGACCAGGCGGTCGCCGTAGGCGGTGATCCGCATCATCCACTGGCGCAGGTTGCGCTTGAAGACCGGGAAGTTGCCGCGCTCGGAGCGACCCTCGGCGGTGACCTCTTCGTTGGCCAGCACCGTGCCCAGGCCGGGGCACCAGTTCACCGGCACGTCGGCCACGTAGGCCAGGCGGTAGGTGCCCAGCACGTCCTCGCGCTCGGCCGCGCTCAGATCCGCCCAGGCGCGCCCGTCCGGGGCGGCCCGCTCCCCCGACGCGAAGGCGGCCTCCAGCTCGGCGATCGGGCGCGCGGCACCGACGCCGCCGCCGGGCCGTGGCGCGTCGTGGTCGTACCAGGAGTTGAAGATCTGCAGGAAGATCCACTGGGTCCAGCGCACGTAGCCGGCGTCGGTGGTCGCGAACGAGCGACGCTCGTCGTGCGCCAGGCCCATTCGCAGCAGTTGGCGGCGCATCGTGTCGATGTTCTCGTCGGTGGTGATGCGCGGGTGCTGCCCGGTCTGCACGGCGAACTGCTCGGCCGGCAGCCCGAACGCGTCGTAGGACAGCGCGTGCAGCACGTTCGCGCCGGTCATCCGCTTGAACCGGCCGACCACGTCCGTGGCGATGTAGCCCAGCGGATGCCCCACGTGCAGGCCCTTGCCCGAGGGGTAGGGGAACATGTCCAGCACGTAGAACTTCTCGGCCGGGACCTCGCCGTCGCCGGCGAGGTCACCGGTCGGGTTCGGCGCGTGGAACGTGCCCTCGGCGGCCCACCGCTCCTGCCAGGACAGTTCGATGTGCGCCGCCAGGTCCGCGGTGTAGCGGTGGGCCGGGATGGCGACGTCGGTGGCGGCCGTATCGGTGACGGCGGCGTGGGGCTCAGACATGTGCGATTCCTTGGGCAGGGCCACCGGCAAGGCGGCGGCGTCACGGAGGCTGACATGAGAACGACCCCCCGCAGAACGTGGGAGGTCGGCCGCGCTGACGCGACGCCGCGTGGGCGTCCGCTGCAGATCAGCGCGGCTGGGTAAGCAACAACTCCGTGGAGAACATCCCATCAGCCTACCGCAGGCCGACCTCGTCGCCCCTGCCGCTTTTCGCGGGCCGGGACCATGTCCTGGCGAGCTCCGCTTGCGCGGCCCTGCTCCGCTTCGTGGTCAGCACGGGCGAATCCCGGCAGTGCTCTCCGGACCAGTCGGGGTCAGGCCCCCGCGCGGGCCCGTGCGGTGGCGACGGTGAGCCGGAGCGCCTCGTCCCCGGCCCGGCTGAGCCGTTCGGCCAGGATCGGCGTGGCCCGCCCCGCGACGCCGAAGTCGTCCGCGGAGGCGTAGACCGCCGTCGGTGCGATCAGTGCGCCGAAGTAGGCGAACAGCGGCCGCATCGCCTGGTCGATGGCGAGCTGGTGCCGTGACGAGCCGCCGGTGGCGCCAAGGAGCACGGTCTTGCCGCGCATCGCCACCGGGTCCACGAGGTCCATGAAGGCCTTGAAGATGCCCGCGTAGGAGCCACGGAACACCGGGCTCGCCGCGATCAGCAGGTCCGCGCCCTCGACCGCGTGCAGGGCCGCGTCGAGCGCGGGGCTCGGAAGCCCGAGCACGGTCGCGTTCGCGACGTCCGCAGCATGCTCGCGCGCCTCGACGGTGCGCAGGCTCACCTCCGCGCCGGCTGCGGTCGCGGACTCGGCGACGGCGGAGAGCAGGTCGTCGGTGAGGGTGCGGGTGGTCGAGGGAAAGCCGACGCCGCCGCTGAGGGCGACGATCTTCAGGGGCTCGGTCATGAGCTCGGGGTCTCCGTTCTGGTGCGGATCCGGTTCGTGGGGGTGGGAGCGTCGGTGACGGCGGCCTGCAGCTTCTCGCAGATCCGGGCCAGGGCGGCCTGGTCGGCCTCGTCCAGACCGTTGTCGACGAGTGCGCCGATGTGCCGCACGTGCCGCCGACCGATCTGCTTCTGCAGCTCGGCGCCGGCCGGCGTGAGCGCGACGACCACGCCGCGGCCGTCGTCGTCGGCCTCGCGCCGGGCGACCAGCCCGGCGCCGGCGAGGCGATCGACCATGCGGGACAGACTCGGCTGCGAGATGAGCAACTGGGCGTTCAGGTCGCGAAGCCGAGCCGCGCCGTCGGGCATCCGGGAGAGGTTGAACAGCACGTCGTACTCACGCGAGCTGAGCGGTTCGAAGTCACGGGCGGCCTCGAAGCGCCGCATCAGCGTGACCTGCGTCCGGAACAGCGCCTCCCAGGCCAGCGCGGCCGTCCTGGTGGTCATGATGCGGTGCGTCCGGTGACGGTGTCCTTGACGACCTCGCGCGGGGTGAGGTCGACCTCGGCGCCCTTGGCGGCGACGAGCGCGGCGTGCGTGGGACCGTCCGGTACGTGCGCCGGCCGGTTCTTCGCGAACTCGGCACGCAGCACCGGCACCACCTCGCCGCCGAGCAGGTCGAGCTGCTCGAGCACGGTCTTCAGCGGTAGACCGGCGTGGTCCATCAGGAACAGCTGGCGCTGGTAGTCGCCGAAGGAGTCCCGGAAGGCAAGGGTGGAGTCGATGACCTCCTGCGGGCTGCCGACGGTCAGCGGGGTCGCGTCGGTGAACTCCTCGAGCGAGGGGCCACCGCCGTAGACGGGCGCGTTGTCGAAGTACGGCCGGAACTCACGGACCGCGTCCTGGGAGTTCTTGCGCATGAACACCTGCCCGCCGAGGCCGACGATCGCCTGGTCGGCGGTGCCGTGCCCGTAGTGCTCGAAGCGCTGGCGGTACAGGCCGATCAGCTGCTTGAAGTGCTCCTTGGGCCAGAAGATGTTGTTCGCGAAGAAGCCGTCGCCGTAGAACGCGGCGAGCTCGGCCACCTGCGGGGAGCGGATCGAGCCGTGCCACACGAACGGCGCTACGCCGTCGAGCGGACGCGGGGTGGACGTGAAGCCCTGCAGCGGGGTGCGGAACCGGCCCTCCCAGTCCACGACCTCGGAGTCCCACAGCTGGCGCAGGAGCTGGTAGTTCTCCACGGTCAGCGGGATCGCCTGGCGGATGTCCTTGCCGAACCAGGGGTACACCGGGCCGGTGTTGCCGCGGCCGAGCATCACGTCGGTGCGACCGTCGGAGACGTGCTGCAGCATCGCGAAGTCCTCGGCGATCTTCACCGGGTCGCTCGTGGTGATCAGCGTCGTCGAGGTGGACAGGATGATCTTCGACGTCTGCGCGGCGATGTAGCCGAGCATCGTGGTCGGGGAGGAGGGGATGAACGGCGGGTTGTGGTGCTCACCCGTCGCGAACACGTCCAGGCCGACATCCTCGGCGTGCTTGGCGATCGTCAGGATCGCCTTGATCCGCTCGCCCTCGGTGGGCGTGCGGCCCGTGGTCGGATCCGTGGTGACGTCCCCGACGGTGAAGATCCCGAACTGCATCTGAACTCCTCCTCAAATCTTCATGCGTTTGCATGATCCTAAGGGTGTCAACGCCCGACGGCGTCAGGTATTCCCGGCGGATCGCTCGCCCCGGTCGTGGCGTGCGTCACGAACTGCCGTCGACGGCGCAGGGCCGGCTCCGTCGGTCGGCTCGCCGCTCGAACGCGAGGTTGTTGGCTCCGACCCGCCGAGAGAGGACAACGACCTCGCGTTCGAGCGCGACGTCGGGCGGTCGGCCCGTCGGTCGGTCGGTCGGCCCGCCGGTCGGTCGGTCAGTGGCGGGCGGCCTCGAAGACGTCGGCCACCTCGGCCAGCGATCGGATCAGCGCCGGCAGGCGCTCGCGGCGCGCGTCGTAGCCCGCGACCACCTCGGCGGACACGGGGACCTGCGTGCCGCCGTCGTCCGGCCCGGGACCACCGACCGCCCGCAGCGCGGTGGCCAGGTCGGCGGCGCCGTCGAGGGCGTACCAGCCGAGTGCTGCGGCGCCGAGGGCGGTGCCGCCGGCGTCCGAGGCGATCGCGAACGGGCGACCGATCGTGGCGGCCATGACCTCGCGCCACAGCTGGGCCCGGAACGGTCCCCCGGTGGCACGTACCGCCTGCACGGGAGCCACTGCGTCCAGCAGGTCCACGATGGTGGCGACCTGCAGGCAGACGCCCTCGACCGCGGCCCGCAGGAAGTGGGCCCGGCCGTGGTGGTGGCGCACCCCGAGGAACGCGCCGGTCAGGTCCGGGTCCCACAGCGGCGCCCGCTCGGAGAGCACGTATGGGAGCATCACGAGTCCGTCCGCACCGGGCGGGACCTGGGTCGCGAGGGCGAGGAGCTCGGTGTCGGCGTGGCCGTGCGTGAGCAGGTCCGGCGTGAACGTCTCCCCCGCCCAGCGCAGTGTGATGCCGCCGTTGCTGACGGCGCCGCCGAGGACCCACAGCTCCTCGGTGAGGGCGTAGCAGAACAGCCGGCCGGCGTCGTCGGTGACCGGACCGGTCACGGCCATCCGCACCGCGCCGCTGGTGCCCAGCGACAGGCCGGCGATCCCGGGCGTGATCGCGCCGGTGCCCAGGTTGCCGAGCGGGCCGTCCGCCGCGCCGACGGCCACGGGCAGCCCGGCGGTCAGGCCCGTCGCGTCCGCGACGTCGGCGGTCAGGGGCAGGGTGGCGGTGGTGGGCAGCACCTCGGGGAGCTGGTCGGTGCTGATCCCGGCCAGGTCGAGGGCCTGCGGGGACCAGGTGCGGGTGTGGACGTCGAGCAGCCCGGTGGCCGAGGCGCTGGACAGCTCGGTGACCAGGCGTCCGGTCAGGTGGGCGAGGACCAGGTCCTTCAGGCCGATCCACCGGCGCACCCGCGCGGCCAGATCCGGCTCGTGCCGGCCGAACCAGATGAGCTTGACCAGCGGGCTCATCGGGTGGACCGGTGTGCCGGTCAGCCGGAGCAGTTCCGCGCCGCGGCCGGCCGCACGCAGTTCGCGGGCCTGCGCGGCCGAGCGCGCGTCCGCCCACGTGATCAGCGGGGTGAGCGGCACTCCGTCGGCGCCGAGGCCGATGAGTCCGTGCATCGCGGTGGACACCGACAGGCCGAGGATCCGGCGCTCGCCCAGCTGGGCGACGACGTCGGCGAGCGCCGCGTCGATCCCGGTGAGGATCGCGGCCGGGTCCTGCACCTGCCAGCCCGGGTGGGGCTGCTCGAGCGGGTATTCGCGCTGCGCCTCCGCGACCGAGGCCCCGACGGCGGTGGTGGAGCGGCCCTCCCCGGCCGCGTCGGCCACCTCGAAGGCGGCCACCTTCGCGGCCGTGGTACCGACGTCGAGGCCGATCAGCACCGGGAGAGCGCCCACCATCGTGTCTACTCCTGGATCGCCGCAGCCTGGGCGACGACGGCCGCGACCAGGTCCGCGTCCGATCCCAGGTCCGCCTGGAGGGTGTTCAGCACCGCGGGCACGACGTCGGCCAGGTCGCCGGCGTTCGCGGCCTCCTGTGCCGGGCCGGCGCCGGGGTCCTTGACCGGGGCACCGACGCCGCGCAGGTGCAGCACCCACCCGGCGAGGGTGGTGGCCGCACCGACCGGGACCCGCCCGGCGGCCCGCTCGGCGTTCAGGGTGGGCAGGGTGCGCACGGGCAGCTTCTGAGAGCCGTCGCTGGCGATCTGGGCGAGCAGGTGCCGTACCCGCTCGTTGCGGTACCGGTCCAGCAGGGCGGCGCGGTAGGCGCTCACGTCCTCGTCCGGCAGACCGAGGTTGGCCTGCGCCTCGTCCCAGAACTGCTCGACCCAGGCCAGGCACCTGGGGTCCGCGATGGCCTGGTCGATGGTGGTGTGTCCGCGCACGCTGCCCACGTAGGCGAGCTGGGAGTGCGAGCCGTTGAGCAGCCAGAGCTTGCGCCGCTCGTGCGGGGCGACGTCGTCGACGACCTTCGCGCCGGCGTCCTCCCAGCGGGGCCGGCCGGCCGGGAACGCTCCCGAGATGACCCACTCGCTGAAGGGCTCGGTCGGGACCGGGGACGCGTCGTCATAGCCACGCTCGGCAGCCACATGCGCGCGGTCGTCGGCGGTGGTGGCCGGGGTGATCCGGTCCACCATGGACGTGGCGAAGTCGACGTTCGCCTCGGTCCAGTCCACCAGTGACTCGTCGACCAGCGCGGCGAGCTCGGTGACCAGGGTGCGGGTGACCGAACCGTTCTCGGGCAGGTTGTCGCAGGACAGGATGGTCAGCGGACCGGCGCCGGCGGCCCGGCGGGCGAGCAGCCCGGCGACCAGCTTGGCCGGCATCGTGGCCACGGGCGAGCGCGGGTCCTCGCGCAGCGCCGAGACGTCGGTGAGCACCTCGGGGCGCCGGGCGTCGAGGTGGTCGCCCTCGCCGCGCACGTAGCCGTGCTCGGTGACCGTCATCGTGACGATGGCCAGCGCAGGGTCGGCCAGGTAGCCGAGGTAGGCGTCCTGCTCGGACGCGGCGTGCACGGCGGACAGCGACCCGATCAGTTCGTAGGAGTCGCCCTCGGGGCCACGCACGACGAGCGTGTACAGGCCGTCCTGCGGGCTGAGCGCCTCCGCCTGATCGGGGCGGCGACCGGTGAAGGCCGCGATCCCCCACTCGGAGGCGTCCGGGGCGTGGTGGGTGTACCAGGCCTGGTGCGCGCGGTGGAAGTTGCCCACTCCCAGGTGCACGATGCGCACCGGCGCGGCGGCCGGCGTATCGGGCAGGGATCGGGACAGCCGAGGGGTCGCAGTCACAGCTTGAACACCTTTCGCGGGTTGTTCGCCACCAGGTCGGTGATGGCCTCGAACGCCTCATCCTCGGGCAGCCGGTGCTCGACGACCAACTTCGCGATGTACCCGGCGTCGAGGCGGCGGCTCATGTCGTGGCGGGCCGGGATGGAGCAGAACGCGCGGGTGTCGTCGATGAAGCCGGACGTGCGGGCGAACCCGGCGGTCTCGGTCACGGCCGCGCGGAACCGCTGGATCGCCTCCGGGGCGTCGATGAACCACCACGGCACGCCCACGTACACGGACGGGTAGAACCCGGCCAGCGGCGCGATCTCGCGCGAGTAGACGGTCTCGTCGATGGTGAACAGCACCAGGTGCAGGTTCGGGTGGGTGCCGTAGGCGTTCAGCAGCGGCCGCAGCGCGTCGGTGTACTCGACCGCGATCGGGATGTCGCAGCCGACGTCGGCGCCGTACGTCTCGAACGTGGGCGTGTGGTGGTTGCGCCGGACCCCCGGGTGGATCGTCATGACCAGGCCGTCCTCACAGGACATCCGGGCCATCTCCGAGATCATGTGCCGGCGCAGCGCCGTGGCCTCGTCGTCGGTGACCGAGCCGGAGCGAGCGGCGGCGAAGATCCGCGTCGCCTCCTCGGTGCTGAGGATGTCGGTGCGGGCGTCGATGACGCCATGGTCGGCCGAGACCGCACCGTGGGCGATGAAGTACCGACGGCGGTCCTCGAGTGCGGCGATGTAGCCGACGTAGTCGCCGGTGTCGATCCCGGAGACCTCGCCGAGGCGGTCCACATCCGTGTTCCAGGTGGCCAGCGCGGCGTCCAGGTACTTGTCCGGGCGGAACGTCGGCACCACCCGTCGGGTGAACGACGAGTCCTGGGCCAGCTGCTCGTGCGCGGACAGGTCGTCGCACGGGTCGTCCGTGGTGGCCATGACCGCGATGTCGAACGTGTCCATCAGGGCCCGCGGGCGGAACTCGGGGGTCGCGATCTTCGCGGCGATCTGGTCGTAGATCGCGTCCGCGGTCGCCGCGCTCGGGCGCTCGGTGACGCCGAAGATCGGACCGAGCTCATCCTCGAACCAGTACCGCACCGGAGTGCCGCGGAAGGCGGACCAGTTCGTGCAGAGGATCCGGAACGCGGCGCGGGCGTCCGCGTCCGAGAGCGGCCCACGGCCGACCCCTAGATCGGCCAGCGACGCCCCGTTCGCGTGCAGCATCCGGTTCACGTAGTGGTCGGGCGTGATCAGCAACGAGGTCGGGTCCCGGAACGGGATGTCCTCGGCGATCCACTGCGGCGGCACGTGACCGTGCGGGGAGATGATCGACAGGTCCTTCACCGACTCGTAGAGCCGGCGCGCGACGGACCGCAGCGAGGGGTCCGCGGGGAGCAGTCGGTCGGGGTGGACGTCAAGGGCGGCGGTGGCTGACATGGCCCCCATCCTCGCGGACGGACCGGCCGCACTGGCAACCCGTTGCCACGTGTTGCCGCAGGGGCTCACTCAGGGGCGCTCGTGGACTCCCGCACGACGAGCTTGGTGGGCAGCACCACGGCCTCCGTTGCTCGGGTCTGGGCACCGCGCGAGATCGCCAGCACATTGCGGGCCGCGGTCACGCCGAGCGAGTGCAACGGCGCGGCGACCGTGGTCAGCGCGGGGGTGACGAGCTCGGCCATGTTGGAGTTGTCGAAGCCGACCACACTCACGTCCCGCGGCACCTGACCGCCCATGGCCCGCACGCCACGCATGAAGCCGATGGCCATCTGGTCGTTGTAGGCGACGACCGCGGTGGTGCGCTGGCGGCCCCACTCCGCCGCGGCCGCGACGCCGCCGTTGACGGTCGGCGCGAACGGGCCGACGCGCCGGACCCGCAGCTCAAGCTCCATCGCGGCCTCACGCAGGCTGCGCCACCGCATCCCGTCCGCCCAGGAGGCCTCCGGGCCGGCCAGGTAGCAGATCTGTTCGTGGCCGAGCTCGCCGAGGTGCTCGGCCGCACGGCGCATCCCGCGCAGGTTGTCTGTGACCACGCTGGGCACCCCGGTGACCACCCGGTTCAGCACGATCACCGGCTTGACCTTCGCGATCTGGCGGATCGCCGAGTCCGACATCCGCGAACTCGTCAGCACGATCCCGTCCACCGTGGACAGAGCCCGCTCCAGCACGGCCCGTTCCCGCTCGGCGGACTCCTGCGTCTCGGCGAGCAGCATCGTGTACCCGGCCTCGTAGGCGGCGAGCTCGGCGCCGCGCACCACCTCGAAGAACACCGGGTTGGTCACGTCCGCGAGGATCACGGCGATCATCGACGTGCGGGTGGTGGACAACGCGCGGGCCTGCGGGTTCGCCCGGTACCCGAGTTCGACCGCGACCGCGCGGATCCGCTCGGCGGTCTCGGCGTTCACCCGGCCGGGTCGTGAGAAGGCACGTGAGACGGTGGACGGCGCGACCCCTGCGGCTTTCGCGACGTCATAGATCGTTGTGGATCTGCCTCCCGGCGGCGCTGCCACGCGGCGAGTCTAAGAGGAACTGCAACAAGTGGCAACCGCTTGCCGTCCCGCTGTCCCGCTGGCTGAATTGAGCAATCGGATGCAGACGCGCCCCGACGTCGACGTCCCCCGCCCGTACCGCCACCTCGACCAGGAGCGATGACCATGTGGACCCTGTCCGGATTCTCCGATGAGATCTCACCCGACCTCGAACTGCAGGCCTCGACCGCGAACGGCCTGGGCCTGACGCACATCGAGTTCCGCAGCGCGTGGAACACCAACGTCCTCGATCTGGACGCCGAGCAGCTCGCCGAGGCGAAGCGGATCCTCGACGCACACGGCCTCAAGGTCTCCAGCATCGGCTCCCCGATCGGAAAGATCTTCATCGACGAGGACTTCGGGCCGCACCTGGACCGGATGCGCCACGCGGCCGACGTCGCCAAGCACTTCGGCGCGCCGTACATCCGGATCTTCTCGTTCTTCCTGCGCCCGGACACCGACCCAGCGGCCGTGCGCGACGAGGTCATCACCCGGATGCGCGCCCTGGCCGAGGTGGCTGCCGCGGCCGACGTGGTGCTGCTGCACGAGAACGAGAAGGAGATCTACGGGGACACCCCGGAGCGCTGCCTCGACATCGTGGAGTCCGTGGACTCGCCGAACCTTCGCCTCGCCTGGGACTCCGCGAACTTCGTGCAGGTGGGCGTGCGCCCGTTCAGCGAGGGTTACGCGATGCTGCGCCCGCACCTGGCCTACATCCAGATCAAGGACGCCCACCTCGCCGACGGGCAGGTGGTGCCGGCCGGTCATGGCGACGGTGAGCTCCTCGACACCGTCCGCGCGCTGCGGAGCGACGGCTTCGACGGGTTCTTCTCCCTCGAGCCGCACCTGAGCGTGACGCACAGCCTCGGCGGCTTCTCGGGTCCCGAACTCTTCACCGAGGCATGGCAGGCTTTCACGGACATGCTCAAGGCCGAAGAGATCCCCTTCGCCTGAGCCCGGCATACCAATACTCGTCAGGAGAACCCCTGTGCCAACGGCGGCAGTCATCGGCTGTGGTGACATCTCGATCGTCCATCTCGAAGCCATCTCCTCCCTCGGTGCCGACCTCGTCGCCGTCGCGGACACCGATCCCGAGCTGGCCCGGGCCACCGGCGCCCGCCTCGGCGTGCCGGCCTACACCGACCACCGGCAGCTGCTGGCCGAGGTCCGCCCTGACGTGGTGCACGTGTGCACCCCGCACGACCAGCATGTGAGCGTGGCCCTCGACGCGATCGAGGCGGGCGTGCACGTGATCACCGAGAAGCCGCTGGCACACACGATCGCCGAGGGCGAGCGGCTCGTCGCCGCAGCCGAGGGCGCCCCGGTCAAGGTGGCCGTCTGCCTCCAGAACCGGTACAACGCCCCGAACGCCCGCATGAAGGAACTGCTCAACTCCGGTGAGCTCGGCGCCGTGCAGGGTGCCTCCGCGGGTGTCTACTGGCACCGCAATGCCGCCTACTACGAGGCCAAGCCGTGGCGGGCCACCTGGGCGCGCAGCGGCGGCGGCCTGCTGATCAACCAGGCCATCCACACCGTGGACCTGCTCCAGTGGCTGCTCGGCGACGTCGAGCAGGTGCGCGGCCACGCCGCCACCCATGTGCTCGGTGACGCGATCGAGGTCGAGGACACCGCAGAGCTGATCCTGGACCACTCCGGTGGCGCCCGGTCCGTCATGTTCGCCACGAACGCGCACTCGGTAAACGCCCCCGTGTTCGTCGAGGTACTCACCGAGCGTGCGACCCTGACGATGCGCGGCGACCTGCGGGTGCAGTACACCGACGGTCGCACCGAGCATGTCGCCGAACGCGTCGCCACCTCGAGCGGTCGTGCCTACTGGGGCATCTCCCACGAGCTGCTCATCGGCGACTTCTACGACAAGCTCGACGACCCGGAGCCGTTCTGGATCTCGCCGGCCGAAGCCGCGAAGTCCCTGGCGATCCTGAAGAGCATCTACGCGCAGTCCCCGAACCTCGGCGCGCCCGCCGAGTCCGTCGCGCTGCCCGTGGGCGCGCGCTGACGCCGACCGCCACCCCGCGCCCGACGTGACGCCGACCGCCCAGCCGCCGGCCCCGCTGTCGGCCCGGCCCGACAGAGAGCAGCCCTGCGAACCTGAGACGGCCGCGCCCAGGTTCCGGCGTCGTGGCACGATCTAGACCAACTGCCGAGCCCGCCGCGCCGGGCCGGTCCGAACCTCAACCACATCCATCCGGAAGGACACCAAGATGAGCTCGTCCCCCACCGCCACCGCACAGGTCGGCGTCGTCGGACTGGCGGTCATGGGCCGCAACCTGGCGCGCAACTTCGCCAACCACGGACACACCGTGGCCCTGTACAACCGAACCCAGGCGCGCACCGACGACCTGATCGCGGCCCATGGCAGCGACGGCAACTTCGTCCCCGCCACCTCCGTCGAGGAGTTCGTGGCCAGCCTGGAGCGCCCGCGCCGGATCATCCTGATGGTCCAGGCCGGCGCCGGCACCGACGCCTCCATCGACTCGCTGCTGCCCCACCTCGAGGAGGGCGACATCGTCGTCGACGGCGGCAACGCCAACTACGAGGACACCCGGGTCCGCGAGGAGAAGCTGCGCGCACGCGGCCTGCACTTCTTCGGCGTCGGCATCTCCGGCGGCGAGGAGGGCGCCCTGAACGGCCCCTCGATCATGCCGGGTGGCTCCAAGGAGGGCTACGCCCAGATCGGGCCGCTCCTGGAGGACATCTCCGCCAAGTACGACGGCGAGCCCTGCTGCGCCTACATCGGCCCGGACGGCGCCGGTCACTTCGTCAAGATGGTGCACAACGGCATCGAGTACGCCGACATGCAGTTCATCGCCGAGGCCTACGACGTGCTCCGCGCGGCCGGCCTGGACACGAAGGCGATCTCGGACGCGTTCCGCGAGTGGAACACTGGTGACCTCGACTCGTTCCTGATCGAGATCACTTCCGAGGTGCTCGACCAGGTGGATGCGAGCACCGGCAAGGCGCTCGTCGACGTCATCAAGGACGCCGCCGGGCAGAAGGGCACCGGCCGCTGGACCGTGCAGAACGCCCTCGAGCTCGGGGTGCCGGTGAACACGATCGCCGAGTCCGTGTTCGCGAGGTCCGTCTCCGGGCACGCGGACCTGCGCGCCGCCGGGCAGGCGCACCTGTCCGGCCCGGACCAGAAGTTCACGCCCGACGACGTCGCCGCCCTGATCGAGGACGTGCGCCAGGCGCTGTGGGCGTCCAAGGTGATCGCGTACGCGCAGGGCCTTGACCTCATCCGCACCGGCAGCCTGCAGTACGACTGGGACATCGACGTGGCCGAGGTCGCCAAGATCTGGCGCGCCGGCTGCATCATCCGGGCCCGTCTGCTCGAGCGCATCCGCTCCGAGTACGCCGCCGGGAACCTGCCCACGCTGCTCGCCGCGCCGAGCATCAGCGAGGGCCTGGCGAACGCCCAGAACGGCTGGCGCCGGGTGGTCGCCGACGCGACGCTGGCCGGGGTGCCGGTGCCGGGCTTCGCGAGTGCCGTGTCCTACTACGACTCGGTCCGGGCGGAGCGCCTGCCCGCGTCCCTGATCCAGGGACTGCGGGACTTCTTCGGTGCGCACACCTACCAGCGCGTCGACGTCGAGGGCACGTTCCACACCGAGTGGTCCGCGGACCGCTCGGAGACCAAGGAAGCCTGACCCATGGGGCACGGGCCCACGCTGAGCATCCTCACGCCGGGCCAGATCGAGGCCGGCGCGCAGCGGGTCCGTGCCCTGATGGCGGGCACCGGGCCGCTCGGGGTCGCCTACTCCGGCGGCGTCGACTCCACGGTGCTGCTCGCCCTCGCGGTGCAGGCCCTCGGGGCCGACGACGTGGTCGCGATCCTCGGCATCTCGCCGAGCCTCGCGGCCGACGAGCGGACGGCGGCCCATGAGGTGGCGGACGTCATCGGTGCGCGCGTGGTCGAGGTGCACACCCACGAGGGTGAGAACCCCGACTACCAGCGCAACGACGTGGACCGTTGCTTCTTCTGCAAGGACGAGTTGTTCAACCGGATCTCGGACGAGGTGGTCGCCGAGCAGGGCCTGGTGAGCGTCGCGTACGGCGAGAACGCCGACGACGCGAAGCGGCCGGACCGGCCCGGCGCCCAGGCGGCGACGAACCACCGGGTGCTGCGTCCGCTCGCCGAGGCCGGCGTGGACAAGGCGATGGTGCGGGCGATCGCCCGGTCCCTCGGCCTGCCGAATGCGGACAAGCCCGCGGCTCCGTGCCTGGCGTCGCGGATCCCGCACCACCAGGAGGTCACCCCGGCCAAGCTGGGGCAGGTCGAGACCGTCGAGGCCGGCCTGCGCCGGCTCGGGTTCACCGACTCCCGGGTGCGCCACCACGGCGAGATCGCCCGGCTCGAGCTGCTCGCCGAGGACATCCCGCGGGCCGCGCAGCCCGGGCTGCGCGAACAGATCCAGGAGCTCGTCACCGGTGCCGGGTTCGCTTTCGCCGCCGTGGACCTCAAGGGGATCCAGTCCGGCGCGTTCACGATGGCACTTGTCGAGGGCCGCGGTGCCTGAGGGCTGGACTCCCCCACCCGAGCTGAGCCGGCTCGTCGACCTCGACCATGACCGGGGCGCCCGCCGCGGCTACCCCGAAGCCGTCTACTGCGAGGGCAAGAGCACCGCGCAGGTCGCCCTGATCGCGGCCGCCTACGCGGCTCGGCACCGGCCTGCCCGGCCGGTCGAGAGTGCTGAAGTGGCAGCCACTTCCGCTCTCTCACCGCCGTCGGCCGTGCTGTTCACCCGGGCGAGCGCCGAGCACGCCGAAGCGATCCTCGCCGAGTTGCCGGACGCCGTCGACGACCGCGAAGCGCGGCTCGTGGCCTGGCCGCCGACGCCGCCCGAGCCCACCGGCGGCCTGGTCGTGGTGGCCGCAGCCGGCACGTCCGACCTGCCCGTGGCACGAGAGGCCGAGCTCACGGCGCGCTACCTGGGCCGGCGCACCGAACTGGTGATGGACGTCGGCGTGGCCGGGTTGCACCGCGTCCTGGCCCGGCTCGACCTGCTCCGCTCAGCCGCGGCGATCGTGGTGGTGGCCGGCATGGACGGCGCGCTGCCGGCCGTCGTCGCCGGCCTGGTCAGCGCCCCGGTGGTCGCGGTGCCCACGTCTGTCGGCTACGGCGCGGCCTTCTCGGGCCTGGCCCCGCTGCTGTCGATGCTGAACGCGTGTGCCCCCGGCGTGGGCGTGGTCAACATCGACAACGGGTATGGCGGTGGTCACCTTGCCGCCCAGATCGCGGCCACCGCGGCCGACGAACGTGAGCTCCGGCCCGAACCATAGGTAGCATGATCCGAGGCCCTCGCGAACCGCGGGGGCTGACGCACACCCAGGATGGAGAACATGGGCGCCACCGGCGACTATGACAGTACCGACGACACCGGGTCCGGCGCCGAGACGCCAGCCTCCGATACGGAGAGTCACAGACCCTGGCCCCAACCGGACGATGACGATCCGGAGGGCCATCAACCCGGGCCTCGCGGCCCGTTCAACCGCGAGGCGGCCATCCGATGACGGAGGTCGCACTGCTCCTGCTGGCCATGGTGCTTGTGGCGGCCTGCGGCGCGTTCGTCGCCGCGGAGTTCGCCCTGGTCACCGTGCCCCGGTCGACCGTCGAGCGCGAGGCCGCTGCCGGTGACCGCAAGTCCCAGGGTGTCCTGACCTCCCTGCGGACCCTGTCCACACAACTGTCCGGCGCTCAGCTCGGGATCACCGTCACGAACCTGGGCATCGGCTTCCTCGCCGAGCCCGCCATCGCCAACCTGGTCGGCCCCGGCCTCGAGGACGCCGGGCTGAGCGCGTCCGCCGCTTCCTCAGTGGCGCTCACGATCGCGCTCGTGCTGGCCACCGCGATCACGATGATCTTCGGGGAACTGGTGCCGAAGAACCTCGCGATCGCGACCCCGTTGGCGACGGCCCGCGCCGTGGCCGGGTTCCAGCGCGGCTTCACGAAGGCGACCGCCTGGCCGATCCGGTTCTTCAACGGCACCGCCAACGCGATCCTGCGCCGCCTCGGCATCGAGCCGCAGGAGGAACTGGCCTCGGCCCGGTCCGCCGAGGAGCTCTCCGCGCTGGTGCGCCACTCCGCGAACTCCGGCACCCTCGCCGAGGACACCGCCGAGCTCGTCGAGCGCTCCCTCGCCTTCGGCGACCGGCGGGCCCGGGACGCGATGACCCCCCTCTCCCAGATGGTCAGCCTGCGCCCGCAGGACAGCCTCGACGACCTCATCACCACCGCGAAGGAGTCCGGGCACTCCCGGTTCCCCGTGATCGAGGTGATCCAGGAGAACGGGCACACCGAGATCGACGTGCTCGGCCTGGCGCACGTGCGCGGCGCCCTGGCGGTGCCGTTCGAGCAGCGCGCCCACACCCCGGTCGCCACCGTGGTCACCGATGCGACCCTGGTGCCCGACTCCCTGGAGCTGGACGAACTGCTCGACGACTTGCGCGCCGGCGGCCTGCAGATGGCGCTGCTCATCGACGAGTTCGGCTCGCTGGCTGGGCTGGTCACCCTCGAGGACCTGGTCGAGGAGATCGTCGGAGAGGTCCGCGACGAGCACGACACCGACGAGTTCGTCCCGGCCGCCGGTGCGGACGGGAGCTGGCACCTGCCCGGCCTGATGCGGGTCGACGAGGCGAGCGAACGCCTCGGCGTCGAACTGCCCGAGGACGAGGCCTACGACACCCTCGGTGGGCTGGTCGCCGACGAGCTCGGCCGCCTGGCCGCCGTCGGCGACAGCATCGAGCTGGTCAGCGCGCAGGTGCCCGGTGAGGACCAGCAGCGGCTCCGGCTGGACGTGCTCGACCTCGACGGACACCGCGTGGAGTCCGTGCGGATCGCCGTGCTCGGGCCGGTCGAGCCCGAGGACGGCGAGCACGCGAGCACTGCCCACCGGACCGACCACGCGAGCGAGCGGGAGGACCACCGGTGAGCGCCGCCGTCGGGATCCCCCTGACCCTCGCCCTGCTGGCCCTGAACGCGTTCTTCGTGGGCGCGGAGTTCGCACTCATCTCGGCTCGGCGTACCAAGATCGAACCGCTCGCCCTCGAAGGGAGCCGCCGCGCCCGGATCACGCTGGGGGCGATGGAGCGGGTGTCCATGATGATGGCCGGCGCACAGTTGGGCATCACCATCGCCTCGCTCGCGCTGGGGTCGATCAGCGAGCCGGTGATCGCGCACCTGCTCGAGGTGCCGTTCGACGCGATCGGGGTTCCGGATGCTCTGGTCCACCCGATCTCGTTCGCGATCGCGCTCTCCCTCGTCACCTATCTGCACGTCGTGCTTGGAGAGATGGTGCCCAAGAACATCGCCCTGGCCGGCCCGGAGCGGATGGCGATGGCGCTCGCGCCGCCGCTGACCGTGATCGTGCGCGTGCTGTACCCGCTGCTGTGGGTCCTGAACACGCTCGCGAACCTGGTCCTGCGGATGATGCGGGTGCAGCCCCGCGACGAGGTGGCGAGCACGTTCACGCGGGACGAGGTGGCGTCGCTGGTGTCGGAGTCCCGCTCCGGCGGGCTGATCGAGCTCAACGACGAACGCCTGCTCATGGGCGCACTGCAGTTCTCGGACCGGGACGTGCGTTCGGTGCTGCTGTCCATGGCAACGCTGCGGACGCTGCCCGAGGGGGTCAGCCCGGCGGGGGCCGAGTCGGTCTCCGCGGAGGGCTTCTCCCGGTTCCCACTGCGCCGCGCGGACGGCACCCTGAGCGGCTACGTGCACATCAAGGACCTCCTCGAGACCGATCCAGTGCTCCGGGAGCGCCCGGTGCCGGCCGACGTGGTGCGGACCCTGCCGGACGTGCGGGCCACCGACTCGCTGCGGTCGGTGCTCGCCGCGATGCAGGCCAGCGGGGCGCACCTGGCCCAGGTCCTGGACACCGACGGCACCCCGCTCGGCGTGGTCACGCTGGAGGACGTGCTCGAGGAGCTGGTCGGCGTGATCCGGGACGACTCCCGGCGGTTGCCGGCGCGCTGACGCCCCGACGGCGGCCGGTTGCCCTGGGTCCGAACGGGCCCGACGGCGGCCGGTTGCCCTGAGTCCGAACGGGCCCGACGGCGGCCGGTCGCCCGCGTCGCGAGGGCGGCGGCCGGGTCCGGGTCGCCTCGGGCGTCAGGCCCGGGTGACCCAGATGGCGGCGGTCGCCTCGGTGCTCAGGTCCACCGCGCCGGCCTCGATCTCGGTGTCGAGGTCCAGATCGTGGTCGGAGATCTCGCGGAGCAGCTCCGGTTCGGCGTCGCTGATCCTGGCGATCCGCACCGGCTGCCCGGGCGTGACGTCATCCAGGCGGTGCGCCCGCGGCAGCGCCACGGTGCCGTCCGGTTGCGGGATCGGGTCCCCGTGCGGATCCCGGACCGGGTGACCGAGCACGTCGTCCATCCGGCCGAGCAGCCGGTCCGAGACGGAGTGCTCGAGCTGCTCGGCGTCGTCGTGGACCTCGTCCCAGCCGTACCCGAGCTGGAGGGCCAGGTAGGTCTCCATCAGGCGGTGCCGGCGCACCATCGCCAGGGCCACCCGGCGTCCCTGCACGGTCAGCGTGACGCGGCGGTACGGCCGGTAGTGGACGAGCCCTGCGCCGGCGAGCCGCTGCACGTTCTCCGAGACCGTCGGTGCGCCCACACCGAGGCGGGCGGCGAGCTCGGAGGTGCTGGCGCCGTCGGGCCCCCACTCGCCGATGTTGTAGATCGCCTTGAGGTAGTCCTGCGTGACGTTGGAGGTGGGCAGCTCGACGTCGTCGACGCGCAGCGACCCGCCGTCGACGCTCGCCTCGGCCGCCGACGGGGCGAGCGCGCCGGCCACACCCGCATCCGGATGCTCACAACGCACCCCCGGCGCCAGGGTGAGACCTGCGCAGAACTGTTGCTGCGCCGTCGCCGGCTCGTTCATGGTGACCACCTCAGAACACCAGCAGCCACTTCTCGCCGAACGCGAGCACCGCGGCCGCGACGACGAGCAGGTACCAGAGCGCCGTGATGATCCAGCGGTTCCCGACCAGGAACGAGCGCAGGCCGGGCCCGCCGGGCAACGCGCCGTTCTGCACCGAGCGCGCCGTGGTGTGCACGAACAGCGGGATGATCACCGCCCAGACGACCAGGCAGTACGGGCACAGCGCCCCGATCTGGGTGAGGGCCTGCACCTGCAACCAGGTCACGAAGGCGATCGCGAACACGGTGCCGGCGAAGAACCCGCGCCAGTACCAGCGCGGGAGGCGCACCCCGACCAGCAGTAGCACACCCGTGATGATGACCACCGGGAACGTGGCCAGACCGATCCACACGTTCGGGAAGCCGAACGCATTGGACTGCTCGCTGGCCAGGAACACGCCGCACCCGATCAGCGGGTTGATATCGCAGGCGGGCGTGAAGTTGGGGTCGGCGAGGGTCGCGAGGTAGTCCAGGTTCAGCCGGATGGACGCCCACAGGCCGGCCAAGCCCGCGATGATCGTGAGGATCGCGAACTCGCGACGGGAGCCGCCGAGGCGCTCGTGCTCGCTCGGCAGGCTCCGCGCACCCGCGGGCGGGATCGGCTCCAACTCGTCGTCGAACTCCTCGTCATCGGCGAGGTCGGTGGTGGCGGGCGCGTCGGGGTCGTCCGCAACTGCGCCGGCCGGCAGGTCAGCACTCGCGCTGGTCGGTTGATCCAGGCTCAAGGTCTTGGCTCCGTCACGTCGGGAATCCTGACTCCAGTATGGGACATGCTGGCCGCTCACCCATCGGCCGGGTCGCCCTCGGCGTCCCCGGACACGAACGTCTCGGGCGTCTCCGGGAACGCGAACCACTCGGAGATGTCAACGCTCGCGTCCGGGTCGATCGTGATGAGCCGGTAGTCCACGGGCAGGCCCGCCTCCGGGTCCCAGCGGATCACGGTCATCACGGACGGGTTCTGCAGCGGCCCGATCGTGGGCGTGCCGCTGCCCGCGCCGGCGGTGCTCGCCGACGTGTACTGCAGCCCGAGCCCGAGCTGGCGCGGACCCACCTGACGGTGCAGGTGCCCGGAGATGCTCAGCGTCGCACAGCCGGCCTCCACGGACTGCCGGCCGGCGAACGGGCTGTGGATGAGCACGATGTCCACAGGCTCGTCGTCCTCCTGGAGTTGGCACGCGAGCTGGCTGATCCGGTTGCCCATCTGGTTGATCGTCTCCTCCCGCTCCGGGCGGGTCGGCGCCCCGAGGGAGGTGAGGGTGGGATCGGTGTCGCCGAGGATCCTGATGCCCTGCACGTCGACCGGCTCGCCGTGCAACACGGTCCAGCCGGCGTTCGCCTCCTGGTCAGCCGTGGTGACCGAGTCGTGGTTACCGTCCGAGACGACGACCGGGACGCCGTCGGGGACGCCCCGGGCAAACGCGTTCACACAGTAGGACTCGACCGACGTGCCACCCATCACCGTGTCGCCCGCGTTCAGCACCAGCGAGGACTCCGAGGCAGTCACCGCGGCCCCGACCACCGGTGCCATCCCGACGTTGCAGTGCAGGTCGCTGACGAGCAGCATCGTGACGAGTTCGGGTTCGCTCTCGGTGGCATCGGCGTCGTCGGTGGCTGAGTCGTCAGTGGCTGAGTCGTCAGTGCCGTCGGTCGCGTCCGCGGCGGCGCCGGTCGCGTCCGCATCGGCGCCCGGGCCGTCGGTGGACTCGGCATCGGCGCCCGACGGCGAATCGCCGGGTTCGGCCGAACCGTCGCCGCTGGTCGCGCCGTCGGTACCGGTGCTCCCACCCTGGTCCGTGGCATCGCCGCCGTCCGTGCTCGCGTCGCTCGCCAGATCGGTCGGCTCGGTCCCGGACTCCCCGGACGGGCTCTCCTGCGGCGTCTCGCCCTCGGCGGGGGCAATCGGGTCCGCCTCGGCGGCGTAGGCGGCCTCGAGGTTCGTCTGCGCCCGGGCGTAGAACTCGGTGTTGTCATCGATCGCGTCCACCACGTACCCGCCGTAGTGGTCCACGAGGGTCGCCAGCCTGCCGGTGATCCGTGCCTCGGCCAACGGTGTGTCGGCCAGGATGCGAGAGGTTCGCCCCACCCCACCCGAGGTCTGGGTGGCCTCCACCAGAGGCAGCCCTACGAGGACCACTGCCAACGCGACGCTCACGGCCGGCACGCCTTGCCGGGCCCATGCGCTCTTGACAGCGTCGCGGAGCACACCGTGCGCCGCCAGCCGGCCGAGGGCGGCGCCGACCAACAGCACACTCCAGTACAGGATCCATCGGGACACGACGTCCAGAACGAGACCGTACGCGGCATCGGAGATCGCGGCCTCCGGGTTGGCCAGGAACTGGCTGTAGCTGGTGAGGTCGGACGTGAGACCCACCACCGGGTCGGTCTGCGGGGTGCTCAGCTCGATCGGGATCTCTTTGACGAGCACGTCCACGCCGAGGTTCAGCGGCAGCGGCGAGTCGACGATCAGCGCCCCCAGCGGGCCCATGTCCACCGTGACCTCCCCGTTGAGGCGCACGCTGTAGTCGGCCCGGTGTGGGCCCAGGGACCCCTCATAGTCGGCCGTCATGACCCCTGCGAGGAGGGAGAGCAATCCGGTGAGCACGAAGGCAACCACGGCCCGGATGGTGCGGCGCGTGCGTGGGCGCTGACGGTGCCACCACTCGAAGCGGTGCCGAGGGGGCGCTGCCGCACCGTCCGTGTCGCTCGCCCCGTCGGCCTTCGTCGGTGCGCCCGCGCCGGCAGTCGCGATGGCTGCGTCGTCAGTCGCGTCAGTCCCTGCGACAGCAGCATCAGCTGCCGTGCCGGCCTCGTCGTCGATCGCGTCAGCCCCGGCGACAGCAGCATCCGCCGCCGTGCCGGCGTCGTCGTCGATCCCGTCAGCCCCGGCGACAGCAGCATCCGCCGCCGTGCCGGCGTCGTCGCCAGTCGGTCCTGCGGCGGCGACGTCGCGCTCAACCTCCGCGGCGGCGTCACGGTCCCCTTGACGGGCCACTGACTGGTCCGAGTCCTCCGCCACGCTGGCGTCACCTTCCGGCAGCTCACCCGTGACCCGATCAGCCCTGTCCGCCGTGCCGGCGGCGTCCGGTCCGCTCGAGTCACTGTCCTGCGCGCCTATGCCGTCGGGGTCGGCAGCGGCGCTGGGCTCGTTGACGTCGCCCGGGTTCCGTTCGTCGTCAGACTCATTGGGCTTGTCGCTCATACGTCGATCTTCACACTGACCCGGGACTTCCCGCGCACCCGGCCCGCCAGTCGGTCCAGCATCCCAGCCATCGAACCCATCCAAGCCCATGCCGATCGATCGTCGAATCCTGTCATCAAGGCGACCATCGAGACGTAGCCGAAGGACACGGCTACGACATCCGCGCAGGCTCGCGTTCAGCGCTGTGGATGGACTGGCATCGGGGCGTCTCGGAGGCCGATTCTGGGCTGTCACGACGGGCTGATGTCCCTGTATCCACAACGGAAATCGGGGATCTTGCGCTGTCGGTGGGGCGTCCTAGAGTGGAGGTCAAGCAGTCAAACAGACGTTCGAAACCGGCAGGCGTTTCGGACCCGGAACTTCGATGGGGAGGTGAGCACACATGGACGACACCACAACCACCACCGGTGGCCCCGGTACCCCTGGCAGCAGTGGCGGTGGCGCGGGCACCGGCGGTGGCCCGTCGGGTGCGGGTGTGGCGCTCGCCTCCCGGATGCACCTGTCCCTGGCGGAGTTGATGGCCGGGTCGTTGGATGACCAGCTCATCGCGATCGAGGCCATCACGCAGTCCATCGCTACTGCCGACCCCATCACCGAGTCCGACCGGTACGGGTCCCGGTTCCTGGGCCACGCAGCACTACGGACCCACCTGATCACGCAGGCGTTGACCGGTGCCCAGCTGGACTGGATGGGCGCCGAGGCCGAGGCCGGGACCTGGGACACCAGCAAGGGGTTCGTACCTACCCGCACTACGTGGCCAAGACCTACGGCATCTCCGGTGCCAACGCCCGCCGCATGTCCACCCTGGCCACCGGTCTCCGTAACAGCCTGCCCGCGACCCGGACGTGGTTGCGGACCGGGCAGATCGGCCTCGACCAGGCCCAGATCCTGCTCAAGGCCACCACCACCCAAGCCGCGGTCGACGGCCTCCAGTACCCCGCCACCCCCACCGACCTCGCCGGGGACGACGGCTCGGGCGACGCCAGCTCGGGCGACACGGACCCGACCACGGTCACCGACACCACCGACGGCGCTGACGCCACCGACGGTCCTGACACGGCCGAGGGGACCGACCCGGCAGGCGAGGGTGCGACCGGCACCGGCGACGCCGGCGACGGGACCGACCCCACGTCCTCCGACGCCGGCGACGGGACCGACCCCACGTCCTCCGACGCCGTGGGTGGCACCGACACCACCGGCGCCCCCGCGGGTGCTGGTCGGGTGCAGACGGTGGAGGAGTTCCTCCTGAGTAATGCCGCCACCCGGTCTCCGGAGGACCTGCGCAGGCTGGTCGATCACTTCGTCGCGATCGCCGACCCCGACGCCACCAATAAGGCTCACCGGGCTGCGGCCGACCGTGAGTTCTTGAACATCGACCGGACCATGGACGGCTACCACGTGGCCGGGTTCCTCACCCTCGAACACGGCCAGTACATCCGCACCGCCCTCGAAGCGATCATGGGCAAGCCCGCCGCAGGTGAGACCCGCACCTCCGGTCAACGCCGCGCCCAAGCCCTCAGCGACCTCGCCCACATGATGTTGGACCAAGGCAAAGTCGGCACCTCCGGATCCGTCCGCCCCCACCTCGGCGTCCTGATCAGCTACCCCGAATTCCTCGACGCCATCAACACCACCGAAGCCGCCAACGCAGCCGAAGCCGCCAACGCAGCCGAAGCCGCCAACGCAGCCGAGGCCGAGGAAGCAGCCGAGTCCGCGGAAGCAGCTGCGGAAGCCGCCGAGGAAGCAGTAGCTGACGAGGTACCCGGCGGAGCGGATGTGGCCAGCCCGACGGCACCCCCGCGGCCGATCACCGACCCCCTGCCCGGCCTGGACACCACCGACCCGACCGAACCCAGCCCCCACAGCAGCGACGGCAGCCCGAGCGGCCCGGCCGCAGCTGGCAAGGCGGCCACCCCGGCCCCGGCGAACGAGCCCGGCTCTCCCACGCCAGCACCCGCCACGCCGACCGGGCCCAACACGGCCGATGCCACCGGGCCGACGAGCGACACGAGCACACCTGCCGAAGCACCCACCCTGCCGCGCCCAGGGGCGCCTGTGGACCTGGCAGGCGAGCCGGACGCTTCCGCGCAAGCCCCATCAAGCACGCCGGACAGGACCGGTGTGCCCGACTGCCAGTCGCCGGCCGTCGGACCGCTGGGCCAACCCACCACCGGCACCGCCCTGCCCGGTGTCAACGGCACCGCTGTGCCCGGTGTCAACGGCACCGCCCTGCCCGGTGCCAACGGGACCGCTGCGCCCGGTGCCAACGCGACCGCTGCGCCCGGTGCCAACGCGACCGCTGCGCCCGGTCTCAACGGCGCCACTGGGCCCGGTCTCAACGGCACCACCGTGCCCGGTGCCGACGGCACCGCCCTGCCCAGCACCGGACGGGACTGGGCCGCCCTGCTGGCCGCGGGACCGGCGACCTTCATCGACAACACCGGCCCCGTCCCCCGCGACCTGCTCGACCGGATCATCGGCTGCGCCGGCGAGATCTACCGCATCATCTTCGGACCCGACAACGAAATCCTCAACCACGGCCGCGCCCACCGCCTCTTCACCGCCGCCCAACGCCGAGCCCACGTCGCCCGCGACCGCCACTGCGTCCACCCCGACTGCACCGTCCCACCCGAACGCTGCGAATCACACCACAGCACCCACTGGGCCAACGGCGGCAACACCGACCTCCACGACGCAGCCCTGCTCTGCTACCACCACCACCACTGGGTCCACACCCACAACATCACCATGACCAGACGCCACGGAAAATGGCACTTCTACAAGCCAGACGGCACCGAAATCCTCCCCACCCGAAACCCCTGGAACTGATCGCATCGATGAAAGCCTGGGTCGGAGGGTCAGGCCCAACCGGTGAGCCGCCGAGACTGGCCGGAACGATCGTTCCGGCCAGTCGCGTCTGGCTCAGCATCGCCTGAGCAGAGGGCGTACGCGGGAAAGGTCACTCGTCAGCACGTACGAGGAGAGACAGCGCTGAGCGCAGGCTGACACGGGCGTCGGTCGCGGAGCCGTTCAGGCCCGCCAGCGCTGTCGCGATGCGTTTTCCCTCACACGTTGGCCCAGCCGACGAACGAGCTCCACGCTGGTCATTCTGAACGACCTGGTCTGTCAGGACCGCTCCAAGTAGTAGATGTTCGAGCGGCGATCGCCGACGACGCCGGAGGCGAAGCCGAGGTAGAGGCGGGGCCGTCCTTGACGGTATTCGATCGCCAGGCCTTCGGGCTCGCGGAAGTCCAACTCGGCCCCGGTGACGTTGTGGACCCGCTCCACCAGCGCGCCGGTGCGCCAGTCAATACGTCCCACGTGGGTGTTCCCGGGCACAGGGTTGGTGTCGCTATAGCTGTTCCCGTCGATTGTGTACATGGAGTCGCCGTCGAGCGCGTAACCCTGGAAGGTGCCCAGGCCCTCCGGCCGGGCGAAGTCGGCGACCGGGTCCGGCACCCGACCGAGCAGAACTTCCCGCAGCGGCAGGATCGCCACCCGCTTGTCGACCCCGCTCCAGTAGCAGATGGCCATCCGGCCCCAGCGGTGATCGATTGCGCACGTGTATTCCTGTGCGCCCGGCACCGGCCGGTGATCAGTCGCGCGTGGATCGTTCTGGTCCATCGTCGCGCCGTGCTGCCAGCGCACCTGTTTGAGCACGGTGCCATACCCGTTGTCGTTCACTCGGCCCTCGATCCACAGGTCGAGTCCACGGCGGCCGCGGTGCACCGCGAAGGAGACCGCATGCCCGTACCCGAGCATCGTCATCCAGCCGCGGATCCGCCCGCGCCGATCCATCTCGGTGATCCGTAGGTCGCCGGCCTTCCCGGCGGAGCCCGCAAGCAGTTGGGCGACGAAGAGCCTGCCATGGTCGGGCTCGAAGGCGAACGACTGCTGGATGGTCTCAGAGGACAGAGGGGCGCCGGTGTAGAGCGGCAATGCCTCAGCCCCGAGGTCGAAGTACGGCGATCCCGCCGACGCCGGAATTGCGCCCGCAGCAAGAAGTCCCGTTGCTAGTGGCGCGGATTTGAAGTTGTTGGACGGTTGGCCTTCTTGAGGATCTCGTCTGCGGTCTTGGTCCACACGAATGGGTGGGCGCGTTTGTTCCAGCCCTCGATGTAGGCGCGGAGCTTGCCGTTG
>NZ_JAGSHT010000039.1 GCF_019947135.1 Occultella gossypii | reverse complement strand
TCGACGTTGCCGGGTTCGTCGCCGCCGAGCAGGGTCGATAGGGGTACGTGGACCACGATTTGGGCGCGGTGGCCGCCGAGGATCCCGATCGGCCAGGTCCGCGGTGCGCCGCGGCCGGCGGGCGTGGCCAGGTTCGGATCACCCACCCCGGACACGGAACTATTACCAGCACCAGCACCGGCGCCGGCGCCGGGGTCGGTGCCTGGGTCGGTGGCGGGGTCGGCCGCAGGACCGATGCCGACTGCTGCGCTGGGCTCGGCCGCTGGTGCGGGACCACCCGCGACGGGCACCTGTTCGGCGACCGTGGCGGTGTCTGTCCCGGTGGGCTGTTCGGCGACCGTGGCGGCGTCTGTCCCGGTGGGCTGCTCGGCGACGGTGGTCGCGGCGGTCGCGGCGGTCGCGGCGGCGGTCGCGGCGGTGGTGGTCGGGTTGGTGGTCGGGGGTTGGGGGTGGGGGCCGATCTGTCCGGTGGTCAGGTGGTGGGCGATGAGGTCGGCGAGGATGTCGGGGCGTAGTTGTTCCAGGGTGC
>NZ_JAGSHT010000038.1 GCF_019947135.1 Occultella gossypii | reverse complement strand
CCTAGGGCGTGTCTCCTAATGCTCGGAGCCAGATGGTGATGGCGCGTAGGACGAGGCCGCCGCGGTAGGTCAGGGCGAGTTTGTCGTAGCGGGTGGCCAGGGCGCGCCATTGCTTGAAGATGTTGAAGGAGCGTTCGACGACGTTGCGCCGCTTGTAGGTCTCGGTGTCGTAGCTGACCGGTCTGCCGCCCTTGGCCCTGCGCCGTTGGCGGTTGGCGATCTGGTCGGCGCGTTCGGGGATGACGGCTTGGATGCCGCGCCGGCGTAACAGTTCGCGGTTGGCCCGTGAGGAGTAGGCCTTGTCGCCCAGTGCCCGCACCGGCCTCGTGCGCGGGCGGCCCGGCCCGAGCCGGGGCACGCTGATGGCGCTGATCACGTGTTCGAACATCGGGGAGTCCCCGCCCTGACCTGGCCCGATCAGCAGCACCAGCGGGCGCATGTTCCCGTCGCACAGGTGGTGGATCTTCGTCGAGAGCCCGCCGCGGGAGCGACCGATGGCGTGGTCAGGGGGTTCGGTGCGTAGTTTCGTGTAACTCGCCAGGTCCCCCTGTGTGGCGGGGCAGGTTCGTCGCGTGCTGATGAGCACGGTTGATCGTGGAGTCCACCGATACCTCCCAGTCGATCAGCCCGGCGCCGTCAGCGTGCGCGAGCAACCTCGTCAGGATCTCGTCCCAGGTCCCATCGCCACTGAAGCGGCGGTGGCGTTTCCACACCGTCTGCCACGGCCCGTAACACCCGGGCAGATCACGCCAGGCGATCCCGGCCCGGTACCGATAGATGATCCCCTCCAGGATCATCCGGTGGTCCCCGAACGGGCGACCCTGGCGGCCATCCGAGGACGGCATCAACGGCTCAATCAGGTCCCACTGAACATCTGACAGCACGGCAGTTCGCGACACCAGAACAGACTCTCAACGAACACCCCCAACCTTTAGGAGACACGCCCTAG
>NZ_JAGSHT010000037.1 GCF_019947135.1 Occultella gossypii | reverse complement strand
GGCTAGGGTAGAGAGGTTGCCCCAGCGAGGATCTTAGCGGGTCTGGGTTGGTGCGCGTCCGCTCCTTGAGAACTCAACAGTGTGTCATATAATCGATGCCGAATAGTTTGTTTATTTGGTTTGACCAGTTGTGCCAGATGGCTGGTCGGGCCGGGTTTTGAATCGGCTTCCATTGCAGCTTTGGTTGTGGTGGGGGTTGCTTCGTAGTGTCGGTGCTTGTGGCTGCCTTTGGGTGGTTGTGGGTGCTGTTATGCATTTACGGAGAGTTTGATCCTGGCTCAGGACGAACGCTGGCGGCGTGCTTAACACATGCAAGTCGAACGGTGAAGAGGGGGCTTGCTCTCTTGGATCAGTGGCGAACGGGTGAGTAACACGTGAGTAACCTGCCCCGAACTCCGGGATAACGCTGGGAAACTGGTGCTAATACTGGATATGAGATGCGCCTGCATGGGTGTGTTTGGAAAGAATTTTGGTTCGGGATGGACTCGCGGCCTATCAGCTTGTTGGTGGGGTAATGGCCTACCAAGGCGACGACGGGTAGCCGGCCTGAGAGGGTGACCGGCCACACTGGGACTGAGACACGGCCCAGACTCCTACGGGAGGCAGCAGTGGGGAATATTGCACAATGGGCGAAAGCCTGATGCAGCGACGCCGCGTGAGGGATGACGGCCTTCGGGTTGTAAACCTCTTTCAGTAGGGAAGAAGCGAAAGTGACGGTACCTGCAGAAGAAGCGCCGGCTAACTACGTGCCAGCAGCCGCGGTAATACGTAGGGCGCAAGCGTTGTCCGGAATTATTGGGCGTAAAGAGCTCGTAGGCGGTTTGTCGCGTCTGCTGTGAAAACGCGAGGCTCAACCTCGCGCCTGCAGTGGGTACGGGCAGACTAGAGTGTGGTAGGGGAGACTGGAATTCCTGGTGTAGCGGTGGAATGCGCAGATATCAGGAGGAACACCGATGGCGAAGGCAGGTCTCTGGGCCACTACTGACGCTGAGGAGCGAAAGCATGGGTAGCGAACAGGATTAGATACCCTGGTAGTCCATGCCGTAAACGTTGGGAACTAGGTGTGGGGTCAGTTCCACTGATTCTGTGCCGCAGCTAACGCATTAAGTTCCCCGCCTGGGGAGTACGGCCGCAAGGCTAAAACTCAAAGGAATTGACGGGGGCCCGCACAAGCGGCGGAGCATGCGGATTAATTCGATGCAACGCGAAGAACCTTACCAAGGCTTGACATACACGAGAACGTGTTAGAGATAACGCACTCTTTGGACACTCGTGTACAGGTGGTGCATGGTTGTCGTCAGCTCGTGTCGTGAGATGTTGGGTTAAGTCCCGCAACGAGCGCAACCCTCGTCCTATGTTGCCAGCACGTTATGGTGGGGACTCATAGGAGACTGCCGGGGTCAACTCGGAGGAAGGTGGGGATGACGTCAAATCATCATGCCCCTTATGTCTTGGGCTTCACGCATGCTACAATGGCCGGTACAAAGGGCTGCGATACCGCGAGGTGGAGCGAATCCCAGAAAGCCGGTCTCAGTTCGGATTGGGGTCTGCAACTCGACCCCATGAAGTCGGAGTCGCTAGTAATCGCAGATCAGCAACGCTGCGGTGAATACGTTCTCGGGCCTTGTACACACCGCCCGTCACGTCACGAAAGTCGGTAACACCCGAAGCCGGTGGCCCAACCCTTGTGGGGGGAGCCGTCGAAGGTGGGATTGGCGATTGGGACGAAGTCGTAACAAGGTAGCCGTACCGGAAGGTGCGGCTGGATCACCTCCTTTCTAAGGAGCACTGGCCGGCCTGTAACCTGCGATCACTGTGTGGTTGTGGGGGGTTGGTCCAGGTACCACTGCCCGGACGGATGTTCCGGGGTGGTGCTCACGGGTGGAACATCGATGGAACGGTCTGCTGGTTGGGCTGCTCGCACTAGTACAGCTTGCTGGTCTCCTTTGGGGGTTGGTGGGTGGGAATGTTGTGGGTGGTTCGGTTGGTGGGTTGGTTGACACACTGTTGGGTCCTGAGGGAACGGGCGAGAGCTTCGTTGCTTCATGTCGGGCCACACGCTTCTTGACACGGTTGTGTTGGGGTGGGGGTGTGGGATCGCCCGTAGCTTGAGAACTGCACAGTGGACGCGAGCATCTTTGATTTTTGTGGTTCAAGTTTTTAAGAGCATACGGTGGATGCCTTGGCACCAGGAGCCGAAGAAGGACGTAGTAGCCTGCGATAAGCCTCGGGGAGTTGGCAAACGAACCTTGATCCGAGGATTTCCGAATGGGGAAACCCAGCCGGGGTCATGCCCGGTTACCCGCATCTGAACACATAGGGTGTGTGGAGGGAACGTGGGGAAGTGAAACATCTCAGTACCCACAGGAAGAGATATTCCGAGAGTAGTGGCGAGCGAAATCGGATCAGGCCAAACCATTGGTGTGTGATAGCCGGCGGGCGTTGCATCAGTGGGGTTGTGGGACTTATCAGTTCGTTCTGCCGGACGGACGGGGAGTCAGAAAGCCTTGTGATAGTCGAATGGTCTTGAAAGGCCAAGCATAGTGGGTGTAACTCCCGTAGACGAAATCGCATGGCCTCCCGATGAGTATCCCAAGTAGCACGGGGCCCGAGAAATCCCGTGTGAATCTGTCAAGACCACTTGATAAGCCTAAATACTACCTGGTGACCGATAGCGGACAAGTACCGTGAGGGAAAGGTGAAAAGTACCCCGGGAGGGGAGTGAAATAGTACCTGAAACCGTGTGCTTACAATCCGTTGGAGCCTCCCTAGCAGGGGTGACAGCGTGCCTTTTGAAGAATGAGCCTGCGAGTTAGCGGTACGTGGCGAGGTTAACCCGTGTGGGGAAGCCGTAGCGAAAGCGAGTCCGAATAGGGCGATTGAGTCGCGTGCTCTAGACCCGAAGCGAAGTGATCTATCCATGGCCAGGTTGAAGCGCGGGTAAGACCGCGTGGAGGACCGAACCCACCTAGGTTGAAAACTGGGGGGATGAGCTGTGGATAGGGGTGAAAGGCCAATCAAACTTCGTGATAGCTGGTTCTCCCCGAAATGCATTTAGGTGCAGCGTCACGTGTTTCTTACCGGAGGTAGAGCTACTGGATGGCTGATGGGCCCTACAAGGTTACTGACGTCAACCAAACTCCGAATGCCGGTAAGTGAGAGCGTGGCAGTGAGACTGCGGGGGATAAGCTTCGTAGTCGAGAGGGAAACAGCCCAGACCACCAGCTAAGGCCCCTAAGCGTATGCTAAGTGGGAAAGGATGTGGAGTTGCACAGACAACCAGGAGGTTGGCTTAGAAGCAGCCACCCTTGAAAGAGTGCGTAATAGCTCACTGGTCAAGTGATTCCGCGCCGACAATGTAGCGGGGCTCAAGTATACCGCCGAAGCTGTGGCATTCACATTTTTACCCGGCCGGCACTCTTGTAGTGTTGGTCCAGGTGTGTGGATGGGTAGGGGAGCGTCGTGTGGCGAGTGAAGCGGCGGAGTGATCCAGCCGTGGACGCCACACGAGTGAGAATGCAGGCATGAGTAGCGAATGACGGGTGAGAAACCCGTCCGCCGAATGACCAAGGGTTCCAGGGCCAGGTTAATCCGCCCTGGGTAAGTCGGGACCTAAGGCGAGGCCGACAGGCGTAGTCGATGGACAACGGGTTGATATTCCCGTACCGGCGAAGAACCGCCCATACCGAGCCCGGTGATGCTAAACACCCGAAGCTTCCTAGATCCTCTTCGGAGGACGTGGTTGCGGAGCGTGTGACCCGAACCGGTAGTAGGTAAGCGTATTAACAGGGGTGACGCAGGAAGGTAGCCCAGCGTGTCTTATGGCTTGGCACGTCCAAGGTTGTAGGGCGAGGTATAGGCAAATCCGTACCTCATGAAGCCTGAGAACTGATGGTGACAGCGTATGCTGGATGATTGGGTGATCCTATGCTGCCTAGAAAAGCCTCGGCGCGAGGTTCTAGCCGCCCGTACCCTAAACCGACTCAGGTGGTCAGGTAGAGAATACTAAGGCGATCGAGTGAATCGTGGTTAAGGAACTCGGCAAAATACCCCCGTAACTTCGGGAGAAGGGGGGCCTGAGGCGTGAACACACTTGCTGTGGGAGCGTTTGAGGGCCGCAGAGACCAGGGAGAAGCGACTGTTTACTAAAAACACAGGTCCGTGCGAAGTCGCAAGACGATGTATACGGACTGACGCCTGCCCAGTGCTGGAAGGTTAAGAGGACGGGTCAGCCTTTTAGGCGAAGCTCAGAATTTAAGCCCCAGTAAACGGCGGTGGTAACTATAACCATCCTAAGGTAGCGAAATTCCTTGTCGGGTAAGTTCCGACCTGCACGAATGGCGTAACGACTTCTCCGCTGTCTCAACCGCGAACTCGGCGAAATTGCACTACGAGTAAAGATGCTCGTTACGCGCAGCAGGACGGAAAGACCCCGGGACCTTTACTATAGCTTGGTATTGGTGTTCGGTACGGCTTGTGTAGGATAGGTGGGAGACTATGAAGCGGGCACGCCAGTGCTTGTGGAGTCAACGTTGAAATACCACTCTGGTCGTTCTGGATATCTAACCTCGGTCCGTAAGCCGGATCAGGGACAGTGCCTGGTGGGTAGTTTAACTGGGGCGGTTGCCTCCTAAAATGTAACGGAGGCGCTCAAAGGTTCCCTCAGCCTGGTTGGCAATCAGGTTTCGAGTGTAAGTGCACAAGGGAGCTTGACTGTGAGACTGACAAGTCGAGCAGGGACGAAAGTCGGAACTAGTGACCCGACGGTGGCTCGTGGAAGCGCCGTCGCTCAACGGATAAAAGGTACCCCGGGGATAACAGGCTGATCTTGCCCAAGAGTCCATATCGACGGCATGGTTTGGCACCTCGATGTCGGCTCGTCGCATCCTGGGGCTGGAGTAGGTCCCAAGGGTTGGGCTGTTCGCCCATTAAAGCGGTACGCGAGCTGGGTTTAGAACGTCGTGAGACAGTTCGGTCCCTATCCGCTGCGCGCGCAGGAAATTTGAGAAGGGCTGTCCCTAGTACGAGAGGACCGGGACGGACTAACCTCTGGTGTGCCAGTTGTTCCGCCAGGAGCACGGCTGGTTAGCTACGTTGGGAAGGGATAACCGCTGAAAGCATCTAAGCGGGAAGCCTGCTTCAAGATGAGATTTCCATGGGGCTAGTCCCCGAGAGGCTCCCAGCTAGACTACTGGGTTGATAGGCCGGATGTGGAAGTGAGGACTCAAAGACTCATGGAGCTGACCGGTACTAATATGCCGATAACTTGACCACACGAAAAAGTCAATACCTGTGTGTTACGCGTCCACTGTGCGGTTCCCGAGATACGGTCGGGAAACCGATGACATCTCCATAGAGTTACGGCGGTCATAGCGAGGGGGAAACGCCCGGACCCATTCCGAACCCGGAAGCTAAGCCCCTCTGCGCCGATGGTACTGCGTGGGAGACTACGTGGGAGAGTAGGACGCCGCCGGACAACACTTAGACAAGGGCCACCCCACACCGGGGTGGCCCTTGTCG
>NZ_JAGSHT010000036.1 GCF_019947135.1 Occultella gossypii | reverse complement strand
CTGCACAGGCGGCGGCGGATGCCGATGCCAACGATGCGGCGAACGCTGATGCGTCTGCTGCGGCGACGTCCACTGCGGATGCCGATGCGGCTGCTGCGGCTGCGGCGGAGGCGGCGTCCAACGCCGATTCCTCCTCCGACGCCTCGTCCGCGGCCTCGGCCAACGCTGACGACGACAGCAATGCCACGGCGGCGGCTGACGACGACAGCAACGCCACGGCGGCGGCTGACGACGACAGCAACGCCAACGCCACGGCGGACGCCGACGCAGACGCGGCCGGACTCTCGGCCACCGTCAAGTTCGAGCGGATCGTGCGGGCCACCGGCGTGACCCAGGAGGTGTACGGCACCGGCTTCGAAGCGGGCGAGTCCGTCACCGCCACGGTGACCTCCACACCGTTCGACCTCACCGCCAATGCTGACCAGCAGGGCAACGTGGTGTTCTCGTTCGCAGTCGGCAGCGACTTCGAACTCGGTGCCCACCACGTGATCCTGGTCGGCGCGACCTCGGGCGAGGTGCCCGCGGCCAACACCGACACGGACTTCGTGGTGGTGACGGGATCGGGTGGCAACGGCAATGGCAACGGCAACCTGCCGGACACCGGTTCCGGACTCCCGATCGGGCTCCCGATCGGTGCCGGACTGCTGATCCTGCTGGGCGGCGCCGCCGTCTGGTTCGGGAAGGTGCGCCGCGGCTCGTCCGTGTGAGCGTGAGAAGTAGATAGCGGTTCGAGGTTCGGTCTCGGGTTCACCCGGGGCCGAACCTCGAACCGTGCCTGCGTCACAAGGGTTTCACGCAGTTGAAGAAGGGTCGGGGGAAATGACCGAGAGCAAGACAACGGGGAATCGGTCGGTCGTGGTGCGCATCGTGATGGTGCTCGCGGTCGCGTTCACGGCGTGGCACATCTTCGCCACGTTCCTGTGGATCGCGCCCGCCTCGGGGTTGCGGCAGGTGATTCCGGGCGACGCGCTGACGCGCTACATGATCCCGATGCACGGGCAGAGCTGGAGTGTCTTCGCCCCGGAACCGATCAACGGTGACTACCGCATTCAGGTCCGTGCCGTCGTCACCGAGAACGGCACCACCCGCACCACGGACTGGGTGGATGCCACGGCCGCCGAGATCACCATGCTCACGCACAACCTCGCACCGCCGCGTGCCGGGATCCAGTCCATCGAACTGGCCTCACGCTTCAAGGGTGCGTGGGACGCGCTCAGCGCCGAACAGCAGGAGATCGTGTCCCTCGGCTACTACAACGGCTCCGACTGGCGCGACCGGCTCGGTGTGGCCCTGGAGGCGACCGGTGACGCGGCCGAGGCCGGCGCGTACCTGGACATCGAACGGGTCGTCACCGCGTACTCCACCCAGGTGGCCTATGCCATGTGGGGCGAGGGTGTGGAGCAGGTCCAGTTCGTCATCAGCCGGCAGAACGTGATCCCGTTCGCGCAACGCAACGACCCGGACGCCGAACGACCGGCCGTGCAACCGGCGCCGACCGGATGGCGCGGCACGCTCGTGGAACCGGGACAGTCCCAGGAGAACTTCGCCCGGATCTTCCGGACCGCGGTCGCGGAGTCGGGGCAGTGAGCATGTTCACGGCACGCGCGGGGCAGCATGCCCGGGCCGGCCTGCGCACCGTCGTCGAGCTCGTCCGAGCCGTCGTCGACGTCGCTCTCGGGGTCGCCGCACGGATGGTGCGCTTCGTCGAGGCCTGGCTCCTGGACGCCAAGCGGGCCCGCTACGGCCTGGCCGTCACCCGGATCCTGCTCGCGGCCACCGCGATCGGCCTGCTGCTGACGAACTTCCGCACCCGGTACTACGCGTTCGGCAGTGGATCGGCCTGGAACGGTGAAGCGGCCCAGCCGCTCAGTGACTTCCCGGGCATCTGGATCTTCAGCCTGTTCCACCGGATCGCCCTGAACGACGCCGCGCTCACGGCGGCCTACCTGGCCCTGCTGGTCCTGGCCGTTCTGGTGCTGCTCGGCTGGCGGACCAAGCTGGTGCTGCCGGTCTTCTTCGTCGGCTGGGTCAGCTTCATCGAGATGAACGACTCGCTCGGCGACCAGGGCGACAACATGTTCCGCATCGTGCTGCTCGGGCTGCTGCTCGCGGACACCTCGAGCCGCTGGTCGCTCGATGCCCGACGGCGGGCCGCGGCCGGTCCGATCGCCGGCAGGTGGTTGCAGCGCAAGTGGCGCGGCGAGCCGATCGCGCCCGAGTGGACCACCAACCTCGCGCACAACCTGGTGCTCGTCGCGGTGACCTGCCACGTCTGCTTCGTCTATGCCTCCGGAGCGCTGTACAAGGCCGGTGGTGCGCCATGGCAGCAGGGCTACGCGATCTACAACCCGCTGAGTACCGAACGCTTCGGCACCTGGCCGGAACTCACCACGCTGCTCACGACCGCGGCGCCGATGGTCACCGTGGTGTCGTGGAGTTCGATCATCATCCAGATGTGCTTCCCGATGATGCTGCTGATGCGCGGCACACGGATCATCGGCCTGCTCGGGATCCTCTCCTTCCACATCGGGATCGCCGTGCTGATGGGCCTGCCCTGGTTCTCCCTGTCCATGATCGCGATCGACGCGATCTTCATCCGTGACGTCACCTGGAACCACATGGCCACCACGGTGCGGGACACTTGGCGCCGCGCCCGGACCGAGACGATCCCACCGGCGCCCGAGCCGTCGAACCTGCCCGAGCGGGAGCTCACCCACGCCTGACCGGATGCGCCGCGGTGAAAGCGGTCGCGGTGGGGCAGGATGGAGGACATGGTGAGGCGCAGCACGGATGCCGTCGTGATCGGCTCGGGACCCAACGGGTTGGCCGCCGCCGTCACCCTGGCCCGGGCCGGCCTCGAGGTCACCGTGTTCGAGGCGGAGGAGACCGTCGGCGGCGGTGCCCGCACCCTCGACCTCGGCCTCGCCCCCGGCGTGGTCCACGACATCTGTTCTGCGGTCCACCCGCTCGCCCTGGCCAGCCCGTTCTTCGCCGAGTTCGACCTCGCCGCACGCGGTGTGGACCTGCGGGTCCCCGAGGTCGCCTACGCACAGCCGATGCCTGACGGGCCGGCGGGTATCGCGTACCGCTCGCTCGGGCGCACGGCCGCCGAGCTGGGGCCCGACGGCGCAGCCTGGTTCGATCTCTTCGGTCCCCTCGTCGAGAACGCGGCCGTGCTCACCGAGCTCGCGCTCGGCAACCGCCGGAGCCTGCCGTCCGGTCTGCTCACCCCCGGAGGGCTGCGTGCGGCCATCGGCGCGGCCGCCCGCCTGCTCGAGCAGGGCACCCGAGCGTGGTCGGCCCGGTTCCGTGGCGACGTCGCCCCCGCACTGTTCACCGGCGTGGCCGCCCACTCGATCAGCACTCAACCCTCGCTCGCCGGTGCAGGCACCGCGATCATGCTCGCCACCCACGCGCACGCGGCCGGCTGGCCGATCCCGGTCGGCGGCTCCGGCGCGATCATCGGCGCGCTGCGGGCGGACCTCGAGGCGCACGGTGGGCGGATCCAGACGGGCCACCGGGTCCGGACCTGGCGGGAACTGCCGCGGGCACGTGCCTACCTCTTCGACACCACCCCGGCGACACTGCTGGGCATCTGGGGCGAGCGGATACCGGAGCGGGTCCGTGCGGCGCTGGCCCGGTTCCGCTACGGCGACGCCGCCGCGAAGGTGGACTACGTGCTCTCCGACGCGGTGCCGTGGGCGGACCCGCGGGTGGGGGAAGCGAGCACGGTGCACGTCGGCGGCACCCGCGAGGAGATGGCGTACGCCGAGTCGCTCGTGGCCGAGGGCGCGCACGCGGCGACCCCGATGGTGCTGTTCTCGGACCCGAGCGTGGCCGATCCCGGCCGGATCGTCGCCGGGCTGCGACCCGGCTGGGCCTACGCCCACGTGCCGGCGGGCAGCACCGTGGACGTCACGGAGGCCGTCACCGCGCAGATCGAGCGCTTCGCGCCGGGCTTCCGCGACGTCGTCGTCTCCTCCCGGTGCGTGCCCGCCGCCGACATGGCCGAGCACAACCAGAACTACGTCGGCGGGGACATCGCCGCCGGCGCCGTCTCCACGTGGGGGATGGCGGCGCGCCCCCGGCTCAGCACGGACCCGTTCGCCGCCGGGATCCCCGGGGTGTACCTGTGCTCGGCGTCGGTGCCGCCGGGGCCGGGGGTACACGGCATGGGTGGGCACCACGCGGCACGGCGGGCCCTGGCCCAGCGCTTCAAGGTGCCGCCGCCGTCGCTGGCGCCGCGCTCAACGGTCTGAGCTCGACCCTGGAACGGGTCATCGCCCGCGGACTTCCCAGTCGCCGCGCCCGAAGGCCACGGACACGCGGACGTGGGCGCCCGTGGCGACCACGCGCTCCGGTTCACCTGACTGCGAAACCGTGGCTCCGCCGTCGGGCCCTTCTTGCACTCTCCGGGTGAGAGTGCCAATAATGGCGTTAGCACTCTCGCCTTGAGAGTGACAACATCTGGTCAGTGAGATGAGGCGCTGCGCCGGTGCGGGACATGAACGCATCGGGTGGCGTCGTCCGTCGCGGGCATCGCACCGACCATACGCAAGCCAGTACCGGAGGATCAGACCCGAATGGCAAAGATCATCGCCTTCAACGAGGAGGCCCGTCGCGGGATGGAGCGTGGGCTCAACATCCTCGCCGACACCGTGAAGGTCACGCTCGGCCCGAAGGGACGCAACGTCGTCCTGGAGAAGAAGTGGGGCGCCCCCACGATCACCAACGATGGTGTGTCCATCGCCAAGGAGATCGAGCTCGAGGAGCCCTTCGAGAAGATTGGCGCCGAGCTCGTCAAGGAGGTCGCCAAGAAGACCGACGACGTCGCGGGTGACGGCACCACCACCGCCACCGTGCTCGCTCAGGCGCTCGTGCGCGAGGGCCTGCGCAACGTCGCGGCCGGCGCCAACCCGATCGCCCTCAAGCGCGGCATCGAGAAGGCCGTCGAGGCCGTGACCGCTGCCCTGCTCGACTCCTCCAAGGAGATCGAGACCAAGGAGCAGATCGCCGCCACCGCCGCCATCTCCGCCGGCGACCCCCAGATCGGCGAGCTCATCGCCGAGGCTCTGGACAAGGTCGGCAAGGAGGGCGTCATCACGGTCGAGGAGTCCAACGCCCTCGGCCTGGAGCTCGAGCTGACGGAGGGTATGCGCTTCGACAAGGGCTACCTGTCCGCCTACTTCGTCACCGACCAGGAGCGTCAGGAGGCCGTCCTCGAGGACGCCTACGTGCTGCTCGTCGAGTCGAAGATCTCGAACGTCAAGGAGCTGCTGCCGCTGCTGGAGAAGGTCATCCAGGCCGGCAAGCCGCTGCTGATCATCTCCGAGGACGTCGAGGGCGAAGCCCTGGCGACCCTGGTGCTGAACAAGCTCCGTGGCATCTTCAAGTCCGTCGCCGTCAAGGCCCCGGGCTTCGGCGACCGCCGCAAGGCCATGCTGACCGACATCGCGATCCTCACCGGCGGCCAGGTCGTCAGCGAGACCGTGGGTCTGAAGCTGGACAACGTTGGCCTCGAGGTCCTCGGTACCGCCCGCAAGGTGGTCATCACCAAGGACGAGACCACGATCGTCGAGGGCGCCGGCGAGGCCGACAGCATCGCCGGTCGCGTGTCGCAGATCCGCGCCGAGATCGAGAACTCCGACTCCGACTACGACCGCGAGAAGCTCCAGGAGCGCCTCGCGAAGCTCGCCGGTGGTGTCGCGGTGATCAAGGCCGGGGCCGCCACCGAGGTGGAGCTCAAGGAGCGCAAGCACCGCATCGAGGACGCCGTCCGTAACGCGAAGGCTGCCGTCGAGGAGGGCATCGTCGCCGGTGGTGGCGTGGCCCTCATCCAGGCCGCGAACACCGCGTTCGCCACCCTCCAGCTCGAGGGTGACGAGGCCACTGGCGCGAACATCGTTCGCGTGGCCGTGGACGCGCCGCTCAAGCAGATCGCGATCAACGCCGGCCTCGAAGGCGGAGTTGTCGCGGAGAAGGTCCGCAACCTGCCCGACGGTCACGGCCTCAACGCCGCGACCGGCGAGTACGAGGACCTCCTCGCTGCCGGCATCAACGACCCGGTCAAGGTGACCCGTTCCGCTCTGCAGAACGCCGCCTCGATCGCCGGCCTGTTCCTCACCACCGAGGCCATCGTGGCCGACAAGCCGGAGAAGGCCGCTGCGCCTGCCGGTGGTGGCGACGACATGGGCGGCATGGGCGGCATGGGCTTCTGATCCCCTAGGGATCGCAGCCCGGCGCTCGCCGGTCGAACGCAGTACTCGAAGGCCCCGGTCCGATCGGACCGGGGCCTTCGGGTGTCTCGGGGCGAACCACCGATCAGGAGCGTGGCCGCCCGGGCTCGGGGGTGATCTCGACCTCGTTCGTGAAGCTCATGGAGCGGCCCGGTTGCAGGAGATGCGCGCTGCCCTGCCGCCACGCATCGACCAGGGAGTCGGACGGTGCGTTCGCCGGTTCTATCGCGATCCAGCTTGCCCCCGCCCCCTGCTCCGGCCAGCTGTCCCGATTGACGCACAGGCCGACCCAGGGTGCGCTGTCGGTCGACTGTCGCATGGTCACCGCCGCGCCGAGGTCCGGGAACTCCAGGCGTGCCACGCCGGCCCAGCGCACGAAGACCTTGTAGTTCTCCGACGGTCCGGTGCGGGCGACCTCGGCCAGATCGAATGTCCCCCCGGACGGCCCGAGGGACGGCCAGGTGCCGACGACCGGCTGCGGCCACCGGGGCCCGAAGGCGCTGACCACCTGGCCGGCCTGAGGGATGACGATGACGGCGGCCTCGGGCCAGGACCAGAGCGGGTGGGCGCTGTAGAGGAAGCGGTAGTCGCGCGGGCCCGCGTTGCTGACGTCGATCCTCACCTCGAGCGCGGCTCGGCCCGGCAGTAGCCGGATCGACTTGCGCAGCTGCAGGGGGTGGTTCGGGTCACGACGGTCGAGGACGATCTCGCTGGCGGATGCACGCGCGGTCCGCCAGGGCCGGGACCAGAAGTCCCCGTGGTCGCGGATCGGCTCGCCGGACCGGCCGGGGTTCGGGTCCGCGCACTCCGCGATGGACGGCAGGCACTCGTCCCAGCCACCCCGGGTCCCGGCGGTGAAGGGGATGGGTTGGTCGGTGCCGGGCTCGGGCCGGTCGGTCTGCACCAGCCAGTCCCGGCCGGTGGCGTCGGTGATCTGGGCGATGCGGGCACCCGTTGCCGGGACGACGGAGACGGTCAGGTCGGCGCTCGTCAGCACGATGGGTGAGGGATCGGTCACGAGGACGCACAGTAGTGCGATTCCAGCCGCACCGGGTGCGGAGCCGACCCGCGAGGACGCCGATCGGAGAGGGCCGGGAGCCCTCGCCATACCCGCGTGGCCGCGGGAAGAACTGCCCATGGCAGGTGCGCCGGACCGGGCACTAGGTTCAGGCCCCATGAGCGCAGGCCGTCAGGAACCGGGGAACCAGTACGGCCGGCCGCCGGCGTACGGGGGGCAGCCCGCGTATGGCGAGCAGCCGGCGTACGGCCGGCCGGCGGCGTACGGGGCGCAGAACACGCCGCGATACGGTCCGGGGAGTGTGCAGGGGGCACACTCCGGGCCACCGTCGCCCGCATACCCGCCACACCGCGTCGGCATCGGGGAGCCGGCGCGGGTGGACCTCAGGCCGACGACCAAGGGCATCGTCATCCAGATCCTCGGCACCGTGCTGATGCTCGCCATCGGGGGCGTTGCTCTGACCGGCGGACTCACCTCGGACCAGGGCCTGGCACCGATCATCGTCGGGGCGATCTTCATGCTCCTCGGCCTGCTCCTGCTGTTCCTGCTGCCGAAGGTGCTTCGCGCGCGGGCGCTCGAGATCGGACCGACGGGGCTCGAGTACCACGATCCGAAGGGCAATCCGTGGGCGGTGCGCTGGACGGACCTGGCCACCGTCGACGTCAAGTACGGGTATCCGCGAGCACGGCGCAGCCCCCTGTCCGAAGGGGTCGTCGTGGCGCTCGAGTTCACCCTGCGCGCGGGCGCCGAGGCGCAGTACCCGGATCTGCGTCACTACCGGCGTGGCAACGCCTATCGACTGGCCCTCGGCCGGCGGGAGGATCTGCTCGGACCGTTGGCGCAGGCGCTCGGCGCCTTCGCCCCACCGCAGATCTTCGGTGGCGTGACGAACCTCGGCTCGATCACGGCGATGAGCCTGATCTGACGGGTGCTCGCCGCCCGGCTGGAGGCTCGAGCAGCGGCCGGCCCGGTCGCCAGTCGCCCCGGGCCGCGGCGTCAGTCCCGGAGTTCCTCGAGCAGGTTCAGGTGGGCGCGCTCCGCCCACAGCCTCCGGCCGCGTTCGGTGTGGAACAACGGGTCCAGTGCAAGCAGATGGCGCACGACGGCGGCCCGCCCCTTGGCGAAGTCCGCGTCACTGACGTGGGCGTAGTCCGCCCGTACGTCAGCCAGGTAGCGGGCGTAGCCGGCCGGCTCCCGGCCGAGGACGGACAGGTCCGCGTCGCAGAGGATGGCGCCCGTGGTGTCGCCGGGCTCCGGTGCGTGCGAGGCGGTCAGCAGGACCAGCCGGACGACCTCCTCGACATCCGCCGCGGCGACCCCGGCCGCGGTGAGCAGGTCCCGGGCCAGGTCGGCGGAGTCCTGCTCGTCCCGCCCCGCGACCCCGGCGTAGACGGCGTCGTGGAACCAGGCCGCGAGCAGCACCGTGGTCGGTGCCGGGTCGGGCTCGGACAACGCGTCGGCGGCCTCCAGCACCGCGAGCAGATGCGTGCCGTCGTGGTAGTGCCGGTGCGGCTCGCCCCACCGCTCCAGAAGTTCCACGCCGAGTGCCTCGTGGCCGGGTAGGAGCAGGCGCCATCGGAGGGTCAGTGCCACGTCGAGGTGCTCGCGTCGGTCCCGGGCCCGCACCCGCAGGCCGCTCGCACGCAGGCGACGGATGAGGTCACCGCCCGTGACCGGCCGGGCGCCCTGCGTCACCAGTTCGGTGTGCCGACGGGCGGGTACGTCATAGTGGTCGCGGTCGAAGGCGCGCTCGGGTAGCCCGGCCCGCCGCGCGAACTCGTGCAGCTCGGCCAGGGACTCGTCCGAGACCAGATGCGAGAACAGCGTGCCGTGCGCCGGCCACATCGGCGGATCGATCAGGACTGCCACCGCCCCAGGGTAGGGCGCCCGCGTCGGTGCCCGCGCCTGCTCAGCATCCGCCGTGCCCGCGCCCAATGCGCCCCGCGCCCGCCGCGTCCCGCGCCCGCCGCGTCCCGCGCCCGCGCCCATTGCGCCCTGCGCCCGCGGCGCCCCGCGCCC
>NZ_JAGSHT010000035.1 GCF_019947135.1 Occultella gossypii | reverse complement strand
CCACCCAAAGGCAGCCACAAGCACCGACACTACGAAGCAACCCCCACCACAACCAAAGCTGCAATGGAAGCCGATTCAAAACCCGGCCCGACCAGTCATCTGGCACAACTGGTCAAACCAAATAAACAAACTATTCGGCATCGATTATATGACACACTGTTGAGTTCTCAAGGAGCGGACGCGCACCAACCCAGACCCGCTAAGATCCTCGCTGGGGCAACCTCTCTACCCTAGCCTCCCGCACCCTCACCGTCAAATCCTGCGTTCCGGCTTGTAGCTGCTGCCGGTGGGCATGGAGTTGCTGCGGTGGACTGTGGTCCAAGGCCCGTCCTGTCGCTCCTCGATGCATCGCATCGGGTGACTGCCGGGGGTTCGTGCCCTCTATCCGGGACCGTCCACCTCTCGGTGTCCGTTCCTCCCTGTCGGGGCAACGAGGTGAAACATTACGTCGTGCCGGGGCAGGGGTCAAATCCTCCGCAACCCGCCCTCCGGGCACCTGTCCGAGCCGGCTCGATGGGCTCTGACCTGCAACAACGCATGGTCAGGTGTGCTCATCGGGCCCGGCGTCGAGCCTGATCCGGCGAGAACTGCCGTCAGTGACCTGAGTCACGATCCGCCTCGGCCCGGCTACGCCCTTCGCGGGAACGAGCGAGGCCGGCCGCCGGGACCGTGGGTCCTCGGTCGGCCGGCCGGCATCGGTCAGCGGTGCGGGGCGATCAGCGGGTGACGACCGCCAGGTTCCGCCGCCCCCGGCGCACCAGCGCGACACCGCCGGCGAGGAGGTCCCCCTCGGTGATGATCTGCTCCGGGTCGGCGACCTTCACGTTGTTCAGGTACGCACCACCCTCGCCGACCACGCGGCGAGCGGCGTTACGTCCCTTCTCCAGTCCCGCGGCCACGAGGGCATCCACGATCGTGGACTCCCCCGGCACCACGGTGCCCCGGGGTACCTCGGCCACCGCATCCGCGAGGGTGTCGGCATCGAGGTCGTGCAGGTCCCCGCCGCCGAACAGGGCCGCCGAGGCAGCCTCGACCCGGGCCGTGGCGTCCGCACCGTGCACCAGCGTGGTCACCTCACGGGCCAGCACTCGCTGGGCCTCGCGGGCCCGAGGCGCGTCGGCGACCGCCTGCTCCAGCTCGGTGATCCGCTCCCGGTCGAGGAACGTGAAGATCTTCAGGTAGCCCACCACGTCGGCGTCGTCGGTATTCACCCAGAACTGGAAGAAGGCGTACGGGCTCATCATGTCCGGGGCCAGCCAGACCGCACCGCCCTCGGTCTTGCCGAACTTGGTGCCGTCGGCCTTCGTGATGAGCGGGGTGGTGAGCACGTGCACCGCGCCACCATCGGCCTTGCGGATCAGGTCCACGCCGGAGAGCAGGTTGCCCCACTGGTCGTTGCCGCCGGTCTGCAGCGTGCAGCCGTAGCGCCGGTTCAGTTCCAGGAAGTCCATGCCCTGCAGGATCTGGTAGCTGAACTCGGTGAAGCTGATCCCCTCGTCGCTGCTGAGCCGGCGGGCCACGGTGTCCTTCGCGAGCATGGTGCCGAGCCGGTAGTGCTTACCGATGTCCCGCAGGAAGTCGATGGCGGACAGCGGCGCGGTCCAGTCGAGGTTGTTCACCATGGTGGCCGGGTTGTCGCCGTCGAAATCGAGGAACCGGGAGATCTGGGCGTGCAGACGCGTCGTCCACTCGGCCACGACCTCCTTCGTGTTCAGCGTTCGCTCACCGGACATCCTCGGGTCGCCGATCAGTCCGGTGGCGCCGCCGACGAGCGCGAGGGCCCGGTGGCCGGCGCGCTGCAGGTGCCGCAGCAGCACCAGCTGCACGAGGTGCCCGTGGTGCAGGCTCGGGCCGGTGGGGTCGAAACCGGCGTAGTAGGTGACCGGCCCCGCCGCGAGTGCGTCGGCCAGGGCCGACTCATCGGTTGACTGGGCGATCAGACCGCGCCAGCGCAGCTCGTCGAGGATGTCGTTCACGGCTACTTCTCTGCCTCTCGGGTGGGTGACACACGCGTGTACGTCGGATGCGTGTGGGGTGCGGCGGGTTGCCCGCCAGGTGCGAGCCTAACGGCGCCCGGCGGACCGGTAGGCGGACACGTGCGGGTCACCGTCGACCCAGTATCGCCAGCCGAACCTCTCCGCGTCTCCCCCGGCGCCGCTCACGCCGACCCGACCACCGCTGGCCACGGCGGCCGGCGGTTCGCCGCGGTCCAGGCTCAGGAGCCCGACGGCGTCGCCGCCCTGGGTGACGAGGGCACCGTTGTGCTCCCTGGTGAGTCCGAGCACGACGGCCAGGCGCGCCGGTCCCCTCGCGAGGTCGCGATCGGTGCGGCACACGCCCGAGGCGAGCCGACGCCGTCGGGCCTCGCCGGTCCCGGCGACCACCTCGCCGGCGCGCAACAGGACCGCGGAGGCGACGCCGTCGGGCCCGCAGACGAGATTGGCGCAGTGGTGCAGCCCGAGGTGTCGGTAGACGTAGAGATGACCGGGCGGCCCGAACATCACCTCGTTGCGGGGGCTCGGGCCGCGGTAGGCGTGCGAGCCCGGATCATCGATGCCCTCGTAGGCCTCGACCTCCACGAGCCGGACGGTGACCTCGTGCCCGCCGACCCGGGACGTGAGCGTGGCCCCGAGCAAATCGGTCGCCAACTCGGTGCTGCGCCGGGACAGGTCCAGGACGGTCTTCATGGGCGCAGCCTGCCCCAGGCGTCCACATGCACGTCGGCGAGGTCGCGGGTCCCGACGCGCGCGAACAGGTCCCGCTCGGCGCTCATCCAGCTCCGCCAGTGCGGTTCGGCGGCGACGCCGTCGCGGGCGAGCCCGCGGGCGAGCCGGACGTCGTCGTCGGCCTCCACCCACACGATCACCGAGAGGAACCGGCGCGAGGACGCCCGCACGCAGCCGACGCCCTCGACCACGAGGTGGTCGGAGATCGGGACCTCGTGGGACTCGGCGAACGCCTGCTCGTGCCAGTCGTAGCGCCGGTACTGGCCCGGTCGACCGAGCCAGATCGGTGCGAGGATCTCCTCGGTGAGCCGGTCCCCGGCCGCCGCGAGTCCGGACCACCCCTCGTAGAGGTCGTCCATGTGGATGGTCCGGGCGCCCAGGACGGGCGCGACGGCGGCGGCCAGGCTGGTCTTGCCGGAGCCGGCCGGCCCGTCGATGGCGATCACCGTGGTCCGCCCGCAATGCGGTCCAGCCGCGGCCGCCGCCGCGACGATCGCGGCGACGGTCTCGGCGGTGGCGGCCGCGCCGTCGGAGGGCGTCCGGGTCACCGCATCGCGGCGATGCCGGCGCGCCGCTCCGCGGACGTGGTGCGCGCCGCCTCGAGCTGCTCGGCGACCCGCTCAGGGGCGGTGCCGCCGACGCCGTCGCGGGAGCCGATGGAGCCGGCCACGCTGAGCACTTCCCGCACCCCCGGGCTGAGGTGCTCACTGATCGCGGCGAGGTCGTCGTCGCTGAGGTCCCAGAGTTCGATGCCACGACCCTCGCACGCCTGCACGCAGGCGCCGGCGATCTCGTGGGCGTCCCGGAACGGTACGCCCTGACGCACCAGCCACTCGGCGATGTCGGTGGCGAGGGCGAAACCCTGCGGCGCGAGCTCGGCGAGCCGGTCGACATGGAAGGTCAGGGTCGCGACCATGCCGGCGACGGCGGGCAACAGCAGAGCGAGCGTGTCCACGGCGTCGAACACGGGCTCCTTGTCCTCCTGCAGGTCCCGGTTGTAGGCCAGCGGCAGGCCTTTCAGGGTGGCCAGCAGCCCGGCCAGGTCGCCGATGAGGCGGCCCGCCTTGCCGCGGGCGAGCTCGGCCACGTCCGGGTTCTTCTTCTGCGGCATGATCGAGGAGCCGGTGGAGAACGCGTCGTCGAGGGTGACGAAGCCGAACTCCTTCGTCGCCCAGAGGATGACCTCTTCGGAGATCCGGGACAGGTCAACTCCGATCATCGCGGTCACGAACGAGAACTCGGCCACCACGTCCCGCGCGGCCGTGCCGTCGATGGAGTTCGCCACCGGGGCGTCGAAACCCAGGTCCGCGGCCACGGCGGCCGGATCCAGGCCGAGCGAGGAACCGGCGAGCGCGCCGGACCCGTACGGCGAGATCGCTGCGCGTGCGTCCCAGTCGCGGAGCCGGTCGACGTCCCGCAGCAGCGGCCAGGCATGCGCGAGCAGGTGATGGGCGAGGAGCACCGGCTGGGCGTGCTGCAGGTGGGTGCGCCCGGGCATCGGCGCGTTCGGGTGCGCCTGTGCCTGCGCGATCAGGGCGTCCACCACGTCCAGCACCCCGCCGGCGACCAGGAGTGCCTGCTCGCGCAGGTACATCCGGACCAAGGTGGCGATCTGGTCGTTGCGGGACCGTCCGGCGCGCAGCTTGCCGCCGAGGTGGGGCCCGGCCCGCTCGATCAACCCCCGCTCGAGGGCGCTGTGCACATCTTCGTCGCCGTCACCGGCCACGAACGCGCCGGAGGTGACGTCCGCGTCGAGTGCGTCCAGGGCGGCGAGCATTCCGGCCAGCTCGTCCTCGGTCAGCAGGCCGGCACCGTGCAGCACGCGGGCGTGGGCACGGGAGCCCGCGATGTCGTGGCGCGCGAGACGCCAGTCGAAGTGGGTGGACTTGCTGAGGGCGGCGAGCGCGTCGGCGGGGCCGCCGCTGAAGCGCCCACCCCAGAGCGCGCCGGACGTGGTGTGCTCGCCCATCAGTCGGATCCCACCTCCATGGCCGCGCTCTCCAGAGCGGTCTCGTCGCCTTCCACCGTCGGGTTGGCCGTGATGACGGCGGCCCCTCCGGTGGGCAGTTCACCGAACAGCGTGCCGTTCTCGACCAGCACCTGCCCCTGGTTCACCGGCTGCCGGGCGTACATCTCCAGCTTGTCGCGCGAGTCGGCGATGTCGAGGTTGCGCATGGTGAGCTGCCCGATCCGGTCGGTGGGGCCGAAGGCCGCGGACTCGGTGCGCTCCATCGACAGCTTCTCCGGGCGGTAGGAGAAGGCGGGTCCGTCGGTGCGCAGCAGCGTGTAGTCCTCGCCGCGGCGCAGCCGAAGGGTGACCTCGCCGGTGACGACGGAGGCGATCCATCGCTGGATCGACTCGCGGATCATGAGCGCCTGCGGGTCAAGCCACCGGCCCTCGTAGAGCAGCCGTCCCAGGCGCCGGCCGTCGGCGTGGTAGCTGGCGATGGTGTCCTCGTTGTGGATGGCAGCCACCAGCCGCTCGTAGGCGATGTGCAGCAACGCCATCCCGGGTGCCTCGTAGATGCCCCGGGACTTCGCCTCGATGATGCGGTTCTCGATCTGGTCGGACATGCCGAGCCCGTGCCGGCCACCGATGGTGTTCGCCTCGTGCACGAGTGCCACCGGGTCGGCGAAGGGGCGCCCGTTGATCTCGACCGGTCGGCCCTGGGAGAAGGCGATGGTGACGTCCTCGGTCTCGATCGCCACCTCCGGATCCCAGAACTTCACGCCCATGATCGGGTCGACGGTCTCCAGGGAGACGTCCAGGTGCTCGAGGGTCTTCGCCTCGTGCGTGGCGCCCCAGATGTTGGCGTCGGTGGAGTAGGCCTTCGCGGCGCTGTCCCGGTAGGGCAGGTTGTGATCGGTGAGCCACTCGCTCATCTCCGCGCGGCCACCAAGCTCGGACACGAACGCCGGGTCCAGCCACGGCTTGTAGATCCGCAGGGACGGGTTCGCGAGCAACCCGTAGCGGTAGAACCGCTCGATGTCGTTGCCCTTGAACGTGGACCCGTCGCCCCAGATCTCGACGCCGTCCGCCTGCATGGCGCGCACCAGCAACGTGCCGGTGACGGCTCGGCCGAGCGGGGTGGTGTTGAAGTAGGCACGGCCGCCGCTACGGATGTGGAACGCGCCGCAGGCGAGCGCCGCCAGCCCTTCCTCGACCAGGGCACTCTTGCAGTCGACGGCGCGGGACAGCTCGGCGCCGTACTCGATGGCGCGGCTGGGCACCTTCTCGATCTCGGGCTCGTCGTACTGGCCGAGGTCGGCGGTGTAGGTGCACGGGATCGCCCCGTGGTGCCGCATCCAGGCCACCGCGACCGAGGTGTCCAGACCGCCGGAGAACGCAATGCCTACTCGTTCGCCGACCGGCAGTTCCGTCAGTACCTTGCTCACCGGTTCTCCTCAGGGGTCGTCGTGTCTCTATCGGGATCGCGGCCACCGGCCAGATCCAGGAAAAGCTGGGCGACCACGGGTCCACCCTCTGCTTCGGCTGCGATCACCAGCACGGTGTCGTCCCCGGCGATCGTGCCGATCACCGGGGGCAGGACCGAGTGGTCGATCGCCGATGCCAAGAATTGTGCCGCGCCGGGAGGGGTGCGCAGCACCACCAGGTTCCCGGAGACGTCGGCGGAGACAAGCAACTCGGTGCACAGCCGGGCCAGCCGGGTGGCGAGCTGCTCGGTGTCGCCGCCGGCGTAGCCGAGCCCGCTCTCGGGCGGCAGTGCGTAATGCTGGCTGCCGTCGGCGCTGCGTACCTTGTATGCGCGCAGCTCGTCCAGGTCCCGGGACAGGGTTGCCTGGGTCGCGCTGACGCCCCGGTCGGCGAGCAGTGCCTGCAGGTCCCCCTGGGAGCGCACCGCCCCCGCCTCGACCACCTGCCGGATCAGCGCGTGCCGGGCCGTCTTGGTCGCCGGGATGGTCATCACCGCTGCTCCCGCCGCTCGAGCAGCCACGCGAGGATCGCCTTCTGCGCGTGCAGCCGGTTCTCGGCCTCGTCCCAGACGACCGACCGCGGTCCCTCGATCACCTCGTCGGTGATCTCCTTGCCGCGGTAGGCGGGCAGGCAGTGCATCGCGATGGCCGACGGCGCAGCCTGGCCAAGCAGGTCGTCGTTGAGTTGGTAGGCACGGAACGGTGCTTCGCGCGCCTCGGACTCGGCCTCCTGTCCCATCGACACCCAGGTGTCGGTGGCGACGGCGTCCGCGCCGCGGACGGCCTCGGCCGGGTCGGTGGTGACCGTGACGGACCCGCCGCTCTCCTGTGCGATCGCGGTGGCTCGGGCCACGATGTCCGCGTTCGGGTGGTAGTCGGCCGGTGCGCCGATCCGCACGTCCAGACCGGCCAGCGCGCCACCGAGCAGGTAGGAGTTGGCCATGTTGTTGGCGCCGTCTCCGACGTAGGCGAACGAGCGACCGGCGAGCGCCGGACCGGAGGCGGACAGGCCACCGGTGTGCTCGGCGATCGTGAGCAGGTCGGCGAGGATCTGGCACGGGTGGTAGTCGTCGGTGAGCGCGTTCACGACCGGCACCCCGGCATGGGCCGCCATCTCCTCGATCCGGTCCTGCCCGAACGTGCGCCAGACGATCGCCGACGTCATCCGGCCGAGCACCCGCGCGACGTCCGGAACGGACTCCCGCACGCCGACCTGGGCGAGTTTGCCGTCCACGAGCATCGGGTAGCCACCGAGCTCGGCGACGCCCGCGGTGAACGACGCCTGGGTGCGCAGGGTGGGCTTGTCGAAGATGATCGCGACCGCCTGCGGGCCGGCCAGCGGCCGGAACGCGTGCCGGGCCGCCTTGGTGGCGAGCGCGAGCAGCAGGACCTCGCGCTGCTCGGCGCTGGTCAGGTCGTCGTCGGCAAGGAAGTGGCGAAGGCTCATGCGGCACTCGCTTCCGTGAGGATCGTCGGCAGGTCCGCCACGAGGGCGTCGGCCTGCGCGGTGGTCAGGATCAGCGGTGGGGCGAGCCGGATCGCGTCCGGTGCCACCGCATTGACGATATAGCCGTGGCGCAGCGCCGCGGCCGCGACCGCCGGAGCCACGGGCTCGGCGAGCTCGATCGCGATCAGCAGGCCTTCGCCGCGGCATCCGGTCACGAGCGGGTGGTCCAGCGCTGCGATCTCGGTACGCAGGTGCTGCCCCACGGTCGTCGCGTTGGCGAGCAGACCGTCCCGCTCGATGACGTGGATGGTCGCGAGGGCGGCGGCGCTGGCCACCGGGTTGCCGCCGAATGTGGTGCCGTGCTGGCCGGGGGTCAGGAGCGTGGCCGCCTCCTCGGTGACCGCGACGAGCGCGCCCATCGGGAAGCCGCCGCCGAGGCCCTTGGCGAGCGCGATCGCATCGGGGACGACTCCGCCGCCGATGTGCGGCAGGTGGTGGGCCATCCAGGTGCCGGTGCGGCCCATGCCGGACTGGACCTCGTCGAGGATCAGCAGCGCCCCGTGCGCGGACGCGATCTCACGCGCCGCGGCCAGGTACCCCGGCGGCAGCGGGCGCACGCCCGCCTCCCCCTGGACCGGCTCGACGATCAGCGCGGCGACGCGCTCACCGCCGTCGGCGAACGCGGCCTCCAGGGCCGCGAGGTCACCGAACGGCAGGTGCTCGACCCCGCCCGGCAGCGGCTCGAACGGCTCCCGGTACGCAGCCTTGGCAGTGAGGGCGAGCGCGCCCATCGACCGGCCGTGGAACGCGCCGTCCAGGGCCAGGATGCGGTCCCGGCCGGGGCCACCGTGGCGGCGGGCGAGCTTGAACGCGGCCTCCATCGCCTCGGTGCCGGAGTTCGTGAAGAACAGCCGCCCACCCGCCGGTGCACCGCCGTCGACCACGAGGGCGAGCAGCCGCTCGGCGAGCGTGATCTGGGTGGGCGAGGCGAAGAAGTTGGAGATGTGCCCCAGCGTGCCGAGCTGGGCACTGATCGCCCCGGTGAGCGTGGGGTGGGCGTGGCCGAGCGCGTTGACCGCGATGCCGGCGAGCAGGTCGAGGTAGCGAGTGCCGTCGGCGTCCCAGACGTAGCAGCCCTCGCCGCGCACGAGCACCCGCTGCGGCGGCCCGAACGTGTTCATCAGCGCGCCCGCGTACCGGCGCTGCCAGTCGTCCTGGGTCAGCGAACCGGTGGCGGCCTCGATCACTTCGCTCACGCTTCGTCCTCCTCGTTCTCACTCGGCTTGTCGGCGTCGGCGATGTCGGCCACCGGCAGCACCATGGTGCCCACGCCCTCGTTCGTGAAGATCTCCAGCAGCAGCGAGTGCGGCTGGCGGCCGTCGATGACGTGTGCCTGGCGCACGCCGCCGCGGACCGCGCGCAGGCACGCCTCCATCTTCGGCACCATCCCGGACTCGAGTCCGGGCAGCATCTCCTCGAGGGCATCCGCGTCGATGGAACGGATCAGGGAGGTCCGGTCCGGCCAGGCCGCGTAGAGGCCCTCCACGTCGGTGAGCACCACCAGCTTCTGCGCGCCCAGCGCGGTGGCGAGCGCGGCGGCGGCGGTGTCCGCGTTCACGTTCAGCACGTCGCCGGGGCTTTCGCCGTCGGGAGCGATCGTGGAGACGACCGGGATCCGGCCGGCGTCGAGCAGGTCCTGCACGGCCTTCGGCCGCACCTCGACCACGTCGCCGACCAGACCGACGTCGACGGGCTGGCCGTCGATCATGGCGGGCCGCTTCACCGCGCGGAACAGGCCGCCGTCCTCGCCGGACAGCCCGACGGCGAGCGGTTCGCGTTCGTTGAGGCGGCTGACCAGGTCGCGCTGGACCTGCCCGGTGAGCACCATCCGGACCACGTCCATGGTCTCGGGGGTGGTCACCCGGAGGCCGCCGCGGAACTCCGACTCGATCCCGAGCCGGGCGAGCATCGCCGAGATCTGAGGGCCGCCGCCGTGCACCACGACGGGCCGCAGACCGGCGTACCGGAAGAACCGGACGTCGTCGGCGAAGGCCCGCTCGAGGGTGGCGTCGACCATGGCGTTGCCGCCGAACTTGATGACCACGATCGCCCCGGCGAACTCCTCCAGCCACGGCAGGGCCTGGACGAGCACCTCGGCCTTCTGGTGCGGGAACAGATCCGTCTCGGTGTTGAAGACGAACGAGGGGTCGACGGCGGTGGCCGGCTCGGCGGTCGGGTCCGGGTTCCGGTTGGGCTCGCTCATGTGGAGTACGCGCTGTTCTCGTGGATGTAGTCGTGGGTGAGGTCGTTGGTCCAGACGGTTGCCTCGTGGCTGCCGGCGTTCAGGTCGATCTCGACGTGCACCTCGCGCTGGGCCGCCAGGTCCACCAGGGAGCGGTCCGCGCCGGCGGCGCCGCCGCGGCAGATCTGCACGCCGTTGATCGCGACGTCCAGCTGGTCGGCCTCAAACTCGGCGACCTCGATCGGCACGGTGCCGACCTGGGACAGGATCCGGCCCCAGTTCGGGTCGTTTCCGAACATCGCGGCCTTGAACAGGTTGGACCGGGTCACGGCCCGGGCCACGGCGACGGCGGCGGCCTCGCTGTGGGCGCCGACCACCTTCACCGCGATGTCGTGGCTGGCGCCCTCCGCGTCCGCGACCAGGGCGCGGGCGAGGTCGCCGCAGGCCTGGGTGAGGGCGTCGGTGAGCTCGGCGAGGCCGACCTCGACGCCGCTGGCGCCGGAGGCGAGCAGGGTGACGGTGTCCGAGGTGGACATGCAGCCGTCGGAGTCGACCCGGTCGAACGTGGTGGCCGTGGCGGCGCGCAGGGCGGCGTCGGCGGTGGCGGCGTCCACGACGGCGTCCGTGGTGAGCACGCTGAGCATGGTGGCCATCGCCGGCGCGAGCATCCCCGCACCCTTGGCCATGCCGCCGACGCTCCAGCCGGCCCGGATCACGTGGGTGATCTTCGGGACGGTGTCCGTGGTCATGATTGCCGTAGCCGCGTCGTCACCTCCGTCGGTGTGGAGCGCGGCGACCGCACTGTCGACCCCGGGCAGGAGCTTGTCCATCGGGAGGCGTTCGCCGATCAGGCCGGTGGAGCAGACCACGACGTCACCGGCGGAGCAACCGAGCAGCTCGGCGACGCGTTCGGCAGTGTGGTGGGTGTCGGCGAAGCCCTCGGGTCCGGTGCAGACGTTCGCGCCGCCGGAGTTGAGGACCACGGCGTTGATCACGCCGTCGGCGACCACCTGACGCGACCAGGTGACCGGAGCCCCGACCACGCGGTTCGTGGTGAACACGGCGGCGCCGACGTGCAGCGGCCCGTCGTTGACGACGAGGGCGACGTCGGACTTGCGGGAGGCCTTGAGGCCGGCGATGACGCCGGCGGCGCGGAACCCGGCGGGTGCGGTGATGCTCACGGGGCGACTCCGTTCGTGGGCAGGCCCATCGTCTCGGGCAGGCCGAGGGCCAGGTTCATGGACTGGACGGCAGCACCGGCGGTTCCCTTGACGAGGTTGTCGATCGCGCAGACGGTCACGACCCGGCCGGCCCGGGAGTCCACGGCCACCTGGACCAGGGCGGTGTTCGCGCCGACGGTCGCGGCCGTGGAGGGCCACTGGCCCTCGGGGAGCAGGTGCACGAACGGCTCGTCGGCGTAGTAGGTCTGCCAGGCGGCCCGGACCGTGGTGGGGTCGACGCCCTCGGTCAGGCGCGCCGTCGTGGTCGCGAGGATGCCTCGGGCCATCGGCACCAGCGTCGGTGTGAACGACAGTCGAACCTGCTCGGCGCCGGCGGCGCGCAGGTTCTGTTCGATCTCGGGGATGTGCCGGTGCGTGCCGCCGACGGCGTAGGGCACCGCGGAGCCGAGCGCCTCCGAGGCGATCAGGTGGGTCTTGGCCGCCTTGCCGGCGCCGGAGTACCCGTTCGCGAGGACCGCGACCAGGTCGGTCGGGTCCACCACGCCGGTCGCGATGCCGGGCTGGATGCCCAGGGTGACGGCAGTGACGTTGCAGCCGGGCACGGCGATCCGCCGGGCTGAGCGCAGCACCTCACGCTGACGGGTGCCGGCGTCGGCGAGCACGAGCTCGGGCAGCCCGTAGGGCCAGCTGCCCGCATGGGGTGAGGCGTAGAACGTCTCCCAGTCCCCCGCGTCCACGAGCCGGTGGTCGGCACCGCAGTCGAGCACCAGGGCCTCGGACCCGGCCGCCTCGAGGGCGGCCGCGATCTCGCCGGAGGCACCGTGCGGCAGGGCGAGCACCACGACGTCGTGGCCGAGCAGGCTCTCGGCAGTGGTCTCGACGAACCGGCGCTCGGCGAGGTCGCGCAGGTGCGGGTGATGCAACCCGACCAGGTCACCGGCGTTCTTGTGGGCGGTGAGCGCCCCGATGGTCACCTCGGGATGACCGAGCAGCAGGCGCAGGACCTCGCCTCCGGCGTAGCCACTGGCACCGGCGATCGCAACAGATACAGGCATGTGCATAACTATACAGTCGGATGGATGACTGTCCAGCCGCGATCACCGACGTGCTCGCGCCGAGTGACCGCCACCGGCGACGGGCGCGAAGTGGTCCGGGACCGATTCCAGAACGCCCTGTCCGTTCGCGGCGCCGTGCAGACCGGCCCGCACCGCTCCGACCGAGTCGGCTCGCACCGTTCCCGACACCACCGCCAACCGGCCGTGGCTGTCCGTGGCGTCCGGCATCGCGCCGTGCCGGGAAAGCAGGGTGAGGACCGCGGCGAGGGTGCCCATCGGCACCTCGACGGTGAATCGCTCGACCGGTTCGCAGACCGTGGTGCTCGCCCAATGGATGGCTTCTCGCACCACGACCTCGGTCGTGTGCCGCACGTCGGAAGCGCGCGGACCGGCCGGAGGGTAGTCGCTCTCGGTCACCGTGACCCTGAGGTCCGTGACCGGCCAGCCGTGCGGTCCCGATCCGAGGGGATCCGCCAGGTAGCCCAGCATCGCCGACCGGAAGCCGTCGAGGGTGGAGTAGACGTGCAGCGGCAGCCCGGCCCGCGGCGCCTCGACCACCAGTTCGATGCCGCTGCCTGGCGCGGCCGGCTCGGTGCGCACCCCGAGGGTGTAGCCGTACAGGTGGCCCGCGTCACCCATCCGCCGCACGGCGGTCCCCGTGCTCGACGGGCGTTCCACGCACACCACCGTGGTTCCGCTGAAGACTGCGTCGATGCCGAAGTCGGCGGCCAGGGTCTGGGCCAGGACCTGTTGCTGTACCTCGCCGTACGTACTGATCCGGATGGCTCCGCAGTCGGACCGGACGGAGATCAGCGGGTCGATGTCGGCCAGTTCCGTCAGGGCCTTGCGCAGGTCGTACTGCTTGTTGGGGTCACGCGCAGCCACACGGGTCTCGAAGCCCGGCCTGGGCAGAACCGACCGAGCCGCGGGTGCGGGTCCGGAGCCGATCCAGTCACCGATCTGGGCAGCGTCCAATCCGCGGACCCGGGCGATCTGCCCCGCCGCGACCCGATCGCGCCGTACGGGACCGCCCGGCTCGAAGACCTCGAGATCCGTCACGGTCGCCGACCGGCCACCGCCGAGCGGCACCCGGTCTCGAAGGCGCAACCTGCCGGCGCGCACCCGCACGGTGGACTGGCGTCCTCCGGACGCGGGGTGCTCGACCTTGAAGATCTGCGCCGAGACAGGGGCGGCATCGTCACCGGCGGGTGGAGTGAGCAGCCAAGCCACCGTGTCGATCAGCTGGGTGATTCCGGCACCGGTTCGGGCCGAGCCGAACACGACCGGCTGAACGGCTCCGGCGCGTGTCAGCCGATCCAGGGTCATGCGTAGCCGCGCCATGCCGACCGGTCCGCTGCCTGCAACCCACTCGGCGAGCAGTTCGTCGTCATGGTCGGCCAACCGAGCCGTCAGACCTTCTGCCACCGCCGGCTCGTCCCAGGCGAGCGGTTGGCTCTGCGCCGCCGGTGCGCCCGCGCCGAGCACGCGGGTCAACGGCACCACCGACGAGCCCAGCCGGAACCGGATCTCGTCGAGGACCTTCTCGGGCGCCGCTCCGGATCGGTCGATCTTGTTGACGAAGAGCACCATGGGAACGCCCATGCGCTGCAGCGCCCGGTACAGCACCACGGTCTGAGCCTGCACGCCCTCGACTGCGGAGAGCACCAGGACCGCACCGTCCAGAACTGCCAGCGACCGCTCGACCTCGGCGATGAAGTCCGGATGGCCTGGTGTATCCACAAGATTGACGGTGAGATCGCCCACGCTGAACGACGCGACGGCAGACCGGATGGTGATGCCGCGCTGCCGCTCCAGTGCAAGGGTGTCCGTCTGGGTCGTGCCGGCATCCACCCGGCCGATCTGGTCGATCGCACCCCCGGCGTGCAGCAACGCTTCGGTCAGAGAGGTCTTGCCGGCGTCGACATGGGCCAGTACGCCGAGGTTGAGTCGGCGTGAGCCCGAATGGGGCGGCGCACCTGCCGCGGCCGGATCCGAGGCTGTGCCCGGGTCGGCGTCAGGTGATGCGGATCTCTGCGAGTTCGAACGGTCCATGGCTCCTCGTGTGCAGGTCGGCGGTTGCTGGGCACACGAACTCGCGCATGGTGGCTCCGTTCTCTCGGTCGGGGAACCTGTCAGCCGTTCGGACAGAACACGACGATCCTCCGGCTGCGTCCGACGCACTGTCAACGCGATTTTCAGCGGGCCGTCGTGGCACGATGCCGCCGCGTCGTTCCGCAAATTGCGCATCGCATCGGGCAGGATCGTGGTCGTTCCATCAGACCCGGAGGTCAGGCTATGAGTGAGCAGGGTTGGCGCCATTTCCTCGAGGCCACCGGCGTCGAGGACTGGGTCGTGTTGCACGGCGGCGCGACGGCGGTGTTCCGGACCGGCTCGCTCGCCGCCTCCGTGCGGCTCGCGGCCGCGATCGCCGAGGTCGCGGGCTTCGAGGGGGCCGGTCGGCTCCTGACCATCGCGGACGACCAGCTCACGGTGCGGCTCACCCGGGACCTCTGGGCACTTGAGCCGGAGCACGTCGACCTGGCCATGGCAGTCTCGGCCACGGCCGCGCAGCACGGCGCGATGGCCGATCGAGCGGCGGTGCAGGAGGTCCAGCTCGCGATTGCGGCGAAGCCCGATGCGATCGACGTCGGCTTCTGGCGGGCCGCCCTCGGCTACGACGCCGTGGCCGACGACAACGGTGTCGACCCGCTCGGCCACAGCTCAACAGTCTGGATGCAGGACCTGGACGAATCCAAGCCGTTGAGGCACGCGATGCACATCGACGTGTCCGTCGCGCGCGAGCAGTCCCACGCTCGGTTCGATGCGGCCGTGGCCGCCGGCGGGATCGTGGTGCACGACGCCGGACCGGGGCACTGGATCCTCGCCGACCGGGCCGGCAACAAGGTCTGCATCTGCGCGTGGCCGGACGGAGCCGAGTTCTCGGCGGACGAACGGGACGTCCCGGCCGGTGAGGCAACTACCGAGACCGGGATACCCGCGGCCGGCTGATGCGCCGCTCGCGGGGGGCGTGCAGACTGCGCGCGGGGCGTCCGGAATGGCCGGTACGATCCGCGAGAAAGCGAGCGGCCCCGCGCCCGTGACCTACGAGCGGACGAGGGCCCTGCACAGGGGCGAGGAGTGGCCGTGGGGCACGACGCACAGCAGCCTGGACACCAGCAGGATCCGCACCCGGACGAGCCATCGACGCAGCCGTCGTGGTCGCCGCCGGGTCCACCGCCGGCGCAGCCACAGGATGGGAGCCGGCCCTGGCCGCTGAGCAGCGGTGGACAGCCGTGGCAGCAGGGCGCCGTGCCAGCGCCCCAACAGCCCTGGCAGCAGGGCACCGCGCCCGCGCCCCAACAGGGCGCCGTGCCAGCGCCCCAACAGCCGTGGCAACAGGGCACCGCGCCTCCGGAGCCGTGGCCACCGGGCTCCCCGCAAGCGCTGCCGCAGCAACAGTGGGCGCCCACTGTCGCTTCGCCGCGCAAGCCGAAGCGCAAGCCGATGCGCAAGGGGGTGCTCCTCGGCATCGTCGGCGCGCTCGTGCTCGTCATCGCGCTCGTCGTCGTGCTCTCGGTCACCAACGCCAGGCGCGCGGAGCAGCGCGCGGCTGAGGAGGCCGCGGCATCGGAGGCTGCCGCCGAGGCCGCCGCGCAGGCGCGAGCGGACGCGGCCATCGCGCCCGTCGAGGGGTACCTGCAGGCCCTGGCCGACGCCGACGCCGACGCGGCACTCACGTTCCTCACGATCGCCTCGCCGTCGGAGCTCATGACGGATGAGGTGCTCGCGGCATCGAACGCGATCGCGCCGATCACCGCGATCGAGGTGACTCCCGTCGACCCGGAGACGGCATTCGGAGTCGTCGACGTGGCGGTGTCGTACCTGCTCGGTGATGAGCAGATCGACATCACGCTCAGCGTCACGGGCCCATACTCCGACGAGGACACCGTCGATTGGGAGCTCACCGGCGGCTACGGCAGCCTCTACGTCGGCGACGCGCTCGTAGCCGCGGGTGGCCTGGTCAACGGCGTCCAGGTCACGTCGGCGAGCGTCGACGTCTTCTTCGGCGCGTACGAGTTGAGCGTGTCCGACCCTCAGTTCGGGCTCGAGGGCACCACCCGGACGACAGTCTCCGAGGAGGCCGGCGGTGGTGAGTTCGACGCTCAGGTGGTGCTGAGCGACGAGGGGCTGGCGCAGTTCCGCACCCTCGTCAACGCGGCGGTCAGCACCTGCGTCGCCTCGACGACACTCGCCGCCGGTTGCGGCATCGACCTGCCTGACACGATCCAGGGCACCACGGTCCACGAGGGCACGGTCTCCCGGTCCTTGTCCGCCGAAGCACAGGTGACCCTCGACTCGCTCGAGGCCGACGTCGACCACAACGACCCGAGGATCGTGAGCGGCGAGTACATCGGTGCGGTCGACGTCGAGTTCGACTGCACGGAGAACGGCCAGTCGGGCCGCTGCGAACTACTCTTCGGCAGCGCCGGCAGCCTCGGCTCGCCCGTGGTCGACTTCGGCGCCGACGCACCAGTGGTGCGCTGGGACTGAGTCCGAGGCGCGGGCGATCCTTGCGTCCACGCGCCGCGCGTGGTCGGCTTTGCCCATGAGCGACGACGAGCGCATCGTGACCGCGTCGAAGGTGGTGGCGGCGCCCGCAGCCGTCATCTTCGAGCTGATCGCCGATCCGGCGAGGCAGCCGGAGTGGGACGGCAACGACAACCTCGGGCACGCGCCGCGCGGCCAGCGGGTGCGCTCGGTCGGCGACGTGTTCACCATGGAGCTCACGAAGGGCGCCGTTCGCGAGAACCACATCGTCGAGTTCGAGGAGGGGCGCCGCATCGCCTGGAATCCCGCCCCGCCGGGCGAGGAGCCTCCTGGTCACCTGTGGCGCTGGGAACTGGAAGTGTCCGATGACCGGACCACACTCGTCAGACACACCTACGACTGGACCAACCTCACCGACGAGCGAAGGTTCGAGCGGGCACGAAACACGACGGCCGCGAACCTGCAGTCGTCCGTCGATCGGCTCGCGGCGCTCGCCGAAGCCACCGCGTAGCCGCTGACCGAGGACGACGCTGGCGAGTAGCCGCTGGCGGAGGACGACGCTGGTGAGGAGCCGCTGACCGAGACTCCTGCTGACCGAGACTCCGGGCCGACTGGTGGCTCCGGCCGGCTCGGTTAGAAGGGTGGGGGTTCGTCGGGGTCGATGGGTCTGGGGTCGGGGGTGTGGTAGCGGGTTTTGCCGTTGCTGCCGGGGTGGTGGAGGTCGCGACTGAGTTTGGTCAGCGTGCCGTTGGGGTCGCGTTGGTAGGTGTGGCCGGTGGGAGTGTGCCAGGTGATGGTGCCGTCGGGGGCGCGTTCGTAGGAGAACTCGCCGTGGGTGACCAGGACGTGGTCGCGGCGGCACATCGGGTCGAGGTTGGCGTCGCTGGTGGGTCCGATGGGGTACGGGACGCGGTGGTTGAGTTCGGTCTGGCG
>NZ_JAGSHT010000034.1 GCF_019947135.1 Occultella gossypii | reverse complement strand
TGTCGTAGTCATAGCCGACCCCGGCACTGGACGACCGGCCGAAGCCGCGACGGTCGTAGGTGATGACGCGGTAGCCGGCGGTCAGCAGGTCCCGTGTCTGGCGCTCCCAGCTGTGCCCGTTGAGCGGGTACCCATGAATCAGGACGACGGGCTGGCCCGCACCCTGATCTTCGTAGTACAACTCGATCGGTGTGCTGTTCTCTGTCCCGACGCTGATGTATCCCATGGTCTTCCTTCCTTGGTGAGCCCAGTGCGAGCCGTTCGCCTAGGCGGATCGTGTGGTGGCCTTCTTCTCGTCACGGGCTGGTGGAGAAGGTGAGTGGCCCGTGCGCGATGCGGTGGAGCCCCTCGACGTCGTCGTGGCGTGCCCGAGCAGGGGGAACGGGACCACGTTGTCGGTGGCGGCGCAGCCATCCGCACGGTTCAGGCCCTTCGCCGCGGACTGGAGCGCCTCACTGAACGATCGAGCGCTCTGGAACCGGTCGTTCCGGTCTTTGGCCAGTGCCGTGACGAGCACCGTGTCGAGCGACGGAGTGACCTCGGTGCGGTAGGCGCTGGCTCGTCGGGGGTCCTCGTGCACGTGCTGGTAGGCGAGGACAACCGGGTTGTCACCGACGAACGGCGGCCGTCCGGTCAACAGCTCGTAGAGGAGACAGCCCGCGGAGTACAGGTCGCTCCGGGCGTCGGCGATCTCACCGCGCACTTGTTCGGGAGAGAGGTACTGAGCGGTTCCGAGGAGCGCGTGGGGCTGAGTTGCCGTGGCGCCGGGATCACCACCGACACGTGCGATCCCGAAGTCCACGATCTTGGTTCCGCCGTCGGGCGTGACCATGACGTTGGCGGGCTTGATGTCGCGATGGACAACGCCGGCGCGATGGCTGAACTCCAGCGCCGACAGGACCTCGACCTGATGCTGGATCGACTGCTCCAGCGTGAGCGCGCCCTCGCGGAGGCGGGCCCGCAGCGACTGGCCGGCGACGTATTCCATGACGATGAACGGAACGCTCGGCTCGTCCGCCCGGCTGTCGTCGACGTGCTCACCGACGTCGTGAACCGAGACGATGCCGGGGTGGTGGAGGCCGGCGACCGTTTGTGCTTCCCGCCGGAGCCTGCCTCTGAACAGCGGGTCGCGGGCCAGCTCTCCGCGGAGCACCTTGACCGCGACCCAGCGCTCAAGGCAGATGTCACGAGCCAGGTGGACAATGGCCATGCCGCCCCGGCCCAGGACGTCGCGGAGTTCATAGCGTCCGCCAAGCACGCGATCCGTGCTCATGAGGTCTCCTGCCTTCTGATGGTCGGTGCGTACTGGAGAGGGGTGCGATGTCGGATGGTTCGTCTGGTCCGGAGGCCCCGCTCCGGGCCGCCGGACTTGCGTCCATCCGCCCGGATGCGCCAATGTCCGGATGCCCGGGTCGTGGCGACGTCGTCAGCCTCGCAGCGGCGGACGAGCCCTCGCGTCGGTGACAACCACGTAGGTATTCACCCCTTGGCGCCACCCGAGAACCTCGGAGCTGACAGGTTGCTAGCCCGGCACTAGGCATTCCGCATCAGGGACCACTACGGTGGCGGCTACCTACTCTGGGGCTTTTGACGGGAGCACACGCTGGTGGATCTCGTGGGCAGGCGCTCCGAGCGTGAAGCGGTCGAGAAGTTCCTCTCCCTGGCTCGGTCCGGTCGCAGCGGCGCTGTTGTGGTCCGCGGGGAAGCCGGGATCGGGAAGACCGCCGTGCTGGAGCACGCTCGGCAGACGGCGCTCGCCTCAGGCTTCCGGGTGGAGCTTTCGGTCGGCGCCGAGTCCGAGACGCAGTTCGCGTTCGCCGGGCTGCACCAGTTGTGTGCTCCCCTGCTCGATCGCACCGGCGCGCTGCCCGAGCCGCAACGGGCCGCGCTCGGAGTGGCGTTCGGGCTCCACGGCGGCGCCGCGCCGGACCGGTTCTTGGTCGGGCTGGCGACGCTCCATCTGTTGGCCGAGGTCGCCGAGGAGGAGCCACTGCTGTGTCTGGTCGACGACGCGCAGTGGCTGGACGAGGCATCTGCGCAGGTCCTGGCCTTCGTGGCTCGGCGGGTGGGGGCCGAACAGTTGGCGCTGGTGTTCGGGTTGCGCGACTCCGACGACGGCGACCGCCTTCCGTTCGCCGGCTTGCCGGAGCTACGTCTGGAGCGGCTCAGCGAGCCCGACGCCCGTGCGTTGCTCAGCACTGCGGTTCACACACCGCTGGACGAGCGGGTCCGCGACCGGATCATCGCCGAGGCGGACGGCAACCCGCTGGCATTGCTGGAGCTGCCCCGCAACGCACGGCCGACACATCTCGCGGGTGGGTTCGAGCTACCCGGCACGCTGAGCGTCCCGCGCCGCTTGGAGGAGAGCTTCCGACGGCGGTCGGCCACCCTGCCGCCGCCGACGCAGCTGCTGCTGCTGGTCGCCGCGTCCGAGCCGACGGGCGACGTGGCGCTGCTGTGGCGCGCCGCCGCCCACCTGGAGCTCGCTCGCGAGGTCGCGGCGCCCGCGGAGGTCGCCGGGCTGCTGGAGATCGACTCCCGGGTGAGGTTCCGCCACCCGCTGGTGCGCTCCGCGGTGTACCAGGCAGCCACGCCGCCGGACCGTCGCCGTGCCCACGGCGCGCTGGCTGCCGCCACCGACCCACAGGCCGACCCGGATCGCCGTGCCTGGCACCGCGCGCAGGCCGTACTGGGCACCGACGAGCACGCCGCCGCGGACCTGGCGCGCTCTGCTGGGCGGGCGCGCAGCCGCGGCGGTCTGGCCGCCGCGGCCGCGTTCCTGCAGCACGCAACCGAGATGACCCCCGAGCCCGCCACTCGAGCGAGGCGGGCGCTGGAAGCCGCACACGCCAAGCACGACGCCGGCGCATTCGACACCGCACTGGAACTCCTGGCCGTCGCGGCCACCGGACCCCTGGAAGCCCTGCCACGCGCCCGCCTCGAACTGCTCCGCGCCCAGATCGCGTTCCACCTGACGCGAGGCAGCGACATGCCGGGGATGCTGCTCGACGCCGCCAAGACACTCGCCCCACTGGACCCGCCGCTGGCCCGCGAAACCTACCTACACGCGCTCGATGCGGCGGTCCACGCTGGTCACCTGGCCCGCGGCTGTGGGTTACCCGAGGCGGCCGAGGCTGCCATCGATGCGCCCCCGTCGCCGACGCCGCCCCGGCCTGTTGATCTGCTGTTGGACGGGCTGGCCACGAGGTTCACGCAAGGGTTCGAGGCGAGCGTTCCCACCCTGCAGCGGTCACTGGAGACGCTCCTTGACCACGAGTCCAGAGTCGAGGACGACGACCGCCGCTGGCTGTGGCTGGCCTCCCATGTCGCGGCGATGCTGTGGGATGACGAGGCCCTCTACACACTGGCCACCAGCGCCGTCCGGCTCGCCCGCGACGCCGGCTCGCTGTCCACACTCCCCGCCGCACTCAACGCCGTCGCCTCGATACTCGTCATCACTGGTGAACTCACCCGTGCCACCGAGCTGGCCGCCGAGGAGGCCGCAATCACGCAGGCAACGGGGGCCCCGCCCTTGCCGAACGCCCGGCTCATGCTGGCTGCCTGGCGTGGCCAACAGCCCGAGACGTTGGAACTCTACGCAACCATGGTCAAGGAGGCGACGGAGCGGGGTGAGGGCTCGACGGTCAGCCTGGCCCAGGCCACGCTGGCAGCGCTGCACAACGGCTTGGGCAACTACGACGACGCCCTCGCCGCCGCGACACCACCGTGCGAGCACGACGATTTGGCGTACAGCAGCCTGGCCCTTCCCGAGCTCGTCGAAGCGGCAGCCCGCGCTGGTGAGCCGGAACGTGCAGCAGCCGCGCTGGAGCAGCTCACATCCCGGGCCAGCGCCAGCGGGACGGACTTCGCGCTCGGGCTGGCCGCGCGCTCGCGTGCGCTGACCACTACCGGTCCCGCCGCCGAGGAGCACTACCGCGAGGCGATCGTGCGTCTCACCAACTGCCGGTGGGCCGTGTACCTCGCCCGCACCCACCTCGTCTACGGCGAGTGGCTACGCCGCGAGGGCCGCCGCCAGGACGCCCGCGAGCAGCTCCGCACCGCCCACCGGCTGCTGTCTAACATGGGCATCGAGGCGTTCGCCGCGCGCGCCGCCCGCGAGCTCCGCGCGACGGGCGAGCACCCACGCGCACGAACCACCCATCCGACGGACGAGCTCACCACCCAGGAGCTGCAGGTCGCACGGCTGGTGGCCACCGGAGCAACCTCCCGTGAGGTCGGCGCGCAACTGTTCCTCAGCCCACGGACCATCGAGGCCCACTTGCGCAACATCTTCCGCAAGCTCGGCATCACCTCACGCCGCGAACTCAAAGCGCTTCAGTTTGCTTGACCGGACCGGCGTGGCTCCGGCAAAGATCGGTAGCTTCTACCGACGCGAAGGCCGGACCGCGGCGGCCACCCTGGCACGGTGTACCTGTACTCCCACACTCACCCCTGTCGAGCAGCTCTGCCGTCGACGACCCGGCTGGCCGCGAAACGATGAAGGTCTTCATCATTGGCGTCAGTGGGGCCGTCGGTCGACTGCTGGCGGGGAACCTGATCGACAGGGGCGACGATGTCGCCGGACTGGTACGTCGTGACGAGCAGCGAGCACAGCTCTCCGACCGGGGAGTCGAGGCTCACGTGGCGGAGCTCGCGGACCTGACTGCCGACTCGCTTGCCCCCATGCTCACCGGGGCGGACGTCGTCGTCTACACCGCCGGGTCGAACGGCGGTACGAGGAAGGTCACGGCCGCCATCGACGGCGAGGGCGTGGTGAAGGCTCTCGAGGCGGCACGACTCGCTGGTGTGAGTCGCTTCGCGCTGGTGTCCGTGCTGCCCGAGGCCGGGCGCGGGCACGACCTCGGCGAGGACGTGGAGTTCTACTTCGCGGTGAAGAAGCTGATCGACGTCACGGTCAGCACGAGCGACCAGGACTGGCTGATCCTTCGGCCATCCCTGCTCGTCGACCGCGAGGGGATCGGGACGATATCGCTCGGTCCGGCGCAGCCGCACGACGAGATCTCACGTCAGGACGTGGCCGCCACGCTGGCGGAACTGCTCCACGAGCCCCGGATCCGCAAGCGGATCCTCGAACTCACCCAGGGCCCGACGCCGATCGCTTGGGCGGTGCTGGCGAACGTTCCGTGACTGGGCTCCCTGGAAACACGACGTCGCGGCGCGGCCGGGTTCCTGCGCCGCGAGATGCCGACACGTGGATCTCAGCGTCGAGGCGTGGCGAGGCGCTGCGATACTGACCCCGCCCGCACGGCCAGAAGGAGCAGCAGATGGCACATGACGACTTCCTCGAGGTGATCGAGAGCGAGGTGAGGCGAGACCCGCAGAACTTCGCGTTGCTGGAGGACTTCATCACCCTGCTGCTACAGGCCGACCCGGATCGCGCCGCGACCGAGCTGGCCACGTTCGAAGCCGGCGGGGGCGATCGAACCCGCGTGCAGGTCCTGCGGGCGCGGCTCATGGCGGCTCGGCTTCGCGGGGGCGCAGCAGCGCCCCCGAGCGAACCCGTGGCCCCCGCGCCGGCTCCCATCCTCACCCCGTCCGCGGCCGACCTGGACGGCGTCGACGACGAGGACGACGACGCACCGATGCCGGGCCTGTGGGACGCCGAACGTCCGGCCGTGACGCTGGCCGACGTCGCCGGCCTGGCCGAGGTCAAGCAACACCTCGACTCCACGTTCCTCGCCCCGCTGCGAGACCCGGAGATGGCGGCGGCCTTCGGGCAGAAGCCGGGCGGCTCGCTTCTGATGTACGGCCCGCCCGGATGCGGCAAGACGTTCATCGCCCGGGCGATCGCCGGTGACCTGGGGGCGTCGTTCATCCACGTCACGCTGGCTGACCTGATCAGTAAGTACATCGGAGACAGCGAGAAGGCGATCCGCAGCGTGTTCCGCCACGCGCGCGCCGCCGCACCCTGCGTGATCTTCCTCGACGAGTTCGACGCGCTCGGCGGGCGGCGGAGCTCCGGCGGCGGCGGCTCCCAGTCGATGCGGATGATCGTGACCCAGCTCCTCGAGGAGCTCGACGGCGTCTCGAGCGCCAACGACGGCGTGTACTTCCTGGCCGCGACGAACCGACCCTGGGACATCGACCCCGCCCTGCGCCGCCCCGGCCGCATCGACAAGACCGTGCTGGTGCTGCCGCCCGACGGCGTGGCGCGCGCCGCGATCCTCCAGGGCGACCTCGAGGGCAAGCCGGCCGACGGCGTCGACGTGATCCGGGTGGCCGCGGCGACCGAGGGATTCTCCGGCGCCGACATCGCCCACGTGGTGAAGGTCGCGCTGCAGCAGGCGCTCACCGCGTCGATGGCGGCGGGCTCGGTCGTGCCGGTGACGACACAGACGCTGCTCGCCGCCGCGGGCGCCGTCACGCCGTCGACGACGTCGTGGTTCGACCAGGTCGCGCCGGTGCTGGAGTACGGCGCGGACGACGGCACGTTCGACCAGCTGCGCGCCTACCGCGTGAAGCGCGGCCTGTGAACGGTGCAGTGGGCCCAGTCGGGCCGGACGACGGCCCCGGCGAGCGGGACGTCGACCTGGTCGAGCGGGACGACGACCTCGCGTGGGAACTCTTCGACGTCCAGCCGACGCACCCCGAGGTCGGGCGGATCGCGACGCGTGTGCTCGCTCAGGAGCCGTGGCGCAACGAGACGCGGCGGCTGCTCGCGATGCACCGCATGGCATGCGGCGAACTCGACGAGGCCCGCGAGATCCTGCTGGCCGTGATCGGTGCTCGCGACAGCGTGTTCGTCGACGCGGCTGAGGCGCTCTACGAGCTCGAGAAGTACGCGAGCAACTACGACGAGGCACGCCGGTGGGCCGAGACCGCCGTCCGGGCGGGCCCGGAGTCCTGGGCGAATCAGATGCGCCTGGGTGCTGCGACAGCCATGGCAGGCGACCCGGAACTTGGTTGGCACCTGCTCGACGACGCCGTCGCGCGGTGCGCCCGCACCGACCCCGACGAGCTGACCAGCGCGCTCGCCGAACGGACGATCGCACACTTCGAGAGCGTCGCCCCGGCAGAGCGCGTCATCCCGGCGGCCGAGGAGGCGGTGCGCGCCGATCCTTCGAACGAGTACGTCAGCACCGCACTCGTCTGGGCACACGTGCACGCGGGCCGCTACGACGACGCCGAGGACGTGTCGCTGGGCTTGCTGCGCCTGGACCCGACCAACGCGCCTGCGCGCAACGCGGTCTCGATGATCCGCATGATGCGCACGAAGGCCAAGGAACAAGGCATCACGTTCGCCGAGATTCACGAGTCCGGGATGGTCCGCCTGGCCTGGACCGAGCGGCGCGAACGGATGCTCGGGATCGACCTGCCGGCCGCGTTGACCGCTCTCGACGACGTGCTGCCGGACGAGCTGCGCGCCGCGCTACGGCCAGGGCTCGGGGACGCGGCCAGGGGATCCTCGATGGGTGATCAGGAGCTCACCGCCTGGCACGACGGCCAGGAGCCCGGCACCGGCGCGCTGTGGCGCGACGGCGGCGGCTTCCGGCTGCTGTCGAGCGCGGAGATCGCGGCGCTGGACGAGGCGATCGAGGCAGACCCCGGTGCCTATCCCGAGTGGAAGCACGAAAGGCTGGCCGACGACTACGCCCAGGTGATGACCGACGACCACGGCGGCTACCTCGTCGCGACGTACCGCGGGGTCATCGTCCGGAGGTCGGGCGCCGACGACGTACTGGTCTCCCCGACCCTGGCCGACTGTTTCTGGGACCGGGTGGCGGCGTTCGGCGGGCGCGACCCGCGCCCCGTGCCGAGGAACATCGACGACCCTGAGGCAGACGTGCAGTGACCCCCTTCGACCTCGACCGTCCGGCGGCCGACGACGCCGCCGCCGATCCCGTGGAGCGGAACCTGGACCTCGCGTGGGAGCTCCTGTCCGCACAGCCCACCCATCCGAAGATCGCCCAGCTCGCGCTGCAGGTGCTCGCGGCGCAGCCGGAGCGGAGCAGCGCGGCGCTGTTGCTCGGTAGCCACCGCGAGGCCTGCGGCGATGCCGACGAGGCGCGGCGGCTGTACCGCCAGGTGGCGGGTCGCGCCGACAGTCAGTTCATCAACGCGGCTCGCGCGCTGCGGCACCTGGCGTTCGCCGAACACGACCATCCCGAGGCGCTGAGCTGGGCGCGAACCGTGCTCCGCGTGGATCAGGAGGGGTGGGATGACTGGATCGAGCTCGGGTACGCCCAGGCGCTCTCCGGAGAGTACGACGGCGGGTGGCACCAGCTCGACGAGGCGGTCGCCATGTCCGCTCGCACCGCGCCGGACGACCTCCGGAAGGCGCTCGGGAAGCGCGCGGTCTACCTGTTCGGGACCTTCGCACCACCCGAGGTGTTCGTCCCCGCGGCCGAGGAGGCCATCCGGGCCGACGCGGCGAACCCGACGATCGCGCTCATGCTCGGCTGGGCCTACCTGGTGCAGTACCGGTTCGCCGATGCCGAAGAGTTGGCCCTGCGACTGCTGCGCGAGGATCCGACGGACGGCCAGCTGCAGAACCTGGTGGAGACCGCCCGCACGATGCGGCGGATCGTGGATGACGCTGACGCGGAGGACGTCACCCTGGAGGACATCCGTCGCGCGGGCGTGATCGAGATGGCGTGGCAGCTGCTCCGCGACCGGATCCTTGGCACCGACCTCGCATCCGCGCTGGCGGCATTGGACAAGGTGATGCCGGAGGACCTGCGCGCCACGTTGCGGCCGGCGGCTACGCCCTCCGAGGAGGAGGCCAAGGACATCGGCGCGATGGCGGCCGAGGATCTGGTGGCCTGGCACGACGGCCAACGACCCGGATCAGGCGCCACCTGGGGGCTGCCCGAAACGTTCCGGCTCATGTCGGCAGCCGAGATGCTCGCCATGGACGCCGCGATCGAGGCGGACCCGGCAGCGCACCCGGACTGGCCGCAGAACGATGCAAGGGAACCGGTGCTGACCGACGACGCCGGGGCGTACCTGGTCGTCGTCGCGTTCGGCAAGCTGGTCGCGCGACGCCCCGGGCACCCCGACGAGCCCGTCGCGGAGTCGATGGCCGACTGGATCTGGGACCGGGCCGCGTCGTTCGGCGGGCGCGACCCGCGCCCAGCGCCGAGGAGGGCGGACGACCCGGCAGGCTCGCTCAAACCCAGCCCGGAAGTACTGGCCGAGCTGGACCGCCTCAACGAGGCCTGCCGGGCCGCACCGGGTGACATGGAACCCCAGATCAAGCTCTGGACGGGGGTCGTGCGGCTCGACCAGTGGGTGTGCATCAACCGCGGTACTCCCGAGGAGCCGCGCCCCTACGCTCTCGCGGCCGAGACCGGATCGATGCTGGCCATCTTCAGCAGCGCGACACGCGCGAAGGCCGCGGCGCACGCCGGCGGCCTCGTGCCCGAGGGCGCCCCGGTCCCGTTGTTCGTCGTCCCGCTGCCTGCGGCCATCGACTGGGCGATGTCATTCGGCGAGCGGGGCGTCGTCGGGGTGACCGTCGACTACCCACAGCTCGGCGCATGGTGCCCGCTGCCCAACCTGGCCCGCCTGAAGCAGATGCGCGACCCGTCGTAGGAGATATGCAGGCTGTTCTCCGGACAGGCGGCCCTCGACGAAGGACTCGGTTCCCAGCGGGAAGCCGGGCCAGTGGCGGAGACGTTGGGAGTCTCAGCCGCAACGCTCTGAACTGGGGCGACACTCGTCACGAGTGGCGCGTGTCACCTCGGTGGCGGTTCGGGAGACCACGGCGGTTGCCTCCGCTCGCTGCACATGCTGATGCGGTCCGCGTCCACCCCTTTCGTGCACGGCAACGGCCGGTCCACCCATTTGCTCGCCGACCCGGTACGAACTGGCCGCCCAAAGCGACAGCGAGCCGCCGTGTTCGACTGGAACCTCGACAAGCCTCGGTACATCGACTCCCTGCGCCGATTCGACGACCACCGTGATCCCGCGGAACTCACCACCGTGACCGCCCAGACAGTTCGGCCGGAGGGCTGATCGCCGACTTGCACGATGTGCCGGTTCGAACGCGGAGGAGATTTCACGGCAGCCGGTACGTTGCGTGGATGTCCAATCACTCGAACGGGTGATCGCGAACCATCCTGGGGGAGGTGGTCGGGGATGGCCTCGGACCGCCATGATCGAGCCATGAGCGATGGCGGCGGGGGCGGACGTGCTTCGCGAGCCAGTTCGCTGCCTGGCGCGCATCGTGAACCGGCCGCTCTCGCCGGCGCGGCGGCGAGGTGGCCGACGCGGGCGTGGACGTGGCTGTCTGCGGACCCGATGCGGGTCTTGGGATGGGTGATCGTCGTAGTCGTCCCGGTGGTGACGGCGATGTGGGTGTGGACGGACACGATCGCTCCCTGCACCTACGGCGCGTTCGGGCCGATGTGCCACCCGGATCCGGCGGCACCCGTCAGTCCCCTGTCGATCGCACCGACCCTGATCGCCCAACTCGACGCGGGCGTCTACTTGCAGGCGGGCCGGGTTTGGGCGCTCGCCGGCATCGCATCCGGGGCTCTGGCGATGGTGCTGGCCGCCGCTCGCCTCAGCCGCTGGTCGATTGTGCTGGCGGCGGCACCACTGTTGAGCGCGATCGTGTTCGGGAGCCTGATGATGACCTCCCTCGTCGCCCTCGCGGCGGTGGCGTGGATCCTGGCACCCCGTGACCCCTTGAGATCGATCGCGGCCGGGGGGCTGGCCATCGCCGTCGTCTGGGGTCTGCTACCCATCTCGACCCTCTTCGCCGGCCCCGGCGGCGCAGGACGCGGTGGCGATCTGCGGTCCTTGCTGATCCTGACGGCAGCAATCGTCATCGGCTGGGTGGGCATCTCCATCATTGCCGCCGGTTGGCGCGTGGCCGTCCGCTTGCGTGAGGCTCGGGCCATCAGAAGGCATGCGATCCAGGTGGAGATCCGCGCTAGCGAACGGGCACGGCTCGCCCGCGACCTGCACGACGTCGTCGCTCACCATGTCTCGCTGGTCGCGGTCCGCGCGGAGTCGGCTCCGTACACCCACCCCGCAATAGATCCAGTTGCGCGCGAGGTGCTGGCTGACATCGCGACGGACGCCCGCGCAGCGATGGGTGAGTTGCGCCAGGTGCTCGCGGTGCTGCAGCGCTCCGAGGATGTTGTCGAGCTCGCCCCGCAACCGACAGTTGCGGACATCGACATCCTCGTCGCCGATGCGCGTGCCGCCGGACAGGTGGTCGAGGTCAAAGGCCAATGGGGGCCTGTGACGGCGGCGGCCGGCTATGTGCTCTACCGGGCAACCCAGGAAGCTCTGACCAACGCCCGCCGACACGCGTCCGCGGCGCCGGTGACGCTCCGGCGCGATCGACGTGGAGACGTGCTCGGGCTCACCGTGACCAACCCGGTCGATCCGCTGGCCGACGCCGGCGCACCAGGTCGCGGCCTGATCGGGATGCGGGAGCGGGTTGAATCCCTCGGCGGAAGCCTCGACACCCAGACGGCGGACGGCACCTTCACCCTGCGCGTCATCATCCCCGTGGACAGCGACTCATGACCACAGACGCACCCAACCCCACGAGTGTCGTCGTCGCCGACGACCAGCCGGTCGTCCTCGCCGGGCTTGCCGCGATGATCGACTCCGCCCTGGACCTTGCCGTGGTCGCCACCGCCAGCGACGGCGAGGCACTACTCAGCGAGGTGGCACGCCATCGCCCGGATGTCGCCGTCGTGGATGTGCGGATGCCACGCCTGGACGGGATCGGTGCGACCCGGCGGATCTGCCGCGAGTACCCGGACACGCACGTGCTCATCCTGACCACGTTCGACCTCGACGAGTACGTCTACGACGCACTGCTAGCCGGCGCGAGCGGGTTCCTGCTCAAGGACGTCACCGCTCCCCGGCTGATCGAGGCGGTCCGCATGATCGCGGACGGGTCCATGCTGCTCGGCCCGACGGCGACGCGACGCCTGGTCCACGAGGTCGCCGCGCGCAGCGCGACCGCACCCCACCCAGGCATGAACGACCTCAGCGACCGGGAGCGCGAGGTACTCCTCGCCGTCGCCCGCGGCCTTTCCAACGCCGAGATCGCCGCCGAACTCACCGTCTCGGAGAACACCGTGAAGACACACATCTCCCAAGTCCTGCGCAAACTCGATGCGCGCAGCCGGGTCCAACTCGTCATCGCGGCCTACGACCATGGCCTGGTCAGGTAGCGGGGTGGGCGACGCGGGCACACTCCGCCGGCTCGTGATCACGGACCTGCGCCGGTCCGCGCGACGCCCGCAACTGCTCGCCATGGCGGCGCTGCTCGTCGTTGTTCCGCCGATCTCCGGGATCCTGGCACTACCCGGGTACGCGTTCGACCACTGGATGTCGTACTTCACGGTGATGTCCGATTCGATCGGGCTGATCTTCCCGCTGGTGGTGGCGCTGCTGACCCAACTGCGCCTGCAGGACGAGTGGTCCAACACGTGGGCGCTCACCACCCGCACCAGAACGGGAGCCCGGGCCTACTTCGCGTCCCGGGTGCTCGTCTCGGCAGTGCTCGCGGCTGGCGTGTTCGGAGTACAGACGATCGTGTGCTTCGCCGTCGCCCGCGCGACCTACACCGATCACGGCTACGGCGTCCCGCTCGCCGGCCAGATCGAGGGGCGCTTCCCGTTCTCCCAGCTCTGGGCCGTCTCCCCCGCGTTGTATGTGTTGGTGTTCTGCCTGTGGGTGGCGTTCGTCGCGGGGACCGTGGCGGCTTGGTGCACCCTGCTTACGGCGGTGATCGGGAACAAGTTCGTGGCCCTCGCCGCTCCGTTGGTGCTGTGGTTCATGGCGAACTTCGGCCTCGCTGTGCTGAGACTCGAAGCCTTCTCGTTGCCGCCGTTCCGGTTCCACATCACCCAGCAGCCGATCTGGACCGAACTGGCGGGCTGGGCCGCGATTGCGGTGGTGACCGCCGGGCTCTCCGTGTTTGTCGATCGCCGCGATTACCAGACTCCCGGGATCGTCCGGACATGACGGGGGTGATCGAGGCGCGGGCCGGGGCAACCGCCGTTGTGCGCGCGCCCCGGGCCATGCCGCCGCTGTTGGGGGTGGTCTACATCGCGGGTGCGGTCGGCTTCTCCAGTTTCGAGCGCTCGGCGCTGGTCGAGCTCGCCGAGAGCGGCGGCACGACCCCGACGTACTGGGACCTGGTCATGGGTACGTCCGGGTCCGGATACCTCCTGTGCTACTGGGTGCTGCCGATCGCGACCTGGTGCATGCTGCGGCAGATCCGGAACAACGCTCGGCCCGAGGTCCTCATCCGGTATGCGACCAGGACCGACTGGGCGACGGCACAGGGACGGCTGGCGCTGCCGTGGATCGCCGTCCTCGCTGCGATCCCAGTCGGGCTGGGACTCCTCGCCGGGGCCGGGTATCCCGTTTCGTGGGGGTGGGGGTCGGCCGCCTCGGGTCGCGTACTCGAGGAACTGCCGGCGCTCACCTCTTCGGTGCCGGTGCCCGGGTTGGCCCTCGCGCTACAGGTCGTCACCACCGGCGCGACCCTGGCGGCTCTGACGATCATCTGCGCGGCGGTCGCCGCCATGGTTGACAGGCCGCGCGCTGCGGTCGGGGCAGCTCTGGCCCTACTGCTGTGGGGGATCGTCTCGTTTAGGACGAACGGGTGGGTCCCCACGTTCTTGGGTCCTCCGACCTACGCGTTGCCCGTACTTGCTGCGGTACGTGGCGTCCCGTTCGGCCCGTGGGGTGCGCTGGTGATCTTGGCCGCCGTCGGAGCCTTGAGCCACCGGCTGGCGCGGCGCCTCGAGGTGCGCTGGACCCGTCTCGGCGACGTCCCGGCCGGTCCGGTGGTGCTCATGAGTGGGGCGCTCGTGCTGATCGGGCTGGTCGGCATGCTCCCCACTGACGACGGTGATTACGGCAGTCTCACGTTGATGCTGTTGCAAGGCGTCGGCACCGACGGCGTCTCTCTCCTGCCGTACCTGGCGAACACGATCCTGGTGCTCGTCCCTGCCATCGCGCTCCATCGTGACCTGGTCGCCGCGCTCACGGGCCGGCACTACGCGGAGATGGTCCGCCTCGCCAGCCCTTCGCGCTGGTACGGCCGGCACCTGCGGGCCGCGGCGCTCCTGTGCACCGGGTACGGCCTCGCGATGGCTGCCGTCGCGGTCGTGGCCGTGTTCGTCCGGCTGCGCGAACCCGTGACTGCAGACGTCCTGATTCTCGCCGGGTACTGGGGGCTGGCGCTGGCCGCGCAGTGTCTCGTCGTGGCCGTGATTCTCGCCCTCGGAACGGTGCTGGCCCGACGAGTGGAGGGCGGTGCGTACGCCCTCGCGGGTGCGCTGGTGCTGGCCTGGCCGTTGGGTGCCATCTCTCGCTGGACCCCCACCGGGCAGGCGTCCCTGGCCCGCGCCACCGACCTGTCGAACCCGACCAGCCCGACTATCCAAAGCCTGCATCCTCAGCCGCTGCTCGTCCTAATCGCGTGGCTGATCCTGCTCACCGCGACGACTCTGCTCCTGTTCAACCGCACTCGCGGAGAGATCCACTAGGAGGAACCATGCCCGTGATATCGCTGCGCGGCGTCGAGAAGTCCTACAACCGACGCGCCCTGTTCACCGACGTCGACCTCGACGTCGCGCCCGGCACCGCCGTCGGGATCCAGGGCGAGAACGGCTCAGGCAAGTCTGTCCTGCTCAAGATCATCACCCAGTTCGTGCGGCCGGACGCCGGCACCGCGCGGATCGACGACGCCTACCTCTCCCCGAACCGGGTGTTCCCTCAAGGGTTCGGCGTCCTCATCGACCGCCCCGGTTACATCCCGAGCCAGACTGGCCTGGAGAACCTCCTCGCGCTGGCCGGGATCCGCAAGGTGGTGGACGAGCGCAAGGTTCGGGACACCATGACCCTGCTCGGCCTAGATCCGGGCCTACCGCAGAAGGCACGCCACTACTCCCTCGGCATGAAGCAACGGCTCGGACTGGCCCAGGCGATCATGGAGGACCAACCTGTCCTCATCCTCGATGAGCCCTTCAATGGCCTCGACGAGGACACCGTGGTCGAGTTCAGGCAACTGTTCCGGACGATGGTCGATGACGGGCGAACGCTGATCATGACGAGCCACCAACAGGACGACATCGACGCCATCTGCGACCACCCTCACCGGCTCCGTAGAGGGCGGCTCGAGCGCAACGCGTGACCCGCGGGGTCGGGGTTCAGGATGGTTTGCTCCGATACCAACGAAAAACACCGGTTCCTCTGGGAAACCGAGGCTCGTGGCGGAGACAGTGGGACTCTCATCTGCAGCGCTCCGACCTGCACACACATCCCGGCGAAATGTGCGATGTCACCTCCGTGGCAGTTGGCGACGCCATCGATCTGGGTAGAACGAAAGTGGGCGTGGCCGCATAGCCCTCTCCACGATTCGATGGAACCACACAGAGACTGACAGCGGGCGATTCACCGGGCCGGGGCCTGATCGCGTCAGAGAGGCTAGGAGCCGGCGTAGATTCGGCCGGCCGCACCCCCAACTACCTGGTCAATCTCGGTGGGACTCAGCTCTGACAGATAGGACTGAAGCACTCCGATGGAGCCGTCGTAGCCCTCCTGGCACAGATCGACGATGGGCCAGTTGCTCCCGTACAAGAGCCGATGAGGTCCAAAAGCACCCATGACGTGGTCGACGACCTGAGCACCCACGGTTCTCTGCTAATGTGACCTAGATCATACCCAGGGGAAATGGGGAAAGATGTCAACGACGACGACTCGACCGAAGGTACGCCGCTACTTGACGATTGCCTTTATTGGCGCACTACTAGGGGCGGGCGGTATGGCCGCCACGGCCACACCAGCCGAGGCAGCGATGCCAAATTGCAACGTCCTTGTCTACCAGCCGCTTGATACCGGCAGTGGAGCGTGGTTTAGCTCCACCAACGCATGCGGCTCCTCATACCCGCAGGCAGCTACTCAGCAGTCGGGGTTGGAGCGGAGCACGGGAGCTATCGCTGGGTACTCGGTCCGCAAGACCTCATCTGGAACTACGACTTTGCAGTCCCCCGGTACGGTCTCCTCCTGTCCTGCCTCCGGCAGTTACCGGACAGTCGGGTGGGAAAGTGACATCTTCACGAACGTCGAAGAGACCCGCTCGGCATACGTATGTCTGACGTGCTGAGGCGGCCTCCGATCAGGTCCCACCTTGTAGCCATTGCATTGCTGCTCACCCTCGCCGCCTGCTCCTCGGCCGCTCCCGAGGCCCAGGAACCCGCTGGTCTGGCGTATGAGGGTGGCTCGATCTCCGAAGCGGAGTATGTCGCGCTTGTGTCCGCCGTTCGCCAGTGCATGGTGGACAAGGGCTACGACGTCGATCCGGTCGAAATGCGCGATGACGACCTCACCTACGGATTCAGCATCGGCGGTGGGCAGGTGGGTGACACGTCCTCGGGTCAGGATCTGGCTGCGTGCGAGCAGCCACTGAACTTCGCTGACGCGGAAATCGCGTTTCAGGAGCAGAATGTCCTGACCGGCGCAGAGCGTGAGCAGGTGATGGCGGAGTTCATCACCTGTCTGGATGATGCCGGCGTGCCGGGAATCACGGAGCAGGACTCGCTCGAGGAGATCACTCAGCGGATGGTCGAGTTGGAGGAGTCTGGCGGTGATGTCCAGCCCGCGATGGCATGCACCAATCAGTATGCGTCGCGTATCTTCGGTGCGGGCCGGTGAGCAGGCGCCGCGGTGGTCTCTCGCTTCTGGTGGTGGCACTGGCCGTCATCGGTGCGGTGGCGGCTTCCTGGTTCCTGACACGCGATGCCGGTGACGCGCTCTCGGCGCTGGATCCTGAGCCCGTGCCGGTGCTTGCCCCGGTGGAGTCGGTAGCGATCGACTACTCGGCTGATGCGATGTTGACGGCGGAGCTCACCGATGGCGCCGACCTCATGGCCACAGGCCTCTCAGGGACGGTAACGGCCGTTGTGATCACCGCCGGATCCCCAGTGAGCAGCGGGCAAGTGCTCTACCGGGTGGACGGAGTTCCCGTGGTCGCGTACTCCGGCGACGTCGTGCTGTATCGCCCCCTGAGTTCGGGCGCCCGCGGCGCCGACGTCAGCTTGGCGCAGCGGTTGCTGAGCGAGCTGGTGCCGGAGGTCAACCTGGACGCCGACGGCGTCTACGGTGCGTCGACCGCCGCTGCGGTCCGTGCCTACGAACGGACCTGGGGCGCCTCCCCGACCGGGACGTTCCAGCCTGAGTGGTTCCTCTACCTACCCTCTGACGACTTCGATGTCGCGGCCGTCACAATCCGACCGGGTGCCCCGGCCCCCGCCACTGGTGAACCCGTCGCCAGCGGCGCGACCACGCTGGAGGGCGCCCTGATCACCAGCGCCACCGCCGGACCTGCAGGATCGTACGAGTTCCTGGTGCAGGGTCAAGCGATCCCGATCCAACTCGCAGACGACGGGACCTGGACCATCACGGACCTGCAGGCGGCAACGGACCTAGCGCTCGCCCAGGCGGTCGACGGAACCGACACGGTCAGTCTCAACGGTAGGACCCGGCTCGTCGACGGCGAACCCGGCCAGGCGGTACCCGCGGCATCGGTCGTGTCCGACTCCGAGGGCGCCACCTGCATCGCGATCGCCACGCCCGAGTCCACGAGCGATGCCACACTCGAGCCGGTCAACGTGGTCGGGTCGAGCATCGACGGCCGAGCCCAGATCATGGCCACCCTCGACGAGGGCGCCCTAGTGCTCGTCAACCCGGTCCAGATGCTCGGGAACCTCACGTGTCCGTCGAACTGAAGGGCATCACCGTCCACTACCCCGGTGCGCCGACCCCGGTCCTAGACGGTTACGACCTGTTCGTCCCCTCTCGCACCTCAACCGCGCTCATGGGGCCCTCCGGCGCCGGCAAGTCCACGGCGCTAGCGGTCGCTGGCCTACTGCTGCGCCCCGGCGCGGGTGAGGTCCTCATCGACGGCCGGCTGCGGACCGTCGAGGACGCACCGACGGCGCTCGGCGGGGAAATCGCATGGATCCTGCAGAGCGTGAACCTGTTGCCCCGTCGCAGCGCCCTGGACAACGTCGTGCTGCCCGCACTTGCACGCGGCCGCCGTCGAAGCGAGGTGGAGGACCATGCAACCGAGCTGCTACATGAGGTCGGCATCACCGACCCGCACCAGCCGGCCAGAACTCTGTCCGGTGGCCAGGCGCAGCGCGTCGGTGTCGCCAGGGCGCTCCTCGGTGCCCCGACCGTACTGATCGCCGACGAACCCACGGCCAATCTCGATCTCACGACCGGCAGGCAGATCGCTGAGCTGATCCTGCGGCTGTCGAGTGCCGCGACCGTGCTGATGGCAACCCACGACCCACAGGTAGCCGCGATGGCGGACCACACCGCGGTGATCACGCAACCCGCCGAAACAGGGGGCGCTCGTGTGGCGCCCTGACCAGCTGCTCGGCGAGGCGAGGCGCAACCTCGGGCCAGCACATCTCGGCCTCGGGATCCTGCTCACCGCGGTACTGACCGGTGTCCTCGGTTACACCGTCATCGCTGCCCAGCAGGCCCTGCAGCAGGAGCAGGACCGCCACGCCGCCGGGTCACACGTCTGGATCGCTACCCCCGTGGAGGCCGAACGGCCGCTCGACGGCGCCGCCTGCACCAACCTGGGCGGCTGGCCCGGGGTCGCCGCCACGGGTGGTGTGGCGGCCTCGGCCAATGAGCCCGTCTACGCGTTCGCCGGCGGCCGCAGCCCAGTCCCGCTAGTGGGCCTGACGCCAGGCGCTCTGCAGGTCTTCGCACCCGCCGCACCCGCCGGCACGGTCACACTAGGCGCCGACCTGTACGCCCTCGGCTCCGCCGCACCGAACCAGTGGCTCCTCGACTCCGGTGGCAACAGGGCACTGCGCCCAACAATCGTGATCACGTCCGCACCGGTGGGGCTGCTCACCTCCTCCGTCACCACCACAGTCCTTGCCGATACCCCGATCAGCGCCTGCTGGATCCGCATGCAACCCGGCGCTGTCCAATCGGGCGCCGATGTATTGGGCTTCGCCTACCCCAGCGACCGCGCATTCATCGCCCCGTTCCTCGGCGATGCCGCCGGAGTACTCACCCCGCTACAACAATGGCGCGCAGCGATGAGCGTTCAACCGTGGGCCCTAGGCGCCGCGATCATCGCCCTCGCAGTGTTACTACTGACCTGGACCCGCCGTGCAGAGATCGCCGTCTACCGCACCTTCGGCACCAGCCGCGCCAGTGTCGCCGCAATCATCGCCGGCGAACTGGCCATGATCGCTATCCCGGCCGCCGCAGCCGCGATCCTCCTACTCGCCATCACCACCGCCGCACGTTGGGGCGAACTCCCCAACCAGGTCCTCGCCATCGCCCTCACCCAAGCAGTTGCCGCCACCGTCACAGGCCTGGCCGTCTCGACCGCGGCAGCCTTGCTATTCACCCGAGGCGACATCACACAAGCACTCCGAGACCGCTAGGGCGTGTCTCCTAAAGGTTGGGGGTGTTCGTTGAGAGTCTGTTCTGGTGTCGCGAACTGCCGTGCTGTCAGATGTTCAGTGGGACCTGATTGAGCCGTTGATGCCGTCCTCGGATGGCCGCCA
>NZ_JAGSHT010000033.1 GCF_019947135.1 Occultella gossypii | reverse complement strand
CCGCAGCCAGGACTCCAACTTCTCCCGGTCACCATCACGCAACTCCAAGGCCGGGGCAGGACGATTCGCCATGCCCCCATCATTTCAAGAACCAAAGCGTTCAAGAACTAACGACACGCGGCACTAGTCCAGGGCTTGCATGATGCAACCGTGCGGATCTATCGTCGCTTGCGTGATGCAAGCGCACTGGGCGCGGGCATCGACCAATGGAGGTAACGATGACCGAGCGGGACTACACGACGACCATCTCCGTCGCTCGCGCAGCCGGGGACGTGTTCGCCGAGATCAACGATGTGGGCGCCTGGTGGGGCGCTATCGAGGGACGGGCCGACGCCGTCGGAGCGGAGTTCGTCTACGAGGTCCCAGGCATCCACTACTCGAAGTTCCGCGTCACCGAGCTGGTGCCGGGCGAGCGGATCGTCTGGCGGGTGCTGGACAGCCGCCTGACGTTCGTCGCCGACGAGCGGGAGTGGGACGACACCGAGATCCACTTCGACCTGGCCGCCCGTGGTGACGGCACCGACGTGACGTTCACCCACGTCGGCCTGAACCCCGGCGAGGAGTGTTACGACGTCTGCGCCACGGCGTGGCAGCACTTCATCGAGCGAAGCCTGCGCACGCTGCTCGTCACGGGCACCGGGATGCCGGGCACGAACCCCGACGGCGAGCCGGAGGCGCACGAGGAGTGGCTGGAGCGGTTCCGGGCCGGGTGACCGGGGCGCGTGCCGGCCGCTGGGGGTGGCCGGTACGCTCGGCGCCGTGCCATCCCAACGCATCGCCGCGATCGAGACCGCCGAGCTCGTCACCCGCTACCCGCGCACGATCGGGCGCAACGCTCGCCTGGGCAGCCACGGTTCCGGGCCGACGGCAACCGCCGTCCAGCTCCGCACGGACGGCGGGTCGAGTGGGTGGGGCCTCGTCGGGAGCGGGGGCCTCGGCGGGCTCGCCGCGCTGGTGGGCGCGGAGGTCGGGACCTTGTTCGACCCGAGCATCGGCGTCATCGATCCGCGGGCGTCGGCGCTCGACTTCGCACTCCATGACCTGGTGGCCAAGGATGCGGGCGTGCCCGTCCACGAACTCCTCGGCGGTCGCGGCGAGACGTCGGTGCCGTGCTACTCCGGTGCCATCTACTTCGATGATCTCGATCCCGACGACGTCCCGCGCGGCGTGAGCGCGGTGCTCGAGAACTGTGCGTCGGACCGGGACGCCGGCTACCGGGCGTTCAAGCTGAAGATCGGTCGCGGTCACCGCTGGATGGACGCCGAGGCCGGCTTCGCGCGGGACGTCGAGGTCACCCGCGCCGTCCGCGAGGCCTACCCGGACGCGCGGATCCTGGTCGACGCGAACAACGGCTTCAGCCCGCTCGAGACCATCCGGTACCTGCGGGCCGTCGCCGACTGCGACCTCTACTGGCTCGAGGAACCCTTCCACGAGGACGCCGAGGGCCTGCGGCTGGTCCGTGACTTCCTGCGTGAGAGCGGCTCATCGACCCTGATCGCGGACGGCGAGTTCGAGCCCGACGAGGCACAGGTGCTCGAGCTCGCCGGAGCCGGGCTCATCGACGTCCTGCTCATGGACGTCGTCTCGTTCGGCCTCACGGACTGGCGGCGGGTGATGCCGGCGGTCCGGGCGTCGGGCGCCGCCGCCTCCCCGCACGCGTGGGGCCTGCCGATCAAGACGTACTACGCCGCCCAGATGGCGGCGGGCCTCGGGTCGGTGCGCACGGTCGAGGGCGTCCCCGGGGTGAGCGACGGCCTCGACGCGAGCGGCTATGACCTCCTCGAGGGCGTGCTCACCGTCCCGGAAGCGCCGGGATTCGGCCTGGAGCTCACCGCAACCACGCACCCGGTGACACCGCCGCGCTAACCGGACGCTCCGCCGTCGAGCCCGACGAGTTGCGCACTGTCGGCCCAGAGCGCCTCGGCGAGGTCGTCCCGGACGGCGAGGCTCGAAGGGTCGATCCAGGTGAGGTGGCCCGAGCGCAGCGCGGCGTAACCGCGCTCGTCCGGGGCGCGCCGGCTGCCGTCGGCGAGGTCGGTCAGTGCCTGCCCGGCGGCTGCGGCCGAGTTCAGGGTCGGCTGGAACCGGCGCAACGGCGCACCCACTCCGGTGCCGAGCACCGCCCACGCCACCCGCATCGGTGCCGGAAGGTCGCGGACGAGTCCGGTGCCGAACACCTGGCCCGGGTCGAAGGCGATCACCGTGGCGGTGCGCTCGCGGACCTCCGGTCGGGCCCGCAGGGACCGGGCGGTCAGGATCGCGCAGAGTTTGGCCGCGGTGTAGGCGCGCTGACCGGCCCTCCGCGGCTTCGCGTCCCGGTCGGGGTCGCGCTCCGGGTGGGCGAGCAGACCGGCATCGGCATGGCGGGGGACGGCGAGACTCGCCTTCGTGGCGGGGTCGTGGGTGCCGCTCGTGGTGAGCACGATGCGCGCGCCCGCGGCCAGGACCGGGAGCAGGAGCCGGGCGAGCAGGTAGTGCCCGAGGTGGTTCAGGACGAACGTGGTCTCGTAGCCGTCGGTGGTGCGGCCGTCGGCGTCCGACCGGATCCCGCCGGCGTTCAGCAGCAGGCCGTCGATCCGGGAGCCGCCGAGGCGCTCGCGCACCGAGGTCGCGAAGGCGCGTACCGAATCGAGCCCGGTCACGTCCAGGGAGTCGGCCGGGTCCACGGGCGAGCGTGCCCCGATGATGACTCGTGTCTTCGGGGTGCCGGCCAGCGTTGCCGCGGTGAGAGCACCGAAGCCGGAACTGCCGCCGGTCATCACGTAGGTCGCCACGGTGTCCGCCCTCGCAGGCTGCATCGACCAGCGTCGGGGTCGGGATCCGAGGACCGGTGGCGTGGATGCGGGATCAGCGCGGCGGCTCGACCGGGGGCGGTCCCTCACGGCGCTCGACCACCGTGTGGGAGGTGTTGGTGCGTTGCCGGTTCATGACCAGCGCGACGATCAGGGCGATCACCCCGGCCGCCATGCAGATGTAGCCGATCATGGTCAGGTCCACGACGTCCCAACTGTCGCGCACCGCGAAACTGAGGATCGCGCCGAGCACGATCAGGAAGATGCCTCCACCGATGCCCATGTCTGATCTCCCTCCGGCCCGACCGAGTGGCCGGTGCCGTTCCCATGGTGCCCGCGGACCGGTCTCGCCGCATGTCGACAGTGGCGGTGCCGCTCCGCTCAGCCGGACGCCGTGACGGCGTCGATGAGGCCGCGGAGGTACGCGAGGCTGTGCGCGGTGCCGGCACGCATGATGCCGTCATCCCCGTCGAGTCGGGGGATGTGGTCGGGCACCACCGGCCCGTCGAAGCCGACCTCGTGCAGGGCCCGCACGACCCGAGCCAGATCCAGGTAGCCCTCGTCCGGCAGGGTCTCCTCGAAGGCCGGCAGCGGCCCGGTGACGTTACGCAGGTGCACGTCCGCGATCAGGCCCCGCCGACCGTAGTCCTCGATCATCGCGAACACGTCCGCGCCCATGGCCGCGCCGCCCTCGGCCCAGGTGCCCACGCAGAAGGTCAAGCCCCAGTGTCCGCTCCCGGCGGCCAGATCCTCGGCCCGCCGGTAGCCGTCGGCATGGGTGAACAGCTTCGCGACGCCGTTCATCATGGGGATCGGCGGGTCGTCGGGATGGAGGGCGAGCACCACGTCCGCTGCCTCGGCCGCGGGAAGGGCCGCCTCGAAGAAGTAGGCGTACGCGGCCCAGATCTCGTCCGCGTCGTAGTGCCGGCCGAACCGAACCTGCTCCACGCGGGCGCGGAAGTCGGCCAGGTCGAAGCGCCGGGCCAGGTAGCCGCGTCCTCGTCGGACCTCGCCGGTGGAGTAGGTGTTCCCCGGGTGGAAGTCGTAGTCGGCCACCCCGATGCCGATTGCACCGAGGCTCGCCAGGAACGTCCGGTAGGTCTCGATGGCGTGATCGCGTCCGGGTCGCCCGAGCTGGATGTCCAGCGAGCGGTACGCGTGGTGCACCGCGGAGACGATCGTCATGCCGTGCTCGGCGAACCGGCGCTGCACGGCGGCCACGGAGTCGACGCCGGGATCGGCGTCCCCGAACTCGACGCGAGCCCACTCCAGGCCGAGCTGCCGCAGGTACCGGAGGTCGGCGTCGCTGATGTCGGCCGAGATGCGGTGCGCGAGCCTCACGCGGAGATCTCGGCCTCGGTCCCCGCGGCGGCGGGCGGGGCAGTCGAGGCGCGCACCACGAGCTCGGGTCGGAGCAGGACCGACCGGCCGGCTTCGGTGTCGGACCGGGTCTCGCTCGCGATGATCTCCTCGACGGCCAGCCGTGCCATCTCCGCGATGGGCTGACGGATCGTGGTCAGGGGTGGGTCGTACAGGTCTGCCAGGACGATGTCATCGAAGCCGACCACGGAGACGTCCTTGCCAACCCTCAGGTCGAGGTCGCGGAGCCCTCGGCAGACCCCCAGCGCGGTCATGTCGTTGATCGCGACCACGGCGGTCGGCCGGTCCGCGCGGGAGAACAGCTCGTGCGCCGCGCGACGGCCCACCTCGGCGGCCTCGACGTCGCCGAACGGCACCGCGTCCATGCCGGGCCACGAGGGCATGTCGTCGACGTCGATCCCCGCTGCCTCCAGGGCCGAGCAGAACCCGCGATAGCGGGCGGTGCGGTTGACGCTTCGTAGCGATCCCGAGATGAACGCCAGGCGTCGGTGGCCCAGCTCGATCAGGTGCGACGCGGCCAGATAGCCGCCCATCGGGTTGTTGATGCTGATGCTGACGACCGAGGCCGGGTCGTCCGGCTGGGCCGGCCGGTCGAACGTGACCAGATGCAGCCCGCGCTCGATCGTCGGGGCGAGGTGGGCCAGTGAGGGCAGGGACGTGCACAGCACCATGCCGCGCACGCCGTCCTCCCAGAGTTCCTCGACGTACCGGCGCTCGCGCTCAGGGTCGCGCTCACTGTTGCACAGGAGCAGGTTGTACCCCTGGGCCAGGGCAGCGGACTCGAGCTCACGTGCGAACGCCCCCCAGAACGGGTTGCCCACCGAGGGCACCACCAGGCCCAGCGTGCGGGTCCGCCCGGTGCGCAACTGGCGCGCCGCCCGGTTCGGCCGGTACCCGAGCTCGGCGATGGCCGCGTCGATGCGATCCTTCGTGGCCGGCAGCATGCGTTCGATCCGCCCGTTGAGCAGGTTCGAGACAGTGCTGGGCGAGACCCCGGCGGCCCGTGCCACCTGCTGAATCGTGACTTGTCCCATCGTCCCCATCCTCAAGGTTCTCGCGTACTGCGCGGCTGGGAAAGCAGGCCCAGATCGCCCTCTTCCACCGGCGGGTACCGCGGTGTTCCAACGGTGGTACCGCGATGCATCGGTGCACCATCCTGCCACGGATCCGGGCGTGACGGTGCAACGTCGGCCCGATGCGCTCGTCAAATATGTGTTGCAAATCATCACTTGACTCTCCGGCGAACTTGTATCTAGTGTCAGTGCATCGATACACCGGAAGGTCGGATACCGAAGTCCGATCGTCCCGATGGAGAAAACCCGACGCCGTTGTCGAACGCCTGCCGACGACGTCCGCACCGATCGAGCTCAACCCCCGATGTCACATGCACCCTCGAAGGGAAACCACGCATGAGTTCCAGAACGAGTCGCACGCGGCGCGGCGCTGCCGGCCTGACCGCTGCCCTTGCCCTGACCCTCGGCGCCTGCTCCGCCGGCGGTGACGCCGGTGGCGGTGGCGACGCCGCCCCAGGCGAGGTGAGCGGCGACATCACGCTGCTCACCCCGATCTACGAGGGCACCGAGGGGCAGCGCCTCCTCGAGGACGAGTTGCTCCCGCAGTTCTACGAGCAGTACCCGGACGTCACCGTGACCGTGGACTACACCACGTACGGGCAGCTCAACGAGAAGCTGACCACGGCCGTGGCCTCCGGCCTCATCCCGGACGTCATGATGATGGGCGTCGGCTGGATCGAGGGCTTTGCCGACCGTGGGATCCTCGCCAACCTGTCCGAGGACGCCGGATACACCCAGGCCGACCTCGAGGAGGACTACGCCCCCCAGATCGTCGAGGCAGGCATGTGGGAGGAAAGCGTGTACGCGCTGCCGATCATGCTCGACACCCGTGTCGGCGTGGCCCGCATGGACCTGCTCGCCGAGGCCGGCTATGACCACACCCCGACCTCCTGGGAGGAACTGCGGGAGATGGCCATCGCGCTCACCGAGCGGGACGCCTCCGGCACCCTGCAACGGACCGGGTTCGACATCATGTCCACGGACCTTCGCCAGGGCTTCGAGACCATGTTCTTCTCCTCCGGCGGCTCCCTGTTCAACGAGGACTTCACCGAGCCCACGTTCAACTCGCCGGAGGGCGTCGAGACCCTGCAGTTCCTCGTCGATCTCGTCAACACCGACGGCGTGGAGGACATCGGATTCACGAGCACCGACGCCGAGGTGAACCCGCTCCTGAACGGTCGAGCGGCCATGGGCATCGCCCACAACAGTCTCTGGACCCAGGCCGAGGAGGCCGCGCCGGACGTGATGGAGCACCTGCAGCCGTTCACGATCCCGGGTGAGGTGCCCGGGATGTTCTTCGGCGGGACCATGGCGTCCGTCGCGGCCGGTTCGGACCACCCGGAGGCGGCGCAGGCCCTCACCGAGTTCCTTGCCAGCCCCGACGCTGCCCTCGCCGCGAACGAGCAGCGAGGCAACGTGCCGGCCCTGACCGAGCTGCTCGACAGTGACTACGTGCAGGGCAACGTGATGGTCCAGTTCGCCATGGAGAACCTGGACGTCGCCCAGCGTGAGGGTGGCCCGCCCGCCTGGCTGGAGATCCGCGGCGACATCAAGCCTGCGATCGAGGCCGCGCTGCTGCAGCAGCAGACGCCACAGGAGGCGCTGGACACACTGGCCGCCGGTGCGCAGGCGGCGATCGACCGATAGCGCCGGCTCGGCCCGGCCGGCTGAACGGCCGGCCGGGCCGGCTGGATCGCACCTGCGGTAGCAACAGGGCGATGCCGATCGACTTCTCGCCCGGGTGCGGGCGAAGCGACATTCGACAAGGACGTGATGATGAGCGCACCACAGCACAACCCGGCCGGAGGAGCCGTGGTGCTGGCCGCCGCGGACGGCACCGGGACCGCACTGACGGCCGAGGCGACGCCCGCGGCGACCGGCCCGATGGCCGCACTGACCGGCCGCCTGCGCGGCAGCCGTCGCCGCCCTCCCCGGGTCACGCCGTCGAGGTCCGGTCGCAAGACCCGGCGCGCCGGGTGGCTGATGGTCGCCCCGACGATCGCGCACATCGGGCTGTGGACCCTGATCCCGGTCATCGCGACCTTCGCGCTGAGCCTGACCGACTACAGCGTGTTCGACGCCCCGGCCTGGATCGGCCTGGACAACTACATCGAGATCATCAACGACCCGGCGTTCCGCAAGGCCACCTGGAACACGATCGTCTACACGTTCTGGACCGTCCCGGTCTCGATGGCGATCGCCGTCGTGATCGCGGTCATGCTGAACCAGAAGCTTCGGCTCCAGAACTGGTACCGAGCCGCATTCTTCCTGCCTCAGGTCACCGCGACCGTCGCGATCGCCATGGTCTGGCTCTGGATGTTCAACCCGCAGACAGGCCTGGTCAACGGGATCCTCGCGGTCGTCGGTATCCCCGGGCAGGCCTGGCTGGTCGATCCCGAGTGGGCCCTGTGGGCGGTGATCCTGGTGGGCGTCTGGCAGGGCATCGGAATGAAGATGCTCATCTACATCGCCGCGTTGCAGAACATCGACGAGAACCTCTACGAGGCGGCCTCCCTTGACGGTGCCTCCGCGGTCCGCAAGTTCTTCGCGATCACTCTGCCGATGCTCAAGCCCGCGACGTTCTTCGTGTTCGTCATCTCGATCATCGGCGCCTTCCAGGTCTTCGACCAGGTCTACGTCCTGACCGACGGGGGACCGGCGAATGCCACCACGATGATGACCTACGAGGTGTACCGGGCCGCGTTCCAGGACTTCCGGATGGGTCTGGCCTGCGCGCAGTCCGTTCTGCTGTTCGCGTTCCTGCTCGTGATGACCCTGATCAGCCGCCGCGCCACTCGAGGTGATGAGGAATGAGCACGTCCACCCCCGCAATGGCCGCGACGTCGGCCCCGGACCTCCCACCGTCGCGCCCGTCGGCGAGCAACCGCCGGGACCGCAGGGCACGCGACCGCCGGCGCTTCGCGACCCGGAGCCTGCTGAACCTCTTCCTGCTCGTGGGTGCGTTCACGATGATCGTCCCGTTCCTGTGGATGATCTTCACCTCGCTGAAGAGCCCGGCCGAGCTGGCGCTGTTCCCGCCGACGTTCTGGCCACAGGAGTGGCGCTGGGAGAACTACCCCGAGGCCCTCGCGGCGGCACCGTTCCACATCTACTTCCGGAACAGCTTCATCATCGCCTTCAGCCACACCGCGATCACACTGGTGTTCGCCTCGATGGCCGGATACGCACTCGCCCGGATCCCGTTCCGGGGTCGGGAGTGGATCTTCATGGGCATCGTCGCGATGCTCATGATCCCGACGTACTCCAAGATCGTGCCGCAGTTCCTGATCGTCCGGTTCATGCCGCTGTTCGGCGGCAACGACATCCTCGGTCAGGGTGGCACCGGCTGGCTGAACAGCTGGTGGGCCCTGATCATCCCGGGCGGCCTGAGCGCCTCGGCGATCTTCTTGTTCCGGCAGTTCTACCTGTCCCTGCCCAAGGAGCTCGAGGAGGCCGCCCGGCTCGACGGCCTCGGCGAGTACCGGATCTTCGCGCAGATCTACACGCCGCTGGTCAAGCCCGCGCTCGCCACCGTCGGCCTGCTCACCTTCCAGGACAGCTGGAACAACTTCCTCTGGCCGCTGCTGGTGACCACGAGCGACAACCTGCGCGTCATCCAGGTCGGCCTCGCCGTGTTCCAGCAGCTCGAGGGCACCGCCTGGGGCTATCTGATGGCCGGCACCACCCTGGCCACCGTGCCGATGGTGCTGCTGTTCCTGTTCTGTCAGAAGTACTTCGTCCAGGGATTCGCGAACGCGGGCATCAAGTAGCGGCGCAGGCCCGGCGCCACCACGACCGAGCAACGAACCGGCCCTTCCTGGGCCCACCGAAGGAGAAGGAACCAGCATGCAGATCGACCTCACCGGACGCCGCGCCCTCGTCACCGGGGGTGGTGCCGGGATCGGCGCCGCCATCGCCCACGCGCTCGGAGTGGCCGGTGCCGACGTCGCCGTCCACTACGCACACAGCAAGGAGGGAGCCGAGCGCGTCGCGGAGAGCCTCACCCACCTGGGCCGCCGGTCCCTCGCCATCGGGGGCGACCTCACCGAGGCGGTCCAGGCCAAGGCGGTCGTGGAACAGGCCGCCGGCGAACTCGGCGGCCTGGACATCCTGGTCAACAACGCCGGGCACCTCGTGGCCAGGTCCCCGATCGCGGACATGAGCGACGAACTGTGGGAGCAGGTGGGTGCCGTCAACGTGAGCAGCACCTTCTTCACCACCCGCGCCGCGATCGGGTACCTGCGGGACTCGACCGCCGGCCGGGTCATCCTGATGTCCTCCCTTGCCGCGGAGAACGGCGGCGGTGCCGGATCGGTGGCCTACGCGGCCTCGAAGGGCGCCGTCGTCGGCTTCGGTCGCGGACTGGCCAAGGAGCTCGCGCCGGACGCCATCACGGTGAACACGCTCGCCCCCGGATTCATCGGCGACACCGCCTTCCACAACACGTTCAGCCCACCCGAGGCCCAGGCCGCGATCGTCGCCGGGGTGCCGCTGAAGCGGGCCGGCACCGTGGACGACGTCGCCGGGGTCGCGGTGTTCCTGGCCTCGGACCTCTCGTCCTACGTGACCGGCCAGGTCGTGGACATCAACGGAGGAACGAACTTCCGGTGACCGACATCCTCGGCGCGCGCGGTGGGTGGTGGCACAACTACGTGTGCCCCACCCACGGCACGGAGCTCCTACCGGCCGACGGCGAGACCCACCCCTGTCCGCACGGTTGCCGCCTGCGGGGGGAGCCCTACGCCTCCGCGTGGACCGTGCTCGACCACCAGGGCAAGGCTCGGGCGGCGCGTCTCGCGGCCCACCGGTACCTGGCGGACCGTCGGGACGCCGACCGTGACGAGGCGACCCGGATCATCCGAGGGTTCGCCCGGGTGCATCGTGATCTCGCGGGGGACTGGAGCGACCGGGCCGAGCCGTGGATGCTGCGCGGGCGGCTGTTCGCCCAGGCCCTGACCGAGGCCATCTGGGCCGTGCAGCTCGCCGACGCGATCGTCACCCTCGGGCCCGACGCACCCATGAGCACGGACGTCGTGGAGCTGGTCGAGGGCCTGCTGACGACCGTCGCCGCGGCGCGCGAGATCCTCGTGGTCGATCGGGGCGAGCCGGGCAGCAACTACACCGCCTGGCTCGACGCCGCCGGCGGCATGCTGAACCGGGCGCTCGAGGTGCTCGGCCGGCCCGCTGACATCGGCACCTGGGTGACGCGCACGTTCGAGCACCTGGAGCTGGCGGTCGCCGCGGACGGTTGGGAGTGGGAGGGATCCACCTACTACCACCTGTTCGTACTGCGCGCCTACCTCCTCAACCTGCGCGGCACGCGGCCCGCCGACCTGCCGGCGGCCGCGGTCGCCAGGCTCGCCGCCATGGTCGCCGTGCTCAGCGGCCTCGCCACCCCCGACGGCACGCTTCCGATGCTCCACGACGGTCCGTACGACCGTGACGGAGTCCACCTCGAGGTTCTCGAGATCGCGGCGCTCGCCGGCGGCCTGTGGCGCGAGAGCGGCCTCGACCGCGTCGCCGCGCATGCCCGACGGCGGTTGGGCGGCAGGTACGACGGGCTCGAGGACACGCTCGCGCCCTGGTTCGACGGCGACCCGCTGCCGGCGCTGACCGCCGACCGGGCCTCGGTGCACTTCGCAGACGCCGGATACCTCGTCCTGCGGGACGCCACGGAATCCATCCAGGCGATCGTCGACGCCGGCCCGCACGGCGGCTCCCACGGGCACCTCGACAAGCTGGCCCTGTACCTCTACGGCGCCGACGTCGCCTGGCAGCCCGCGCCCGGGGTGCCGCCCTACGGCAGCGCCCTGCGCCGCGGGCACTACGCCCGGACGCTCGCGCACCCCACCGTCCGGGTGGACGACGCCGACCAGAACGAGAGCTCCGCCGTCGTGACGGCCTGGGAGGTGAGCGGAGACCGCACCCGCGCCGCCGCGCAGACCGACACGGCGATCGACGGCGTCCGGTTGCGACGCGAGGTGATCCTCGCCGACGGATGCCTCATCGACGTGATGCGGGCCGAGACCCTCGACGGCGCGGCCCGGGACGTGACTCTCGCGTTGCGTCCCGCGGTGGCGCTGACGGTGTGGGCCGCCGACGGCGGCTGGCGGTCGCGCTGGGCCGCCGACACCGGCGGCGCCGATCCGGACCGGCCGGTGGCGCACGGTCCGTCGCAACCGCCGGTGCTGCACGGCCTGCATGCCGCGACCGCGCCGGCAGAGATCGTGCTCGGCCCGGGCCGGGGCCCGTCCGACGACCCGTCCCGGCTCGTCCACGTCGCGGACTGGAGCGCCCACGGGGCGGACGTCACGTTCGTGTCCGTGTACTCGGTCGGAACCGCTCCGGACGTACTCACGATCGACCAGACCGACGGGCGCCTCACGGTCGACGTGGGCGCCGCCGACGGTACCCGAACGACCTACGAGGTGACCCGATGACATCCCCCACCCTGCTCCTCGACGGGCGCGAGGACCTGCTCCGCGGCGAGGCACACGGCGCGCGTGCGGGCCAGTTCCGCCGGCTGCTCGAGGAGTGCGAGCGCTACCGCAGCGAGGTGCTGCCCACGGAGCACCCGAGCGCCTCGATCACCTACCTCGGTGCGGCGGCCGCGAACCTGGCGCTCGCGTACCGGATCACCGGGCAGACCCACTACCTCACCGAGCTGCGCCGCTGGCTCGCGGTACCGGTGGGCTTCGCGCACTGGGGCAAGGCGCACATGCCCGACCACGACCTGGACGCGGGCTGGCTCCTGCACGGGCTCGGGCTCGCGTACTCGTGGGCCGGGTTCGCCCTGACGCAGGACGAGCGGACCGCCCTCCGGGACAAGCTGATCCTCCAGGGTGCGCGGATGTACACCTACGCCGTCTCCACCGAGGGGCGCTGGTGGTCCTCGTCGTACTGGCAGAACCACAACTGGATCTGTTACGCCGGGCTCGCGACGGCCGGATACGCCGTCACCGCAGAGCACCCGGCGGCCCGGGACTGGACCGAGCGGGCGAAGGCGAACTTCGACCAGGTCCTGGACATGCTTCCCGCGGACGGCTCCAACTCCGAGGGCGTCGTCTACTGGCGCTACGGCGAACCCTGGCTGGTCAGCTACCTCGACGTCCTGCGGTCCGCGGAAGGGCTCGACTGGTTCGGCCGCAGCGACCACCTGCGCGAGACGTTCTGGTACCGCCTCTACCAGGCGGCACCGGACCTGGAACGGATCGTCGACCACGGCGACTGCCACGACCGGCGCAGCGGGCACCCGGTCGCCATGTACTACAAGCTGGCATCGGAGTACGGGATCGGCCAGGCGCAGTGGCTGGCCGAACAGGTCACCGAACGGTTCCTCTGGCGGGAGGCGTACGAGAGCGGGGTTCGCCCCGGGATCAGGGCCGAGGCGTACCAGGAGTTCCTCTGGTACGACCCGAGCGTTGCGCCGGTGGCGCCCGACGGCCTGCCGACGAGCCGGCACTTCCCCGACCTCGGTCTCGTGGTGGGCCGGACCTCGTGGGCCGAGGACGCGACGCTGGTCTCGTTCAAGGCATCCCCGGGTGGTGGCCACAAGGCCTGGGACACCTCCCACGATCTGCTCGAGCATCGCGGCTGGGTGACCCTGAACGCCGGGCACCACCACCCGGACTCGGGCACGTTCGTGCTGCTCGGCCAGGGTTCCTACCTGGCCGTGGACGAGGGGTACTCCTCCCGCAAGCGCACCGCGCACCACAATGCAGTCCTCGTGGACGGGAACGGCTACGTGAACGAGGACCGCTACCACGTCTACAAGGACCTGGACCGCGAGTACACGGCGCGGATCGTGACCACGACGCTCGGATCGGGCTGGACCCACGCGGTCAGTGAGGTCGCTGCCATGTACGACCGGGCGCTCGAGGTGCGGCGGGTCCGGCGACACCTGGTGCTCACCCCGGGCGGGGTCCTCGTGCTGGTGGACGACCTGGCGGCGGATGCCCCACGCGAGTGGACCTGGCTGCTCCAGACCGACAACCCGGCGGCGCCGGTGGGCGCCGGCACCGACGGCAGCCCCGAGCTCTGGCGTGCGGAGGCCGGCCGGGGCGCGCTCGCCATCCACACGATCGCGCCCACGGATGCGCGAACCGACGTGGTGCCCACGCCGATCCACGCGAACCCGACCTCGTCGACGCCGTCGCTGGCGATCGAGAAGGTCCAGCACACGTTGCGACGAACCACCGGTCCTGCCCACGAGGCCACGTTCGTGAGCGTGCTCGAACCCCGGCCGTGGTCCGTCGACGGCGGTGCCCGGGTCCGGGCGCAGATCGACGGCCGAGTGGTCAGCGTGGAGATCTCGGCCGACGGCATCACCGAGCGGGTCCTGCTCGCACTGGACGGCGCCGCGGTGGCAGGAGAGGGTGCGGCGGCCACGGGCGAGGGGTTCGCCGGGTGGCGCACCGAGCACGGTGAAGCGGACACGACGCGCCCCGCCGGTGCGGTGCTCGTAGAGCCGGCGAGGCAGGAATGATGAGCGCGGTGACCACACGCCGGCGTCGGGGCTGGGAGCAGCGACTCCTCGCCGCGATGGCCTACCCCGCGAATCTTGCGCTCGGCGGGGTGGCCGCGTTCATCCTGGCGCTCCCGGTGCTCACCGCGGTGCCCGCCGTGATCGCGCTCGGGCGAGCCTACGGGGCCTGGCTGCGCGAGGGTGATGACGCGGTGTTCACGGGCACCTTCCGCGAGTTCGCCGCGACCTGGCGGCGGACCCTGCCGCTCGGGGCTGCGGGCGCCGTGGTCGTGGCCCTGCTCGTGGTGAACGCGACGTTCCTGCTCGCCCGCCTCGAGGCAGGTCCGGATCCGCTCGCGCTCGTCCTCGCGCCGGCGACTGCGGTCGTCGGCGCTGCCGTCACGCTGCTGCTCCTCGGGTTGCCGGTCGCGGCGCACCGGTCCCGGGACGCCGGCGTGAAGCAGTGGTTGGCGGAGTCCGGCTACCTGGTGGCACGCCGCCCGGTGCGAGCCCTCACGCTCCTCGCGATCGTCGCCGCGTTCGGCTTCACGTGCGGGCTGCTGCCGACGATCGTGCCGTTCCTGGGGCTCTCAGTTCCCGTCTACCTGGCGCACGTCTCGCTCGGCCAGGGCGACGGAACCGAACGAGGTGGCGGCACCGGGCCGGAGGCCGACCGCCGATGACCGTCGCGCACCCGGGTCCCGAGCAGGCGAGCGCGTCCGCGCTCGCCAAGGGGCTGAGGGTGCTCGAGGCGGTGCTCACGAATCACCGGCTCACCGACATCTGCGCGACCACCGGGCTCAGCTACGGCACCGCGCACCGGATCCTGGCCGAACTCGTGGCCGGCGGGTGGGTGGTCCAGGATGCCGACCGGCGCTACCACCCGGGCCCTCGACAGGACGGCATGGTGAGCCTGCGGCGGCCGGCCGGCGGGACCGGCGGTGGGCTGGACCCGGCGCGGTGCGATCTGACCCCGCACCTGCTGCGCCTGCGTGAGGCGACCGGCCTGACCGTGCACCTGGCCGCGGTGCGCGACGCCGGCCTGGTGTACGTCGCCAAGGTGGAGGCGCCCGGGTCCTATCTGCTCGGTTCCTACGTGGGCCTCGAGCTCGACCTGCACGCGACCGCGATCGGCAAGGCGTACCTGGCGACGATGGCGCCCGAGCGAGCGGTGCGGATCCTCGCCGAGCGTCCAGTGCACGCCCGCACCCGGCACACGCTGGTCTCCCGCGCCCGGCTCCTGGTCGATCTGAGCCAGACCCGCGAGCGGGGCTGGGCGTTCGACAACGGGGAGAACGAGGAGGGCATCCGGTGCATCGGGGTGGCGCTCCGCGGCCCGGACGGGGAGGTCTGCGGCGGCTTGAGCGTGTCCGGCCCGGATGCCGCTCTGGAGCGACCCACCATCGCCGCTCAGGCGCTGGCGGTGGTCCGCGCAGGCACCGCCATCGGGATCGCGCTGACCTCGTCCGGAGCTGACACCGCCGGTGCGCCGGACTGATCGGCCGCGAGCCCGAAGGTCTCGCCGAGGGCGGCCAGCGCGCGCGGGACGCCGTACGCTCCGCCTCCCTCGTGCCCGTTGTAGTGGTACACCGTGATGTCAGCCGGGCCGGCGTACCGGTGATAGGCCGCGTAGACGGTGGACGGCGGGCAGATGTTGTCCATCAACCCCACCGAGAACCAGGCCGGGCAGGTGGCGCGGGCGGCGAAGTTCACGCCGTCGAGGTAGGAGAGAGTGCGCATCGCCGCGTCGATGCGGTCCCGGTGTCCACTGAGCCAGCGCCGGATCTCGGCATAGGGGCCGTTGTCGGTGATCGTGGACGCACGCCGGTAGTGACACATGAACGGCACGTCCACGATCGCCGCGGACAGGTCGTCCCGCAGCCCGGCCACCGCGAGCGCGAGCCCGCCGCCCTGGCTGCCGCCGAGTACGGCGACCCTGGTGCCGTCGACCCCCGGCGCGCCCTTCAGCGCATCGACGGCGCGCACGGCATCGGTGATCAGGCGGCGGTAGAAGTGCCGCTCGGGGTCCTCGATGCCATTGGTCAGGAACCCCGGCGCGGACGACCCGTGGCCCTCGGGGTTGAGGTCCGGGGTGTGCGCGACCGTCTTGCCGCCCCCACCCTGACCGCGGTTGTCCATGATCAGGTGGGCGTACCCGGCGGCGCTCCAGGTGAGCCACTCGAACGGGATGCCGCGCCCGCCGTTGTAGCCGATGTACTGCACCACGCCCGGCAGTGGCTCCCGACGGTGCCGGGGGAGCAGCAGCCAGGCCTTGATCGGCTGACCCGCGTAGCCGGGGAACGTCACGTCGAACACGTCCACCGTGCTCAGGCCGACGTCGACCGGCTCGTAGCCGGCCAGGCCGGCCGGGGACTCGGCGAGGGTGCGCTCCCAGAACGCGTCGAAGTCGGCTGGCTCCTCGGGGGTCGGGCGATACTCGACGAGGCGGTCCAGGGACATGTCGACGTACATGCGTGAGCGTCACTCCTCGTCTCGGGCCGCGGAGCGACGGTGTGCAGCACGCTACGGCTGCGGTCCAGCAGCGCACAAGACCTTTCCGGCTGGCGGAAATCCGCCGGATTTCCGTCAGTGGGGAAACCGTTGACACCCTCGGCCGGGCCACGCTTACGTCGGCATCATGAACTTCACTCGACGAGACGGACGGCGCCGTCCGGTACCCGCCCGAACCCTGGCGGCCGCCGTGGGCCTGGCCATGGTCGGCGCCCTCGCGACCGCGCTCCCAGCGACCGCGGATCAGGTCCCGGCCCACCACGAGGTGGTCGCCGTGACCGCCTCTGGCAGCGACGGCAACCTCCCCGAGAGCGCGGTGGACGGGGACCCGACCACCCGGTGGTCCGCACAGAGCGTCGATGGGGCCGATCCGCAATGGCTCACCATCGACCTCGGCGGCGTCCAGCAGGTCGGCTACCTCGGGATCGCGTGGCATCAGGGCGACCGGCGCCAGTCCTACTTCGACATCGAGGTGTCGACCGACGGCGAAGTCTGGGAGACCGCGCTGGCCGGCGGCGAGAGCTCCGGCGCCTCATTGAACTTCGAGCCCGTGGAACTGGGGGTGGCGCCCGACACCGGGCTCGCCGCCCGGTACCTGCGCTACGTCGGGCACGGCAACACCGCGAGCGGCTGGAACAGCGTGACCGAACTCCGGGCGTACCTACCGAACCCCGACGGCGCCATCGTCGACGACCTCTCCGACCTGCTGCCCGGGCCGGATCCGGACGCCGAGCCGTGGACGGCGCCGGGGCTCGTGACGCCGGACGGCACCCCGTACGCCGTCGCCGAGCCCGCACCCGCGAACGGAGCCACGCTCGACGTCCGCGACTACGGCGCCGATCCGGCAGCCGACACCGGTGACGACGCCGTCGCCCTTCGTGCCGCGCTCGCGGCGGCCGCGCCGGGGGACACCGTGCTCCTGCCACCGGGGACCTATGACCTGATCAGCACCGACCCCGCCGACCCGACCACGCACGTGGTGCTGCGCTCCGGGGTGCACCTGATCGGTTCCGGCGCCGACGTCACCATCCTGCGCTCGGCGCTCACGGAGGCGACCTCCGCGGGGAAGGTGCTCCGCGGTTACGGCATCCACGACGTTGTCATCGCCGAGCTGACCATCACCTCCACGTTCGACGGACCGTTCAGCGACGACTCCAAGGACAACACCATCGGAGGCGGCCCCACCTACGGCATCTACCTCGCCCACCAGGGGCCCGACGGCAGCGAACGAGTGCTGGTCGAGAACGTCACCGTGGAGCGTTTCCAGCGGATCGCGATCCGGATCGAACGCAGCAGGGACGTGACCGTCCGGGGCAGCCACATCGCGAACGCGACCTCCGTGGGCGGCGGCGGCGCAGGGTACGGGATCGCGATCCAGGGGGCTCCGGGCGAGGACCGGTACGCCTACGACGACGACTCCCGGCACAACCTGATCACCGGCAACACCTTCGACGGCAGGTATCTCAGGCACGCGATACTGCTGCAGTACTACACCCACAACAACCTGATCACCGGCAACACGATCACCGGTGGCGTGCTCGACGCGATCGACCTGCACGGCGAGGACGAGTACCTCAACGAGATCAGCCGGAACACGGTCACCGGTGGAAGGGCCGCGGGCATCGCCCTCGGCAACACCGGCGGCGGCGCCACCCAGCACGACGCCTCCGGGCCGGGCAACTGGGTCCACCACAACACCCTGCGGGGCAACCGGGAGGCCGTGATCGTGATGCTCGGCTCGCCGACGACCCTGATCGAGCACAACGTCATCGTCGCCGGCCAGTTCGCGCCGGCACGCTCCGGGATCGAGCTCCGCAACGCGCCGGGGACCGTGGTCCGGGCGAACACGATCACCGGGAACCGGGCCGAGGGGTTCTGGGGGATCCGACTGGTCCCGGACCCGGGCGACGACGGTCACGCCGCCGGTGACCCCACCGACGTGCTCATCGAGGCCAACGTCGTGACCGGCAACGCGAACGGCGTCCGCATCGACGCCGGCGCCGGGATCGAGCTGCGGGCCAACGTGATCGCCGGCAACCGTGGCGAGGACCTGGTCATCGCCGACGGCGCGGAGGTGATCGGCGGTTGAGCGTCGCGGCGGGTGGTCGGCGAGACCGGCCCCGGTCACCCGACCCGGGTGGTCGGGGGACCGGCCGGGCCGACCACCCGCCCTCAGGCGGCGACCGCGACGGTCAGCAGCGTGAACGCCGCGACGATGATGGCGACGCGCACGTAGTGAAGGGCGTCCCAGCGCCCTACTTGTTCGCGCCAGTCGGCCGGCGCCGTCTCGGGCGTCCAGTTCTTCGACCGGTTGTTGATGGGCACCAGCAGGGTGACGGACATCAGCACGCTCAGCACCAGCAGGCCGGCCGCGATCCAGGCCGCGATGGCTGCCTCGGGAAGCAGCATGGCCGCCGCGGCTGTGAGCAGGAGCGATCCGAAGTACCAGAACGGCATGAGCCGCCCGAGCATCCGACCTCCGTCGGCTCGTGCCAGGAGCCCGGCGTTCTCCGGCAGCCGGTCGACGATCGGGTTGATGACGAAGGCCACCGACGCCTCGACCCCGACCATCACCCCCGTGACCACCACTGCGACGATCGGCAACCAGTCCATGTCAATCTCCTCTGTCTGTGAGCAAAAATCTAGCAATGCTAGAAAACGTAGCAGGAGAAACCTAGCAGCGCTAGTATTGAGTCATGACCACACCGGCAGCCGCGCACAAGGCACGTCGGCTCGCGGAGCGGGAGAAGCGGATCGTCGCCGCGGCTCGAGCGCTCGCGGAGGAGCAGGGCTGGGAAGCGGTGACGACGCGACGGCTCTCGGACGCGATCGGGTACAGCCAGCCCGTGCTCTACTCGCACTTCCCCGAGGGCAGGTCCCAGATCGTCACCGCCGTGGCGCTCGACGGCATGGTCGAACTCGCGGGAGCGATGGTCGCGACGACCGCACCCGACCGGGCTCGGCCCGGCGCGGAGTGTGTGCGCGCGCTCGTCACGTCCTACCTGGACTTCGCCGACCGTCATCCGGCTACGTACGAGGCGATGTTCCGCCTGCCGATCGGCGTGCCGTTCGCCTCCGCGGACACACCACGCCCGCTGCGGGATGCGTTCGAGGCGATCGTCGCCGCGCTCCGTGGACTCGACCGGCCGCCGGCGGACCTGGAGACGGCGGCCGAGGTGCTGTGGGGGGCGGTGCACGGCGTGGCGACACTGGAGCGGGCGGCCCGGTTCTCGCCCGGGAACCAGGAGCGTCGCGTCGCCGAGCTCGTCCGTCACTTCGTGGACTGACGGCCCGACGCCGGTGATGAGCTCGCTCGGTCAGCCCTTGATCCCGCTCGCGAACCCGATGATGAAGTACTTCTGCAGGAAGAAGTAGACGATCAGCAGCGGGATGATCGCGATCGCCATGCCGGCGAACAGCACCCCCCAGTCCGTGGCGAACTCGCCGCGGAACGCGTAGATCGCCACCGGTAGGGTCTGCTGGCTGCTGCCGCCCACGTAGAGCAGCGGGGTGAGGAAGTCGTTCCAGGTGGTGATCCCGGTGAGGATCACGACGGTGCCGGTGATCGGGCGCAGCAGCGGGAACACGATCTTGCGGAACATCGTGACCGGACCGGCGCCGTCGACCCGGGCGGCCTCCTCGTACTCGCGGGGCAGTGCCCGGATGAACCCTGCGTAGAGGAAGATCGTGAACGGTAGCTGGTGTCCGGCTTCGAACAGGATCAGCGCGGTCCAGGTGCCGAGCAGGTTCGCCGAGTTCATGAACTGGTACAACGGCACCATGCCGAGCTGCAGTGGGATCATCAGCCCGACCAGGAACACCAGGTAGGCCACGGTGCTGAGCCGGCTCAGCCGCCGGGCCAGCGTGTAGGCGGCCATGGAACCGAAGCCCACCAGGATGAGCACGCTGAGGGCGACCACGACGATCGAGTTGAGGTACGCCTCGCCCAGGTCTCCGCGGTCCCAGGCGGTGGCGAAGTTGTCCAGGTTCAGCGTGGTCGGAAGCCCGAGCGGGCTCGAGGCCACCTCGGCCTGCGTCTTCATCGAGACGGTGAAGAACACATAGAACGGGAAGATGAACGCGCACGCGACGAGCACCATGAGCGCCTCGCGGCCAAGCCTGGCCGCCCCGAACCGCCGGGTCATCGGTCCACGTCGAATCGTCGCAGGGCGCCGAGCTGGACCATGGTGAAGGCGAACACGATCATCGTGAGCACCAGGGCGATCGCGGTGGAGTAGCCGAACCGGCCGGACACGAAGGCCTCCTTGTACATGATCACGGACAGCGTCTCGGTGGCGTAGCCGGGCCCGCCGCCGGTCATCGCGAACACCTGGTCGAACAGCTTCAGGCTGCTGATCAGGGTCAGTGACATCGCGACGGTGGTCGCGGGGATGAGCAGCGGCACCGTGACCAGGCGGGTGCGCTGCCACCACGACGCTCCGTCCAGGGCGGCGGACTCGTTGAGCTCGGTGGGGATCCCCTGCAGCCCGGCCAGGTAGATCACCATGGTCAGCCCGGCGCTCTGCCAGATCACCACGCCGATCACGGTCCACAGCGCCAGCGAGGAGTCACCGAGCCAGTTCTGCGCGAGGAAGTCCAGCCCCAGCCCGCGCAGGACCCTGTTCAGCGGCCCCTGCGGCGTGAGGATGAACGTCCACAGGAACGCGATGATCACCGGCGGCAGCAGGGCGGGCGCGAAGAACAGCGTGCGCAGCACGTTCCTGGTCACCAGCGACGTGTGCAGCGCCAGCGCCAGCGCCAGCCCGACGAGCGTCTGCACCACCGTCACCGACACGGCGATGATCAGCGAGTTCCGCAACGCCGAGCGGGCTGCCACGTCGGAGAAGATCTCCACAAAGTTGGCCCAGCCGATGAAGTTCGTGCCGTCGGCGCGCCCGGTCCAGTCGGTGAACGCGTACACCGCCCCGGACAGCGTCGGGTAGAGCACCACCATGGCGTAGAGGACGAACGCGGGCAGCAGGAGTGCGTACGGCACCCCGCCCGGGGTCAGTCGCCCCTTCCTGCCCGACGGCGTCGGTCCGGTCGTGCGCGGTGACGTCGCCGTGGTCACGGCTGAGGTCACGGCGTGCCCTTCGCGTACTCGGCGTCCATCTGGGCCAGGAGGTCGGCGATGGTGATCTCGTCCGCGTAGAGCTGCTGCCCGGACTGCAGCATGGTCTGCTGCACGTCCCCGTTCGGCCACAGGTAGTTCGCATAGGAGACGGTCCTTCCCGCCTCGACGAGCGGCAGCACCGGCTCGAGCGCAGGGTTGTCGACCTGGACTCCGACGTCCAGACCGGGCAGCACCGCAAGCGTGTTCGCGTAGGTCTCCACGTTCGCGGGTTCGGCGAGGAACTCCAGGAGGGCGCGGGTGCCGTCGGGGTTGGTGGCCGCCGCGTTGACGGCCAGGAAGTCCGGCGCGGTCGGCATCAGGGTGGCGTCGGCGTCGTCGCCGGCGGGCATCGCGAGGATGGAGAACGCCTCGGCGCCGGTCTCGGAGTACTCATACAGGGCGGGCAGGCCCGAGTTGGTGAGCACGGTCATTCCGGCGGCGCCGGTGGCCAGGTCCTGCATGGCCTGGTCGGGCGAGACCCCGAGCGCGCCCTCCGTGAAGTAGCCACGGTCCCGCAGTTCCAGGTACTTCGTGAACACCTCGGTCCAGCCGGGCTCATCGGTGAAGCTGGTCTCCCCGGCGCGCATCTGGGCGTCGAGATCGGGGTTCGGCCCGTACAGCAGGGTCCCGGCCAGGATGTACACGTAGAACTGCAGGTAGATCGCGCCGCCGGACAATCCGTGCGAGATCGCGGTCCGGCCGGAGTCGGTCAGGGCCTGGCTGACGTCGAGGAGCTCGGTCCAGGTGGTCGGGGGCTCGAGGCCCAGCTCGTCGAAGACAGCGAGGTTGTAGGCCATGACGAGTGAGTTCCGAGCGACCGGGAACGCGAACGTCTTGCCGTCGACGTCCGAGAGGGCCCGGGTGCCGTCGTCGATGTTCGCGGCCCAGGCAGCGTCGGAGAGGTCGAGCAGGTCCCCGCCGCTGCCGAGCACACCGGCAGCCACGTTGGAGGAGTACCCGGGCGAGACCCGGAAGATGTCCGCCGCGGTCCCGGACGAGAGTTGCACGGCCAGCTGCTGGTTCATGTCCGGCACGGCCACGGACGTGATGTCGAGCTCGACGCCGCTGTCGGCGGTGAACGGTTCCACGAGCGGTTCGATGCCGGTGTTCTGCTCGGTGGACAGGTACGCGGTGACGGTGCCACCGCCGTCGCCGGACCCGGACTGCTCACCCGGGTCTCCGTCGTCGTCGTTCACGAAACCGCCGCACCCGGCGAGCGTGAGGGCGCCGAACCCGGCGCCGCCGAGGAGCAGGGCGCGACGGGACGGGGTGAAGCGCGTTTCCGAGGTGATGGGGGACATGATGGGCCTCTCCTTCGAGGGTCTGGCGTGGGGTGGGGGTGTTTGTCGGGTCAGGCGCGGCGCGGGTGGCCGGTCGCGGCAGGTTCGGTCGGGTGGGTCGAGTCGGGCTCGGGCTCGGGCTCGGTACGGGGTGCGCCGGGGTCGCCGGGCACGATGGCGCCGTGGGCGCGCAGGGCGGCGCGAACGTCTTCGATGGGCACGTCCGCGGCGGCGGCACCGGTCCGGGCGGCGAGGGCCGTGATGGCCCCGGCCGCCTGACCCATCGCCATGCAGGAGGCCTGCACCCGGTAGGCGGAGTTGGCTTCCTGGTCGCCCGCGATCGCCCGGCCGGCCACCACCAGATTCGTGCTCCCTCGAGGGATCATGGCGCCGCGAGGGATGGTGGGGAACGTGCCGAACGTCAGCGGCCGGATGTCGATGCCGTCGCCGTCGTGGGAGTGCACGTCGATCGGGTAGAAGCTGTAGCTGACCGCGTCGTCCCAGAGCCGCCCACTGGTGTAGTCGACGGCGGTGACCCGGGTCAGGCCGTCGATCGTGTACGTCTCCCGGACGCCGGTCTCGATGGCCCAGCGGTCCACCGTCAGGCCCTCCAGCCCGGGCAGCGAACGCAGGAACGTGTACACGCGCAACAGGGTGCGGCGTCCGGCGAGCTCGGCGGCCGTCTTCGCGGCGGACGTACCGCCCTCGATACCGGGCACGTGGATGGCGTTCTCACCGTGGTTGCGCAGGAACTTGCGCATCGGGTTCGTGAAGTCGTGCAGGTCGCCCGGCTGCAGCTCGCCGGCGGCGATGGCCCGGTCGTAGGCGGCGTTGAGGGCGTCGTAGTCCAGGCCCTCGGTCTGGTAGCCGCCGAAGCGGACCATGATCGTGCCCGGCTGGCGGTGGGTGTTGGCGTGCCGGCGCAACCCGGCGTGCGCCACCACGTCCGCGTCCCCGGTGGCGTCCACCAACATCGCGGTGGTGACCTCCACCAGACCCTCTTTGGTGCACAGGGTCACATCCCAGCCGGTCTCCGTGCGGGCCACCCGCGCCACCATGGTGTGCAGCAGCAGGTCGGCGCCGGAGGCCATCACGGTCTCGTCGATCACGGACGCGTAGATCGCGGGGCTGACCGGGACCTGGAGCTTGAAGTGGGGTAGCTGCCACTGGGTGAAGTCCGGCAGGTCGCGGCCGGTCAGCTCCACCGATCGGCGCACCATGTCCCAGCCGATCCCGGCGATGATCTGCTGGCCCCAGGCGTGGAACAGTCCGGGCAGCGCCACACCGGCCACCGTCGTAGTGCCGCCCAGAGCGCCGTTCTTCTCCACCAGCAGGGTGCGGGCGCCGAGCCGGGCGGCCTGGATCGCTGCGGGGCAACCGGCGGGCCCGCCGCCGATCACGATGACGTCGTAGTGAGTGGTCATGAATCCTCCGGGGTCTGGCTCGTGGGGGCGCCGAGCAGGACCGAGAGCTCCTCGGAGGCGCGGGCGACCGCACGTCGCAGGGTCTCGTCGTGTCCTGCGCTGTGCCGCACCGAGGGGTAACCGATGCACAGCGCCGCGACCGTCCGACCGGTGTGATCGCGCACCGGCGCCGCCACTCCGCACACCCCTGGCGCGTCTTCCTCGTAGTTCGTGGCGTAACCCTGCGCGAGCACCTCGCCCACGAGCTTCTCGAGTGCGGCGCGGGTCGGCTTGCCGGTGGTGCGCCAAGGCGCCGACTTGAGCATCGCATCGCGTTGCTCGGTCGGCAGCGCCGCGAACAGGACCTTGCCGGCCGCGGTCCGGAACGGTGGCGTACTGGACTCGTCCTCGAACGTGGCCGTGGTCGGGTTGATGTTGAGCAGCTGCGGGCTGACCAGGACCGAGAGGTCCACCCGCAGGCTGTCCTTGAGGACCGAAAGGTGCACGGTCTCGTTCGTCGTGCGCCACAGCTCGCGTAGCACCGGCGCGGCCACCGAGGCGAGGTCGGACTGCGCCACATAGGACCGGTTGAGCTCGAAGAAGGTGGGGCCGAGCATGTAGCTGCGGCCCGGCCCGGCCTGACGGACCAGGCCGTGGGTGGCCAGCGCGCTGAGTAGGGTCCGCCCGGTGGAAGGCCGAAGCCCGACTGCGGTGGTGACGTCCTTGAGGGAGAGCCCGCCTCCACCGGCGCCAGCGATGGCGCGCAACAGCGCCACGGTGCGGTCAATCACCTGGATCGAGCTGCGTGGCACCAGCGAGCCCTGGGGGGTGGGCCCTTCGTCGTCGACGGCCATGTCTTCCACTCCAACGCGAGATAGTCGAACGAGTTACGAGAATGCGGTGACGTTAGCACCAACCGTTGACACGATTCAACCACTGTCGATACGGTCATGACATCGCAATGCCGTACAGCATTCGACAATGTCGAACGCAGCGCATCTGGACCGACTGCACCGCAGCACGAAGCCCGGACCGGTTCGCACCAGCGAGCCGGGTTCTCCCAGCCAGGCCTCCCGCCCCGGAGCGAATGCTCCCCGTCCCAAGGACAACGATGACCGCGCCCCTCAGGCCCCGCCGCACCCGCAGGCTCGTTCGTGCTCACACGCCCCGTGGCATGGCCGCGTCCGGGCCCGGTGGCGCGCTCCGCCGTCGCACCCTGACGGCGGGAGCGGCGATCGCTGCCATGCTCGCCGCGACGCTGGCAGCGCCGGCCGGTGCCGAACCCGTGCCGGCCGGATCGGGAGTCGATTCCGGCGTCCTCATCAGCGAGGTGGGCGGTGCGTACGGGCCGGGCGGCACCCGCGAGGACTTCGTCGAGATCCAGAACTACTCCGCCGGCCCGGTGGACATCACCGGGTGGCGCATCTACAGGTGCATCGGCACCGGCGACAGGTCCCACCCACCGCAGGTCGTCATACCCGAACATGTACTGGCGCCGGGGGAGCGCTACACCATCGCCCGCCCGGCGGACCTGAGCTCCATCGACCCGTCGGTGGTCGATCAGACGTACGCCACCAGCATGCACCCGGAGAGCTTCGGCGTGTATCTGCAGGATGCGCACTACGGCCGGGTGGACTCGCTCGCGGTGTTCCCGGAGGGCGCGCTGAGCGCCTGCGGCACCGGCGCGGATGACGTGCTGCCCAACGACCTGATCGACGTGGTCGGGGAGTCCTACCAGCGGGTCGCAATGCAGGGCCCGGCGTCGACCGCGTTCATCACCGCGCTCCGCACCCCGGGCCTCGCGAACGCCACCCAGGAGCGCAGCCGGGCTGGCGGTGACGTGCTCATCAGCGAGATCGCCAACATCGGGCCGAGCGGCAACGTCGAGGGTTTCGTCGAGATCGCGAACTACGGCACCGCGGACGCGGATCTGAGCGGCTGGACCGTCTACCAGTGCGGTCCGAACGGTCGCATGGGTGCCGGGTCCGCGCTCGAGGTCGGCACGATCCTGCCCGCGGGCGGGACGCTGACGCTCAGCGCCGCCCGGAACCCGGCCGTGCCGGATCCTGACGTCATCTTCGCCGCCGCGCTGCACGTGCGGATGGCCGGCGCACTGATCCTGGACGAGGAGCAGCTCACCGTGGACCGGGTGGGTCTGTACAACAACCGCGACTCCGCCTGCGCAGACGGCACACCGGCCCCGGCCACCCTGGCGGGCTTCACTGCGCAGAGCTACCAACGGATCGGCGCCACCCGGGACAACGCTGCGGACTTCGTCCAGACCGAGCGCACCCCGGGCGAGCTCGTCGAACCGACGCCCAGCCAGGGCGAGCCCTTCGTGTTCGGCCCGATCCGGGTCAGCGAGGCCTCACCCGCCGGGCCCGGCGGCGTGGACGACGAGTTCTTCGAGCTCGCGAACTACGGCGACGAACCGGTCGATCTGACCGGCTGGTCGGTGTGGAGCTGCGCCGGAGACGGCTCGCGGATCACCACGCCACGGGTCGCGGACATCGGCGCGGTGCTCGAAACCGGGCAGGTATGGGTCGCGGCCCACGTCAACGCTCCCGCCGCGCTACGCGCTCTCGCGCAGGCCACCTATACCGGCGCGCTGAACCAGACCGGTGGCTACGGCCTGTACGTCCAGGACGCCGAAGGCGAACTGGTCGACTCCCTCGGCGTCTACTTCGAGGACGCCTCTCGCACCGCGAACGACCGGTACAGCCCGTGCACGAAGGGGTACTCGGCGCACAACGCCTACCGCTTCGACGAGGCGGACAGCCACTCCCGGGTGCAGGCCACCGGAGTGGACGGGCAGGACTTCCAGCTAGTGGAACGGACCCCCGGTGAGTTCAACACCGCGGTGTACGACCCGGGCACGGGCACTGCACCCGGCGCGCTCGACCCGGTCGACGTGCCGACGTCGCACCGCCCGGACATGCCCGAGACCACCGGCGAGGCCTACACCGATCCCGCGCTCACCGAACGCGCGATCACGGTCACGGCCGCCGACCCCGACGGCGACCTGGAGTCCGTGGCCGTGCGGGCCGCGGCGATCCTCGACCTGGCCCAGGACGCGATCTCCACGGTCGCCGGCGTTACCCACGGCGGCCCGCTCGCCGCGGCTCCCGGCACGGACACCTCCGAGTCCGCCGTCGCGGACGGTCCGGCCGGGCTCGCCGTCGGCGACGACCGGTACGGCTACCCGTACCAGCGCTACGTGCTGGACGTGAGTGACCTGGCCGGTGACCTCGACGTCGTCTGGGAGGGGCGTTCGCTCGAACGCAACGAGCTGCAGCTGCTGGCTTGGGACGCCGTCGGCGGTGCTTGGGACCTGCTTGACGCGAGCCAGGTCGGACCGGACGGCGCGGTGACGCTGCACGGCGCTCTCGCCGGGTACGCGGTCGACGACGTGGTGCACGTGGCCGTGCAGGACGGGCCACGCACGGCGCAGACGTTCGATGCATCAGTGGAGCCGAATCTGGCGTTCCAGGATCCTGGTCTCTACGACTTCTCGATCAGTCACATCTCGGACCCGCAGATGCTCGCGGAGTATGAACGCCAGCGGTACACGGACATGTTCTCCTGGGTGGTGGCCAATGCCGACGCCCGGAACATCGCCTACTCCGCGATCACCGGGGACATGATCCAGAACTGGCTCTTCGGCACCCAGGACCGGGAGCGCGCCGGTCGCGAGTTCCAGGCGTCCTCGGACATCCTGCGCCTGCTGGAGGACGCGCAGATCCCGCACGGGGTGCTGCCGGGCAACCACGACAACCTGTGGGGGCTCGACCAGAGCCTGTTCAACTCCTACTTCGGCCCGGAGCGTTACGCCGACCAGCCGTGGTGGGGTGACTCGCTGACCGAGACGGACAACTCCTTCCACTACGACACGTTCGAGGCCGCCGGCACCCAGTTCCTGGTGGTGAACCTCGGGTTCACCCAGGACGATGCGGGCTACGCCTGGGCGGAGCAGGTGATCGCCGAGCACCCCGACCACAACGTGGTCATCGCCTCGCACGAGTACTTCAACGACGAGGGCGAACGGACCACCCGGGACGGCGAGCGTTGGACCTCGCGCGGACAGGAGATCTGGGAGCAGCTCGTCCAGCCGTACGAGAACGTGTTCCTGGTGCTCGCCGGGCACCACTCGGGCGTGGTGACCCACGAGGTCAGCGTGCCCCGGGCGGACGGGAGTACCCGCACCGTGGTGGAGATGATGGCGAACTACCAGAGTTTCCAGACGCGGGACGGGAACCTCGCGAACCGGTACCGCGACGTCGCCATGCAACGTCTGCTCCAGTTCGACGTCGCCTCCCAGCAGATGGCGGTGAACACGTACTCGGCCACTTTGGACCTGTTCAACGCCTGGTCGGTGGACACCTATCCCTACCGGGGTGAGAACGCCCGGTTCACCGACGCCGACGACGAGTTCATCACCGGCGTCTCGATCATGTACCCGAAGCTGGTGGAGACCACCTCGTTGACGGCGACCGAGCCCCTACAGACGCTACCCGCGCAGACCGTGCCGGGCGAAGGCGGTGGCTTGATCACGACGGCAACCCTGGCCGGCATCGCGCAGGGCGAGGGCTACGCCTGGATCGCCGAGGCTGTCGACGCCACCGGCGCCGCCACCCGGGGCCCGGTCACCCGGTTCGCCGGTGGCCTGGAGTGCACCACGACCCTCACCGGGAGTACGCCCGGGCGAGTGGTCGTGGAATCGGGAGTCACCTGCATCGCTGATGGTGCGACCGTCCGCGGCCCGGTCATGGTGACCGCGGGCGCCTCCCTCGTGGCCGGTTCCGCCACCCTGAACGGGCCCGTCACGGCAGACGGCGCCGCGCACGTCCACCTGCGCGACACCGTGATCCGCGGGCCGGTGCGGATCACCGGCAGCACCGTTTCGAGCGTGCTCTCCGGACTCACGATCGATGGGCCACTCACCTGCACCGGCAACGCGGCGAGCACCGACGAGGGCGTGCCGAACGAGGTGAGCGGCCCGGTGCGTGGAGAATGTCCGGGTGTGGGTGATCGATGATCGGCTACGCTCGCTGAGGTCGACGCTGCCGGCCGACGACGGCCGCCAGTGGTCCGGGGGTCGGACCCGTCTCCCGGGCCAGTGAGCGCGTCTGGGACGCTGGCGGCATGACCGAAGATCATGTCCTCGTCGTTGGCATTGACGGCGTGCGCTACGACACCCTCCGAGAGGTCGCGACCCCCCACCTGGACGCGCTCGAGGCGGCAGGGTTCCTGCGGCCTCTGCGCGTCAACGACGCCGGGCCCACGATCTCGGGCCCCTCGTGGTCGACCATCTTCACCGGTGTCCTCACCCCGGACCACGGCGTGGTCGACAACGACTTCAGCAGCAACCGCTACGCCGAACATCCCGATGTCGTGAGCCTCGTGCGCCGGCAACGTCCCGACGTCGCCACCTGGGTGGGCGCAACCTGGACACCGCTGGTCACGAACGACTCGGGCGGCCCGCTGTTCGCGGACGGCGGTTGGTCGCCCGCCAGCCCACCGGCGCACACCTGCGAGGCGTGGCTCGCCGTCGACGCCGAGATGACCAGCCACGCTGTCGCCCACCTCACGTCTCACGCCGCCGACGGTGGTTCGCTGGTGGTCGCGTACCTGGGCTCACCCGACGAGGTCGCTCACCTGCGTGGTGTCGGGCATGAGTACCGCGACGCCATCGTCGCCGCAGACGCGCACCTGGGCCGGATGCTGGCCGCGGTCGCGGGCCGCGAGGGCGAGGACTGGACCGTCATCGTCCTCACCGACCACGGTCACGTCGACGGGGGCGGCCACGGCGGCGACACCGAGGTCGAACGCACCGCATGGATCGCCGCCTCCGGTCCGGGTCTGGCGACGCCGGTCCCGCGCTCGCTGGAACAGGCGGACGTCGCCGCCCAGATGTTGGCGGTGCTCGGCGTCACCCCCACCTCGGCCGCCTTCATCGGTCGGCCGTTCGGGTTCCGATGACTGCGCCGGCGAAGATCCCATGACCGCCAGCACCGTCCTGCTGGTCGTGCTGGCGACCGCGGCGTTGCACGCGGTGTGGAACGCCGTCGCCAAGTCCATCGGCGACCGATGGGTGGCGACCTTCCTCTTCGGGTCGGCGATCGCCGTCACCGGCGCGGTCGGCGCGGTCATCGCGACTGCGACACTCGGGCTCCCCGACCCGGCGAGCTGGCCGTTCCTGGTGCTCTCCGCGGTCCTGCAGTGCGTCTACATGGTGTTGCTGACCCGGGCGTACTCGCTCGGGCAGATGAGCCGGCTCTATCCGATCGCGCGCGGGACCTCCCCGGTCGTGGTGACCGCCGTCGCGGTGCTGCTCCTGCACGAGCACCTGTCGACCGTGGCATGGCTGGGCCTGGCTCTGTTGGTGTTCGCCCTGGCCACCCTGGCGCTCTCGCGCGGGTTGCCGCGGCCTGGCACCGGCCTCGGGCTGGCCCTGCTCACCGGGCTCGTGATCGCCGCCTACAGCCTGCTCGACGGCGTCGGCGTGCGGATGACGGCCGAGCCGCTTCCCTACATCTGCTGGATGTTCGCGGTGCTCGGGCCGCTCCTCGCGGGCCTGTCGGCCCGGCAGATGGGGCCGGGCCGGCGCGAGCGGCTCCGCGGCAATGTGCGCATGGGCCTGTTCGGTGGGCTGATGTCGGTGACCTCCTACGGCATCGTGGTCTGGGCACAGGCGTACGCCCCGCTCGCGCTGGTCTCGGCCGTCCGCGAGACCAGCGTGGTCTGGGGTGTGCTCATCGCGCGGTTCATGCTGGGTGAACATCTCTGGAGGCGGGAGGTCGTCGCGATCGTCCTCGCCGCCGGTGGGGCGGTGCTGCTCCAGCTCGGCGGCTGAGCGACTGTCACCCGTGTAGTGCGAACGGGTCTCATTACCGACTAGGGTGTCGGTCGTGTCCCGACTTCTCCAACATCCAGCCGCGGCTCCGACCGGATCACAGTCCGTCAGGGCCGCCCTCCCAGCCACCGCGCCGGAGCGGGCGGCCCCCGGCACCGCGGCACCGCGGCGGGTGGTGCCGCGGGGCGCGGTGGTGGCCGGCCTCGCGGGGCTGGTCCTGCTCACGGTCCTGGTCGCGGCGTCGCTCGGGCCGGTCGCGACGTCTCCGGGCACGGTGCTGCTCGTCCTGCTCGAGCCCGCGCGTCCCGCGCTCGACGCGATCGGTCTGGGCCTGCCCGTGGCCGAACCCGCACACGCCAGCCTGGTCGCCTCGATCCGGCTGCCCCGGGTGCTGCTGGCGGCCCTGACCGGCGCCGCGCTCGCGTGCGCCGGGGCCGTGATGCAGGCGGTGTTCCGCAACCCGCTCGCCGAGCCCGGCATCACCGGCGTGTCCTCGGGGGCGGCATGCGCGGCGGTGCTGCTGATCGTCACCGGCGTCGCGCAGGCCACCCCGTGGGCGCTGCCGATCGGCGCGTTCGCCGGGGCACTCGCGGCCGTCGCCGTGGTGCAGGGCGTCGCCGGGATCACCCGCCCGGGTTCGGCCGGCACCCTGCTCCTGGTCGGCATCGCGCTGAATGCCCTGCTCGGCGCCGTCATCGCCGCCGCGATCGCGAACGCCCCCGACGCCGAGGACGTCCAGCGCGCCACGTTCTGGCTCAACGGGGACCTCACCGCCGCGACCTGGGCGGACGTCCTGCTCATCGTGGTCCCGGTGCTGCTCGGCCTGGCCGCCCTGCTCTGCCTGACCCGCGAGCTCAACCTCATGGTGCTCTCCGAGGAGGCCGCCGCTGCGACCGGGGTGAATACCACCATGGTGAGGCACGTCGGGCTCGGCATCGCGGCGCTGATCACCGCCGCCTGCGTGAGCGTAACCGGCGTGATCTCGTTCGTCGGGCTCGTGGTGCCGCACCTGGTTCGCCTGGTGATCGGGCCCGACCACCGCCGGCTGCTGCCGGTCTCGATCGCCGTGGGAGCGGTGTTCCTGGCGCTGGCCGACCTCGGTGCCCGGCTGCTGTTCAGCCCGGTGGTCCTGCAGACCGGCGTGGTCACCGCCGTCATCGGGGCGCCGGTGCTCCTGGCGCTCGTGATGCGTCGGTCCGCGGCCGTGCCGCGATGACCCGCACCCTGACGGCCCGCGGGATCGCCGTCCGGCTCGGCGGCACTCCGATCCTGCACGGCGTGGACCTGGACGTGGAACCGGGTCGGGTGCACGCCCTGATCGGCCCGAACGGGGCGGGCAAGTCCACGCTGCTGCGCGCCCTCGCGCAGTTGATCACGCCCGACGGCGGATCGGTCACCTCGAGCGGCACCCCGCTCGCTGGTCTGGGCGCCCGCCGCCGCGCGCAGCTGGTCGGCTTCCTCCCGCAGGACACCGGCGTCGACCAGGACTTCACGGTCCGGGACGTGGTGGCGATGGGCCGGTATGCGCACCTGCAGCGGTGGCGCGGGCCGGGCCCACTCGACGCCGACGCGGTGACGCGTGCGTTGGCCCGGGCCGGCGTCGCCGACCTCGCCCACCGCAGCGTGCGCACCCTCTCCGGGGGGCAACGCCAACTGGTACTGATCGCCAAGCAGCTCGCCCAGGCGCCCGGCGCCTACCTTCTCGACGAGCCGGTCTCCGCGCTCGACGTCGCCTATCAGCTCCAGGTCCTGAACCTGCTCCGGGATCTGGCCGGCGACGGCTCGGCCGTGGTCGCGGTGCTGCACGACCTCAACCTCGCCGCTCGGTGCGCCGACACCATCACCATGCTGCACGCCGGCCGGGTGCGCGCCTCCGGGTCACCCGCGCAGGTCCTCACCCCCGACCTGATGGCCGAGGTCTACGGCGTCCGCGCCGTGATCGACACCGACCCGGCGACCGGTACCCCGAGGGTCAGCGCACTCGGCCCGGCGGCCTGACCGGGGCACTGCAGCCAGCAGCCACCAATCGACCCAGCACAGCCACCAATCGACCCAGCACAGCCTCCAACCGACACAGCACAGCCAGCACAGAGAGAGTTCCTGATGACCCATCGCCGCATCCGCTTCACCACCCTCGCCGCCTCGCTCGCAGCGGGACTCCTGCTCGCCTCCTGCGCCGGCGGCGTCGAGCCGGACGCCGACCTGGACGCAACCACCGGCGCGCCGCTGGCCGACGCTCCGGCGGATGCCGACGCCGTCTGGCCACGCACTGTGACCGTCGGCGGGACGGACGTGTCGATCGCGGCCGAGCCACAGCGGATCGTGGCCCTGTCCACCGAGACCGGGGACCTCGCGCTGCAACTGGTGGGACACGAGCGTGTCGCCGCCGTGGCCGCCGGCTCGGTGACCGAGGGGGCCGGCAACCAGCTCGCCGAGGCCGAGCTGGTCGAGACCGTGCTGGCGCCGGGCACCACTCCCGACCCCGAACAGATCCTCGCCCTGGAGCCGGATCTGGTGCTGATGACCGGGCGACACGACGGTGAGGAGGATGCCGCGGGCCTGCTTGCCGGTTCCGGGGTGCCGGCTCTGGTGTTCACCGCGGCGGACTTCGCCGGCCCGGACGCCGTCGCCGCGTCGCTGCGCACGATCGGGACCGCCGTCGGTGCCGACGAGGCCGCCGAGACGGCCGCATCGGCGTTCGAGGCAGAGGTCGCCGAGGTGACCGACGCCGTCGCCGGCGCGACCGAACGCCCCCGCGTGCTCGCCCTGATGGCACGCGGAGACCAGGTACTCATCACCGGCATCGGCTCCACGCCGACCACGCTCGCCGAGCTCGCCGGCGGTGACCCGATCGCGGCGGAGCAGGGCTGGAACGGCACGGTGCCCGCGGATGCCGAGATGATCCTCGCCACCGCACCGGACGTGATCCTCGTGGAGGACTTCCGCGGCGCCGGGCTCGACCCGTTCACCGCGATCCTCGAGGCCGACGCGCTCGCGGACGTCCCGGCGATCGCCGAAGGCCAGGTCCACCTGGTGCCCTCCAGCGAGATCTCCGGGAGCGCCGGGATCCGGATGGCCGACGGCCTGCGCACGCTCGCCGGGATCCTCCAGCCCGACCTGACCGGGAGCTGACCGGCGGTGTCCTTGCTGGGGAGCCTGCTCCGCGACCTCGACGCCCGCGGCTGGTGGACGGTGGCACTCACGTGGGCACGCACCGGGTTCCTCGCCGGTCTCGCGCTCACCCTGGGTGCGGTGCTGGACGCGATCGTCGGTGGTCGCGCGACGATGCCCGACGGCGCAGCCCCGCCCCGGGTGCTCGGCCTCCTCGTCCTCGCGCTGGGTCTTGCCGCCGCGGCGGCGGCGTGCGCGGGTCTGGCGGCCGCGCAGCCGCCGATCATCCAGGGCGAGCAGGAGGTCGCCTGGCGGGGCCGGGCGGTGCGGGCGGTGCTTCGTGGGACCCCGGCGGACGGCGTGGAGCCGGTGGCGCCGACCGGCGGGGCTGGGCCGGGCCGCCCGGCCACGGGCGCTGCGGTGTCCCGCCTGACCGACGCCGTGGAGCGGGTGGCCGGGTACCGGGCGTCCTTCCTGCCACCGACGCTCGCGTCCTTCACCGCGCCGATCGGGGTGCTGGTGGTGATCGCGGTGGCGGTGGATCTCCGGATCGCGCTCGTCCTGGGGACACTCGTCGCGCTCGTGCCGGTCGTGGTGGCGTTCTTCATGCGGCGGTTCCGGCGTCCGAACGCCCGCTACCGCCGCACCGCCGCGGCGGTGGCCGGCAGGTTCCACGAGATGCTGCGGGCGCTCGGCACGCTACGACTGATGGGAGCCACGGGGCGGGGGCGCGACGAACTCGCCGGTGCCTCGGCGAGCCTGGAGCGCGAGATCGGCGCGATGCTGCGCCGCAGCCAGCTCATGATCGGAGTCAACGACGCCCTGTTCTCCCTGGTCATGATCACTGCGGCACTCGGCCTGGCACTGGCCGGGTTCGCCGCCGGGTCCCTCGGCCTCGGCGATGTGCTGGCCACGTTCGGGCTGGCGTTACTGCTCCACGAACCGATCGACCTGATGGGTCGCTCGTTCTACATCGGCATGGGCGGACGGGCCGCCCAGCGTGACCTCGAGGGGCTGTCGGGCCGCACCGGCCCGGGCCGGACCCGCGAGGAGCAGGACGGCGCCGTCCCGGCAGCCGCGCGGTCCGGGGTCTCGTTGACCCTGCGCGGACTCGGCGCCGACCGTGCCGGTGCGCCCGTGCTGCGCGGGCTGGACGTGGCCGTGCCGGCCGGTGGCGTGCTCGCCGTGGCGGGACCGACGGGTGCCGGCAAGACCACACTCGCGATGGTGCTGCAGGGACTGCTGCCCACCGCCGTCGGCGGCATCGACCTCGACGGCCAGCCGGCGGACACCGCCCAACTGCGCGCCCAGGTGCGGACCGTTCCGCAGCAGCCGTTCCTGTTCACCGGCACGATCGCGCAGAACCTGCGCCTGGCCCGACCGGACGCAGGCGACGACGACCTGTGGCACGCGCTGACCGTGGCCCATCTCGACGGCGAGGTGGCCGCGCTCGAGGGAGGACTGGCCCACCGGATCGGGGAGGCCGGAGCGGGACTGTCCGGTGGCCAGATCCGCCGGGTCGGGCTGGCCCGCGCCTTCCTGGCCGACGCGCCCGTGCTCGTCCTGGACGAGCCCACCGCGGACCTGGACCGACGGACGGAGGCGCTCGTGACCCGGAGCCTGCGGGACCTGCGCGGCCGGCGCACGCTCGTCCTCATCGCCCACCGGCTCGCCACGACGGCGGAAGCGGACCTGGTCCTGGTGCTCGCCGACGGCCGGGTCGTCGAGGTGGCAACACCGGCGGATCTGCTCGCCCGTGACGGGTACTACGCCGCCGCGACCGCACGCGAGGACCTGGCGGCCCGTCCATGAGCGCCGGACACCTCGGGATCCTGCCCGTGGCAGCGACGGCGAACGGCGCCGGCCCGGCCCACGTGCCGGAGCGCGACGGTGGGCACGCGTCGACGCCGGCCGTGGTGCTGGAGCTGCTGCGCGGTGCGCGGTCGGCCGCTGGCCTGCTCGGAATCTCGGTCATCGCGCGGATGATCGGCCACGCCGCGGGCGGCGCACTCCTCCTGGTGCCGGCCTGGAACCTCGGCCGACTGGCCGTCGGGGCCGCCGAGCCCGGCCTGCTCGTCGCCGTCACCGTCGCGCTCATGGTGGGCTCCGCGCTCGTCAAGGCGCTGTGCCGCTACCTCGAGCAGCTCACCGGCCACATCGCCGCGTTCCGGCTGCTCGGCCGCATGCGCACCGAACTCTTCGACCGGCTCGTGCCGCTCGCCCCGGCGGTCACCGACACCCACGGCAGCGGCCGCCTGATGTCCGCGGCGACCCGGGACATCGACCGCCTGGAGGTGTTCTACGCCCACACGATCGCCCCGGTCGTGACGGCGGTGTGGATGCCGCTCGCCGGGGTGGCCGTGGCCGTGGTGATCGCCGGCCCGCTACCCGCTCTCGTCCTGCTGGTCGGCGTCGGGGTCGGGGCGATCGTGGTGCCGGTCGCGGGGGCCGGGCGGGCACGTCGGGCCGCGCGCGAGGTGGTCGACCGCCGTACCGTGCTCGCCCAGGAGGTCAGCGACGACCTGCGCGGGCACGCCGAGATCCTCTCCTTCGACGCGGTGGAGCACCGGGCCGCGGCGGTCGACGCCCACGGGCGCGCGGTCGCGTCAGCGCTGCGCGGTACCGCGGGCCTGCTCGGGCGACGTGCGGCGATGACCCTCACGTGGCAGGCCGTGACCACGATCGCGCTCCTCGCGCTCGCCGCAGTCGGGCCCGAGGGGGCGTTCGGCGGCGCGGACACCGCCGTCGTCGCTGCTGCGGGCTCACCCGGCGCGCCACCGGCCGGGTGGGCGGCACTGCCCGCGCTCCTGCTGACGATCGCGCTCGTCCCTGCGATCGCGCCTGCGCTCGGCTCCGTGGAGGCGTTCGCACGATCCTTGCCTGCCGCGCTGGCCAGCGCCCGCAGGCTGCGCGAGCTGACTACGACGCCACCCGCCGTCGCCGACCCGGCCCGGCCCCACGCCGTCGGGCGGGTGCGCGGAACGCTCGACCTCGAGAACGTGACCTTTGCCTACCCGGGCCGGCCGGACCCCGCGCTCCGGGACGTGGACCTGCACGTGCCGGCCGGGTCGTTCGTGGCCGTCGTCGGCGCCACCGGATCCGGGAAGTCCACCCTTGCCCGGCTCCTCACCCGGGTCTGGGACCCCGACGTCGGCGCGGTCCGCCTGGACGGCGTCGACCTGCGCGACCTGGCGCTCGCGGACCTGTGGCGGGAGGTCACGGTCCTCGAGCAGCGGCCGGTGCTGCTGACCGGCACCATCGGCGAGAACCTCGCCCTCGGCCGCCCGGACGCGAGCGCCGAGCAGCTCGCCGCCGCCTGCGCCGCCGCGGGCCTGACGGCGGACCTGGACGCGATGCCGGACGGCCTGGCGACGCGCCTCGGCGAACACGGCCAGCGGCTCTCCGGCGGACAGGCGCAGCGACTGGCGCTGGCCAGGGCGCTGCTGCGGCGCAGCCCGGTCCTGGTCCTGGACGAGGCGACCTCGCACCAGGACGCGCTCACCCAGGACGGCATCATCGACCGGCTCCGCGGCGCCGCCGGCGGGACCGTCGTGCTGATCGCGCACCGGCTCGCCACCGCCCGGGCGGCAGACCTGATCGTCGTGCTCGAGCAGGGACGCGTGGTGGAGACGGGCACCTACGTCGACCTGATCCGCGCGGGCGGCGCATTCGCACGGCTGGCGGCGCACTGACCCGCCGACGCTTGACGGCAGTCCCAGGCACACCGCGCATAATGGGAGTCCATCCACGTGAGGAGCCCGATGTTCGGCGGAATCTTCGGACGTCAGAAGCCGAGCCCAGCGCCGGAGGTCACCCCCGAGGTCGCCGAGGCGCTCGTTCGGGCCGACGAGACCGTGCGACGCGGCACCGACGAGCTCGGCTACGCGACCGCGGAGTTCGGCGAGGTCGACACGCGTGAGCTCGCCGCGGCGCTCACCCAGGCACGCACGCAGTTGCGGGAAGCGTTCCGCCTCAACGGCCTGCTGCTGGACGACGAGCCGGAGACACCGCAGCAACGGCAGCAGCTCGAGGCCGGCGTGCTGGCCACCACCGCGGAGGTGGACCGGCTCGTCCGTGCTCCCGCCTCGGCGTTCGCCAACCGCCGAGCCGCCCTGCGCGACGCGCCGACCGCCATCGCGCGGCTCCGGGCCGAGTCGTCCGACGTCGCGAGCCGGGTGGCGGAGGCGCGCGCCGCACTCGCGACGCTCTCCACCCGCTACAGCGAGGAGGCGATCGTCGCCGTCGCGAACAACCCCGACCAGGCCGAGGCGCTGCTGCAGTTCACCGAGCGCAGCGTGGGTCTCGCCGAACGTCGGCACACGGCCGGCCGCGGCGAGGAGGCGACCAAGGCGATCCGGGTCGCTTCCGACAGCGTCCGCCGCGCCGACGAACTGCTCGACGCCGTCACGGACTACGAGGTGGAGGCGGTCCACGCGGAATCCATCCTGACCGCCGTGCTCGCGGACTCACGCTCCGACATCGCCGAGGCCCGCCACCTGCTGGCGGCGGCCCCGGACCCCGAGGTCGAGACGGCTGCGGCCGCGCTGGACGAGGCCGTGACGGCCGCCGCGACCGGCGAGGCGTCGCGCGACCCGTTCACCACGCTGAGCCGGCTCCGCGCCTCCAACGAGTCGTTGGACCGGCTCGTCCAGGAACGCCGGAACCGGCCCGAGCGGGAGCGGCGGCGCGCCCATCTGGAGGCGGCCCACGCAGACGCCGACCGTCAGATCGCACTCGCGCGCACCCTCATCGCCGACTACCCCGGGTACATCGGTCCGGACTCCAGGACCCGGCTCGCCCAGGCGGAACGGCTGCTCGGCGGCGTCGCACTCGTCGACGATCCGCAGGCCGCACTTGCCCAGGCTCGGCAGGCTGCGGACCTCGCCGCGGACGCGGCCGCGATCGCACGACGAGACCTCGAGGCCGCGCACCTGCGCGAGCAGGAGCAGCGGGCGGGCTGGGGCGAGGACCGTCGTTCCGGCTGGGGCGACGACTGGGGCGGCGGCCGACGTGGCGGGTCCGGGGCCGGCGGGATGCTGGGTGGTGTCATCGGCGGGATGGTGCTCGGCGGCCTCCTCGACGGCCTCGACGACTTCGACTTCGACTTCGACTAGGGCGTGTCTCCTAAAGGTTGGGGGTGTTCGTTGAGAGTCTGTTCTGGTGTCGCGAACTGCCGTGCTGTCAGATGTTCAGTGGGACCTGATTGAGCCGTTGATGCCGTCCTCGGATGGCCGCCA